>DASYEH010000001.1:0-1786 GCA_036499125.1 Gemmatimonadales bacterium
GTCAGGACCACGCGGTTGCGCGGCGACGGGGGCGGGGCCTCGCCCAGCGAGCCGCTCTCGCGCAACGCGCGCACCATGTTGCGTGCCGCCGACACAGTTCCACTCCTCAGACCGTGGGGGCACCATGCCAGCGCCTGCTGAATTCTTGCTTAAGTCCTTGCCCAAAAACGCAGACATCGCCGCCGAAGGTGGAACTTGCACCCGGCCTGCGCCCGTGACAGAACGCCTGCCAAATCCGCGGCTTGGGCGAAAGGGCGGCACATGACACGGCTCGTGGGGTTCTATCCCGGCTCCTTCGATCCCCTGACCAACGGCCATCTCGACGTGATCGAGCGGGCCTGCAAGCTGGTCGACCAACTGGTCGTCGCGGTCGGCACGCATGCAACGAAAAAGCCGCTGTTTTCGCATCAGGACCGGCTGGTGCTGCTCAACGCCTCGCTGGAGCCGATCGGCAAGCGCACCGACACCCAGATCGACGTGGTGGAATTCGACGGGCTGGCGGTCAGCGCCGCCCGGCAGCATGGCGCAAAGCTGATCATCCGGGGGCTGCGCGACACCACCGACTACAATTACGAGATGCAGATGGTCGGCATGAACGCGCAGATGGCGCCGGACCTGCAGACCGTGTTCCTGCCGTCGTCCCCGCATGTCCGCCACATCTCGGCCACGCTCGTGCGCCAGATCGCGGAGCTCGGCGGAGACATTTCCGCCTTCGTTCCCGCCAACGTCCTCAAGGCTTTGAAGTCATCATGACCTCCCCGCTCAAACGCGCCGGCGCCGTTTTCGGCGTCCTCGCGATTTTCGCCGCCGCCCTGTTCGGCGCCATCGCTCCCGCCATGGCCCAGCAAGGCACGCCGCATCTGATCCTGACGCTCAAGGATGGCGACGTCGACATCCAGCTCATGCCCGAGATCGCGCCCAAGCACGTGGCCCGGATCATCGATCTCACCACCAAGGGCGACTACAACAACGTGGTGTTCCACCGCGTCATCGACGGCTTCATGGCGCAGACCGGCGACGTGAAATACGGCAAGAGCGATGCGCCCGACTTCAATCTCGCCCAGGCGGGCATGGGTGGCTCGGACGAGCCCGACGTGCCGGCGGAATTTTCGAGCACGCCCTATGCTCCGGGCATCGTCGGGGCGGCGCGCGGCGGCGATCCCGACAGCTTCAACTCGCAGTTCTTCATCATGTTCACCGACATGGACCCCGGCGCCGGCGCCTCGCTCACCGGCCAGTACACCGTGTTCGGCAAGGTCGTGTCGGGCATGGATCTCGTCGACAAGATCAAGAAGGGCGATCCGCAGTCGGGCGCCCTGGCCGATCCCGACAAGATCATCTCCGCGAAAATCACCTACAAATAACCAGTAAGGAACAGCAATTGGCTGAGATCAAAGACCCCGAGAACACGCTGCTGATCGAAACCACCAAGGGACCGGTGGTCATCGAGATGCGTCCGGACCTCGCGCCCAACCATGTTGCGCACATCAAGAAGCTGGCCCGCGAAGGGTTTTACGACGGCATCGTGTTCCACCGCGTCATCGACGGCTTCATGGCCCAGACCGGCGATCCGACCGGCACCGGCACGGGCTCGTCGAAGTACCCGAACCTCAAGCAGGAGTTCAACGCCGAGCCGCACACTCGCGGCGTCGCCTCGATGGCGCGGTCGCAGAACCCGGACAGCGCCAACTCGCAGTTCTTCATCGTGTTCGACGACGCCCGCTTCCTCGACAAGCAGTATACCGTGTGGGGCAAGGTGATCGAGGGCATGGACAATGTCGATCAG
>DASYEH010000002.1:0-103255 GCA_036499125.1 Gemmatimonadales bacterium
CTGATGGCTGATGGCTGATGGCTGATGGCTGATGGCTGATGGCTGATGGCTGATGGCTGATGGCTGATGGCTGATGGCTGATGGCTGATGGCTGATGGCTGATGGCTGATGGCTGATGGCTGATGGCTGATGGCTGCGTTAAATCAAGGAGCTGGCCTCATTTTGGGAAGCCAGCTCTCATTGTGATCAGCTATCAGCCATTAGCCATCAGCCACTAGCCCGCGCGCCGCCCAACCCAAAGAGCCTCCGATACGTCACCATATAGTCAATAAACGAATAGATCGTCAGCGTCAGCGCGATGGCGAGCGTGGCCGCAACAAAGCCGCCGTGGAACTGATGCCAGTATTCCGCAAAGCGGGAATGTTCCCATCCCATCGGCTTGACGGCGTCGCGAAAGGCAAACCAGGTCAGCGTCCCGCCGATGAAGACGTTCTGCAATACGGCCTTCATCTTGCCGGCGTGGCCCGCCGCGATGACCACGCCCTTGGCCTGTGCCCAGGCGCGGAAGACGGTCATCGCGATTTCACGGCCGATGAGCAACAGGCAGACCCAGAGCGGGATGCTGCCCCAGACCGGGATGTCGTAGAGCGCCTGGCGTTCGCGTGAGATCCACCAGATTGGTCCGAGCGTGGCGAAGAGGAGGAGCTTGTCCGCGATCGGATCGAGAATCTTGCCGAGGTCGGTGATCTGATTGTGGCGGCGAGCGAGGCGGCCATCGATGACATCGGTGACGGCGGCCGCCACGAAGATCACGAAGCAGGCGAGTTTCGGCCAATAGCCATTGACGAATGGCAACGACGCGATGACTGGCGTGATGGCAATGCGAGCAACGGTCAGGATGTTGGGAAGGGTCCAGACAGTCTCGCGCTTCATCCGAGCGACTTGAGTACCAGCTTGCTCACCGCCTTGAGGGTATCGAAGACGCCGTCGCCACGCATCGCGACCGCTTCGAACGTCGGCACGCGCTCGATCCAGACGCCATCGACTTCCTTGACCAGGTAATCGCCGGAGCGATAGGGATCAGGAGTGATCTTCTGCCGATCGGGGTCTTCCACCGGCCAGCCGGGATTGAGCGCGGCATCGAGCACGTTGATGGGTGCGGCATTCGGAAGATCGCGCTTGTTGTACTGAATGACGAACGGCAGCCGGGTGAGATCGTAGCCGTGCTGCGTCATGTTGTCATAGAGGTTCTGCATCGCCTCGAGGTTGGCCTCGGTGCGATCGATCTGCGAATCCGCCACGAACACCACTCCATCGACCCCCTTGAGGATCAACTTGCGCGAGGCGTTGTAATAGACCTGGCCCGGTACGGTATAGAGATGGAATCGGGTACGGAAGCCACGAATAGTGCCGAGATCGACCGGCAGGAAATCGAAGAAGAGCGTCCGTTCGGTTTCGGTGGCCAGCGAGATCAGCTTGCCCTTCGACGACGGCGCGACTTTCTCGTAGACGTATTCAAGATTGGTCGTCTTACCGCCCAGCCCGGGGCCGTAGTAGACGATCTTGCAGTTGATTTCGCGCGACGCATAGTTGACCAGTGACATGTCCGGAAAACCTCTCAGCTCGTACCGAAGAGTTTGTCGAGCTCGTCCTGGGCATCGCCAACGAACGAGGCATCCATCTGTCCGCTGGCGCCGGTCTCCCGTGTGAACATCACGGTAAAGATCGACGTCAGTTCCGCCACCGCAGCGCGCATCCGCAACTTGACCAGGCCGAGGGTGGTGCGGTTGTCGAAGAGCACAACCAGGATGACTCGGCGCGCGATATCGGCCAGGTAGAGCGACTCGCGCTCTCCCTGATGGAAGAGCGTACCAAAATCACCCTCCCCGAGCAGTCGCGCCAGTTGGTCGTTGGCCGAGAAGTCCGCCGCGGTCAGCGAGGCGAAGGCAGTCGGGTCAAAGTTGGGTGGTTCACCGACGGTAATCAGCATCTGGCCGGCGCGATCTACCAGCAGGGCAGTCCGCGCCGAGGCGTCACGCAGGAAGTCGACCAGCACCGCCCGGATGCGGACCGAGTCTTCCTCGTGAAACGACCACGATGCTGCCCGGGGAGCGGTCACGCGGCGGCTCCGAGCAGGTCGATGATCCGGCAGGCGCGCTCGCGAAGCGCCCGGACCGGCTCCCAGGCGAGGTAGTCCTGAAGCAACGGCAGCAGCTCGGGATCGGCCTCACTGGCGATGAATCCAAGGGCCGCGTAGCGCCGGTAGGCACGCGGCGAAAAGAGGTCGTGGCGGTGGGAACGATCGTGTCGGCGGGCCAGCAGCCAACCGCCAGCAATGCCGACGCATGCGGCGCCCAGAAAGGTGGCCATCCCGGATGATGTGCGGCTCATCGAACATCCTCGCGAGCGGTCAGGGCATGCGTCAGGGTGACACCATCCACGTATTCCAGTTCTCCGCCGACCGGCAAGCCACGTGCGAGCCGGGTAATCCGCACCCCACCGTGGCGGGCCAGCAGCTGCTGCAGGAAGGTGGCGGTCGCCTCACCTTCGAGCGACGAGTTGGTGGCGAGAATGACCTCGCGCACCGCACCGCCGCCCAGCCGCCGTTCGAGCAGCCCGATCCGCAGGGCATCTGGACCGATCCCGTCGAGCGGCGACAGCCGACCGCCGAGGACGACGTACAGCCCGCGAAATGCGCCAGAACGCTCAACCACGGCCAGCGCCGACGGCTCCTCGACCACACAGACCAGCGCGGCATCGCGGCGGGGATCGGCACAGATCGAGCAGACCACCTCTTCCGCCGGCTGCCCGCACTCGGCGCAGGGGTGCACCCGTTCGGCCACCTGCGTCAGCGCCATGGCGAGCGCCGGCAGGCGTTCGGGCGGTTGCTGCAAGAGGTGGTACACCAGTCGCTGGGCGGTCTTGCGGCCCACACCTGGCAAACGGGCAAACTCTGCGATCAGCGTATCGAGTGCGTTCACCCGTGATCGCTGAGGCGGCGTTGCGCCTCGGTAATGGCTGACATGACCAGGTCAGCGAGGAGGTCGGGGTCGCGGCCCTCGAACGCCTCAGGCGCGATCTCGAGCGCCCGCAGGGTCCCGTAGCCATCCACCTGTGCCCGTACCAGTCCGCCACCCGCCGTCGCCTCGGTCACCTGGCGCGACAACTCGGCATCTGCTCGTCGATCAGCATCGGCGCGAACGCCCTGCTGTGAAATTCTGGTTGGATCTGCCACCTGTCCCGCCCCTTCTCCGGCGCCACTTATTCGTCGTCCACGAGTTCCAAATCTAACGTGTTCACGGCGGCGTCGAGGGCCGCATCCTTGCGCCGGAGCTCGGTCAGCCGCTCGCTGCGATGCTCGTCGGCGCTGAGGCGGCGCCCCGTTCGTTCACCAGTTGGCGGCGCCGCGGCCGCCCCGCCGAGGCGCACAACCACGGCCCGGCCCAGCGCCGAACTGATAATGGTTTCGACGGTAGCCAGCTGGCGGGCGACCCCTTCCTGAAAGAGGGCGCTGTCGGCCCCGAACTGGAGAGTTACGCTGCCATCGTCAGCCAGGGTCGGGGTCGCCTGCGTCAGCGCCTGGCCGAGCATCGGGCTCTGGCGCGTCGCCGCGGCAACGACCTGAGGCCAGTCGAGGTGACTATCAGCGGCCTGATGCGGAGGCGCCGCCTGCGGCGGGACAGGCGCGGGTGGTGCCGGCTGGCCAGCCGCGGGGGACGGGGTCGCCCGGGCGCTGGCAGGGGCTGCCGCAGGTGGTGGAGCGGCTGCCGGGCGGGTGGCGACGGGCGATAGCGGCGCGCCAGCCAGCAAGGCTCGCAGGTCAACGGCGCGATCCATCATCGCCCAGCGCAATACCAGCGTTTCGAGCACGATGCGCGGGTTGCTGCTGCGCCGGAGCGCGCCCTCGGTTTCGCCGAGCAATTTGAGCATCCGGACCGCATCCTCGGGGCCGATTCCCGGCGCCAGCTCGACCAGGATCGCGCGGGCCGATTCTGTCAGCCCCTCAGCCACGGTGCCGTAGTGATGCATGACCAGCGCGCGCAACAGTTCGGCGAGCCCGCCGGCGAACTCCGTGAGGTCGGCGCCGGAATCGACGACGCGATCCATGATGGGGAAGACACGCGCGGGCGTGCGGGCGGCGACGGCACCAAGCAGCTCGCCGTAGGACTCGTCGTCGAGCAGGCCCAGCGCCTGGCGGACGCGCGCAGCCGTCAGCGGCCCGTCGCCAAACGAGAGGCACTGATCGAGCACCGAGAGCGCGTCCCGCATGCCGCCGTCGGCGTGACGGGCAATCAGCAGCAGGGCGTCGTCTTCGGCGTCGAGTTGTTCGGCCTTGAGCACCTGACGGAGACGCTCCTGGATGGCACTCGCACCGATCCGGCGGAAATCGAAACGCTGCAAGCGGGACATGACCGGCGCCGCAGCGTTGGCAATCTTCTGCGGCTCGGTGGTCGCAAAGACAAAGACGACACCCGGTGGCGGCTCCTCGAGAATCTTGAGCAGCACGTTCCATGCTTCGCGGGTGAGCATGTGCGCTTCGTCGACGATATAGACCTTGTGATGACCGGCCTGCGACGCGGCATACATGGCGCTTTCGCGGAGGCTGCGCGCATCATCGACACCGCGATTGGACGCGGCGTCGATCTCCACGACGTCGATGTCGACGGATCCGTTCCAGATCTTGAGGCACGAGCTGCATTCACCGCACGGCTCGCCGTCAGCGCCGCGGTTCTGGCAGTTGAGCGCCATCGCGAGGATCCGGGCGGCCGTCGTCTTGCCGACGCCGCGGGGGCCGGTGAGCAGGTAGCCATGCCCGACGCGATCCTTGACCACCGCCCCACGCAACGCAGCGGCCACGTGATCCTGCACCACGAGGTCGGCAAAGCGGCGGGGTCGGTAGCGACGGGCGAGCGCGATGGTCACGGGAGATCCTGCGAGGCGAAGAAATGAAAAGTGCCCCAGGCACCCCGAAGCAACACTGAACATCGCTTAGCGCTGCTGCCGTTAAGCTCTGACGCGGTTCGCGGGCCAGCATCCTTCGGACCTGGGGCGGGGGGAATATAGTGGGGTTGGCAGGGGTGGGGGCTGATGGCTGATGGCTGGTGGCTGATGGCTGATGGCTGATGGCTGATGGCTGATGGCTGATGGGTGCTGGACACTGGACACTGGACACGGGACGTCCCGAACGTCGGAACGCTTCGGTGATCTCAACCGCTAGGGTCGAGCTGTCGCGGGCCGCGCCGGAACCGAATGCCAGAACTCCACGCCGCCCGCCTGCATGCCGACATCGACGCTGGCGACTGGTTTCTGGCTCGCGAGATCAATGACGTCCACAGCACCTGGCTCGCCGCCCACGCCCTCACTGCTGACGAAGAGATAGCGATCATCGTCAGTCACAGCGAGGCCACCCGGAAGTCGACGCGAGACCGGCACCCGCGCAACTTCGTGCCCGGTGGCCACATCGGCGATCGACACGCTCTCGTCGAGGCGGTTGGCCCCGATGACGAGCTTGCCGTCGTGGGTGACGACCACGTCGCTCAGGCCGGGTCCCATGGCAATGCGGCGAACCATGGTCCAGTGCGCGACGTCAATCACCACGACATCGGCCGATGCGCTACATGCCACGAAGAGTTGGCTACCATCGTCCGAGACACTCACCGCCCGCGGTGCGCAGGTTGGCTTGGCAGCGGGGTTCGCTTCGAGGTGATCCGCCCCGCGCTCGGCGCCGGGAGCGAGCGTGAAATAGCGCGCCACATGCATCGCGCGGGCATCAATATCGACCAGGGCGTCGTCGGTGAGGCAAGCCGAATAGTGATGCGCACCGTCGGGAGAAAATGCAGCGCCGAGGGCGTGATTGCACGTCGTGATCCGGGCCGCTTCGAGCATCAACGCCAGATCTATCACGGCAACACCCGCCGTATGCACGTCGCTGCCGGTACCGAAGTTGGTGACCCAGGCGTAGTGACCGTCATGTGAGACCCGGACCGCTGTCGGCGCGGCCCCGACCGCTTCACGCCCCACCAGGACATCCGTCGGCTGCTGCAAGCGGCGGTCGACCGTGTCCGCGATGACCGCTTCGATCACCGCGCCGAACGCTGCACCGCGCGTGGTGGTCACCACGTATGCCCGCCGATCGGGAGTGATATCGAGCGCACGGGGCCCGGCAATCTCTGCCATGACGGAGAGATACGTGCGATGATCGACCGCAGCGCCGCCGGGCCCAAAATGAAGGAGTGTGACCTGATCGACACCAGCCGAAGTGACCAGTGCGAAATAACTGCGCTGCGGCGCAGCCTGCGCAGAGAGAACCGCGGTTGCCACGGTGATCATTGCAGCCACGGCCGCCATCACCCTGCCGCGATTCACGAGGTGCCGCCCATCAGCCGCGCTCCCTCGACGACACGGGCCGAGCGGGCATGGTCCCAGACATCAGCGACCGCCGCACCGATCAGGAAGACCAGCGACATGTACCAGACCCAGACGATGAAGAGCAACGCCGCGCCGAGGTCGGCATCGACGGAGAACTGTCCGCCGTGCGACACGTATGCGAGGTAGAGACCGAAGAGACGCTTGGCGAGTTCGAAGCCGATGGTTGCCACCGCACTGGCAATCAGTGCCCCGCCCCAGGCGAGCCGCTTCGGGCTGGCGTACCGATAGAGCAGCACGAAGAGTGCGATACCGAACAGGAATGCGATTCCCTGCCCCGCCAGCCGACCGCCCACCGTCAGCAGCCACGTCCAGCGCGGATCGACGTGCACGTCACGCGCCGACACCACCGAGAGTGCCGTGGTCGTGATGGTATTGCCGGCAGCCAGCACGATGACAATCAGGACGATTCCCATGTCACGCGCCTTGGCCAGCAGATATCCCGCGATGTAGCTCCAGACAAAATGGCCCCGCACCGGCCGTTGGCGGACCTGGAAAACCTGCGACAGGCAGAGGCGTACGGCACTGAAGACCCGGGTGCTGAACCAGAGCGAAAGCGGAATCGCAATCCAGGTAAGCCGAGTTGCGTTGTATCCCTGGATCTTGCTCACCAGATGCTCGATCACGATGAACGGATCGTTGGTGGCGCCGTGAACATGTTCGGGCAGGAAACGGGTGATCAGGTCGGTCGGAGCGGTGTCGGCAAACGCGGTGGATGAAAAGACCCCGCTCAGCCCGGCGAGGATCAGGCCGAGCAACGGGATGATGGCGAGCAACGCATCGAACGCCAATGCCGACGCGAGGAGCGGCAGGTTGGCCCGTTCGAGCGTGTCGGCCACGCGGGCCCGGAGGTTGAGCGACGGCGGCACCACGGCGGGACCGCCTGGCGACGCGTCGTCAGGCGGCGTAAGGGCCGGAGCCGTCACTCAGTCGGACTCGTCGTCGTCCTCGTCATCCACCCCGGCCGCCGCGCGCGCCCGGCTGCGGGCTTCCGTCAGGCGGCGCTCCATCTCGTCGCGCGCGGACGAGACCGCGCGATCGGCCGAACGCTCGACCGTCCGGCGCTTCTCCTTGACCTCGTCCATCACGTCATCGGCGAACTCCTCGACCGATTCCTTGAGGTCGCGACCACGGGTCTGCACTTCGTCGGCGAACTCTTCCAGCGTCTCCTGGGCGCGATGCTTGAGCTTCTTGCCGCGCCGAGTGAGGTCGCGGCGCGTCCGCTCGCCTGACTGCGGCGCAAAGAGGAGCGCCACCCCAGCGCCAATCGCAGCACCAACGACGAACCACTTGAAGCCCGACATGCCATCGGACTCTACCACCATCACTTCGCGATCTTCACGCACTGGTCACTCCTTTGAGCGAGCTCATTCACCCGCATCCGGGTCGTCTTCAGCCAATCCGCCACCGTGCGCCAGGGCGCCATGCGCCATCGCCGGCGCGCGCACGAAGGTCGTCACGAGATTGGCGGTATCCTGGACGCCAAGCTGATCGAAAAGGAAGCCGAACGTCTTCTCCAGATCAGCGCCAATTGCTTGACGAACATCGGCCGGCAACTCCCACACCTGCCGCTTGAACGGCCCGATCGCCTTCTTGCGCGCCTTGTAATAGAACTGCTCGGCGGAATCGCCCGCCTTCTTCTCGCCCTGGGCATTGGCGTCGAGCCAGGCGTACATCTCGTCGCGCAACGTGGCCGGAAGCGCCGGATGATCGTAGACGATGTTCTGGAAGTTGGTCGCGAGATGAATCTCGACCGTCTCGATCCGCGGAAAGTTGCCGAAAGCATTGGGCGGCAACGTCGAAGCACCGTGCTGCACCGCCCCGCCGAGACCGTAATCTTCGCGGGCCGCACGGGAGAGCGCCTCAAGCGCGACAAGATCGAGCTTGACGGCGGCGATCGAGCCGTCAGGCAGCACCACGCCACCGTGGGACGTGCCGGTCTGCACTGAGATCTTGCTGATCCCCTCGCTGCGTGCGTTGGGGCCGAGGGTCCGGTTGAAGCCGTCCATGAAGGCGTGCAACTCGGCAACGGTCGAGTTCTTGTGGCCGACTTCGCCGATCTCCGCGCCCACGGAGATGGTCACGCCCGCTGGCTGGTGCGCCCGGATGAACTGGGTGATCTCGGCGGCACGCTCATAGTTCTCGCGCTGCTGCTCGTCGAGGGTCGGAAAGGACAGATCGACCAGCGTGGAGGTATCGACGTCGATGTTGAAGAAGCCCGCGGCGATCTCTTCGCCGATCAGGTTCTTGACTTCGCCGACTTCGACGGCCGCGTTCGCCTGGAATTTCTTGGCGTTGACCTGACAGTGATCGCCCTGGATGAAGAGCGGCGCGTTGAATCCTTCCCGCATTGCTGCAGCGAGCACGACGGCAACGTATTCAGCCGGACGCTGGTCAGTGTAGGCAATCTCGGAACGAGCGATCTCCAGAATGATGGCGCCGGCATTGCGCGCACGCGCCGCGCGAAAGACGGCGCGCGCCGTGTCATACGCCATCATCCGGATGTTGATCGCCGGCACCGTGAAGCCGTGGCACTCGTTGCGGCCGCGAGCGAGATAGAGACCGTGGATCGACGACGGAGAGGCGCCCACCGATTGGCCAAGATTCCAGAGCAGGGCGCGAGCAGCATCGCGGTCGGCCGGCGCGCCAAAGACGGCGAGGTGCGCCAGCTGGTCCATGCGGTCGGATTGGAGCAATTCCGGGCGGGCACAGCGGATGCCGCCGTCCGCAGTGGCGGTCAGATCAGGACTGAAGAGGGCGGCGGCCCGGGAAGAAAGAAGCGACACATGAACCCTGTGGCTGTAGTTGAAGAAAAGGTAACGACTTCCAGCGTTTTTCCCGTTCGGAGGGGTCTTTTCCACAGCGAATCCGGATGTGGACCCGGTGTGGATGGCGAAGCCAGAAAAGTGCGATAAAGTGGACAAACCCCGGGACCGGCAACCCCAGGCGAATCAATGAGTTGGCGGCTGTTTCACGAAGTTCTCCCCGAGTCCACAGGTGGAGAAGTTATCCAGTCCACAGATGTGTGGAGTCGAAATCGGGCCCTCAACCGCAGAATTGCCAGTGTGGACGGGGTGTGGGCCAGTGACTGCTTGCTCACGGCGAAATCGCCTGAATTAGGGCCGATCTGGTGTGGATTGATGTGGAACCGACCTTTCCACAATATCCCCGCCCACGTGGATTGTCCGAGGCCTTCCCCAGCCAGAACGTGACCGCGAGGAGCTTTCCGGGTACCTTTGCTGACTTCCCTTACATACGAAGCATTCGATGAGTGTTCCACAGATCCGCCGCACCAAGATCGTTGCCACGCTGGGGCCCGCGTGGGAGAGCGAAGACCAGATGATCGCGCTGCTCGACGCCGGCGTCAATATCGTGCGGGTCAACGCCTCGCACGGCAGTCCGGAAATCCGCGAGCGCTGGATTCGGCAGCTGCAGAGCGTCCGCGACCAACGTCAGTCTCCGACCGGCATCCTGGTCGACCTGCATGGCCCGCGCATCCGGGTCGGCTCACTCCCCGCCCCCATGACACTGGTGGCCGGCGAAACGGTACGGCTGGTTCCCGAAGGGACCGAGAACGAAGGCGACATTCCGACGACGTACGCGGCCCTCGCGGCCGATGTGCTGCCGGGGTCGCAGATCCTGATCGATGATGGCCTGCTGGCGATCGACGTGACGGCGGTGCGCGGTGACCGGGTCGAGGGAAAGGTCCGCTATGGCGGGCTGCTGAAGTCGAACAAGGGGATGAACCTGCCGGGCTCGATGGTCAGCGCGCCAGCGGTGACCGAGCATGATCGCGAGGAAGTCGAACGGGTCGTGGCGCTCGGAATCGAGTTCATCGGTGTGTCGTTTGTGCGGCGCCCCGAGGACATGGAAGACCTGCGCCGGATCATTCCGAGTTCAGTGAAGCTGATCGCCAAGATCGAAAAGGACACTGCGCTCGCCAACCTCGACAAGATTCTCGAAGCGTCAGATGCCGTGATGGTGGCGCGTGGCGACCTCGGCGTCGAGCTGCCGTTCGAGCAGGTGCCGCTGGTACAGAAGCGGCTGATCGCCCGCGCCAACCGGCACGGCAAGCCGGTGATCACCGCGACGCAGATGCTGGAGTCGATGGTCACCAACCCGCGCCCCACGCGGGCCGAGGTGTCGGACGTGGCCAACGCGATTCTGGATGGCACCGATGCCGTGATGCTCTCCGCTGAGACCGCCGTGGGGCGGTACGCCCGGGAAGCGGTCATGGCGATGGATCGGATTGCGCGTGAAATGGAAGCGCATCGTCCCCGCGCCAATGAAAGCGAACGGCAGCGCTGGCGGATCCCGGCCCCGCACTTCGCACGCACGACCGAGGGGCAGACGCCGACCGAAGACGCCATCGCAGTGGCGGTGTCGGCCGCAGCCGACCTGCTCGGCGCCCAGGCAATCGTCTGCTTTACGGCGAGCGGCTTCACGGCGCGCACGGTGTCGTCATACCGGCCCAAGGTGCCGATCCTGGCGCTCACGCCGGAGCCGGCCACCTTTCGGCAGCTCAACCTGGCGTGGGGCGTGGTGCCGGTGCTGATGCCGCACCTCAAGCATTACGACCCGATGTGGGCGATCGCGCGCACCGAAATCATCTCGCGCGGGCTGGCGCGGGAGGGGTCGCGGATCGTGGTCACCTGCGGCGTGCCGTTCGACATTCCTGGCACCACCAACCTGCTCAAGGTTGAAACGCTGTAGCGCGATGCGTCTGACCCTGCTCGGCACCGGCACGTCGATGGGCGTGCCGCAGATTGGCTGCAGTTGCGCCGTGTGCCGCTCCACCGATCCCCACGACCAGCGCAGTCGCACCAGCGCGCTGGTCGAGGTGTCGGGCCGGACTCTCCTGATCGACACTCCGCCTGAACTGCGCTTGCAACTGCTCCGCACCGGTGTGCCGCGGATTGACGCGGTGCTCTACACCCATGAGCACGCCGATCATGTCCACGGCATCGACGATCTGCGCTCGTTCTCGCTGCTGCAGCATGAGGACATCCCGCTGTACGGCCCGCCGAGCACCATCGCGCACCTTCGGGAATCGTTCCGCTACATCTTTGACGATAGCGTAACCGTGCTGCCCGGTACCTCGAAGCCGCGGCTGACACTGCACCCACTGGCGGCCGGGGCGCCGGTGGTGGTGGCCGATGTCCCGATCACTCCGCTGGCGTTCGAGCACGGCACGATGACGGTATACGGCTACCGGATCGGGCCGCTGGCGTACCTTACAGATGTGAAGCGGGTACCGGCCGACGCCATCGCGGTGCTGACGGGGGTTCGCGTCCTCGTCATCAATGCGCTCTGGTGGCGTTCGCACCCGACCCACCTGTCGATCGATGATGCCATCGAGGTGGCCCGGGCCGTCGGCGCCGAGCGCACGCTGCTGGCTCACTTGACGCACGAAACGGGGCACGCCGAGCTTGCGGCGCGCCTGCCGGCCGGCATCGAGCCGGGGTACGATGGACTTACCGTGGAGATTGCCCCATGACGCTCCGATATGACGACGCCTTTCTCTTTCGCGACGCGCTTGACCAGGTCCACGGACTTGATCCCAAGCTGCGCGACAGTATGGCGGCGCGATTTGCCGACGTGCAGGCCGAGGTCACCCGACGGACGGCCGGGGGCGACTACGGCTTCCTCTCCCTCGGCCGACAGCCGGCGCTGGTGCAGCGGCTGACGGAGTGGACCGACCAGCAACGTGGACGCTTTGACCATCTGGTGGTGCTCGGGATTGGTGGCTCGGCCCTCGGGGCCAAGGCACTCCTCAATGCGCTGAAGCCGGCCGCGTGGAACGAACTGAACCACGACGCGCGGGTCGGGCTGCCGACCCTCACCGTGCTGGAGAATGTCGACCCGCTGACGGTGGGGGCCGCGATGCAGCGGCTCGACCCGCGGCGGACACTGGTGAACGTGATTTCGAAGTCGGGCGGAACGGCGGAGACGCTGGCACAGTACCTGGTGCTGCGTCAGTGGCTCGAGGACGCTGTCGGGCCGGAGGCTGCGAAGGAGCAGCTGGTCTTCACGACCGACCCCGCCAAGGGGGCGTTGCGGGCGATTGCAGCGGCCGAGGGGATTACCGCGTTTGACGTCCCGCCGGATGTAGGTGGCCGCTATTCGGTGCTGACCGCCGTGGGACTGGTGCCCGCTGCCGTGCTGGGGATGGACATCGCCGGGCTCCTGAAGGGGGCGGACGCGGCGGTACAGGCGGCAAGTGGGACGGACTTCCGCGCCAACGCGCCGGCGCGGTACGCGGCCTGGCAGTGGCAGGCGCAAACGTCGCGCGCGGCCAATGTGCAGGTGGTGATGCCCTACTCCGACCGGCTCAAGGAGTTTGCCGAGTGGTACCGGCAGCTCTGGGCCGAAAGCCTGGGAAAGAAGGTGGACCGGGCGGGACATGACGTGTTCCGGGGCCCGACACCGGTGGGAGCGGTGGGCGCCACCGACCAGCATTCCCAGGTGCAGCTTTTCATCGAGGGACCGTTTGACAAGACGATCACGTTCATCCGGGTACTGGATACGGCTGGCTTGATGCCGATTCCGGACCGGGCTGGCCTGTCGCCTGAACTGGCCTACCTCCCCGGCAAGACGATGGGCGCGCTGCTCGACCACGAACTGCAGGCGACCCGGGAAGCACTGCGATCACAGGGGCGGATGAGCAGCACGATCGAGCTGGAGACGGTGGACGCCTTCCACCTGGGCGAGCTAATGATGTTCTTCCAGATCGCGACCGGGTATGCGGGCGTCTGGTATGACGTGAACCCGTTTGACCAGCCGGGGGTGGAACTGGGCAAGGTGCTGACGTTCAAGGCGATGGGGCGGAGTGGGTATTGATTTGGTGGCGACGCTAGCCCAACAGCCAATTGACGATGCTGTACCAGTGCGTGTCGTGCTTGTCCGTCCGCTCTGCTCCGCACAGATTTCGGCGCGCGGTAGATACCTGTCTACCGCGCGGTCGACCTGAATACGCCGCTCCGGAGACTGCCATCGTGCGTGTGAGAATAGCCATCGGTTCCCTGGGCCTGGTCATGGCCACCGCCTGCAACCAGCGAGCACCACGCACGGCGGCGCCGTTGGCACCGCGTGCCCAGCACCCCGGTGAATCGGTCGACATTTCAGCGATGTCTGCGACCGTGCGCAATGCTGACAGCACGCGCCCTCACTGCCCGGTCTACCCGCATGCCGAAGCCTCCCTGACGGTTTCCGGCGTCAATGGACTGATACAGTACCGTTGGGAGCGCAGTGACAGCACGATGGGGCCGCTGTATCAGGTCACGGCGGATTCGGCGAAGACCAAACCAGGCGCGATGGCCTTGCAGCCCGACGACTGGACAGACAATCGGCCCGGAGTCCAGCTCACCGTCGAGGAATACGTGCATGTCCTCTATCCATTCGACGTGCGGTCGGCGCCCGTGAGCATCAACGCCAAGTGCTATTGATCTGATCGCCCGACGCACGACACGCGACAAACGAACGGCTCCGCAGGTGCGGGGCCGTTCGTTTGTCTGGCCCAGGATGGGCCGAATGCACCAACCAGAATCCGTTGTTGCTTGAAAAACCAAACGGCCCCGGTTTCCCGGGGCCGCTGGTGTGTTGCTAGTCCTGAGCTTGCGACTAGTTGTGCACGGTCGAGGCGAGGCCTGAACCGACGCCATCAACACCAATCGCCCGGTACTCAGAGAAGCCGGCCGGAACGCTGGTGAAGGTGTACAGCCAGTACCGCTCGAGGCCGTTGTCGCAACCAACCACACCCTGCGTGGTCGGAGTACCAGCCGGGCAGGACGCGCCGAGTACCGTTGCCGGCACCGTGATGCGGCCAATGAACACCCACTGGAACTGCGCATTCAGACCGAACAGATCGACGCGACCAAAGATCGGCAGCGTGTTGCTGAGCCGTTCGGTGGCACGGAAGACCTTCGTGCCTGCGGTGGTGAGCGTGTTATCAGCCCGGAAGTTGATACCGCCGCTGACGCACGTTGCCGTACCAGCCGGCTGTACCGCGCCGCCCATCGGGCAGCTCTGGCCCAAGCCCGGATCGAAGTACGTCACACCATATGACGTATTGGCAATCCGGCTGGTATCGACCGTCGCCGAGAGAATCGGCGAGACGAACTCATCCGACACACCCGTTGCATGCGTTGCGACGGTGCTCGAAACGGTGTTGAAGATCCATGAACCGAAGACATCGCGAACCTGGACTCCAACGTTGCTCGGAATCGCGTGCACAATGCTGCCCGCGCCCGTCGTCGGAATCGGGTCACCCACAGCCTTCGGGGAGACACAGGCCGCTGCCGTCGTCGGGCCAGTTGCAAAGCCCGTGGTAGCCGACGTACAGGTTTCCTGGATGTTCGTGATGAACAGGTCAAGCGTCAACGGCGTGGTCGACGGATTGATGATGCTGTTGTCGAACCGCGTACCGATCGGCGCGAAGTAGCCGAAGTTCGTTCCGTTGCCCGACGCCGGACCAGCGCTGAAGCCAGAACCCAGCAGGGTGTTGCTGAGCGCGTAGGTCCAGACCAGGCCACCTGCACCCGCGGCCGGAATCGTACCGGCAACGTCGCCTTCGGTCAGGCTCGGATAGAGGAGGCGCAGCTTGGCATCAATGACTTCGAGGTCATTCTGCGACCCGAGGGTGAAGATCACCGACGAGTTGCCGACGTAGCTGTTGTTCGGGCTCACGCCAGTAACCTGCGGCGTACCCGGATCGAGCGCCAGCGTGCGGCGGACGAACCCGGCTGCGGTAGCAGGTGGCGTGCAGGCAGCGCCGTTGGCGCCGTCGGTGGCCCGGGCGACCGGGCAGCCAGAGGCGTTACCGGCCTTGTCAACCGAGTACACCGTGCTGGTGTAGTAGCCCGGGGTGGACGAACCGCCCGTGACACCCTGCGCGTGCAGCGGCAGATAACCATCCACCGTACCCGGCAGGAAGCCAATGCTGGTGTTGTTGGCATCCTGGATCGTGAAGTTCACCGCGACGACTGACGTCGTCGTACCGGTCGCGCCACCCTGAGCAAAGCGGTTGACGGTCTCGATGCCGCGGAAGTTGCCGGCACGGTCATCACGGCTTTCAGCCCGGACCGAGTCGTTGGTGCCAGCCGCAGCACCCAGGAAGAGGTCCTGAGCACCAGCAGTAGTGATATTCGCGCTGTAGAGGCCCTGGACGGCATTGTACGTTGTGGAATCCAGCACCGTTGCCGCGCCGCCACCGACGTAGATGGACGCCGTGTAGCTGGACGGAGCCGCGACCGCGCTGTAGCGGAGCACTGGAGCCGTCTTGTCGACGCCGAACGTCGTGGTGACCGCCGAGTGCGACAGGTTGCCAAGACGGTCAGCGGCGGTCGCGCGTGCCGTGTAGCCGTCGGTGGTGTTGGTGTTGGTTTCGGCCAGTGACGCGCCGGTGGTGATCACCGTCGTGTAGGCCGGTCCAACGTATGCGAGCCAGGTGGACGGAGCCGGACCAACGCCACCGTCTTCAACCTCAGTACCAAAGTGGTTGAACTGCCAGTTGGCATTGACCCAGTGCTGACCTTCCCAGCCTTCGCCTGCCGGACGCTGAACGTCGGACGGACCCGCCCAGTCGATGCGCAGGGAATCCGGCGTGGCGCCGTTGACAACCAGATTGGCAATCAAGTGGGTCGGGAACGGATTGCCGAGATTGTCCTGGGCACCATGCACCAGAATGTTGTCGCGGTGCGTCAGGATGTTCTGGTGGCCGGTGCAATCGGAATCGCCCGTGACACCTGAAGCGAAGACGTTGTGGCCGTTATAGGCGCCCACGGCGAACGTATGGGTAACGTCGCAGCTCAGGATGCCGGACCCGATACCCCAGCTCACGTTGGTGACCGTGCGGCCATTGCCCAACGAGTCATAGATGATCGGGTAGAGAATGGCCGAGTCCGCGCCCATCGCGCCCGGTCCACCCCAGTAGGTCGAGCCGGTGGCGTTGCCGTTACCATCGCTGTCGGTGGCCGAACGAGCCGGCTTGATGTTGTCAGCGGCGAAGCCGTCGACGTTGTTGAAGATGACCGACTGCGGATGCGAGCAGTTCGGATCATTGGCGCCAACCTGGCAGTTCGTGACCGAGCCACCCGCGGTGCTGTGCGGGAAGACGCGAACGACGAAGGTGCCCGGGCCGTTGAAGATGTCAACGAGCGCGGTGCCGGTGGTCTTGTTCTTGACGAAGTTGGCGGTGTTGATCGACAGCGTCACCGGACCGGCCGACGGAATCGAGTTGCCGTACGACTGGGTGGCGAGCCGGCGGTTGACGCCGTTTTCCTGCACGTAGACGTTCAGCGAGTCAAGCGACTGGACGCCAGCGTTCAGGTTCATGTTGACATCGACCTGGCCCGCAACGTTGCTGATGTTGACCGGGATGCCGTTGGTGCCGCCAACAGTGATGCTGGCGATCGAGACCGACGCGCCCTGGCCAACGGTCACATTGACCGAACCGGTGAGCGTGACGCCGCCGCTGGTGATCGCGCCGGTGACGACCGCGCTACCCTGCGCGACGCCGGTGATCAGACCAGTGGAGCTGACGGTGGCGATGGCCGGCGTCAGCGAGGTCCAGGTGACCGGCGGCGCGGTAACGCCAGCGGCAGTCTGGATGTTCGCAAGCGCCTGCGAGCTCTGGCCCGGGGCCAGGGTCATCGTGGTCGGCGTGATGCTGAACGAGGTGATGCCCGGCACCGCCGCGAGGACGGTCAGCTGGACGGCAGCCTGACGGGTGGTGTCGACGTGCGACTTGGCAATGATCGTCGTGGTGCCAACAGCGACGCCAGTCACGGCGCCCACACCATTGACCGTGGCGATCGTCGGATTACTGGAGACCCAGTCGACGGCGGTGGAGACACCTGAATCGGCGATAACGGAGGCCGACAGCGTGAGCGTCTGGCCGATAGCGACCGAGGCGTTGGCTGGCGTCACGTTAACCGAGGTGACTCCCCGCGTGGAGCCGCCGTTGCCAACCGTCACGTCGTCACCACAGGCCGCGAGGCCCAAGGCAACAGCGCCGGCAACAAGAGCGGTGCGGTAGAACTTGAACATTACAACTCCCCTGAAAAGTGAATGGAACTGCGGTGGTTCATTCCCTGCCCATCGCTTCGCTCACGCGACCCTGCGTCGTTCCGACATCGCGGACCCGCCCTGCCAGTATCGGCTGAGCGGAGCTCGCGGCGCATCACGGGCAGAAACCCCGGTCGCAAAAGTGTCCCAACTACTGCTACTGCAACAGCTTGACAGCGTGCCAGCTCCGGCAGCGGTATCTCTGGCGTCCTGCACCGGACCCCGAGGGCACACCGAGCCGGTTCCCTCGATTGCAATGTCCATGCTCACCGGTGGTCGAGCTCATGGTGGTGTTACCCGCTGAAACGTCAATGTCGCATGGCCACCATACTCCGCCCGGCCGATTGCCCGAATTGGCGAGGACTTGAGCGCCTTTGCGAGCGATTTCCGGCCATCCACCTCGAGTGCCCCAACCAGCCCCTGGCTGCTATCGGGCGCGGCCAGGAGCTCCGCATGCCAGCGGCTGTCGTGGCTCCCCACGTATCCGAAAGACAACGATCGTGTCGTTCCGACACTTGGCATCCCCGAAGGGTGGCCGGACCAGGAGACAAGCACGTTATCCACAGTGATTGATACCGTGGGATCACTCTCCCCCCGTCCTTTCAAGACCACCTTGGCCATGGCAGCATCGAGCCCGGCCTGGCCAGCCGCCCGGTCGATCGCCTTGGTGTCGGTGAAGAGGGTCAGCAGCAGCTGGCGATCGGTGGTACCGGGGACCGAGCCGTCCAGCGAGCTGGTGCCAAAGGCGATCGGCCGGTCGGGCCGAGCATGGGCGACCACTCGGCCGTCGACGGTGACGTCGTCGTAAAAGCCCAGGCAGAAGGCGCCGGGTATCCAGGCGCCAAAACGCGGTTCGTCGCGAATTATCTGGAGCAACGCGGGGTGGAGGTCCTGAGCGTCCTTGGCCGGGGTCAGCACACTCCCCTCCGGCACCATGGTCGCGGCGATCGCCGGATCGGCCAGGTACCAGACGCAGTAGCCGCCGCGGCTGCCGGTCAGGACCCACTCCGACCTGACCGGACGCTGTGCCGCAGCCGGACCGATGGCGAGTGCCAGGCCCAGCACCGCGACCCAACTCGGCCGCCGGAGCGTCATCGGCGGAGCGCCGCCGCCATGGCCGCGTCGAGCCCGACAAAGGCCTTGGCGGCGCGCGGCGTAAAGGAGATTTCGACTCGACGCACGACGCCGTCACGATCGACCAGCACCAGGGTCATCCCACGGCTGCCGCGCCCGGTGACGGCGCCGTAGCGCCGTGCCACGGTGCTCCCCTCATCGCTCAGGAACTTGAACGGCGACGCGATCGCATGGGCGAAGGCGACTTCGTCCGCCACGCGCAGCGACGACACGCCAGCCACCACGACGCCCTGCGTGAGCCGCGACTGCAGGTGCGCCGCGATCGCACGCCAATCGTCGGCCGTCGTGGCGGTCGGCGCATAGAAGACGAGCACGACCACGTTGCCGAGTTCCTTGGCAAGATTGAACGGCTGCGACGCAGGACCGGCACTATCGGCGATGGCGTACGGAAGCACGATCAGTGGCGCGCGATGGCCAACTTCAACGGCGTCAGCGAGCGAGAGCCGCAGCCGCAGCGCGGATGAATCCTGCGCGACCGCAACGTGAGCTGCTGCCAGCGCAAGCGCGCCAGCGACGATCACCGATTTCACTTGAGGACTCGTGCCAGCTGCGCCGGAATGTTCTGGTCGGCGCCGTCGCCGGTGTAGGCAATGCGTCCGTTGCGGTCGATGATCACGACGTACGACGTGGCTGCCGCGCCAAAGGCGTGCACCGCAATGGACTTGTCATCATAGAGCGGGACAAACGGCGGCATGTTCTGCGCGACGTAGCGGCGGACATGATCCTTGCCGTCGTTGACCGTGACATTGACGCCATAGAAGTCGACCTGTGCGCCGTACGTTTTCTGCGCGGCGCGCATGCTGGGCAACAGCGCCTTGCAGAGCTCGCACCAGGTGGCCCAGAACTCGACGACGACGGCGCGCTTTCCGGCCGTGAGTGCGATGCGTACCGGCTTGCCGTTGAGATCATTGATCGATACGACTGGTGCGACCGCACCGACGCGCGGCGCCTGTGCCGCGAGGGGAGCGTGCAGCGCCGCCACGAGCACTGCAGCGATGATTGCAACCTGTTTCACCATACCTGCCCCGCTTTCACCAGATAGTACTCCGCCATCGCCAGCATCAGCACGGCGGCGATTCGCTTGACCCACACCATCCACTGGCCACTCCGCGGCAGTCTCGCGACGGTTCCCGAGAGCAGTCCGACGCCGACGAGCACGGCGGTCATCCCGAGAGAAAAGACGAAGAGACAGAGAAATCCCCACACCGCGTTCTGGGTCGCTGCCACCCAGGTGAGCACCGCGGCAAAGGCGGGCGCACCGCACGGTGCAGCTACCAGCCCCGACGTGGCCCCCATCAGAAAAGCACCGCCGAGGGTCTCGCCTCCCAGGCGCGCGGCCCAGGCGACGATCCGGGTCGGGGCGCGCACGGGGATGACATCGAACATCGCCAGCGCGGCAATCAGCAGCAAGTTGCCAAAGCCGAGGGCGACCCAGCGATTGGCCGAGATGGTACCGAAGAGGGTGCCGGTCAGTCCGGCGAGCAGCCCGAGCGACGCGTAGACCAGCGCGAGGCCCAGGACGTACATCAGGGTCACGGCAACGTTGCGCCCGCGGGAGCGGCCACTCGCCGCCGCACCGCCGAGCACGCCAGCAGTGATCGGGATCATGGGATAGATGCATGGCGTGAGCGAGGTGGCGAGGCCCGCGGCAAAGAGCGCCGGCAGGGCGGCCCACGGCGCGTGTTGCAGCGTGAGGTCGAGCGATTGCAGCATCAGCCGACCGGCCGGTAGCGCTCCGCGACGTAGTTCTCGAGGATGTCGAGGAACTCCGCCACGATGCCGTCGCCACGCAGGGTACGCAGCATCTTGCCGTCGACAAAGACAGGCGCGACCGGCTCCTCGAAGGTGCCAGGCAACGAGATCCCGATATTGGCGTGCTTTGATTCACCCGGTCCATTCACGACGCATCCCATCACCGCGACCTTGAGTTCAGCCGCACCGGGACGCTCGGCTCGCCATTCCGGCATCCGGCGCTGCAGGTGCTGTTGGATTTCCTGCGCCATGCTCTGGAAGAAGGTGCTGGTGGTGCGCCCGCAACCCGGGCACGACGTGACCTGCGGCGTGAAAGCGCGCATGCCGAGCGATTGCAGCACCTGCTGTGCGACGCGGACTTCTTCGCTGCGATCGCCGTTGGGTTCCGGTGTCAGGGAGACGCGAATCGTGTCGCCGATTCCCTGCTGCAGGAGGATCGAGAGCCCCGCCGTACTTGCCACGATCCCCTTGGCGCCCATGCCCGCTTCGGTGAGGCCGAGGTGCAACGGGTAATCGCAGCGCGCAGCAAGGAGTTGATAGACGGCGACGAGATCCTGCACGTTGGAGACCTTGCCACTGATGATGATGCGATCGTGACCGAGTCCGGCATGTTCGGCGAGGGCCGCGGATTGCAGCGCCGACTCGACCATGGCATCGAGCATCACGTCCTGCGCCGAACGCGGTTGGTCGGCGCGCGCGTTGGCGTCCATCATCGTGGTGAGCAAGGCCTGATCGAGCGAGCCCCAGTTGACGCCAATGCGGACCGGTTTGTCGTGCTCGATGGCGACGTCAATGATGGCGCGGAAGTGTTCGTCGTGGCGCTTGCCACCGACGTTACCAGGATTGATCCGGTATTTCGCCAGGGCGCGGGCGCACTCGGGAAAGCGCGTCAGCAGCAGGTGTCCGTTGTAATGGAAATCGCCGACGATCGGCACGGTGATGCCACGAGTGGCGAGTCCCTGCACGATGGCGGGGACCGCGGCGGCGGCCGCGTCGTTGTTCACGGTGACGCGGACGAGTTCACTGCCAGCGCGCGCCAGGAGTGCCACCTGGGCGATGGTGCCGGGGATGTCTGCGGTGTCGGTGTTGGTCATCGACTGCACCACCACCGGATGCGCCGACCCCACAGCCACGCCGCCGATCAGCACAGTCGGCGTGGATCGACGGGTCACAGCGCTCATCAGGATGCCAGGATCAGAGCAGCCCGAGCTGCGACACGAAGCGATCGTACTCGGCGTCGGAAATGGTGCCGTCGAGACGCAGTGGCTCGACCGCGGCGAGAATCTCGGCGCGCGTGCCGGAGACACGACGATCGCGCAGTTCGCCGATCATCCGTGCGAACTTGTGCTCATACTCGTGCTTGTTGAGCTCACCCGCCTTGTGCGCGGCGGAGAGTTTGGCGAGTTCCGCCGCAGCGCGGGCGGGAGGAATCGAGGTCAGCTGGTCGTCGGCCATGGAAGCTCCTGAGTGGAGGGTAGAAGCTAAGGCCGGGCGGTGGGGTGGGAAAGGGAATGATCCGGGGCGCTCAGGAGGCGGGGCGCGGCAGCACGATGACGGTCCGATCGGGGCGCGTCTCGATCGTTCCACCATGGGCTGCGATAATCCTGCTCGCCAAGGCGACGTCGGCGTCGAGGCGGGGCGGCAACGCGCCGGTCACCGCGACAGCCACGCCGGACTGATCGTCGTCGACCGAGAGGATGATCGGGCCGGCGGTACCACCTCGCCGGGTCATCTGGCCCAGCAGGAGCGCGAGCGCCAGCTGCAGGCGGACTCGATCCCCCGGCACCGGCCGGAGGGCAGGCGCGATATCGAGGATGAGCGCGACGCGGGTGTGGCTGGCGTCGGCCTCAAGTCCGGGTTGCAGCGCGCGCACCACGTCACCGATGTTCACATTATCGCGGCGCGCCGCAAGCGATCCGTGATCGAGCTCGGCGATCTGCTGCAGGCGGCGCAGGTCGTCCTCGGCGAGCACCATGCTGGCCCGGGCACTTTCAAGCAACTCTTCCTGGTGGTCGTTGAGCGGGCCGAACTGCTGCTCAAGGACGATGTGCAACGCCAGACGTGCCTCGACCAGCTGCCCGCGCACGGCCGCGGTCGTTTCATCGAGCAGCACGGCATACTCGTCGACGCGGGAGGCCGGGCGCGCTGCTTCGGCAATGGCTCCGGGTTTCACGCGGCGGGCTCCGCTGGCGGCGAGACGACCAGGATATCGAGGCCGCTGCGATTCGCCAGCAGGCTCCTGATCACGGGCGGCCGCCAGAGATGCTGCCACCAGGAGCGCCGTGGCTGGCCCACGATGAGCAACGTCACGCCGCGCTCACGGGCAAAGGTGCGGAGCGCACCAGGGACGTCCGCATCGACGAGCTTGACGACCTCGGCGCCCATGCGCTGGGCCCGCTCGATGTTTTCCAGCAACTCGCGTTGCGTCGCCGCGTCGATCCGGGTGACATGTTCATCCGGCGTCTGGACGTAGACGCAGTACCAATCGCGGTTGAGCCGCCCAGCGATCCGGCTGGCCTTGCGCAACAAGACGCTGGCGTCGGTACCACGACTCGACATCGCGACCATCAGTCGATCGACCGAAGGGATCCTGCTGGCTCCGCTGGTCAGCGGATTGTCGCGCCGCTCGCGATCGACGGCACTGGCAACTTCACGCAGCGCGAGTTCGCGGAGCGTTGCCAGGTTGTCTTCGGTGAAAAATCCGGTGAGCGCGGCCGCGATCTTGTCGGCTACATAGATCTTGCCGTCCAGCAGGCGCTGGCGCAGGTCTTCAGTCGAGATGTCGAGATTGATCACCTGCTCCGCCAGGCCAACGACCCAATCGGGCACGGTCTCGCGCACCGTGACGCCGAGTGTCTGCTGCAGGATGTCGTTGAGCGATTCGAGGTGCTGCACGTTGACGGCGGAGATCACGCTGATCCCCTGGTCGAGCAGGGCGACCACATCCTCCCAGCGCTTGGCGTGAGCCGCCCCGGGCACATTGGTGTGAGCGAGTTCGTCGACGACGACGACCTGCGGCTGACGGGCGACAACTGCGGCGAGGTCCATTTCGTCGAGCAGGACGCCGCGATAGCTGGCGCGCCGGCGCGGCACGACTTCGAGGTCATGCAGCTGCGCGTCCGTTTCGACGCGGCCGTGGGTTTCGACAAGACCGATCACGACATCGACACCGCGCTGCTTCAGCTGATGCGCCTCGACCAGCATCCGGTAGGTCTTGCCGGTCCCGGCCGCGAAACCGACATAGACCTTGAAGCGGCCCCGCCTGCGCGTCTGTACGAGATCGGCAAAGGAGGAGTCAGCGGCGAGCAGTGCGCGATGGCGAGTCATCAGAAGAGCACCGAGAAGCCGACCGCCAATGAGAGCTGATCGGTGTGGCCATCGAACACCGGCAATGTGGAGCGGTCGTAGCGCACCTCGGGACGCACCAGCGCCCGGGGCCAATACTTGAGGGTGAGCGTCCCGGTCAGCGAGGTCAACGTCTGTCCCCGATTGACGGGAAAGCCCAGGACGCCGGACGTCCGGGCGCCGTCGCGATCGTCCAGGTAATCGGCGCGAAACCCCAGCGCACTCTTCGGCGACAGGTTGGCACGCAACCATGCGCCGATGGCCGACCATCTGGCGTTGTCACCGGTGGCAGCTGCATCCGCTTCCTGGCCGTAGTCGAGTTGCAGCCACGCAGTCACCGAACCGAACTGACGCGATGCGACGAGATCGGCACCGCGGCGCGCATGGTCGGTGTTGCCGGCCTGCTCGGGTCCGGTGTAGCCGGTCAGTGCGATCGTCGTCGCGGCGTCGGGCGCAATACCGAGTCGGAGCGTGAAACTCTTCGCCCGATTGTCGTCGACCACCAGGTCCCAGCCGTTACTGATGCGCAGCTCGGCGTCGAGCTTCGCGCCAAACTTGCCGTCAAGCTCCGCACCGGTTTCCGTAAACGGCTCGAGGAAGATGTCCTGGTTGCCCACCTCCAGGGTGGGATTCTGCACGTCCTGGAACGCCTCGACGCCCATGAGTGTCGCCATCTTGCCAGCCTTGACCTGGAAGTACGACCGCTTCGAATACGGCAGGTTGAGGGTGACATATGCCTGCCAGATATCCGCATCCGCGCCGAGATCGAGTCCAGCCGATTTCACGACCGCAGCGTCGGTACCGAACGTTGGCTCCAGATGGACGCCGGCGTCCCAGCGATCGGTGGCGGCGACCCGCTCGAACACGATGTCAGCGACATTGACCATGAACTGATCCTGGTTCCGACCGTACAGGCGACCGACAATCACTCCGCCCACGTTGCGGGTCGCGGCGGTATAGCTGGTCGTCAGGTACCCGCTGATCGTGGTGGACGCACCGTGCGCGGACGAATCCGGTGACTGACCGGCGAGCGACAACGGCGCAAAGAGACAGGACGCAGCAACGGACCGCACCAGCGAAGACACGACAGTCTCCCTCAGTGTAAGCCGGCACCAACCGGCGCGACGCTGTCCAGCGCGATGTTGAGCAACAGGACGTTGACGCGAGGTTCGCCGAAGAAACCGAACTGCCGGCCAGTGATGTGGTGATCAACTAGCGCCCGCACGCGGGCACTGTCGACCCCGCGCGCACGGGCCACGCGCGCGACCTGCAGGAACGCATTGGCCGGCGAGATATCGGGGTCGAGCCCGGAGGCGGAACTGGTCACCATGTCGGCGGGGATGTGGCCCGGCTGGGCCGCGTCCTCCTTGACGACCTGGGCGACCGCACCGGCGATCAGCGTGTCGGCGAGCTTGCGGTCAGTCGGCCCCTTGTTGGTACCGCCGGACGCGGTCGCGTCATAGCCGTTGCCCGCCGCCGATGGCCGCGGGTGGAAGTACCCCGGCCGAGTAAAGGCCTGACCGATCAGCGCGCTGCCGACGACGCGCCCGTGGACTGTGACAAGCGAGCCGTTCGCCTGTCGCGGAAAGAGGAGCTGGCTGAGGCCGGTGATCACCGCCGGGTAGAGCACGCCAGTGATGGCACAGAGCACAAGCGTCAGCACCAGAGCGGGACGGAGCTGTCTGGCAAGCATGGTCAGACCAGCCGCAGAAAGACGAGGGTCATGTCGAGGGCCTTGATGCCGAGGAACGGCAGGACGATGCCGCCACCACCGTAGATCCAGAGATTACGGCGGAGGATCGCCGCGGCACCGGTTGGGCGGTAGCGCACGCCGCGGAGCGCCAGCGGGATGAGGGCGACGATGATCAGCGCGTTGAAAATCACGCTGGCGAGAATCGCCGACTGGGGCGAATGCAGTCGCATGATGTTGAGCGTGTTGAGCACCGGGTACGTGGCGACAAACATGGCCGGGATGATCGCGAAGTACTTGGCGACGTCATTGGCGATGGAGAACGTCGTCAACGCGCCGCGGGTCATGAGCAGCTGTTTTCCGATTTCGACCACTTCGATCAGCTTGGTCGGGTTGGAGTCGAGGTCGACCATGTTGCCGGCCTCGCGGGCGGCCTGGGTCCCCGTGTTCATGGCGACACCGACGTCGGCTTGTGCGAGCGCCGGGGCGTCGTTGGTGCCGTCACCGGCCATCGCCACCAAGCGGCCACCCTGCTGCTCCCGGCGAATCAGCGCGAGCTTGTCCTCGGGCGTCGCTTCGGCCAGAAAGTCATCCACGCCGGCTTCGCGGGCGATCGCAGCAGCCGTCAACGGATTATCACCGGTGATCATGACCGTGCGGATGCCCATCGCGCGGAGCCGGTCGAACCGCTCGTGCATACCGCCCTTGATGATGTCCTTGAGATAGATCACGCCGAGGACCCGTGCGACGTCAGTGTCGTGTTCGGCCACCACGAGCGGCGTACCGCCCTGATGGGCGATCTGCTCCACGATGCCGGCGAGTTCGACGCTGACGCTGCCGCCACCGGCCTGGACCCAGCGCGTAATGGCGTCGCTGGCCCCCTTGCGGAGTTGTACAGGACCGACATCGATACCACTCATCCGCGTCATGGCAGAGAACGGCACGAAGGTCGTCGCCGGCTCGCCGTCTGTCCGGCCGACCGTCCGTCCGCGCAGGTTGAACTGCTCCTTGGCTAACACCACGATGCTGCGTCCCTCGGGCGTCTCATCGGGGAGCGAAGCGAGTTGGGCCCGATCGGCAAGGCGCTCGATGGTGACACCCTGCACCGGCAGGAATGCGACCGCCTGCCGGTTGCCGAGGGTAATCGTGCCGGTCTTGTCGAGCAGGAGCGTGTTCACATCGCCGGCGGCCTCGACGGCACGACCGCTGGTGGCGATCACGTTCTGTTGAATCATTCGATCCATGCCGGCGATGCCGATGGCCGACAACAGCCCACCGATGGTGGTCGGAATGAGACAGACGAGCAACGCAATCAGGACCGGGATCGGGACGGCGCCTCCGGAATAGATCGCCAGAGGCTGCAAGGTGACCACCGCGAGCAGGAAGACTATCGTCAGGCCCGACAGGAGGATGGTGAGCGCAATCTCGTTGGGGGTCTTCTGGCGCTTGGCGCCCTCGACCAGCGCAATCATCCGGTCGAGAAACGTTTCGCCAGGGTTGGCGGTGATTCGAATCACGAGATAGTCCGAGAGAACCTTGGTGCCGCCAGTGACCGCCGAACGATCACCGCCTGATTCGCGCACAACCGGGGCCGACTCACCGGTAATCGCGGACTCGTCGACCGACGCGACACCCTCGACGACGTCGCCATCACCGGGGATGATGTCGCCGGGAAGGCAGACGACCAGGTCGCCCGCCCGAAGCTGGCCCGCTGCGACCACCACAAAGGTGTCGCGTGCGGCGGCGGTTGAGACGCGTTTCGCCTGGGTGTCCTGACGGCTCTTGCGCAGGGCGTCAGCCTGCGCCTTGCCGCGGCCTTCGGCCATCGCCTCGGCGAAGTTGGCGAACAGCACAGTGAACCAGAGCCAAATCGTGATCTGGAGGGTGAACCCGATCGGGCCGCGAGCGGCTACGATATCGCCAACCAGGATCACGGTGGTCATGGCGCTGCCAATCAGTACCACGAACATCACGGGATTCCGCACCATGTGCCGTGGATCCAGCTTGATTGCTGCATCGACCAGTGCGCGTTGGACAATCGGCCGGTCAAATAACGGGCGCCGCGAGAGTGTCATGCTAGAAACGCACTCCATTCGCCATCATGAGGTGCTCAACAATGGGCCCGAGTGATAGCGCCGGGAAAAACGTCAGGGCACCCACGATCACCACGACGCCGATGAGCAGGACGACAAAGAGCGGCGTCGTTACGGGAAAGCTGCCAGCCGATTCGGGCGCCGGCTGCTGCTCAGCGAGAAAGCCCGCCAGCGCGAGCATGGGCACCAGCATGGCGAATCGGCCAATGAGCGTGTTCAGACCGAGGGTGGTGTTGTAGTAGTACGTCGCCCCGGTCAGGCCAGCGAACGCGCTGCCATTGTTCCCGGCCGTTGACGTGAAGGCGTAGAGGATCTCGGAGAGTCCGTGAGGCCCGGCGTTGTTGAGTCCGGCGAGCCCCGGTGCGAGCAGCACCGACATCGCGGACATGATCAGGATCGCCGCCGGAAAGACCAGCACGTAGAGCATTGCCATCTGGACCTCGCGCGCGCGAATCTTCTTGCCGAGGTACTCGGGGGTACGGCCGACCATCAGGCCCGCGATGAAGACGGTGAGCACCGCCATCACCAGCAAGCCGTACAGCCCGGCGCCCACGCCACCGAACACGACCTCGCCAAGCTGGATATTGGCGAGCGGCACCAGGCCACCGATCGGCGTGAAGGAGTCGTGCATGGCGTTGACGGCCCCGCACGATGCATCGGTGGTGACCGTGGCATAGAGCGCGGAGTTCGCGATCCCGAAGCGCACCTCCTTCCCTTCCATGTTGCCGCCCGGACTCGTCGCCGTGGTTGCCAGGTCGATTCCGCGAGCGGCGTGGATCGGGTTGCCGCGCGCCTCAGCCCAGTAGGCGGTTGTGACGCCGGCGACGAAGAGGGTGAACATGGCGGTCCACACGGCCCAGCCGTGCTTCGGGTTATTCACCATCCGGCCGAGCAAGCATGTCAGCGCCGACGGAAGCATGAAAATCGTGAACATCGACCAGAAGTTGGTCCACGGCGTCGGGTTCTCGAAGGGATGTGCCGCGTTGGCGTTGAAGAAGCCGCCGCCATTCGTTCCGAGCTGCTTGATCGCCTCCTGGCTTGCCACCGGGCCCATGGCGATGACCTGCTTGGCACCCTCCAGCGTGGTGACCTCGACGTACTTGGCGAAGTTCTGGATCGCGCCCTGCTGCACAAGGATCAGGGCGACCACCACGGAGAGCGGCATCAGGATGTACAGGATGCCGCGCACCGTGTCGACCCAGAAGTTGCCGAGCTTGCCGGCACTCTTGCGGGCGAGACCGCGCACGAGAGCTACGGCGCAGGCGAGGCCAACCGCAGCGGACGCGAAATTGTGGAACGCCAGTTGGGTCATCTGCGAGAAGTACGACATGACGCTCTCGCCGGCGTACGACTGCCAGTTGGTATTCGTCGTGAACGACGCCGACGTCTCGAAGGCCTGGCGGGCGGTGACCGCCGGGAATTGTTCCGGATTGAGCGGCAGCAGATGCTGGAGCCGCAGCGCGACGTAGGTGAGCAGCATCGATGCCGTACTGAAGAGGAGCATCGCGGTCGCGTAGACGGTCCAATGCTGATCTTCTGCCGGATCAATGCCGCTGGCCCGGTAGACAACGTGCTCGATTGGCGCCAGCCAGCGTGCCCGGCCGTCGTATACCCGTACAAGGTAGAGGCCGAGTGGCTTTGCTATGGCAAGGACACAGAGCGAGAAGAAGGCAATCTGCAACCAGCCGTTGGCCGTCATCTCAGAACCGCTCCGGCCGCAACAGGGTGTGGACCAGATAGGCGAGCGTCGCGAACGCCACCAAGGCAGCAACCGCGTTGAGGGCGCTCATGACGGCTCTTCCCCACCATTGCTGCGGCGACCGAGCGTCGCGCACGCCCGGACGTAGCCCAACATGACTGCGAAGAAGATCAGGGTGCCACTGATATAAGCGACGTCGAGCACTGCGCATCTCCCCGAGTAATACCGCGGAGGGATGCTACCAATGGGGGGGTAAAAGGCGCGCAAGGAATGCCGCGCCGGGCGTTAAGATTTCACAATGTCCGAGCGCGCGGCCTCAGTCCGTGAAGTCGCTGGGCAAGTCGGCGGCAGGAAGGGTGAGCACAAAGGTGGCCCCGCCGCCAAGGGTCTCCTCGTGGTGCAGCGTGCCGCCTTGCGCCTCAGCCAGCCCGCGGGCAATCGCGAGACCGAGGCCGGCACTGCCGATGTCGGGGCTCCGGGATGCCGGCCGGTAGAAGGCCTCGAAGATCCGGGCCACTTCGGCCACAGGAACGCCCGGTCCGCGGTCGACCACCGCCAGACGAATGTCCGGGCCCGCACGCCGGACTCGTATGTCGATCGGCGACGTGAGCGGTGCGTGTCGGTGGGCGTTGTCGATCAGGTTGACCAGCACTCGCAACGAGGCAGCCAGGTCAAAGCGACCCACCAGGAGCGTGGCATCGTCGGGCAAGCTCACGATGATCGTACGCTGCGGCATGGCCCCGGAGACACGCTGCAGGGTGGCGCCGACAAGGTCGTCAACCGCAGTGACGTCGAGGTGCATCGTCACGGCGTGTGCCTGCAAGCGCGACAGGTCCAGGAGATTCGCGACCATCCGATTGAGGCGATCGGCCTCGGCTTCGATCACCCAGGCGCGTTCGTCGGCCGGCGCGAGTTCGTGGGCGAGGGCCTTGATGGTCGTGAGCGGGGTACGCAGATCGTGCGACACCGACGCCAGCAGCGCGGTCTTGAGGCGGTCGGATTCGCGCAGCGCTTCGGCGTGATCGGTCTGGGTGCGGGCGGCGTGGGCTTCCGTCTGCGCGTCGCGCAGGAGCTGCGCGGCGACGGCGCTGACGACCAGGAAAGCAACCAGGACGAACCAATCGAGTGGCTTGGCGATGCCAAGGGTGTTGTAGGGCGGGAGAAAGAACCAGTCGAACAACAGAAACGTCACCGCCGCGATCGTCAGCCCCACCAGATGGCCAGCGCGCGCGCTGGCGCCGAGCACGAGCAACAGGTAGGCCAATGCGATATGGGCCTTGTCGAGCGACGCACGAATCGTCAACAGCAGCCCGGTGACGATCGCCGAGAGCAGGAGCCAATGCCACGCCTTGCGACCGAGAGCGCTCGCCATCAGCTGAGTTCGCCCGGCCCCGCGAATCGATAGCCCACCCCTGGCTCGGTCACGATGTACCGCGGGCGCAGCGGATCCGCTTCGATCTTCCGTCGCAGGTGGGCGATATATACGCGCAGGTATTGCTGGGCATCGCCGAACTGCCGTCCGGCCCAGACCTCGCGGAAGAGATGCTGGTGCGTCATGGTGCGCCCAGCATGAATCATCAGCACCCGCAGCAGCTCCCACTCGATGGGCGTCAGGTGGATCCGTTCGCCGTCGCGGGAGAACACGCGCGCCGTCAGGTCCAGCGACAATGCGCCGATGACGATGCACGGATCGCCCTTCGCCTCGGTGATCGCCCCTCGGCGCAGCAGCGCGCGGGCACGGGCTTGCAGTTCCGCCGTGCTGAACGGTTTGGTGAGGTAATCGTCGGCGCCGGCATCGAGGAGCGCGACCTTTTCGCCGTCAGCCTGGCGGGCCGAGAGGACGAGGATCGGTGTATGCGACCACTGGCGCAGCTCGCGGCAGACATCGATGCCCGTCGTATCGGGCAGGCCGAGATCAAGAATGACCAGATCCGGTCGCGCGGAGGCGACCAGGTCAATTCCTTCTCGTCCAGTGGACGCTTCGATGATGTGTGCGGGCTCGAGCCCGTGACGCAGCGCCCGACGGATCGCCAGTTCGTCATCGATCACCAGCACGGTGACCGGCCGACCGGTCGTTGTCACCCGGATCCCGGCCGAAGCGGCAGCCGCAACCCGACAAGATTGTCATTGCCTGAGCGGCGAATCAGCAGTTCGCCACCATGCACGCTGGCAATCCAGCGCATGATGGCCAGTCCGAGTCCACCAGCCGGGCCCGCGTCGTCGGTCCGCTCGACAGCGCGCGGCGCGGTGGTGATCGGGTCGCCACCGTTGCGGACTTCGAGCACGGCGAATGAGCCGTCGGCGGTGACGCTGACCGACACCGGCGTGCTGGCGTCACCATGGCGGCAGGCGTTTTCGAGCATTTCCAGCAGCGCCTCGCGCAACAAAGCCTCGTCGCCGCTGACTTCGCAGGGCATGACGTTCTGGAGTTCAAGGTGTTGGCCAAGGGTGTGGGCGCGGCTCCGGAACAGGTCGGTGATCTCGAGGGCGAGGGCGTCGAGTTCGACCGCATCCCTCAGGGGCGGCCGTTCGCCCGCCTCCATGCGCGCCAGCAGCAGGAGATCCTGCACCCGGTGCGTCATCTGGCCGGCAGCGGAGTGAATCCGGCGCAGGGCACGGACGTAATCGTCGGACGACCGATCGCGCTCCAGTACCAGTTCTGTTTCGCCCAGCACCAGGGTGAGCGGGGTACGAATCTGGTGGGCGACTTCGCGCAGGAAGTGAGTCGACTGCGCCTGCAACGCCTGGATCTGGCCCAGCAGGACGTTGAAGCGTACGGCAAGTCGGTCGAGCTCGTCGGGACGATCGTGCACCGGGAGGCGCCCGGCAAGTTCTCCGGGATCGAGCGCTTCGGCGGCGCGGCCAAGCGCCTCGATCGGAGCCAGCGCGTAGCCGGCGAGCAGATAGCCAATCGCCAACGCCAACAGCAATGCGAGCGGGAGCGCATACAGCAAGCGCAGGAAGAAGCGACGCTGCGTGCGGCGCAGGACATCGGTCGTTGCGCCGGCAACGACATACCGACCATGGGCCGTGTCGGCCGCAATCCGCAGGTGCAGACGGCCGGCAAGCGGGATGTAGGCGATGTCACCGACGTCGGGGAGGTCATCGACGCTTGGGGTGACGTGTACCAGGTCGCGCGAACCGCCACTGGCCAGCAGCTGCCCGGTCGAGTCGTACACGACAAATATCAGTTTCGAAGGGCGGTAATCGGCCATCGCCTGCTGCACGCCGGTAAAGACCGTGCTATCGACACCGACCCGGCCGGTTTCGTCGATCACGGAGCGGACACTGCGGGCGGCATCCTTCAACCGTTCATTGAAGTCGTAACTATTGGTCCATGTGACATACCAGTAACTGCCGCCTTCGAGGATCATCGATCCGGCGAAGAAGGCAATCCCGAAGCCACGGAGCAGGCGAAGCCGGAAGCGGCTAAGCGCCATCGGCAGGTTCGGCAACCGAGAGGATGTAGCCTCGCGAACGCACGGTATGGATCAGCATCGGCTGACCTTCCGCACGCACTCGCCGGCGCAGGCGGCCGACAAGGACATCGACCGCGTTGGCGACGGGATCGAAGTTGTCGTCCCAGACGTGCTCCAGAATCTGGGTGCGACTGACGACGCGCTCGGGATTGCGCATCAGGTATTCCAGCAAGGCATACTCGCGCGCGGTCAGGCGAATCGCTGCGCCACCGCGCCGCGCCGCGAGCGCGCGGGTGTCGAGTTCGAGGTCGGCATACTGCAACACCACGCCGAGCGGCGTGACCGGCCGCCGCGCCAGGGCGCGCAAGCGGGCGAGCAGTTCTTCCACGGCAAACGGCTTGGCGAGGTAATCGTCGGCGCCGGCGTCGAGGCCGCGGACGCGATCGTCCAGACCGGTGCGCGCCGTGAGCATCAGGATCGGCGTGCGGCCGCCGCGAGCCCGATGACGGCGACAGACCTCAAAGCCATCCAGGTCGGGCAGCCCGACATCGAGCACAGCGAGATCGTACTCGTTGACTGCCAGGGCGGTGAGACCGGCGGCGCCATTGATGGCGATGTCGGCGGCCATGGCCGCTTCCCGCAGCGTGCGGCGCAGCAGGTCGGCCAGGGCCGGATCGTCTTCGACAATGAGCACGCGCATGGAGGAATAGTACGACCGGCGGGCCCGGTCAGAGAGGTGCCCGGCCCGGGTCACCGCCGTCAGCCGCGAGCGGCAGCAGGACGGTGGCGTCGCAGCCAGGCAACCCGGGCCGGTTGACCAGTGTGAGCGTACCGCCGTGGGCCTCCACGATCTGCCGGGAGAGTACCAGTCCGATGCCAGTGCCGCCCGGCTTGGTCGTGAAGAATGGCACGAAAAGGTTGGCCGAGGGGGGCAAGCCGGGCCCATCATCGATCACGTTCAGCCGCAGCCGGCCGTGAAGGATGTGCCATTCCACTTGCACGCCGCCGCCGGTCGCGAGTGCGGCGTCGACGGCATTGGCCACCAGGTTGATCAGGGCCTGATCGAGTTGGTCGCCGTCGGCAGCCAGGACCAGGTCTGGTCCCGGGACGACAGTGACGGCGAGTCGCGTTTCCAGACGCACGGTACGCTGGACCCACTGCGGTACGTCGACGCGACCGATGCGCGGGGGTGGCAGCCGGGCGAGGCGGGTATACGACGCGAGAAAGCGACCCAGCGCTTCGGAGCGCGACGCAATGATGCCGAGGCCGCGATCGAAATCGTCGCGCAATTCGCCTTCGGGTGGCGCCGCGCCGAGCAGCTGCTTCAGTCGCGCAGCGATCGAGCGGATCGGCGTAAGCGAGTTGTTGATTTCGTGCCCCAGCACGCGTACCAGGCGTTGCCAGGCGAGTCGTTCCTCGGCGCGCAAGGCGCGGCTGACATCGGCGAGCATGATGAACTGATGCGGCCGCCCGCCCTGCCGAAATGCGCCGCGCCGCAACTCCCAGCGACCGGGAGTGCCACCCAGGTCGAGTTCGACCAGACGCGGCGCATCTCCCGAAAGGCAGTCGGCAACGCCGAGTTCGTCGGCGCGACGGCCCAGCAGGCGCTCGGCTGGCTGGCCGAAGAGGCGCTCGCCACGGGCGTTGATCAGCCGCAGCGCCGCGCGATCGTCGAAGGCACAGACCGCCACATCGACCTCAGCCATCACCCGTTGCAGCAGCGCGGTGGCTTCCAGCGCGCCAAGGCGCCGCTCGCGTAACTCGCCCATCAAGGTATTGAGCTCCAGCATGGCGAGCCCGAGGGCATCGCCCGCACTGGCATGCCGCGCCCGGAGCGAATAGTCCTGTTCGCGAATGGCCGCGAGCATGTTCGACAGCATCTGCAAGGGTCGAACGATCCGTTCGTGAATGACGACGGTACACCCGATCGCGAAGAGCACGAGCGCGATGGTCAGGGTCCACTGGGTTCGCGCGGCATAGTTGCCAGTCCAGAGCAGGACCAGGGCCACGATCAGCGCTGGCGCGCCGGCAACCAGGGTGAGCGTAGTGACCTGGCGCTCATGGGAAGCCTGCATGGCCGGTGCTACAGCCCGTGCCGTTGCAGCCGGCGATACAGGGCGCTGCGCGACAGACCGAGCGCTTGCGCGGCCAGCGAGACATTGCCGGCATGACGTTCGAGCGCCTTGATGATCAACAAGCGTTCGACGTCCTCCAGCGACATCTGATCCAGGGCCGGCGGGGTCGCAGCGATCGCCGCGAAGTTGAGATCGGCGGCATGGACCTCGGCGCCCGTCGCGAGCAGCGTGGCGCGTTCCACGGCATGGGCCAGTTCGCGGACGTTGCCCGGCCAGGGATAGTCGAGCAACGCGCGCATGCCGTCGGAGGCGAAGCCGGTGACCGGACGGCGATACCGGGCGGCAAACTGCGCCAGGAAATGGCGCGCGAGCAATGGAATATCCTCGCGCCGCGCGCGCAGCGGTGGCAAGTCGATCTCGACGGTGTTGAGGCGAAAGAGAAGATCCTCCCGGAAGCGGCCGGCCGCGACCTCAGCACGGAGGTCGGCGTTGGTGGCCGCAATGATCCGCACATCGACGCGACGGGTACGCGACGCGCCTACCCGCTCGAACTCGCCGGTCTGCAGCACCCGCAGCAACTTGGCCTGCTGGGCCAGCGAGAGATTGGCGATTTCATCGAGAAAGAGCGTGCCACCGTCCGCCAGCTCGAAGCGTCCCACGCGGTCGCTCTTGGCATCAGTGAAGGCGCCCTTGGTGTGACCGAAGAGTTCGCTTTCGAAGACGCCGTCGGCGAGACCACCGAGGTTGACCGTGATCATCGGCCGCGCAGCGCGCGCCGATGCGGCGTGCAACCAGTTGGCGACCACTTCCTTGCCGGTGCCATGCTCGCCGGTGATCAGGGCGTTGGCATCGGACGGACCGATGCGTTCCATCAGCCGTAGCACCGGCTGCATCGCGGCGGAATCTGCAATCAGCTGGGGTGCCCCATGGGGGCGCAACGCCAGGTTCTCGCTTTCGAGGCGCTGGCTGCGCCGGAGCGCCTGACCGAGTTCGACCTGGGTGCGAAGCACCTGCAGGACCCGCGTGTTGTCGAACGGCTTTTCGATGTAGTCGCGTGCGCCAAGCCGCAGCGCCGCGACAGCGCCCTCGATGCTTCCCCACGCCGTCATGACCACGATGGGCAACGTGGCATCCGCCTGCTGGATGCGCTGCAACAACTCGAGACCCTCGGTACCGCTGGTGGTATCGCGCGTGTAGTTCATGTCCATCAGGAGGGCGTCAAAATCGCGGCCGGTTACGGCGGCGAGGACACCGGCCGGCGAGAGTGCCGTCTCGACTCGATAGCCCTCGCTGCGCAGCAGCAGTTCGAGGGCTTCGAGCACATCGCGGTCATCGTCGGCCAGAAGGAGCGTGGCGGGCATGGGGGAAGACTAGCGGAGCGCCGGCGGCCCGCACAGCAGCGCGATCATTCCCTGAGTGCTTCCACCGGATCGATCCGCGCCGCCCGGCGGGCCGGGAGATAGCAGGCCGCCAGGACCACAACCGCAAGTGAGGCAATCACGGCAAGGTAGGTGACGGGGTCCGCGGCGCCGACATGGTACAGCAGGGCGCGCATCAACCGCGTCGCGGCAATGGAGACCACAACGCCGAGCGCGACCCCGAGTCCGCCGACCCAGGCTCCTTCGCGCAAGACCAGCCACGCAATGCCGGCGCGCTCAGCGCCCAGGGCAGTCCGGATGCCGATTTCCCGGGTGCGCTGCGAGACGGAGAACGCGATCACTCCATAGAGCCCGACCATGGCGAGTATCAGCGCGAGCCCAGCGAAACCACCGAGCAACTGCAAGTCAAAGCGCCGGATGGCAAGTGACGCGCTGACCAGGTCTGCCATCGTGCGCTCGGCGTAAAACGCCTGGTCGGGATCAATGGTGGCGAGCTCGTGGCGGATTTCGGGCAGGAGCAGGTATGGATTGCCGCGAGTGCGAATGGCAAGCGAGATCATCATTTCGGCGCCCTGCTGATAGGGCGTGTTGATTTCAGGCGTGGCTGCCGAATCAAGGCTGATGCCATGTACATCGGCGACGACTCCGACGATTGTCTTCGGCGCCATCCCACCTTGATTGTAGTCAATGAGTTGATGACCGATCGGATTGTCACCCGGAAAGAGCTTGCGCGCCGCGGCCTCATTGATGATGACAACCGGCGGCGCGCCGGCACTGTCCCCGATCACAAAATCGCGGCCCGAAACAATCGGCGTGGCCATGGTGTGAAAGTACGAGCCACCCAGAATGCGGTAGGCCACGTCGGGCCTATCGGCAGGTGACTCGGCCATGTGGCCCACGACATCGACGGTGGTGTTGTTGCCCAGATTGGTCATCGGCAGCGTGTTGATCGCCGACGCGCTCTCGACCCCAGGCATGTTGTTCAGGCCGGCAAGGGCGCGGCGCTCGAAGGTCGCCATCTGGGCCTCGCCCGGATAGCGGGACGATGGCAACAGCGTGAACATCGTCATCACCCGCGACCCGTCGAACCCCGGGTTGACGTTGCGGAGCAAGTCGAAACTCCGGAAGAGCAAGCCAGCGCCGGTCAACAGCACCACGGCGAGTGCGACCTCGATGACCACGAGCCACGATCGCAGGCGCCGCGATGCACCGCCGCCCGCAACGCGACCGGTGTCCCGCAACGCGCCGGCCATTCCGGTGGTGCGCTGCTGGAGAATCGGCGCCAGCCCGAACAGCACACCAGTCACCAATGAGCCGACCAGTGCAAAGAGGAGGATACGGCCGTCAACGCTGATTTCGTCGATCCTTGGCAACGTGGCTGGGGCAACGACGCGCAGCAGCGCGACACCCCAGGCGGCCAACACTACCCCCACGGCCCCGCCGAGCAGCGCGAGCACCAGACTCTCGGTCAGCAGCTGGCGTGCGAGTCGGGCGGGTGAGGCACCGAGCGCACGGCGGACGCTGATCTCAAGCCGGCGCTCGACCGCGCGAGCGAGCAGCAGGCCGCCGACGTTGGCACAGGCAATAAGCAGGACCAGCGCCACCGCGCCGAAAAGAATCCCGAGCGGGCGCTGGACGTCGCCGGTGATCTGCTGCTGCAGGGGAACCGGTGCGAGGGTCAGATGCTTGTTGTCGGCGGGATAGTCGCGAGCCAGCGTCGCGGAGACGCGCGCCAGGTCAGCCGCCGCGCCCTTGAGCGTGACGCTCGGCGCCAGCCTGGCCAGCACCCAGTAGTTGTCGTCGCCGCGATTGTCACGGTCGGATGGCAGTTGCGCGCTGACCGGGAGGTAGACGTCGGGTATGCGAGAAGGCAGCGGTGCCGACGCGGGCACCAGGTCGGGAAATCGGAACGCTTCCGGCAGCACACCAACAATGGTGGTTGGCAGGCCATCGATGGTGGCGACCGTCCCCACTACCTGACGGTCGCTGCCAAACCGACTCCGCCACAACGAGTAACTGAGCACGACTTCCCGCGGATAAGCGGGCGATTCGGTCCCCGGCGAAAAGAGCCGGCCAAGCAAGGGCTGCACCTGTAACGTGGCAAACAACGAGTCACCGACATAAACGCCGAGCAGGCTCTGCGGGTGATCGGTACCGCTCAGGTTGAACAGCCAATAGCGGAACGTCGCCATCTGGCTGAACGTCCGGGCCCGGGCCCGCAGGTCGCGCAGATTGGGGAACGAGATCGAGGTATTGCCGCCGCCGCGAAGGATCTCGACCAGGCGATCCGGTTGATGATAGGACAACGGGCGCAGCACGACGGCGTCAAGCACGCTGAAAATCGCCGTGTTGGCGCCGATGCCGAGCCCGAGCGTCAGCACCACGATGGCGGTGAACAGCGGCCGTTGGCGGAGCGATCGCACGGCATAGCGGAGGTCCTGCCAGATCGTGTTCATCGATTTCACTCCCTGATCAGTGACAGGCATGCTCCACCTGCTGCGACTGCTTCAGCCCCGCAATGCCTCAACCGGCTCGACCTGGCTGGCGCGCCAGGCCGGTACATAGCACGCCACCAGTCCAACCGCAGCCAGCAACGCGGTCATGGCGACGAAGGTGACGGGATCGGTTGCCGGTACGCCGTACAGGAGCGAGCCAAGCAACCGGGTCAGTGCAAACGCAGCGACCAGGCCGACCACGACTCCGGTACCCACCAACAGTGCGCCACCGCGGAGCACCAGCCGACGCACGTCGGCGCCCCGTGCGCCGAGCGCCATGCGGATTCCCATCTCCCGGGTGCGCTGGGCGACGGCATACGCCATCAAGCCGTAGATCCCGACACTCGACAGGAGCAGTGCACAGAGCGCGAAGCCGCCCAGCAGCAACATGTCGAATCGCTGACCAGAGACGCCGCCATCACGGATGTCATCGACAATCGCAAATCCACCGAGGACACCACCTGTGGTGACGGTAGCCGGGTCGACGGACAGGATTGCTCGACGCAACGCAGGAATCAGCGCGGTGGGATCGCTGTGCGCCCGCACGATGACCACCATGTGTGACCAGGGATTACGCAGGTACGGGATGTAGATCTCGGCGACTGGCGTGGTGCCGATCCCGAAATGGCGGACATCACCGATCACGCCGACAACAGTGCCGGGAAGCGGCTCCCCCATGTCGGCGAAACCCTGCGCTGACTTGTGAAGCATCACGGCACGACCGACCGGATTGGCGCCGGGCCAGAACGTGCGCGCAAAGGTCTCATTGACCAGCACGGCCGTGCCGCTCGTCAGGTCGGCCGGCGTGAAGTTGCGACCGCGGCGAAGCGGAATCGCCATGGTGCTCAGATATTCGGGAGAGAGCGTCCGGAAGAGGACTGTCGGCTCGTGCTGCGCGTCGGCCGACCGACCCGGGATGCCGACTTCGGTCGTCAGGGCAGCGCCGTTCAGTGGCAAGTGATTCGAGAGCGCTGCCTGTTCAACACCCGGGACCGCACGGACGGCGTTCAGCACCTGCGTGTAAAAGGCGCCAGTCTGAGCTGGTTCGGTGTAACGCGTGCCTGGTGGGGAGATGTCGATCGCGACGAGACCGTGCGTGTTGAACCCCGGGCTCTCATGATTCAGGCGCCAGAAGCTGCGAACCAGCAGGCCGGCAGCGATCACCAGCATCAGCGCCAGCGCAATCTCGGCGACCACAAGGAGCGCGCGCACCTGTTGCTGCCTTGCACTGCTGCCGCTGCCAGCCGTGCTTTCCTTGAGCGGCTCGGTGAGATCGACACGTGACGCGCGCAGCGCGGGGAGCGCCCCGATCACCACCGCAGAGAGGGCGGCCAGGACAACAGCAAAAAGCAGCGCGCGTCCGTGGATGCCGACGCTGTCGGCGCCCGGAGTGCCTGCGGCAAAGCCGCGCACGAGACCAAGCACCCAGGTTGCGGCAAGGGCACCCAGCGCCGCTGCGACGGTGGCGATGACCAGCTGCTCGGCGAGCAACTGGCGAATGACATCGGCGCGCGACGCTCCGAGCGAGGTGCGGATGGCGAAATCACGCTGCCGAGCCGTTGCCCGGATCAGGGTGAGGTTGGTGACGTTGACCCAGGCAATCAGCAGGACCAGCGCCATCGCGACGCCAATGATGAGTAGCCGCGACGGCGCGTCGCCGAGCAGGATGTCGCGCAGCGGAGCGACGGTCGCGGTGGTCCACCCGGCGTCGGCGGCGGGATAGGCCTGGGCGAGCCGGCCGGCAATGGCACTCAGCTCGGTCGTAGCCCGCGCAACCGTCGCACCGGGCGCCAGGCGGCCGATCGCGCGGCTGTCCGCACCGAAATCACGAGCCGAGAGGACACGTTCGGTCGCGGCGATCGTAGCGAGCGGCAGGACGATGCCTGCGAACTCGGGATACGTCGCCCCCTTGGCCACGACACCGACGACGGTGAAGGTCCCTTCCGCGAGCGGCACCGTGCGACCGAGCACGGCGGGGTCGCTGCCGAACTGATCGCGCCAGGTCTCGAACGACAGCACGGCGACGTGCTCGCCACCGCGCTCTTCCGCCTCGCTGAAGGTGCGACCCAGCCGCATGGTTGGCTGCGTAACCTGGAAAAAGTGCGGTGACACGAAGGCCGCGATGACCGGCTGCGGGCCAGCAGGGAGTTGCAGCGTGGTGCCACGACCCCGAGCGTAGGCCATGGCAACGAAGGCGCCGGCGGAATCCTGCTGCTGCCAATCAGTGAAGTTGGGATAGGAAACGCCGCTGGACCGGCCCTCGGTGTTGCGCTGCAACAAGACGACGATGCGGTCGGCAGCAGTGAATGGCAGCGGGCGAATCAGGACGCCATCAATCAGCGCAAAGGCCGCGGTGACCAGCGCGATCCCGAACGCGAGAGTAAGGATGGACGTGGCGGCGTATGCCGGCGCGTGCCGCAGCGAGCGGAGAGCCAGCCGGATGTCAGCGAACAACACAGCGGGTGTCACGAGCCAGGTCGTTGGATGACGAGGTGTGGCGCATTCACCCCTCCCGCAGGGCGACAACCGGATCGACGCTTGTCGCGCGGCGCGCCGGCACAGTGCAGGCCGCGGCCGCCACGAAAAGGAGGACGACGGGGGCTCCGAGATAGGTCAACAGATCGCGGCTGCCGACGCCGTACAGCAGACTCGCGAGGACTTGGGCAATCGCGGCGGAGATCAGCAGGCCGAGGACAATGCCGGCGTGAGCGAGCGCCATGCCGCGCCGAAAGACCAGCATCCGCACCGATCGTGCGTCAGCGCCGAGCGCCATGCGAATCCCCATCTCGCGAGTGCGCTGGCCGACCTGGAAGGCCATCGTGCCGTAGAGTCCGAGCGCCGCCAGCACAAGTGCGACCAGCGCGAACACGTCGATCAGCAAGAAGTTCAGCCGCCGCGGGGCGACGGACTGGGCAAGATTGTCGTCGAGCATCTCGAACGAACTGAGCGGTTGACGCGGATCGATTGTCGCGACAGCGTGGCGAATCATCGATTCGAGCGCCCCGGCTGGTTGGGTAGACCGGACGACAACGGTCGATCCGGCATCGCCGAGCTGATCACCATCGAGGTAGAGTTGTGGCATCGGCGTGACATCCCTGCCCTGTTGTGGCATATCCTTGACGACGCCGACCACGGTTGCCGTACGCAGCGAACCATCGATACCCGCCGGCAGGCGCACGCGACCGCCCACGGCAGGCCCGTTCGGAAAGAAGAGCCGCGCGGCCGAACGGCTGAGCAACATGGCAAGAGCTGATCCTGGCTGATCCGAAGGCCTGAAGACACGCCCAGCGAGTAAGCCCAGACCAACGACGCCGGGGAAGTCCCGACCGACAGTACCCACGGCAATCTGTGTTGAGTCGCTGCCACCGGTGAATGCCGCCAGCGACGTGGTCATCGCGAAGCCCTGCGTCGGCACCACGTCGCTCAACGCGGCAGCCTGGACGCCAGGAAGAGCCTGTACCCGGTCTCGCAACTCGCGCAGGAAAATCTGCGCCGTACTGTCGCTATATCTGCCGTGCGGCAGGTACACCGCCGCTGCGCCGAGGTGGGCCGGCTGGAATCCGACGTCCACGGCCAGCACGTTGATGAAGCTGCGCGTCAGCAGCCCAGCTCCGGTAAGCAGAGCGAGCGCGATGGCGATTTCGCCAATGACCAGGGCGCCGCGCACTCGATGCTGGGCCACCGTGCTCGTCAGTCGGGCGCCACTACCGGCAAGCGCACTCAGTGCGGTGATTCGCGAGCCGGTCCACGCCGGTAATATCCCGAACAGCACACCCGTCGTCACACCGATGCCAATGGCAAAGAGCGAAATGGAGCCATTGACGTGGAGGTCGGTAACGCCGGCGATGCTGCGCGGGCTGAGGCGAATAAAGAGCTGGAGTGCCCAGACAGGCAACACCATGCCGAGCGCCGCACCACCACCGGCGAGCAGAAGGCTCTCCAGTAAGAGTTGGCGCATCAGGCGCCAACGACTCGCACCGAGCGCGATGCGCACGGCAATCTCCTGCTGGCGTGATGCCGCCACCCCGAGCATCAGGTTGGCGACATTGCCGCAGGCAATCAACAACAGAAAGACTACCGCACCAAAGAGCAGCAACAATGCCGTGCGAACACTTCCAACGAGGTGATCATGCAAGGTGACAACCCGGGCGCTACCGCCCCGCTGTGACTGATTGCGCGACGCATCCTGGCCACGATGAATCGCGGTCATTTCAGCCGTCGCAGCGGCCACGGATCGGCCGGGATTGAGGCGGGCCACGACCCGATAGAAGTAGTCATACTCCCCGGTCGGCGCCTGGATCGCGAGCGGCGCCACGTAGGCGACGTCTGGAGCTAACGGTCCAAGATCGCCGATCACACCGATCACCGTATACCGTCGATCGCCCAAGCCAATGACCCGACCAACGATGCTGCTGTCGGCCCCAAACGCACGTTGCCAGAAGCCGCGGCCCAGGACGACCACGTCGGAGTTGCCAGCCGCCGTTTCGTCGGCACGATAGAGGCGCCCGAGCAGTGGATGGACGCCGAGCACGGAAAAAAGCTCGGCGGCAGCGCGAATGCCCGCGAGCTGGACTGGGTCACCGCCATGTCCATCTATGAATACAGCCGATATGGTAGTGTAAGGCGCGATGAGGGTCAGCGACCGCGCCTGACGTTGCCAGGCAAGGATGTCAGAAGCCGCGGCACTGATGTGATCCCCACCGTTGTTGTCGATCGTCGTGATAGCGACAATCTGGTCGGGATGCGGGTACGGCAGGGGTCGAAGGAGCACCGCGTTGACGACGGCGAACAACGTGGTTGTGGCGCCGATACCGAGCGCAAGGGTGACGATTGCGATTGCAGTGAAGAGCGGCCGTTGCCGGAGGGCTCGAAGCGCGTACCGGAGATCGTACGGCACGTTCGTCATGGGTCGACCACCCAGCCATCCTTCAGGTTGATGATCCGGTTGCCGTATTCCGCATTGCGCTCCGAGTGGGTCACCTGCACCACTGTTGTTCCGGCCTTGTTGAGCTGGGCAAAGAGTTCCATGATCTCCTGGCCTTGCGCCGAATGGAGATTGCCGGTCGGTTCATCAGCCAGCAGCAGCGTCGGTTTGTGAATCACTGCACGCGCCACGGCCACCAATTGCTGCTGGCCGCCGGAGAGCTGGGCCGGGTAGAGATCCTTCTTGCCGACGATGCCGAAGCGATCGAGCGTGTCAGCCACCATCGCCTGCCGTTCGGACTTCCGGATGTCGCGGTACGACAACGGAATGTCGAGATTCTCCGCGACAGTCAGGTCATCCAGCAGGTGATACTGCTGGAAGACAAAACCGACGTACTGCTTGTGGAGCGCCACCCGCTTCTTGGCATCAAGCTTGTGCACGGCGTGATCATGCAGGGTGTACTCGCCGGTCCAGGCGCCATCGAGCATGCCCAGTACGGCAAGGAGCGTGGACTTTCCGGCACCCGACGGCCCCATGATCGTGACGAACTCGCCCTGCTTGATGGTGACATTGATGCGGCGCAGCACGTAGCTGCGACCGCCGGCCAGGGCGTAGCTCTTTTCGACGTCGTGCAGCGAGATCATTCGTCGTCCAGCGAAAGGGTGGGGCGGTTGGAGCGGAACGTCGTCAGGTGTTGTTGTGGCTGATAGCTGGGCTAGCGGCTGATGGCTGATGGCTGATGGCTGATGGCTGCGTCGAGTGAAGCCCGATCTCCCCGGCGGCGCGGGGAGATTGACGACGTTGAGATCAGCCATCAGCCATCAGCCGAGAACCTCACGGCACATGCAGCGCCTCGGCGGCCTTTTCGTCGATCACGCGACCGTCGAACAGGTGAATGGACCGGTCCGCGTGCGCTTCGTAGCGCGGATCGTGGGTCACCATGCAGATGGTGGCGCCGTTGCGGTGCAGTTCGCGCAGCAGGTCCATCACCGCTTCACCGTTGACCGAGTCGAGGTTACCGGTCGGTTCGTCGGCCAGGAGAATGGCCGGATCGCCGGCGACGGCGCGAGCAACAGCGACGCGCTGCTGTTGACCGCCGGAGAGCTGGGCTGGGAAATGGCGCACGCGATGGGCCATGCCGACGCGCTCGAGCGCCGCGTGAACCCGCTCCTTCCGTTCGCCGGCACTCATGCCGCGATAGGTCAGCGGCAGTTCAACATTTTCGTAGACGGTGAGGTCGCCGATCAGGTTGAAGGCCTGAAAGATGAAGCCGATCTGGCGATTGCGAACCCGCGCGCGTTCGGCGGCATCGAGCCCCGCCACGGGACGGCCATCAAGGATGTAGCCGCCGTCGCTTGGCGTGTCGAGGAGGCCGAGGATCGAGAGCAGCGTCGTCTTGCCGCAGCCCGACGGTCCGCCGATGGCGACGTACTCGCCCTGGGCAATCTCGAGGTGCACGTCAGCCAGCGCGTGCGTTTCAACTTCATCGGTATAGAAGACCTTCTTGATGCCCTGCAGCTGAATCAACGGCTCACCGGCGTTTACCATGGTCTGCTCCTATTGCTTGAGTCGTACGCGGTCCACGTTATCGAACTGGCTCATGTCGGACAGGATCACCTTGTCGCCAGCGGCCAGGCCACGAATCACTTCCACCGCCGTCACCGAACTGCGACCGAGCACCACTTGGGTGCGTACGGCCGCGTGGCCATTGTCCGCGATCTTGAACAGCCCCACCTGACCGGTCGCCGCTCCGTAGCTCGGGCGGCCGGTGTACAGCACGTCATGCAGCTTTTCGATCTGGATCGTGCCGTCGACGCTGAGATCCGGCACAGCCCCCGGCGGCAAGGCGCCTTCGAGCGCCACGTCAATGGTGACCGTGCCGGCCACCGCCGACGGATCCTTGCGTGAGACGTGTCCGGCGATCAGACCGTTGCTTCGGGTGTCGATCGAGGCCAGCAGCCCGACCACGACGTCCTTGGCCTGCGACTCAGGAATCTGCAGCACCGCCTTGAGCTTGCCGGGTTGTACGATCTTGAGCAGCGTACTGCCATCGGTCACGAACTGTCCCTGCTGCAGCGTCAGCCCCTGCACCACACCCAGTGAAGGGGCCCGGACGGTCAGATCTTTCTGGCGCTCGTGGTAGAACGCCGCGATCTGGGTCAGCTGCGCCACGTTGGCTTCGGCCGACTTGAGCTGATCCGGGTCGGACTTGATCATGTCGTCGAGCCGCTGCTGCTCGTAGTGGAGCCGCGAGGTCATTTCATCGGCGAGGTTGTGCTTGTTGGTGGCGTCGAATACCGAGATCAGGTGAAGCTTGACCAGCGTGTCCGACGCGGTGGCATCGTTGAGCGCTTGAACATACTGCGTGTGCATGGTGGCGACGGTCCCCTGCTGCGCCAGCTCGTTACTCCGCAACGATGTCCGAAGCGAGAGCAGCGTCGCCTTGGCCTGGTTGAGATTCTGATCGGCATTGAGGGTCGAGATCTCCAGATCCGGGCTCGACATCTCGAGGAGAACATCGCCAACCGCGACATTCTGCCCCGATTGCGCCACCAGCCGATCGACGCGCGCGTTGGATTGGGCCGTGACGATCTGGATCTGCTCCGGCACCAGTGTGCCCGGACCGCGCACCTCACGGACCAGGTCGCCGCGCCGGACCGAATCCATTACCCCGGAGCTCATGTCGTACGTCGGGTCGGCCGGCTTCATCCGCCAGAAAAACCAGACAAGGAAGACCAGCGCCACCACGCCAGCGCCGATGCCGATGTTGCGGCCAGTCTGCTTCTTGGGCGGGCGAGCGACGTCCACGGAAATCCTCGGTTACAGGGTACCGGATACACCTGCTGACGCCATCATGTCAAAGCAAGCGGCGTGCCCGTAGCGACTTGGCACAAGGCGTTGCAAATCCTTGACTTGCAGGATGTTACAGCGTTGCGACACCGGCCGAGGTGTGCGGAATCGCAAAATTGTGTCCCGGAAGCGGACACTGCAGAGGATCAGATGCCACGGACGCTGCAGGGGTTGCAGCGCCCCTGGTTATGGCGCGGCGACCCGGTAGGCGACAATGCTCACCGGTGCGCGATCACGAGCATCAAGCCCCCATACTTCGCTCCGCGACACCGCGCGCAGATGCACCGTGCCGCCCACGGTGATGCGGCCGACAATCGCCCCGTGCGGGTCGAGCTCGACCCAAGTCCGACCCACTGCGGTCGGTCGCTCGGCGATCCAGACGGTGCCGTCGCGGCCGACGAGCACACCTGCGAAGGGCGGGAAGACAGTGACCATGCTGCGCTGGTACACTCGTTCGGCTGAATCGGCGAGGCGCGGCGCGGTTTTCCGCATGTCGGTCAGGGTGCTCTCACGGGCGCTGTCGATGACTGACCGCGGAATCGGCGTTGCCGCGTAGCCATAGGCTCGATCAAACGTCGTATCACCTCGGGAGTCGATGGCGATGACGCGAAATGACCCCGAATCGGAACCGCTGATCGACGATGCCACCGATGCGGCGAAGCGACCGTCCGAGGAGACCGCGGCCCACGGCACGTTGCAGAAGAGCGGCGGGATATTGGGTGCCGGCCGGCAACGCGTCACCGGCGGCACCCAGGCCAACCATTCGCGCAACACGCCATCCGACGTCACCTTGGCATAGCCGATCCGCGAGCGCGCCGGTCGCCGCCAGGCCGGCATCGCCGTGTCAACCGCCGGCATCATTTTCGACACGAGGAGCGATCCATCGCCGAGCATCCCCATGACTCGAAGCGGCAGCGTCAGCGTGCCCTCCGGCTCGACTGGCTCGTCGCTCGGGAGGACCATCACCGCTGGCGACGAGCGGCTGTTGAACTCGGACCCGTGCGGTGGCAGGAGATAGATCTTGCGCGCGGCGAGTGAGGCGACCCAGAGCGTATCGCCAACCCAGCCAGCTGTCGGCCCCTTGATCGGCGGCCCGTCGTCGGCAAGGAGCACCATGGCGCCGCGCTTGCCATCGGCGCCGTAGAGTTGCACCGCGTGCGTTTCAGGCGTGAAGAGCGCCATCGCGCCGTTGGAGTGGACGCCAAACCAGCCGACGCTTTCGAGTTTCGCCGCGGCCGTGTGGGCCGTCAGGACGCGGGTGACGGTAAGCGCCGGGGCTGAGGCGATGGCAGGCGCGCCCTGCGTGAGAAGCGCCGGAAGCAGAACCAGGATGGCTGGCAGCATGGATGACTCGAGGTTACGGGTGGAAGCGGGATACCCTCCCAAACGCCGTACCAAGGACCTTACGTCTATTCCTGCCGGAGCGCAATGACTGGATCCACCCGCGTCGCCCGCAGCGCAGGGACCAGGGTCGCGACGATGGCGACCACCACCAGCAAGAGAGTCACTCCGGCAAAGGTGGCCGGGTCGGTCGGTGACACATCGTAGAGTTGCGTCCCGAGCAGCCGGGTGACGGCCAGCGCGCCGACCAGTCCGATCACCGTGCCGATCGCTGCGAGGGCCATCCCTTGCCGCACCACCAGCCCGAGGACATTCTGGCGACTGGCTCCCAGCGCGACGCGCACACCCATCTCGCGGGTGCGCTGTGCGACGGCGTAGGCCATGACACCATAGAGGCCGAGCGAGGCAAGCAGCAGCGCCAGACCGGAAAAGATTCCGAGCAGCAGCGCCGAGAGCCGCCGCTGCGCCATCGACTGTGCGATCAGGTCATCGAGGGTCGCGACTTTTGAAATCGGCAGATCGCGATCGAGTGCATGCACGGCGGCGCGCAGGGCCGGCACCACGGCAAGTGGATCGCCCGTCGTCCGCACCACGACGTCGAGCCGGTTGGGCGCATTGTTCCCAAGCGATTGGGCCACCGGCGTATACAGCTGGGGCCGCGGCGCGGCATCCAACGACTCGTGCTTGGTATGCGCCACGACGCCGACGATGGTGATGTATTGCGTGGTACTGTCGGCGGGAAAGTTGCCAAAGAAAAGACGGTGTCCGATCGGATTCGCGCCGGCGGGCAGGTAATGCTTGACGAACTCCTGATCGACGACGGCCACCAGCGAGCCGTGCGCGTCGTCCGACGCCGCGAACTGGCGACCCTTCAGCAACGGGATTTCCATGGCGTGCAGGAAGCCCGGTGTGATGAGCCGGACGTCGCCCCACGGTCCATTGGCGTGCGGCGGCGGCGTGTATCCCTCGACATTGTAGCTGGTGGTGGCCCAATTCCCGCCGAAGGGGACGACCGACGTCGCGCCGGCCGACTCGACACCAGGCACCCGGCTCAACGCCGGCAGCAGCGCATCCCAGAATGCAATGCTGGTTGTATCGCTGCGATAGCGCGCGGCGGGTAGCGCCACCCCGAACGTCAGTACGTGGTACGACGTGAACCCCGGACTCACCTGTGCCAGCTTGGCAAAGCTCTTCAGCAATAATCCGCCGCCGGTGAGCAGCGTGAGCGCGAGCGCGACCTCGGCTACCACGAGCGACTTGCGCACCCGCTGCCCGGCGCGATCGTGGGTACCGCCGCGGCTGCCATCCTTCAGGGCGCCCTGGAGATTGGTACGCCAGAGTTGTGCTGCGGGCACCAGCCCGAATACCGCGCCGGTCATCAGCGCAATGGCGAGCGTGAAGAGCGCCACCCGACCGTCAATGGCAATCTCGCCGACTCGGGGAATGTTGGCCGGTCCGGCCGTGACCAGTGCCTTGACACTCGCATACGCGATGACCAATCCGACCGCAGCGCCAACCAGCGAGAGGATGAGACTTTCAACCAGCAACTGGCGCACCAGGTCGCGCGGCCGAGCGCCGAGCGCAGTGCGCACTGCAACTTCGCGGGTGCGCGATGCCGCCCGGGCGAGCAGCAGGTTGGCCACGTTGGCGCAAGCGATCAGCAGGACGAAACCCACCGCACCGAGCAGCAGCAGGAGCGCAGGGCGAATCTTCCCGGTCTGCACGTCCGCCATCGAGACGACCTGCAGTGTCCAGTCAGCAGAGAAGTTGGCCGGGGCGGCGCGCTTGAGCTGACTGGCGAACGCCGTCATCTCCGCTGCGGCCGTGCTGACCGGGACCCCCGGCTTGAGCCGCGCAGTGAGATTGAGATACTCGTTGGTATAGTTATTGGTGCTCAGCTGCGCCGGCGTCAGCGACATCGGCGCCCAGACTTCGGCAGTTGTGGTCCAAGGATCGACAAAGGATGCCGGCATGACGCCGACGATCTGGTAACCCTCGCCATTGAGCGTCGCCGTCCGGCCAATCACGCCGGGCTCGCCGCCAAAATCGCGCAGCCAGAGTCCGTCGGAAATGACGACCACATGCCCGTGCACTGCTTCGTCGTCGGGCAACAGGGCGCGGCCGAGGAGCGGGGTGACACCCAGGGTGGTGAAGAAGCTGCCTGTCACCTTCTTCCCTACCAGCGCTTGCGGCTCGCCGGCGCCGGTGATGTTGGCGCGCCAGCCCGACTCGACGGCAACGCTGGCAAACGAGTGGGTCCGGTCACGATAGTCCTGATATCCGGGGGCCGACACCGGCGCCTGCATCTGCTGGACCGGGTAGTAGTGGTAGATCGTCACGAGACGCCCTGGATCGCGATACGGCAACGGAGCGAGCAGTACCGTATTGACGACGCTGAAAATCGCGGAGTTGGCGCCGATGCCGAGCGCGAGCGTCAGCACCACCACAAGCGTGAACCCGGGGGCCTGCCGGAGGCGACGGCAGGCGTAGCGGGCGTCCTGCAGGATGGCATCCACGACGGCTCCGGCGGCAGAAGGCGGGGTCAGGTACGAATCAGACGGCGTTTCGAGCTGAAAGGTTGCATCGGTCATGCGAATCATCGCCCATGTTGCCGTGCTCGCGTCATTGGCCGTCGCCGGACGCCGTACCCCTGCCCTGTCACAACAGCCGCGGGACACGATCCCGGACAACGCCTGGCTCGAGATACATGTGGTCGATGTCGGACAGGGCGATGGGATCTGGATCCAGACATGGGACGACGGGATTGCGGGAAATGGACGCTTTGATGGCCGCAACATCGTGATCGATGGCGGTCCGGTTGGCGCGGACCGTTCCAATCCATTCCTGGCATATCTCGAAGCGCATCTTGCGCCATCAACCCGGATCGACGCGCTCCTCATCAGCCATGCGCATAACGACCATTATCCCGGCGCCGCGGGTGTACTGCGTCACTTTCCGGTGTGCGACTACTACGATCCCGGCTTTCCCGATCCGTCGGCAGAGTACCATCGCTTCCTCGCCCTGGTGACGACGGCGCAATGCGACGGCCATCCGATCGTGGAACACATCGGTCGTGATTCGTTCGGCACGCCAGCGTGGGGCTCCGAGCTTTCGATTCGCTTCCTGTATGCTTGGCCGGGATCAAATACCGGGCTGGGATCGGGCAACTCGCTGGTAAACAACAGTTCGATCGTGATGAAGCTGACCTACGGCAGCCAGAGCATCCTCTTCATGGGTGATGCCGAGGGGAAAGAGCGGCATGATTCGCCCAACGAGCCGAAATATGTCGAGAAGATCCTGCTGGCAGAATACCCCGACAGCGTGCTGCACGCGACGGTGTTGAAGATCGCTCATCACGGCAGCGAAACCTCAAGCACACTGCCGTTCATCAGGGCCGTCGATCCGGCCATCGTGATTGTGTCGTCGGGGCGGAAGTCATTTGCGGGCACCTATCTGCCGGACCAGAGCACCCTGACGCGGTACTGTGCGTGGAACCGGGCGACCCGGATCTATCGCACCGACCAGAACGATGCGGCCGAAGGGCGGACCACCCGCGACGATGCGGACCACGATGACATCGTGATCCGCATGAACGGCAAGCGCACGGAGGTCATGGCGGAGGAGAACGGCAAGCCATTCGATCCGCCGCCGTGCACCAGGTCGTGACGACGGTCACGGTCAGTCGCCAATCAACGCACTGACTGGCGCGAGCGACCCGCCGATGCGGTCGCAGACAATCTTCATGATGGCCAGGATCGGCACTGCCAGAAAGGCGCCGAAGACACCCCAGAGAAAGAGCCAGAGAATGACGCTCACCAGAATGGCTGCCGGGTTGAGCTGCAAGCCGCGGCCATAGACGATCGGGCCGATGACACTGTTCTGCACCGTCGTGATGACGAGGTATGCCGCCGGTGCCAGCAACGCATGACCAAAGCCCTGCGAAGAGGCCAGACCGACAAGCGTCAGCAACGCGACCATGCCGATGCCGCCGACATACGGCAAGAACTCAGCGAAGAACGTCAGCACACCCCACACCGCTGGTGATGGCAAGCCGATTGCCCAGACCGTCAGTCCGACCAGCGTCCCCTGCGCCACGTTGATCAGGGCGAGCATCGAGAGATAGCGCGACACGCACGCCTGCGCCTCGTCCCCGATCGCGACCAGTGCGCGCGCGTGGGGGTGACCGCGCTCACCGGTGAGCTTGCGGCGCCACTTGTCGCTACCAGCCAGCAGGAAGATCAACAGCAGCGCCGTCTGCAGGATGTCCGTCACCAGTTCTGCCGCGGTGCCGAATACGCGGGCGATGAACGGACCGAGCGATGACGACGAACCGGACGACGCGCCTGCGCTACCCTGTCCCACCGGCACCGGGCCGTGCATGCCGACGGCTTTCGGTTTCACGGATTGAGCGGTGGCCGAATCTGCGGTCTTGCTGCTGTCGGCCCTGCCGTTGCTGCTGTCAGACGATGATTTCGCGCTGCCCAGGTCAGGAATCACCTCGGCGAGACGGTTGAGTGGCGGCGCGAGGGTTGCGAGCCGGGTCTTCGCACCGGTCAGCGCATGGGGCACCTGACTCGCGAACGACGACACCGAGGGCGCCAGCAGGCGCATCCCGCCAATGGCAATCAGGATCACGCCGACAACAATTGCGGGTGCCGACGCGGCGGGTGGGACGCGAATCGTCTCGAACCAGCGAACCAGCGGACGAAGGATGGTAGTGAGCGTCAGGGCAAGCACGATCGGCATGAAGACGACGCGGCCGAGAAAGAGCGTCGCGAGGACGGCGATCGTCGCCAGGATCGAGGTTGCAATGGCGGTCTCGCGGGCGTAGCTCTTGACGGTCGGTTCGGTCACTCGGACTCCGGGTTGGGAATGGAGACGCACGGTGCCGGGCGGGGTGCACTGGGCTGATGGCTGACTGAACTGTTCCCGTGGATTGCCGGAATGCAACAACGGGCCCCCACCGCGAGACGGGAACCCGTTGTTGTGACGCCCGCATCACGCGGGGTCAGTTGTCCTCAGCCGCACTCACTGAAGCCGCAGACGTGACACTTGGCACACCCTTCGGCGTACTCGAGCTGCGAACCGCAGTCGGGACAGGCGCCGTTGAGGGTTTCGTTCATGCCGCCCATCATCATCTGCTCACCGTCGGGGCCCGTGACCATATGCGCAGCCCGCGGCGCTTCCTGGTTGTTCATCGCGTCGATTGGCGGATGCGCCGGGATCGTCAGCAACTCCTGCTGCACGCCATTCTGGTCGGCGAGATAGCGTTCGATGGCGATACCAACAGCGTCCGGCACCGACATGACCTTGTGCGGACCCAAACCAATCGAGCGGTCGGACGAAATGCCCCGGAGTTGACGGTGAATCGCCTTGAGCGGGATGCCAGAGCGGAGCGCCAGCGACATCAGCCGCCCGATCGCCTCGACATCGGCCATCAGCGCGCCGCCGGCCTTGCCGAGCGACATGAAGACCTCGAACGGCTGGCCCTTGTCGTCTTCAGTGATGGTGACATAGAGATCACCGAGCGGAGTGGAAATCCGTCGCGTGCTGCCACGCAGCAGTTCGGGCCGCGAGCGCTTCTGGCGGCGTTGCAAGTTCTCGCTTTCCAGTTCATGCACGACCTGCTTGAGCCGCTCGTTTTCCGCGGCAAGGACGGCCATCTGCTCGGCGCTGTCGGCGGCAGCAGCACGCGCGGCGAACTCGACGCTTGCGGCCGGATGCTCGCCAGTTGCCGTCATGACCAGATCGGCGCGCGCTTCTGACTTCCCCGACGCGGTCGCCTGCTCGTGGACTTTCTTTGCCGTCGAGCCGGTCGACAGGACCTGCATGTCCCGTGAGCCGTCGCGGTAGACCGTGACACCCTTGCAGCCGAGCTTGTAGGCCTGGCGATAGATCTCGTCGACATACGCTTCGGTCGCATCGTTGGCGAAGTTGCAGGTCTTGCTGATGGCCGAGTCGTTGTATTCCTGGAACGCGGCCTGCATGCGAATGTGCCACTCCGGTGCAATCTGGTTGGCGGTGACGAAGGTCTGCTGCCACTGCTCCGGCACCTCGGAAAACTCGATGTTTCCCTTCTCGGCGATCCGGCGCATCAGGTCGTCACTGTGCCAGCCTTCGCGCTTGGCGATCGCGATGAAATCCTCGTTGACGTCCGGCATCAGCACGCCGGCCTGATTGCGCATGAAGGCGACGGCAAAGAGCGGTTCAATCCCGGACGAGCAGCTGGCGATGATCGAGATGGTACCGGTCGGCGCGACGGTCGTCACGTTACAGTTGCGCAGCTTGCGCATCGGGCGGATGCGCTTGCCCTCGGCGTCGCGAGCGCAGGTGGCGTCGGGACCCCAGATGCTCTTCTCCCATTCCGGGAAGACGCCGCGCAAGGTGGCGAGGCGTTCGGATTCATTCTTGCCCTCGTCGTCGACGAATTGCTGCAACTGGCGACCGAGATCGACGGCCGCGTCCGTGTTGTAGCCGATGCCGAGGCGGATGAAGAGATCCGCCAACCCCATGACGCCCAGACCGATGCGGCGAATGCGCTGCGCGAGCGAGGTGATCTCGGGGAGCGGGTAGTGATTGGCGTCGATCACGTTCTCGAGGAAGTGCGTGCTCAGGTGCACGGCCCGGCGCAGGCGATCCCAGTCGATCGCGTTCTCTGCGGTGAGGAATGCACCGAGGTTGATCGACCCGAGGTTGCAGACGTCGTACGGCAGGAGCGGCTGCTCGCCACACGGGTTGGTTGCTTCGTACGACCCGAGATGCGGCACCGGGTTGTAGTGGTTGGCGCGGTCGATGAAGAAGACGCCGGGCTCGCCAGTCTTCCAGGCACCGTGAATGATCTTCTGCCACACCTCGGCGGCGCGCAACGAACCGGTGACGCGCTTCGACTTGGGATCGATCAACTCGTATTCGTCGTCGTTGGCGAGCGCCGTCATGAACGCGTCGGTGATGGCGACCGAGATATTGAAGTTGGTGATCTTGGTGGTGTCGCTCTTGCAGTCGATGAAGTCGAGCACGTCCGGGTGATCGACGCGAAGGATCCCCATATTGGCGCCGCGGCGCGTGCCACCCTGCTTGACGACGTCGGTGGAGGAGTCGTAGAGCGACATGAACGAGATCGGCCCCGATGCCACACCCATGGTGGAGCGAACGATGTCGTTGCGGGCACGAATGCGCGAGAAGGAAAAGCCGGTGCCGCCGCCCGACTGGTGCACCAGCGCCATCGAGCGCAGCGTGTCGTAAATACCGCTCTCGCCGTTGGAGAGGGTGTCATCGACCGGCAACACGAAACAGGCCGACAGCTGACCCAGCGGACGGCCGGCATTCATGAGGGTCGGCGAGTTGGGCATGAAGGCGCGGGTCGCCATCAGATCGTAGAACGCGGTGGCGAGCTCGGTCACCGCGCCCGGTGACGCCCCATAGCGCCCATCCGGTGCCGCCACGGTCGAGGCCACGCGCCAGAAGAGGTCTTCTGCGCGCTCGGCCGGCTGTCCCAGTTCGTCCTTGATGAGGTAGCGCTTCTCAAGAACGGTGATCGCGTTGGGTGACAGCTCGACTGCGCCTCGACTCGGAGACGTGCTCATGGGGACTCGCTCAGGCTAATGGTACGCGTGTGATCGCTGTGACTAGCGGGAGGTCCAAGCTAGAGAAACGGGAGGGGTCGGGCAATCCACCTGAAACATCAGCAACCGCCCGGAGAACTCGTTTCCACATCACAAATCTATTCTATCTGCCCGTTATCCACAAACGGCAGGGGCGCGTTTTCGGTCCCAGGCGGCAGAATGAGCAATTCCCCAGTCGCAGCGCCATTTGCTGGCGATCAGCCCTGACCCCATCCGGCCGCATTCGGTACTGTCACGAGGCTGGGCGGCTACTTCCTGATCACAAAGGATCGCTGGCGGACAGCCGCGGCGCCGCGGGGATCGGTCACCGTCATTTCGATCAGGTAAGCGCCGGGCTTGAAACGTCCCAGGTCCACCTCGCGATGGACGCTGGCAGGCGACGTGGTCGTGCGGCCGTCAAAGGCAATGGTGATCTGCGGTTGCCGATCCCCGTCCTTGAAGAGCTTCATGCTGGCCCGGTAGGTGCTACCTGCCGGCAACCCGTTGATCTCGAAATAGAGCTGCATCGGCTCGCTGTTGGCGAACGATTGCAGCGGGTTGACCCAGAGGGTATCGCCACGCGGCAGGCGGACTGGCAATGGCACACTGCGAGCGCCCAACGCGAGGTCCGAGAGCTCGATCTGACGGGGTGCCGTGGCTGCGACCCGGATCGTCTGCGGCTCGGCGACGGTGCCGCGCCCCTCAGTTTCGAGCGCCATCCGGACGGTGTATTCACCAGCAGCCAGCGGGATTGCCACCCGGCCCAGCAAGCTCTGGTTGGCCGGAATTTCTTCGGCGACCGCGAAGGTGCGCGTGGTATCGACGCGGGCGACCAGGCGATTCCCCTGCAGCACGGTGACGCGGAGCCGGATCGGGTAGACAATGCGATTGCCGACGTGACGCGGGTAGAGGGTGCTCCCCGGCACGGCGTAGGCCACCTGCAGCAGCGGCATCGCGCCATCGGAGCCGACCGCGAGCGCGTGAATCGCCGCGTCCAGCGGCAACTCATAACTGAGCGCCCAGGTCTCGCGGTGTCGAATGCTGCTGTCACCAGCAGCGCGTTCCGCCGACTGCAAGGCGGCCGCACTCTTCATGTCGCCCGACAGGATGCGGGAATAGTACGGGCTGACGTTTTCGCGGGAGTAGAGCAGCTCCTGCGCCGCCTGCGCTGTCCACGAGGCGCCGTGCGTCTGCACCGCCTTGCCCGCGGCCAGGTCTCCTTGTACGTCCGACTTGCCCGTGTTGCGAAACGCCGTGGTCCGCGCCACGATATCGAAGATGCTGGGCACCCGCACATAGCCCTGCGCCGGATCGGGCCGAATGAAATGAAAGATCAGGTCGTCGCCATCGCGGCCCTTGTAATACCAGGATTCATTCGGCGGTGCGCTCAACAGGTTGAACGAGGTGTGTTCGTCGGGTTCGCCGTGCAGGATCAGGACCACGCCACGATCGTCGACGTCGACGTGACCCGACATGGCGATGCGCCCGAGGGCGTAGGCGCCCCGCGGCAAGGCATAATCGAGCCGCGCCTCATCCAGGCGTCGATAGTGTTCCCGCAGCCGCTCGGCGCCAGTCCGCAACAATTGCGGGTCATCGAGCTCCAGAAAGTCGCGGACCACGTCGGCACGCGCCGCGCCGCGCGCCGCATCGAACTTGCGAAGGACGCTATCGGGAAGTAGCGCGACGAGGTCACTGCGATAGAGCTGTGCGGTGATCGAATCGGCCCGTGCCAGCCCCGCAAACCAGAGTGGACCGGCACCGACATTGCCGTTGTGCAGCGCGGTGTGGGCAGCCTCCAGCATCACCTCAGCGTTGTCCGGATAACGTTGCAGCAACGCCTGACCGAGCGCCATGGCGGTATCAACATCACCGGTGACGCGTTCGAGCCGAATCCGGGCGAGTACCATCTCCAGCCGCTGACCGATCGGCAGGCGCGCCAGCTTGCGGGTGGTCAGCAAGGCCGCCCGGAGCGGGCCAGGCCGGTACCCTTGCATCGCCATCGCCACCAGGCCCTGCAAGCCGTCCAGGTCGGTGGAATCGGCGCGCAGCCCGGCGACGATGTCATTCGCGGCGCCGCCGCCCGGATCGCCAGTCAACAGCGACTGCACCGCGTGGGCCACGCCAGGGCTGACGGCATCACCGGCCAGGTCGACTCGAGCGTAGGCTCGGCCGATCCATGCCATCGGCCAGTTGTTGTGCGCCTTGATCAGGTCGCTGAACGTCTGTTCGGCGTCAAGCAGCGTGGAGCGCTCGTTCCGCAACTCTCCGACCCGGATCTCCAGGAAACCGAGGCGCATCTGGCCGATGCTGTCGAGATGGTGATGGTCGAGCGAGTCGACGAGATCAGCCAACTGCTGGCGCAGGGCGGACGAATCGGTGCGCTGGTCAAGCGCAACGCGGTAGCTCGCCAACGCGGCCCGTTGCTCGGGCGCCTGCGACGCGAGTCGACCAACGCCGGCCGTGAGCAACAACAGGATGAGACGACGCATCAGTGGCCTCCGATACTGAACTCGTGACGTCGCGAGACCTTGACCCCGTCGGGCGTACTGATCGTGACTTCGATCTCGTAGCTGCCCGATCCGAGACGACTCAGGTCAACCTGACGATGCACCCGTTCGGGCGCAGTCGAGGTCGTGGCGTTGCCGGCGACCTGGATTGCGGCGCTCTTGTGTCCCGAACGGAAAATCGCAATCTGGGTGCGATACGCTGCCCCCGGGGCCAAGCCGCCCACCTCGAAAGTCAGCTGCAGCGGTTCCGATCCGGCGAAACGATGCAATGGGTTGAACCATGCCGTGTCGGCGGCGCCGCTCCGCATCGACAGCGGTACGCTCCGCACGCCAAGCGCGAGGTCCGTGAGCGTTACCTGCGCTGCCGCGAGCGGGGCGACGTGAATCGTGCGCGGCGGTTCCACAATGCCGCGGTTGGCGGTCTCGACCGCCACACGCACCGTATAGTCCCCGGGCGGCACGGCCAGCGGCACGCGGCCGAGCAGGTGCGCCTGCTCGGGAATCGGTGCGCTGGAGGTGTAGTTGCGGGTGGTATCGATGAAAGCGACGAGTTCGTTGCGCGCGTTGCGCACGGCGGCGCGCACCCGGATCGGATAGACGAGTGGTCCGCCGGTGGGTGTGGCATACAGCGATGACCCCGGAATGGCGTAGGCGACCTGCACCTCTGGCTGGCGCGGTGTGCCGCCAAACGCCACGACATCGACGTCGGCGACGAGCGGCAGCTCGTAGCCAAAGGTCCAGCTGTCGGTCTGCAAGCCAATCGCCATGCTGCGGCGCCCCTCGACGCGCTCGGTCGATTGCAGCTTCTGCGCATCACCTGGTCCGGCCGAGAGCATCTTCGCGTAGACCGGACTCATCTTCTGGCGCGAATAGAGCAGCTCCTGCGCCGCCTGCGCGGTCCACGCCGCGCCGTACGTTTCGACCACGTTGCCCGCCGCGAGCCTGGTTGCCACGTCGCCCTGACCGGTGTGCTGCGCGGCCGCGCCCAGGCCGACGATATCGAGGATACTCTCGTAGATGCGATAACCCTGCGCGCTGTCGGGTTGCGCGAAGTTGAAGATCAGGTCGCCGGCGGGGCGACGATAGAGCCACGTTTCGTTCGGCGGCAAGCCGATCATGGTGAGCGAGCTGCGGTCGTCGGGTTCGCCGTGCCGCACATAAATGCGGCCGCGATCGTCGAAACGGGAGCCGGTCGCCGCGAAGGTCCGGACACTGTCGTACCGGTGCGCCGGCGCGAGCAGGCGATAGTTGCGGTGGGCGAACTCCAGGCGACGATAGTGCTCCCGCAGCCGTTCTGCGCTGGTGTTGAGCGATTCAGGATCCCGCGTGTCCCAGAACTCGCGCACGTCGGCGACCCGGGCCGCACCGCGCAGCCGGTCGAACACACCGAGTGCGGAATCGGACATCACCAGTGCAAGATCGCTGTGGTACAGCGCGGCGACACTGCTGTCGGCCTGGGCGAGACCGGCGTACCAGGGCCCGGTGCCAACAATGCGCCCTGCCATCAGTTGCGTCCGACCGAGTTCGAGCTGGGCACGCGCGTCGTCGCCGTTGCGGCGGACGATCGCGGCGAACGCGGTGATCGCAGAGTCGATGTCGCCGTGCTCGCGTTCGACCATGCCGCGCATCAACAGCACATCGCGTTGCCGGCCGACCGGTGAGGCGGCGACTTCGCGCAGCGCCGCCAGGGCCGCATCGAGATGCGAGCCGATGTTATGGTCGAGCGCGTCCTCACCAATCTGGGTGAGGCCAATAGTGAACAACGAGTCGACTTCGCCACTCCGGGCGATGTCGTGCGCGGGCTGCACGAAGATGTCGTGTCCGAGCGTGGCAAAGAGGCCGCGAATGCCGGCCGGGAAGACATCGGCTTCATTGAGCTCGGCGTTGCCAAGCGCGTACCAGCCGAGCGGCCACTTCGGCTGCAGCTGGGTGATCCATTCGAACTCGCTCTCGGCGTCCCGGAAATGCGACGCGGCGCCGGTCACCTGAGCGAGGCGCAGGCCAGTGTAGCCGAGGCGGAACTTGGGCAAGGGGTCATCGCGGTTCTTGCGCGCGTCGTCGAGGTAGCGCGCCTCGAGCGCGAGCAGCGAGACCGAGTCGGTTGCCGTGGCAAGCGAGTCGCGGAACTGGAAGACCGCGTCCCGGTCGGCCCGGGATTGTGCGCGCAGCGACGCCGGGCAACAGACCACCACGGCCAGCAGGCCCAGCATGGCGCCGATGCGTCCGTGGCGGCGAATCAGTGCAGGATGAAGTCCTGGCGTCGGATCCTCTTTTCTCCCGAAGGAGTGGAAACCGTCACCTCGAGAACGTACTTGCCGGGATGCAGTTTTTCGAGCGAGAGCTGCTGGTGAACCCGGTCAATCGTCCCGGTGGCACGACGGGTCACCTTGACCCGGTATGGAGTATTGCCCTTCCCAAAGATGCCGGCAATCCACTTGAAGACAGAAGCGTGTTCGGGCGACCGGAATGCCAGCTCAAGGTGATACTCCTGCCCCGGCTTCAGGTTGGCCACTTCAAAGTACAACTCGACCGGCGAATGGGTCGAAAAATCGGTGATCGGGTCGATCCAGAGGGTGTCGTCCAGCGGCGTCACCACTGGCATTCCGGTGGCCCGGGTGGCGAGCAGGAGGTCCGAGAGTGCGAGCCCGCCGCCGAGAACCGGCTCCTGAATAGTGTCTCTGCCGCTGACGGTGCCGGCGTCCCCCGCCTCCACCGCCACTCTCGCCGTCATGGTACCGGCCGTGGCCGGCAATGGAACAACCCCGGTCAGGTACGCTGGCGTTCCCGCCCGGGCCGTTCCGGCGAACGTGGTATCGAGGGCATACCTTGGCCGCCCGCGTGCATCAAAGAGTGCTGCCTTGACTCGCGGTGATATTGGCTCGGTCGCTGAGCCTGGGCCCAGCGCGCTGGCGGGTATCGCCCATGCCAGATAGACCACCGGATGCGCGCTGTCGCCGCCGACATCGAAGAGCCCGATCGTGGTAGGCAGTGTCCGGGTGTATTCGGGAAGCCAGCTATCGGTTGTCGTGCCAATCCGGATGCTCCGGGTTCCGATGGCTCGTTCGGTGGCCTCCAGATGGCTGGCGCTTGCCGACCCCGCAGCGAGCATCTGCTGGTACACAGGGTCCATGCCCAGCCGTGAGCGGAGAATCGTTTCTGCGACGTGAGACCGGGCAAGATCACCCACGTATTGCCGGAGCTGGGCCGCGCTGTCCCGGCTGACGGGGCCGTTGACGATCGCCATGTTCCCGCCGTGGAGATCACCGGAGTTCTCCAATCGCAATGTGCCGACGTACCCAAGCAGGTCAAGAGCGCTGGCCACCAGCCGGTAATCGGTCACCGATTCCTGGGCGACAAAATGGAAAAGCAGGTCGGGACCTTCGGGACGGGTATAGAGCCAGCTCTCATTTGCCGGCAGACCAGGAAGGGCAACGGTGGCGGTGCGATCCGGCGTACCGTGGCGGATATAGATGATGCCGCGATCGTCGAAGTCGAGCTGCGCCGGACGATAGCGTTCGACGATGTCGTAGTGTCGATGCGTCGTCGCGAGACGATAGTCCCGGCGCGCCACGTCGAGGCGACGGTAATGCTCACGGAGCCGGTCGCCCGATGCGTGCAGCGCATCGCGGTCGCGGACCTGCCAGAAGGCACGCATCAGCCGGACGCGCTGCTGGGGTGAGCCGGCGTCGAAGGCGTGCATCGTACTGTCAGGTAAGAGGAATCGGAGGTCGTCGCGGTAGAGCGCCACCGCGGCCGTGTCGGCCATGGCAAGACCTCGAAACCAAGGCTCGCCACCGTCGCTGCGGCCGGCATGAAAACGTGCCCGCGCCAGTTCGTGCAGCGCCACCGCTGAGGTGGGTTTCAGCGCGACGAGCGCATTCGCCGCTGCGAGCGCAGAGTCTGCGTCACCTGCTTCGCGCTCGACGCGGGCACGAGCGAGGAGGATGTCCGGATTGTGCCCGGCGGCCGTGCGTGCCGCACGCCGCAAGGCGGCGAGGGCGACCTGCACACGCAAGTTGATGCGCTGTCGAAGCGCGGTGTTGCTCAGTTCGACCAGTCCGCCCACAAAGGAGGGATCAACCTCGGCGCTCTTCGCGAAATCGTTCGCCGAGCGCGTCAGGGCGTCCTTGCCGAGGGCGGTTTGCAGCCCGCGCAAGAAGGAAAACTCGGCATCGCCGACACCCAGTTCGGCCAGACCGAGACCAAGCCACGGGTAGGGCCACTTCGGTTGCAGGTCGACCGCCCACTGGAACTCGGAGGCGGCATCGTCATAGTGCTTGTGGCCGGCGAGATCGCCAAGCCGCAGGGCAAGGAATCCCAGGCGAAGATGCGCGGTGGTGCTGTCGCGAAGTTCATGCGCGGCGTGTCCCAGCTGGGTCCGCTCGACGGCGAGCAACGGTATCGAGTCGGTGATGCGCGCCAAGGAATCGCGATAGGCCTCGAGCTGGGTCCGCTCCGCGATGGACTGCGCCCCGGCAGTACCGGGGACCAGGAGCAGCAGGAGCAAGCCTGTGATGCGAGCCATGCTTCAATCTACGACGTCGGAAGGAGTCAGCGCGGCGGCGCGGTCGACTGGCGGGCAACGTCCCGCAACCATGCGCTGATTCCGGCCACAATTCCATTGGCATAGCGCTGCTGACCGGCCGGCGAGCGAGCAGCGATTTCCTGATCCGGAAGATCGAGCGAGTAGCCCTCGGTCAGGATCGCCGGGTACCAGGTGGCGCGCGTCACGGCGAGGTCACCCCGCGTCACGCCGAGATCTGGCAGACCGATCGCGGCGACGAGGGCCTGCTGCATGGCCACCGCAAACGGCAGCGATGGCCCGTGATTGTAGAACGTGCTGGTTCCGCTGTTCGCAAACGGGTTGATGCCGTCGGGCAGGCCATTGTGGTGGATCGACACAAAGAGGTCAGCATTCTCGCTGTCGGCACGCGCGGTGCGCGGCCAGAGCCCAAGGGAATCGGCGGTGGACCGCGTGAGCACGACACGGGCACCAAGCGCAATCAGGGAATCGCGGACCAGCATCGCGACGGCGAGATTCGCTTCGGGCTCGCAATAGGCGGTTGGCCCGCAGGCACCACCCGGCGGATGCCCGGCGTCGATCACCACCGTACGTCCGACCAGTGGATGCAGCGAATCGATTGCCGGTGGCTCGCGAAGTTCGATGACGAGGTCGCCATGATCGAAATGACTGCGCCAGCCCCAGAGCGAGCGTGTCAGCTGAATCGATATGACGGCTCGCCGGGTCGCCTGTTGCTGCCAGGTAACTTCGCGAACAATGGCCTGGCCGGCGCCGTAACGGGTCCAGTTCGCGGCAGCGACTGCGTCAAAGAACTCGATGTCGAGCCCAGCCTCATGTTCAACGACACGAAAGGGCGCCGGCGCCGACAATGGCACCCGCAGCTGGGCGCCGGTCGCGGTACGCGCCACGGTAAGCGCGCCGATCACGGCCGGCCGCGGATCGTCAATCGGTGCGCGGACGGCGGTCCGGCGCGGGATCCACGCGATCATGTTGTCGGTGAGGCGAAGTCGCACTGCATCGTCGCGTTGCATGTCGACCCGCGCGCGGGTCGATGGGTTGAAGAACCATGCATAGGGACCGGTCGGCTGATTGCGGCCGGCCGTCACGGGATCGACTGCGCCACCATGCAGGGGATCGCCATCGAGTATGACCGCAACCGGCGCGGCGGTGCGCGTCACGGAGAGTGGCCACAGGACGCGCGCCGTGTCGCCGTCGTGAACCGCTTCAAGCACCGCAGTGTCGGCCGGGGGCTCCGACGGAGCGAGCAGGGTGTCGGCGCCGCGGGGCGTGGCGTCTCGCAGTACCGCGACATAACGATCGCCGCCGATCGGGCGGACCAGGTTGCGATCGTCGCGATCAAACGCACGGATCCCGTCGGCAACAGGATCCGGCAGTGAGTCGGCCTGGAAGGACACCGTCTGCCCGTCGGGCCACCGCAGACGCACCTTCGATCCCGGCGCGGCGCGGACCGTCAGCGGGAGCGGCTCGCCGACCGGCAGGATCACCTGCCCCATCGGCGCGAGCGTTGATCGGTCGACCCACGCGCCGCGCGACGGTATGTAATGTGCCCGTGTCACTTGCACGGTTCGCCGAACGGCGCTGGATCCGAGCGAGGCCACCAGTTCGACCGTGACAAGCGAGTCGCGGGGGATCGGAATCCATGCCAGCCAGCCCCCATCCGGAAAGACCGGCACCTGGTGGCCAGCAACGGTGAGGTGGGCCGCCGGATCACTCAGCGAGCCGAACAGGAAGAGCGAGTCGCCCACATCGATGGTGGCGCCCGGCGCCGGATGGGCAACGACGATGCGCAGCGGCGCCGTCCGCTGGGCCGATGCGAGGGCTGGAACAAGGGCCAGCAGGGCCAGCAGGCAGCCGAGCGGGACGGTGCGAGATCCGGTCAAAGAGCGTTCCCGCGGTTGCCGCCCTCTCGGCGGGTTTCTATCTTCAGGCATCCTTCACGGTTCCAATGCTGGAGTTCTACTACGCCGCAGATACGTGCCACGTCGTTTGCGCTGACTGATCGCGGCCGCACTCGGGATCATAACGAGGACACCTTTCTCGTTGCCGATCTGGAAACGGGTGCTGCTGTGCGCGAATCCGTGCCGGCAGAGCAGACCGTCGGCGACCGGGGCGCCCTCTTTCTGGTGGCCGACGGCATGGGGGGGGCGGCGGCAGGAGAAGTCGCCAGCGAGATGGCTGCGACCAGCATTCATCGGTACCTCGTCGACACATGGCGGACCGACAATGCCGTGTCCGAACGGCGCTTTGTCAGCCGTCTCCGCGAATCAGTGGAGCTGGCCAACCTGCAGATTCATAACTACGCCCGCGAGCATTCCGAGGTGCGCGGGATGGGCACCACCGCGACAGTGGCCGGCGTCTGGGGAACCAACCTGTACGCAGCCCAGATCGGTGACTCCCGCGCCTACCTGGTGCGTGGCGGCGAAGCTCGGCAGTTGACCCGCGACCAGTCGCTGACCCAGCGGCTGGTCGATGTCGGCGAGCTGACCGAAGAAGAGGCCGAGACCAGCGAGCGACGCAACATCATCCTGCAGGCGCTGGGGCCTGACACCCTGATCAAGGTCGACCTCAGCGTCCAGCCGCTCCAGCGTAATGACGTGCTGATCATTTGCAGCGATGGCCTGTCGAATCTCGTTCGCCGCGATGATATCGCCAAAGCCGTCGCCGAGGAGCCTGATGTAGCGGCGGTCTGCCGACGGCTGGTCGCCCTTGCCAACGAACGGGGCGGTCCCGATAACATCACCGTGGTGGCCGTGCGGTTCGACGGCGACGGCCTGCCGGTGTCGACCGACACCGAAGCCGGGTATCACGAACTGGTGACGTCAGCGGAACGCCCGGCATTGCAGTTCACGGCAGCGCTCCCGGCGATGCCGCGGCCCACGCCGGCGGTCGCCGCCGTCGCGGTGGTGCGTCGCGGCTCACCAACCGGCCTGGCGCTGGCCGCACTCGCGGTCGCCATGGGAGTGCTCGCCGTCGCATATTTTCTGGACCGCTAGCCGCCCCTGCCCCGCGTCCCGCTACGCTGCGGTCACTGCTCCCAACACCCGCATTCCCGTCGCTCCCGTTGCGCCTGGCACATTGCCCGGCTGCCCGTGCAGCGTGAGCCAGCCAAGCAACGCAAACGCGACCGCTTCCTTGGCATCAGCGGGAAAGAATACGTCGTCAAAGCGGCGCACCGTGATCCCCGCAGCAGCCATTCGCTCGGTGAGCTGCTGCATCAGGACGGGATGATGGGTTCCGCCGCCGGCCGCAATCAGTTCGCCGGCAGTGGGCAGGTGCGTCATGCAGAAGCCGATGATGCTTTCGACGGTGAGGGCGACGGCGGTCGCGACGCCGTCGGCCCCAGGCACGGTACGATGCAGCGCGACGGCGTACTCATGGCCGAAGTGTTCGCGCCCGGTGCTACGAGGCGGTACCGAGGCGAAGAACGGATCCGCGAGCAATCGACCGAGTGCGGCCTGATCCACTGTACCCTTGGCGGCCAGCGCGCCGTCGTGATCGCAGCTGAGTGCCGGATCCACCAGGCGGGCGACCGCATCGATCACTGCCATGCCCGGGCCGGTGTCGCCGGCACGGACACTGTCGAGCTCACCGCGCCGTTGCACCCAGGTGACGTTGGCCATGCCACCGAGGTTGAGCAGGAGGCGCGGGTGGTCGGTCGCGGCAAAACAGAGCGCGTCGGCGATTGGCACCAACGGGGCGCCCTGCCCGCCGGCGGCGACGTCGCGGGCGCGAAAGTCGTGGACAACCCGTACACCAAAGCGCTCAGCCAGGATTGCCGGTTCGCCGAGCTGCCACGACACATGCGGCGGTTCGTGCCAGATCGTCTGGCCAGGAAAGGCGATGCCTGAGAGCTGATCGGGACGGACCTCCGCCAGATCAAGTGCCACTTCAACCGCGTCGGCTGCCCATTCCGCAAGATCGGCATGCAACAGCGCGGTGTTCCGGGCTGGACCCCCGGCGAGAACGGCGTCGATCCGACTCCGTTCGCTCGCGCTGTAGGGGCGATGTGCGAAGCCGATCAGCTCGACGTGCATGGGACCGCGCACCCGGACCACGGCGGCGTCAACCCCGTCGAGCGACGTGCCCGACATCAGACCGACCATCAGCATCGGCGCTTCGCTCATCAGGTTACTCCAGCACAGGTGGTGGAGGACCGACAACCGCACGCAGGCGGCGATCCACGCCAGCGAGCCGGGCGAGGGCACCGTCGCGATCGAGCCGGTCATGCAGCATCACGATGGCCGTGCGCACCTCACCGCGCGCGTCAGCCAGCGCCTGCCGCGCGACATCGCGAGGCACGCCGAGCACTTCCATCACGATCCGCTCGCCGCGATCGCGCAGCTTGTCGTTGCTGGCATGCAGGTCGACCATGAGGTTGCCATACGTCTTGCCAATGCGAATCATCGCGCCGGTCGTCAGCATGTTGAGCACCAGCTTGGTGGCGGTGCCGGCCTTGAGTCGCGTCGAGCCGGTCACGACTTCAGGGCCAACATCAACTTCGATCACCACATCACAGTGGGCGCGCTGGCGCTCGCCCAGTGGCGCGCAACTCACGATGATGGTGCGGGCGCCAAGGCGTTGCGCCTCGGCCAGGGCACCGTGCACATAGGGCGTGTTGCCGCTGGCCGCAACCCCGACGACTGCGTCGTGATGACCGACATCGCGTTCGATCATCATCGCGGCGCCGGCCGCCGGATCATCCTCGGCGCCCTCGACTGAGCGTACCAGTGCACCGGGGCCTCCGGCAATGATTCCCTGCACCAGGTCTGGTGGTGTACCAAAGGTGGGCGGGCACTCGGATGCGTCGAGCACGCCGAGCCGCCCCGAGGTTCCAGCGCCGACATAGAAGAGGCGGCCACCGGCCCGGAAGGCGTTTTCGATCGCGGAAATGGCCGCGGCGATCTCCGTCGCGGCTCGGGCGACTGCCGCAGGCACGGTTGCGTCTTCGGCGACAAAAAGCGCGACCAGCCCGGCCGGATCGAGGAGGTCGATCGTGGCCGAACGCGGATTGCGTCGCTCAGTGGGACGCAGCGGGACAGTCATGGTGGCGGGGTCATGGTCCGGGATTAACTTACCGGCTCTCCCCAATCGCCGCTCTCGAGGTCCGCATGCATCGCATCGTCCTTGGCCCCATCTCGCGCGCTGCCTTCGCGCTCGCCGCCCTTGCCATGCCGCTCACCGCGCAGACGCCTACCGGCATCTCGCCCAGCTGGCCATACACGGGCAAGGCACGGGTGGCCGAGGGTGCCCATGGCATGGTGGCCTCGGGCAGCGTGATCGCCAGCCAGGTCGGGCGGGATGTCCTGAAGGCCGGTGGCAACGCAGTCGACGCCGCGGTCGCAGTCGGCTTTGCGCTGGAGGTCACCCATGGCGAAGCGGGAAACATCGGCGGCGGTGGCTTCATGATGCTGCACACTGCTGATGGCAAGACCTACGCACTGGACTATCGCGAAACCGCTCCCGCTGCGGCCTCGCGCAACATGTATGTCGACGCCAAGGGGAACCCGCTCACCAACGTTGACTCGGCTGGCAAACCGACTGGCGTGAAGAGCATCTACGGACATCTCGCATCGGGCGTACCGGGATCAGTGGCCGGCATGCTCGAAGCCCATCGCCGCTTCGGCAAGCTGCCACTCACTGCCGTGATGAACCCGGCGATTCGGCTGGCGCGAGACGGCTTTGTGGTCGACTCCTTTCATGCCCGCTCGCTGGCCAGCGGCGTGCGGCAGTTCCGGCGGTACTCGCCGGCTGCGCTGGCGCAATACACGATCAACGGTCAGGCGCCGGCGCCGGGAGCAGTGCTCAAGCAACCCGACCTCGCCCGGACGCTTGAAGCGATTCGCGATCATGGCCGGGACGGGTTCTACAAGGGCTGGGTCGCTGACGATATCGTGGCGGAGATGAAGCGTGGCGGCGGGATCATTACCGCCGCGGACCTCGCCAGCTATCAGCCGAAGTGGCGCGACCCGCTCAAGATCAGCTATCGCGGATACACCATCTGGTCGATGCCTCCGTCGTCGTCAGGCGGCGCGACACTCGCGATGATCTTCAACATCATGGAAGGGTGGTCGCCGCTGCCACCGTTCGGATCGACGGCGCTGCTGCACCGGGAGTCGGAAGCGATGCGTCGCGCCTTCAGTGATCGCAATCGCTTCCTTGGCGACCCCGATTTCGAGAAGCTGCCGATGCTGCCGAGCATGCTCTCGAAGAGCTACGCCGCCAAGGAGCGGGCCTCGATCGACCTCGCGCACGCGACGCCGACGCCCCCCTTTGATCCGTCCGTGAAGGACGGCCCCAACACCACCCACTATTCAGTGGTGGACCAGGCCGGCAACGCGGTTTCGATCACCACGACGCTGAACAACTCCTATGGCTCTGCGGTGCTGGTGACGGGCGCCGGCTTCCTGCTGAATGACGAGATGGACGATTTTGCATCCGCCCCGGGAAAGCCGAACATGTTCGGGCTGGTGCAGGGCGAGATCAACGACATCAAGCCGGGGAAGCGGATGCTATCGGCGATGTCACCGAGCATCGTGATGGATCCGCAGGGCAAGCTCGAGATGGTGGTCGGGACGCCCGGGGGCCCGACGATCATTTCGCAGGTCTATCACGTCATCAGCAATGTGATCGATCACCATATGTCGCTGGCCGACGCGGTGGCCGCACCGCGGCAGCATCATCAGGGGCTGCCCGACCAGATCGACCTCAATCGCGATGGTTTCCTCGCGTCGGTGGTCGACTCGTTGCGCGCGATGGGCCACAAGGTCGTCTTCTCCGGTGGCGGCGATGTGCAGGCGATCATTCGCACCGCGCACGGCTGGCAGGGTGTCAGCGACCCGCGGGGCGGCGGAGCCCCCGCGGGCTACTGATTCCCGGGGTTACAACCGCTCGGAAAAGTCGTCAGTGAGTTGCAACGTGATCGGGGCACCGCTGTGCACGACGATGTCGCGATCAGCGGTCTTGGCGGCAATCGCAGCACCCCCCGCTCCACCAGCGACCGCCCCGACCACGGTGCCCGTCCCACCGCCGAGGATATGACCGATCACGGCGCCGACGGCAACTCCGGCGCCGGTCTTCTCCACCTCGCCGGCACCGACACCTCGTCCCTTCATTTCGAAGAGAATGTCCGTGGCCCGCGCGTGAATCGGCGCGGATCTCCCGTCAATCGCGACGTCGCGCGCTTGAAGGGCCAGCGTCCCGCGTTCACCACGATTCGAGGCACCCCCGATCGCGCTGATCGTCAAGGTCACGATCGACCCGGCGGGAATCACCGTGCGACCATTCTCGTTGACGTTTTCGGCAACCCGGACGCGAATGGCATCACCGACACGCGAGTAGCGCGAATGGATCGAGTCGATCGCGGTGGTCCGGATAGTGGTGCCTTGCGCCAGGGTCAGCTGCGACGGGCGATCGGGACGCGGCGGTTCCGACACTGACCGGACCGGGGGCGCATTGCGATCGCGATCACGCGGCGGCTCGCGCCGAACTGGCGGGCGAGCCGGCACCCGCACCGGCACCGGTCGATTGATGTAGACCGTGTCCGGCCGCGGCGTCAGCGCGGCGGCCGGCGCCGGCGCTGGTGTGACGGCCGTGTCGGCGAGGGTCGAGACCGGAATGGTCGTCGAGTCGACGGCGGCGATCGTGGTCGATGCTGGCTTGCTGCATGCCGCGAGCAGCAACATGGTGGTCGTGACTGCGCTGGACATTCTCATGGTACGCTCCTCTGGAGGTGACGCCGAGCTCCGCTACATTGCGGTGGTGCGAGCCCTGCGTCGTCTGCTGCCATATTTCCGCCGCTACGCAGTCGCGTATGCTGCGGGTTTCGTCTGCCTGCTCGGGTCCAACCTGCTGGCCACGCTGGGGCCGCGCTTCATCCAGCGGGCCATCGACGCCGTCATCGCAACCGACTGGCACGGCGTCCGGCTTGCCGCACGCACGGTCGCCATCCTCGCGCTGGGCGGCGGCGTGCTCCGCTTCGGCATGCGCTACCTGCTGAATGGTGCCTCGCGTCGCGTCGAAACCGACCTGCGTGACGACCTCTTCGTGCACCTCAGTGGCCTCTCCGCCGCCTTCTTCCAGCGCTCGCCGGTGGGCGACCTGATGGCCCGGTCGACCAACGACCTGCTGGCCCTGCGGATGGTGGCCGGCCCCGCGGTGATGTACCTGGTTGACACCACCGTCCGGACATTGATGATCGTGCCGATGATGGCCGCGATCTCACCATCCCTGACCCTCTGGGCACTCTTGCCGACGCTTGGCCTGCCGGTCGTCATGACCGTGCTCGGCGGCGAGGTGCATCGCCGTTCGCTCGCAGTGCAGGATCAGTTCGGCGACATGAGCAGCTTCGTGCAGGAGCATTTCGCCGGCGTGCGAGTGGTCCGCGCCTATGCACAGGAAGCGGCCGAAACCGCAAAGTTTGGCGGATTCAACCAAGCGTATCAGCAGAAAAACATGGCGCTCGCCCAGGCACAGGGCGTGTTCAACCCGCTGCTTTCGATGCTCGGCGGTATCGGCGCGATCATCACGCTGGTGATCGGGGGTCGCAGCGTGATCGCGGGGCAGATCACCGTCGGCGCGTTTGTCGCCTTCGGGGTCTACCTGGCCACGCTCATCTGGCCGATGATCGCCCTCGGCTGGGCCGTTTCCTTGCTGCAGCGCGGTGACGCCTCAACCGATCGCATCAACGTGCTCTTTGCGGTGACGCCTGACATCGCCGAGCCTTCACATCCCATCCCGCTACCCGCGGCTCACGGGGCGCGGTCGGTGACCTTTGATGGCGTCTGGTTTCGCTACCCGGGCGAGCAGAGCCCGTGGGCCCTGGCGGATGTCTCGTTCACCGTAGCGGCAGGATCGGTACTCGGCATTGTGGGCGGGACCGGGAGTGGCAAGTCAACGATCGCCGACCTCCTGGTACGAAGCTGGGACCCCGAGCGCGGCCGCATCCTGCTCGACGGCATCGACATCCGCGACCTCGCAGTCAACACGCTGCACGAGGCAATCGGGATCGTCCCGCAGGAGACCTTTCTCTTTTCCGAATCGGTGCGCGACAACGTCTTGCTCGGCAGCGCCGACAGGCACCTCGACGAAGCGGCTCGCGTCGCGCACCTGACCGAGGCACTCGCGGACCTGCCAGACGGATGGGACACGCTGCTCGGCGAGCGCGGGATCAATCTCTCAGGCGGGCAGCGCCAACGAGCGGCCATCGCCCGCGCGCTGGTGCGGCAACCGGCAGTTCTGGTGCTCGATGACGCCCTCAGCGCCGTCGATGCCGAAACTGAAGCAGACATTCTGGCGGCGTTTGACGCCACGCTGGAGCGCTGGACGCGGCTGATCGTGTCCCACCGCTTTTCGGCGGTGCGACGCGCGCATGAAATCATCGTGCTCGATGGCGGACGGATTGTGGAACGGGGACGTCACGACGAGCTGGTGACCCGTAACGGGCGGTACACTGCGCTCTTGATGCGCCAGGAGCTCGAGGAGAGTCTCGACGCCGAGTGACTAGAGGCCGCGCTGCAGCGCGGCCGGCGTGAGTGACTGCAACCAGAACGCCAGGCGGGTAAACTCGCCGCTCACCATCAGGACACCGACGACCACCAGAATCGCGCCGCTGATCCGCTGCACCCACGGCATCCAGCGCCGGAAGCGCCGGAACCAGGCCATGAAGGCGTCGAGTGCCACCGCAGCAATCAGGAACGGTACCGCGAGCCCAGCGGAATACGCCGCCAGCAACAGCACACCGTGCGACACGCTTGCACTGCTACCGGCCAGGACAAGGATGCCGCCCAGAATCGGGCCAATGCACGGCGTCCACCCCGCGGCGAAGGCCATGCCTACCAGGACCGACCCGAGAAATCCGACCGGCTTGTCATCGAGATGCATCCGGCGCTCGCGATCAAACGCACTGATCCGCAGCACACCCAGGGTGTACAGGCCGAAGACGAGGATGAGCAACCCACCGATCCTCGCCAGCAGGAGCTTGTGCGCCAGCAAGCCGGCGCCCAATGCCGTCGCGGCGGCCCCCAATGCAATGAACACCAGCGAGAAACCGGCAATGAACGCCACGGCGTGGGCCACCGCGCGATGCCGGTCGGTTCGCAGGTCGTCGCCAGTCATGCCAGCGAGAAAACCGATGTAGCTGGGAACCAGCGGCAGCACGCAGGGCGACAGGAACGAGAGAAGCCCGCCGGCAAAGGCGACCAGCGGGCCAACGCCGGTCGTCACCGGGGTCGTCCCGCCCGCGCGACCGAGCCGGCGTCGGCATCACGACACAAGGCGCAGAGGCCGCGAATCTCGACCCGGTGCGTCTGGTGCAGGAAGGCATGTTCGTCGGCGACCATCGGCAGCAGGCGTTCGAAACGATCGGTCGAAAACTCCGTGACGCGACCGCATCGCGAGCAGATCAGGTGGCCATGCTGTCCCGGCGTGAGCAGTGGCTCGAAGCGCTTGAATCCTTCGCCGAAATCATGCGAACGAATGGCACCGCTCTCGACCATCACGTCGAGGGCGCGATAGATGGTCGCCGTACCGACTCGGTGGCCCTGATCGCGAAGGCGACGCTGCACACCCTCGACCGAGAGCAGCTCGCCCCCAGCAAAGACGACGCGCGCTACCATGTCGCGTTGACGGGTGATCGGCAAGTGGCGCTCGCGGAGCCAGTGGTGAAACCGTTCGAAGAGCAGCTGGGACGCATCCTCGCTGTCAGCCATCGTCCTGGGCGACCTCGAACAGCGTGGGGGGGAACCAGAGTGATACCGGCACGGCGACCGGTGGCTCCTCGTCGTCCGCGCGCACCGGCACGAGCGCCAGCAACTCCTGCAGCGCCTCAAGCGGCCCGCTGCCAACTTCATGGAGCTGCGACTCGAACTGACCGCGCTGCTTGCCCTTGATCGTGGCCGCGTAGGTCGCCGTATGGATACGGCGGCGATCGCCGTCCACCTGGCTCAGCACGGCGGTGCCGAACTCCTTGTGATCACGGCGCAACACGCGAAAGACCCAGACGCCGTCGATGTCCGCCGCGGGAAGGCGCTCGCGAATCGAGAGCGCGAGGCGCTCCCAGTGGGGGCTTTCGCCGGGGCCGGCGTGGGGCAGGATATTCAGCATCGTTCGAGAAAGATCCGGAGAATGTGCATGAAGTCCTGCGCGTTGGTGACCACGCCGAATGCCTGATGGGTGCCGCGATCCTTGAGCTTGTTGACTACGAACTCGGTCTGGTCGACACAGATCGTCATCAACGGTTCAGGCTTCCCGGCGGCATTATGGGTGTGAAAGGCCGGCAACATGTTGCCCACGGCAATGGCGTGGAGCGCGGTCGCGACGAAGACGGCGCCGGTGGCGCGGACGGTGTGCTCGCGCATCGCGTCCTGGGCCGCCAGGCTATCGGTGATCACTTCGGGGAGCGGCCCATCGTCGCGAATCGACCCGGCGAGGACGTAGGGGATGTTGTGCTCGGTGAGCGCGTGCATGATCCCCGACGTCACGAGGCCGGTCTCGACCGCGCGGCGAATCGAACCGAGTGCCCGCACCTTGTTGATGGCGCGCATGTGGGTCCCATGCCCACCATGCGTCGGCCGGCCGCTGTTGTCCATGCCGAGGGTGGTGCCGAAGATCGCCGCTTCGATGTCGTGCACTGCCACGGCGTTACCCGCGAGCACCGCCTGAACGTAGCCGTTGCGAATCAACCATTCGAAATCACCGCGAGCCCGCGAGTGCACCAGCGCGGGGCCTGTGACCCAGACGACATAACCGCCGCGATCCTTCTCTTCCTGCAGGCGGGCCGCAAGATCTTCGTAGTTGGTCGGCCGCTCGCGGGAGACTTCGGTTGCCATGAACTGGAACTCATTGGCGCCGTGCGATCCACCCAGAAAACCCTCGCTGTAGACCACGACGCCATCCGCACCATGCTCGTCGAAACCGACCAGGACTGCGTCGCCGGCTTCGAGCAGGCGGGGTTCGACGGACTCCAGGTCGGCCGGACCACGGCGCACAATGGCACAGTCCATTCTCGGCCGCGACGGAGCGACCCAACCACCATCCAGACGGACGTATGTCGGCAGGTTCGAGGTGGAGAAGAAGCCCTCGGGCAGGATACCGTCGGCTGGCGCGGGTACGAAGGTCGCCACGGGTGCATCGGCAAACGGTGGTCTGGTGACGTCGGGAAGCCAGGACATTGGCCCAAAAATAGGCCTGATTCAGGACGGTACAAGGCAGGCCGCATTTGTGCGGACGCTGAGAGGGAGCGAGGTTACCCGCCCATGCGTCTTATGGTCTCTGTTGTCGTGCTTGCTGCGGTGCCTGGAGCCCTCCTGGCCCAGCACGCGGATAGTGCCCAGCACCTTGCCGGGATGAATGTCACCGTGACCCGCACGCAGGTGCCGCTGCGAGGGCTCGGTGCCTCGGTCAGCATCGTTGATTCGGCCGCGATCCATCGGGGCCATCTCTCCACTGCGCTCGACGAGGCGCTCGCGTTCGTGCCGGGCGTCATCGTCCAGAACCGCGGGAACTACTCACTCGATGAGCGGCTGTCGATTCGCGGCTTTGGCGCGCGCGCCAACTTCGGCTTGCGCGGAGTCAAGGTCGTGCTCGACGGCGTCCCGCAGACGCTGCCCGATGGGCAGAGCCAGCTCAACAACCTGGATCTCGCGCTGGTCAACCACGTCGAAGTGATGCGGGGTGGTGCGTCGTCGCTCTATGGCAACGCTGCCGGTGGCGTCGTCGCGTTCTCGACCGTTGCTGCGCCCGCCACACCCTGGCTGGCAACCGCCGCGTTCGAGGCGGGCACCTTCGGGACGAACAAGACCGAAGTGACGCTCGGCGGCCGCTCCGGCAGGCTCGGCGGAACCATCGCAGTCTCGCGCTTCGCCACCGATGGATATCGGCAACAGAGCGCCACCGAACAGCAGCGCCTGAACGCAGCCGCCGACTGGGCCGCATCGGGCAGCACAACCGTCACGGTGCGATTGTCGTCCGCCGATGATCCGCATGCCCGCAATCCCGGCGCCCTCACTGCCAGCGAACTGGCAGCCAATCCCGATTCGGCCGCTGCCGGAAACATTCGCCGCGGCGCCGACAAGAGCGTGACGCAGAGCCAGCTCGCCGTGGGCCTGCATCATGAGGCGGATCGCTGGCAAGTCGATGCGACGGCATACGGCCTGGTACGGAATCTTGCCAATCCGTTGGCGACTCCACCGCCGGCCCCCGCTGCCGCGAACGAAGGGACGTGGTCGGGGATCGATCGTGCGCTTGGCGGGGCGCGACTGAGCGTGACCACACGCGTCGGACCACCGACGATCACTGCGGGCCTTGATGCGCAGGCCCTCCGCGACGATCGCGTCAACAAGCGATCGGTCGGCGGGATTGCCACCGACACGGTGCTGGTCGATCAACGGGAACGGGTTGGCGAAGGTGCGCTCTTTGTCCAACTCAGCTGGCCGCTGACAACGACCGTGACGGCGCGCGCCGGTGGGCGTCGCGACCTCAACCAGTTCAGCGTCGCCGACCACCTGTTGAGTGACGGCGACGCCAGCGGTTCGCGGACGATGCACGCCAATAGTGGCAACATCGGACTGGCGTGGGTCTTCGATCGCTCCAGCACGATCTGGAGCAGTGTCGCCACGGTCTTCCAGACGCCAACCACCACGGAACTGGCCAATCGCCCTGACGGCGGCGGCGGTTTCAATCCCGACCTCAATCCGGAACGCAGTGTGACTGCCGAGATCGGCATGCGGACGACTCGCGGTCCGCTTCGCGCGGAGCTGTCTGCGTATCGCACCAGCACGCGTGACGCCATTGTGCCGTACAGCGATGTTGGCGGGCGAAGCTACTATCGCAACGCCGGCCAGACCCGGACGCGCGGCGCCGAGGCGGGCGTCACGCTGGCCCTCACGCCACGACTGCTGGTGACGGGCACCTGGACCCTGACCGATGCGACGTTCACCGACTATGGCGTGGTCAACGGTACAAATGTCGACACACTGACCGGCAAGGCCCTCGCCGGTATTCCGCGCCAGGTCGCGCATCTGGGTCTGCAGGGCACCATTGGTCACGATTGGACGATGGACATCGATCAGGCCTGGTCAGCGGCGCTCTTTGGTGATGACGACAACACCATTCGCGTGGCTGGCTGGGGGATGGGCGTCACCGGCGTGCGGGTCGGCTGGGTGGTCAGGATGCAGCGCGCGACGTGGCATCCGTTTGTCACGGTGCTCAACCTGTTCGATCGGCAGTATGTCGGCTCGGTGACGATCGACGGCGCTGCCGGGCGGGTGTTCGAACCGGCGCCGGGCCGAACCATTTCGGTCGGCAGCAGCATCTCGCTGCACTGATCACATCAACGACACCGGATCACGGTCGAGCGAGATTCGGATATCGTCGTGAGAGGCCGCTGCGAGGCGCGCTGCCGCAGCGCGGATCCAGCGACCGAGTGCCGATGACGGCCCCTTGAGGATCAGATGGACGCGCCACCGCTCCTTGATCCGCTCAATCGGTGCTGGCGCCGGGCCGAGCACCAGGATCGGCAGGCCACTGCGCGCGACGGTGCGCTCGCACCAGTCTGCCAACGCGGCCGCGCGGGCGTGAACGGCGGCCTGATCGGCGCCGCTGACCACGAGATGGACCAGCGCGACGTGCGGCGGATACGCCGGTGAGCGCCGCAGTTCTCCTTCGGCCGCCAGAAACCCCTCGGCGTCGTGTGCCGCGGCATGGCGCAACGCGTGATGCTCCGGCTGTCGCGTCTGGACCAGGACTCGGCCGCCCTTCGGGCCACGCCCGGCCCGGCCCGCCACCTGGGCGACCAGCTGGAAGGTGCGCTCGGCGGCGCGGAAATCGGGAAGGTGCAACGACGTATCGGCGTCAACGACGCCGACGAGCGTCACGTTCGGGAAGTCAATGCCCTTGGCAATCATCTGGGTGCCAAGGAGGATGTCGACTTCGCCGCGTTCGACCCGATCGAGAATGCGGTGGTGCGACCACTTGGTTCCCGTGGTATCGAGATCCATCCGCGCGACGCGGGCATCAGGGAAGCGCTCGGCAATCAACCGCTCGAGCTGTTGGGTCCCGGCGCCGACCAGGCGCGTCGTCACGCCACCGCAGACGGCGCACGCCGTCGGAATCGTCATGCGATAATCGCAGTAGTGACATTGCAGCCGTTCGGGATGGCGGTGCAGTGTCAGCGAGATGCTGCAATTGGGGCAGTCGACGGCGGTGCCGCACGCTGTGCATTGGACGTAGGCCGCCCAGCCGCGTCGATTGAGCATCAGCAGTGACTGGTTCCCCGCGTCGAGGGTCGCGCGCACGGCGAAGTCGAGGCGGTCGGTCCACGGCAGCGTCGTGCCCGGCACCAGCGCCTCGTGACGCAGGTCGACCATCTCCACCGGCGGCATCGGCCGGTCGCCCACGCGAACTGGCAGCCGGACGATCCGGTCGGCAGCGGTGGCGCGCTGCCAACTCTCCAGCGAAGGGGTCGCGCTGCCAAGGATCACGATCGCCTCTTCGCCAGCGGCGCGCATCGCTGCGACGTCGCGTGCGTGGTAGCGTGGCATCTCGCCGTTCTTGTAACTGCTTTCGTGTTCCTCATCGATCACGATCAAGCCGAGATTCCGCACTGGAGCAAAAACCGCTGATCGCGGGCCGACAGCGATGCGTCGCTCGCCGCGTCGCAGCGCGCGCCAGGCATCGGCGCGTTCGCCGTCGGAGAGGGCGCTGTGCAGCACGGCGACGTCGTCGGGGAACATCGCCCGGATCCGGCCGACCGTCTGCGGCGTGAGCGAAATCTCGGGCACCAGCACCATCGCCCCGCGTCCCGCCGCGAGCGCCTCCTTGATCCGTTCGAGATACACCTGCGTCTTGCCCGACCCGGTCACGCCAAAGAGCAGCGCAGTCTTCCCCGCCGGCAACGCCTCCAGCGCGTGGAGCGCGCGCTGTTGATCGTCGGTAAGTGCCACCGCCGTCGCAGGCCGCACCGGGCCGCTGAATGGATCACGGGGCGCCTCGACATCCACGATCACAACCAGGCCGGCGCGCTCCATTGCATTGAGCGGGCTGTGGGTAACGCCGGTGACCGCCAGCAACTCCGCCAGAGGAAACTCGCCACCACGTTCTTCCAGCGCCTGATAGAGGAGGAGTCGCTTGGGCGTCTTGCCGAGGCGTTCTTCGCGTTCCAGGAGCGAGAGTGGCGTACCAGCGAGACGCACGACGCGACGCGTGGCCGTGGCAGCGCGGGTGTCGGGCGCGGTGACTTCGATGTCAATCGCGCCGATCCGTTGTAGCCGGTCGACCACACTCCAGACCGGCTTCTTGAGCGCGCGCTCGGCAGCAGCCGTCGTGGCGTGCCCGCCCTTGCTGGCCAGGAACTCGAGCAGCCGTTCGGCGGTGCCGCCAACCGGCACACTGCGCCCCACGAGATGCAGAATGAACGAAGAGTGGCCCCACAACGCGGCCGGCAGCATGACCCGGAGCACGCCGCCGATCGGCGCACCGTAGTGACGCGCCATCCGGTCGGCGAGCGTCAACAGCTCGGGGGGCAACGCCGCGTCTGGATCAGGTGCGGCCAGAATGTCGCGTGCCGTCATCGCGGGTGCAGCGACATCAACCGCGGTGACGATGCCGATCCACTCCTGGCGACGCACCGGAACCACGACACGCGCTCCGGGAAGCGCGCGATCAGCAAGAACGGCGGGAATGCGGTACGTGTAGGGCGCCGGAAGCGGCAGCGGCAATGCCACCTGGGCAAAGCGTTCGGTCACCGTCGCGATACACCCAGGCCCGGGGCGTCGGGCAACGCCAGTTGGCCACCGGCGATGGTGGCACCCACAAACGGATCGTCACGCAGCAGTGCTCCGCCATCGAGATCGACGATGTCGACCAGCGGCGCCAGCTGGGCCGCGGCCGTGATGCCCAGCGATGACTCGACCATGCAGCCGATCATCACCATCATCCCATGCGCCCGCGCGACGGCAATCATCCGCAGCGCTTCGCGCAGCGAGCCGCACTTGGCAAGCTTGATATTGATGCCGTCCACTCGGCCAACGAGTCGCGGGATGTCGACGACCGTCACGCAGCTCTCGTCGGCGATGATCGGCAGGCGAGCGTGCCGGCGCACCTGCGCGAATCCTTCAAGGTCATCGGCGGCGACCGGCTGCTCGAGGACCGTGACGCCATATTCGGCCAGCATCGGAAGCTTCGCGACCGCCTGTGCCCCGGTCCATGCCGCGTTGGCGTCAACGCGCAGTTCGCGATCGGTCACGCGGCGCAGCGTCTGGAGGATCAGCTCATCCTGCTCGCCGCCCAGCTTGACCTTGAGAATCGGATATTCTGCCGCCTCCGCAACCTTTTGCTGCACGACCTCGACGCGGTCCATGCCGATCGTGAAGGTCGACTGCGGCGCCCGGGTCCGGTCGAGCCCCCAGAGTTGCCAGACCGGCACACCGAGGCGCTTGCCGACCAGGTCATGCAACGCAGCGGAGATGGCTACCCGCGCCGCGGCGTTGCCATGCAGCGCGGTTTGGAGACGGCGCTCGACGGCATCCAGTGCGGTTGGATCATCGCCGAGCAGGGGAGCGTAGGTCTGCAACGCGGCCTGCACCGTGTCGAGCGTTTCGCCATAGTACCGAGTCGCGGCCGCTTCGCCCCACCCTTCGGCGCCGTCGCCGTCGGAGATACGCACCATCACGGTGCGATACTCGCTGTTGCCGCCCCGGGCGATGATGAATGGGTGGCGCGTGTGCAGCGTCAGGACTTCGGAGGTGAGGGTCAGCGTCATCGGAGTGTCCAGGCCAAAGAGAGAATGAGACCAGCGATCGCAACGCGGGCGAGCGTCATGCCAACGCGCGAACCGTCGCCATCACGCCCGCGGCCAGCCGATCGGGGGCGTAGCCACCTTCCATCAGCGCAACAATGGGCGCGTCGGGTGAATCGTCACGCAGCCGACCGACCCATTCAGCGTAATGCGCCGGCTCCAGGGTAAAATCGCCCAGTGGATCGCCGAACATGCTGTCGTAGCCAGCCGAGATGATGACCAGCTCAGGCGCCCAATCAGTAGTCGCCAGGTGTACCGCATGCCAGAGCGACTCGACATATGCGGCCGGCGGCAAACCGGCGCTCATCGGCACGTTGAAACAGTTGCCGACACCGCGCTCCTGCGCGCCGCCGGTGCCCGGATACCAGGGCCATTGATGCATCGACACGAATCGGATCGCCGGATCGTCTTGAACCAGCGCTTGGGTGCCGTTGCCGTGGTGCACATCCCAGTCGACAATCAGCACCCGGCGATGCCCGGCTGCACGGGCCGCTGCTGCGAGCACGGCCGCATGATTGACGATGCAGAACCCCATGCCGCGGTCAGCGAGCGCGTGGTGACCCGGAGGTCGGATCGCCGCAAAGGCATGCCCGGCGCCGGAAAGGGCGTAGTCGAGCGCGGCAAGAGCCGCCCCACTGGCCGCCAGCGTTGCGTCCCAGCTTCCGGAGTTGACTCGAATGTCGGCGCCAAGTTCGCCGCCGCGCGCACTCATCGCCATTGCGCCGGCGAGATAATTGGCAGCGTGCACCGCACCAATCGCGTCCATCGGTGCAGGCAGCGCCGTGTGAACGGGAATGTCCTGACGGGCACACGCCGCCAGCACAGCGGCCAGGCGTGATGGCGATTCAGGATGGCCAGCGCCCTGGTCGTGGTCCAGGCACCGGGTCGCGCTGTAGACGCGCACCGTCGTCAGCGCACCGGCACTCGCCGCCGGCGCATCACGATCAGCGCGGCGTCGTCGGGTACATCCTGGGTCGCCAACGTCAGCTGCTCGTTGCTCAGTTCCGCCCCGCGAAACTTGACGAGATAGCGCGACGCGTCCGTGGTCACATGCGCAGCAGCGAGCGCCTGCCGCTTGACTTCGGCGATCGCCGTGTCGGGCGGCAATGTCAGCGCGATGTCGTCCCATGCCTCAAGGACGCGCACGCGTATCAGCAAGTTGCCGCTCATGCGTCCACCGTCGCCACCGGGGGCAGCGTCGACAGGAAGCGGTCGACGGCCTGATCGAAGAGCAGCGTTGATCCGCGGACCCGAGTTCCCTGTTCGTGCGGCGCCGCCGCCAGCGCGATCTCCTCGCCGCCCTGCCCCCGCAACACCAGGTAGCCGGCGCCTTCGCGCTCCGGAAATGCGGCCGACTGCGGCATCCGCTCGGCGAAGAAACGCTTGGCATGGATGAACACGTCGGCCGGTGCAAGCGAGGTGGTCGTTTCAAACACCATCGTCAACCGATCCTTTCGAGCAACCAGCTCTTGACCTGGTCCAGGCCGATGCGATCCTGGGCCATGCTGTCGCGATGCCGTACCGTCACGGAGCGCTGTGCCGCGGTATCGCCATCGATCGTGATGCACCACGGCGTCCCGATCTCATCCTGCCGGCGATAGCGGCGGCCGATGGCGCCGGCGTCATCGTAGTACGCAGGCAGGTGCTTTCGAAGGTCATGATAGAGCTCGAGTGCCAGCTCCGGGTGACCGTCCTTCTTCATCAATGGCAGCACCGCTGCCTTGATTGGCGCCACCTGCGGCGCAAATCCCAACACCACGCGCACCTCGTTCTCGACCATCTCTTCACGATACGCATCGGCCATGACCGTCAACGTTACTCGATCGGCCCCAGCCGACGTTTCGACGACATAGGGGAGAAAGCGCTCACCCGTCGCCTGCTCGAAATATTCCAACTTCTTGCCCGAGTGCTCCTGGTGGCGACCGAGATCGAAATCAGTGCGATTATGGATCCCTTCGATCTCCTGCCAGCCAAATGGGAACTCATACTCAATATCGTATGCTGCCTTCGCGTAGTGGGCGAGTTCACCCGCTTCGTGCTGGTGCCACCGGAGCTTGGCCGGATTGAGGCCGAGCTCATGGTGCCAGGCCATCCGGATTGCGCGCCACCGCTCAAACCACTCGTCATCGCTCCCGGGTTTGACGAAAAACTGCATCTCCATCTGCTCGAACTCGCGGGTCCGGAAGATGAAATTGCCCGGGGTAATCTCGTTGCGGAACGCCTTGCCGATCTGGGCGATGCCGAACGGAATTCGCTGGCGCGACGAATTTAAGACGTTCAAATAGTTGACATAGATCCCTTGGGCGGTCTCCGGGCGGAGATAGACCACCGACGCGCTCTCCTCCACGGGCCCCATGAAGGTCTTGAACATGAGGTTGAACTGGCGGGGTTCGGTCAGGTCACAGGTGGTATGCTCACCCGGGATCTTGCTGGGCTTCTGGGGGCAGCGGGCGTCGGCCAGCTTGTCCGCCCGGAAGCGCCCCTTGCAGGTCCGGCAATCGACCATCGGATCGCTGAACCCGCTGACGTGGCCGGAGGCCTCCCAGACCCTGGGGTGCATGAGGATTGCGGCATCCAGCCCTTCGATGTCGTCGCGAGCCTGGACCAGCGAGCGCCACCAGCGGTCCTTGACGTTGCGCTTGAGCGCTACCCCCAGCGGGCCGTAATCCCAGACCGATCCCAAGCCGCCATAGACCTCGGAGGATTGGAACACGAATCCCCGGCGCTTGGCCAGGGAAACCAGCTTGTCCATTACAGATGGTTCGGCCATGTGGCGATAATGCTTCGGTAGAGGGTGGTATCGAGGTGATGCATCTTAATGAGACGGCAGGCTTCTTGCTGGTTCTGTGGACTTCATGGTGACCTACCGACGTCCCGCAAGCCCATTTCCGCCCGGCCCCAGCCTGCTGGGGACGCGCGGCGTGACCCTGTTCGAGCTGCTGATCGTGATCATCATGATCGGGATCCTCTCGGCCATCGCCATGTCGCGGCTGGACTGGAAGCGGTATCAGGCGGATGCCTCCGCCCGTGGAGCGATGGCCGAGTTGGCGACCGCCCAGCGGCTGGCGCTCTCGCTGGGGTCCAACGTCCGGGTCACGATCCCCGATAGCGGCCGGATGCAGATCCTCGAGGACGCCAATAACGACGGCTCGGCCTCCGCGGGCGAGCGCCTGCGAACGGTGCCACTCGACAACGGCTTCGCCTACGGCCAGGGCACGGCGGGCGACATTCCGAGTCCTGATGACGGCACGGCACTCACCGACATCACTTTCCATCGCGACGGATCGGCCGACAAGGCCGGCACGTTCTACATCCATGGACCGGGTTACGACCCGAACTGCCAGCACTGCCGCGCCATTGCGGTTGCACGCGCGACCGGGCGCGTGGTCTGGTACGCCTACGGCTCCGGTGCCTGGAAGCGAGCCAACTGATGTCCCGTCGGGCCGGCTTCACCATCATCGAGATTCTCGTCGCCATCGTGATCCTCGCCGTGCTGGCGATCGGCGTGGCGCGGTTCGCCGCAACGTTCACCAAATCGTTGGAGAACTCGTCGGTGCGGGTCACCGCCGCCGGCGTCGCCAATGACCGCCTCCAGCTGGTCCGCGTTGATCCACGGTACACGTCGCTGGTCACCCTCTACAACGTCGGCGCTGGCGCCGACACGACCGGCTTCTCCGGTTTTCCGCGCATGCACCGGGTCACGAAAATCGTCCGCGACCAGGCCGGCACGCGCGACCGTACCACCGTGACGGTGCGCGTCACCGACCCGGGGATGCCAGACACCGTTTCCGTCACCTCCGTGATCGCGAGCCCATGATGCGCACGCCGCTGCTTCGCCGCCCGTCCGCCGGCTTCACGCTGGTGGAGATGCTTATCGCGATGACCATGACTGCTGCGGTCATGGGCGCCGCGTTTTCGCTCTTTCGCTCGCAGAGCCAGGCGCTTGGTGCGAACGAACAGCGGTATGACCAGATGCAGGATGCCCGCGGGACGCTGGAAGCCGCCAGCCGCCTGGTCCGGACCATGGGCGCCGGTGTGCCGAACAACCAGCCGGTGCTGGTGTACGCCTCCGACGACGCCCTCGCGTTCAACACCGACTTCATCGAAGCCGACACCGTCGACACGCGCTGGGCCGCGTACTTCAATGCCCAGACGCCGACCGCCGAAACGGTCTCGTGGGACGTCAGTGCTGCCACCGTGATTCCAACCTCCGCGTACACCTATCCGACCGACAACTACCTGCTCGGCAGCGGCGTTGCATCGCCCGCCGAGACGGTGATCCTGTATTTTGCAGCGGATTCGTCGACCGCCAGGACCGATGATTACATCCTCTGGCAGCGCGTCAATGCCGGCACGCCGACCATGATTGCGCGCAACATCCTGGCGCATCCGAGTGGCCTGCCATTTTTCCAGTACCTGCAGGAGCAGGTCAACAGCGGCAACGACACGCTGATTACCGAGCCGGCGGGCAACCTGCCGCTCGAGCGTCGGGTCCTCACCAGCGGGATCACGTCCGCCGACTCTGCCAACTATGTCCGGCCAGACTCGGTGCGCGCCGTGCGCCTCAACATCCGCTTCACCAACGGCCTCACCGGCACGGCCGAACGGTTCCGCGATGTGCAGACGATGGTCCAGACCCCGAACAACGGCAAGCCGATTCCCTCGGTCTGCGGCCGCGCACCGGTCGCGCCAACCAGCTTTGCGGCCATCGACACCATCCCGGGCAGCGGACGCGTCTGGCTCTCCTGGAACTCGTCGGTCGACCAGGACGCCGGCGAAGTCGACGTGCTGCAGTACATCGTGTATCGCAAGCTCTCGGGCGCGACGGCCTGGTCCGATCCGCTGGCCGTGGTGCGACGGATCGCCGGACAGGGCTCGTACAGCCTTGAAATCGGCGGCAATACGCCTGGCACCGCCTACACGTTCGGCGTGTCCGCACAGGATTGTACGCCGTCCGAGTCCACGATCACTACGCTCAACATCACGACCTCGACCGGGCCGTGATTCCGATTCAAGGAGGGCAGATGCCCACGATCCTGGTTCGCAACCGGCGCGGTGCCGCGTTGTTCATGACGTTGCTGGTGTCGATCGCCATCGCCGGCGTGGCGCTGGGCGGCATCCTCCTCGCGTCGGGTGCGCAACTCTCGACCCGATACAACGCCAAGGAAGCCCAGTTGCAAGCTTCGGCGGATGGCGGCCTTGAGGTGATCCGCGACTCACTGAACCGCGGCATCTTTGACACGCTGCTGCCCGTGGCCGGTTACACCACGCTGGCATCGAGCGTGAGCGTCAAGGACGCCTACGGCAACACGCTGCCACGGATTACCCAGTCCCTCTATGTCGGGCGGACCGGTGGACGGACTGGCGGTGCCGCAACGGCAGGCCAGTACGGTAGCAACTTCGCGAGCGCCCTCTCGGTCATCAGCGATGCCCGTGGCGCGGTGGCAGTGCGCCGCCTGCTGCTCACCCAGGAATCGTGGTCCAAGTTTGCGGTCGCCATCAATCATTGGAACGGCAGCGCAATGTATGGTTGCGGTGAATCGGTCAATGGCCCGTTCTTTTCCAACAGCGGCCTGAACGTCGAGAGCGGCTGCGGTGCTGGCTCCGGCACGCTGTTCGCCAGTACGGTCGACGTGGTGGGCACGATCAACGGTGGCCCGGCGCGCTATACGCAGGGCTTCAAGACCGGCGTCGCGCCGGTACCATGGCCCACGCCGGCGCGGGTCGCATTGATGCGGCAATACGCCCAGGACGGCGATGTCGCCAACGGTGATTACGACCTCACGTCGCTGACCAGCGGATCGGTTTCCCCTTCCCTGCACATCGAGTTCGTCACGATTGACGTCAACGGCAACGGCGTGATCGACTGGGATGAAGGGTTCATGCGGGTCTGGGTCTCAGCCAACACCAGTGACTCGGCGCTTGCGTACGCGACCGCGCGGCGGTGGCCAACCGTACCCGGCGGCGTGACACAGGCCAATGATCCCAACACCATTTCGCGCAATTGCGGGGCCGATACGACCATTGGCGGCGTGCACCAGTTCTATACCGCCGATAGCGTCTACCACGGCGGCGGCAGCCTCACTGGCGTGCAGTCGCTGCTCAGCAGCAATCCGACCCGGCGCTGCTTCCTGGGCGGCGACCCGCACCTCTTTTCCGGCATTACCCACGACTCGCTGACTCCCGACTCCTTGGTGACCACGGCGGCCGGCAACGACTTCGGCTGGTGGAAGAAGCGCCACCTCTCCTACTCGGGCCTCGACGCGGTGCGTCCCGGCGACAAGGCGTACCTGATTCCCCTCGGCGCCAACGCCAACTTCAAGGGCGTGATCTACGTGACTGGCGACGTGGCGATCAGCGGGCGGGTGCGCGGGCGGGTGTCCGTCTTTTCGACCGGCAACATCGTCATGGCCGATGACCTGTTGTACCAGAACCCTCCGGGGACCGATTGCAGCGCCACCGGCGACATCTTCGGCGCTATCGCGACCAAGAATGTGGTGATTGAAGACAACAACATGCAGACGCCGTTCTACGTCAACAACCGCGTGTACGGCGGGTTCGATGACACCAACGACGCCAACTACAACATGTTCTTCCTGGCGGTTGGCGACGGCACCACGACAGCCGACGGCACCACAACCGGTAACTGGTATGGCGAGGGCGACACCTACCCGATCGGGAACTGGAGCTACTACTACTCGACCCTGTTTGGACACGGCGCGTGGGACGCGTCGGCGCTGTCACAGCGCTGTGCCATCGCCAACGCGGCGATCAATGGCTGCGTCCGCGTGACTGGGGGTCTCTCCCAGGGCAACGTCGACTTCTTCACCTACTATGGTGCCGGCATGTACGGCTGGAACGAGGCACATACGTACGACAAGTGCGGCGCCGTCAATCCGCCGCCGTACTTCCCGACCACCGGTCGGTTCATTTCGAGCCGGTATTACGAGATTGATCCGGTCTGGTTGAACAGCATCGGGATCTCGAGCTACTTCACCCGGTTGCAGTCGCAGTAACAGCCGCCTGACGCGACGCGGCGCAGCGACAAGAGAGAAACTCCGGTTTCTCTCTTTTGCGTTCAGACCTCGATGATCTGGTCGCGGCGCGTGCCGACGCTGACATAGGTGATCGGTACGGCCGCGAGGTCCTGCAGGCGGTCGAGATAGGCCCGAGCCTGCGATGGCAGGTCCGCCATCCGGCGCGCGCCAGTGGTCGGGCGCTGCCAGCCCGGCAGCGTCTCGTATACCGGCTCGACCCGTTCCAGCATTTCGACATCACTCGGCATCTCGCTGCACTCCTCGCCGTCGAGTGTATACGATACACCGACCGGAATCTCCGCCAACGTATCGAGTACATCGAGCTTGGTCACCGCGAGCGCGGTGAGGCCGTTGACGCGCGCAGAGTACCGGACGACGGTCGCGTCGAACCAGCCGCACCGCCGCGGCCGCCCGGTCGTCGCGCCGAACTCGCCGCCAAGCTGGCGGAGCCGCTCCTGCATCTCACCTTGCGCTTCGGTCGGCAGCGGGCCGTTGCCCACGCGGGTCGTATACGCCTTCACGACGCCCAAGACGCCGTCGATCTCGGTGGGACCGATCCCCGCACCAATCGCCGCGCCACCAGCGGTCGTATTGGAGGACGTGACGAACGGATAGGTACCATGATCGACATCGAGGAGCGAGCCCTGCGCGCCTTCCAGGAGCACCTGTTTCCCCTGGTGCAGCGCCCGGTAGACCAGCAGGCCCGTGTCGGTGGCGAGCGGCAGCAACTTGGCGCCGAGTCGGGCAAAGAGCGCGACGTGCTCGTCAAGATCTGCGGTTGCCGGCGAACCCAGGAGGGTCAGCATGGCGTTGGCCCGCGCCACCCGTGGTTCCAGGAACTCGCGGGCGCCCGCGGTGCGGACCAGGTCGCTGACACGCACGCCGCGGCGGCCAATCTTGTCCTCGTAGGCCGGGCCGATCCCTCGGCCGGTCGTGCCGATCTGCTGCTGCTTTTCGCTGGCCTGGTCCAGCAGCTTGTGATACGGCAGCACGACATGGGCACGGTCGGACACAAAGAGCCTGCCGCTGATGTCGATCCCCTGGGTACCGAGTTGATCGAGTTCGGCGAAGAACGTTTCGGGATCAAGCACCACGCCGTTACCAACCACGCAACGCGCCGCGCCATGCAGGATGCCGGATGGAATCTGGTGCAGGACAAACTGCCGGTCGCCGACAACAACCGTGTGACCAGCGTTGGCACCGCCCTGGTAGCGCACGACAAGGTCGGCCTGTTCAGCAAGCACGTCGACCAGCTTCCCCTTGCCCTCGTCGCCCCACTGCGCGCCAACCACGACCACGCAGTTGTGCTTGCGGTTGAACATGCTCATGCCTCGTCCTCGTCATCGCCGTCATCAGGAAAGAGCTCGGCGTGGCCGCCCTTGGCGGCCATCGCGATCGCCTTGCGCAACGGCAATGGGTCCGCCGACTTGATCAGTGCGTCACGGAACCCGCGGGTGACTTCAACCCACTCCACCTGCACCTCCTTGCTGCGCGTCTTGCCACCCTCGCCAGCGCGAAACACCATCCGCTGGTTCACCACTGCGCGAAGCGTTCCGGCCAGCCGGAGGCGATAGACATCCCGCTCATCGGGAGGCGCAGCGGCAACCAGCTGAAAGAGCGCGCCAGCGGTGTCCTGGGCAGTCACCCCTGCCAGCACGAGGCAATCCGCTTCCGCGGCGAGCATCGCCTGGTCAATCGCCATCGGTTCGCGCAGCTCGCTGATCACGACCACGTCGGGATCCTGGCGGCGCACGGCCTGGAGACCGGTGGCCAGGTCATCGGTGTCAGTGCCGAGTTCGCGCTGGGAGATCGAGCCGGTCAGGTCGCGATGCAGGTACTCGATCGGATCTTCCAGCGTCACGATATGACGCTTCTGGCTGCGATTGATGTGGTGTACCATCGCGGCGATGGTCGAGGTCTTGCCGGATCCCGCCCGACCGGTCACCAGCACCAGGCCGTTGCGAAGCTCGGCGAAGCGCGAGACCACATCGGGCAGGCCGAGCTTTTCAGGCGTCGGTACCGAGAATGGAATCACCCGGAGCACCATCATGAATGATGACCGCTGGCGCAACACGTTGACCCGGAAGCGACCGACGCCGGCGACACCCCAGGAACAGTCAAAATCGCGCAACGTCTCGATGCGCGGATCATCGGTTTCGATCCCGGCGAACATGGCCGCGAGTGCCCGGGTCTGCTGCGTGGTAAGGAGTTGCTTGGTGAGCGGCACCAGTTCACCGTCAACTCGCGCCCGGAATACGTCGCCCGCCTTCGCGTGCACATCCGAGGCGCCACGCAACACCGCCGCCCTCAGCACCCGCGCCAGCATCGGCGAATCCTTGATGGTCACATCGCCTCCGGGGCGAACCCCATCCGGGTGGTGACTTCGGCCATTGTCTGGGCGGCCTGGCGGCGGGCCGTGGCCGCACCGTCGTGAAGAATCTCGGTGACGTACGCCGGGCGTGCCGCCAGGTCGAGCGACCGCTCGCGCAGCGGCGCGAGGCCCTGCACCATGTTGTCCGTCAGCACCCGCTTGCAATCGATGCAGCCCCAGCCCGCCGTGCGACAGTTGGTTGCGACCGTTTCAACGGTATCCGGTGGTGAGAAGTGACGGTGCAATGTGTAGATGTTGCACTTCTCCGGCGTGCCAGGGTCTTCGCGCCGTTTCCGCGCGGGATCTGTCATCGCGGGGCGCACCTTGGCCCAGATCTGCTCGGCTGTCTCGGTCACGGCGATGGTGTTGCCCAGACTCTTCGACATCTTCGCCTGCCCGTCGAGCCCCAGGATCCGGCGCGCCTCGGAGAGGATCGGATCAGGCTCCGGAAAGAACGGCTCACCGCCCGCGAAATGGCCGTTCCAGCGCCGGGCGATTTCGCGGGCGAGTTCGAGATGCTGCATCTGGTCTTCGCCGACCGGGACCAGGTTGGCCCGGTAGAGGAGGATGTCAGCAGCCATGAGGATCGGATAGCTCAATAGTCCAGCCGGGATCGATTCCACCCGCTGCGACTTGTCCTTGAACTGTGTCATCCGCTCCAGCTCACCCAACGGCGTGATTGTCGTCAGCAACCAGGCAAGCGTCGCATGGGCCGGAACATGACTCTGAATGAAGAGGATGGATCGATTGGGGTCGACGCCGGCCGCGAGCAGCCCGATCGCCATTTCACGCGTCCGCAGCGCGAGCGTGGTCGGGTCATACGTCCCGGTGATGGCATGCTGATCGACAACGCAGTAGAGACACTCGTGCTGGTCCTGGAGCGCGACCCAGTTCCGGATCGCCCCGAGCCAGTTCCCGATGTGCAGTTCGCCGGAGGGCTGTATGCCAGAAAAGACGCGCGCCATTGCTGGCAAGTTACCGGAAGCCCGGAAGGGCGGCAATATGACCGCCCAGTCCGCTCATGCTGCCCGGGTCAGGATCCTCGGACCGTCCTCGGTGATCGCGACGGTGTGCTCGAAATGTGCGGCGAGCGAGCCGTCCTTGGTTACCACCGTCCACTTGTCCTTGAGGGTGCTCGTCAGCGGGCTGCCCGCCGTGATCATCGGCTCGATGGCGATGGTCATGCCGAGGCGAAGCTGGGCCCCGCGCTTGGGAACGCCGAAGTTGGGGACCTGCGGTTCCTCGTGAAAGCGGGTGCCAATCCCGTGACCGACCAGCTCACGGACCACGCCGAACCCGGCAGCCTCAGCGACATGCTGGACGGCATGGCCGATGTCACCGACATGATTGCCCGCCACCGCAACGGCGATGCCGGCGTACAGCGACGCTTCGGTCACGGTGAGGAGGCGTTCCGCATCCGCGGAAATCTGGCCAACCGGGATCGTGGTTGCCGAATCAGCGTGCAGACCTTCGACACAGACGCCGACATCCACTGACACGATCGAGCCTTCCCGCAACACTTTCCTGGTCGTCGGAATACCGTGGACAATCTCCTCATCGACCGACGTGCAGAGCGTCTTGGGAAAGTCGTAGAGTCCCTTGAATGACGGGATTGCACCAGCGTGTGATCGAATGAAGGCCTCGGCCTCCCGATCAAGATCTTCGGTGCTCATCCCCGGCCGGACGATCTCGCGCATGTGCTGCAGCGTCGCATAGACGATCGCACCGGCGCGTGCCATCGTGTCGAGTTCGCGGGCCGATTTGATTGTAATCATGACTGCTCCAATGCTGTGCGCACTCGCTCGGCGATCTCGGCGACCGTGCCGACGGCATCAATCCGGGTGACGCTGCCATGCGCTTCATACCAGGCGATGACCGGGGCCGTCTGGGTGCGATAAGCTGCCAGACGGGTGGCAACCGCAGCCGGATCGTCATCAGCACGGTGCTCGACCGTGCGGCGATTGTCGAGGCGCTCGATCAGGTAGCGATCAGCGACGTCGAAGAAAAGCACCCGGTCCAGCCGCCGGCCGAGCCCGCTCAGCACGCTGGCGAGCCCTTCGGCCTGCGGGATCGTCCGCACCACGCCATCGAAAATAACGCCACGGGACGACGCCGGCTTGGCGACCTCATCGCGGATCACGCCCATGATGATGTCATCGCTTACCAGGTGACCGGCTTCCATGACCGCCTTGGCCTGCAGGCCCAGTGGCGTCCCGCGAGCGACCGCGTCGCGCAGCAGGTCCCCCGTGGCAAACTTCGGCAGCGCCAGCCGCTCGCTCAGCAAGGCGCCCTGAGTGCCCTTGCCCGCGCCGGGAGGACCGAGCAGGAGGATGTTCATGGTGGTGATCTCCGGCTGATGGCGAATGGCTGATGGTTGATGGCTGATGGAAACAGCCCGCTGTCCCCAAAGACTTGGCCGGCTCCACGACGGAGCCGGCCAGTAATATGATCAGCCATCAGCCCTTAGCGAACCTGCCCTACATCCCGAACTTGCTCTGCCGGCCGCGGAACTTGACCCGGCCGGACTTCATGAATCCGTCGTACTTGCGCAGCTGCCGGTGCTGATCGATCTGGGCCCGCGTATCGAGCAGCACGCCGACCACGATCAGGATCGAGGTACCGCCGAAGGCGAAGTTCGAGATGCCAACGACGCTGGCCACCGTGATCGGGATGATCGCGACGACGGCCAGGAAGATCGAGCCCGGCAGTGTCACTCGCCCAAGCACTCCATCAATGTAGTCGGCGGTCGCAGCCCCCGGCTTCACGCCTGGAATGAAGGCACCCTGCTTCTTCAGGTTCTCCGACAGGTCGACCGAACTGAAGACGATCGAGGTGTAGAAGTAGCTGAACACGACGATCAGGAACGCGAACAGGATGTTGTATTCCAGCCCGCCGATGGCCAGGAAGGACGCGATCGATTGCAGCGTCTCGTTGCCGGTGAACTGGGCCACCGTTGACGGGACGATGATCACGGTCTGGGCAAAGATGATCGGCATCACGCCGGCGGTGATCAGCCGGATCGGAATGAAGGTCTTCTGCCCTTCGCGGATTCGTCCTCGCCCCATCACCTTGCGCGGAATCTGGATCGGAATGCGCCGCGCCGCGAGCGTCATCGCGACGACCGCGCCCATCATCGCGATCATGATGGCACCGAGGAAGAGCACGCCACCGAGTGAAGCGACACCGTCGCGCACATACCCGATCGCCAGGATGATCCCCGGCCAGACCCGTTCGAGAATCGACACGGTGATCAGGATGCTCATGCCGTTGCCGATGCCGCGCTCGGTGATCTGTTCGCCGAGCCACATGACGAAGATCGCGCCGATCGTCAGCGTCAGCACCATCACCATCCGGCTCATGAAGCCCGGATACGGAATGGCGTTCGGCACCCCTTCGACGAAGAGCGTGTACGTATAGGCCTGCGAAAAGGAGATCGCCACCGTGAGGTAGCGGGTCCACTGCGTGAGCGTGTTCCGGCCTTCTTCATCCTTCTGCATCTTGCTGAGCGACGGAATGACGCCGCCGCCGAGCTGGAAGACGATCGAGGCCGAAATGTACGGCATGATGCCGAGCGCGAAGATCGTGGCGCGCGACAGGCCGCCGCCGAGGGCGTCGTACATCGAGAAGAGCGTCTGCGTGGCACCGCCGGACGAGTTGGCGATGTAGGCAGAGAGCGCGGTCACGTCGACGGTCGGCGCCGTGATGTGGGCGCCGACGCGGTAGATCAGGATCGCAAGCGCGGTGAACAACAGCTTGTCGCGCAGCTCCGGATCAAGAGACGGCATGCGAGGCGCCGTCATCAGGCCTCGACCCGGCCGCCTGCTGCCTCGATCTTCGCCTTGGCCGAGGCCGAGGCGCGCAAACCCTTCAGGACAAAGGCGCGCTTGACGTCGCCGTGTCCGAGAATCTTGACCGGTTCACTCACGGTACGCATGATCCCGGCTGCCACCAGTGACTCGACGGTGACATCGGTGCCACGCACCTTCTCCTCGATCACGCTGAGGTTGATGGCCACGTAGGTCACCTTGAACGGATTGGTGAACCCGCGCTTTGGCAAGCGCCGGTACATCGGCATCTGGCCGCCTTCGAAGCCGGTATTGGTGTTGCCACCCGACCGGGCCTTCTGGCCCTTGTGACCCTTGCCGGCCGTCTTGCCGGTACCCGAGCCGGGGCCGCGACCGATGCGCTTGCGATTCCGGTGCGAACCCGGAACCGGACGCAGGTTCGACAGCGTGATCCGCTCGATTCCCTGTTCCTGCGGCTTGTTGTCAGCCATGTCAGCTTCCCTTTACCGGGGTCACGTCGATCAAGTGACGAACCTTGAACAGCATGCCGCGCGCACTCTGGGTGTTCTCGATCTCGATCACGTGCTGATAGTGACGAAGGCCGAGCGCCTTCAATGTACGATTCATGGTTTCGGCGTGGCCGATTCCCGAACGGATCTGCTTGACGGTCAGGCGCTTCGCCTCATCTTCTGACGGAATGGTAGCCGCGTGGTACGCGGGTCCCTGCCGTCCGACTACTGGATTGCGTCCCATCTCATGCCTCCTGGCGGGCGCGATAGCCGAGCTGGTCGACTTCGATGCCGCGTTCACGCGCCGCCTGGCGCGCCGACACCAGGCTCTGCAGACCATTGATGGTCGCGCGCACCATGTTGTGCGGATTGTTCGAGCCAAGGCTCTTGGTCAGGATGTCGGTGATCCCGGCGCACTCGAGCACCGCGCGCACTGGGCCACCAGCGATCACGCCGGTACCACTCGCAGCCGGCTTGAGCAGGACCCGGCCGGCCCCATGCTCACCGATGATCTCGTGCGGGATGGTGGTGCCAACCCGCGGCACATCCTGCATCGAGTTCTTGGCAGCTTCGACGGCCTTGCGGACCGCTTCAGCCACTTCGTTCGCCTTGCCAGTGGCAATGCCGACACGACCCTTGCCATCGCCAACTGCCACGAGCGCATTGAACGAGAACCGGCGGCCACCCTTGACCACCTTGGCCACACGATTGATCGCCACGACGTTCTCGACGAACTCGTTCTGCGATTCGTTCTGGTTGTCGCGACGATTGCCGCCGCGCCCGCCACCACCGCCGCCGCCACCACCGGGGCCACCGCGACCGCGACCGCCCTGCTGATTGCCGCCACGTCCGCCGCCCCGACCACCGCGACCACCGTGCGTGCCGACACCACCGCCCGACGGCGCAGTGCCGCCAATGCGCGTCGTGTCGCCGCGCGGCGCTTCAGGCTGAGCCGGAGCAGCCGGAGCCGAAGGCGCGGCCGGAGCCAACGGTTCACCGCTCAACTGGATCGATTCGTCTGCCATCAGAACTCCAATCCGCCCTCGCGGGCGCCCTCGGCCACAGCCTTGACGCGGCCGTGATACTGATATCCGCCACGATCGAAGACGACCTGGGTGACCCCGGCGGCCTTGGCTCGCGAGGCGAGCAGCATGCCGACGGCCTTCGCCTTGCCGACCTTGCCGCCTTCACCCGTCGTGATTCCCTCGCTGGTGTCGGTCACGCCAAGCAATGCACGGCCAGCCTGATCGTCGATCAGCTGGGCGTAGATGTGCTTCAGCGAACGGTACACTGCAAGGCGTGGACGCTCGGCGGTACCAGCCACCCGCTGGCGCACCCGAAGGTGACGGCGATACCGGCGTTCCTGACGCTTCTTCGGCCCATGAATCGGACGCATTTACTTCGCTCCCGTCTTGCCAGCCTTGCGGCGGACGGCTTCACCCTGATACCGAATGCCCTTGCCCTTGTAGGGCTCGGGCGGGCGCACGCTGCGGATCTCGGCGGCCAGCTGGCCCACGAGCTCCTTGTTGATCCCCTCGACACGAACCAGGGTGGGCGTTTCGACCACCAGCTTGATCCCTTCGGGGGCGCGAATTTCGACCTGGTGCGACAAGCCGACGACCAGGTTGATCCCGTACGGCTTGGTCTCGGCCTTGTAGCCGACGCCCTGGATCTCCAGCGTCTTCTTGTACCCGGTCGAGACACCCTCGACCATGTTGGCCACCAGCGTCCGTGACAGGCCATGCAGCGCCTTGTGACGATTGGCGTCACTGGGGCGCTCGACCGTCAGCGTGGTACCATCGAGCACCGGCTTCATGTCGGTCGGCAGCACACGCGTCAGGGTCCCCTTGGGGCCCTTGACCGTCACTTCACTGCCCTTGATCGTTGCCGTGACGCCCGCGGGGAGCGTGATCGGCTTCTTTCCGATACGTGACATGCGCGCCCCTTACCAGATCACGGCGAGCAACTCGCCGCCGAGGTTGGCGGTGCGCGCGTCGCGATCGGTCATCAGCCCCTTGGGCGTCGACACGATGGCAATGCCGAGTCCGTTCTTGACTCGCGGCAGGTCGCGGCACTTCACGTAGCGGCGCAACCCGGGCGACGACACGCGCTGCAGTTCGCGAATCACCGGCAACTCATTGTGGTACTTGAGATAGAGACGGATGGTCCCCGTCTGTCCCTCTTCCAGCACCTTGAAGTCGGCGATGTAGTGATTGTCTCGCAGCACCTTGGCCAGCTCATGCTTGAGCTTCGACGCGGGCACGTCCACGCGCTTGTGCCCCGCCGAACAGGCGTTGCGAATGCGCGTCAGCATATCTGCGACCGGATCCGTCATGCTCATGCGTTGCCGTCCCTCTCGTAACCGTGCGTCATCATGTCACTCTCCTCAGGCCACACGCAAAGCGTGCGGTGTCTCACCCTTGAACGGCCAGCCGAACTCACGCAGCAGCGCCATGGCCAGGTCGTCGCGACCGGCACTGGTCACCAGGGTGATGTCCATGCCGTGCACATGCTCGATCTTGTCGTAGTCGATCTCCGGGAACATGGTCTGTTCCTTGATCCCGAAGGTGTAGTTGCCGCGTCCATCGAAGCTCTTGTTCGGCAGCCCGCGGAAGTCGCGAATCCGCGGCACCGTCAGGTTGATGAACCGATCGAGGAACTCGTACATCCGGGCGCCGCGCAGCGTCACCGATGCGCCGACTGGCAGCCCGACGCGCAGGCCGAAGTTGGCGATCGCCTTCTTCGCCTTGGTGATCACGGCCTTCTGGCCGGTGATGATCGCCAGCTCCTCGGCGGCGGCATCGACCAGGCGCGGATTCTTGGCGCCCTCGCCCATGCCGACATTGATCACGATCTTGATCAGCCGCGGCACTTCATGCGGGTTCTTGAAGCCGAACTCCCGTGTCAACCGCGGATGCACTGACTCGCGATAATGCCGCTGCATACGAGTCAGGCCGATCGTGGCCTTGGGCGTTGCGTCGGTGGCCATCTCGGCGCGCGCCGCCGCCCGTCCGCCGGTCGCCTTGGCGGCCGACTTCTTCGGGGTCGCGCCCTTCTTTTCACCTGCGTCGTTTTTCGCCATCGTTACCGGTTCCTCGGAATGGCCACGCCGGACTTGACGCCGATGCGATCGACCGTGCCGTCCTTGTTCGTCTGCCGGCGAATCCGCGTCGGCGCGTTGGTCTTCGGGTCGATCAGCATCACCTTGGACGCCGGAATCGGCGCCGCGAACGTGACGATCCCCGACTCGGTGGTCTGGGTGCCGCGGCGGTGCCGCTTGGCCAGGTTGACGCCATCAATCGCCACGCGACCGGTCTTCGGATAGACGCGCAATACGGTGCCGCGCTTCCCCTTGTCGTCGCCCGACAGCACCTGGACGGTGTCGCCCTTGGTGATGTGCATCCGCTGGCGTTCGACCCGACCGCCTGCGCGTGGCCGCTTGGCCTTCTTGTGCACGAGCAGCCGCATGTCAGAGCACCTCGGGCGCGAGCGAGACGATCTTCATGTACTTCTTCTCGCGCAGCTCGCGGGCGACGGGACCGAAGATGCGCGTGGCGCGCGGTTCGCCCTGGTCGTTGATGAGGACCGCGGCGTTCTCGTCGAAGCGGATGTACGACCCATCCTTGCGACGCACTTCCTTGCGGGTCCGCACGATGACGGCCTTGGCGACTTCACCTTTCTTGACCTGCCCGGTCGGGATGGCATCCTTGATGGCCACCACGACACGATCGCCGAGCGACGCATAGCGCCGCTGCGATCCACCGAGCACACGGATAACCAGCGCCTTGCGGGCGCCCGAGTTGTCCGCGATCCTGAGCATGCTTTCCTGTTGCACCATTGCCAGTTCCCCCGGGGCTCAGCGAGCCCGTTCGACGACTTCGACCGTGCGCCAGTGCACGGTCTTCGCCAACGGACGCGTTTCCATGATGCGCACCGTGTCGCCGGCCTTGGCGTCGTGGTCGTTGCGCGCTTTGACCTTCTTGCTGCGAGTCACCTGCTTGCCGTACTTGGGGTGCGCCAACCGGCGCTCCAGTTCGACCGTGACCGTCTTCTGCATCTTGTCGCTGACCACGAGTCCGGTGCGCGTCTTGCGCATATCCCGCTCGGTGGTCGTCGGTTCGTCCGCCATTATTGATCTCCCCCTGACGCCTTGCGGCGCTTCTCGCCCAGGATAGTCAGCACCCGAGCCGTATCCCGGCGCAGGGTCCGGAACTGCATCGGATTCTCGATCGACTCAGTGGCCGACCGGAAACGCAACCGGAAACGATCTTCCTTCAGCTCGGCCAGCCGTACCACGAGCTCCTCGATCGACAGGTCACGCAAGTCCGCAGATGACGTCATGCTCAGATCTCCTCACGGCGAATGACCCGCGTCTTGACCGGCAGCTTCGCCTCGGCCAGCGCCAGCGCCTTGCGGGCCAGCGACTCTTCAATGCCGTCCACCTCGAACAGCACCCGACCGGGCTGCACCACGGCCACCCAGCCCTCGGGGTTGCCCTTGCCCTTGCCCATGCGGACTTCGGCTGGCTTGCGCGTCACCGGCTTGTCCGGAAAGATCCGGACCCAGACCTTGCCGCCGCGCTTCATTTCACGCGTCATCGCGACACGCGCCGCCTCGATCTGCCGAGCGGTGACCCAACCCGGATCCATGGAGACAATGCCCCACTCACCAAACGCCACGGAGTTGCCGCGCGTCGCGATGCCAGTGGTCTTGCCCTTGAACGTCTTGCGAAACTTCACCCGCTTCGGTGCCAGCATGGTGTTCAGGCCCCCGTACTATAGGTCTTGCCGCTCATGTCTTCGACGATCTCGCCCTTGAAGACCCAGACCTTGACGCCGATCGCGCCATAGGTGGTCTTCGCGGTGCCCGTCGCATAATCGATATCCGCACGCAGCGTGTGAAGCGGTACGCGCCCTTCGCGATACCCTTCGACGCGCGCGATTTCGGCGCCACCAAGCCGGCCTGCCGCGCGCACGCGGATGCCCTGGGCGCCCATCCGCATCGCGCTCTGCACCGCGCGCTTCATGGCGCGGCGGAACGAGATCCGCTGCTCCAGCTGCGCCGCGATGTTGTCGGCGACCAGCTTGGCCGAAAGCTCCGGCCGCTTGATCTCTTCGACATTCACCGCGACTTCACGGGTCAGCTTGAGCTGCCGCTCGAGCACCACGGCGAGTTCCTCGCGCAGCTTGTCGACCTCGGCGCCCCGCTTGCCGATCACGACGCCGGGACGGCCGGTGTGAATCGTCACCGTCACCTTGCCCGGCTTCCGTTCGATGTGCACCTCGGCGATCGCTGCGTGACCGAGCCGCTTCTGGATGTAGTCCCGGATCAGGCGGTCTTCGGCCAGCAACCCCGGCATGTCCTTCGAGTTGGCGTACCAACGCGACAGCGACTGCTTGGTGATGCCGAGCCGGAACCCGACTGGATGAGTCTTCTGGCCCATTACTTCGCTCCCTTCGCGTCCACGGCGATATGCACGTGGCTGGTACGCTTGCGGATCGGCGTCGCGCGACCCTGCGCCGCGGCGCCAAAGCGCTTGAGCGGCGACCCCATCTGGATCTGCGCGTCGACCACCACCAGCGTGTCGACGTCGAACGACTCGTTGGCGTTCTGCGCGTGTTGCTCCGCATTGGCCACAGCCGACTTGAGCGTCTTGGCGATCTGTTTCGCCGCCAGTTTCTTGTTGAACTGGAGGATCGCGTACGCCTCGTTCACGTTCTTGCCGCGGATCAGGTCCATCACCAGGCGCATCTTGCGCGGTGACTGACGCACTGACCGCTGGATTGCACGTCCGGGCATCAGACCGCCTTCGCCTTCTTGTCCGCCACCAGCTTGCCGCTATGGCCGCGGAACAGACGGGTCGGAGCGAATTCTCCGAGCTTGTGACCAACCATGTTTTCCGAGACGTACACCGGCACGAACTTGTTGCCGTTGTGCACCGCGAAGGTGTGACCGACGAACTCGGGGAGAATGGTGCTCGCCCGGCTCCAGGTCTTCATGACCTTCTTCTCGTTCTTCTGATTCATCGCCTCGACCTTGTCCATGAGCGCCTGCTGGACAAAGGGGCCCTTGCGAATGCTACGCGCCATTACTTGGTCGCCTTCCCGCGCTTGCGGCCGCGCACGATGAGTCGATTGGAAGCTTTCTTCCGCTTCCGGGTCTTGGTGCCTTCAGGCTTGCCCCACGGCGACACCGGCGGACGTCCACCCGACGTCTTGCCTTCGCCGCCGCCGAGCGGGTGGTCGACCGGGTTCATCGCCACGCCACGAACGTGCGGACGCTTGCCGAGCCAACGGCTCTTGCCGGCCTTGCCGACCGAGAGCAGCTCGTGCTCGGCGTTGCCGACTTCGCCGACCGTGGCGAGGCAGCGACCGTGTACCAGGCGCATTTCCGTCGACTTGAGACGCAGGGTGACGTACTCGCCCTCACGGGCGACGATCTGCGCGCCCTGACCGGCCGAGCGCGCCATGACGCCCCCCTTGCCGATCTTGAGCTCGATGTTGTGCACCGTGGTGCCCAGCGGCATTTCGCCGAGCGGCAGTGCGTTGCCGGTCCGGACATCGCTGCCCGGTCCGCTCACGACGTTGTCACCCTGCTTGAGGCCCGTGGGGTGCAGGATGTAGCGCTTCTCGCCATCGGCGTAGACCAAGAGCGCAATGCGGGCATTGCGATTCGGGTCGTATTCGATCTCGGCGACACGCGCCGGGATGCCGAACTTGTTCCGCTTGAAGTCGATCTTGCGGTACATCTTCTTGTGGCCGCCGCCAATGTAGCGCGACGTCACGTGCCCCTTGTTGTTGCGGCCGCCCGACGACTTGATCGGCTCGAGCAGCGACTTTTCCGGCGTGCCACGCGTGATCTCATCGAACCCCGAGACCGAGCGGAAGCGCGTGCCGGCTGTGATCGGACGGAACTGACGAATAGCCATGGCTCAGCTCTCGAAAATGGCGAGTGTCTCGCCTTGCCGGAGTGTCACGATTGCCTTTTTCCAGCGCGCCGAGACACCGCGCGCCTGACCACGGACCATCGCGTTGCGGCGCATCTGCATCGTGCGCACGCTCTTGACGTGAACGCCGAACAACTGCTTCAGCGCCTCGGTGATCTGCCCCTTGGTCGCCAGCGGATGCACCTCGAAGACGTACTCCTGGCGATCCTGCCATGCCGCGGAACTCTTCTCAGTCATCAACGGACGCACGACCACATGATGCAGGTCGGCCATCATTCACTCGCTTTCTTGGCCGGCGACTTCTTCGTCGCAGCCTTCTTGGCCGTCGTCTTGGCCGCCGGTGCCTTCTTGGCCGCCGTCTTCCTGGCAGCAGCCTTCTTCGGCGCAGCCTTGCGAGCACGCGGCGCAGCAGCGGCCGCATCCACCGTCTCGTCGTCGGCGTCGGTGGCGCCGTCGAACGCCGCGCGCTCAATCACCAGCGCGTCGGCGCGAAGAATGTCGTATGCCGTGGCATCGCGGAACGGCATCACTTCGAGCCGCTGCACGTTGCGGGCACTGAGATACACCACGTTGTTGGCGCCCGACGTCAGGATCAACGTCTTGGTCGCACCCAGCGACAGCTTCTCCAGCAACGCAAGCAGGGTACTGGTCTTCGGCGCTGACATGGTGAACGTGTCGACGATGTGCAGCATCCCCTCGCGGGCCCGGGCGTTGAGCGCCGAGCGACGCGCGAGCTGGCGCACCTTGCGCGGCAACGCGGCGCGGTAGTCGCGCGGAATCGGGCCGAACACCGTGCCGCCGCCAACCCACACCGGCGACCGGCTCGAGCCTGACCGCGCACGGCCAGTGCCCTTCTGCTTCCACGGCTTCTGGTTACCGCCGGTCACGAACGAGCGGGTCTTGGTCTTGGCCGTGCCCTGCCGCTGGTTGGCCAGGTAGACCTTGACCGCCAAGTGCAGCACGTCCTCGTTGACCGCGCCGTCAAACGGGTTGTCGGGCAGCGCAAACGCCTGCGGATGCCGGGCACCCGTGGTCGAATAGTGCGGAGCTTCAATCATGGCGGCTCTTCCCTCCCTGCTTCGACACCGTGACGATGCCGTTCTTGGATCCCGGAATCGCACCGCGCACGAACAGCAGGTTGCGCTCGGTGTCGACCCGCACGATGGTCAGGCCGAGTTCGGTGTGGCGCACGTCGCCCATATGACCGGGCATCTTCTTGCCCTTGATCACGCGCGACGGATCGGTGCCTGGCCCGATCGAGCCCGGCTTGCGGTGACGCGTGTTGCCGTGCGAGCCGGGACCGCCGCCAAAACCGTAGCGGTGAACGACGCCCTGAAAGCCGCGGCCCTTGGTCGTTCCAGTGACCTTGACCATGTCCCCGGCGGCAAAGATGTCGACCGTGATCGTCGCGCCCGGCGCGAGCTCAGCGCCGTTGAGCGGGAACGAACGCACGATCTGCGGTGCGAAGTCGAGACCGGCCACCTTCGCGTGACCAAGTTCGGCGCGCGTCGAGCGGATCGGCGACTTGCGGCCCCAGCCGAGCTGGGCCTGCGACTCCTGCACCTGCAAGACGTGGCACGGCCCAGCCTCGACGATCGTGACCGGTACGGCAGTGCCGTCTTCCGCGAAGACGCGGGTCATTCCGAGCTTGCGCCCGATGATTCCAGTGGCCATGACTATTCGACCTTGATCTCGACGTCGACACCGGCCGGCAAGTCCAGCTTGGTCAAGGCGTCCATCGTCTGGGGGCGCGAGTCGTGGATGTCGAGCAGCCGCTTGTGCGTCCGCAGCTCGAACTGCTCACGGCTCTTCTTGTCGACGTGCGGCGAGCGCAGCACCGTCCACCGCTCGGTCTTCACCGGCAGCGGAATCGGGCCTGACACCATCGCACCTGTCTTTTCCGCCGTGCGCACGATATCCGCCGCGGCCTGGTCCAGCACCACGTGGTCGAACGCCTTGAGGCGGATCCGGATCTTTCCAGCCATCATGCTTCCTTTCCCTTGCTCATCATGGCGCAGGATGATCCTGCGTCACTGCCGCTTCGTGCCTACTTCAATACCTTCGTCACGACCCCAGCGCCCACCGTCCGACCGCCTTCGCGGATCGCGAAGCGCAGCCCTTCATCCATCGCGACCGGTGAGCCGAGCTCGATCGTCATCTGGATGTTGTCGCCCGGCATCACCATTTCGACGCCCGCCGGCAGCTCCACTGCGCCGGTCACGTCGGTGGTGCGGAAGTAGAACTGCGGGCGGTAGCCCTTGAAGAACGGCGTGTGCCGGCCCCCTTCGTCCTTGCCCAGCACGTAGACCTCGGCCTCGAACTTGGTGTGCGGCGGGATGCTTCCCGGCTTCGCCAGCACCATGCCGCGCTCGATCTCGTTCTTTTCCACGCCCCGCAGCAGCAAGCCGACGTTATCGCCCGCCTGGCCCTCGTCCAGCAGCTTGCGGAACATCTCGACGCCCGTCACCACGACCTTCTTGTCCGCGCCGAAGCCGATCAGCTGCACTTCTTCCTGCACCTTGACGCGCCCGCGCTCGAT
>DASYEH010000003.1:0-83257 GCA_036499125.1 Gemmatimonadales bacterium
TGCGTTGGCGCACTCTGCAGCTCTCGCCGCCGGCAGCGCGAAATGGTGATACGGCAACGGCCAATGCCGGAACACCACCGCAACATCCGACGGGTACTTTGCTCGAGCAGCCCGGAGCGTCGGCTCAAACTGCCGGCAAGCAGGGCATTCGAAGTCCGCAAATTCAAGGATCGTGACCTTCGCGCCCTGCGGTCCCATTCGATGCCCCGAGGCGACGTATGTCGCCCACTCCTTACTCGACAGCCGCCTATCAGCGGGGCCAGCACCTTGGCTGGGCTGCGCGCTAAGGTGGTCGCGAATTGAAAGCCCACAGGCGATAACAGCACACACGACAGCAACTGCGGTGATCAGGTTCGAGAACAGAGCTTTCCCCTGCATTGGGCCCCCTTAAAATTCCCCGTCGAGGAGGGAGTTCGTGCCTAGGTCGCGGCGCTCTAGCTAGTCAAGGCACGGACGATAGTGATTGTTGATAGGAGAATCAAAGTGCCGGACCGAAGCGCCGCTATGGCGGGTTCTAAAAACCGTAATGGATCCTCATCTCCGGGGCGGTCACGCCGTCAACAGCATTTCTCGCTCGCAAATTCTCACGTCGCGATACGGGTAGCAGCAAGGCCGATCTGCAGTCCGCTACCGAGATTCATTGACTGCGGTGGTAAGCCACGGGCCCGACAGGACTTGTTGATGTGCCCCAGAAACACTGACCGACCCGATTAACCCGGTTCGAAGCGGCGCAAAGCAACGCAACTCAACGCGCGCCCACAGCTACAGAGCGCGGGCGGTGCATATTCGTTGTGTGGGGTAACGTCATGGCATGCGGAGTTATGCGCCAATTGGCGTTAGCCTGCACGAAGGATCGCTGATCGGGTCAGTCGCTGACTGACCCTTCCGCCGGCGGGATGTCATGCTTCAGCCACTTATGCGTGTCACTGACGCCGAGCCGAATCTTGATGGCGTGGACCATTTTTTCGACGGTGCTGCACGAGATACCCAGGCGCGCCGCCGCCTCTGCCTGCGTCCTGGTGGAACGGACGGCATCAAGGACTTCCTGTTGGCGCCGAGTCAGGCCGACGGGGCGAACGCGCTGCAGTGCTTCGTATCGCGGCCGCAGCTCCGGCGCGATGTACCGCACACCGGCGATGAGTTGATTGATCGCGTGGGTGAGTTCGTGCAGGCCGTCCTGCTTCAGGAAGTACCCCACGGCCCCCGCTTGAAAGGCGCGGACCACGCACTGAATCTCTGCCCGTGCGGTGAACATCATGATCCTGGCATCCGTACGGCGGACGATCGCCGGCAGGATGTCCAGCGCCGACCCGGGTTCGAACTGGATGTCGAGCAGCAAGAATGTCGGGCAGCATTGCCCCAATGCCCAATCGAGATCTGCGAGAACGGATACCGGCGGCTGCACGTCGAACCGCGACGCCAAAAACCGGCCGATGGATTCCGCGAACGACAAGTGGTCATCGGCGATCAGAAGACGGGGGCGGGACTCCACTGGGTGCCTCGAGTACAAGGGGTCTAGTCCACAAGGATACCTCGCTTTTCTTGAGGCGGGGGAAACGGAACGCCGAACGCCCCTACCTCGCCCTCACCCCCGCCTCCACCCCTCGTGGGTGGATCGCCCGCAGCGCATCCTCACCATAGAAGATATGGATGTACTTGAGCTGCGCCGCCGTCAACCGGCGGATCGCCCAGGAGAGATGCACGAAGTGCGGCTCGACCGGCGCCCGGAGCGGGTGCATCCCGATTTCATCGGGCAGGTGGCTCCCCTTGCGGGTGTTGCACGACGAGCAGGCGGTGACGACGTTGGTCCACTCGTTGCTGCCGCCGCGCGACTGCGGCACCACATGATCGCGGGTGAGGCATTCACGGGTCCGCAGCTGGTGCTGGACCCGGGTGCAGTACTGGCAGGTGTAGCCGTCCCGGGCAAAGAGGAAGGTGTTGGTGACCTGGCGGCGGAAGCGGCGGGGGACATGCACGAAGCGGACGAGGCGGATGATGGCCGGCCGAGGGAGTTGCATTCGGACGCTACGGATCAGCTCGTCGCCGTCGGCCTCGACGATCTCGGCCTTCCCCTCGATGACAAGGCGGAGGGCCCGACGGGTCGGGACCATGGTCAGCGGTTCGAACGAAGCATTGAGGGCCAGACAGCGCACTCGGCGACTCCGGTTAGGATGAGGATGGATACCTTGGGAGGGAAGGTTTTACAAGGGAAGGCGCGGTCAGCTCGCGACTCTAGGGGCGGATGCCCAGCCTTCTTCATGTATGAGGCAAGGGAACTTGTATGCCGGCGGCAAGGTGGTTCCGCGGAGGACTCTACGACCGTATTAGTCACACCAATCGGCCCAAAAACAGCATTCGCCATACCCTCACCAACCCAACGGAGCTTCCTTCAAGAAGTGTTGGCATCTAGGGTTTGTCCGCCATCCGACTGTACGCCAACGATTTGATACGCAGTTTACACTTTCCTCTCTCAGCAACGGTCGATCGGGTTGGTCTGTTGCACTTGACCGATTGACCGTTTGGCGCGAGTGTATGCGCCGTTGAGTTCCAACGCGGGGGATCAGTACGCCGCAGTTGATGGACCGTTGAGACCGTCGCTACAGATTCGAGCACATGACATCTTGGGGGTTTTCATGATTCCGTTCAAGCTGACGTTATTAGGCTCGCCTGAGTTGAGGGGGCCGGATGGCGAACTTATCCGCTTCCGAACTAGAAAGCACCTCGGCTTGCTCGCGTTTTTGGCGGTTGAACAACCGACTAGGATGCGACGGGTTCGATTGGCCTCGCTGCTATGGTCGCGAGCCGATTCAGCCGAGGCTAGGCATTCCCTAGCAACCGCAATGTCAGTACTCCGAGGCACTTTGGGCGCCGCGGCCTTTGCAACGACTAGGGACGCCATTCAGCTGGCACCCGGAACGTTGAACACTGACGTCCAAGACCTGGAGCGCCCTGATCACCCCGCCCTCAATGGACATATCCTGGGGCCATTTCTAGAAGAATTCGAGATTGATGACGCTCCGGATTTTCAGCATTGGAAGGACAGTCAACGGGCACGCCTGTTGCCGATCCTCCACACGGTGCTAGCCGAACAAATCGACGACTATCGCCGCCGCGGCGATGGCCGCAAAATGGAATCGCTAGCACACCGTCTTATTCGAATCGACGAACTCAGTGAGACGGGCGTGCGCGCGCTGCTGGAGGCTCGAGCGATGGCTGGCGATCGAATCGGTGCGCTGCGCCAATTTGAGCGTTGGCGCGAACGGCTTTCGAACGAACTTGGCGCGACGCCTTCCTCGTCAATGGACCAGATTGCCGATCGACTTCGTCGCGCTGAGGTGCCGCGAAACGCTCCAGGTGCGCGGACCGCCATTGCAACTCACCGCCCGACGAACCGCCCTTTTGTTGGGCGTGAAGCCGAGTTTGCGATGTGTTATGGCGCCTGGCAGTCGACAAAAGCCAACTTGCCACGACACGTTCTTGTTCGTGGAGACATCGGGGTCGGCAAGACAACCTTGGTTGAGCGAATGGCTACGGTTGCGTCACTCGAAGGCGCAGCTGTTGCCAGAGTCAAGTGTTATGAGCTCGAAAAGGAACTCCCGTTTGGCGTGATTGGCGGCTTGGTTGCCCAACTGCTCGAGTTCCCTGGTGCGGCCGCGACGCCTCCGGAGCAGCTTGCCGAGATCGGGCGTTTAGTCGGTCGGGTCCGAGATCGTTTCGCAAACCTTCCCGACCCGAAACCTCATGTAGGGGACACCTCTCGGATCCTCTTCACAGAAGGCGTAATGGCGCTTTTGTCTTCAATTGGAGAAGAATGCCCAATTGTATTGGCCTTCGACGACATTCACCTTGCCGACGCAACATCGTTGGCCATTTTGCATCTGATTCTTCGTCGACTCGGAACTGCGCCGATGATGGTAATGCTAACGACGTCGGCGGATCCAAGGTCGGCATCGCCGAGCAGCCGACGATTCGTCGAAAGCGGAGTTTCGATTGGTATTCAAGAGATTACCTTGCAAACCCTTTCCGAAGTCGAAAGCGACGACCTACTAACGACGCTATTGTCACCGCAGAGCGCTCCTGCCGCCTCGATTAGGCGAGCGTTTCTGCGAGGCGCAAAAGGCAATCCAATGATTCTCGACATGCTTGTAGCTGACTGGCGTCGGAGCGGAGACAATTGCCTCGCCCTGTCATTGCGCGCAATGACGGCCGATACCGGAATGCCAGCGCATGACGCGTTTCGGCAATTGGTCGAACAAACGCTGAGTTCGTTGGACCGGGAATCCCTCGCCGTCGCCGAGTTAGGTGCCATTCTCGGTCAAAGAGTAAGCGATCTGTCAATGTACTCTTTGGTCGATCTGCAGGCAGGAAAGGCGATGCGAGCGGTGGCGTCGCTTACCGCCCACAAGGTTCTTCGTGAAGTCGGACCATCACTCGAATTCACAAACGACCTCGTCCGAGGCCAGTGCTATCTCGGTACTCCCCTCCCGTTGCGCCGCATGCTTCACGGAGCAGTGGCTGATAGGTTGCTGAAGAACGAGGTGATCGGAGCCCCAATCCCGGACTTGGAAGTGGCCTGGCATCTCGTACGAGCTGACCGTTTGGAACAGGCCGTGCCATTTCTCTTGAACGGAGGGCGCGAAGCAATTTGTCACGCGGCACCGCATGAAGCCGACTTGGCTCTTTCCACCGGCTTGCCGGCGCTGACCGGCGAATCACGCCGTACTGGCATTCTATTGTTGGCCGAAGCAAAGCAAGAGCTAGGTCAATGGGCCGACTCGCTCCAACTGTTGGACCTCGCACCCGAAACCTTCAGCGGTCCGGAACAAGCGTGCCGCGACGTCTACCGGATCATTGCCAAACGCTGGTTGGGCAGACTTTCAATCGGCGACTTAGTTGTCGCAACAGACCAGCTGCTTGAAATTACCACTGCCGATGTCGGGGTTGAAATCCAAGTCAAGGCAATGGCCGCTTGTGTTCGCCTCCTTGGGCTGACAAGAAACGGCAGCCAGCTCGATTCGCTGGAGAATGTTCTTGCCCGCATCAACACCGCATCAACTGACGCAGCAACCGACGCATTTCACGAACTACACGTGATATTGGCAAGAGGATGGATTTGCGCATTGCGTCATCGAACTTCGGAAGCTCTCGCACTTGTCGAATCCGGAGTTGCAACCTCGCGAAGGGCGGGGATCGCCAGCTCGATCACGGTCCGATTGCTCGTCGGACAAGGCAATTTGTTGGGCATGTCCGGGCGCTATGACGATGCAGTCGCCCCCCTCGAGGAGGCTTGGAAACTAGCCATCCGGCTTGATAACACAACACTAGCCGGGGAATGTGCCAGCCAGCTTGCGGTCGTAAGCGGGCGCCTTGGCAATGTTAACGAGCAAATTGATTGGGCTCGAACGGCTCTCAGAGCGTTTGCACCAGGTGATTGGTCGCCCGCAGGTATTACTGCGACGTACGAGCTTGGATTAGGCCTTGCATCTGATGGCAGATTCTCTGAGGCCCGGACTGCGGTCAGTCTCTTCTCAACTTGGAGAATAGACTCAGTTCCAGATTGGGCAATTCAGGCGGGATTTCTGTGCGAGGCAGACGTCGCTGGCCTCACGGGAAACATTCGTCGCGCCTACTTTCTGGCACGCAAGGCCACAACTGGTTCGCGAGCCCGTCTGCACCACGTGGCGTATGCAGGCCAATTCGCACGGTGGGTCGCACTACTCGGTATTCGCGATAGCAATGAGGTAGGTGCACGGGAACAACTTCGATCGGAGTTTCCATCGACAACCTATCTCGATCGGAAGGACGAAGCTGAGGTTCTCGCATCAATCACCTTGCTCGATGGCGCGCTTGGCGTGGACACTACGGGTACCTGGCGCGAAGTGGATCGGCGGCTTGCCGGATTGCCTGAGAGCGTTGGCAAGTTGATAAAGCGGATTGGCCAGCACACGACGCCGTTTGGCCCCAGCCGGCATGCGGGCCACTAGGCCTAAGAGCTTTCTCCGGAGATTCGGCGAAAGGCTCCAAATTTCGGCAGTGCTGGATTCGCCCGCCGCCGCGCTGCTTCCGCTCGATCGCGGATCTTGGGTGACGGCAGGTATTCCGGGATCAGCGACGGATCGGAGATCAGGCGGCGCACCGTCACCGAATTCACGGTGAGGTCAACGAGTGCCGCGTCGAACTGGCTCGCCTTCCCCTTGTTCAGCTCGGCCAGCACGATTTCCAGCGACAATGCGTTCCGGTACGGTCGGTTCGTCGTCATTGCATCGATCGTGTCGGCAATGGTGATAATCCGTGACCCGAGCGGAATCGCTTCCGCCGCGATCCCATCCGGATAGCCTCGGCCGTCCCACCGTTCATGGTGGTGGCGTACACACGAGACGACATAGCCCTGAAACCTCGAGAAGAGCGACACCAGCTCGGCACTCTTGGCCGAGTGAGTCTTCATGATCGCCCACTCCTCTTCGGTGAGCTTTCCTTCTTTCTGCAGCAGCGGTGCAAACTCCGCGTGAATCTTGCCGACGTCATGCAACAACGCCGCGTTCTCGATCTCCTCGACCTGCTCGGGTGACAACCCGAGGTCAGTCGCGATTGCGCGCGACAATCCGCACACTCGCCGAGAATGACCGGACGTGTACGGATCACGTGCTTCGATCGCCTTGACCATCATCGCAAGTTGCTCACGCACGTTGAGCTCGAGCTGGTCATACGCGCTGTCAAGCTCGGCGAACAAGTCGTTCAGCGTCTTGAGTTTGTTGTAAATGTGACGGATAAATGCAATCGGTACGCATAGGAGCAAAAAGCCAACTCGCTCGATCGGCTGCCCTCCGCTGGTACGCATATATACCCACACCACAACAAGGGCGAGCAAGCTCGCGCACAGATCATAGCCGAGCACCCACATTGTGTTCGAACGCCATGTCGAGAAGACCGGACGGCCACTAGCTAGTGCCACGACCGTACTTACCAACGCAGAATTGGTGAAGAAATAGACTAGCGCAGACCCGAGAAAGATTGCGATTTGAAGTAGGACTGCGGCCAATGCAAGTGGACCATTCGGATGGCCCGGCGTGAGAAACGCCGGAGGATGTTGCCCGCCCAGTAAGTAGTACACGATAAACGTCAGGCCTACCGAGACCACCCGCTCCGAGATATTGAAGGTCACCTTCAACGGAGCATTTCGTTCGTAAATCTGCGAAATAGCCTTCGCAACTCCGGCGTTGATCGCGCCCCAAAATGCGCCGAGCATCAAACCGACGGCAAGATGAAACACGAAGACCAACGACCCGGTGACGCCGCCCGACTTGCTCGTAGTACGCGACAATTCGAGTAAGCATCCTACAAGCAAAAAACTTCCTACGGCCCATGCATCGAAGTCGGGGGTCGGCAATATTCGCGCAGCCCCCAACACAACAAGGGCCGCAATGCTGATAGAGACCACATACGTACGGACCGCGCGATCAATCGACATAAGAAGTGGGGGGAAACCCACCGATCAAGCATCAGCCCCAGCTCTGCGTTTCCGCGTTGAACAGGCCTTCGACAAAGTCGACGGCAGCGGCCAGCCACTCTAGCATATGCGTCACCTCCCGTCCTACTACAACCTGCAATCCTTCGACGAGTGGCGAACCCCGCTATGGTTCACCGGACGCTCCGCTGTTACTACCCGCTCGCATTCCGCTCAGAGCAAAATCGTGGACTTTCCCCCCGTTATTCCTTTCCTGCTAAGGGTGCATGCCGCAACGGCCAGACTACGCGGCACCTGTTTCATCCGTTGACGGCTTACCTCGGCCGGTGCGCCGCAGCCCACCGGTTGGTGGCATCGAGCACCGCATAGACCGCCGCGTGCTCGACCGACTCACGTACCTCGGCGCTGCCCAGCAGCAGCCGCGAATCACGGGCACTGGTGGCCAGCACGCCCGCCAGCGCGAACGACTTGCCGAAGAGCTCGGCCGATTGCGCCCCTTCCAGGGCCAGTGAATGCGCCTCGAAAAGACGGCCCAGCGCCAGGACAGCAGCGCGAGCGGCGGTCTCCATCCGGTTCTTCTGGGTGTCGGGGCCCTCTTCGATGATCGTCTCGCTGCGGCCATCGAGCGCCAGGGTGACCGTCGCCGAGACGCGGCGGGTGCGCGCTACGGTCGACATCGAAAGATCCTCGAAGAGGACGACCCGTTGCGCCGCACGGTCGCGCACGGCACCCATGTCGAGGGCCTGCAGTGGCCGCACATCGGCGGTGGGTGCCACCGAGATCTTGCGGTGATCGACCTTGAGCCCCAGGTGCGCGAGCAGCGCCGACTCGACGTTGCGGACCACCTGCTTGGGGTTCTGGCCGGCGTGCGCGAGGATGTGGATCTCGGTCACTTCACCGAGCGGAGTGGTCACCACGCGCGCCGAGAGAATCCCCTCGAGCGAGGTGAGCAGATTCTCGGCCTTGCGGACACCCCATGGGTCGGCCGCAGGGTCCACTGGTGCGCCACCTGGCCGCGAGGCGGAGGCGTCAAAAAAATGTGGTGAAGCGGTCACGTCAGGTCCCTTCCCTGGCTCGTGTCAATGCTACGCGATGTTGTTGCGCCCGGCAGCCTTTGCCAGGTAGAGCGCTCGATCCGCCTGCTCCAGCAAGGCGCCTTCACTCGGCAGCGACGGATCAAACTCGGCGACGCCGATGCTGACCGTGATCTGCCCGTCCATGAAGCCGAGCTTTTTTCCGGCGGCTTCCACCCCTTCGCGGACCGCATCGGCGACGCGCAGTGCGCCGGCCCGATCGGTGCGCGTGAGCAGCGCCACAAACTCGTCGCCGCCGTACCTCGCGGCCATGTCGGTGGCGCGGATGGTATGACGAATCTCGTCTGCTACCACCCGAAGCACCATGTTGCCGCGCTCGTGACCGTAGCGGTCGTTGAGCGCCTTGAGCCGGTCGAGGTCCAGGAAGAGGACCGCGAACGAATCACCACTCCGCTTGCTACGCTCCATCTCGTGCGACAGCCGGTGCTGCAGCGACCGGTAACTCGCCAGTCCGGTGAGCGCGTCGGTGCTGGCATCGCGGGCGGCATCTTCGGCCCGCCGAGCCAGCCACGGCACGCACTGCTTGAGCGACGCGCGGCCGAGGGCGGCTGCCTGGGCGAAGCGATGGCACGACGGATAGCCGCAGGCGCGGCAGTCCCACGGCTTGCCATTCGGCCCGGTCCCGATCGCCTCCATGATCGCCCGCACAGCAGCCGGATCAGGCTCAGCGCGGTGCAACGCAAACGGAAAGGCGGCGCTCACCTCGACCACCGGGCCGTCGTCCGGAATCACCGGCGTCCGGCTCCGCGCCGGCTCATACTGCTGCACCAGCATCCGCCGCCGATAGAGATCGGCCTTGGGACCGGCCGCAGGGTGATCGAGCGCGCCGGCATGCGACAGCAGGTCGACAAAGCCCAGGTCGATATGGTCGTGGCCAGCAGCCCGCGCCAGCGCGGGGAGCGTCTCGAGCCCGCGGACCGTCAGCAGCCGCCGCCCGTGCGACGATCCGCTGACCACCATTTCGAGCGCCAGCCCGCCGGCCACCGACACGTGGCGCCGCGTTTCGGGCGGCAGCCGCGAGAAGGTGCGCGGCAGCGTTTCGGGCCGAACCTCGCGCAATGCAAAGAGCTGTTCCAGGTCCCCAAAGGTCAGCGTCGCGTCGAGTTCCTTGACACTTTCGGCGGCGTTGACTCCAACATGCACCACGGGGAGCCCTTCCCCGTGAATTCCTCGCAGGAATCGAGCCTCGGCGACGCTCGGCATGGTGATCGGCGCCAGGTAGGGGACCAGTTCCGGGTAGTGCGCCGTGATCGACGCCACCACCACCGGATCGGTCGACCGCACCAGGGTGCCCCAATCGCTGTCTTCCCAGAGCCGCAAGTACTCCTGCGCCACCAGTTCGTCGCCAATCACGCCGCGTGAGACGAGCTTGAAACCGGCCTCATAACAGGCGTTGACCAGCTGCTCTGGCGTGGCCGGATGAAAGTGGGCCACCGCCTCCGGAGCCAGGATCAGCGCGCCATTCCCCGCCTCGGCGATGGCAAGTGCGACGTCGACCGCCCCGGTGGTGCCGATGGCATCATGGGGGCAGGCCGGCAGGCACTCGCCGCAGCGGACGCAGTTCTCCTCGACGATCTCGACCACCCGCGCCTCGGGCGGCAGCGCGATGGCGTCGGTCGGGCAGACCCGGACACACGCCAGACACGCGACACATCGGGAAGCATCGACGGTAAAATGCAGAAACAGCCTTCGTCAAGGTTTGCGCCACCGGCGCCAGAGCAAGTTGGCCCGCAGGTTGAGAAGTGTCAATAGGTAAGCCACCTCAACAACCTGCCATTCCACGACTTACGCGATCCCGAACTCCTTCAGTTTCCGGTACAGCGTGCGCTCGCCGATGCCAAGGACCTGGGCCGCCTTGCGACGGTTGCCGGCGTACTCGCTGAGGACGGTCTCGATCGCAATGCGCTCCATCTCTGCCATCGTCATGCCAGAGCGGTAGAGGACAGTGGGCGGCAGCTCCGGCTCCTCTTCCTCGGCGAAATCCGGCCCTACCGGGGCGATTGCTGGCGGCGCCGTCTGGGCCGGGTCGGTCACCTCGATCACCTGCACGGCATGGTGCTGATCGTCCAACCGCCGCCTCAATTCCTCAAGTTGAGAACGCATTTCCATGAGGGAGCGGAGGATGAACTCGAATTCGGCGCCGCCGATCCCCCGTTCAGAGAGCCCCGGGGCGTGAGTACCGGTCCGGACCAGGGCGACCGAGGTCTCGAGGACATCGGGTGGGATGTCACTGGCGCGGATCTCATTCCGTGGCGCCAGCACCACCATTGACTCAATCAGGTTGCGCAGCTGCCGCACATTGCCCGGCCAAGGGGCCTGAACCAGGCGCTGCATCGCGTCGGCCGAGATGCCGGGAAAGGTCCGTTCGTGCTGGGAGGTGAACTCCCGCACGAAGCGCTTGACCAGGAGCGGGATATCGTCGCGGCGCTCGCGGAGCGGCGGCAGGTAGATCGACAGGACGTTGAGGCGGTAGAAGAGGTCGTCGCGAAACTCTCCCAGGGCGACCCGCTCCTTGAGGGCGCGGTTCGTGGCAGCGACCACGCGGACATCGACCTTGATCGGCGCGGTGCCGCCGACCCGGAAGAAGGAGCGCGTTTCGAGGACGCGGAGCAGCTTGACCTGCACCGACTGGGGGATCTCACCGATCTCGTCGAGAAAGATGGTGCCGGTGTCGGCCAGTTCGAAGCGGCCGAGGCGACGTTCGGCGGCGCCGGTGAAGGCCCCCTTCTCGTGACCGAAGAGCTCGCTCTCGAGCAGCGTTTCGGGAAGGGCGGCGCAGTTGATGGCGATGAACGGCCGGCCGCGGCGCGGCGAGAGATCGTGAATCGCCTTGGCGACGAGTTCCTTGCCGGTGCCCGATTCGCCCTGGATGAGGACGGTGCTGGAGACCGGCGCCATCTGCTCGATCTTGACGAGCACTTCCTGGATCGCGTCGCTCTCGCCGAAGATGCCGGTGCGGCGCTGCAGTTCGCGGCGATCGACCATGCGGCGCACGGTCGCTACCAGCTCGTCCATGGCGACCGGCTTGACGAGCACTTCGGTTGCCTGCAGGCGCAGGGCGCGGTCCGTGCGTTCGGAATCAGTCGGTTCGAGCAGTGCGAGGACGGCCACTTCGTGATCGCGGGCGTAGGCGGCGAGTGCGGCGACAGCGGGCTCGTGCACCGCCCCGCTCAACACCAGCAGCGGCGGATGCTGATGACGGATCGCGCTGCGCGCTTCGTCGATCGAGTTGACGACGGCGGAATCGAGATCGGCCGCTTCGAGGGCGCGATCGAGCGGGACGGCGGTCTCGAGATCGGCGAGGGTGATGACGACCTGGGCAGCCATGCTCAGTGCTCCGTCTTTCCCTGCAGGAGGGCCGCGATATGCTCCAGCAGCGGGGCGAGCACATTGAGACCATCGACCACAGCGGCCGTGGAGCCGGGGAGATTGACGATCAATGTGTCACCGCGCGTACCAGCCACGCCGCGCGAGAGTGCCGCGCGCGGCGTCTGCTTCATCCCCGATGCGCGCAGTGCTTCGGCGAGTCCGGTCGCTTCGCGTTCGATCACGCTGCGAGTGGCTTCGGGCGTGATGTCGCGGGGCCCGAGTCCGGTGCCACCAGTGGTGATCACTACATGGGCAAAGTCTTCGTCGGCCCAGCGGCTCAGCTGTGCGGCAATCACGACGCGATCGTCGGCGACGACGGCGCGTTCGACAACCAGCGCGCCGAGACCTTCGGCCCAGGCAACGATGGCGTCGCCGGAGCTGTCGTGGCGGAGGCCGCGCGCGCCCGAATCGGAAATGGTCAACACCGCGAGACGCACGGTCATGGCAGCACGCGTGTGGCAAAGGGACGCGGCGCCAGGTGCGCGGTCCAGCTCTGGTTGCCGGAGACGATGGCGAGTTCGGTGCCCATCGCGCTGGCGGTAGTCGGCACGGCGGTCATCCCGATGATGCCGACACGCGGCGACCGGCCGACCGAGCGGACGCGATCGACCATCACGCCCGCCACTGACACGCGCGCGCCGGCAGGCGGCGCGTCGTCACCGACGACATGAAAGCCGACCAGTTGCTTGATGGCGCCGGTACGGCGACGCGCCACCAGTGCGGTTTCGCCCGGAAAGGGAGCGCCCTTCCCTTCAGCGACGAGTGATTCGAGCGCCGCTTCCATTGGTGTGTCGCCCGGATCGATCTCGACACCCACCGTGGCGATCCCCCACTCGAGACGGAAGAGGGTCCAGTCGGCGGTGGTAGCTGGGAGTACGCCTGAGGTGAAGAGAAACTTGTGCAGCGCTTCGCGATCACGGGCGCGACAGTAGAGATCGACGCCGTCAGCACCGTGCATCGCCAAGCGCGCTGAGAAGACATCGACCCCGCCGAGCTGCGTGGTGTAGACCGTGCCGCCATCGACGTGGGCGAGCGACGGCAGGCGATCGAAGGTGGCAGGGCCGCGCACGGCGGTCAGCGACATGTCATCGGAGATATCGCGAATCCGGATGTTGCCGCGCTTGCGCGAGACGACATGCTCCCACACCGCAGCGCGTTGTGCGGCGTCGACCAGCAGCATGACGCGTTCGGGAAAGCGATAGATGGTGACGCGATCGAGGATCGACGCGTCGTCGCGGAGCAGCAGCGCGTCGACGAAATGTCCCGGTGCCAGCAGCGACAGGTCGGCGGTCGCGATGCGGTTGACAAAGGCGTGTGCATCAGGACCGGCGATCTCGATCTGGCCGAGTCCTTCGGCGGCGAATGAGCCGGCTTCGCCGGTGAGGGCGCGATAGCCGTCGGTCATTGCCACCGGTCAGGCCCCATCAAGAGCGCCATCAGTGCCTTCTGCGCATGCAAGCGATTCTCGGCTTCGTCCCAGACCCGCGAGCGCGGCCCTTCGAGCACGGCTTCGCTGATCTCTTCACCGCGGTGCGCTGGCAGGCAGTGCAAGACGATCGCATCTGCCGCGGCGTGGCGGAGCAGCGCGTCGTCGACACAGTAGCCCGCAAAGGCGAGGCGGCGCAGCTCCGATTCGGACTCCTGCCCCATCGATGCCCAGACATCGGTGTTGATCACGTCGGCACCATCAACGGCTTCTTCGGGATCCTCGGTGATCATCAGTGAAGTACGACTGGCGTTCGCCTCGAAGATGGCGCGACTTGGTTCGTAACCAGCGGGACAGGCGAGTCGCAGCGAAAAGCCGAGGAGACCGGCGGCCTCGATCCACGAGTTGGCCATGTTGTTGCCGTCGCCGATCCACGCCACGACTCGGCCATCAAGGGTGCCGAACTCTTCGCGCACGGTGAGGAGGTCGGCGAGGAGTTGACAGGGGTGCAACAGGTCGGTGAGGCCGTTGATGATCGGCACCGACGCGTAGCGAGCAAGTTCCTCGACATCGGCTTGTGCAAAGGTGCGGATCATGATGCCGTCGATGTAGCGCGACAGGACGCGGGCCATGTCGCGGATCGGCTCGCCGCGGCCGAGCTGGATATCGCGTGATGAGAGAAAGAGCGGGTTGCCGCCGAGCTCGCGGACGCCGACCTCGAACGAGACCCGGGTCCGGGTGCTGCTCTTGGCGAAGATCAGCGCGACCTGCTTGCCAGCCAGCGGCAGGCTGATGTCGTCGCCGGCCTTCATCCGGGCGGCCAGCTCCAGCAGCGCCAGGCACTCGGCTCGGCTGAGGTCGTTGAAGGAGAGAAGGTCGCGCTTGCTCATCATCCGCCCGGAGAGGGAGCCGCCAGAATGGCAGAAGAATAAGGGGGAGAGGGGCTGGAGGAGAGAGTGGCCGGAGACTGGGAGAGGAGCCGGTCCCAGCCGATAACTGCGGGATGGATCGCATGCGATGGACAGGGCTGGCGGCGGCCGGCCTTGCGGCGGGAACCTTGATGGGCTGCGGAGCGCGGCCCCTTCCGGTCGGAGCGCGCACCAGTCACGACAGCGCCGGCGTCGAGGTGGTCGAGCTCGGACCGCCGGACACGGTCCACCAGCAATGGCGAGTCGACCTGTCGGCGCCGCTGCTGATGCTGGGCGGCAGCGGCGATGGGACGGAGCTCTTTGGCAAACGGGCACCGCGATCGGCGGTGACCCTCCCGGACGGTCGCCTGATCGTGGCGTTCGACGAAGCGCCTTATCTCGGCGCGTTTGACAGCACAGGAAGGCTCGTGAGCCGGTTCGGGCAGCTGGGCGGCGGCCCGGGAGAGTTCACGCGCGAGCCCACGGTGCTGGCTTATGGCGACACCATTGTGGCCGAGGTGGAGCTCGGCGGTTTGGCGATGGTCACATTCTTCGGACCCGATCTCAAGGTTGCCCAGACCTACCATATCTCCTTTCCGCCAACCCCCGCGAGTGAACCGTTTCCGATCGGCGTAACCGCCAAGGCAGAGATCGTTTTTCGGCACGAGTACGTCGAAGACAAACCGGGAGTGTCGCGAGCTCCGGCCGAGATCCTCGTGGCGCCTTGGGGTGGCGGCCGGGCGCATCAAGTGGTGCACTTCGCCGGTGAGGAACGGATGGCGCTGGCGAATCCGATGATCAGGAACACCTTCCTGATATTCGGCAAGAAATCCGCGATGACGATGTCGGGTGAGCGGCTATTGAGCGGTGGCAACGATGGCTTCGCGATCGACACCCACGATCTCTCTGGGAAGCTGATTCGCACACTACGAGTCGAGTTGCCCGCGACGCCGGTCACGCAGCAGATGAAGGATGGCTGGGTCGCGGATCAGTTTATTGACACAACGGCCGAGACCGGGCGCCTCGCTCATCTTTCCGTTGAGACAGCACAATACGCAAAAGAGCTGCGCGCGTACGAGGGATTCTATCCGACCACCGATGGTGGCATCTGGATCGAACGGGCGCGCCTGCGCGATGGGGCGCCGCATGTGTATTGGGCATTCGACTCAACCGGGCATTTCCTGGCGGCGACATCGTTGCCGGTAGAGCTCAAGCCGCGCGAGATCTGGCGTGATCGTGTGATGGTTTCGGGCGTTGATGCCGACGGTGTGCCGATGCTGGCGATCTATCGGCTGGTGCCGGTGGTGCAGCGGTAGGGCCACACGCTGCGCCGCACGGATAAGATCAGCGTTCGATCATCCACCGCTCGCCACCAATCCGTATTCCTTCAACTTCCGCCAGAGCGTCGTGCGCCCCATGCCGAGGAGGTCGGCGGCGCGCGACCGGATCCCGCCCGCCGCCGCCATCGCGCTGACAATCGCCGCGCGCTCTGACGGGTTCGGATCGCCGCGGCGGTAGCGCGCCGGCTCAACGCCAGCGACAATCGGCTCGTGAACACCACCGGCCGACCGAATCACCGTTGGCAGATGCTGGACCTGGATCTGCCTTCCCTCGGCTTGAATCAAGGCGCCGATGACCGCTGCCCGCAGCTCGGCGACGTTGCCGGGCCATTGGTATTCGCGTAACAGCTTCATCGCAGCCGGTGAACAGGAACGTGGCCCCCGGTGGCTCGTTGCATGCAATGGGACGCTCGCCAGTGCAACCGCAAGCAGAGCGGGAATGTCGCTGGCACGGCGACGAAGCGGCGGCAAGGTCAGTGCAAGCACCGACAGCAGGCCCAGGAGGTCGGCACGAAAGGCTCCGCTGGCGACCCGCCCGCACAGGTCGTGATGAGTGGACGCCACGATGCGCACGTCGAACGGCCGGCCGCGCGTGCCGCCGACGCGGGTGACTTCGCCGGTTTGCAACAGGTGCACGAGCGTCTGCTGCAACTCCGGTGTGAGCGCGTCGACGTCGCGGAGGAAGAGCGTGCCGCCGTCGCTACGTTCGAAAGAGCCGGGGCGGCCCCGCGTCTGACCGGAGAGGGCGCGCTCGAGTTCGCGCTCGCCAATGGCGCTGCATGAGAGGACGGTGCATGGTCCTGCCGCGCGCCCCGACAGCTCATGCACCACCCGAGCAACAGCTTCGGCCTCGGTTCCCGGTTCGCCAGATAGCAGTACGGGAGATTCGGTGCCGGCGACGGCGCGTATCGCCGCGAGCAGCTCGCGCATCGCTGGGGCGTCGCCGGTCAACGGCGTTGTCGTGAGAGTGCTCGATGCCGCAGGCCGAGGTCGCAGGGCGAGCAAGGCAGCCACACGCTGGGCCAGGGCGTCAGGCTCCAGCGGCTTCATCGCGAAATCGTCAGCGCCGAGATGCAGAGCTGCCACGGCGCGGTCGACGGTCCCCATGCCGCTCAGCATCAGGATCGGCACCCCTTCGCCGCGACGGCGAACCGCTTCCACGACCTGCAGGCCATCCATCCCGGGCATGTAGAGATCGATGATCATCAGGTCAAATGGGCTTGCGGCTGCCCGTGAGGCGTCGATCGCGTTGAGTCCGCTCTCGCCGTCCTCCGCCTCGGCGACGGCGTACCCGGCGCCACGAAGCAACTCGGCAACGATGCCGCGGAAGAGATCGTCGTCATCGATGATCAGCACCCGGGTGCCGTGCAGCAGCGGCGGGGCTCTCATGACCGCACCATTCGCATCGCGACCTTGCCTGAATGATTCATGCTGCGAATGGAGACGCATCAGCGCCGGAATAGTGACACTGTTGCGATTCGACATTGCATAATGGATCGGCGACAGAGGACAACCGGATGTTTCACGAAACAGCAGAGATCCGGCACGCTGCAGGGGGCGTAGATAGTGCTGTGCAGCGATGTGTCGTGGTATCCGTCCCACCCGCGCTGACACGATACGATGGCCTGATCCTGCATCCGTACCTGGCCGTACAGCCACCCCTTCGGAGGTTTCATGTCCCGAACAGATCTCACCGGCGAGCCCGCGCCGCTTACACCCGAACTCGACTTTCTGGGCAAGGTCGCCAGTGCCACCTCCCGTCGCACCTTCCTGAAATGGGCTGGCGTGACCATTGGCGTTGCCGCCGTGGCCGGCGCGGGCGCCTGCAGCAGTGACGACAACATGACCACTCCGCCTCCGACCGGTACCGATCTGGGCTCCGGCGACGTCGGTCTGCTCAACTACGCCTATGCCCTCGAACAGCTCGAGGCGGCGTTCTACACGCAGGTCGTGGCGAATCCGTATACCGGGATGACCTCGGCCGAGACGACGATGCTTACTGATATTCGCGATCACGAAGTGACCCATCGCGATTTCCTGAAGGCCGCACTTGGCGGCAGCGCCATCGGCGCGCTCTCGGTGAACTTCACGTCGATCAACTTCACCAGTCGGGCCTCGGTGCTTGGCGCCGCGAAGACGTTCGAGGACCTCGGCGTGTCGGCCTACAATGGTGCGGCGAAGCTCTTCAGCATCTCGACCAACGGCACGACGTACCTCGGGCTCGCGGGCAAGATCGTCTCGGTCGAGGCGCGCCACGCTGCGGCAATTCGGGATGTCCTCAACCCGTTGAGCGCTGACTTCGCTGGCGACGACGTTGTTGACTCCAACGGCCTCGATGTCGTCAACACGCCATCGACGGTGCTTAACTCCACGCATGCTGGCGCGTATGTCACGACCAAGATCACCTACAGCAACCTGCCGAATGGAGGCACCCAGTGAACGACGCCACCGAAACCCTCCTGGGCAGTCTCGACCCGGAAGTCGCTGAACGTCTCGTCTCGCGCCGCGGCGCGGTAGGCGACCTCGGACGGAAGGTCGGCCTGGCGGCGATCGCATCGGCACCAGTCATGCTGGGCGTGATGGCGCGGAGCGCCTTCGCGCAAGGCAGCTCGTTGCCGCAGTCGATCATCGACGTGCTCAACTTCGCGCTGACGCTTGAGTACCTCGAGTCGAGCTTTTACGTCGCTGGGCTCGCAGCACCGGGATTGATCCCGTCGGCCAACCTGACGGTGTTCCAGCAGATCTCCAAGCACGAAACCGCGCACGTGGCGTACCTCCAGCAGGCACTGGGAAGCAGCGCCGTGGCGAAGCCGACCTTTGACTTCACGGCCGGTGGCACCTTTGCCGACGTGCTCACGAACCCGGCCACCTTCATGGCCGTGGCGCAGGCGTTCGAAGACACGGGAGTGCGGGCGTACAAGGGGCAGGCCGGTAACCTGCAGTCGAATGGCGCGATTCTCACGGTGGCGCTGCAGATTCACTCGGTCGAAGCTCGGCACGCATCGGAAGTGCGCCGGATTCGGGGCCAGAAGGGGTGGATCACGGGCGCGCAGACGGACATCGCCGCCGCAGCCGCCAACTATGCTGGTGAGGACAACACGACGCAGGCAGGAGTGAACGTCGCGGCAATCGTCAGCTACAACGCCGGTACCGAAGCGTTCGACGAGCCGCTGACCAAGGACCAGGTGCTGGCGCTGGTGACGCCGTTCATTACCGGCTGATTTGCCCAGGAGCAACGCTGCGGTTCAAGAGGCCGATCGATTGATCGGCCTCTTGCGTGAACACCGTGGTGCAGGCAACGTCGCTGTTCACCTCGATGCTGCACGGCAGTTGGCCGTTGTCCCGCGCTGCCAATTACTTGACGGTGAACGACACGTACGGGTAGTCATCGACGCCATCCGTGCATGAGACGCTGACCGTGTATGTCCGGGTGCCACTCGGGACGTTGGCGTAGGTCAGCACTGACCGGGACGATGAGACATCGCCGGTGAGGGCCTGGGCCTGATTGTTATCGCCGGTCCATTGCAGGGTAATCGTTTCATTGGGGACGAACGAGCCGTTGAGCGTCAGGAAATTGCTCGACGGGCTGCTGGCGGTTTCGTCCCAGCGCGACTGGCAATGCTTATCGGGGTCATCTGACGAGCTGGAGTCGCTGCCGCAAGCGCCCAGCACCAGGCTGCCAAGGGATACGCCGGCGACGATGAGGATGGAATTGCGCGACCGCTGAAACCACATGGGACCCTCCGCATGGTGATGAACCATCGTTCAGCATCCTACAGGATGTACTTCCGTAAATCGTCGTTCTGCACCACGCTCGCGAGCCGTTCCCGGACCGCGGCAGCATCGATCGTGATCGTCCGCTCACTGCCATCGGGGAGATCAAAGAGGATCTCCTCGACCAGGGTCGACATCACGGTGTGCAGCCGTCGGGCGCCGATATTCTCCATCCGGTCGTTGGCGATCCACGCGGTGCGGGCAATCTCCAGGATGGAATCCGGGGCGAAAACGAGCTGGCATTTCTCCGCGGCGACGAGCGCCGAGTATTGCCGAGTCAGGGAGTTTTCTGGTTCGGTGAGAATGCGGACAAAATCCGCTTCCGTCAAGGGCTCCAGCTCGACCCGGATCGGAAAGCGACCCTGCAGCTCGGGGATCAGGTCCGACGGCTTGGAGACGTGAAAGGCGCCTGCGGCGACAAAGAGGATGTGATCGGTCCGCACGTAGCCGTAGCGGGTCTGCACGGTCGACCCTTCGACGATGGGGAGCAGGTCGCGTTGCACCCCTTCGCGTGAGACATCAGGTCCGCTGGTATTCTTTTCGCCGGCAACCTTGTCGATCTCGTCGATGAAAATGATGCCGTGGTTCTCCACCCGGTCGAGCGCCTCGTTCACGGTCTCGTCCATGTCGACCAGCTTGCGCAGCTCTTCCTCTTCAAGAATTCGGCGCGCTTCCGGGATCCGGGCGCTACGGCGCTTCTTCTTTTTCGGCAGCATCTCCATCAGCCAGTCACTGAACGCCGATTCGGCCCCTTCCATTCCGCCACCTGGCGGCCCCGAGTCCGGATTGGGATAGTTCATCGGGATGACGTCGATCTCGACTTCGCGCTCGTCGAGCTTGCCGTCGAGCAGCTGCTGGCGCAGCTTGGCGCGCGAGGCCTTGCGCCGTTCGCGCAGGTCGGCATTGTCGGCCTCGCCGGCCACAGCGGGGAGCAGCAGGTCGAGCAGGCGCTCGATCGAGCGTTCTTCTGCCTGGGGCCAGACTTCATCCTCGCGCTCGGCGCGGACCAGCGAAATCGCGGCGTCGACCAGGTCGCGCACCATCGATTCGACGTCACGCCCGACGTAACCCACCTCGGTGAACTTCGACGCTTCGACTTTTACGAACGGCGCGCCGGCCAGCCGGGCGAGGCGGCGAGCGATTTCGGTCTTGCCGACGCCAGTGGGGCCGATCAGGATGATGTTGCTCGGCGTGATCTCGTCGCGGATCGATTCGGGCGCCTGCTGCCGGCGCCACCGATTGCGGATCGCGATGGCAATCGCCTTCTTGGCCGCTGCCTGCCCGACGATGTAGCGGTCGAGTTCAGCGACGATCTGGCGCGGGGGGAGCTCCTCGAGCCAGGGGGGAGGCGGAGCGGGTTCGGCGGCAGGTGTGGCGGGTGTGGTCATGGGGATAAGCTAACGTGCGAGGTCGACCGGGGACGACCGAACCTTACCCTTCCGCGAGTTGAGTTATAGTGCGGGGACCAAGGAGTGTGTTGAACTCCCCATTTGCCGTAGCGGCCGGATCGCGTCAACTGCGTTTGCGGTGATTGATCTGTACGTTCTTTTCGCGGTGTCCGTCCAGCGAAAGACAGGTACGAATGCTTGCATCGATTCTGCTTCCGCTTCTCGCCGCGCTGCAGGGCGGTGGCTGCCCTGCCGCAGTAGGGCCCGGGGCATGCCAAGCGGCCGAAATCAGCGAACCGCTCGAATATTGCGATGTCGCATTGCGCGCCGCAGCAGCCGGGCCCGACGTAGGTGGACTGTCGCAGCGCGAACGTCAACTGACCGACGCACCGACGCATAGCGACACAGCATGGCTCGAACTGGCGTGCGTCCGGGCGGCGCTCAGTCAGTGGGAACGGACGCACGTCGTTGCGTCGACTCGACCGCACCCGTGGCACGAAGGCGCGCTCGCGGCCGCACTGACAGTCGCACACCTCAGGCCTGCCGACACGACCCTGCTGCTGCTCTCGGCGCTGATCCTGCGCGGCGGCGTTGGGCGGCCGGACCCCGCGCGACTCAATCTGGCGCAATATCTCAATCTGCCGTTCTCCCCATCAATCGACACAGTGGTTCGCTATGCACGTGATTGGCTTCGGTTGCTCCAGCAAGCAGTGAGCAGACCTTCGGCCGACCCGAGATTGTTCCGCGCCTGCACGGCAATCGCGCTGGACATCGACGAGCCTGGTGTCGGGCATGAATGCGCGGTGCGCGCGCTCGATACGGGGTATGAACCGTCGTGGAATCTGGCACGCCTGGCATGGCTCGCGGCGCGGCGCGCCGACACATCCGGTGCGGGCGCCCTCCTTGCCCGTGCTGTTGACACCGCGCGGACTCCAGCCGAGCGGCTGGATGTGGCTTGGCACTTCAAGGCAGGCAGCCAGGTGAGCAACTTCCCGTTCTGGGGCCTGATCAACCCGACCGCGCCGAATCGACTGCATTCAGGCGATGAAGATCTGCGATCGCGATCGAACAACGCATGGTTCGCGCTGCCGCCATCAGAGTTCTGGACATGGGTCGACCAGAAGAGTGATGGCGGAAGCGCCACCGGGTGGCGTTCGTTATCCGACCCCGCAGTGCTTGCCGAACATTTCGCGAGTGTCGCTTTTGCGGGCGAAGTCTTTCGGGACTGCCTGCCGGGCGATGACACCGCCGCGTGCAAGGGAAAGGACCTGCGCACAGTACGCGCGCGACGACTGCGGTTCTGGGACATGGACAACGGACCGATAGCCGTATTCGCGTTCACAACGAAAACCGACACGGGCCATGATTCGTTGCGCGTCACCGTTGACCAAGCGGAACTCGGTCGAAGAGGCCATACCGACACCGTCACCGTTTCGGTCGCAGCAGAAGGCAGCATCATCTCAGTGCCGTCAAATGACAAGTGGGATTCGTGGACACTGGATATCGACCCGGCGCATCCGGCGCATTCAGTCGATTTCCAGGATTTCCAGCCATCGGTCGGGAAGCCAGCAGTGATCCTCTCCGATCTCGCGGTAGCTTCAGCGGGGACAGGACTGCCCTGGATCACCCGGGGACGCCGGATCCCCATTGCGCCCACAGACACGTTCAGTCGTGCGGCACCACTGGAACTCTTCTACCAGGTCCGCTGCGACAGCGGCTGCGGCGAGATCAAGCGTACCACCGCGCTTCGGCCCGCGGGACGACATGGGAATTCACTCACGCTGACGTTCGATGCCGTGTTGCACCCGGGAATCAATGATGTTGAGCAGGAAGTCGACTTGACGCGTTTGGCCGCGGGGAGCTACCGCTTGGAGATCGAGATCCTGACGGAATCCGCACGGTCGATACGACGAAGTACGCTGTTGGTCCTGCGCTAATCGAGCCGCGCTCATGACGGCGTCTCTCGAGCCAGGGGGCGGTGGCGGCGGGTGTGGTCATGGGGATAAGCTAACGTGCGAGGTCGACCGGGGACGGTGATGAATAAGCCCCGCACGCGAGCGACGTGCGGGGCTTCCCCTTTCTACTGCGCCCCTTCCAGGGTCAGCTTCTGGTGCGACGACGACGGAAGGCGGCACCGCCCATGCCAACCAGCCCGAACGCAAGCATCGACATCGTGGCAGGCTCCGGCGTCGCGGTGTCGGGCGCAGTGAACGTCACATCGTCCATCACCCAATTCCGCGAGTCGGTCGTGATCTCGACCTCGTCAACAAGGCCGTCGTAACCGCTTGCCAGAAAGGTCGGTGTATCGGTCATGGCAGAATACACCGCCGACGAGCCAACCGGATTGCCTTCGAAGAAAAGCAGAAACTGTACTGGCGAGTCACGGTAGCCGGAGAAATACGCCCCCTGGAACGTGACGCCACCGCTGAAGGAAAATGACGACAGGTCGTCCTCAGTGAAGATCCGCTCCACTCCCGACTCGGGCGTGTAGGGCGACTGTGAGGCGTCGTAAAAGATCCAATCGTTGCTCCAGGTCAGGCCGGCGTAGTTCGTCGGCAAGACCCCGGTGCCGGTCAAATCTTCGAAGGTGATTACGGTCGATTGCGCATGGGCTGATGCTGCGGCGCCCACCAGAAGACTGGCGGCAAGGGCAAACGAACCTGCATGGGACCGGAGAGTGTGACGCATGACGCGGCTATCCTTGGGATGGGTACGACGTCGATGGCCCGCGAGAAACATGCCGCTGGTCACATCGCATTGTGGCGGAGTGGCCACACTCTAACTGACTGTACTGCAAGCACTTGGCAAAATGGCAACGCACCGTACTCAGCGGTCTCGCTGGATGGCCTGCGGCATCATTGCGCAGAGTTGATGCGTCGACGCGACAGGATGGAGCCCTCACCGCATTGGCGACCGGACTGCCAGTCATTGCTTGTGCTTGGTGCGTACATACCGGCCATCAAACGTGGGTTGCCAAGTCTTGCCACTGTCGGCCGATTGCTCGAAGAGTTGGCGAACGGTGTCGGGCGCGACGTTGAAGAAGGTCAGTTTCTGGAGCATGTGCGTGCCATCGGGGTTCAGGGTCCACCCCTCGAATCGCATCGCACCGTCACGATATTCGCCCACGTAGTCGAGCGGCCCGCCGCCTTCTGCCATCCACGCCTGACGCCACTTGTGCAGGTTGCTGTCGTACCAGTTGGTGCTCTTCCCTTCGACGCCGATCGCACTGGTCCAGTTTTCCGAAATCATGCAATGCGCCAGGATCGGATGGACATCGTTGTAGCCATGTCCGGCCGACGCCGGCGTCGGCGCGCTGCTCCACGGCGTCACGTCCCAGTCGCCGATCCAGAAATCGAACTGGTGCGCCTCAGGCGACGACTCGCAGGGATGTGCCAGCGAGTCGGCCTGCGCGACAAGGGTTCGATATGCAGGCGCAGCCAACCATGCCAGCTCGGGCACGCGCAGCATCGCGGACCCTGCCGGCGTCCGCCGCTGGGGCACCGCCGCGCGAATCAGCGCCAACGCACTGTCGCGATGCCCGGTCGCCGCTTCCAGACGGGCTAGGCGGTAGTGCGCCATCGGATCGCCAACGTGCTGGGCTATCGCGTGCGTCATCGCCTTGCGCGCCAGCTCGAGGTGCCCGTTCTGCTGAGCCACGAGCGCCAGGCGATACCAGGCGCCTGTCAGCGTCGTATCGGTGATCACCCGGTCCTGATAGAGTTGCTCGGCGCGAACCCATTGCTGCGATGCATAGGCTGAATCGGCGCCAGTAGCCGCCGCAGCCGACTGCGCGTTCGAAGCGCGAACCAGTGCGATGCACAAGGCCAACAGGATGGCTGATATCTGGCACGGGCTCGCGGCCCGGGCCGTCGCGATGCTGCGTGGAATGAGTGGCATGTCGAAAGCTATCGTGCAGCGCCAAGCCGGATATCAGAGCTCCGTCAACCGACGCCTACGCCGGCGCGCCGAGCTCGAGGATGGTCAGGTTCTCGTTGGTGAAGACGCAGATCTCCGCGGCGATCTTGAGGCTGCGCTCAACGATCATCCGCGCATCCAGGCGCTCGTCCGGTGCCAGCGCGCGCGCGGCAGCGAGCGCATAGGTGCCACCCGACCCGACAGCCAGGATGCCGTCATCGGGCTCGATCAGTTCACCGGTGCCGCTCAACAGAAAGACATGCTCGAGGTCGGCCACGATCAGCAACGCTTCCAGGCGACGCAAGAAGCGATCGCTGCGCCAATCCTTGGCGAGTTCAGTCGAGGCGCGAGTCAGGTTGCCGGGATAGCGATCGAACTTCTCCTCGAACCGCTCGAAGAGGGTCAGTGCATCGGCCACCGATCCTGCAAATCCAGCCAGGATCCGGCCTCCCTTGAGGGTGCGCACCTTGACCGCGCGCGACTTGAGCACCGTGCCGTCGGAGGAGACCTGGCCGTCGCCGCCGAGTGCCACGCGACCGTTCTTGCGGACCGCCAGGATCGTTGTGCCGTGAAATGAGGTCATGGGGAAGAGTACGGGTGGGGCCGGGAGGTTGGCTAGGGGCTGATGGCTGATGGCTGATGGCTGATGGCTGATGGCTGATGGCTGATGGCTGATGGCTGATGGCTGATCCCAAGGTACCTGTCATCCTGAGCGAAGCGAAGGATCGCTTACCGGATCGTTTTCACCCGACCGATCCTTCGCTCCGCTCAGGATGACAGCTTGGGCTGGGATCCTCCAGCGTCCAGTGTCCAGCGTCCAGTGCCCAATGTCCATCAACCATCGTCCGTCAGCCGTCCCCGCGCCCTCGGATGCGCCTTGTGGTACACCTGCTTGAGCCGCTCGACCGACGTATGCGTGTAGATCTGCGTCGTCGAGAGCGACGCGTGACCCAGCAGCTCCTGCACGGCGCGAAGGTCGGCGCCCGCGTCGAGCAGATGGGTCGCGAAGGTGTGGCGCATCGAGTGCGTCTTCATTTCACTCGCACCAATACCATCATACATCCGGTGCATTCGCCGCTGCACGGTGACGCGGCTGAGCCGCTTGCCGCGCCGGCCAAGGAAGACCGCCTGCCGGTCGGCGTCCGGCAACGCCGCCAGCGTCTGCCGCGCCGTGAGATAGCGGCGCAGTGCCAGCGATGCGCGGGTTCCCACCGGTACGATCCGCTCCTTGCGCCCCTTGCCGAGCACGCGCACCTGGTCGCCAACAAGATCCAGCTGGGTGAGATCGAGCTGCTGCAGCTCTGAGAGCCGCAAGCCCGACGAGTAGAAGAGTTCCAGCATCGCCAGGTCGCGCAGCGCCTCGGCGTCACCGCCCGCCGCCATCGACTCGGCATTCGCGAAGAGCTGATCGATCTGCTCGCGCAGCAGATAACCTGGCAGCCGCTTCTCCAGCCGAGGTGACTTGGCGGCGCGAATGGCGGGGATATCGACGTCGTGGTGGACGTGCAGCCAGCGATAGAACGAGCGCAACGCCGAGAGAGCGCGCGCAGCTGATCGCTTCGCAAGCCCACGGCGCTCGAGGTCGCCGAGGAAGCCACGCAACGCGAGCCGATCGACTGCGGCAAAGTTCCAGGCGTCACGACCCTGGCGCCGATCGAGAAAATCCGCGAAGTCTTCGAGGTCGCGGCGATATGCCTTGAGGGTATTGGGCGACTGATCACGCGCCTTGTGCAGGTGCGTCAGGAACGCTTCGATCAGCGCGCGGCCATCGGCGAGTGCGGCAGCGGGCGCCTCGGCGGCGGCCATTCAGTCCGCCGCGATACCCGTCAGCCACGCCGCAAAATCGGCGCGGGCGCGATCGACCTGGCGCTGCTTCTTCTCGGCCTTGCTGACCTTGCCGGGCAACGGTTCCACCAACCCGAAGTTGGCGTTCATCGGCTGGAAATGTTTTGGGTCGGCCTCGGCGAGATAGCGATAGAGCGCGCCGAGCATGGTGGTCGGCGGCGGTGTCACGGGCTCGCGACCTTGCAACACCCGGGCGCAGTTGATGCCAGCAAGGAGACCGGTGCCGATCGATTCGGTGTAACCCTCGACGCCAGTGAGCTGGCCGGCGAAGAAGACTGGTGCGCCATCGCGCAGACGCAATGCCGGGCCAAGTGAGGCCGGCGCATTGATGTAGCTGTTGCGATGAATCGAGCCGTAACGGAGGAACTCCGCGTTGGCCAGGCCGGGAATCGTGCGGAAGACGCGCTGCTGTTCGGGAATGCGGAGCCGGGTCTGGAAGCCGACCAGGTTCCACATCTGCGCGGCGCGATCTTCGCGGCGCAACTGGATGGCGGCGTACGGCTCGCGTCCGCTGCGGGGGTCGTGCAGCCCGATCGGCTTCATCGGACCGAAGCGCAACGTCTCGCGGCCGCGTTTCGCCATCTCCTCGACTGGCAGGCATCCTTCGAAGTAGGCGACGTCGTCAAACTCATGGCCGTGGAACTGGTCAGCGGCAGTCAACGCATCAATGAACGCTTCGTAAGCGTCCTTGTCGAGTGGCGCGTTGAGATAATCGTCGCCATCACCCTTGCCCCAGCGCGACTTGGCATAGAGTTGCGAGAGGTCGAGCGAGTCGGTGCTGACAATCGGCGCGATGGCGTCGAAAAAGGCGAGCCCGTCGCTGCCAATCCGGTTACGCACGGCTTCGGCCAGCGTTGGCGAAGTGAGCGGACCAGTCGCCACGACGCCAACATCAGGAAGATCAGTCGCTTCCTCACGGGTGACATGAATGCGTGGATGCGCGCTGACCTTGGCATGTACCAGCGTCGAGAAATGTTCGCGATCAACGGCGAGCGCTGCACCACCCGGCACCCGCGCTTCGTCAGCAATCGGCAACAGGATTGAGCCGAGGTCGCGCAGCTCGGCCTTGAGCAGGCCGTGAGCATTCTGCAGTTCGACGGACTTGAAGGAATTGCTGCAGACCAGTTCGCCGAGGCGGTCGGTCTGGTGCGCGTCAGTGCGCACGGTGGGGCGCATTTCAAGCAGGGTCACATCGATGCCGCGCTCAGCCAGTGCCCACGCGGCCTCGCAGCCAGCGAGACCGCCGCCCACGACGGTTGCCTTCACGACTTGGCGGTGCTCCGGCGTCGGGTTGCGGTCTTCTTTTTCTTGCCACTACCGGGTGCCTTGCCGCGTTCGGCGAGGAGCGGCACCGCCTGCTCGAGGGTGAAGGCGTTCATGTCAGCACCACGGGGCAGCGAGGCGTTGAGATCGCCGTGCTTGACGTACGGTCCGTACTTCCCCTCGAATAGCTGGATCGGCTGCTGATCGGCGGGGTGGAGGCCGAGCTCGCGGAGCGGCTTGGCCGCGCCGCGTCCACCGCGGGCAAGTTTCGGTTCAGCCAGCAGCGCCAGCGCGCGTTCGAGGTTCACGGTCAGGACATCATCGCCGGCCTTGAGCGAGCGGAACTCGGCTTCGCCCTTACCCTTGTCGTGCAGGATGTACGGTCCGAAGCGGCCAAGCCCAGCTTTGACGGGACGCTCGGTTTCGGGGTGCACACCGAGAGTGCGCGGCAGCGAGAGGAGGCCGACCGCCATTGGCAGCGTGACATCCTCGGGCTTGACGCCCTTGGGCAGCGATGCGCGCTTGGGCTTCTCCTTGTCACGTGCTTCGCCGAGCTGCACGTAGGGACCGTACTGGCCATCGAGCAGGTAGATCGGTTCGCCGGTGTCGGGGTGCGTGCCAACGGAGGCCGGTCCTTCGGCGCGCTGCTTGAGCAACGCTTCGATCCGTTCGGGATTGATGTCGGCCGGTGTCGCGTCCTTGGGGAGTGAAGCGCGGAGCTGCGTCTCGCCTTCGTCACGCTCGACATAGGGACCGAAGCGACCGATGCGCACCGTCGCGCCGAGTCCGTCGAGGTTGACGGTGCGGGCGTCGGCGGGCTTGATCTCCTTCTCGCCGCGGGCGGTCTGTTCCTGCAGTCCTTCACTGCCGAGATAGAACTCGCGCAAGTAGCCAAGCGATTCGGATTTCCCCTCGGCGATCTGGTCGAGGCGGTCTTCCATCCCCTTGGTGAACTCCACGTCGACCAGGTGGCCGAAGTGGCGGATCAACAGGTCGGTCACCGCGAATGCCGTGAAGGTCGGCACGAGCGCCTGACCCTGGCGCACGACGTAGCCGCGATCCACGATGGTGCCGATGATGCTGGCGTAGGTAGACGGCCGCCCGACGCCATTCTCTTCAAGCGCCTTGACCAAGGATGCTTCAGTGAAGCGCGCGGGTGGCTTGGTTTCGTGACCCACCGGCTCGAGGCCGACGCAGGATGGCGTGTCGTTCACCGCAATCGGTGACAGCGGCTTGTCGCGATCCTCGATCGCGGCATCCGGGTCGTCGGATCCCTCGACGTATGCGCGCAGGAAACCGGCGAAATCGGTGCGCAAGCCGTTGGCGCGGAAGGTCGCGTTGAGCACGGCGATGTCGACCGCAGTCGACGTCTTCTTGGCATCCTTCATCTGCGATGCGACGGTGCGCTTCCAGATCAGGTCATAGAGCGCGAGTTCGTTGCCGTCGAGGCCAGTCTGGTCGGGCGTGCGGAAGGCGCCGCCCGCCGGGCGGATCGCTTCGTGCGCTTCCTGCGCGTTGGCAACCTTGTTGGCATAGCGGCGCGGCGAGTCCGGCAGGTATTCCTTGCCGTACAACCCCTGCACCTGGGTGCGCGCGGCAGTGATTGCCTGATCGGAGAGGGCGACAGAATCGGTCCGCATGTAGGTGATGAAGCCGCGTTCGTAGAGCTTCTGCGCCACCTGCATCGTCTGCTTCGCCGAGTAGCGCAGCTTGCGGTTGGCTTCCTGCTGCAGCGTCGAGGTGGTGAACGGCGCGTACGGTCGCAGCGTGCGCGGCGTCTGTTCCACCGAGAGGACGCGCCACGGCGCGGTGCGCAGGGTATCAACCAGTGTGCGCGCGGTCGCTTCGTCGAGCAGGACGACGTCGGCACCGGCGGCGATCTTGCCGGTCTGCTCGTCGAAATCCTTGCCGGTGGCGAGGCGCTTGCCATCGAGCGCGATCATGCCGGCGTCGAACGCCGTCTTCGACTGCTCCAGCGTAGCGGTCAAGTCCCAGTACGAACCGGCCCGGAAGGCGAGGCGTTCCCGCTCGCGGTCGACGATCAACCGCGTTGCCACCGACTGCACGCGACCGGCAGAGAGTCCGAAGGCGACCTTCTTCCAGAGCAGCGGCGACAGCGTGTAGCCGACCAGCCGATCGAGAATCCGCCGCGCTTCCTGGGCACTGACCATGTCCTGATCAATGTCGCGGGTATTGGCCAGCGCAGCCTGGATCGCGTCGCTGGTGATTTCGTGGAAGACCATGCGGCGCACCGGCACCTTGGGCTGCAGCACGTCCATCAGGTGCCAGGAGATGCTCTCGCCTTCGCGGTCTTCGTCGGTCGCGAGGTAGAGGGTGTCGCTCTCCTTGAGGACATCCTTGAGTTCCTTGACGACCGCGCGCTTGTCACTCGGAATGACATAGAGTGGGGTGAAGTCGTTGGCGACATCGACGCCGACCCGGGCCCAGTCCTGTCCCTTGTACTTGGCCGGGATCTCCTTGGCGTCGGACGGCAGGTCGCGGATATGGCCCATCGAGGCGGCCACGGTGTAGCCGTCGGGGAGAAAGCCGCGAATGGTCCGGGCCTTGGTGGGCGACTCGACGATCACCAGGGCACGACCCAGCCCGCCGGACGGGACGGCGCTGCGCTTGGCGCGGCGGACGGGGGCTTTTGCGGCTTTCTTGACCATCGATGATCCTTGCCTGACGGGTCGCAGCTCGGCTGGAAGCTGCCAGCACTAATACTCTATCGGTCCTGCCTTCGGCAACCACTCCCCCTCAACCGCTTGCCAAGCAATGAGTTACCAGCCGGCGTACTGGCGGGCGATGGTGGCGACCCCTGCCGCTACAGCTTCGGCCGATGCGTCGCCGACCGCAATCTCCATATCTGCAAGGTGATACGAGGCAGCGCGCTCGGCGAGCTGACGCTCCAATCGGGCCACCAGATCCCCTGCCGGAGAAGCCGCGAGCAGCGGCCGGTCAGTGGCCCGCCCGAGCCGCCGAGCCGCCTCGGCGACAGTCACTTCCAGGTGGATGACGAACGCCCGTCCCGCCACCGAGGCGAGGTTGCCCGGCTCAGCGGCCCAACCGGCGCCGGTGGCGATCACCTGCGGTTCCTCAGTAAGCGCCAACGCAATTTCGGAGCGCTCAAGATCGCGAAAGCGCGGTTCGCCATCGGCGGCGAATATTTCTGCGATCGAACGGCCGGTTCGCGCAACGATTCGTTGGTCGAGGTCGCACCAGCCGCAGTCGAGCAGCGCGGCAGCGTGCGGCGCGACGGTGGTCTTGCCCGCACCAGAGAGTCCAACCAGGAGGAGCGGCCGCGGAGAGGTCAGTCGGCGGGCTCCGCTGGGGCGGCATTGCGCTCGGCGTCCCAGCGTCGGCCAGCGGCAGCGAGGTAGCCCGCCAGATTGCGCTGCGTCTCGCCAAGGGAATCGCCGCCAAACTTTTCGAGCAGCGCGTCAGCCAGCACGAGCGCCACCAGCGCTTCAGCGATCACTCCCATTGCCGGCACTGCCGTCACGTCCGATCGCTCGCTCTGCGCATTCGCCTCGGCGCCGGTCGCCAGGTTGACCGACTTGAGCGGCGTCATCAAGGTCGAGATCGGCTTCATCGCGACGCGCACCACCAACGGCTCGCCGGTCGTCATGCCGCCTTCGAGGCCGCCGGCGTTGTTACCGACCCGGGCGAAGCCGGCGCGGGGGTCGGCGGTTGGCTGATGGCTGATGGCTGATGGCTGATGGTCCTGGGAGATAATTGGGTCGTGGACCTCGGAGCCTGGGCGGCGGGCCGCTTCGAAGCCCATGCCGATTTCCACCCCTTTGACGGCCGGGATCGACATCAGCATCCCCGCGAGCCTGCCATCGAGCTTCCGGTCCCAGCTGACGTGGCTGCCAAGTCCGACCGGGAGGCCGCGCGCCACCACTTCGATCTCGCCGCCGAGTGTATCACCAGCTTTTTTCGCCGCGTCGATCCGGGTGATCATCAGTGCCTCGGCCGCCTGGTCGAGGGTGCGAACCGGCGACTGATCGCTGGCCTCGTTGAGCGGCGCGGGCAACGGCAGCGCCGGCGTCGCCCGTATACCACCCAGCGAGACGAGATGCGAACCGATCTCCACCCCGCACTGCGCCAGGAGCTGGCGAGCTACGGCTCCCGCCGCCACTCGCGCGGCGGTTTCCCGCGCCGACGCCCGCTCCAGGATGTCCCGCGCGTCAACCCGATCATACTTGAGCACTCCCACCAGATCCGCATGCCCCGGCCTCGGCCGCGTCACCCTGCGCCGGCGTGCGTCACCCGGTACCCCTTCGGCCGCCATGATCTCTTCCCAGTTGGCCCAGTCGCGATTGTGAATCAACATTGCGATCGGCGAACCGATCGTTTCGCCGGAACGAACGCCTGCGAGCCACTCGATCCGGTCCTGCTCGATCTTCATCCGGGCGCCACGGCCGTACCCCTGCATCCGGCGACCGAGATCGAGATCGATCACGGCGGCGGTCATCGGCACGCCGGCAGGGACTCCCTCAACGATGACCAGCAGGCCTTTGCCGTGTGATTCCCCGGCAGTCGTGAAGCACAGATGCATGGTGCGGCGAATCCCCTCGTGATGGCCGGCCAGGCCGGTAGACGTCGGGTAAGTTAGGGCTTTGGCGCAATTTCGGGGGGCGGGAAAGCAAAGCGCCCGGCCGAAGCCGGGCGCCGCATGTTATTCCAGCGGTGTAGCTCAGTTCGACGACGGGTCGTCGAGAATCCGCGGCGTCACGAGGATGATCAGATCCTGGCGGTGCTCGGAGTTGGTGGAGAAGGCAAAGAGATTGCCGATGAACGGCAGCCCCGACAGGAGCGGAATGCCCTGACGGTTCTTGGTCACTGTGGTGACCGTGAGGCCGGCGATCACGGCGGTCTCGCCGTCGTTGACCAGCAGGCGGGTGACGCCGTGCTGGATCGGGATGTTGTAGCCCAGGTCCGCCGCGGCCAGCTGCTGCACCGACGACCGCTCGACATCGAGATCCATCAGGATCTGGCGGTTGGCGGTCACGTGCGGAGTCGCCTTCAGCTTGATACCGGTTTCCTTGAACGCCACTGTGGCGCGGGGAGCCGAACCGTTATTGAGCGACGACGCGTCGATGATCCGGACCGGCGTCTGTTCACCGGACGTGATTTCTGCTTCGCGGTTGTCGAGCGTGTGAATGATCGGCTCGGCTTCGACATCGGTCAGTTCGACCTGTTCGAGCGCACTCAGGAATGACGAGATCGAGAAGCCACCGATCGCCGTCGAGAAGACCAGGTCGAGCGCCGAGTTGGAGATGAGCGCGTCGGCATTGGAAATCGCGGAGACCGTATTGCCGCCGAGGTTGACGACGTTGACGGTCGGGTCGTACGGCTGACCGGTGGTCGGGTCGGTGCGCTGTACGATCTGGTTGAAGAACTGATTCGCCGTACCGACGTCGTATTTCACGCCGAGCTGCTGCAAGTCCGTCCGGTCGACAAAGACCAGCTTCGCCTGGATCGCGATCGTTGGCGTCTTGAGGTCGAGGCTTTCGACGAACTGGCGGATCTCATCGATCCGGGTCCGAGTGTCCACGATGATCAACGTGTTGGTCGACGTATCGGCGCGCACCGAGCCACGGCCCTTGGTGAGCATGCCGGTGATGTTGTTGGCCATCTCGCCGGCCTTGGCGTAGTTGAGCCGGACCTGCGCCTGGGTCAGCCGCTCGATCGAGTCGAGCTTGGAGAGCTCGCCCGGGGAGTCGACGCGGATGATATCGCCGGCCATCACGGTCGCGGAGAGACCTTCGCGGGCCAGCAGGGCCTGGAAGATGTTCTGCCACGGTTGGTCGCGAATCGTCATCGACACGTTGCCGGTGACGTCCTTGCCCGGCACGATCGACCGGTTCGCCTTGATGGCGAGCTGGTTGAGCGCATCCTCGATCGGCGTCTTGTCCCAGTTGACCGAGAAGCGGGTCGTGTCCTGAAGCTGCATGCGGTCGAAGCCGGAAACCACGGGCTCGGGCTCGCTGCGAATCACTTGGTGCGCGACCGGAACTGGGGTGGCCGGGACGGCGTCAGCGGCGGTGCGCAAGTCAGCGCCCCAGGTGTTGAACGCCTTGTCGGCGTAGGACAGCGACACGGTGCCGTCGGCCGATTGCGTCACCTTGTAATCCGGCAGGTGATCGAACTCGACCACGACGCGGACCACGTTCGGCTTGAACTGGTTGACGCGAATGTCGGCGACGTTGCCGCGATGCTGGCCGTCGTAGGCCGCGAAGTCTCCCTTGAGCGCGGGCTCGAAATCGAGCACCACGCGATCGGGATTCTGCATCTTGGTCTCGTGGACATTGACGCCGCGATCGACGGCAATGGCGAGGCGTGCCGTGCCATTGGTACTGGAGAGCGACATGGCGCTCACCTGACCGGCCGGCTGGGGACGCGAGAGTGGGGCGTGGCCGCCAGCAAGCAGCGGCAGCAGGGCCCAGGCGAATGAACGGAGCATCATGGTTTCTCGTCCCCCGGTTTGCGGAGCGAGTAGGTTTGGTCGCGTGCGGTTCCGAGATCGTCCTCACGCAGCTTGACAGTCGTGGCGGTCACTTCGACCACCGAGATCCGGCCCAGGTGCTGGCCCGGACTCAGGGTGTAGCGGTGATCATCCCCGATGTCGCGGAACGTCACGATGCTGCCGTCTGCACGGTGATCATCGTACAGGATCGCAACCAGACGGAGGTCTGGAAGTTCCGGGCCACGTTCGACCGCCTGCACCAGCGGCTGGAACGGGTCGCGCAATGCGCTGGCCTCGTATTGATAGGTCTCGCGGACCAGCGGACGGAGTCCTCCCGCCGCGGCCGTGTCGAACAGTTGCCCCTTCGCCTTGACCACCACCTTGGCGCCCGGCTTGCCGCCGGCCTTCGAACTGTCGTGCGCCGCGGAATCGGCGGGCACGATGGTCGAGGTGGTGCTGGCCTTGGCGTCGCCGCCGCAGGCCGCGAGGAGCAGGCCGCCGGACAAGGCGAGGCCTGAAAGGAATCGGCTACTTCGCATGGGTGGTGTCCTCCGGCGTGGCCTTGACGTAGGTGCGCACGGTGAAGTGCGCCTCGAGCATCGCCGTCGTGTCGCCAAAGGCCCGGGCCTGCTGGGGATTGGCGGCGACCAGCTTGACATCACCCGGCACCATGATGCGTGGCAGCGAGGCGATATCGGTCAGGAATTCCGCCACCTGGTGATAGTGGCCGACCACCGTGAACTGATAGGCGTAGGTATTGAACGGCGACGGGCCAGGCGTTGGCGTGACAGGCTGGAAGCCGGTCATCCGCACCCCGCGCACCCGCGACCGGTTGGTCACGTCATCGAGCAGGTTGGTGACTTCGCGCTGTTCCGGCACCAGGGTGCGGAGCAGCACCAGCGAGGCGCGATAGTTGGCGACGCGCTTCTTGACATCTTCCACCGATTCCTTGGCGATGTCGCGGCGGGCCGTGTCGATCTTGGCCTGCAGCACACCGATCGAATCGCGGAGCGTGTCGGCACGCGCCATTTCCTGGGAGATGCCGCGAACGCCGATCATCGAGACGCCGGTACCTGACCAGAGACAATATGCCAGGCCGAGCGCGACCATGGACAGCAGGATCGCAGTGGTTTTCGAGTTATCGCCCATGGTTACCTCACACTCGATTCAAGAATCGGCACCGTCGTGACCATCGACGTATCGCCCCGCATGAAGGTGGCCTGCACCGTGAAGGCGGTAATCGGCCGGTTGCTCTTGTCGATGATCGTTTCGGTCTTGACCGGCACGACGTTGGTCAACCAGTGACTCTCGCCGAGACGGCGGAGAAAGGTCGTGTAGTTCTGCAAGTCGTTGGTCTGGCCGGCGATCAGCACGGTGACCGCGGGAATCGTGGTCGAATCGGCATCCGGCGTCGCCGACTTGGCCACCGGCGACACGCTGGTCAGCCAGGTGAACTCGGGCATCGCGCCAGCGACTTCGTCGAGCACGTGCGACCAGGTGTAGCGGTCCTGGTCGACGGCGGAGATGGTGCCGATCTGGGCGAGGATCGAGTCGCGCGCCTTGCCGGCGTGCTGCTTCTCGACCACGAAGTTGTGATAGCGGTGGAACTCCTCGGTCGACGACACCAGCTGCGGCTCAAGCGTGTTGAGGCGCGAGCGGGTGTGGAGGTAGAGCCCGCCGATGACGACCACGGCCAGCAGCCACGCGCCACCGGCCATCACGAGCGCCGGTTCCTTGACCAACCCGCGCACGGCCATCAGCCGCTGGCGGATCATGGCGAGTGGATCGCCCTTGGCGAGTTGCCGCTTGGCACCCGGTTTCAGATTGATGGTGATCATTGTCCGGCGCTCCTCACGCCACCGACCGCAAGGCCAGGCCAACAGAAAGCATCAGCAGCGGGGACACTTCGTCGACATTGAGGCCGTCGAATGCCCCCGGCGCCACGTCGAGCCGTTCAACGGCGTGGGCCTGAGTGACCGGCACGCGCAGACGATCGGAGAGCACGCCAGCAAGCCCCGGCACGCGCGAACCACCGCCAGTGACATAGAGCCGCGACAACGAACCGACCGGACGATTGGACGTCTGCAGGAAGGCCGCAGCGCGTTCGATGCCGAGAGCCATCTCTTCGCCGCGCGAGGCCACGTGCGGGGCGAGCGAGCTGTCGGCATCGGCACCGCGCACGACGCGATCGGCGGCGTCGGCGGCCATGCCGCGTTCGCGCTGCAGATCTTCGCGCAGGCGGCGCACGCCGATCGGCAGGTCGCGGGTCAGCACCGGAACGCCATCCTCGAGCAGGTTGACGGTGGTCGTTTCGTGGCCGACGTTGGCCAGGGCGACGACCCCCTTCATTGCTTCGGGGTAGTTCCGTTCAAAGGCATTGTGGAGCGCGAAGGCTTCGACGTCGATCACCGACGCATCGAGTCCGATTTCGGACAGCAGCGTCAGCTTCGATTCGACCAGCTCGCGCTTGGCGGCAACGAGGAGCACCTGCATCTGCAGGCCGTCGCCTTCGGGATCGAGGATCTGGAAGTCGAGTTCGACGTTTTCCTTGTCGAACGGGACGTGCTGATCGGCCTCCCACGGCATTACGTCGCGGGCATCGGCGTCACGCATCCGATCCATGAGAATCTTCTTGATGATCACGTCGCGCCCGCCCACGGCGACCACGACATCCTTGGCCTTGACGCCGGCGTCCGCGAGGAGGCGCCGCACCGCGTCAGCGACGACGGTCGGATCCATCACTTCGCCTTCGACGATTGCGTCCACGGGAACCTGCGCCAGGGCGACTTTTTCCAGGACCGGCTGACCCGAGGCGTGACTGACCGTCACCGCCTTGATGTAGCCGCTGCCGATGTCGAGCCCGACGGTGGTTCGCGTACGATTGAAGAGCGCCATGAGCAGCCCGGATTGTTGAAGTTGCCGACCGAGCCCCGTCACGCCTGCACCTCTTTGGCGGGGTCCAGCGGAAGAACGGTCTCTCACCCACATACTTGGCCCAGCTCGTAGCAAACCGGCTGGTGTTGCTGTCAGGTAGCACTCCCCGTGCCACGCCCTCAGGAGCGGGGGTGTTGCGCTGACACCCGGACAGTATCGGCGCCGGAGCGCAGGAGCAGGAGCCCGGCCCGGTGGGCCGCAAAAGGCCGCCCGGCGCCATCGCGCCGCAACGCCGTGGCGACCAGGGCGATCGCGATGCCGTGCCGGCGGGCCTGCACAGCGATCTGCCAGCCGTCTGGCCGAGTCCCCTGGATGAGGGTGACAGTGTCGCTCTCGCCTAGTGCGGAAAGCGTTGCACTGTTCGAGACTCGGGCCTGGGCCAGGGCGCTGCTGGCCACCAGCCACCCCTCCTGCTCCCACCGCGCTTCGGCAATCAGCCGGGTGCGAACAGCGGCAAACTGCAGGGTGACCGTCGCCAGGGAGGCCACCACCAGCACCGCCGCCAAAACCAGCAGGAGCGCCGTTCCGCGTCGGTTGGTCATGGCGTGACGAGCCCGGTGACGGTAATCGCCGCCCCGGCAGCCGGCGCCACCAGCACATCCACATGCGTTGGCAGCAGCGTCAGCCGAGCGGCACCGGTGCGGAGCGGCCCGGCAAAGGGCTGCACCGGTGAAGAGTGGTCGGCGGGGGCGAGGCCGAACCAGTCGGCGCCGCCCGAGGCGTACACACTCCATTCCACCGGTTCGACAACTCGCACCAGGTCGGCGACTCGCGGCCGCAGCAGCGTCTGCAGGGTGACCGCCGGTCGACCATCCGGACAGCTGCCGTGCCCGACCGCGATGATCGCAGCAGAATCCCACCACTCCGCGGTGCTGTCAGCGAGCAGTGAGAGCTGGTCACGACCCGGCTCGGGCGTGCGGCTGGCCTGCCAATCCTCGGTGGCCACCCGCAATAGTTGGCCGTCGTCGGCACAGGCGAGCCCCCATGCCACCGGCCGCGGCAGCCTGAGTCGGGTGGGGAGTGGGTTGGCCAGCTCGTCGTGCCGTGCCTCGGCGAGATCATGCTGCACGAAGAGCGCAACGGTGCGAACAATCCGCTCAACCGCGAGCTCGTTGAACGCGCGCGCCGCACTGTGCGCGGCGGTGCGCACCACCACGGCAATGCCGCCAGCGAGCAGCAAGAGCAGCATCAGTGCGATGATCGCCTCGAGCAACGTGAACCCCGCGCGCTTCACGGCCCGCACCGCACCGTGGTCGTGATGGCGGGACGACCGGCCGTGGCCGGAAAGTCCAGCATCACGGTGTCGGGCTGCGGCCTCGCCGTGCATGACGAGTCGCGCTCGGCCTGGCGGTATGCCTGCCAGCGGACGGCATCGGCGGCGCTGCCCGCCGCGGCGTGGCGGCCGAGTCGCTCGGCGGTGAGGGCGGTGGCCAGGGCGGCGGCTCCGGCGATTTCGAGAATGATCAGTGCAACGAGCAACTCGACCAGTGATTCACCGCGCGAGCGTCGTGCAGGCATCGCATGCTCCGGAAAGGGAGCCGGACGATCACTTCGCAGGCCCCTGGGCCGACGGCCTTCTGCACGCGATGGAGGGCGAAATCATGCAAAGCAGAACGGACCCTGTCGCCATATCCGGCGAGTCAGGGTCCGTTCCGGCGCCGCCCCGAGGAGCAGCGCATTGCCATGACCACTCAGGTCAAGGGCAGGTAATCAGGCCATCAACAGAGGAACCGGCGCCACCGCCGACTGCCACCTGGCAGCCGGTGATGGTGGACGTGATCGTCGCATTGTTGGCACCGACGCTGTATCCGGTTGTGGACGGCGTGACGGTCATCGTGTTGCCGGCCGACAACTGATATTGGTAGGCTGCCTGAACCTGACCCAGGTCGCCATAGGTGTTGTAATCGGAGAAGTACGCTTCCTCCGAAGTCTCCAGGTTGCGGATGTCGGTGCGGACCGCCGCCAGCTTTGCCTTGTCCTTGGTCGCGGCAAACTTCGGGATGGCGATCGCGGCGAGGATGCCGATGATGACCACCACGATCAGCAGTTCAATGAGGGTGAAGCCTCTCCGATTTGCCATCGCGCATTCTCCGTTCGAGTCAGCCACGCCCTGGAAACTCCTCACGGAGTACAGGCGGGCTTGCCTTCGACAGTGGCTTCCCCAACCGGGGCCGCTGTGCCGAGAAAAATCATGCATTGCTTGGACGTACCTTCGCTTGCTGCCGTGGCCGACCAGCCGGTTTCGCTCGACTCATCGATCTCGACGGTGACACCCTTCGAGGGCGAGAAGATCAGCGCTGGTGCTGGAACCGGACCACCGTAGTACAGCGAGAAGTCATTGAAGTACGCTTCTTCCGAGACTGCCATATTGCGAAGGTCGCTGACCATCCTGGCGGTGAGCGCCTTCTCCTTGGTCGCCGCATACTTCGGCAGGGCAAGACCGGCAAGAATGCCGATGATGACAATCACCCACAACAGCTCGATCAGGGTGAAGCCGTTGTCCCGTCGTTGCATCGATGCGCTCTCCAGGGTCCTCATGTCGTACCGTGCTGCGAGTTGTCGTGACCCGGGGCGCCCGCCGGCCTGTGCGGCCAACGAACGCCCCGCAATCAATCAACCAGTGTTCAGCTCAGTTCACGGGCAGGTGATGACACCATCAACCGCCGAAGTCGCGCCGCCGGCCACTGCCACCTGGCAGCTGGTGATCGTCGAAGAGATCGACGAGTTGCTGGCCGCGATCGAATAGCCGCTGGTCGACGGGGTGATTGCCATCGTGTTGCCGACCGAGAGGCTGTAGCTGCTGGCGGTCTGCAGCGCGCCGAAATCGCCGTACGTGTTGTAATCCGAGAAGTACGCCTCTTCGGCGGTCTCGGCGTTCCGGAGGTCGGTCTTCACCGAGGCCAACTTGGCCTTGTCCTTGGTCGCCGCGAACTTCGGGATCGCGATGGCGGCCAGAATGCCGATGATGACGACGACGATCAGGAGCTCGATCAGGGTAAAGCCCTTGCGATTGCGCAACATTGTGTATCTCCGTTCAAGACGTTGAGTTGTTGGCCTTCAGCGCCAGAGCCTACCGAGCCTAGCGTTGCCGGCGACAAGAAGAGCAACAGCGGTGCCACGACGGCACCGGATGCGATAAGTTGTTACAGGGCTTGAGGTTCTGGACGGCGGCCCGGGACATTGCGGCGCTTCCCGCGGGCGAGAACGTGGAAGAGTGCAAGCCCCCGTGCCCTGCCACCGATACCGCTGCACGATTTCTTGTCACCCCACGCGGGAGCGTCTCTGACCAGGCAGCTGCAACTTCCCCGCTGGGCCGCGGTCACCGCGCTTGGGGTGCTGGCGCTGGCGGCCTCACTTACCAGCATCGGCAACTCGTTCATCCAGGACGACCTCCCGATCGTGCGGATGAACGCCGAGGTGCACTCCCTCCATCTCTGGCACCTCTTCACCCACTCGTACTGGCCCGACCCGTACCCCAGGGAGCTGTACCGGCCGCTCACCTCGGTGCTCCTGTCACTGGAGTGGGTGGCCGGCGGGGGGTGGCCGCTGCTGTACCGGCTGGTATCGATCCTCCTTTATATGGTGGCGACCTGGGCGGTCTACCGGCTCGCCCGGCGGCTGCTCGACCCGGGTCCGGCCTGGCTGGCGGCGGCGCTCTTCGCGGTGGATCCGGTCCACGTCGAGGCGATCGCCCTCGCCGTTAACCAGGCGGAGCTGGTGGTGGCCACCCTGCTCTGCCTGATGACTGCCTGGTACATCGACCGCCGCCGCCGGGGAGATCCGCTCACCTGGCGCTGGATTACGGCTTTTGCCGCCTGCTATCTCGCGGCGGCGCTGTTCAAGGAGCACGCGCTTCTCCTCCCCGGCCTGCTGGCGGCCGCCGAGTTGACGGTGATCAGCGATGACAGACCATGGCTCAGCCGCGCTCGGGCGCTGCGGCCGCTCTACCTCACGCTGGTGCTGGCGGCAGTCTGCTCGATCGGGGCGCGTACGCTGGCGCTCGGTGGCGACGTGCGGGGCAGTTTTATCGCAGAAGCGCTCACCGGTCTCGGAGTCGGCGGACGGGCGCTGACGATGCTCGGCGTGGTGCCGTACTGGGCGCGGCTCTTTCTCTGGCCGGCGCATCTGCAGGCCGACTACTCACCCCAGGAGATCGTCGCCGCCACCCATTGGGGAACGATGCAGTCGCTGGGCGCGCTGATCCTGGTAGTGACCTGTGCTGCGGCGTGGTATGCCCGGCGCCGCCTGCCAACGCTGACCTTCGGCATCCTGTGGACGGCTGTCGGCCTCTTCCTGGTGAGCAACGTGCTGATCCCGACCGGGATCGTGCTGGCCGAACGGACCCTCTTTCTGGCTACAGTTGGCGTAGCAATTGGCGCGGGCGCGCTGCTCTGGCGGATCGGCGAGCCAATCTACCGCCGAGGCGGGTCGCTCGGGCGGATTGGTACCATGCTGGCGTTGATGGCGCTATTGGTGGCTGGTGCCGTGCGGAGTGCGTTTCGCGAACTGGTGTGGCGCGACAATCTGTCGCTCTGGTCGCACACAGTCGTTGATGCGCCGCTCAGTTATCGTGGTCACGAAGCCTATGGCGCCATCCTGTTCGAGGCGGGTGAGCAGCACCAGGCCGAGCTGCAGTACCAGGAGTCGCTCGGGCTCTTCCAGAAGGCGTGGACGATCTGGCTCAACTTTGCCGATCGGCTGCGCGAGCACGGCCGCTGTGACGCTGCGCTCTACTACTACGGCCGTGCGCTGGAGCTGACACCCAATCACCTCGGCGCGCGGGCGTCTGAAGTCGCCTGCCTGATCGACATGGGTGACTATCGCAAGGCAGCGGCCGAAGCGCGGCAGGGCGCCGGCTACTCGGTGCGCAGCGGAGCGCTGGGCATCTACGCCCACATTGCCGACAGTGCCTGGCAGGCGCACGCGCCACCGCACTCAGTGCGGCTGCCGCCACCACCAACTGACAGTGCGCCGCCGCGATGAGGCGGCGGTCACTCCCGGCGCTGCCGGTCCTGCTGATTGCTGTTGCTGCGGCGATGGGATTGAGCCTGCGCAACGGCTTCGTCTATGACGACGTGCCAATCATCGTTCACAACAGCCGCGTCACCGACCCCGCGCGCTGGCACACGATTCTCTCGGCGCCCTACTGGCCGGGAACGTTGTGGCGTCCGCTGACAATCGGGAATTTCGCCGTGCAATGGCAGGCGGGGCACGGCACGCCGTGGCTCTTTCACCTGGTGTCGTTGCTGGGGTATCTCGCGCTGGCCTATCTGCTGGTGTCAGTGCTCAAGCGCTTCGGCATCGATCCACTTGCGGCCCTCATTGCCGGCGCGTTGTTCGTGGTGCATCCAGTCCATGTCGAGGTCGTGGCCAACGTCGTGGGACAATCGGAGATCTGGGCCGCGCTGGCGATGCTCGGTGCGACGGCTGTGTATGTACATGCCCGCAACGAGCACCAGGAAAAACGTTGGCTACTGTCTCTACTCGTCCTGGTGTCATTGGGGATCATGGCCAAGGAGAGCGGATTCGTCGTCCCGGCGTTGCTGGCTGGCGCGGAGGTATTGCTGGTCAAGGACGGGCGCCCGTGGCATCGACGGCTCCGCATGTTGATACCGGTGGTGATTATCGCGCTGCTCTTCTTTGGCGTGCGCGCGCTCACGCTGCATGATGTGAAGGGGGAACTCGCCGCGGTCGCATTGCGGGACCTGCCGCTGCGTGAACGCGCGCTGACATTCCTCGGCGTGGTGCCTCAATACCTCCGGCTCCTGCTGTGGCCGGCACACCTGCAGGCTGAATACGGACCGCCGGGGACGCCGGTGGGCGGGCCATTTGCGTTGCGGCATGCGCTTGGCGCGCTGATCGTGCTCGTTGTGGTCTGGCTGACGATCGCCACCCGTCGCCGGGCGCCGGTGGCCTCGTTCGGTCTCTGGTGGGGCATGGTCGCGTTGGCACCACTCGCCAATGTGCTCACGGCCAGCGGAATCGTGATGGCCGAGCGAGCGCTCTTCCTGCCGAGCATTGGGTGCGCGATGGCGCTGGCGGCGGGGCTCAATGCCATCGCCGCGGATCGTGCCCGACTTGGCCACCGGCATGTCATCCCGCAGTCGTTGGCAGCGCTGTTGGTGGCATTGATGGTGGTGGGAGCGGTACGGAGCGCTCGGCGGGTTCCCACCTGGAGTACCCAGGACCGATTCATTGCCGATCTCGCGGTGGACGCACCAATGGCCTACCGCGGCTGGAAGGTTGCTGCCGAAATTGTCCGGTCGGAACATCGCGATTCGGTGGGGATCGCTGACTATCAGCGCTCGATTGCGTTGTGGCCCCACGATGAAGCAGTATTCGAGCAGCTGGGGCAGATGTACCGCATGGCGGGTCGTTGCGACCTCGCGGTTCCGGTGCTGGCGCAGGGCGTTGCCGTGCGCGCGGACGATTCGTCACTACGGGCCAAGCTGGTGGAGTGCCTGATGGTGCTGCATCGCTGGGATGATGCCACCCGCTATGCGCAGGAAGGGGTGGCGCTGGGGCAGGCAGAGTTTACCGGTGAGCAGGCGCGGATCGTGCGAGCCCGCGATTCGACGGCGACGCGGTGAGTCAGCTGCGTGCACCGGGGAGATGAGAAGCCGCTCCGCGAGATCGCCTAGTGACTCTGGCCAATCACGCGCTCGACGACGTACATCGGACGGGCCTTGACCTCTTCATATACCCGCCCGACATACTCGCCAATCACGCCGAGAAAAAAGAGATTGACGCCTGACAGGAAGGTGACGACCACGATGATCCCCGTGAAGCCCTGAGGTGAGTGCTGCAGCACGAGTTTCTGGAACACCGCCCAGGCAGCATACAGGCATGCCACGCCCACTGCGCCAAGACCCAGAAACATTGCCGCGCGGATTGGAATCGTCGAGAAGGCAAAGAGCCCATCCAGCCCGAGGCGCACCAGCGCAGCGTATGAATACTTGCTGGTGCCGGCGACCCGGCTGTCGCGTTCGACGGGCAGCCCGATCTGCCGGAAGCCGGCCCAGGCGCGAAGGCCGCGAACATAGCGATTGCGTTCCGGTGCGGAGCGGATCGTGTCGAGCACGCGACGGGTCATCAGGGCGAAATCGCCAGCATCGAGTGGTACGCGCACCTTGGCGAAGCGCGCCATCGTGCGATAGAAGAGGAAGTAGCATGCACGCAGCACGATCCCTTCCTTGCGGAGCGTGCGAATGGCATAGACGACATCATACCCCTCAGCCTGTCGGGCCAGCATCGCTGGAATGTCTTCGGGACGGTCCTGCAGGTCGCCGTCCATGACGACGATCAGGTCACCGGTCACATGATCGATCCCGGCGGTGATGGCGGCCTGATGCCCGAAGTTGCGCGACAGGAAGAGGCAGCGGATGCGCGGGTCGGTGGCCGCCGCATCGACGAGCAACGCCCGGGTGTCGTCGGTGCTGCCGTCGTCGATCACGAGCAGTTCGTGGGGACCGCCGGGGATTGCATCGAGCACGGCGCCAACTCGGCGCACCAACTCGGGAACGATCCCCTCCTCGTTGAGGAGCGGCATGGTGATGCTCAGCCTCATGGCAGCCCTTTCGGCCGGCCTTCAAAATACGCCATCGCCCAGAGATCAATCGTCGCCATGTGCAGCGTGTAGCACTCGTGAAACGAGACGTCGAGCCCGGACTCGACCACGTCCTGCAACTGGGGGAGTTCACGGACATGTTCGCCGCGATCCGCGCGTGCAAGCGAGCGCACCAGGCCCCGCTCTGCTGGCGCGTAGATGTCAATGACGAAGACCGTCCCGTCCGGGGTGAGTAGCTGCGCCGTTGAGGCGAGCAGCGCACGGACCTGTGCGTCGCTCATGTGGTGCAGCATCGAGTTCACGAAGATGCAATCGAATCGATCAGCGCTGGCCAGATCGAGTCGTGACGCATCACCGACCATGAAGTACTGGTCGCCGAAGCGGCGCTTGGCGCTGGCGATGTAACCGGCGTTGAGATCGACGCCCAGGTAGTTCGGATTGGTCTTGAGAAACGCCTTGGTGTTGGTGCCCGGCCCGCAGCCAATATCCAGGATACGACGGAACGACGCACCGGGGTGGCGGCGGCGGAAGGGCACCAGCTTCTGCTCGACAAATGGCGCCTGCCACGCGAGGTAGGCCCAGGAGAGGTCGAGGATGTGGGTCACGGCGTCGACGCTCTTGCGTGGACAACGAACTGATCGATTGTGGTCATGACCGGGAAATATCGGCGCACACTGTCCCGCACGGCAGGGCTGAGCTTCAGCGAGAACGATGGCGCCGAATCCACAACGACCGCCACGGCACCCGCGCTGGCCTGGGACGCCGCGAAACCGCCTCCCGGAGCCGGTGCGCTACTCAAAAAGGAGAAGAAGGCCGGATTGAGATCCTGGCGCCCGGCCAGAAATGCAATCTCGGGTGCGTCTGGACCGGCCCAGATAGGGCCGGGGGGCAGCGCCTCAAGTACGCCAAAGAGTTGCTGATAACGCGCCGCCTCGTCCGCCGGCACCAGGAGGCGCGCGCGTGGCAGCTGGAGCCATGCCATGGGTTGGTTGCGTTCGCCAAACGCGTCGAGTGATGCTGGCGCACCGGGCAGCACCACGACGAATCCGAAGCCGAGAAAGACAAGGGCCAATGCGCCGGCGGCAGGGCGTCGGGCCGGGGGCTGCAAACCGACCGCCGCGGCGAGCGCAATCGCAATGACCGGGAAGACGTAGAGAAAATAGATTGGCGCGGCGAATGGAAACTCGGTCAGGCACATTACCGCCGCGATCGGCGCGAAGATAAGCAGCGCACTCCGGGCACCACCGGGGACGGGAGTGGCACCCGACACCCAGGCCGCTGCGAAGAGCAACGCAGCAATGGTCGGCAATCCTCGCAATGCATGCCAGACCTCCTGATAGGCGATACCGTCCCGTGACGCGACCACCGCGATAACGATTGCGGCAACGGCGACAATCCAGCCACGCACGGGCCAGCGGCTCGCGCTGGCCGCGAGGATTCCGACGATCGGAACGGCGTAGACCACTGATTGCATCGATGGCGGCGTCATTGCCGCCGACGCCGCGCGCTGGCCGACCACGCCGCGGACACTCGCGATAAAGGGCGCCAGCGCGCCATGCGATGCAAGCCAACCCGCGAAACAGCACGCCGGGACTACGGCGCCAGCCAGCAGGAGGAAGAGTCGGCGCCACAGGACCCCATCGACGTGCGCGCCACCGACCATGATCTGGCGAGCCTCGCGCACACCGATCGCCGTGACCACGAGGAGTGCCGGACCCGCCACATGCACCAGCACGCGATCGCTGAAGAGCGGTTGGATCAGGTGGAGCACCAGCACGTCAAAGAGGAGTGCCGCGATCACGACCTCCGGCGCGCCGGTGCGCCGGTCCCCATCGACTTGGCGCACCGCGACGATTCCCCATCCAGCGCCGGCAAGCGCCAGGAGAGCCGTGATCTTGGCGAGGGCCGCCAGCCCGATCAGGAATCCGGCCAGGACAAAGACCGACTTGCGATCGTGAACGGCCGCGAGCACAATGCCGGCGGTTGTGGTGAGAAAGAGGACGTACCACGATGGCATCGGGACCGGATACATCGGCACGCTCCAGACCGCGATCAGGGCGATCACGATCGCGGCACCCACCAGACTCAGCCATTGTCGCACCAGCCAGAATAGTCCGGCACACCAGAGCGTTGCCAACAGGGCAAGAGCGTCACGCAGCGCGTTGGTACTGATCCCGGCGAAGCGAAAGATCAGCGCATGCAGCAGCGCCACGCCGCCGGTATAGGGATTCACAAAATCACGGTGCGGAATCTGGCCGCGGAGGATCCGTTCGGCGGCCTGGCCGAGCGTGCCGTCGTCGTGCGGATACCAGCCGCGAAACCGGAAGCACCAGAGTGCGGCGAGCGCAACGGCCAGCAACAGCACAGCGACAGCGCTGGGCAGCCGTTGGCGCGTTACGGCAGTGCTCACGGTCGTGGGGCGCGGTCCTGCTGCCACTCAGCGTGCATCGAATCCACCGACACCTTCTCGACCTGAAATCCGCCGCCGATCCTGGGAGATTCGGTCAGGAGCCAGAGCGGCCGACCCGGATACATCCGGAGTAACAGCGTGTCGCGTTCGTGCAGATCGCGCTCAAAGCGATTGCCATGCTGTCCTGCCAGTAACATCTGCGGGTAGGAGGCGAAACCGCCGCGATCCTCCGCCACGCGTCGCAGGCAGAGCTCCGTGTGCGGCGCGTTCGGTACGAACCGGATAGTGGTATCAGGAAGCGATTTGTCGGTGCGTAGCTGGACCGAATCGCCGGCAAACGGGGCCAGGCGACGATGCAGTTCATCGACGCCGCCCTGATCCGCCTCGGTGGCCGCGATGATGTTATCGAGGCGGCAGGCGTCATATGACCGATAGAGATGCTCGGTCTCGGTACGGCTCACCCCCAGCCCCCAGAGGCGTGAAACCAGCTGCGCACCCCAGCTCTCGCGCACGAGGATCAGGGCATTGGTGGCTCCCGCGGCTGCCGCCGTCGCATCGGCGTCGAGCCGCATCGACTGCATGCCATTGTGGTACTGCAGCGTGCGTACTGGCACACCCATCGCGCAACCAATCAGCAACGCGGCCACACCCGCGGTGACAGTGCCGCGCAGCACCGGCAGCGGCACGTTACGCTCGCGCAGCAGCGCCGGAAGGCGAGCGGTCCAGAGTGCGATCCATGGCGCCAGCGGCAACATGAAGCGCGGCCCCAGGTAGAAACCGTCATGCCAGTAGGCGAAGTAAGCCAGCACCAGCATGGCGCAGGAGAGCAGGATCCAGCGATCGAACGCGCGCAAGCGCCTGGTGAGCGCCAAGGCCGCACTGGCAAAGAGGAGTGATGGCCCGGCGCTCTCGAACATGTAATCCTGCAGGCGCAGGAAGTAGAGATTGACGAGCTCGAGCCCGCGCGCTGGCGTGTGGGCTACGCCCCAGGGTGCCTTGTGAAAGCCGAGCTCGTGCGAACTCCCCCACATCTCGATGTAGCCAAAGCGAAGCGCACTGCCCGTCTGCTGCGAGTTGATATAGAGCAACACCGCCATCGGCAGTGCCACGCCGACGCCGCTCAGCAGCAGGGCCCGCAATGCCGGCCCGCCGTGGCGCGCGCGCCAGAGGAGCCAGCCGGCAGTGGGCAGCGCGAAGGCCGCTGCATCGGTGGGGCGAATCGTGGCCGCAACGCCGAGGCAGAGCCCGCAGATGAAGCCGGCGAGGTCGTGCGGGTTGTCGTCGGCGACGGCAATCAACAACGCGAGCGTGGCAGCCAGGAGCCAGGTCGTCTCGGTGACGTGATTCATCATCGAGCCGCCCAGAAAGAGCGTGAACGGCGCGAAGGCATAGAGCAGCAGCGCAGCGAGTGCGGTGCCATCGCCGAGCTCCATGCGCCGCAACACCCGGGCAAGGAGATAGGCGCCGATGGCGGTGAACGCCGGGCCGACCAGCCAGGGCGCATGCAGCCACACCCCGGGGACGAGCATCGCCGGGCCGCCGGCCGGAAACTGACCGTAGACCTTGCCGCTCCAGTCGATCAGGTGCATGGCGCTCGAAAAGACCGGATAGGTCGCAGCCGGCAGCCAGAGATGACCGGTCGCAAAGATCCGCGCCTGATAGAGCTGGATGATTTCGTCGATCAGCAACGGTTTGGCCGACAACACCAGCTGCGCAATCACGGCGCAGACCACGAAGACGACCACCGCAATCAGCGCGTCGCTGCGGCGGTTGCCGCGCCGCCACCGTCCGGCCACGCCGCTCCACAGACCGGTGCGCCACCAGCCCGGATAGCGATTGAAGGCGATCGCAGCGATCACCCCGATGCCCAGCACGATGCTGCCGCCACTCAACCAGTCGGCGAGACGCTGGCTGTACCATGGCGCGTCGTGACCGCCCGGAATCCAGTTGGCAATCGGCAGCAGGCCGAATACCAGCAGGACCAGCGCCGCGATCTGGGCCACTATTTCTCCTCGATCTCTTCGTAGCGCGACAACTTGCGATAGAGCGTGCTGGGATCGATCCCCAGCGCTTCTGCCGCCCGCGTCTTGTTGCCCCCCTCCGCCTGCAGCACGAACATGATGTACGCGCGCTCGATCAGGTCGAGCGGCGGGTTCGGCTGCGCCCGCTCAGCGACCAGCGGCTCCTTCTTCTGGCGGGTGATCCGCTCCGGCAGGTGCTGCGGCTCGATCAGCGATCCCCGGCTGAGCACTGCGGCGTGTTCCAGCGCGTTCTGCAACTCGCGCACGTTGCCAGGCCATTCGTAGACCATCACCGCGTCGAGCGATTCGGCGCTCAGCGCCTTGGCGTCGCCGCCGTGCTCGACCGAGAGATCCTGCAGGAAACGGTCGATCAGCAGCAACAGGTCGTCGCGCCGATCACGCAGCGGCGGCAGGTCGAGCGCGAGCACATTGAGGCGGTAGTAGAGATCGGAGCGGAAGTTGCCGCGGCGCACCTCTTCCTCGAGATCGCGGTTGGTCGCGGCGATGATTCGCACATCGACCGGCAACGCCTCGGTGGCGCCAACCGGAATCACTTCACGCTGCTGCAGCACGCGCAACAGCTTCACCTGGAGCGACGCCGGCATCTCGCCGACTTCGTCAAGAAAGAACGTCCCGCCGCGCGCCGCCGCGAAGAGACCCTGCTTGTCGCGCACCGCACCGGTGAACGATCCCTTGACGTGACCGAAGAGTTCGCTCTCGAGCAGCGTTTCGGGCAGCGCACCGCAGTTGATCGACAGGAACGGCCCATCGTTGCGCAGCGACGCATCGTGGATGTAGCGCGCCAGCACTTCCTTGCCGGTACCGCTCTCGCCGCCAATCAGCACGGTGGAGTCAGTCGGTGCCACGATGTCGGCGAAGCTGAGCTTCTCGAGGAATCGCCGCGACTTGCCCACCGGCCGAGTGACCGCGGGGCGCGGGCTGCCCCCGCTGCGACGAATCTCCTGCTTGAGCTGCTTGTTCTCGACCCGGATCTGGCGGAACTCGCAGCCGCGGCGCAGGATCGCCAGCAACTCGTCGTTGGCAAACGGCTTCTGCAGATAATAGAACGCACCAGCATTGACGGCCTGGATCGCGCTCTGCAGCGACGCCTGCGCCGTCATCAGGATGACCGGCGTGATCGGGTCGGATTCCTTGACGGCCTGCAGGATGTCGAGGCCGGTCACCTGCGGCATGCGCACATCGGTGAGCACGATGTCGGGGGTGCCCGAGCGAATGGCATCGAGGCCGGCCTTGCCGCCCTGCGCGGTAATGACCTCGAAGCCTTCCTTCTTGAGCAGGATCCTCAGTGTGTCGAGGATCCCCGATTCGTCATCGATCACCAGCACCGATGGCTGTTGACTCATGCCCTGTCCTCCCTGTTCCAGGTCGCCGGAAGAAAGATTGAAAAAGTGGTGCCCTCGCGCGGCGAGGTGTCGACCAGAATCACGCCGCGATGCGCCGCCACGGCGCGTTGTACGATGGCCAGGCCGAGACCGGTGCCACCGGGTCGCCCGGTCACGAACGGCTCGAAGAGCCGCTCGCGGACTTCATCGGGAATGCCGGGACCGTTGTCGCGCACCATCAACTTGACCGAGCGCTCGATGTTGCCGGTGGGGCCTTCGCCGATTGGCGCGCGCCCGACCCAGACATCGATGCGTCCCTTGCCGTCGAGCGCCTGTGCGGCGTTGAGCACCAGGTTGCTGACGATCCGATTCATCAGGTCGTTGTCGGCGTCGAGCTCGACCGGCTCGCCTTCGACCGCAATCTGGACGCCCTGCGCCGCCGGATGCTCGGTGACAGTGCGGACCGTGTCGCGCACCAGCGCCTTGAGCGAGATCCGTTCAAACTTGCTGGCCCGCACCCGCGAAAAGTCGAGAAACTCGCTGAGCAACCGGTTGAGGCGCTCGCTCTCGCGCACCACCAGGCGCGCCAGGGTCTGGTCGTCTTCATCGTCTCCGGCGCTGCGGACCAGCTGCTCGACCGCGCTCCGGATCGCCATCAATGGATTGCGGATCTCGTGCGCCAGCGACGCGCTCAGTGCCGCGACCGCCTCCAGCCGCTCGGCGCGGAGCCGGAACTCCTGCAGCCGCTTGAGGTCGGAGATGTCGGTGAAGATGGCGGTGACCAACCGGCGATCGCTGCCAGGATGCTTGAACGTGGTGGTGCTGAGGCCCACGGGAAAGAGCGAGCCATCGGGACGACGCACCTGGGCCTCACCGCGGGCGACTCGCGCGCCGTCGGTAATGCCACGCATGATCGCCTCGTAGAGATCGCGCGACCGCGCCCGCAGCGCGTCGAGCACCGGCTGCCCCGGAATGAAGGTGGCAGGATCGGCGGTGAGCAGCTCGCGGCCGCCCGGGTTGATGTAGCCCAGACGCCCTTCGGCGTCGACGCTGATGACACCGGACTGGATGCTGCCCAGGATTTCATCGGCCTCGAGGCGCGCCTGCGCCAGCGCTACGGACAGCAGTTGCTGATCGCGCGCCGCGCCGGCCAACCGGTTGCCAAGGATGGCGATCACGATGCCAACCAGTGCGATGGCGCCGACCTGGACCCAGAACGTCATCTGCGGCGCGCCGTCGGTCTGGTAGACAGTGACCGCGATGTAGCAGGTGGCGGCCAGTGCGACGGTGATCAGCATCCGCCCCACCGGCAACAGCAACGCGTAGAGCGTCACCAGGGCGACGTACAAGGCGGCCACCGACGTGGCGCTGGTGCGGGTCTGGAAGGTGACGACGCAGGTGACGACGACAACGTCGATGGTGGCGTGAATCAGCAGTTCGCTGGCGCTGGGAAGTACGGCAGGCCGGCGTATCCGCCAGACAAGCCAGATCGATGCCAGCACCGCGATCACCGCAATGCCGATGATCGACCCCAACGCCGGATCGCCCGGCCCCTCGCGTGGCCCGAGCTCGCGCCCCAGCACCAGCGCCACCAGCACCAGCCGCGCCACGACGATCGCGGCCAGCAGCATCCGCGGGCTCGGCAGGGTCAGCCGTTCGAGCGCACGCGACGGTGGCGGCGGCACTGGCATGTCCGTCGCGAACTCACCGGTCCGTGGATCCAGCGAGTCGGGGGGGAGGAGTTGTGGGTTCAAGGCTGAAATATGCCCTGTGGTGGATGCAGAGACTACAGCACGGTACCCTTCAGGATGACCGACGAACGCACCCGCCTCGACAAATGGCTCTGGGCCGCCCGCTTCTACAAGACCCGTTCAGCTGCCACCGAGGCCATCAACGGCGGCAAGGTCGACCTCAACGACGATCGCGCCCGGCCGGCGCACCCGGTCAAGATCGGCGACACGATCCAGGTCCGCACCCCGCCCTATCAGCATGTCCTGGTGGTGACTGGCCTGGCCGACCGGCGTGGATCGGCGACCGCAGCGGCCGCGCTGTTCGAAGAGACGGCTGGGTCGAAGACGGATCGCGAACGACTCCGCGAACAGCTGCGCCTGGCGCCCAACCTGGAGTTCAGCGGCGGCAAGCCGAGCAAAAAGGCGCGGCGCGAACTCGGAAAGCTGAAGGGGCGCTAGCCTTGTCCACTGGTGAGGTCAGAGTCCGCCAAACCACGGGTAGCCCATGTCTTCCCAGTAGCCGCCGGGCTTTTCGGCGGTAAAGGTGACCCGGGTGAGGTACTTGGTGAGCTTGTAGCCAAGCTTGATGGGCGAGTAGAGCCGCAACGGCGCGCCGTGATCGGCGGTGAGCGGCTGACCCTCGAAGGCGTCGGCCAGGATCGTCTGCGGGTGCATCGCACTCGCCATGTCCCAGCCGTTCATGTAGCCATCATCGAACGAATCGAATCGCACATAACGGGCGGTGGGCAGCGGCTCGACCAACGCCGCCAGCGTCGCGAACGGCACGCCGTTCCACGACTTGACCACTGACCATCCTTCGACACAATGATGGGTGACGGTGTAACCGATATGTGGCAGCGCTGCCAGCATCGGCAGTGAAAGCTTGGTGGGCTTGCGCACCAGGCCGCCCACATCGAGTTGCCAGCTGGCGGAGTCGGCCAGTTGCGGCATTGCCTTGGCGATGTAATACGCTGGCATCTGACCGCGCGAGAGCTGCCGCGGATTGACGCTGGCATGGCGCACGGCGAGCAGTTCCTCGCCCAGGGTGTTGTTGAAGCCGATCACCTTGTCGAAGAGCGGTTGCATCCGTTTGCCGCCGTCCCAGCCGCAGGCGCTGAGGGCGAGGGGCAGGACTGGCGTCGCGACCTGAATGAAGTCGCGACGAGTGATGATGCGCCGAGGCTCAGCCATGGGAAGGGAACTTTCCGCGGTAGCGCCCAGTGAGGATCGCTCGAAACGACGCCGGGTCGGCGAGGAAGACCAACGCGACGTGGACCACGATGAAGGCCATGAAGGTCCAGACCGCAATGAAATGCCAATAGCGGGTCCACTCATACCCGCCAAAGAGCGCGGTGAGGAAGCCGAGCTGCACCGGCTTGGCCAGCGCGAAGCCGGTGAGAATCGACAGCACCGCGAGAATGACGATGAAGGTGTAAGCACTCTTCTGCAGGGCGTTGTGCTTCCCCTGCACGGGGTGATCTGGACGCATCCGCAGGTAGTAGCGCGTCATCTGAACGGCCGCCGGTATGTCGCGCGGCCGGAAGACGAGGTCGCGCCACTCACCGGAAAAGAGCAGGAATCCGACGTACACCAGGCCGGTGATCGCGAACGGCCACGCCAGCGTAAAATGCCAACGCAATCCGCCAGCAAGCCAGCCGCCAAGTCCCAGCGCGTGCGGCACCGCATGGCGCGAAGCATCCCATGGATTGGGCACCATGAAGGTCTGCCCGGCATAGCCGATGTGGGCATAGGCCATGTAGATCTGCAACCCGCTGCCAATCATCCCGGCCAGGAAGATGGCGTTAAGCCAATGGGTGAGGCGGACGACCGGCTTGTGGCGGATGACGCCCCGGGGCGCCGCCGGGACGGGACTGGCATCTGGTATCGTCATGGCGCCTGTCGGCGAGGGGATGGCCGAAAGGTAAGTGCTACGCGAGCGCCGCGTCAGCCGACTCCCAGGTGGCGTAGGCCCGGTCGCGCTCAGCCTTGGCTGCGGCACGCGCGGCAGTCAGGCGCGCGGCCTCTGCAGCACCGTCCGGACTGGCATAAAGCTCCGGGTCGGCCAGCTGCGCCTCGACCTCGGCCAGCCGCGCTTCGCACCGCTCGACCTGCCGCTCGGCTTCGTCGCGCGCCCGCTCCGCACTCCGGCGAACTGATGCGTCGGAACGCGACTTTTCCTGCACCTTGGGCGCCTTGTCGCCCTGCTTCGCGGCCTGCTTCGCCGCAGCGGCATCAGCGACCTTCCGTCCGGCGCGGTCCTGCTCCCACTCGACGAAGGTCCCCGGATAGTCGGTGATCACCTGGTTCGACAACGACCAGATCCGCGTCGCGAGCGCGGTCAGCAACGCCCGATCGTGGGTGACCAGGATGATGGTGCCCTCGTACTCCCCCAACGCATCTTCGAGCGCCTCGATCGACTCGACATCGAGGTGGTTGGTCGGTTCGTCGAAGACGAGCAGGTTGGCGTCTTCAAGCATCATCAACGCCAGCGCAATGCGCGCCCGTTCACCACCCGAGAGCGTTCCGGCTCGACGCTGCACTTCATCGCCCGAGAAGTTGAAGCGGCCGAGATGCCCCTGCACCTGGCCGCGATTCCACATCGGCCGGCGATGCGCAATGAGGTCATACAGCGTCGCCGCCGGGTCGACATCGCCGAGATCCTGGCGGTAATAGGCGACGGCGATCGACGGCATGATTCGCACCGTCCCATCGTCCGGGGTGCGATCACCAACGATCGTCTTGAGCAGGGTCGACTTGCCGGCGCCATTCGGTCCGATCAATCCCACCACATCCTCACGCCGCAGCACGGCCGTCCACGACTTGAGCAGCTGTCGCTCGCCGATGCTTACCGCCAGCTGGTCGGCGACGATGACTTGGTCGCCGCCGCGTTCGCTGGCCGTGAACGCCACCGACATCGCGCCGGGATCACCGGCTGGCGGGGCAAGGCGCGGCATCCGCGCCAGCCGGCGCTGACGCCCGCGCGCCTGGAACGAGTTGTGACCGGCGATGTTGCGATTGATGTAGTCCTGCTCGGCGTTGTACTTCGCCTCGGCCTTCTTGGCGGCGCGCTCCTGCACCATCCGCCGCTCGGTGCGCAGCTCGACGAAGCGATCGTAGTTCCCTTCATACGGGAACGCCGACAGCTGCTCAAGGTGCAGCATGTGATCGGCAACGGCGTTGAGGAAGGCGCGATCGTGCGAGATCAGCAGCACCGCCTCGTCGAGACTGCGCAGGTATTCCTCGAGCCAGCGGGTGGTGTCGAGGTCGAGGTGGTTGGTCGGTTCGTCGAGGATCAGCAGGTCAGCGGGTGCCGCGAGCTGTCCGGCCAGCGCCAGGCGGCCGCGCTCGCCACCGGACAACGTCGCCGCTTCGCGGGTGCGGGCATCAATCGGATCGAAGCCGAGGCCGGCGAGGACGGCGTCGACGCGCGCCGATGCCGCGTAGCCGCCTTCGTGATCGAAGCGCTCCAGGTCGTGCGCGTACTTGTCGAGCATCTCCTGGGTGACGTTGTCGCCCGCGTCGCTCATCGCGTGCGCCTGTGCCGCCAGCGAGTGCTCCAGCTCCAGCAGCTCGGCAAAACCGCGCGCGGCGGCGTCCCACACGGTCACCGCGCCACCGAGGTCGCGGTACTGATCCATGACCGCGATGCGCATCCCCGGGGTGCGCGCCACCGAGCCCTTGTCGGGATTACGATCGCCGGTCAGCAAGTGCATCAGGGTGGTCTTGCCGGAGCCGTTCCGGCCGATCACGCCCCAGCGCTCGCCGCGCTCGATCTGGAAAGTGATGCCGGAAAAGAGGGTATCGGCGCCGAAGATGACGGCGAGATCGCTAGCGGAGAGGAGGGCCAAGAGGTTCGATCGTTGTGAGTCGTGAATCGCCAGTCATGCGTCGGGAGCGAATCTAACGACCCGCCCCCGTTGGCGATCCCGCCAATGCCGCTGGCCGGCTAATGGTCGGTGCTGCTGTCCTTCCTTGACGCCGCGCCGTGAATGTTGATCACGGCGTTATTACCGTGCCCGTGCAAGTCCACGATCGTCTTGCCGTTGCGATCGCGAACCGTGAACGACCCGCCGTTCGAATCGCCGTTGATCTTGACCAGCTGCTTGCCGTCGACCGTGATCGAGAAGTTGTCGCCGGTCGCATTGATGTCGACGTTGCCCGAGTCGCCACCAGCACCGCGGTAGGCGTCCGACTGCACCCCGCCGGCATCACGCTGCGAGATATAGAGCGGCACGTCTGTCCCTTCCGGTTCCACCGTGACGTGGCCGAACGGCACCAGCGCGAGCCGGGCGGAGTCGTCGGCACTGGCGCACTCGAAGCGCGTGTTGTGACTGAACGGGTGACCGTTGATTACCCGCAGCACGCAATCCTTCAGCTGCGAGATATCCTCGTCCGACGAGAACTTGACGGTGATGATCGCGGAGTCGACATGGCCCGGGGTCGAACGCATGAACTGCAGCCGCCGGATGTCGCCTTCCTTGTCGCCGTTGAGGTTGAAACCGGCGTCGCTCATCAGCATCAGTGAGGGCGGGAACTTGTCCACGACAAAGGTCTTCCCCTTGTGGAAGGCCGTCTTCGCCCCGTAACCGATGGCGAAAATCACCAGTATGCCGAGGACAATCCGAACCCAGTATTTCGGCGTCATGCGCTGCCTCGAGAGAAGGTGCCGGCGAAGTCCGCCGTTTCAGATATCAACGCAAATTCAGATGGGAAGGTTTCAGGCCCGGGGTAGTTTACCCGCGTGCCACACTTTGCCGATCTGCACTGGGAACAAGGCTTCGCTTCGCTGCCCGACGCGTTTCACCAGCGCATCATGCCGACGCCGCTGAGCCACCCCACACTGGTGGCGTTCAACGGTGACGTCGCCGACCAGCTCGGTCTGGACAGGACGGACGCCGAGGGCCCCGGGCTAGTCGCGGCGCTCAACGGTGAAACGCTGCCACCGGGTACCGATCCGGTCGCGGCAATCTACGCCGGGCATCAGTTCGGCGTCTGGGTCCAGCAGCTCGGCGATGGCCGCGCCATCCTCCTCGGCGAGGTGGTCGGCCGCAATCACCGGCGCTGGGAAGTGCAGCTCAAGGGAGCCGGGCCGACCCGCTTTTCCCGGATGGGCGATGGGCGAGCCGTGCTGCGCTCCTGCGTGCGTGAATACCTCGCAGGTGAAGCGATGCATGGGCTGGGCATTGCCACCACGCGCGCGCTGGCGATCGTCGGTAGTGACACTCCGGTCTACCGCGAAACGACTGAACGCGGCGCGATCCTGGCGCGCGTCGCCGAGTCGCACATCCGCTTCGGTTCATTTGAACTCTTTGCATCGCGAGAGATGGACGCTGAAGTGCGTCTGCTCGCCGACTACGTCATCGAGCATCACTATCCGCACCTGCTGACATTGCCAGCCGCGCAACGGTATGCCGAATGGTTTGGCGAAGTGGTGTCACGTACGGCGCGGCTGATGGCGGCGTGGACTGCGACCGGATTCGTGCACGGCGTGATGAACACCGACAACATGTCGATCGTGGGCGCGACGCTCGACTTCGGCCCGTACGGGTGGTTTGACCACTACGATCGCGGTTATATCCCGAATCACACCGACCAGGCCGGGCGATACGCGTACGACCAGCAGCCGCGGGTGGGGCTCTGGAACTGCGTGCGGCTGGCGGAAGCGCTGCATTCGCTGGTGCGCGAGGCCGACGCCCTCGCGGCCCTCGAAGGGTACCGCACGACGTTCGAGCGCGAGATCGACGAGCGGCTCCGCGCCAAGCTCGGCCTGCTGCAGCACGACCAGGACGATGTCGCGCTCGCCGCCGATGTCCTTGGGATCCTGCATGACACGCGAGCGGACTACACCCGGTTCTTTCGCGCGCTGGCGCGCTATGCGCCGGGTGCCGACGGACATGGCTTCGATACGCTTGCCGCCGAAGTGCACGGCGAGGTGCGATTGGGCCAGTGGCTGGTGCGCTACGCCGAGCGGTTGCAGCGGGAAGGATCGCGCGATGACGATCGCGAGACGCGGATGCTGCGCGTCAATCCGAAGTTCGTGCTGCGCAACTGGATCGCGCAGGAAGCGATCAGCGACGCCGAACGGGGTGAGTATGGCACGATTCGCGTGCTGCAGGAATTGTTGCTGACGCCGTTTGATGAACATGCGGAACTGGAGCGATACGCGGGCGGGCCGCCGGCGGGAATGGCGGAGGTGGTGGTGAGTTGTAGTTCGTGAGTGGCTGATGGCTGATGGCTGATGGCTGATGGCTGATGGCTGATGGCTGATGGCTGATCCCAAAGTATGCGTCATCCTGAGCGCAGCGAAGGATCGTTTACCGGATCGCTTTCACCCGACCGATCCTTCGCTGCGCTCAGGATGAAACGACTGATGGGATCAGCCATCAGCTATCAGCCATTAGCCGCAGTTACGGCGCCACCTCCAGAAACTCGATCCCCTTCCCCTTCTCCATGCTGTGCCGCAACGCCCATTCGTCCTCGAACAACAGGATCGAACTCCCCTTGGCGTCGTAGAGGCGCAAACGAGAGCGGCCTTCGACCAGCGCCTCGATCGCCTCATCACTACCGCGGACCCAGCGCGCCAGCTTGAATGGCAGCGGCTCAAGTTTTGTTGGCACGCCGTATTCGTTGTCGAGCCGGAAGACCAGCACGTCGAACTGCAGCTGACCCACCGCGCCGACAATCGGCACCGGACCGGCAATCGATTCCTGATAGAAGACCTGCACCGCGCCCTCTTCGGCGAGCTGGCGGAGGCCGGTATCGAGATGCTTGCGCCGCAGCGGATCCGAGACGTAGATGCGCGAGAAGTACTGCGGCGCAAATCGCGGGATGCCGGTAAAGACCACGTCACCGCGCAACGACAACGAATCGGACACGCGCAAGGTGCCGCGGTCATGCACGCCGATGACATCGCCCGGCCAGGCCTCCTCGACTTCCACCCGCTCGCGTGCCAGGAACTGCTGCGGCTGCGCCAGTCGGAGCGGCTTGCCAGTGCGGGCAAGCGTCACCGACATCCCGGCGAGAAAGTGTCCCGAGCAGATCCGCACAAAGGCGATCCGGTCGCGGTGTCGCGGGTCCATGTTCGCCTGGATCTTGAAGACAAATCCGGTGAACTCCGGGTCGTCGGGCAGTACCACATTGGGCTCGGCCGGACGTGGCAATGGACCCGGAGCGAGCTCAAGAAAATCATGCAGGAACGGTTCGACGCCGAAGTTGGAGATCGCCGATCCGAAGAACATCGGTGAAAGGGTCCCGCCGAGGACCGCCGCTTCGTCCCATGGGTGACCGGCGTGCTCGAGCAACTCAAGTTCGTCGTGCAGCGTCGCAAGTGCCTCGGCGCCGATCAGGTCACCCAGGGCCGGCGCCTCGAGCGGCAGCCGCTCGGTGTCGACGAACGATGCGCCATGGTCGGCGCCCTTGCCGAAGAGGAGGACCTCGCGGCGGCGCCGGTCGGCCACGCCGACAAAGCCCGACCCGGTGATGATCGGCCAGGTGACCGGATGGATGCCGAGTCCGAGGTCGGCCTCGACATCGCTGATCAGCTGCAGCGGGTTGCCGCCAGGACGATCGCACTTGTTGACGAAGGTGAAGATCGGCATCTGCCGCAGCTTGCAGACCTCGAAGAGCTGCCGGGTGCGCGCCTCGACACCACGCCGGTTGTCGAGCAGCATGACCGCGCTGTCGGCGGCGATCAGGGTCCGGTAGGTGTCTTCCGAGAAGTCGGCGTGGCCGGGGGTATCGAGCAGGTTGACCTGATAGCCGAGGTACTCAAACTGGAGCACACTGGAGGTCACCGAGATGCCGCGCTGCTGTTCCAGGGCCATCCAGTCGGAGGTGGCGTGGCGGGCCGCACGGCGCGCCTTGACCGACCCGGCCAGGTGAATGGCGCCGCCATAGAGCAGCAGCTTTTCCGTGAGCGTCGTCTTGCCCGCGTCGGGGTGCGAAATGATCGCAAAAGTGCGGCGCTCGGCGGCCGGGGCAGTGCTGGAATCGGTCATATTGGCGGGCGAAAGGTACACCGGGGCGGATTCCCCTTGGCGCCCGGCTGCGGTAGAATCCGGCATGAACCAGACCCCATCGAACTTCACGCCACGCCACTGGATTGCGCTGACCTCCGTGATCACCGGATTGGTCGCGCTCTACCTGCACCTCTGGAAGCTCGGCTACATGGGGCCGCTCACCTGCAACGCGCAACACAGCTGCGAAATCGCGATGACCTCACAGTGGGGGATGTTCTGGGGGGTCGATGTCGCGCTGATCGGGGTGATCGGCTACTCGTTGCTGCTGATCACGTCGATCGTCGGGCTGCAACCGCGATGGATCAATGACCGGCGCATCACCATCCTCCTCGGCGTGCTGGCAGTGATTGGGTTTCTGTTCACCGTGCGGCTCAAGTATTACGAGTGGTTCGTGATGAAGCTGTTCTGCCGCTGGTGCGCGATCAGTGCCGTGGTGATCACGACGCATGTGGTGGCGGTGGGGATGGATTGGCGGAGGGTCGGGAGGGCGATGGATGCTGGAGGAGCTCGCGGCTAAAGCCGTCCTTCGCTACGCTCAAGGACAGGCTCGTCGGCACACAAGTGCTAAAGCACTACTTCCTGCGCAGCAAAGTGCGGCGTGTGTGGCCTACCGCACCATGTGTTGTCATCCCTCCCCCGCCCTGACCTCGTCCAAGCGCCCGACCGCTCGCAGCTCAGGTGCCCAGACCGCGGTGCCGCCCACTACGCCGAGCGTAATCGCGCCGCCGACCACGACAGCGGGCACCGTACCGATCAACCGCGCAGCGACGCCTGACTCGAATGACCCGATCTCGTTACTCGATCCGATGAAGATCGCGTTGACGCTGGTGACGCGCCCCATGAGGTGATCGGGGACCAACAGCTGCAGCAGGGTTGACCGCACCACGACGCTGATCATGTCGGCGGCACCGCTCAGCAGCAGGCACGCAAACGACAACCAGATATTCCGCGACAATCCGAATCCGATGGTAAAGACGCCGAAGAGGGCCACTGCGCGCAGCAGTGCGCGGCCGGCGCGCTGCAGCGGCGGCCGCCAAGCGAGATAGACCGACATGGCCAGCGCACCCACGGCCGGAGCGGCGCGGAGCAGGCCCAAGCCCCAGGCGCCGGTGTGCAGGATGTCGACCACGAAGACCGGCAGCAGCGCGACGGCACCGCCAAAGAGCACCGAGAAGAGATCGAGCGTCATCGCGCCAAGGAGGATCTGCTGGCCGCGCAGGTAGCGGATCCCTACCGTGAGCGATTCGCGCATCGGCATCTTGTCGACCGCACTGCCGGCACTGGGCACGGACCGATACTGAATGGCCGCGAGAGCGAAAATCGCGACGACGATCAGCAGCGCATCAGTGAGATAGCTGCCGCGGGCGCCCACTGCGGCATTGAGAATGCCACCCATTGCCGGCCCGATCACGGCGCCGAGTTGCCAGGTCGTGCTGCGCCAGGTGATGGCGTTGGCCTGCATCTCGCGCGGAATCATCGCCGCCGCGAGAGCAGTCCGCGCCGGCTGCAGGAAGGCACGCGCCACCCCGCTGATTGCCACGATGCCGTACACCGACACGACACGCCAGTGTGCCGACGTGCCGTGCAGATTGGCAAGCGCTGCGAGCACCAGCGCGCAAGCCAGCAACACCCAGGTGGAGATCATCGCCAGCTTGCGGCGGTCCATTTTGTCGGCGACGTGGCCACCAAACAATGACGCCGCGATGTTGGGGAGTGCCTCAGCCAGGCCGACGAGCCCGAGCGAGAGGGGATCGTGGGTGTCGAGGTACATCTGCCAGGCGACGATGATGTCCTGGATCTGGACACCGAGCGTGGTGGCAAAATGCGTGAGGAGAAATCGGCGGTAATCGCGATGCCGCAGCGCGGCCCAGGGGTCGTGCATTGCCACCAAGCTAAGGCGTCCGCGGCATCTCGAGGACAATGGCGTTGCGGACCAGCCGAGCATGGGCCTGGACCGGGGTGGCCACATGGAACTCGCGGCCGTCGCCGGCCAGCATCCGCGGATACTCCTGCTTGAACTTGCTCATCGCCGCGAGCAGGAGAAGATCGGGAACGACAAAACCCTTCACCGACAGCCGCTCGAGCCGGAAGATGAGGATGCCGCTATCTGACTGCGGCATCGACACTTCGGCCGTCACGGGCGATCTGGGGTCGAGGAACGAGAAGATCGGCCCCAGGTCGGCGCGGTTCTCGGCCGGGAAGTCAGCGAGGCGGCCGGTGAGCCAGATCCGCTGCGAGTCAGCGGTGACCCGGAAGCCCAGGGAATCGGGAAAGGGCGGTGCCCCGATATTGGCCAGCAGGAAGGCGGTGAAGTCGCCGATATCGACGGTATCGACCAGCAGAGACCGCTGGATGAAGACCGAATCGGTGGCGGCGGTGGCGCGGAGAACACCGGCGTTGGTGATCCGCGAAGGGGGGACCGAATCGACCCGCCGAGCGACTGCGGAGTCCTGCCCGGAGGCGGGACCGGCCACCATCACCCCAAAACCGACAGCCAGCCAGAACGGGCGCATGCCACTCCTGTTTCTGCGTTGCGTGGAACCGCTTTGGCGTCACTGGGGGCCGCCTGGCGGCCGGCCCATGCGTCAGGCGACGGGACAGGCTACAATCTGTGCACAAGCGGCCCGCTGCCGCTGGTTTCGCTGCCCAAACCGGGCCGGACAGGCCGTTCTTCAACTGGATGATTCATGCGTCACCTCCCAGGTATCCGTTTCGCTCTCGCAGCCCTCGCCTTGCCGATCGCGCCCACCGGTTCGCCAGCGGCGCTCTTTCGCTGGGGACCGCTCGGCCATCGCATCGTGGCCCAGATTGCCCTCGACCGCCTGACGCCGGCGGCGGCGGCCGAGACGCGCCGACTGCTGGGCGGCCAGAATATCACCGACGTCGCGAGCTGGGCCGATGAACAGCGCAACGTGCTGGGGCCGTCGTTCAGTCCGTGGCACTACGTCGATGTCGAGGTGACGGATTCCGCCTACGTGGCCGCGCGCGATTGCAAGCAGGACGCCTGCGTGGTCGGGGCGCTCGACAAGGAGATGCGGATCCTCGGCGACCGGCATGAGCCCGATTCCACTCGCGCAGTGGCGCTCAAGTGGGTCGTGCACCTGATCGGCGACCTGCACCAGCCGCTGCACGCCGGCGAGCGCGGCGACAAGGGCGGTAACGACGTCAAGGTGACACTCAATGGCCGGCTCACCAACCTGCATTCGATCTGGGACTCGGGACTGCTGCTCAGCTACAACGAATCGGAGCAGCAGATCGAGGATGAAATCCGCGCGCTGATCGGCAAGCAGGCGGACATTGCGGCCGTTGCCAGCGGCAACGATGTCGACTGGGTCAACCAATCGCATGACATTTCGCGCGACTATGTCTACAAGAAGCTGCCGAACTCGCTGGTGATCTCGCAGGAGTACATCGACGGCGCCAAGCCGATCATCCTCGAGCAGCTGATGCGCGGCGGCGTCCGTCTCGCTGCTGTCCTCAACCGCGAGCTCAAGTAATCATGTTCATTCGACGCTTCTACGACGACCGGCTGGCGCAGGCGAGTTACCTGATCGGCTGCCAGCAGACCGGCGAGGCGATCGTGATCGACCCGAACCGTCAGGTCGATCAATATCGCGAGGTCGCCAAGAAGGAAGGATTGCGAATCACGCGCGTCACCGAGACGCATATCCACGCCGACTTCGTGTCGGGCACCCGCGAGCTCGCGGCGGCAACCGGCGCGCAGATCCTGCTGTCGGGCGACGGCGGCGCCGACTGGCAGTACCGCTTTCCGGCCAGTGACAAGGTTGAACTGCTCCACGACGGCGACGTGATCACCCTCGGTGGCGTGCAACTCGACGTGATGCACACGCCGGGACATACGCCCGAACACCTCTCCTTTGTCGTGACCGACATGGCGCGAAGCCCGGAACCGATCGGCCTGGTGTCGGGTGATTTCGTCTTCGTCGGCGATGTCGGCCGGCCTGACCTGCTCGAAAAGGTGGCTGGCGCAGCCAATACCCAGGAAGCTGGCGCTGCCGCGTTGTTCGGATCGCTACAAAAGCTGGCGCCGTACCCCGACTACATGCAGGTGTGGCCTGGGCATGGCGCGGGGTCGGCGTGCGGCAAGGCGCTCGGCGCGCTGCCCGCCAGCACGCTGGGGTACGAGCGGCGCACCAACTGGGCGTTCAAGACGAAGGACCAGGCGGTCTTCATCGCATCGGTGCTCGATGGACAGCCGGCGCCGCCGAGCTATTTCGCGGAGATGAAGCGCGTCAATCGCGATGGGCCGGCGGTTATTGGCAAGGTGGCGTTGCCGCCGGCATTGACCGCACTCGAACTCCCCAACGCGTTGCGCGATGGTATCGTGCTCGACCTGCGACCCGCCGCACGCTTCACCGAAGCCCACATTCCGGCGACGCTCAACATCCCGATGGGCGGGGCGTTCACCAAGTGGGCGGGGTGGCTGCTCAAGTACGATCGCGATCTCTACCTGATCGCGGACAACAGCGACGTCGTGCTGACGGCGGTGCAGGCGCTGGCGGCCATTGGGATCGATCGTGTCCGGGGAAGCTTCGACACGGCCGTGATCACACCCGACACCGCTCGGCGCGGCGCGGTGGGCCGCATGGCTGATGCCGCCGGAATGCATGCTGGTGGCCGAGTCATCATGGACGTGCGCGAGAACAACGAGTGGGCGGCAGGGCACCTGCCGTTCGCGGAGCATCATGTGCTGGGGACGCTCGCGGCGTCGGTCGAGGGACTCGATCGCAACACGCCGATCGCGCTGCATTGCCAGGGCGGCAGCCGGTCAGCGATCGGCGCATCGCTGCTGGGGCAGCTCGGGTTTACTGATGTGGTGAATCTGGTGGATGGCTGGGGGGCGGTGGGGGGGTAGGTGGGGCGCGGGACATTGGATGCTGGATGCTGGATGCTGGATGCTGGACACTGGACGATGGACGCTGGACGCTGGACAAAGCAAAGGATCGGCCCGTGGCGAGCCGATCCTTCACTGCGTTCAGGATGACATCTGTTCGCTCAGCGCGACAGCAGAACGCCTACGGCGTCGCCACCCAGGTGTTGTTGCTGCGCTCGATGTCGACCAGCAGGTGATCGGGGTCGAGCTCCACCTTGGTGAGTTTCTTGGCGAACATGTAGGTGCGCTGGTACGCCGAGGTATTGGTGCTCCAGACTTCGGCCGGGTACTTGAAGTCCTCGGTGGTGCCGTCACTGAAGGTGAAGCGCACACGAATCGGGAGTACGCCGCGCATGTGGTTGGCGTAGGTCACCACGACCTTGCTGCTGTCGGCACTGGCCGGTTGCACATCCACGCTCTGCACTGCCTGGTCGAAGCGGGCATTCTCGAAGAACCATTCGCGCCAGAACCAGTCGAGCCGGCGGCCACTGACGTCTTCCATGGTGCGGAAGAAATCGGTCGGCGTCGGATGCTTGAAGGCCCAGCGCGCCGTGTAGGTGCGGAAGGCGTCGTCGAAGGCGGCGGGACCGAGGATTTCCTGACGGAGCAGCTGCAAGCCAACTTCCGGCTTCACATAGGCAGAAAAGCCGAGGAGGTTGGGGTCGATACGGTCAGGATTGATCATGATCGGCTTATCGGCGCCGACGCGCATCAGCAGTTCGATCTGATTGCGATCGTACGCCGCACGCGCCATCTGGTCGCCGTTGGCCGGGTAGCGCCGCGCTTCGGAGAAGGTGTTGATGAAGGTGTTGAATCCCTCATCCTGCCACATGTATTCGCGCTCGTTGGAGCCGACGATCATCGGGTACCACATGTGGCCGATTTCGTGGGTCAGCACGTTGTAGAGCCCCGACTGCTGATCGCTCATCGTTTCCATGGCCAGCATCGGGTATTCCATGCCGCTGATCGGCCCTTCGACTGCGGAGATCTGCGGCCACGGATACGGGAACCAGCGCTCTGAGTATTCCATGATCGACATCCGCGACTGATCGGCGGCATCGCTCCAGACCCGCACCGTGTTGGGGCGGTAGTAGGCGAAGGCGTAGGCCCCCTTGTAGCTCGATGCATCCCACTGATAGTCGGGCGAGGCGGCCCAGACGGCGTCGCGGACATTGCGGGCGTTGAAGCGCCAGGTCTGGGTGCCGCTCTTCTTCGGGCGGGCATCGCCGCTCTTGAGGTCGGCGGCGGTGATGATCCGGATCGTGGTATCGGAATGGATCGCCTTGGCGAGCAGGGCGATCTCGTGCGGCGTCAGCACCTCGGCGGCGTTCTTGAGCGTGCCGGTGGCGGCGACGATGTATCCCGCGGGAACGGTCACGGCGAGGTTGAAATCGCCGTAGTCGAGATAGAACTCGCCCTGACCGAGGTACGGGTCGGTATTCCAGCCGCGCACGTCGTCGTAGACGCACATCCGCGGATACCACTGCGCCAGTTCATAGAGCGCGCCGTCGCGACCCATCCGGTCGGCGCCGTGCTCGGGAATCAGGAAGTGCCAGGCGACATCGAAGGTCGCGGTCTTGCCCGGCGCGAGCGGCTGCGCCAGGTCGACCTTGGTAACCGTCTCGTTGTCACGCAGCGCGACCTTGATGTGGCGGCCGGCGGCCTTGGGCGTGGCGCCCGGCAGGACCTGTTCGAAGCGATCGATGACGTCGCCGCCCTCGAAGTTCTTCGCTCCGAAGCGGGAGTTGGCCGGGAAGATGTAGGAGTTGAGCGAGTTGTTCTTGAAGGCGTTCTGCTCGGTCTGGATCCAGATGAAGCGCAAGGTGTCGGGCGAGTTGTTGGTGTAGCGCAACGTCATCTGCCCGTTCAACGTCTTGGTGGCGGTATCGAGCGTGGCGTTGAGGTCGTAGTCGGCGCGGTTCTGCCAGTAGTGCGACCCGGGCGCTCCGCTGCCGGCGCGGAACAGGTTCGCCGTCGGCAGGTTGAGCGGGGCAAAGATGGAGGTATCGCCAACCGTCTCGACGTTACGCAGCGGTGGGACATTGCCCTGCTGAGCCGCGAGTGGAAGAGCCATTATCAACAGGCAGATTGGAGCCAGACCGCGCATGGAACCTCGCAAAAGGGACATGGCGGAAAGTAATGCCTGCCGGCAGGCTATTGCTTTGGCGCCGCCCCGCCAAAGCGGTGGCCGAGGATCATTTTCAGGCCCACCACGTCGGTGTGCGACGTGAGGGCAATGCCGACCCCGAGGTTGAACTCCCAGCTCGGCCCGAAATCGTAGTTGATCGCGGGGAAAAGCTCTTGCTCAGTAGTCGTAAAGGGCTGCAACGACTTGAGCGGCCCGAAGCTGCCGTAGTACTCCAGCGCCAGATTGACTCGACGCGTGGCGTCGTAGCCCACGGTCACGTTAGGCGCGAACTCCACCCCCTCACCCGCTGCTTCGCCCTTGAGCGACAGCTCCAGTGCCGGATTCACCGCCCAATAGAAGCGGCCCATCTTCTTGTCGATGATCGGGCGGAATTCCCAGGTCCAGGTATCGGGCGAGTACTCCTTGCGCTGGTAGCCGATCTCCTGGGAAAAGGAGATGCCGACCGGCAAGCCCCAGCTCGCCGGCGCGGTGAACCGGGGCCGAATGTGGGTGCCAACCCAGGCTGCCCCAGCGCCGGGCTGCACCGACGTGAAGTTGTAGTACCCTATCTCGAAGAAATCAGTGAAACCATGGGTGATTTCCAGTGTTTCGTGCAGCGCGTGCAGGGTGGAGTACTGGTCGGCGCCGAGGTCGACCCCGCTGTGCGTGGTGAAGTTGCTGTGCAGCTCGACCATGGTGGCGCCCTTGGGGACCAGGTCGGAGCCGTACACCTGGATCTCGTAGTTGTCCTGAGCGACGGCCGGGGCGGGCGCGGCGATCAGGAACAGGGCGATGGCAGCCAGCAGGGAATGGTTTCGCATGAAGGAAGGTAAGGGAGTGCTGGACATTGGATACTGGACGCTGGACGCTGGACGCTGGACGGGCGACGCAATGAGGGCCAGCCCCCATTGGGAAGCCGGCCCTCATCGAGACCATCCAGTGTCCAGTGTCCAATGTCCAGTATCCACCAGCCCCTAGCTCACCGTCTGCATCACCCCGAAGATCGGCAGGTACATCGCCACGATCATGCCGCCGACGATGACGCCGAGGAAGAGAATCATGATCGGTTCGAGCAGCGAGAGGAGGCCGCTGACGGCGACGTCGACTTCATCGTCGTAGAAGTCGGCGATCTTGCTGAGCATTTCGTCGAGGCCGCCGGTCTGCTCACCGACGGCGATCATCGAGATCACCATCGGCGGGAAGACGCCGGACTTGGCGAGTGGGGCGGCAATGGTATCACCACCGGCGATCGACGCCCGCGACGCCATGATGGCGTCATGGATGACGGTGTTGCCGGCCGTCTTGGCGGTGATTTCCAGGCCATCGAGAATCGACACGCCCGAGGAGACCAGGGTGCCCAGCGTCCGGGTAAAGCGCGACACCGCCGACTTGCGGAGCACGTCACCCAGGACCGGCATGGCGAGCAGAGCACGGTCGACCTTGCGGCGGCCGGCGCTGGTGTCATAGAAACGCTTCAGGAAAAAGGCGCCGGCGCCAATCGCGCCGCCCACAGCCCACCAGAACGAGCGCAGGAAATCCGAGATGCCGATCACGATCCGGGTCGGCAGCGGCAACTCCATATGCACCGACTCGAACATCGTCCGGAAGACCGGGATGACGAATATCAGCAGGATCGCGATTGCCCCCATCGCGACCGTGAAGATCACGGCCGGATAGATCATCGCGCTCTTCACCTTGCGGATCAGCTTGTCGTTCTTTTCCAGGAACGCGGCCAACCGGAGCAGAATGGTATCGAGAATACCGCCCGCTTCGCCGGCAGCGACCATGTTGACGTACAGATCGGAGAAGGCGCTCTGATGCTTGCTGAGGGCGTCGGCCAGGGTATTACCGGCCTCGACGTCCTGCACGGTGCCCCGGGTGACTTCCTTGAGTTTGGGGTTTTCCGTCTGGGCCGCCAGGATGTTGAGCGACTGCACCAGGGGCAGGCCCGAGTTGATCATCGTGGCAAACTGCCGCGTGAAGATGACCACGTCGCGCGTGCTGATCCCCCGCCCCGGCAGGGAGAGCTTGATCTCCTTGCGAGCCTCGCGCAGCGACACCAGCAGCAGTCGGTTCTTGCGCAAGTGGCCGATCAGCTCATCGCGACTGGGCGCATCATACGAGCCCTTGAGGATCTGGCCGGTCGTGGCGTTCTTCGCGGTGTATTCGAACACGGGCATTTGGAGCTCCTGGTGGTGCGGTAGTATCGGTTGCTGATGACTGATGGCTGATGGCTGGGGAACAGCGGACTTGGGACACTGGACGCTGGACTCTGGATGATCCCCAAAGGTGCTGTCATCCTGAGCGCAGCGAAGGATCGCTTACTGGATCGCTTTCACCCGACCGATCCTTCGCTTCGCTCAGGATGACACTCACTCCGAGATCTTCCACCAACCCGGATCCAGTGTCCAATGTCCAGCGCCCTGCGTCCAGCCCTACTTCGCCAGCCTTACCTCAGACATCCCCTGCTCTTCCACCGGGACCTCACCAATCGACCGAAGGAACTCGGCCTGGTTGGGCGAGACCCGGATGCATTCTTCCTTGGCCACCGACCGGCTCATGTAGGCCTGGTAGAGGGCGTCGTTCATCGTCTGCATGCCGTGTTTCTTGCCGGCCTGCATCAGCGAATAAATCTGGTGGACCTTGTCATCGCGGATCACCGACCGGATCGCCGGCGTGGCTACCATGATCTCGGCGATCATGACGCGGCCACGACCGTTGATGCGGGGCAGCAGCGTCTGGGTGATGACCCCTTCCAGCACGAACGCCAGCTGGGCCCGGACCTGCGACTGCTGGTTGCTCGGGAAGACGTCGATCATCCGGTTGATCGCTTCCGGCGCCGAGTTGGTGTGCAGTGTGGCGAGGGCCAGGTGGCCCGTTTCGGCAATCGTCAGCGCCGCCGAGATCGTTTCCAGGTCGCGCATTTCGCCGACGAGGATGACGTCCGGATCTTCACGCAGGGCGTACTTGAGCGCCGACGAGAAGGACGGCGTGTCGGTGCCGACTTCGCGCTGATTGACGATGCAGCTCTGGTGGCGATGGATGAACTCGATCGGATCTTCGACCGTGATGATGTGGCCGGTCCGTTCCTTGTTGATCTTGTCGATCATGGCCGCGAGGGTCGTCGACTTGCCCGAGCCGGTCGGTCCAGTCACCAGCACCAACCCACGCGGACGCTCCGCCAGCTTGGCGCAGATCGGCGGCAGTTTCAGCTCATCGAACGACTTGACCGAGAACGGGATCATCCGGATCGCCATGCCGACGCAGCCGCGCTGCTTGAAGACGTTGCCGCGGAAACGCGCCAGGTTCTGGATGCCGAACGAGAAATCGAGCTCGTCTTCCTGCTCGAAGCGCTTCTTCTGCGCCTCGGTGAGCACGGAGTAGGCGAGCGAGAGGGTGTCCTTCGGTTGCAGGATGACGTCGACGGCGGAATCCGCCAGTTCGCCGTCGACCCGCAGCTTGGGGCGCACGCCAGTCGTGAGGTGCAAGTCGGAGGCGTCCTTGGAGATCATCTCCTCGAGCAGGGCCCGCAGGTTGAGCGTCATTCGCTGGTCTCCTTGACCACTTCCTCGAGGGTTGTCACGCCGCGTTCGAGCTTCTTCATGCCGTCCATGCGCAGCGTGAGCATGCCGTCCACGACTGCCTGGTCGCGCAGTTCAGCTACTGATCCGCCGGTCAATACCATGCGCCGGAGAGCCGGCGTCATTGCCATCACTTCATAGAGGCCGGCACGGCCGCGATAGCCGGTCCCGCCACAGTTGTCGCAGCCGGTTCCCTTGAAGAACGAGATGTGGCGGACCACCGAGACATCGGTGGAAAGCGATGCCAGCTCTTCGTCGGAATAGGTCGCCGGCGCCTTGCACTGGTTGCAGATTCGTCGCACCAGTCGTTGGGCCACCACCAGGTTGACGGCGCTGGCCACGTTGAACGCCTCGATCCCCATGTCGATCATCCGGACGATGGTGCTCGGCGCGTCGTTGGTGTGCAGCGTCGAGAGCACCAGGTGACCGGTGAGGGCCGCCTTGATCGCGATGCCGCCGGTTTCGAGATCGCGGATTTCGCCGATCATGATGATGTTCGGGTCCTGCCGCAGGAAGGCGCGCAGCGCCGCCGCGAACGTGAGCCCGATTTCGGCCCGCATCGGCGACTGATTGATGCCGGGCAGGTTGTACTCGACCGGATCCTCGGCCGTCATGATGTTGGTGTCGACGGTGTTGATCCGCTGCAGTGCCGAATAGAGCGTCGTCGTCTTGCCTGAACCGGTCGGCCCGGTGACCAGCACCATGCCGTACGGATTGAGGATCGCCTTCATCAGGTCGGCCTCGGCCTTGGGCTCGAAGCCGAACTTGGCGAGGTCGAGGGTCAGGTTCCCCTTGTCGAGAATCCGGAGCACGATCTTCTCGCCAAAGAGCACGGGCAGCGTCGAGACGCGGAAGTCGATGACGCGTGACCCCATCTTGAGCTTGAGGCGGCCGTCCTGCGGCACCCGCCGCTCGGCGATGTTGAGCGCGGAAAGAATCTTGATGCGCGAGGTGAGCGCCGCCTTCATCTTGAGGGGCGGCTTCATCACTTCCTGTAGCGCACCGTCGATCCGGTAGCGAATCCGGATTTCATGCTCGAACGGCTCGATATGAATGTCAGACGCGCCGCGCTTGACGGCGTCGGTGAGCACACCGTTGATCAGCTTGACGACCGGAGCGTCATCGAGGAGGGCCTGGGCGACAGCGGCAGCGGCGGCGGCCTCCGACTCCTCTTCATCGGCGACGACCTCGACGTCCTCGCTGATCCCTTCCATCTCCTTGAGGATGGTCTGGAGCTGTTCGTCGCTGCTTTCGTAGTGGCGCTCGATCAGGGTCCGGAGCGTCTGCTCGCCCGCGAGGACCGCAAAGAGGTCGTAGCGGGTAATGAACTTGAGGTCTTCGAGGAGCCCCTGGTCGGCCGGGTCAGCAACGGCAACCGTCAGCGTGCGCCCTTCCCGTTTGAGGGGGAGCACCATCCGCTTGAGGGCCAGGTCAGCCGGGACGAGCTTCAGCATCCTGGGGTCGACTTCAAAGCGCGACAGGTCAACCGCCGGCATCCGGTACTGGCGGGCGAGGATCTTGGTCAGCTCCAGCTCGTCGATCGCCCCCTGCCGGGTCAGGATCAGCCCGAGACGCAGGTTGCTGGTCTTGTGCTCCTTGAGGGCCGACGCCAATTGCTCCCGGGTGACCAACCCCTGGGAAAGGAGTAGTTCACCGAGACGCTCAGTGGCACCGGCCGCATCGTGCGGCTGGTTGGCTGGGGCAGCATTCGGAACAGTCATCCCTGTCCGTAGGTGCAAAGGGAGTGCCTCGTCGGTTGCGGCCAGCCATTACGGGACCCCCAAGCGGTCTCCGAGCAGGCGGATCGTGGCTGCGGTAATCCCCCGGACGTGCCGGAGGTCGCTGATTTGGCGAAATGGGCCCGCGCTGTCGCGAAATGCCACAATGGCGCGAGCCCGCGTGGCGCCGATTCCGGGTAAACCGACCAGATCCGCCACACTGGCCAGATTCACGTCGATCATGTTCGGCAATGTCGTGAGATGAGCTTCGGCGGGTGAGCCACCGAATGAGAGGTGGGGAGCGAGCCGGGCAATGGTGGCCGGCCCCATTCCCTTGACCCGTCGCAGGCCATCGAGGTTGCCGAACGCGCCACTATTCTGGCGATCCGCGACGATCCGCTTCGCCGTGGCTGGCCCGATCCCAGGCAGGCGCTCGAGCTGTTCGACGGAGGCGTGGTCGATGTCGATCCGCTCATCGGCGCCGAGGGGGGCGCCCTGGCGACGAATCGAATCACGGTGAGCCAGCGGGTCGCCATCACCGGCCTGGTCGAGGAGCTGCACCGGCGGGGGGACGTCGGGCCGACCGGCGGCGAGGGCTCGAATGAGGTGCCCGGCCAGGGCCAGGGTGAGCAGCACCGCGAGGGCCCGCCGCTCGCGCCGGGTGATCGCGGCGAAGAGATTCCGAGTGAGTCTGGTCATGCCGCACAATGGCGGCGCCGCGACCGGCGGCTGGGCTACTTCAACGCACGCCGGATCACGCCAACGGCAACGTTGCCCACCGCCGTCAGGCTCTGCGCCGATTCCTTGTCCGGCGTGTCCTGGGTGGTATGCCAGTATGGGTAGCTGATGTCGATGACATCGATGACCGGCATCCCGGCGTTGATCAACGGGATATGGTCATCGGTGATCCCGCCGGTCTTGTTCTGGGTGAAGATCTCGGCGTAGCCCATCTGGGCGGCGACTTTCCAGACGCGGTCGACCACGTCGGGCGCCGCCACCTGGGAGTTCATCTCGATCGGGATCCGCAGGTCCTTGTGACCAATCATGTCCCAGAGCACCCCGAAGAGCGGCCGCCCGGCGACGATCGGATGGCTGGCGTAATAGGTCGCGCCCACCAGCACGTCGACCTCGGGCGGCCCGAAGGTGCCGTAATCCTCGCCGTCGACATAGAGCAGGTCGACACCGACGTCGGGACGGAGCTTGTGGAGTGCATCCGCGACGCCGAGGAGGACCGCGACGCCAGAACCGCCGTCATCGGCGCCCGGCATGGGCGCGGTCTTGTTGGTCGGATCGCGGTCGGCAGTGGGCTTGGAATCCCAGTGCGCCACATAGAGGACCCGCTGGGTTGCCTTGGGATTGAACTGCGCCAGGATGTTGATCATTTCGACTGAATCACCCGACGCCGCGTGATGCCACCAACGCTGTACCGTGACACTGTCAGCCTGGGTGTGCGACAGGGAGTCCAGCCAGGCAGCCTCGCGAGCGTGGCCCGGCTGACCTGGAATCCGGGGTCCGAAGGCAACCTGCTGGCCGATCCGGGCAAGGGCGATCGCGCCGTCAAACTCCTTGACGGGGGCGCCAGCGCCAGCGCCGCAAGCGGCGGCGAGCGTCACCAGGACGACGAGTCGGGTGCGTTGTGACATTCAGATCCCCAGGCCGGAAAGCGGTAGCCGGATAAAGATGTTGAGCGTGATGGTGGAGGTCTTGGCGCCCGCGCTGCGCACGTTGTTGAAGACGTACCCTCCGCTGAACCCCGCCGAGATGCCGTGTTCGAGCACGGCACTGAGGGTGCCCGACATCTCGGTGCGGACTACATCATAGTACGACACGCAGGCGCTGTCACTGGCCTGCTGGACGCACGACCCACTGCTGTTCTGCGTCACCCGGACCGACGCAGTCATGTTGCGCCGGGTGGCCGACACGAATCGCGGCATCCGGGTGGTCATGCTGAATTCGCTGCTGACGGTGAGCGCGTTGGTCTGAGCCACGTTGCCGTTGGTGGTGGCCGTCGAGTGGTCAATCTCGCCGTTCATGGTGACGCTCATGCCGTTGCGGAAGATCACCACCAGATTGGGCGACAGACGCGACGCATCGGAGACCGAGCTGGCGGTGGTGTTGTCGGAGAACGGACTGAGCGACGTGGCGCGGTCGCGCTCGATGGACGAACTCGCCGAGACCGAGGTCAGGAAGCCGCCCGGAAAAACGCGGCCCCAACTCATCCGCCCAGCCGGCCACGCCGTCGTTGTGCCGCTGCTTTCGAGGAAGCCGCCCACGCCGTTCTGTTCGTAGCGATCGGACGCGGTCGACCCGTAGCGCAAGTCCGCGCTGAAGTTGCCCGGCAGGATCATCGACAGGGTGCCGCTGGTGGTGACGCCGGTGGCGGCCCCGATCGCCTGCTGTCCATCGCGGTGCAGGAACGAGTCAAAGCTGCCGAGCGCCAGCTGGTAGCCGAGCGACGGATTGAAGGTGGCCAGATCGAAGGTCGACTCGAGCGTGGTGCGCCGGCTCACGTCGATCGGCCGGAAGCGCGTCAGCGCACGCGCGATCCGGCTTGAGTCACCCAGGATGCGCTGCATCAACAGGTGCGGATCGAGGAGGAGGTGCAGGTCGAGAAAGCGCGAGTTATCGATTGTCTGCGGCAGGATGTAGGCGCCAGCGGTGTCGCCGTCGATGCGCACCGGGTTGCGTGACGCCAGGCTGCGCGACAGCTGGAAGTTGGTGCCGATGGTCGCGACCGGATTGATCCAGCTCGAGATGTGCGGCGCGATGCCAATGGTGTTGGCGACAGTACGATCGCGCTCCACGCCGACGTCGGTGCCGAAGAGCGAGCGGTGATTGGCATTGACGACCCGGCCGAGCGTGGTGGAGTCGTCGTAGTCGCGGAGGTCACGCGTGCTGGCCCAGGCCGTGGTGATATTGATCATCCCCAGCGGCCGCCAGGTCACGCCGGCGGTATTGCGCCAGGTGTATTGCTCGGACGTGAGCGGCTTGAGGATCGTATCTGCGAGCGTGGTGATCGGCTCCGAATACGATTGCAACTCGCCCATCGAATGCGCCAGTGAGGAACTGAATTGCAGGGCAGTGGGCAGCAGGGTGTAACTGCCGCCGGCCAGGCCCCGCCCGAGCGTGCTTTCGCGCAACCAGCGGGGCAGCGATGCCGCCAGACCGCGGAGGTGCAGCGACCGCGCCCGCGGCGAAAGGCTCAGGAAATAGCTGAGGGTCGAGCTCCAGTTGTCGGCGTTCGCCTGGCTGAGCGAGGTGACGTTCTCGCCGGTCGACCCGGCCCCCGACAGCGAAAACGGGTCGACCAGATAGCGGGCAAGCGGACCGTCACCCGGCCGCTGCGGATGGCGCAGGCTCAAGGTCCATGCGGTGTTCGTGTTGGACGGCTTGCGAAGTCCAGTGAGTCCGATGGCGCCGACGTCGGTCGAGGCCAGCAGCTGCGGATCGATCCAGCCGCGACTCGAGGTGAAGGAGACCGGCATCACCAGCCCGAGTGACGGCGGCAGGAAGCGATCGACCCGCATCGTGGCAGCAGTGGTCAGCGTCGTGGTGTTCTGGTAGGTCGGCAGCACGCCCATCGCGTGGAAGTTGCCGTCCTGATAGAGGCCGGACAGATCCAGGGTGAAGAGGTCCGCGCCCTGGATATGCGCGCTGGCCAGTCCAGCGTAGCCCGTGGTCGATACCGGATCCGACACCCGGATGTCATCGACCCAGAGTTCGGTGTGAGTGATCGGCAGGCCAACCGCATTGGGATAGTAGATGCCGGCGGCCAGCTCCTGCACCGCCGCGAGATTCGGTGGATTGACGAGAGGATCGCGCACCTGGACCATGTAGGCACCGCTGCATGCCACGTAGGCGGTCGAATCGCCGCCGCAGACGCGCCAGTCGCTCGACGAAGGTGGCACCTGATGCAAGCGCTGGTTCTCGACCCGGTCGCGCAGCGCGCGCCACACCGTCATGTCGATCACCACCTCGGGATCCCAGCTGGTGGTCGAGGCAGAGGTCCGATAGAGATAGAAGTTGTTGACGTCGCTGCCGACCTTGATGTACGCGGCCAACCGCCCGTCGCTCCATCCCGGCATCCCGACACCGGCATGTACCCACACCCGCAGGGTACGATAGTTGAGCAGGTTGAGCGTAGTGGGCAGGTGATCGTACCCTTCGGCGCGCTCGTGCGGGCGGAGATCATTGACCTGGATCCGCATCGACTTCTCGTTGATCTGTTGCGGCGCCGAACTCTGCGATACCGCCACCGTCGCAGCGGCCTGAATCACGCCCGGCGGCGAGGTGTATCCCAGCTCCGATTGATCCTGGGTCGAAATGGTACCGATGGTCACCGCGCCGTGCGTCTGGCTGACTGCACCGCCGAGCGACTGCACTGGCGTCGGCGACCGTGAGATCCACGCCGACCCGGTGAACTTCATCATCGCCAATGCGAAGTGGAGCACCGAATCGTTGCCCTGCTCGGCGGGGGCGACGAAGGCGATCCGCATCTGCTTGATCAGGTGAATGTCGGGCGAACCGATGGTGTCATCGGCTTGGTGCAGTGGCACCCGGTAGATCGTCCAATGCGCCGAGTGGCCCTTGTTGTCGAGGTATGGCTCGAGCTCGCCGTCCTTCCCCTTGAACGACGGGGTGTACGAACGGACGAAATACTTGGCAGAATCGGCGTGCAGGTCGATCACGTACCGGAAGACATCGTCGTTGGGCCCCTGGGCATCGAGCACGTTGTCGCCGTCAAGGTCTTCGGTATCGGGGATGTTGTTCCGGTTGCTGCAGTGCGATCCGAGGTCGCCCCATGGATAGAAGGTCACGGTCGACGAAATCTGCGGATAGATACAGAGCGCCGGGTTGTGCACCACCACGCCGTCGGGACCGATCAGCGAATCGGGACGATCGGCAAGGATGCCGATGTCATTGACAAGCGGATCCCAGACGTTGAGTGCGTTGCTCTCATGATCGAGTCGGCCGAGGCCGACGTATTGCCTGCCGGTAAAGGTGGTATCGTTGGGGTGGGCCGGGTCCTTGAAAGAGAAGTTGGTCGGCGCCACCGAGATTTCGTCTTCGCTCACCTTGCCGAGGTCGATCACGATCTTGGTCTGCGATTGCTCGATCGGCGTCGCATCGTTTTCGTAGAGCGCAAACTGCAGGTAATCGTTCTGGCTCAGGTCGACGCCGGTCGACGAGAGTGCGGTAGTCATCGTGCGCCAGCGCGGCTGGTTGGGACGCGCCTGCTGGGTCCAGTGTGACACGCCGAAGGAGTCGACCACGCCGCCAGCGGTGTCGGCGTGCAAGGTGAGCCAGAGCACCGGCTCGATCGCCGGCGTCGTCGATGCGGTGACCGCGATCGTGGTGTCGATCTGCTGCGGATAGACGATGGCAATCGAGTCGCCGTTGCCGGCCGGAATGGCGTTCTGCCAGATGAGCTGCACGGCCTGATCGGGCGTGAAGCCGTTGGGCAGCACCGACTCGAGTCCGCGCGCCGACTGGGGCAGCGATCCATACAGCCAGCGGGTCTCGAACGCCGAGACGAGGATGCTGTGGTCGTCCTCGAACTCCTCGAGATAGGCGTCGCCAGAACGATTGGCGTCGGGGCGCGACATGGCCAGTTCCCCGGTGAGTTGCACCGACGATGGCGCGTTGCTGCGGGTCCGGGTCAGGTGGTTGAGAAAGCTCGTGAGTCCGGGCGTGTTCCAGGTGAAATCCGCGGTGACGCCCGCGAGCAGCGACGCGCGGGGCTCGTTGCCGATCTGCGGCCGCGAGTATGGCGTCTGCTCGGCCTGGTAGAGTCCCATGAAGTTGATCGTCTTGCGATCGCCCACCTTCAGCGCACCGCTCAGGCCGAGGATGGATGTCGGTGCCTGCGCGAAGAGCCCGCGTTCCTCGTAGGTCACGTCGACGGTGACGGTGTTGTTGCCGAAGAGCGAATCAGGTCGGAGGAACGACACCCGGCCGGTGGCGTAATCAATGGTATAGTCGACGCTGCGCTTGAGCAGGACTCCATTGATCGTCACCTGCTCGCTGCCCTCGGCAATCTGCAGCGCGTCGAGCGATATGGCGGTGCGATCGCTGCCGCTGGTGGCGTTGTACTGCAGGTGCAGCTGGAACACTGACGGTGGCCCCTGAGCCATCAACAGATATTCTGGGGTGCGATAGAGCGAATCGTTGCGCTGATTGCTGCCCAGCGCGGGGCTGGCGAACGGCGTCACCGATGGGAAGACCAGGACGGCGTCCTTGATCACGTTGCTGGCACCGGCATCGCGGGCGCGCGGAAAGACGCGGTTGTCCACGTCGACCTGCGCGGGGTTCTGTGGCACGGCGAGACCCAGCAACGACAGGAAGGTGCCCGATGACGAATCGGGTCGCTCGGAGTTGGCCACCAGAATGGCCGCCGTGAGTGACGAGCGCACCAGTGACACACCGGCGACCCGGTAGAGCTGCCGCATTTCGTAGCCGAAGAGCGGTGACGAGACGTTGCGATTGGGCAGGTAGATCAGCCGCAGCGAATCCTTGGCGGTCGGGTTGTCGACCGTTGGCAACGAGCCGACCAGATGACCGTCACGCGTGCGATAGCTGACGGCGAGATAGTTCGACGGCGGGTTGTTCGACGTCAGCATGAACCAGAGCCCCGAGGGGTCGATCCAGTAGTCGACATTTGGCTGCAAGAGGCGCCAGCGCAGCGCCCCGACCTGTTCGGTCCCGTTGCTGGCGGTGGCCGTGATGCCGGTGTAGTTGGCATTGGCGCCAGCCGATGTATTGGCGGCCTCGTAGCGGTAGATCCGCACATCCACTGGCTGGACAGACGGGCTGACGCTGATCGCCGCGGCGTTGAGGATATCGAGCGCCGGGTAACCAGCGAGCGTGCGCGGATCGATCACCCAGAAGGCGTGCCCCTGGTCGTAGTCGAGGTCGCGCGCGAGGCGGTCCTGCGGCTCGACCACTCCGTTGCCGATGGTGACAACCTTGTGGGCGATATTGCTCCCCTTCTGGGTCGCGGCAATTCCCTGCACGGTCAGCGGCCCGAACACCGCCGTGGCGCTGATCCCGAAGTTGTTGCTCGGTACCGATGCCGCGAGAAATCGCGACGGCGCCGGCTGCAGCTGCACCGTGCCGATATCGACCCGCTGCAGCTTTTCATCTTCCAGGCCGATGTAGCTCACCCGGATGGTGTTGCTCGCGGCGTAGTCGGACTTCGAGTTGTAGGCGATATCGACATGAAAGCGCTGCAGAAAGGTGCCCGACGTCTGCAGCAGGATGGTGTTGTCGATCTTGGGCGACGTGAAGCCGCCGCGGCAGGCGGACGCCGCGATCTGCACGTCGGCGGGGGTGCACGAGAGGTTCCGGTTCCGGGCGCTGCTGAGCTGGAACGTGAGCTCGCCATCAAAGGTCATGTCGACCGTGTTGCGCGACAGGCCGAAGAGGCCGCGGTCGTCGTTGATGGCGGAGGTATCGGCGGCATACTGGCCGATGACCTTGCGGAAGAGGTGCTGCCGCTCGCGGAACGCGGTGCTATCTGCGCTGGAGGAGGACAGCGTCGAGTCGAAGGCGCCACCCAGCGAGCGCCCGGTGATCGCCATGGACGGCGTACGCCAGCCGGGGCGTGGCGCGGGGCTGATGAGCCAGTCATCCATGGTGTGCCGGAAGGCAGCTTGCCGCGCCCACCGAAACGACGGGGTCCGAATCACCACGCTATCGGGCGTAACCGACTGGGCCCGGGCAGTGTTGATGCACAGGGCGGGCACGGCGGCCACCAGGAGCAGCGCACGTGACACAGATCGGAGGAAGGGACGATTAGCTTTCAAGGTAGGGTATCAAGTTACCGCCACATGGGTCAGAATGCGCCTGATTTCCCGCCACATCCTGCGCGCACTTGCCGCCCCGTTTTTCTGGGGCGTGGCGGCCCTCACCGGGCTGATGCTGATGCAGTCGCTGCCACCGCTGATCGACTCGTTTGGCGGCCGCGGGCTGCCGTTCCGGATCATGATCAATGGCATCCTCCTCTTCACGCCGACGTTGCTGGCGCTGACGCTGCCGATGTCGGTGCTGGTCAGCACACTCTACGGATACAGCAGTCTCGCCTCGGCGCTCGAAATGGTGGCGATGTATTCGAACGGGCTGTCGGTCTGGCGGATGGCACGGCCGGCCCTGATTGCCGCCGCGATCATCGCGTTGGCCAACTTCTTCCTGCTCGACCAGTTGGCGCCACGCACCTATATCCAGTTCAACAATCTCCGGCGCGCGGCGCTCAACACCTCGCCTACGCTGGCACTTCAGCAACACGTTCTCAATCAGCTTCCTGCCCCGGCCGGCTATATCATCAAGGCCGAGCGGATCGACCCGCTCACCAGCGCGATGAAGGCGGTCACGATCTATGACCTGTCGCAGGATGATGTCCGCCGGGAGATCATCGCCGACAGCGGAGTCATGAAGGAATCGGAGAACGGACTCGACCTGATCCTCACCCTCCACACCGGCACGATCTACGAGTTCAAGCGCGACGAGCCCGGGCGGCTCCAGCAGACCAATTTCGTCCATAACCGGATCGTGATCCGGAATGTGCAGACCCAGTTCCAGCAAGTCGACCTGCGCGGCAACCGCAGCGACCAGGAACAGAGCGGTTGCGAGCTCCTTGACGCCGCCGCAGATCAGGCGTGGTCGGTCCAGTACAACCGCAACGTCAGCGAGTTCCTCACCCGAAGCGACCTGCACGCGATGACCGGGATGCCGCCGTTGCTGCACCCGGCCGCGCGCCGCCCGGTGATCACCCCGCACTGCGGAGTCTACCGCCATTTCGGGAACTGGATCAAAGGGCTCATGCTCCCCACTCCGCTGGCAGCGCAGCAACCACCGGTCGCCAGCCAACAGCCGGCAACCAGCAACCAGCAGCCAGCAGCCAGCAAGCAGCAGCCACCGACAACCAGCCCACAGCCACCGGCCACTATCCAGCAGCCCGCGGCCCCGCCGACCGGTCTCCTGGTCCCGCCAACCAGTGCCATCGTCACCACGCAACTGCTGACGCCGGTGATCCAGGTGGAGCTGTCCAACGGCGCCGCCAATGACGCCCGATACAACATGCTGCACAGTCAGGTGGAGTTTCACCGTCGCGTCGCTGTGTCGCTGGCGTCGTTCTGCTTCGTGCTGATCGGCTTGGCGCTGGCGCTCAAGTATCCGAGCAGCGGGATCGGGCTGGTGATCGGCGGATCGCTGATCATCTTCCTGGGCTTCTACATCCTGCTGACCGGTGGCACCAACGCCGCGCGCAGCGGTGCGCTCAATCCGATCCTGGCGATGTACACCCCGCTGGCACTGTTCACGGTGATCGGCCTCTTTGCCGTGCACTCGGCCAATCAGGAAATGGGATCGGCCCGATCGGCCGGCGTCCTCGCGTCGATCCGCAATCTCTTCCGCCGGAGCGAGTAGCCATGCGCCTGCGTCTTTTCGGCATCCTCGATCGCTACGTGCTGAAACAGTGGGTCGGCGCCTTCCTGCTGAGTGCGGTCGGCGTTCCGACGGTGGCGGTGATCATCGACCTGTCAGAACGCTTCGCCAAGATCTCCGATCGGCATGTGCCGATTGCGACGATCTTCTATGGGCAGCTCTTTCTCTTCCCGTCGAAGATGGCGATCCTCTTTCCCGCGGCAGTGCTCTTCGCCACCGTCTTCACGTTGAACAGCATGGGGCGCCACAGTGAGTTGACCGCGGTCCAGAGCGGCGGTGTGTCGTTCTACCGACTGATCCTGCCGATGCTGCTGTTGGCTACCCTGGCCGTGCCGGCCGACTATGAGTTGCAGGAACTCGCCGGCGTCAGCACCACACGCCAGAAGCAGCTGCAAGGGGAATCGACGTCGGGCAGCGACAAGTACCGTCACGCCTTTCCGTATGCCTCGGAATCGGGGTGGACGTGGACGATCCAGGACATGTACACGAGCCCGCTGCCGGTGCATGCCAGCGGGATCCTGGGGAGCCGGCCGATCGGCAACAGCCCGCAGCGGTGGATCGTCACGGCCGACAGCGCGATCTGGGTCGCTACGCGACACCAGTGGTCGCTCCGCCATGGCTCGAGCTACCTGGTCTCCGATAGCGGCGCGGTGAGCGCCACCCTTGGCTTCACGACGCTCGACGTCGCCCGTTTTACCGAAGCACCGGCGACGCTGATGACCGAAGAGAAGAAGGCCGAGGAGATGAGCGTATCGGAACTGCGCCGATACCTGGAGCAGCTGCGACTATCGGGCGGGCGACCAGGCGTGATGTCGGTGGAGCTGCAGCTCAAGTATGCCGTGCCGGTGGCGTGCCTGGTCGTGGCGCTCTTCGGCGCGCCGCTGGCGATCACCAATGCGCGGGCCGGGGCGGCGATTGGCCTGGCGATCGCGCTGGGCACCACGCTGGCATACCTCACCGGAATTCAGATCATGAAATCGGTCGGCGCCAAGGAGCTGATCACGCCGATGCTGGCGGCATGGTCGATGAATGCGGTGTTTCTCTTGATTGCGGTGGTGCTGTTGGCCCGGGTGAGAAGCTGATGGCTGATGGCTGATGGCTGATGGCTGATGGCTGATGGCTGATGGCTGATGGCTGATGGCTGATGGCTGATGGCTGATGGCTGATGGCTGATGGCTGATGGCTGATGGCTGATGGCTGATGGCTGATGGCT
>DASYEH010000004.1:0-1547 GCA_036499125.1 Gemmatimonadales bacterium
CTCGGTGCCCGACTCGGGGTCGTGATCGGCAAGGCCGACGCGGATGCCGTGAAGGCGGCATCCGGTTACAGCATCGGCGGAGTGCCGCCGCTCGGGCTCCTGACCCCGATGCGCACGGTGCTCGACGAGTCACTGCTGGCCCTGCCGGTGCTCTGGGCCGCCGCCGGGAGCGCCACGGCGGTGTTCTCCATTGAGCCTGACGAGCTGGTGCGGCTCAGCGGTGCAGAGGTACTGCCGATCGGTTGACGGCAGAACTGTGACAGTCCGGCACTATCGCGCGACCGCTCGATAGGCCACGCTTGCGCGATGACGATCCCTCGCATCACGTTCGCCCTCATCGGTGCGACGATCCTGCTCGCCGGCTGCGCCGCCACCGGCACTGACGCTCCTCACGCGAGCACGGGGCAGAATCAGCATGCCGGGGCGAGCCTGCCGCCGACGCAGAGCGCATCGCCAACGGTCGAACCGAGCAAGTCGGCTGCCCCGACGGCATTGCCGCCCAACGCCATCATCCGGATCACGACCACCGTGACCGCCTCCACCGGCGCGGTCGCGAAACTGGTCGAGACCGTGCTGGCTCCCCAGGCGCCGAGCGGCACCGAGAACGCTGCGATGAGCGCGGCCGGCTGCGACGACAGCGACTGGGCTACGCAGTTTCCCCACCCGGCCTGGGTGCATGTGAACGTCGCGACCTCGCTGCTGTCAGGGTCCGTCTGGCCGACCGAGGACGTGGTGCTCACGTTCTCCGGAACCTACTGGGGTTACGCGGCGTGGGCGGGTCAGCAGTACGGATTCGAGGCGCCGTGCTCTGACGGCATCCAAGAGATCCCCGGCACGTCGACCGCCGTCGTGCCGGTCGATCCCTCGGCGGCGGCGGGCAGCCGGACCTCCGCAGCCGGCGGTTCCTTCGGTTTCGCTTGGGCGTCGGACGCCGATGATCCAAGTGACATGCATTTTGCTTTCACCAGCTGCACCATCGAGATCGGACCGGCGGCGGGAGCCGCGGCGTCGTTGTTCGTGCGGGTGCCCGCATCGGATGGCTACCCGGTGATGTGCTACACCCCGGGAGCGTGACTGGCCACCGCCGACTCTTCCCGGCTATTTCGTCTTGAAGTGCACGAAGATGCGCCCGAAATTCTTGGAGTCTTTCTCGACGCGGTGGTACTGCGCTTTGATCTCTGGCTGATCGAGAAACCGCAGCACGCGCTTCTTCAATGCGCCCGATCCCTTGCCGGGAATGATCTCGACCAGGGGTGCCTTCTTGGCGACCGCCTCGTCGATGATCTCGCGGAGCGCGCGATCGATCTGGCCGCCCTTGTTGTAGATCTCGTGCAGATCCAGTACCAACTTCACCCAGCCATCTTGCGCCCGTCGGTGGGTTGCAACCGCCGGACCGGGAGATCGTGCCGGTTAAGCTGCTTGACGTGGCCGGGGACTGGATCGAACACCGCCGCAGTCGCGATGGCGAACTGCTGGGCTGGATGAGACCAGTGGGTGACGGCTTCATCGCGGTGAACCTTCTCGGGCAAGACATCACGGGTGTCGTT
>DASYEH010000005.1:0-1632 GCA_036499125.1 Gemmatimonadales bacterium
GCCGATGTCGCCCCGTCACTCCCGCCTGTGCCGCGGGCGCCCGAGTTGATGGGCGCAGACGAGCTCGCCGCGCCGCCGCGCCAGTTGCCGCCGTTGTACGAGCAGGCGCCACCGTTGGTCGCGCCACCGGCATTCGACGCGCCAATTCAGCCGGTGCCCGTTCAGGCCGCCCCGGTGCCGGCTCAGGCATCTGCCGCGCCGGCGGTCGCGTCGCCCGCTTCCGCACCCCTCCAGCCGGGTCCCGCTGCGACGGCGGTGCCTGCCGCTCGCTCTCCGCTCGACTTCGCGACCCTGCTCGCGACTCCCGTTGGTGCTGACGACGATGCGAGAGCAGCCGCTTCGGCAGTGAAATTCGGATCGGCGCCGCCCGACGATGACGAGTTCGATCTTGCCCGTTCAACCGCCGGAGAGAAGGTCGGCCTCGTGCTGGCGATCCTCGTCGCTCCGATCGGACTGATCGTCGGGATCGTCGCAGCAGCCCGCAGCGCGCATCGCCGGGGCTGGGTCGTCGGCATCGTGCGGGCGTCGATCGCGATCGCGATCGTATTCACGATTGCGATCGGCATCGGCGGCTACTTCGAGTACACCCAGTTCAAGCAGCAGCAGCAGCATGATCAGACGGTGGCGGCCAGTGCGGCATTCTGCGCGGCGCTCAAGGCCGACCCGACCATGTATCAGTTGCCGACCTTCGGGTGGCCGGCGGTGGCCTCATCCATTCCCGACTCGCTGAAGGCGATGCAGTCCTACGAAGACCGTTGGACGAAGCTGGCGAAGGTTTCGCCGGCCGGCATCAAAGCGGATGTCACGAAAGTGGCGACCGCGGCGAAGGCGATCATCGACTCTGTCACCGTTTCTCGGACGGTCGACGACGCCACCAACGTCTCCGAGATGTCGCAGGTTGCGTCGTCGTCCGGGGTCCCCGGCTGGCATTCCGAATACTGCGGATGACCGGCGCGTTACCTCGTCCCAGGTGCGACACGCCCGGGATTCGCCCGTGATTTGGCGCCAGCCCGTTGGCCACGTAATGTAATCCCTCGTCACCCCAAAGGTGCGGGAGAGCCGAAGCGCTCCCCGGCCTCAAGCGGGACAACCACCCACAGCAAAACCCTTCGATGCTTCTTGGATCTCAATCCTTGAAGACAGACGAGCGGCGAGCCTAGGATGGAGCCTCCAAGCAGGCAGGAAGCAATGTCTTCCGCAGTGTCACAGACACGCCCACTTGGTGGTAGGTTTGAGCAGTTGCCCTGAATCCAACCCGAAAAAGTTGTGATTCTGGCGCGCCCGATCCTTGAGAACTCAACAGCGTGCACTATGTCAAATGCCAAATAACAACCTCGGCGATTGATCTTCGATCAGTCGTGGAGATTCCTTTGGATTGACGGATTGTCAGTAGACAATCCTTTAGTCAGATCAAACTCGTCACGGCCCACTCATTTTCCTGAGCAGCCGTGACACAGATGTGCCGCTCACTGTGCTGCTTCACCGCAGCGCCGAGCGTGCAATCAAACATTTACGGAGAGTTTGATCCTGGCTCAGGATGAACGCTGGCGGCGTGCTTAACACATGCAAGTCGAACGGTGAAAGAGGAGCTTGCTCCTCTGGATCAGTGGCGAACGGGTGAGTAACACGTGA
>DASYEH010000006.1:0-207799 GCA_036499125.1 Gemmatimonadales bacterium
GGCGGTCAAGCGCGGCTTTGCCGGCACCGCGAACGCGACGGAACGGTGACTGCCGATCGTCAGTGATGGTCAGGGTGAACTGATTGCCGTGGCGGACTCGGCCGGGGAGTTGCAGGGGACGGTGACCGGCCCGGAGTATGATGCGGGGCTGTGGAACAGCTCGGGGCTGACGGCGCACAGCCACAGCTTCAATCCGGCGCGGTGGGGGGTGTCGGGCGGGATCGACACGATCTCGACCTTCCGCAACCGGCAGTACGACCCGAGCACCGGCAAGTGGCTGCAGGAAGATCCGATCGGAACTGCCGGCGGGGTCAACCTGTACCAGTACAACGGCAATGATCCGAACAGCTTCAGCGATCCGTTTGGGTTGTGTCATGATGAAAATGGGAAGCCACGCTCGTGTACTGTTTCCATCAGTGCATACGGCAAAGCCCACGGTGCTAGCATTGATGCCCTAATGCCAGTCGTTCGCGCGGACCTCCAAACGCTGGCCGACGCCGCGGATGCAGACCTCGGTATCAACGCGACCACCAATGGTGACCATTCTGATCCCGGTCATGCGGCGGGAACTGCGGTGGACATCGGCTTTATTAATGGCCGTTCAATCGGGCAAGGATCAACGACTTTTCCCGGCATGAAAGCGCAGGCGCTCCACGTTCAGCAAACGGCCGCGCAGCTCGGTGGATTGAAATTGTCGACTGGAAACCTAGGGCCAGCCGGGAAGTTCGTCGGATCGAAAGGCCCCTTTTCAATGAATCCCGGAACCACCGCCGCCCATCGAAATCACATCCACCTGAGCTACGACATACCATGAAACGGTCCCTGCTGCTTCTCGTATTCGCGCTGTGTAGCTGCCGCAAGGCGAATACCCCGTCCATCGTTGGGCCCGCGCTGGGATCCTCCAGCGCGGGCCCAACCATTGCCCATATCGCGTTCTACTTTACGTCAGCCTTTAACACCGACACGATTGTTTCAGAGGATTCGGTCTGGTCGGACAACAGTAGCGGGGACTCTGTTATCGCTGTCGTGTCGGGAAGGGTCCATGGATCGCAATCCATAGAAGTTGTTGCGCGGGTTCGCCGGTTTACCGGCGCTGGCGCGTCGGATCCCATTGATGAAGGACCTAATTCCACCCGCTTGCTTCGTCTGGAATCCCGTGTGCTTCAGCTTGATTCACTGCCGGCGAGAATGGGCGGTCGAGAACTTCTCAACATCGTACCACGGGAGCTGACACACCAACTTGGTTTGGACGCCTCGAAGGAATATGTGGACCAAGTAGAAGTGATACTCGTCGGCCCCCGCGGGAAGATGTCCAGCGTGCTGCGGTTGCTTGCGCCCATCTAGGTTTATGGTTGCGCTTCAATCGGCGAATTGGTAGCCGTGCCCGCGCTGAGGTATGCTGGATTGCGGCGACCGGACTCACTTTTGCGCTTGTGACAGGAGCGACGCGTGCTGAGCAAGACCTAGCGCGGGGTTGCCACCATGGCGAACGCGACGGAACGGTGGCTGCCGATCGTCAGTGATGGTCAGGGGGAGCTGATCGCCGTGGCGGACTCGGCGGGCGAACTGCAGGGGACCGTCACTGGTCCCGAATATGACGCGGGACTGTGGAACAGCTCGGGGCTGACGGCGCACAGCCACAGCTTCAACCCGGCGCGGTGGGGGGTGTCGTGCGGGGGTCCGATCTACGGACCGCAACCGCCATTGGTGCGGCGCAGCAAGTTCAAGCCGAGGCCGTGATAACCGGCTCGTGACGGTACGGGTCGGGGCGTTCGGCACCTCGGCTCTCCCTCGCTGCGCTCGGGATGACAGCCAGCCGCTCGGGGCGACAGTCAGGCGTTCGGGATCACATCAACCGCCGGCCACAACTGTGCCGCGAACCGCTGCCGCATCGCCCGCCGAGCGATCAGCAGGTCCAATTGACAGCAACGCACCGCCCAACACACTATCCAGTCGATCGATTCCCCGAACAGATGGTGAACCATGCCCGACCAATTCAAAGGCCAGCAAATAGTGATCACCGGCGGTGACGGCGGACTGGGTACCGCAGTGGTCGACGCCTTCATTGCGGCGGGGGCGACCTGCCACTTGCCGACCGTTGGCGACGTGCCGCCGCCGAAGGCCGGTGTGCAGGCGACCGGCCACGTCAATCTCACGGACGAAGCCGAAGTCGAGCGCTATTACGCCTCGCTTCCGGCGATCGCCGCATCGGTGCACCTGGCGGGCGGGTTCCTGATGAAAGCCGTCGTAGATACTACCGGACCGGATCTCCAGAAACAGCTCGCCATCAACCTCTTTACCACATTCTACTGCTGCCGCGAGGCCGTCAAGAAGATGCGGAGCAGTGGCGGCGGCCGGATCGTCAACGTCGGCGCGCGCGTCGTCGAGGCTCCCAGCGCAAGCATGGTGGCATATACCGCGGCCAAGGGTGCAGTCACTGCGCTCACGCGCGCGCTTGCGGCCGAGGTGTTGCCGGACAACATCCTGGTCAACGCGGTGCTTCCCTCGATCATCGATACGCCAGCCAATCGCGCGGCGATGCCGAACGCGAAGTTCGACCTGTGGCCCAAAGCCGAGGAACTGGCGCAGGCGATCGTGTGGCTGGCGTCGATGGAGAACACGCTCACGTCCGGTGCGTTGCTGCCGGTATACGGGACGGGATAAGTCCACCGAAGCCACAAAGCTGCTGTCCTGCCCGACTTGGCGGGGACCGACGGCTGGCCTTCGTACCGAAACGGTAACTAGACGCTGGCCGGGGACTCGCTCGCGGCACAAGATGCTACTTTCCCGAGTCTCCTTCCGCGAAATCCTCATGTTCCTGCGCGTGATTGCCGGTTTCGGTGTCGTTGTCGCCCTGCTCGCCTCGGCTCGCCCCGTCGGGGCACCGGTTCCCAGGACACCGATCCAGCACCTGGTGGTGATCTACGGCGAGAATATCTCCTTCGACCATTACTTCGGCGTCTACCCGACCGCCCTCAACCCCGAGGGCGAACCGGCGTTTCATGCGTTGCCGAATACACCCGAGATCAATGGTCTCCGCGGTGCGCTGCTGACCGACAACCCCAACGCCCGCAATACCGAGAACGGCACCGGTGCTACCAATCCGTTCCGGCTCGACCGCACCCAGGCGTCGACGTCCGACCAGTCGCACAGTTACGTCGCCGAACAACGCGCCTACCACGACGGCGCGATGGATCTCTTTCCCCGCTACACTGGGCGTGCCGGCACCGGTGGCACCGGAGCGTTTGGCACGGCAGGATTGGTGATGGGCTATTTCGACGGCAATACGGTGACCGGGATGTGGAACTACGCCCAGCATTTCGCGATGAGTGACAACTCGTACGGCGACCAGTACGGTCCCTCGACCCCGGGTGCGATCGACCTGATCGCGGGCCAGACCAATGGCCTAGTGCTGGTCACCGGCCGAGCCGGCTCATACCTCGTCGCCGATGGTCAGGGGGGCAGCACGATGATTGGCGATCCCGATCCCGCTGATGACCTCTGCTCCGGCACCTCGACCGTCCGGATGACAGGCAACAATATCGGTGACTTGCTCAACAAGGCTGGAGTGACGTGGGGGTGGTTCGAGGGAGGATTCGACCTCACCGTGACCAACGCCGATGGAACGACCGGCTGTGGGCGGAAGACGCATTCCGACGTGCTTAATCGTGATATCACCGATTATGTGCCGCATCACGAACCGTTCCAGTATTACGCCAGCACCGCCAACCCGCGGCACTTGCGGCCGTCGTCGGTGGCAGCGATTGGCACATCGAACGACGGTGGCGCCAATCATCAATACGACATCAAGGATTTCTATGCGGCAGCACGGGCGGGTCACCTGCCGGCCGTGAGTTACCTGAAGGCGTCGGCGTTCGAGGACGCCCATGCCGGCAACTCGGATCCGATCGATGAGCAACGTTTTGTCGCCGAGGTGATCAACTTCCTGCAGCAAACGCCCGAGTGGGCGCACACCGCGGTGATCCTGGCGTATGACGATTCAGATGGCTGGTATGACCATCAGATGGCGCCGATTGGCAATGCGTCGTTCGATTCATTGCGCGATCAGATCAGTGCCCCCGGCCGTTGCGGCGTGCGCGGCGTGACCGCGCAGCTTGGTGGAGTTGGCGGTGCAAGCTCGGTGAATGGGCGCTGTGGCCCCGGCACCCGGCAGCCATTCCTGGTGGTGTCGCCGTGGGCACGCGTCAATCATGTGGACCACACCCAGATCATCCAGTCGTCGATCTCGCATTTCATCGAAGACAACTGGCTCGGTGGGAAGCGCATGGGCGACGGGTCGTTCGATGCCGGGGCTGGTTCGATCCTTGGTCTCTTCGATTTCGACGGCAAGGGGCACGCGCCGCGCCTCTTCCTCGACCCGGCGAGTGGCGTCGCGATCTCGATGCCGGCGGCCGCCAAGCATTGATCGCCGCGCGCCGCAGTCTTGTCGCCCTGTTGCTGGTGGCGACTGCCTGCGCTCGCTCGCATGACGACCAGGTCGTCAACCAGCATCCCATCCACCTGGTGCGTCCGGCCGTCGCGCCGCTCAGCGCGGTGGCGCAGGTCGGTGCACTGATATTTCGCGACACGACACTCTCCGCCTCGGGGCATGTGGCATGCGCGACCTGTCACGACCCGGCTCATGCCTATGCACCCGGCAACGCCCTGGCCGTGCAGCGTGGCGGCCCGCATGGCACGGCCGAGGGAAGCAGGGCGGTGTTGTCGCTGCGCTACGCTGATCGCGCGGCCAACTTCATGATCGGTCCCGACAATGGCGAGCAGGAGAACGTCAACCTGCACGACAAGGCGGCGCTGGCGGCCGGATTCACGCGGGTCCGCAAGCAGGCTGGAGCCGCCGCTGATCCGGCGGCACTGATTCCGCAGGCGGGACTCTTCTGGGATGGCCGGGCGAATACGCTCGAGGACCAGGCGATGGGGCCGCTCTTCGACAGCGCCGAGATGGCCAACCGTGATCCGGTGGCGGTGGCGGCGCAGATTCGCCGGGCGCCGTGGTACTCGCGGCTGGTGCGAATCTTCGGCGCCGCGATGCTGGCCGATCCGGCGCGGCTGGTAGACGAGGCGATGTTCGCGGTGGCGCGCTATGAAGTCGAGGACCCTTCGTTTCATCCCTACGCCAGCAGGTACGACGCCTACCTCGAAGGACGCGCGACACTGACGGCGGCAGAAGCGCGCGGATTGCGCGCCTTCGATGACACGGCGCGTGGCAACTGTGCGGGGTGTCATATCGATCGACCGTCGCCGGATGGCCGGCCGCCGCCGTTTACCGACCAGCAGTATGAAGCCCTTGGCGCGCCGCGCAACGCAGATCTCGCAGTGAATCGCAATGCAGCATACTTCGACCTCGGCGTCTGTGGTCCGATCCGTCATGATCTTGCGACTGAAACGCAGTATTGCGGCATGTTCCGCACGCCCACGTTGCGCAACGTCGCGACGCGACACGCCTTCTTCCATAATGGCGTATTCGGGACGCTGGAAGCGGTGCTGCATTTCTACAACTTCCGCGACATCGCGCCGGATTCGGTCTATCCGGTGGGCGCGGCAAAGTTCAACGACATTCCGTCCCGATTTCGCGGCAACGTTGATACGATTGACGCGCCGCTCAACCGGCATCGCGGCGACCGGCCCGCGATGACTGATCAGGACATGCGGGATATCGTGGCATTCTTGAGGACGTTGACGGATCAGTGAACCGGATCGTGTCATTCCAAGCGTAGCGGCCGACAGTCGGGGCGTTCGGCGCCTCGGATCTCCCTCGCTGCGCTCGGGATGACAAAGAAAGAGCGCTGGGGATGACCGAGGCTGTTTCGCTCAGGGCGACGCGGCGTAGTACGTTTCCCCGTCCTCAATCGGAGGTTTCGCTCATGGAACGACCGTACCTGCTGGCGACCAGTGCGACGGAGCAATCCCACGCCGGTGTGACGTACCATCTTGATGGCGAGCTCGTTCCGGCCCTCACGGTCGAGCTTGACCCGGGCCAGTCGGTCTTCTTTGAACATCACATCCTCCTCTGGAAGCATCCGTCACTCAACATCAGCGTCCGACCGATGAAGGGCGCCCTCAAACGGATGATCGCGGGGATGCAGATCTTCATTACCGAAGCGCAGGGGCCGGGGCAGATCGCGTTCAGCCGCGACGGCGTGGGCCACATCGCGGCGATTCATCTCGCGGCGGGCGGCGAGATCCATGTGCGCGAACACCAGTTCCTGGCCGCGACCGGCAACATCGAATACACCTTCGAGCGAGTGAAGGGGGTCGCCAACATGCTGTTCGGCGGCACCGGCTTCTTCATCGACAAATTTCACCTCACCCACGGCGAGGGGATTCTCTGGCTGCATGGCTACGGCAACGTGTTTGAAAAAAACCTTGCCGCCGGCGAAGCGATCGACATCGAACCGGGTGGCTGGCTCTACAAGGAGCCGACGGTACGGATGGAAACCGTGATGCAGCGTCTCTCAGTCGGATTGCTGGCAGGCACCAACATCGTGATGAACCGCTTTACCGGGCCGGGACGCGTGGCGTTGCAGTCGATGTACATGCATTACGGCGAGGAAGGCGGCAGCGACGGCGCCACCGGTGGTGCGCTCGGTGGCGCCTTCAAGATCCTCGGCGCACTGGCTGACCGTTGATGCCTTGACAGTCTAGGCAACTCGGCGCAGGTTACCTCGACAAGCGAGGTAACCTGTCATGCCGAGCACCACCCGTGACCGTCTCCGTGGAACACTCGATATCCTCATTCTCCGGACCCTCACCTGGGGGCCCCGGCACGGCTACGCCATCGGCCGCTGGCTGGAAGAGACGGCCGGTCCGGGGCTGACCATCGAAGAAGGGTCGCTCTATCCGTCGCTCTATCGGATGGAACAGAGACACTGGATCAGCAGCGAGTGGGGGCGGTCTGAACTTGGCCGTGAGGCGAAGTTCTACAAATTGACCGCCGCCGGCCGCAAGCAGCTCAAGGCAGAGACGGCGGAATGGCAAGCCTTCATTGCCATGATTTCGCGGGTACTGGTGCCGGAATGATCCGGCGCCGTCTCTTCCCCCGCGCGCCACGCGACGCGGTTGCCGCCGAGCTCGATTTTCATGTCGCGATGCGGACCCACGAACTGACTCAGGCCGGCCTGCCACCCGCCGACGCTGAACGGCGCGCCCGCGCCGAGTTCGCGACACGGGAAGCGATCGCGGCGGAGTGCGTTGCGATTGCGGAAACGACCGAGCAGCGACTGAGCCGGCGCGACCGACTGCTCGACGTCGCGCGCGACATCCGCTTCGCGGTGCGCCAGCTGCTCAAGGCGCCGGCCTTTTCCCTCGGGGTGATTGCCACGCTGGCGCTCGGCATTGGTGCCGGGAGCAGCGTCTTTGCACTGCTCGACGGCATCTTCTGGCGCTGGCCCGCCGGCGTCTCGGCACCGGCGACGCTGCAGCGGGTGTGGATCACATCGCGGCCATCCATGGGTACTCCGCCCTACAGTGCAACGGACCTTGAGTATCCGCGCTATCGCGCCATCAGCGCATTGCTGCCCGCGAATGCATCGGCGCTCTATTCGGTGGATCCAACTGTCACGGTTCAGGTTCGCGATGCAGCGTTGCCAGCGCGCCTGGCCTATGCCACAGCGTCGCTCTTTCCGCTCGTCGGGGCGCACGCGGTGCTGGGGCGGCTCTATGGCCGGGGCGAGGATGTCATGGGGGCCGCGGCACCGGTCGTGGTGGTGAGCGAATCCTTCTGGCGGCGATCACTCGGTGCCGACGCGGGAGTGATCGGAGCGACAGTTGCGATCGGGCGGGCGCGCTACCAGGTCATCGGTATCGTGGCCGCACCGTTCAGCGGTGTCGACGTCGAAGGGGTGGACGCATGGGTGCCCCTCGGCGACTATCCCGGGGTCTCGCAGGGCGCCACGCCGTGGTGGGAGTCGCGCAACTGGAGTGGATTCCAGATGCTCTTGCGCGTGCCCCCTGGGCTCGCGAGCGCCGCGTTCGATGCGCGGGCGACGCAGGCGATTCATGCGGCCGACGGGCAGGTGGGCAGCGTTGACAGTTCGGCACGAGTGACGGCGGGGTCGCTGATCATGGCGCGCGGTCCGGGGGAGCAGAGCGCCGAGACGTCGATTGCGGTGCAGTTGGGCGGCGTTGCGCTGCTGTTGCTGTTGATCGTCACCGCCAATGTCCTCGGACTGATGCTGGCACGGGCAGCGCGGCGACGGCAGGAAGTCGCCCTGCGACTGGCGCTGGGGATTTCGCGTGGGCGTTTGTTGCGGCTGCTGCTGGCGGAGTCGGCGGTGCTTGCGGCCGTTGCGGGAGTTGCATCAGTACTGGTTGCGGTCGTCGGCGGCGCGTTGCTGCGGCGTTGGCTCTTTCCCGATACGCGCTGGGCTGCACCGCCCCTGCACTGGCATCTCGTCGCCTTTGCGGCCGTTACGGCGATCGCGATCGCAGTGCTGACCTCGTTGATGTCAATGCGGGTCGCAGTAACCAACCACGGGGCGCTGATCGATCGGGTGCACGGCCGCTCATTGGGCGGTATGGGACGGTTGCGCACGGCTGCGGTGATTGGCCAGATCGCGCTCTCGACGGTGCTGCTGGTGGGTGCGGTGCTCTTCGCTGAGAGTTTGCGAAATGTGCGCCGGCTGGACGTGGGGTACGACGCCGATCGACTGGTATACGCCGCGGTGCGTGCGGCGCCGGGTGAAGCGGGGGACGTAACCGCAGCGCGAGTGGATGAGGTGGTCGCACCGATCGCCAGGCGGGTCGCCGCTGAAGGGACGTCGCGCACCAGTGCGATTCCGCTCCAGGTCGGCGGCTTTGGGATCCCGTGGTTTGCTGGAACCGACTCGATGGGTGCGCGGGCGCACTTCCGGCCCACGGTGAGTCGAGTGGCGGCCGGGTATTTCGCGGTCGTCGGGTTGCGGTTTGTGACTGGCGGAGATTTCGGGGCGCAGACAAGCGGCGTGGTTGTCAACCAGAAGATGGCCGAGACAGTCTGGCCGGGGGTGAATCCGGTCGGCCAATGCCTGCGACTGGGGAAACGCGACGCCGCGTGCCATCTGGTGACCGGCGTGGTGCGCGATGCCCGTCGCTCTGCGTTGATCGAGCCGCCGCTGCCGCAGTATTTCGTCGCCGCGAACGATTCGACCGTGCCGATGGTCCCGGCGGCGGACATGGTCGTGTTGCGGGTGGCGGCGGTGCACAGCGCTGCGGCGTCGGCGTTACTCGGTGCTGCATTGCAACGCGCCTTTCCCGATGCGCGAGTCTGGAAGGTGCGCTTGGAAGAGACGCTCGAGAAGGCGTATCACCCGTGGCGGCTGGGGGCGGCGCTCTTCGCGCTCTTCGGCATGCTGGCGCTGGTGGTGGCATCCGTCGGCGTATACAGCGTGGTGGCGTACGACGTGGCGCAGCGGATGCGTGACTTCGGCATCCGCTCGGCACTTGGGGCTGGAGTCGGCCGGTTGGCGAGTGGCGTGATCCGTGGCGCGCTGTGGCCAGTGGCACTTGGTGCGGCAATCGGCGTGCTGTTGTCGCTGGCTGCGGCGAAGAGCGTCAGCGCGTTGTTGTATGGCGTCTCGCCTCACGCGGCGGTGGCGCTGGTAGCTGGCGCAACGGTGCCGCTGGCGGCTGCAATCGTGGCGTCGTTGCTGCCAGCGTGGCGGGCGGCGCATGCTGATCCGGCCATCGGGTTACGGAGTGAGTGAAGCGTCGGCTGCTTGATGGACACGGCTCGGTGCTTCAGCACCCGTGTGCCGCGCCGGGCATTAGCCGCGAGCTCCCAGCGCTCGGGATGACCGCCTTACGTTAGGTCATGCGTCTCTGGTCGCTGCATCCATGCTATCTCGATCCGGCGGGTCTGGTCGCGCTCTGGCGTGAGACGCTGCTGGCGCGCGCCGTACTCAGCGGGCAGACGCGTGGCTATCAGCATCATCCCCAGCTGTTGCGCTTTCGTGCCACGCGCGATCCGGTGGCGACGATCGATCGCTATCTGGCCAGCGTATATGACGAGGCCGTGGTGCGCGGCTATGTGTTCGACAGCACGAAATTCCGCCGCCGCCGGAGGGTGGCGCCACTGCCTGTGGGCGACGGGCAGGTGGCATTCGAGTGGGCCCACCTGAAACGGAAGCTCCGCGGGCGGAATCCGGCGCGCTACCGCGAGCTGCTCGGGGTTGAAGGGGTGTTGGTCCACCCGATCTTTGAGAGCGTGCCCGGTCCAGTCGCCGGGTGGGAGCGGCCCTAGCGGGCCTCCATCACCGTGACGTTCCCGCCTTATCTTTACCACGACTTTTCCATTCGCGCCCACCCCGTTCGAGGCTCTCGCATGCGCCGTTCGACGCTGGTGTCCCATTGCCTTTCGCTGCTGTTCCCGATTGTAACAGTCACGGCCCTCGCGGCTCAGGCGCGGACTGACCTTTCGACGGCCAAGCCGGGCCGCGACCCGAAGCAGCCGATCGACACGGAATACACCCGGAAGATCAAGGAGTACACCACCGAGCCGTACTTCCTGTCGCCGATCGTTGACTACATGCCGGCCTCGAAGACGGTCCCGACGCCGGAGAAGACGCTCGGCAACATTGCCGGGGCGCCCGGGAAGCTGCCGTACTCGAAAGAGGTCTACGATTACATGCGGCTGCTGGCGAAGTCGACGCCGCGAGTGCGCGTGGTGTCAATCGGCACGACGGAAGAGGGACGCGAGATGATCGCGGTGGCGATCGGGTCGGAAGCACTGATGGCGAAGCTGGATGCCAATCGGGCGGACCTCGCCAAGCTGGCCGATCCGCGCACCATCAACATGAACGATTCGGTCGCCGATATCATCGCCAAGCGCGCGGCACCGGTCTACTACATCACCGGGACGATTCACTCGACCGAAGCCGGTGCGCCCACTGCCCTGATGGAGATGGCCTACCGCCTGGCGGTCGACGAGAGCCCGTACATCCGCAATATCCGCGAACACATGATCACCTTGATCACGCCGATCGTCGAAGTTGACGGCCGCGACCGGGTCGTCGACCTCTACGAGTATCGCAAGAAGCATCCGAACGACGTGATCCCGCCGGTGCTGTACTGGGGCAAGTACGTCGAGCACGACAACAATCGTGACGCGATGGCGTTGACGCTCAAGCTGTCACAGAATGTGCTCGACACCTACCTCGGCTGGGACGCGCAGGTGCTCCACGACCTGCACGAGTCGGAACCGTTCCTGTACGACAACACGATCGGTGATGGGCCCTACAATGCGTGGCTCGATCCGATCCTTACCAACGAATGGCAGCTGCTCGGCTGGAACAACGTCAACGAGATGACGCGCTGGGGGATGCCGGGCGTCTACGCCTTCGGCAACTTCGATACCTGGTCGCCGGGCTACCTGATGTTCATGGCCGCCACGCACAACGGCATTTCCCGCCTGTATGAGACGTACGGCAACGGCGGCACGGCGGAGACGGAAGATCACACGCTGAGTGCCAGCGAAACGTCGCGGACATGGTATCGGCAGAATCCGCCGCTGTCGAAGGTGCGCTGGTCGCTCCGCGACAACAACAATTACGAGATGACCGGTATTCTCCTGTCGGAGAATTATTTCGCCACGAACCGCATCTATTTCCTGCGCAATTTCTACGACAAGAGCAAGCGCTCGATCCTGAAGGCACACACCGAGGGTCCGGCCGCCTACATCTTCCCGGCCGACGACCCGCGTCTTGGTTCGCAGGCAGAGCTGTTGCGTGTCCTGCAGAAGCAGCATGTCGAGATTTCGCAGGCGACCTCGGCATTCACCGCGACATTGCCGGTCCACGTCGCGGCGGCCAGCGCGGCCCCCGGGGGCCGAGGCGGTCGGGGTAATGCAACCGGCGGTCGCGGTGGGCGTCAGGATGCGCCTGCCACTCCGGTCGCACCCGCCACGCGCACCTTCCCGGCCGGCAGCTACATCGTACGCATGGACCAGCCGTATTCGCGGATTGCCGATGCGCTGCTCGATTATCAGTATTGGGCGCCTAATGATCCGCAGAAGACGCCGTACGACGACACCGGCTGGACCTTTCCGGAAGCGTTTGCGGTGACTGCGGTTCGGATCACCGATCCGGCGGTGCTTGCCGCGCCGATGACGCGGGTCGCCGGTGAGGTCAAGGCAGTCAGCGGAGTAGCGGGGACCGGAACGATCTTCGCGATCAACCACAATGCCGACAACGCGCTGATCACGCTGCGATACCGCCTCAAGGACGCCGACATCGCGATGGCGGAGGAGCCGTTCGAGGCGGCCGGCCAGAAGTTTGCGCGCGGCAGCTTCATCGTCACCGGCGTCCCCGAGCGTGTGCTGGATTCGACGACGACGCAGCTCGGCCTCAAGGCCTTCGCCCTGGCCGCGGCTCCGACGGTCAAGACGCATCCGGCGCGTGCGGCGCGGGTGGCGATCCTGCACAGCTGGACCAGCACCCAGACCGAAGGGTGGTGGCGTCAGGCGTTCGACATCAACGGCGTGCCGTTCGATTACATCGACCCTGCGTTCGTGGGGAAGACCACCGACCTGCGGGCCAAGTACGACGTGATCGTTGCCGGGCCGGGAATCAGCCAGAGCGCGGTCGACGGCATGCCGATGTACCGCAATCCGGAACCGTGGAAGCAGTCGCCTGAGACGCCCAACATCGGCACCTACGCCCAGACCGACGATATCCGGCCGGGCATGCAGCTCGAGGGCTTGCTCAACCTGCGCAACTTCGTGCAGCAGGGCGGCGTCTTTGTCGCCGCAACGAGCAGCGCCGATTTCCTGCTCAATAACGACCTCGCCCGTGGCGTCAGTGCATCGCGGCCCGGTTCTGCGAGCCGTGTCGTCGGTTCGTTGCTGCGGGCGACGGTGGAAGACGCTGCGTCGCCGATCATGTACGGCATCCCGACCTCGCTGGCGGTCTATAGTGATCGCGGCGAGAGCTTCAACGTTGGTGGCGGTGGAGGTGGTGGTCGTGGCGGCGGTGGCGGCGGTGGCGGAGGGGGCCGCGGCGGTGCAGCGGCCAGCAGCCGAGCCACAGGTCGCGGCACTCCAGACGATCCCGATGTGGTGCAGGGGCGCCCCGCCGGCGAAGGGAATGAAGTGCTGCCGCCGTTGCCTGGTGACTCAGCCAATGCCGGTGGGCGGGGTGGCCGTGGCGGGATCGCGGTGCCGGCCGAGCTGCGGCCGCGCGAGCTGCTCCGTTTTGCGCCGCAGGACAAGTTGCTGGTGTCGGGATTGCTCGATGGCGGTGCGGACATCGCCGGACAAGCGGTCGTGGTCGACCTGCCGTCGGAGAAGGGGCACTACATCCTGTTTGCCAACAATCCGATCTACCGTGGCGAAACGATCGGGACCTACTTCATGGTCTATAACGCCATCCTGAGCTTTGATCACCTCGACGTCGGGCGGAGAGCCGCTGCACGGTGAACGGGCCACGCCAGGGCACGCTCGACTCGGTTCTCGTGACGGCGGAGCTGTCGCTCCGCCCGGTGCGGGCACGGGCTCCAGCCGATCTGGACGCGGCGATTCTTCGGCTCACCGACGAGCTCGCCAGTCCGTCTCGCTATGCGTTGCAGCGGGTGGTAGAAGAAGCGATGGTGCTGTGCAGGGCGGGTTCGGCGGGTGTGTCATTGCTCGAGGCATCGGACGGGCGCGAGCGTTTTCGGTGGCACGCCGTATCGGGCGCGCTGCGCGAATATCTCTGGAGTGCGCTGCCGCGGGAATTGTCACTCGGTCATATCGTGATCGAGCGCGATGCCGCGCAACTCTTCCGGTACCCGGAGCGCTACCTGACGCCGCTGTCGGAGCGCCGGCCGCAGCTGGTCGAATGCCTCTGCGTGCCGCTGCGCGCGGGCAGCGGGGCGCCGTTCGGCACGATCTGGATCGCCAGTCACGACCAGGTCACCGCGTTCGATCGAGAAGACCTGCGAGTACTTGAAACGCTTGGACATTTTGCCGTCGCTGCGCATCGGGCATACGCCACCATGGAAGCCGAACGGGCGGGCCACCAGCGCAAGGACGAACTCCTGGCCGCGCTCAGCAGCGAGTTGCGTGACGCGCTCGCCGCGATCAGCAACGCCGTCGAGTATCTGGTGGCAGAAGGCGAGTGCACACTCGACGAACGTCGGCGGGTGCACGGATTGGTGCAGCGCCAGCTGGGCCAGATCGGTCAGCTCAGCGAACAGATGCTGGACTCACCGTCGGTCGGCACGCGCGTCACGCGCCGCGCTTCGGCGCCGCTGGTGGTGGGTGGCCGCCCCAAGGTCGAACTCAAGCGCCAGCGCGTCCTGATCATTGACGATTCGGTGGACTCCGCCGATTCGCTAGGGATGCTGCTTCGCGTCTGGGGCCACGACGTCCGCACGGCGCAGGGGGCGGTCGCCGGATTGCAGCTGGAATGGGAGTTCGAGCCGCATGCCGTGATCCTGGATATCGAGATGCCGGGCAAGAATGGCTATGAGGTGGCGTCAGAACTGCGGGTACGGCGGCGGCGTGACCTCCTGCTCGTGGCACTCAGTGGCTACGTCCGGGAAGAAGACCGCGCGCGCTCGCTGGCGGCCGGGTTCGACCACCATATGACCAAGCCTGCGGACGTCGCCCTGCTGGAACGGCTGCTCTGCTAGCCGTGTGATTCGCGAACGGCTGCTCGTCTAGCACGGCAGCAGCACCTGTCACCTCTACAAGGAAGCGCCCGTGGCCCACTCGAAATCCTCCGCCGCCGAAGTTGCTGACGGACCCGTCTCCCGCGAAAAGCTGATCGACCTGCTCAATGAGGATCTCGCCCGGGAATTCCAGGCAATCATTGCGTACGTCAATTATTCCCAGGTACTCAAGGGCGCGGCATACATGTCGATCGCCGCCGAACTCGAAAAGCATGCCCGGGAAGAGCTCGATCACGCGCTGACGATCGCCAAGCAGATCGACTACCTCGGGGGCGACCCGACCGTCACGCCGAAGGCAGTCAAGACCTCTTCCAAGCCGGAGCAGATGCTGCGCTTCGATCTGGAGAACGAACGCGAGACGATCCTGAACTACCGGGCGCGCGTCAAGCAGTGCGAGGCGTTGAGCGAGTACGCCATCGCCGAGCACATCCGCGAGATCCTCAAGCAGGAGCAGGAGCATCTCTCCGACCTGGCGACGGCGCTGGGTGAGGATCCGCCGAACTTGAGCCGACGGAACAGCAAGGCGTGAGGCGCTGGCGTCGAAGCGCTGCCACCCTGGCGGCGCTGTGGACGATGGCCTGCGGATCAGCACGGCCCGCGCCGGCGCCCGTTCCGGCGCAGTCGCCGCCGGTCCGCAATGACCTGCACTGGTTTCGCGCCTCGGCTGAATACCGTGGGCTCGCGCGCGAGATATACCGCGACGCGACCGAACACCTTGCTGAACTGACGCAGGGCATGGCGGCCGGCCGGTGGGGTGTGATTCTCGATGCGGACGAGACGGTGCTCGACAATTCGCTGAACGAGCGGCAGCTGGCTGATCGCGGCCTGACGTACAACGAACAGGAATGGGCGGTCTGGGTACGTAAGGGCGCGGCCACCGCGATTCCTGGCGCGGCGGAGTTCGCCCGAGCAGTGCAGGCGCGCGGCGGCCGGGTCGTGATCGTGACGAATCGTGCCGATTCGCTCTGCGGCGCCACTCGCGCCAACTTGACGCGGATCGGGGTCCGAGCGGACGTGGTACTCTGCCAGACCGGTCCGAGTGACAAGAATCCCCGTTTTGCGCTGGTCCAGCAGGGGGGAGCGGCCCCGGGCATCCCGCCGCTCACGGTGGTCGAGTGGATCGGCGACAACATCCAGGACTTTCCGGGACTGACCCAGAGCGTACGCGACACCCCGGATGGCTACGCCGAGTTCGGTCACCGGTATTACCTGCTGCCAAATCCGATGTATGGTTCATGGCAGAAGGTGCCGGAACTCTGATCGTCTCGAACCCTGACCGCCGGAGTGTCCATGGGTACAGCAGCGGCCGTCGCGATGATGATGCGCAAGGAACAGGATATCGTGCGCGCCTTCCAGCGTCGTGACGTGACGGATGCGGCTCGCGCGGTCACCCTCGAGTCGGTCGATGTGCATGCTGGGGTCGCGCTCAGGCGTTTGCAGCGGCAGGCGGTGATCCGTGCGGTTGGCGACGACCGTTACTATCTCGACGAGCCGAGCCTGGCGGCGAATCGGTGGACGCGCCGGCTGACGCTGTCACTCGTCCTGCTGGTCATGATGGAGCTGATCCTGATCGCGTTCCTGATGTTCGCACCTCACGCTTGACGTCACGCTGACCGGCGGGGTATTGTCCAGTTATGAATCATGCGGCCACAACCACCGAAGCCCCCGCTTCTGCCGACCAGCAACTGGTATATGCTTTGCTTGGCGCGGCGCACATGCTCGAGGATCGCGTCGAACAGCGGCTCGCGCCGGTTGGCCTGTCGGCGTCCAAGCTGAGCGTACTGACGCAGCTGGTGCAGGCGGGCGAGCCGCTGGCGCTGAGCGAACTCGCCGCTCGGCTGAGCTGCGTTCGTTCGAACATGACGCAGCTGGTCGACCGGCTCGAGGCCGACGGATTAGTGCGGCGGGTTGATGACCCAGCTGACCGCCGCAGCGTGCTGGCCGAAGTGACCGCGGCTGGCCAGTCGCGGCAGCAGAGCGGTGCGGCGGAACTGGCTGCTGTTCGCGCCGAGTTTCTGGCACCGCTGGCTGAACCGCACCGCACCGCGCTGCTGCAGGCCCTCGCCGAGCTTGCGTAACAGCCCTCGCCGGAGCGTCGCATGAGCTACATCGACAACCACCTGCTGCCGGGCGAAGTCGTCACCTTCCGGACCCATCTGCACTGGAAGATCTTCGTGATGCCAGTGCTGACGGCCCTCGTGGTGATGGCGCTTGAGGCGTGGCTGGTGGCGCGGTACCGCGATCAGTGGACTGCCAGCACCAACCGGACGGTGATGATTGTCGCCACAGTCGTGCTCGCGCTTGCGCTGGTTGGCGTCCTGGTCGCATGGGTGCGTCGTCGCAGCTCGGAGTTTGCGGTGACCAACAAGCGCGTGATCATCAAGATGGGTGTGACCACCACGCACTCGATGGAGCTGCTCCTCTCCAAGATTGAGGGGATCACCGTGACCCAGAGCGTGCCAGGACGGATGTTCAACTTTGGCGAGATCGTGGTGACTGGCAGCGGTGGTACTCATGAACCATTCGACAACATCCAGGCGCCGCTGGCGTTTCGGCAGGCTGTCCAGGCGGCGACGACCGCCTAGTACGACCGCGTTGCGCCCTCGGCGCAACGCTCTAGCTTTCGCAGCATCCTCACAGATCAGGCGGTCCGATGTCTTCACGTAAAGTGACCCGGCGCCATTTTGTCGCCGGATCGGCGAACGCGGCGCTCAGCGCGATGATTGTTCCCCGTCATGTGCTGGGTCGTGGCTTCCAGGCCCCCAGCGACACCCTCAATGTCGCAATTGTCGGCGCCGGCGGGAAAGGGATGGACAACGCCCAGGCGCTGACCAGCCAGAATATCGTGGCAGTGTGCGATGTCGACTTCGGCTATGTCGATCGCTCGCTGGCCGACCGGCTGCGGATCAATAACGGCAAGCAGCCCGAAGCGTCGGCGCTCGCGTTGCGCGACCAGTTTGCCAAGGCGCGTCGTTACGCCGACTTCCGTGAGATGCTCGACAAACAGAAGGACATTGACGGTATTGTCGTCGCCACCCCCGATCATGCCCACGCCATCATTGCCAAGTCGGCGATGCAGCTCAAGAAGCATGTCTACGTGCAGAAGCCGCTGACCCATTCCGTGCACGAGGCGCGCGTGTTGCGCGAACTGGCGCGGACCAGTGGCGTGGTCACCCAGATGGGGAATCAGGGGCATTCGACCAACGATGCACGGCTGATCAACGAATGGGTGCAAGCGGGGCTGATCGGGCCGGTGCGCGAAGTGCAGGTGTGGACCAACCGTCCCAAGGGGTGGTGGCCGCAGGGCATTCCGCGGCCGGGCCGCGCCATTCCGCAGCCACCGGGCGCGGCACCGGTGCCGCCGGTGTATGCGCCGGGCACGCCGACCACGGTGGCCGGTGCGCCGGAGTGGAACCAGGGCATGATCGACTCACTCGTCGCTGCCGGGTTGTGGAACGACAACTACTCGCCGCCGGCCTCGCTCAACTGGGAGCTGTATACGGCGCCGTGCGCGCATGATGTCGAGTATCATCCGATCTACCATCCGTTCAACTGGCGTGGCTGGCTCGATTTCGGTGTCGGCGCGCTGGGCGACATGGGTGCCCACCTGATCGACCATCCGTTCTGGGCGCTCGGCCTCGCGGCACCGGAGAGCATCGAGGGGACCTCGACGGCGTGGGGCGGTTCGTCGCGCAATCCGGCGACCTATCCGCTCGCCACGACAGTGCACTACCAGTTTGCGGCGCGGGGCAACCAGCCGCCAGTGCGGTTGAGCTGGTTCGATGGCGGGCTCTATCCGCCGCGGCCCGCGATGTTGCCGGACGATGTCACGCTGGTGTCCGAGGGCGGTGTCTTCTTCATTGGCGACAAGGGATTGCTGATGCACCAGACCTACGGTGCGAATCCGCAGCTCTTCCCGCGCGACCTGATGCAGAAGACGGCGGCCGTGCCGCAGACCTATCCGCGGGTGACGACGTCGCACGAGATGAACTGGGCTGAGGCCTGCAAGGGGAACGGCAAGGCGAGCTCGCCGTTTGAATATGCGGCGACGCTGACGGAGACGATGCTGCTGGGGATCGTGGCGCTGCGCGCGGGGCAGGGGAAGAAGATCTATTACGATGCCACCACCAGCAGCGTGACCAATGCGCCCGACGCCAATCAGTATCTCAAGCCGGGATATCGTTCCGGGTGGGAAGTCTGATCGCAGGTTGGTACCGCGACTGACGATCCATGATGCCAGATACAAAACAGGCGGCTCACCGAAGTGAGCCGCCTGTCTGGCGTCTTGGCCCGGGGGCCGCAACGAGCAGCTGGGCCTTAGCGGCCGAGCTTCACGACGTTCTCCGCCGCCGGGCCCTTGGCGCCCTGGACGATGTCGAACTCAACGCGCTCTCCTTCGGAGAGCGACTTGAAGCCCTGGGCCTGAATCGCCGAGTGGTGAACGAAGCAATCCTTTTCACCGTTCTCGGGGGTGATGAAACCAAAGCCCTTCGCATCATTGAACCACTTGACCGTGCCGGTTGTACGCATGCTGTCCTGCTCCTGAATAATTGGTGTAATCGGAGCTTCCGGACGGATGCCGTGCGACCGACTACAGTTCGCGATCATCCCCTCGCGCCGGGGTCGACTTCCCGCTTAAGACCGAATGGCCGTGGGCGGATACGATCGGGGTGTCCGCAACCTGGAGGGTTACCCCTGCCGGTGCTGCGTTCCCGTGAAGCCTGTCCATGTTCCGGAATGGTGCATGGGGATCGTAGAATACAAAGCAAACGCCATTCCGGACTTTGCGCAAGGGGGCCACTTGCCGAGGGCGTTATTTTGGGGGATGCGACTCGACGGCATCCACCACATCTCCTGCATCACGGGCGACGCTCGGGCCAACCTGGCCTTTTACACGGGCGTCCTGGGCCTTCGCCTGGTGGCAAAGAGCGTGAATCAGGATGATCCGTACGTCTACCACCTCTTCTACGCCGACGAACTGGGCTCGCCCGGCGCGGACCTGACTTTCTTCGAATATCCGGGGGCCACCCCGGGCCGCGCCGGGTCGGGGATGGTCTACCGGATCACGTTGAGGGTCAACTCCTACGCGGCGCTCGACTTCTGGGACAGCCGCCTGAGCGGCCGCGGCGTCATGACGAGTCGGTTCGAGGATCGGCTGCGGTTCGAGGATCCCGAGGGGCTCGGCCTGGAGCTCGTTGCGGTGGTGGGAGGCGACGCACCGCTCACGGCGGAGCATCCCGAGATCCCGGCCGAGCACCGGCTGCAGGGATTCGACAGCGTTCGGGCCTACGGCGCCCGGCTGACCAGCAGCGGCCGGATGCTGGAAGACATCCTCGGCGCGGCTCCGGCCGGGGAGCGGCAGTGGGAGCTGGCCGGACCTGCCCGGCATGGCCGGATCGCCTTTGACGTGCCGCCGACACTGGCGGGACGCGCGGGCGCCGGAACGGTTCACCACATCGCCTGGGCGACCGAGCGGACCGAGCACGAACGCTGGCTGGAACGGCTGCATGGGTCGGGTATTGCCTCGACGCCGATCGTCGACCGCTTCTACTTCCAGTCGATCTATTTCCGCGAGCCGAGCGGCGTCCTGTATGAACTGGCGACCAAGGGCCCCGGATTCACGATCGATTTGCCAGTCGAGCGGCTCGGCCACGAGCTGGTCCTGCCGCCGGCACTGGCGCCTCGCCGAGCGGAAATCGAAGCCCGGCTCACCCCGCTTCCCGATCCCCGCGGTGGCTGGTAGCGCCGGGCCTGCAGGGCGCTCCCGAGCTGTCGATGACGACGTCGAACAGACCAGATTGCCGGCCACGGTGGTGCGGCTGGGCGAGGCAATCGGTGCTGCAGACGGACTGATGATTGGAGCGCTGGATGCGACGCTTTCCCCGTAGCGAGAGAACCTGACCATGCACGACCCGAACGGGCACGAAGCACACTTCCGGGCTCCCGAAACGGTCCGCGACGTCGTCATCGGGATGTCCGATGGCCTGACGGTGCCGTTCGCGCTGGCGGCCGGTCTTTCCGGCGCCATCGCGCAGACCAACATTGTGATCACTGCCGGTCTGGCCGAAATCGCGGCCGGCGCAATCGCCATGGGGTTGGGCGGTTATCTCGCCGCGCGCAGTGACGCCGAGCATTACGCCAGCGAGCTGGCACGCGAATACCGTGAAGTGGCGGTAGTGCCGGATCGCGAGGCGCAGGAAATCGTCGAGGTCTTTGCCGATTACGGTGTCACGCCGGCAGAGAGCGCGGCGGTGATCGATTCCTTTCGCCAGCGTCCCGATGACTGGGTTCGCTTCATGATGCGTTTCGAGCTTGGGCTGGAAGCACCGCATCCGAATCGCGCGTTGCGAAGCGCTGCGACCATTGCCCTGTCCTACCTGGTCGGCGGCATGGTGCCACTCTCGGCGTACTTCGCCACGTCCGACATTCATCAGGCGCTGCACTGGTCGATCGGGATCACGCTGACGACGCTGCTGATCTTTGGTTGGGTCAAGGGAATCTTTACGGGCGCGAGCCGGATGCGGAGCGCGTTGCAGACGCTGTCGGTAGGCGGCGTGGCGGCACTGGCGGCGTTCGAGCTGGCCCGGCTGGTCAGCAACCGATGACGGGTTGGAAACCTGGTCGCCGCTGGTGCGCGCTGATCGCGATGTTGGCATGCGTCACATTGCCGCTCGAGGCACAACGACCGGTCCCGCTGGTGCTCAACCATCTCGATCTGGCACTCGATTCGGCCACGTGGCACGACGTGACGGCCTCCCCGTTTCTGGTCAAGGATTTTGCTGCCGTGCGACCGGCAGGGGCGGGTGAGGATCTGCTCGGCCGGTACAACTGGATCACGTTGAGGATGCGGCAGGCGGAACCGAGCGACAGTGTGGTCCTCGGCGTCGAACGCGCGGTCGACTTCGGACCGTTGCAGACATTGCTTCGGGCAACGGCGGAAGCCCCGGCCACGGTAACTGGCGGGGCGGGGTATGGCATGTCGCACGCGACGGTGATTGCCGGGCCACGGGGTGGCGTGACCGTATTGATCGCGATGTACAGCGACGCGGCGTCGAACGAGCTGGCCGTTCACGATTTTGCGGCGCCCGAAGATCGCTCGGCCCATCGCTTTCTGGCGGCGTTTGCGGACTCGACCCGCTTCCTGGCCTCGGTCAGCGGGGCGACGCTGGCGATGCCGGTCGACCAGATTACCCGGGTGGTCGCCCTGGCGCAGCGCGATAGCGTTCGCGTTGTGCTGCAGGGCGAAGGTGCGATCCTGTTTCTATCTGATTTCACGCTGCGCCTGATCCCGCCCTACGCCGGTGCAGGCATCAAGCAGCTGCGCTTTGTGCTGACGCGAGAGCATCCAGCCAACGCGATCTACCGTTTTGGGCCGCGGTCGCAGCTCCGGTTTGGGCCGGGCGCGACAGCGGTCTGGGACTTCTGAGGGAACGATGAGCGAACAACTGACAATCGGTGGCGGCTGTTTCTGGTGCCTGGAGCCGGTCTTCGACCGCCTGCTCGGTGTGGAATCGGTCGTCTCCGGTTACTCCGGCGGTCGAGTGCCCAACCCGACGTACGAGCGCGTGTGCAGCGGTGTCACCGGGCACGCGGAGGTGATTCAAGTCACCTTCGACCCAGCGGTCATCTCGTTGCACGACTTGCTGAAGCTCTTCTTTGCCTTTCACGACCCGACCACGCTCAATCGGCAGGGGCCTGATCTTGGCACGCAGTATCGCTCGGTGATCTTCTACGCTTCGGCGGAGCAGGAACGCGTCGCCCGGGAGGTGATCGGTGAACTGGAGCGGGAGCAGGCGTTCGACCACCCGATCATGACCGAGCTGACGCCGTTCACGGCGTTCTACCCAGCCGAGGCCTATCACCAGCGCTATTTTGAACAGCATCCGGCGCAGGCATATTGCGCGGCGATGATCGCGCCGAAGATGGCCAAGCTGCGCCAGGGGTATGCGGCGCGGCTCAAACCTGAAGAATCCGAGCGGAGGCCGGCGTGACCGAGCCGAAGGCCACAGGGATTGAAGTCGCCAAGAAGAAGACGCTCGAATGGGTGCGGGCGGCTGCATGGGCCGTCGGCATCTGGCTGGTGCTGAGCACATTCCTGCTGCAGGCGTACTTCATTCCGTCGCCGAGCATGGAGAAGACGTTGATGGTGGGCGATGTGCTCTTCGTCAACAAGTTCATTTACGGCGCCAAGATCCCGTTCATCCATGCCCACCTGCCGGCGATTCGCGAGCCGCGCCGCGGTGACATTGTGGTGTTCATCTCACCGATCGAGGACTCGATCCTGGTCAAGCGGCTGATTGGCGTGCCCGGCGACACGCTACAGATGAAGGCGGGGGCACTGTACCGCAACGGCAAGCTGCTTGAGGAACCGTACACCCAGCAGCTCCATCCGGAGTACACGGCTGACTCGGTGACGCGTGGCCAGATGCGGGCGCTGCAGTTGCCGCATTACATCGGCGCCGACCCGGCGCACTACCTCCCGGATGTGCACGAGTGGGGCCCGATCGTGGTGCCGCACGATTCGCTCTGGATGATGGGCGACAACCGCGACGAGTCGCGCGATGCGCGTTACTGGGGATTCGTGCCGCGCACCAACGTCCGTGGTACGCCGATGATCATCTATTACTCGTGGGACGGCACCAGCTATCGCCCGCTGCCGTTCTTCACCGCCACCCGGTGGGGACGGATCTTCCACATCCCAAGGTGACCGTGTCTGGGCGCCGGCCAGCGCCGTCCTTCACGTTTGCACGGTCCTGGCGTCCCTTCATCAGCTCTGCCGATGGCGCGCCGATACTACGCGAACCACGGTTCCGCTCCGGCGCCGGGCGTTCACACCTTGAAGGATGACCGATGACCCCTGCTGTCAGGCGCATCGTGGCTGTGCTGGTTGCCTGCATCGCTGCGTTTGTGGTTGTCAATCTGCTCGAGCATCTGGCCCAGCAGGTCAGCATGCCTCCGGGGCTGGATCCGACTAACGCCACCCAGGTCGAGCAGGCGCTCGAGCGGGGTGAGTTCCCGTTCGCATCACTTGCGCTGGTGGTGGCCGGCTGGCTGCTGGCGGCCTATGTCGGTAGCCGGATTGCGATGCGCATCGATCGCAGCCGAGTCGCGCCGCTGATCTTCACGGTGCTGTTCACGGTCAAGAACATCCACTATCTGTCGCTCTTTCCGCATCCGACCTGGATGTGGATCGCCGCCGTACTGGCCGTCCCGCTGGTTGCGATGGGCGCCGCCGGCGAGAGTATCACCGTGCGCGGGATCTGAGCGCACTGGCGTATCGGCGGCGCGGGGTCTAGCCTTTGGGAGCATCAATATCACCTTCCCAACAGGAGTTTCGATGCCCGCTCGTCGTTTCGTCGCGGCAGGATTGGTCCTCGGGTTCAGCGCCTGCAACCGACCGGCGCCGACCGCCAGTTCCGCCGCGCCGGCGGCCCCGATCAGCGAGATCACCCTGTCAGACTACGCGATCGCGGCACCGACCACGATGCCGGCCGGGTACGTGACATTCCGCACCAGGAACAGTGGCAAGGAAGATCATCAGGCGGGGTTGATCCGCCTCGATTCCAACAAGACGATCGACGATTTCCGTGCGGCGGTGGCCAAGTCGGGGCCGCCACCAGCCTGGATCACGCTCATGGGCGGACCGCAGAACAGCTCCGAGGTGACCATTGACCTGACGCCGGGGAATTACGTCTGGTACTGCATGATCCCGGGTCCGGACGGCGTGCCGCATGTCGCCAAGGGGATGCTGGCCGCGATGACGGTCACGCCGGCCAGCGGGCCCACGGCGGTCCCGCCGGTCGCGGACATCGACGTGACAATGCACGACTATCAGTGGGATCTCTCGAAGCCGCTCACCGCCGGGCACCACGTGCTCAAGGTCGAGACTGCCGCGGGCCAGCCGCACGAGATGGTGCTGGTGCACTTGGAGGATGGCAAGACGCCGGCCGACGTGCTGGGCTGGTTGCAGAAGCCCGATGGACCACCACCGTTCCTGACGCTTGATGGTATCACGGCGATGCAGGCCGGGGAGACGAACTACGCCGCGGTCGACATTGTCCCTGGGCAATACGCCCTCTTCTGTTTTCTTGACGCACCGGATGGCAAGCCGCACGTAGCCCACGGGATGGTGCAGCCGTTCACCGTCCAGTAATCTTCGCGGCGATGCGCATCCTTCGAGTCTTCCTGGTGGCGTGGTTGCTGACCTATTGCGGTGCCGTGGTGGGCTCACTGATCGGCCGTCCGTTCGGTCAGCAGGATGTCTTCCTCGGCGCCGTGGTGCTTGGCACGCTGACGATCCTTCTGGCGATCAAGCTGCTCGGCCGATTCGGCTGGTTCAACGTCGAACGTCGGCGCGGCGGTTCGATCGGCGGCCTCTGCGGCTTCGCACTGGCCGCACCGCTTGCCGCGATGAATCTCGATAGTCCGCTCATTCCGTTGCTGGCGATGGCGCTGGTTGGTCTCGGCGTCGTCGCCGGCGCGGGACCGAGCGCCGCGCTTTAACCCCCTCCGACAAGCATCACCCTGGAGTCTTTCGTGTCTCGTCATCTTCTCGTGTTGTGTGTTCTTGCGGCGGCCTGCGGTGGTCACGCTGCCCCTGCCAGTACGCCTGTTCCGGCCGCCAGCGTCGCCTCGGGCGCGCCTGCGCCGTCTGCTGCTGACCGCGCGAATGTCGAGCGGATCGAGCGCGCGCTCGCCGATGACTCGATGGAAGGGCGCGGCACCGCGACACCGGGCGGCGACCGCGCCGCACGCTTTCTTGCCCGCGAGATGAAGAAGATCGGCCTGACGCCCGGCGGGGATAGTGCCTATTTCCAGTTCGTTCCGATGGTTGTCCCGGCGACTGGCAAACGCCTCACGGTGCTGAAGAACGTTGCGGCGCTCGACAGCTACCCGGCCGCGCGGCGCCGTCGGCCGGTCAACGTGATCGGATACATTCCGGGCTCCGATCCGGTGCTTCGCAATCAGGTCATCGTGGTGCTATCGCACTACGATCACCTTGGTATCGCCGCCAAGCCGGTCAACGGCGACTCGATCTACAACGGCGCCGATGACGACGCATCGGGCACGACCGCGGTGCTGGAAGTGGCGCGACACCTGATGGCGCACCGCCCCAAGCGTACCGTGGTCTTTGCCAACATGACCGGCGAAGAGCTCGGCCTTCTCGGCACCAACTATTACCTGGCGCATCCACGCTTTCCCCTGTCGCAGGTGGTGGCTGGCTTCGAGATCGAAATGATCGGCCGTCCTGATTCACTCGCTGGCGGTCCCGGCAAGGCATGGCTCACGGGCTATGCGCGCTCGTCGATGGGCGACATGCTCAAGGAATATGGCATCGCCATTGTGCCCGATCCGCGGCCCTGTCAGGTCTTTTTCCGGCGCAGCGACAACTACGGCTTTGCGGAACTCGGCATCGTGGCGCACACGTTGTCGACCTTCAATCTGCATTCGGATTACCACCAGGTCGGCGATGACGTGAGCAAGATCGACTTCGATCACATGACGCGGGTGATCGCGTCGGCGAGCGAAGCGGTCGGCCACCTCGCCAATGGGCCGACGCCGACGTGGCATCCCGGGATGGATGCCAAGTCGATGCCGGAAGTGGCACCGGCGAGCTGCCCCAAGCGCGGGCGTTGAGCGGTGGTGGCGCTGGGCAGTGCGCTGATTTTTCTCGCGGCACTGCTGTACAGTTCGGTCGGTCATGCGGGTGCGTCGGGTTATCTCGCCGTGATGGCATTCCTCGGCACGGCGCCAGCACTGATGCGGCCCACCGCTCTGCTGCTCAACCTGTTGGTGGCCACGATTGGCACGGTACAGTTCGCGCGCGCCGGATACTTCCGTTGGAAGCTGTTCTGGCCATTCGCGCTCGGCTCCATCCCCGCGGCATACCTTGGTGGCCGGCTGACGCTGCCCGGATCGACCTACAAGGTGATCGTCGGTGTCGTGCTGCTGCTGTCGGCGATCCGATTTTTCATCACATTGCGGACGCGTGACGAAGCGACACGCACCTTGTCGATCCCGGTCGCGCTGGCAACCGGCGTCGGGCTGGGCCTGCTCTCAGGGTTGACTGGGGTGGGGGGTGGAATCTTTCTCAGTCCGTTATTGCTGCTGGCTGGCTGGGCTGACTTGCGTACGACCGCGGCGACTTCGGTCGCGTTCATCCTGGTCAACTCGGCGTCCGGATTGCTTGGTCAGGGTACTGCGGTAGCAGCCGCCCGTCAGGTGGCTCCGGCCTGGGCCCTTGCCGCGCTGGTTGGTGGATTGTTGGGCGCCTGGCTTGGCAGCAGGAAGTTGCCGTCGGCGGCGCTGCGTGGCGTGCTGGGCGTCGTGCTGGTGGCCGCCGGACTCAAGCTGGTGCTGGGCTAGGCGCTCACGCGGCGTCGCCGGCGAGCGCCGGGGTCATCACCCCTTCCAGTTCGAGCAGGCGCACCTTCCGCCACAACCCGCCGCCGTAGCCACCAAGCTTGCCGCCCGTATTGACGACCCGATGACAGGGCACAATGATCGGCATCCGGTTGCGGCCGTTGGCACTGCCCACGGCGCGCACGGCGCGCGGGTTGTCGACCCGGCGGGCGATGTCGGCGTACGAACAGGTCACGCCGTAGGGAATCTCCAGCAACGCTCGCCAGACGCTGACTTCAAACGCCGATCCGCGCAAGACGACCGGCACCGTGAAGTCGCGCCGCGTGCCGGCGAAATATTGGTCGAGTTCGTCCGTCAACCGGGTCAGATGAGGATGGGTGCCGGCCACCGCCGGGCCGTCAAACCAGCGACGCAGTCGTTCGATCTGATGGCTGACCCGCCCGATTTCGCCGAACTCCAGCAATACCACCCCTTCGTCAATGGCAGCGGCGATCATCGGCCCGAGCGGCGAACTGTACATCGTGGTGATCAGTGGCTCGACATGGCGGGCTCGCCCCGGCGGCGCACCGACCAGCTGGGTATATGCGGTGCGAAATCCGCTGTGCGATTCCCATGACGACTCGATGATCACTCGGTCGAGTGGCTTGCCATGCCGAAGTTCCTGTTGCGCCTGGGTCAAGCGCCGGGCGCGCAGCCAGGCGTGAAAGGTCACGCCAAAGGTGCGGAGGCAATGACGGCGCACCCGCACCGGGTCAAGGCCAGCCTCCGCGAGCCCGCGATCGGTAAGGCGTGGAGCGTCGGGGCGATCGACCAGGGCGAGCAGTTGCGGCCACCACGCCGGCGGACCAGCTGGCTCCTGCGGCCGACAGCGGAGACAGGGCCGAAAGCCGGCCGCCACGGCTGCTGGCAAGTCGGGATAGAACGCCAGGTTTTCAGGGCGGGCGGGACGTGAAGGGCAAGTCGGGCGGCAGGCAATGCCGGTGGTCTGGACGGCCACAATAAAGAGGCCGTCCCAGGCCGGATCCCGGCGTTGTACGGCGCCGAGCAGGGTGCGGCGTGACGGCATGCGGGCAGCAGAGCGAATCGACATGGCCTGATTCTACTGGGCGGCCAGTGACCCCGGCCACCGTAGATTGAACGGCGAATCCTGACGCGCCAGCATTCAGTTCGGCTTGCGAATCTCGAACGGCCGACTGACCTGGAACTTGCCATCGAGGTAGACCTGCGCCTCATAGGCACCGGCGGTCCAGCCCTTTGCAGTCGGCGGCGCGAAACTGACCGACATCCTTGCAACGCCGCTGGTATCCGCTGCGGTGCTGGTAGTGCGGGCGGAATCAAGCACCTGCTTGCCCGACATCACCTGCACGGTAAGGTTCGCGCCGGCGGGCACGAAGATCGTCCGGATCGACACGAAGACAGAGTCGCTGGACTCGAAGGTCTGGGTCGCGCCACCGTAGGGCATATGGGTGGAATCGACACCATGGGCGAGTTCGAAGCTCATGACGTGACCAACCTTGGGCAGGTTTGCCATTGCGGCCCCGCCGCCGGCTGCAAGCGCCGCCGCGGTGGCGCTGTCGAAGTCAGCAGAGCGGGCACCCTTCCGACCGCACGCGGTCACGGCAGCAAGGGCAAGCGTGGCGAGAACGGTGTGTCGGATCGTCATGGGGCATCTGGGGTCGAGGTCGCGCGGGCCGAGGCGGTGCCGCGTCGAGGAAGCTATCAGCGAGAGGCCGGATGGCAATAACAATGGTGGTATTTGACGTGGCCGGGACTACGGTCGCCAGCGACAATGGCGCCGTCCAGCGCACCATGCGGGACGCCCTTGGGGCGGCCGGGCTGGTGCTCCGTGACGGCGCCATGGCCGGCGTGGCGGGGCTGGCCAAGCCCCAGGCCATTCGCACCCTGATCGAGGGTCACGGTCGCGATGAACTGCTGCCTCGCGCGGAAGCGATCCATGCCGATTTTGTCGCCCGGATGCGCGGTTATTACCGTGAGTCTCCGAAGGTTGCCCCGGTGCCAGGGACGCTCGAAACATTCGCCGCCCTGCGTGCCGCCGGGATCGGGATTGCACTCGACACCGGCTTTTCGCGGGCGCTCCTCGACGTGATCCTCACCCGATTGGGTTGGTCTGGTGACGGCGCGCCGATCGATGCAACGATCGCCAGCGACGAAGTACGCCGCGGCCGGCCGCACCCTGATATGATCGATGCACTACGCCAGCGACTCGGCGACGTCCCGGCAGGCGAGGTGGCCAAGGTCGGCGACACACCGATCGACCTGCACGAGGGGACGATGGCCCGCTGCGGCATGGTGGTCGGTGTGCTGAGCGGCACACACTCGCACGAAAGTCTCGTCGTGCATCCGCACGATGCCATCATTGCGAGCGTCGCAGCACTCCCTGCGCTCCTCGGTCTCTAGTCCGTCGATGCGGCGAGCGCTGGCTGTCCTGTCATTGCTGCTGTTGTCGGGATGTCTGGCTCCCGATGACACAATTGCTCCGCTATCCGCGCCGGCACTGACCACGTTCAACGTGGTTCGCAGCGGAGTCACCAACGCGACATTCCTGGCGGCATGGGCTCCCTCGTCAGCGCAGATGTGGGTCGGCGGCCAGAGTGGACTCATCCTCGCCGCTGGGAACGGCGGTTGGCATGTCGAGCCGACGCCGACGGTGGAAACGATCACCGGCATCTGGTCGGCTGATAGCAGCAGCGTGTACGCCACGGCGAGCGGCGGCGTGCTGCTGCATCGCACTACCGATGGCTCGTGGGTACGTGACTCGTCTGGCACCACCGCTACGCTGCTCGACGTCTGGGGGATCGATCGCGATCGCATCTGGGCGACCGGATCGTCCGGCACGATCCTGCGCCATGGAGCGACCGGCTGGACGCCAATGCCGGTGCCGGGTCCGGCCGAGATCTGGGGGATCTGGGGCACCGACGAGAACACGCTGACGGCAGTGGGCCAGAACGGTGTGCTGTTGCAGTGTTGCGACGCCGGTGGGTGGCGCCTGATCCCGTCGCCGACCACGGCCGGGCTCTTCGCAATCACCGGTGACGGTGCCGGACGAATGGTGGCGGTCGGGGCATCCGGGACGATCGTGCTGGGTGAACTGGGCCGGTGGCGAGTAGTGCCGTCGCCGACGGCGTTCACCCTCTTCGATGTCTGGAGTGATGGGCCCGGTCATTTCATCGCCGTTGGCGATGGCGGCCGAATTCTCAGCGGTGACGGGGCAACGTGGAGCCTGGTGCCGACCATTGGCGCTCACGAAAATCTCCGCGCAATTGCAGGCAACGCCGGGGCACACGTCGCCGCTGGCTGGTTCGGCACGATCCTGACGGACAGTGGTGGTAGCTGGCACCCTGCGCTCGATGGCGCGATCCTGTACGACGTGCATGTGCCGGGGGACGGACCGGCGATCGCGGTGGGATCGGGTGGGTTGGCTTTCGAACGCGAGGGCGAGGTATGGCGCAATCTTGCGCTACCAACCAGCGTGTCGCTCTACGGCATTGCGGGACCGTCTGCCACGGCGCGATTGATCGTTGGCGACAGCGGCACGATCCTGCGATATGACGGCGTCACCTGGCATCGGGAGAGCTCGCCGTTCCACGGGTTGCTGCGCTCGGTGTGGTGGTCGGTCGCGAACCGGTCGATGATCGTCGGCGATTCGGGCACGGCACTGGCCTGGAACGGCAGCACCTGGCAGGCGACCGCCACCCACACCAGCAACTTCCTGCGCCATGTCTGGGGCACCGCGTGGAACGACATCTGGGCCGTGGGTGATACCGGCACGGTGCTCCGGTACGATGGCGATCGCTGGTCGGCGGTGAGCGTGCCGACTCAGCATCAGCTGCGGGATGTCTGGGGGCGGTCACCGCGCGACCTCTGGATCGTGGGCGAAGCCGGCACCGTGCTGCACTGGGACGGCTCGCGCTTCACGACGCTGCCGGCGCCAACGGATCAGGCGCTCCGTGCTGTCCGCGCGATCGGGTCGTCCCTGTACGTCGTCGGTGCCGGCGGCATGATGTGGCGGTGGGATGGTGCGCAGTGGACGTCCTACCAGAGCGGTATTCCGGCGCTGCTGCTTTCATTGGCGTTGGACGGTGACGGCCTGCTCGCGGTCGGTGAAGTGGCCACGATCGTCGCAGGTCGCTAGGCGGCTGGCGCCACGATCAACTTCCGCCGGGGCGAAACGACGTTGGCGATCAGGATGCCGGCCACCAGTGATACGGCGATCAGCACCATCCGGAAGGCGCTGTCCACGCCGACCTGAGTGTCGCGGTCCAGCAGCGACGCCAGCGATTGCAATCCGACGCTTCCCGGGACCAGCAGCAGTAGCCCCGGAACCAGGGTGATCTGCGAAGGGCGGTTGGTAAGCCGTGCATACCAGTTGCTGCCAATGCCGGTGACGAGTCCGCCGACAAAGGCGCCAAGCTCCGGGCCCAGGGCATCGGAGCCGACCCGCGCACCGGCAAACGCCACGACGCCGGCGGCCACGATCCAGGGCAGGTCGCGGGCGTCTGCCTTGAGCAGGATGGCAAAACAGGTCGGGGACACCAGCAGCGAGACGACCAGCGTCCATGCCGGCATCGCGACGATCGCGCTCGAGTGCGGTACGCCGATTGCCAATGCTGCAGCCTTGGCGCCGATGGCGATGCCAAACGCAATGCTCAGCAGCAACACCAGCGCGCCCATGAATCGCGCCGTCCCCGACGCGAGATGGCGGCTCGACAGTTCGATCATCGCCGTGGTCAGCGTGAGTCCAGGGATCAGGACGATGACGCCAGACAACGTGACCAGGAAAACCGGTCGCCGCGATGCCGGTGGCCAGCACGGACGCCGCACACGCGGCGAGTGGCTCGAACACCCGTTGCAGGCCGGCATTTCGCGAGGTAATGACTGCGAGCACACCGATCGCCAGCCCGACCACCACCGACGCCGCTACCTCGTGCCAGCCGCCGCCCAGAAATCGGGCGGCCGCGCCCGACACGATGGCAAACGCTGCGGTCCGCACTACCACCCCGTATCGCTCCGGCGCCTGTTCGATTGCTTCGATCTGGGCGGATCCTTCGGCGGGGAGGAGCAGGCCGTTCAGGACATGACGGGTGACCTCGTCGACGCGGGCCAGCTTGCCGAGATCGGAATCGGCGGGGGAGACACGAATCATGTAGGTCCGCTGGTCGTCCTGCGGGCCAAACGATGCCATGATCGATGTCGGCGTCGAGAAGAACTGCGCTTGAAGCCCGAGCTGCTCGCTGGCGAGCTCGAGCGCCTCCTCCAGGCGATGAGCAGCGTACCCCGAGGTATGCAGTGCGCGGCCGAGGCGCAGCACGAAGCCGACGCGCTGGTCCGGGTCTTGCCGGTCCATTCTTCCTGACATGATGGACAGTATCATAATGCGGGGACCCGGTGCCGATATTGCCGGGCGTTGGGGAGATCGGGGACTCTGACCCGGTCCCGACCGAGCAGAATGTCTGGCACCAAGGCACTTTCCGGGAGTTGCAGCGTGTGTGGTATCGTCGGAATTCACAATTACGCTAACAACTCCGCCCCGTTGAGCCAGTCCTTGCTCGCCCGGATGACCGATACTATCCGGCATCGTGGTCCCGACGACGCTGGTTGGTGGATTGACCGTACCGGCCGCGCCGGACTCGGCTTTCGGCGCCTCAGCATCATTGATCTGTCGCCCAACGGGCACCAGCCGATGACCAACGAAGACGGCACGATCCACATCGTTTTCAACGGCGAGATCTACAACTATCGCGAGCTACGCCCCGATCTCGAACGCAAGGGGCATATTTTCCAGTCGCAAACCGACACCGAGGTCGTCCTCCATCTCTACGAGGAGATGGGCCCGGCGGCCGTGGAGCGACTCGTCGGCATGTTTTCCTTCGGCATCTGGGATGATCGCGTTCAGCGCTGGCTGCTGGTCCGGGACCGCCTCGGTGTCAAGCCGCTCTACTACACCCAGCAACAGGGAATGCTTCTCTTCGCCTCCGAAATCAAGGCGATTCTTGCTCATCCGCTCATCTCGGCCGACCTGAATCCGGTGGCGATGAGTCACTACCTCACCTTCAAGGCGTCACCCGCGCCCGAGACGATGTTCGCGGGGATCGAAAAGCTTCCCGCCGGCCACCTGCTCACGGCCGACCAGCACGGCCATCTCACGCTGCGGTCCTACTGGGATGCGGCCTCGGCCGCGACCGTCACCGGCACAGACGAAGGGGAAGTTGTTGCGCGGGTGCGTGACCTCTTCTCCCGGGCGGTTGCACGGCGGATGGTTGCCGACGTTCCGGTGGGCGCGTTTCTGAGCGGCGGCCTCGACTCGAGCGCGGTCGTCGCCGAAATGGCGACGACGAGTTCGGCGCGAGTGAAAACCTTTTCGGTCGGCGTGCGCGACATGCCGGAGATCAGTGAGTTTGCGTTCGCCCGGCAAATCGCCGAGCGATTCGGCACCGAGCATCACGAAATTGAGATCGGCGTGCCGGAGGTTGAAGGGTACCTGCCGGAGCTGGTGCATCAGCAGGATGAACCGCTCGCCGATCCAGTGTGCGTGCCCCTCTACTACGTCAGCAAGCTGGCGAAAGATGCCGGTGTTCCGGTCGTCCTGACTGGAGAGGGCAGCGACGAGCAGTTCCTCGGATACGATACCCGGGTGGCTTTCCTACGGCGCTATGAGCGCTTTTGGCGTCCGTTACTGCGAGTGCCCCGCCCGGTACTTCGGGTCGGGGCAGGGCTGGCCGGCGGCATACATCGGACCACGGGAGCCGGGCAGCGGCTTCACCGCGTCTTGCAGCAGGCCGCGATCGGCCCGCAGCTCTTTCTCGGATCGGTCGCATTCGATCAGGCGGCCAAGGACGAGCTGCTGGCCGACGGTGTAGCCAGTGACCAGCACGCCCGGGGTGTCATCGAGCGGATTGTCGGCGACCTGGAGCGGCAGTGGCCGACGGCGGACGTGGGGGCCCGCGTCATGTACATTGACTTGCGCATGCGACTGGCGGAATTGCTGCTGATGCGGCTCGACAAGATCACGATGTCGCAGAGCCTGGAGGCGCGTGAACCGTTCCTTGACCACCATCTGGTCGAGTATACGATGGGGCTGCCGGTCGCGCTCAAACTCAAGGGGTGGAATCCCAAGCACCTGTTCAAGGAAGCGATGCGCGGGCGCGTCCCGGACGCCATCATCGATCGCCCCAAGCAGCCATTCGCGGCGCCGATCGAGGATTGGTTGCGGCAGGGCCTGGGCGGGTTCGCCCGCCGGGTGATTTTCGAATCGCGCTTGAAGGAACGCGGCCTCTTCCGTTATGATCGAATCGCCGAGATGCTCGCCGAACATGACCGGGGCAGTGCTGATCACGGCGTCCGGATCTGGACCTTGATGAACCTGTCTGCATGGTACGATCACTGGATTGCGGGGCAGTCTCTCACTTGATGAAGGACGGACGCATGCCGAAGAAATCCGGTCCATGCTGAAAAAGCCGCTGGCTGGCCTGATGGTGCGCACGCAGCTGCAACGCTTGCTCACCGATCCCAGCCCGTACAACCGACTCTGGGGTCACGCCGCGCTGATGCAGTTCGGGACAATCGGCGAGGAGGCCTTTCGCGAATATCTCGACGGATTCTATGCCGGCCTGGATCCGGTAGCGTGCAGCACGACGGTTGACCTGCCCGCCAAACGTGTTCACCTCGATCGGCCCGGCGGCTACAAGGTGGATGTCGCCTCACTGCACGGCGATGTCTCGGCGGCGGAGCCAAAAGGGCGGTTTGACTTCTGGGCCCGGCGCTTCGGGCTGCTGCGGTATCTTGGCATCCGCTCCGACGTCCTGATTCTCCGGGCCGGTGACCAGGTTCCACCCCACGGACATTCGCAGGTCGTTTCGGGATTCTATCTGCTCGAGGGCGAGGTCGCTGTCCGGCACTACGATCGGGTCGAAGAGTTTGCGGATCATGTCATGTTGCGGAAGGCGATCGACACCGTGATGGGACCCGGCGGCTACACGACCAATTCAGAATACTGCCGCAACGTCCATTGGTTGCTCGGCATTGCACCGACGTCGTACTTGTTCCGTTTTACGGTGACCGACGTACCGGTGCGAAGTTTCAATGCTCCGGCCCATCACAGCGATCGCGCGTATGTCGATCCGACCGTACCTCCGGATGCGTCGGGGTTGATTCCCGCACCGTATATCACGTCGGCCGCCGCGAAGCAGGTGTTATTTGTTCGCTGATGGAGCGCCCTAAGCGACTCGTCGCGTTTTCCCCTTCAGAAAATCCATCAGCAGAAACTGGCCCAGCGTCATCGGGTTGGCGAAATACGCCTTGCCCCGACAGATGCGGCTGACCTGCTTGACGAACTCCACCAGCTGTCGGTCGCGCGCCAGCATGAAGGTATTGATCATGATGTTGCCGCGACGGCACGCCGCGACCTCGGCGAAGGTCGCCTTGACGATAGTGGGGTCAAGACCGCCGGAGTTGACATAGATCCGGCCGTTGGGCAGCGTCAGCGCCGATGGCTTGCCATCGGTGATCATGATGATCTGCTTCATGTCCTTGCGCTGTCCGGCAAGAATCCGCCGCGCCAGCGCAAGCCCCTCGGCCGTGTTGGTGTGATACGGACCAACCTGCACATTCGCGAGTGCCGCGACGGGAATCTCTTCGGCGGTGTCGTGGAAGAGCACGACGCGGATCGAATCGCCAGGATAGTGGGTGCGGATCAGGTGCGTCAGCGCCAATGCCACTTTCTTGGCGGGCGTGAAGCGGTCCTCGCCGTAGAGAATCATCGAATGCGAACAATCGAGCATGAGCACGGTTGCGGCTGACGAGCGATACTCGGACTGCACCACCATCAGGTCCCGATAATCGAGCTCGATCGGCACCTTGAGGCCATGCCGCGCGATGGCGCTGGTGAGCGTGGCCGGCACGTCGAGATTCAATACGTCGCCGAACTCATACGGCCGGCTGGCGGCTTCGGCCTCGTTGCTGGTGGCGAGTTGCGCTGTCTCGTGGGCGCCGATCGCCGAGCGACCGAGTGCGCCGAGCAGCTCCTTGAGTGTCTTGTAGCCGAGAAAATCGGCGCCCTTTTCGGTCAGGTCAAACTGCACTGTGCGCGCGGCATCGCGTTCCTGGCCCTGCGATGTCTGCATCGACGGTCCCGGTTTGTCCTGGCCGCCGTTGATGCGCAGGTACCCTTCTTCACTCAGCCGTTGGACGATCCGGTCGAGCAGAGTGGCCAGGTCGGCCGCGGTCTGTTCATCGCGAGCTGGCGAGCCGGTTGATTCGCCGCGCAGCAGCTTGAGCATGTCGGGGGTAAGCTGACCTGATTCCATCAGCGCCTTGAGGATGGCGTCGCGGAGGTCGTCCATGGTACGGCCGTCGTCGCCGTCGCCCGGCTCTCCCCACCACGGCGTGCCGGCGAATCCCGATTGGAGCAGGAAATCACCGAGCTGGTCGAGCAGCGCCTGCAGGTTGACCTGATCGGCCATGCCAGCGACGAACCGGGAATAGGTGGTGAAGCGCATGGTTGATGCTAACGGAAAAAGCGCCGGAGAGAAGAGGCGGGAGCCGCTGCCGGCGTCGTTAGCTTGAGAAACTCATGAATTCGTTGCTGGAGCGGGCCATGCAGCCGGCCCGGGACCTGGGCGCGACCGCGATTCGCGGACCCCTGCGGGCGCTGCGGCACGCGGACTTCCGCCGCTTCCTGTCGGGCCAAGGCGTTTCGCTGATCGGCACCTGGATGCAGTCGATCGCCGAGGGGTGGCTGGTCTTCCAGCTCACCCACTCGGCCTTTGCCGTCGGGTTGACCACAACGCTCGCTACGCTGCCGATCCTGCTGCTCACGCTCTACGGTGGCGTGGTGGCCGACCGGGTCGACAAGCGGCGCTTCATCATGGCGCTGCAGACGGTGATGCTGCTGGAGGCATCCTCCCTTGCCGTGCTGACGATCACCCATCACATCACGGTGCATCTGGTGTGGGGGTTGGCGGTGATCTTTGGCTTCGCGACAGCATTCGAGGTTCCGGCTCGGCAGGCGTTCCTGGTCGAGCTGGTCCCGGCGCAGGACCTGGTGTCGGCTGCGGCGATCAACTCGACGACCTACAACCTCGCCCGGGTGATTGGTCCGGCGATCGCGGGCGTCCTGGTTGCTGTCGCGGGTCCCGGGGCGGCGTTCGCCGTGAACGCCCTGAGTTACATCGCCGTGCTGATCGGACTGTCGCGCATCCAGAAGGTGCATGTGCCAAAGGCCCATGACGCACGCGAATCGGTGTTCACGGGCATCCGTTTCATTCGCTCGCAGCCGGTTTTGAGTGGCCTGGCCATGCAGATGGTGCTGCTGACTGTGTTTGCGGGAAGCTTTGTGCCCATCCTCGCCGTGTACGCGAGCGACGTGTTGAAGGTGAACGCCTCCGGCTATGGTTTGCTGACGTCGGCGGTGGGTGTTGGTGCGGCGATCGGCGCGATCGGCATCGGTGCGATGAGCGAGCAGTTCTCGCGCCCGCGCATCGCGGTGATCGCCGCGACGGTGCTTGGCTTGGCGGTGATCCTGCTCGCGGGGATGCGGACGCTGCCGCTGGCGCTGCTGGTGCTCTCGTTTGCGGGGGCTGCGATGGCCAGCCAGGGCATCGTCACCGCGACCGGCCTGCAACTCGCCGCGCCAGCTGAGCTGCGCGGTCGCGTCATGGCAGTCTATTCGTTCGTGGTGCTGGGGCTTGCACCAATTGGTGCATTCCAGGCTGGCTTCGTTGCCGAGCACCTTGGCGCACCATGGAGCATCGCCATCAGTGGCGTCATTACCCTCATTGGCACGGCGATCCTCAAGCGTCGTCTCTGGCATGGAGTAGCCTGATGCTCATCACGATATCGCGCGAATACGGTGCAGGCGGCTCCTCGGTTGCCCAGATGGTGGCGACCGAACTCGGTTGGCGCCTGGTCGACAATCAGCTGGTCGAGGAGATCGCCCGCCGCGCAGGCGTCTCGACCGCGGAGGCCGAGGCGCGCGTCGAGCGGGGACCGACCTTTGTCGAACGGGTGGCGCGGGCCTTCTCCGCGTCGACTCCGGAAACGCTCCCACCCGGAACGGTGCAGCCACCGGAGCTTGAGGATGCCCGGATCAAGGAGATCACCGAACAGGTGGTGGCAGAATCGGCCGGCAATCATGCGGTCCTGGTCGGTCGCGCGGCGGTGGCGGTCATCGGGCGGCGCGACGACGCCTTGCATGTCAAGCTGGTAGCAAGTCCAGAATACCGGCGTGGCGTGATTGCGGCTCGACTGGGGATCACTCCCGCCGAGGCCGATCGGCAGGTGCGCGACGTGGATGCCCATCGCGCTGCGTATCATCGGCGCTGGTATCAGCGCGACTGGACCGACCCTCGGCTCTACCATCTGGTCATCAACACTGGCTGGATCGACCTCGAACGGGCGGCTCGATTGATTGTCGAGGCCCGGCGCGAGTAACAGGCACGGCGCCTAGTTGTCGGGTCGGGTCCGGCGCGCGCGTTGCCAGCCGTTGTCGTCGGTGCGGCTGATCCGCTGTTCGCCCGCGAGCGCTTCGAGCACCAGTTCGCAGGCCGCCACCGTCAGGTCGTGATCGCCGGCGGTGGCGAGGTCGGCATCATACACCAGCGGCAACAATCCCGGAATCACGCCGAACGCGCGCCAGCTTGTTTCGGAACGATCGTCGATGCCGATCTTGAGCGCACCGCCCTGTTCGAACCAGGTCACGACTTCTTCGACATCCGCGGTCGGTGCCCGATCGCCAAAGACATAGGCCGCCGCGGAGCGAATAATCTCCCGCGCCACGGCGTCACCGCCCTGCAACTCTCCCTCATACTCGAGCTCGATCTTGCCGGTGATCGCTGGCAACCCGGCATAGACGTCGGCGACGCGCGCCACTGCTTGCCCCGTGCGGTTGCGCATGGCGCGGCGTTCGGCGTTGCTGGTCACGATCTCGAGCAGTGAAATCGGCAACCGCTGCGACACCCCGGCCCGTTTGTCCACCCGCTTGTCGCGCCGTGCGGTGAAGGCCACCTGTTCGACCATCTCGGCGATGAAGTCGGGAATGCGCACCCGCGATGCCGGGCGATCGAGCCAGGCTTCCTGCGCCGTCACCTGCATGCCAAGCTCGACGGTGCGCGGGTAGTGGGTGCGGATCTCCGAGCCGATGCGGTCCTTGAGCGGCGTGATGATCTTGCCGCGCGCCGTGTAGTCCTCGGGATTGGCGGTGAACACCAGCAGGACGTCGAGCGGCAGGCGGACCGGGTATCCCTTGATCTGGACGTCGCCTTCCTGCATGATGTTGAAGAGGCCGACCTGGATCTTGCCCGAGAGATCGGGGAGTTCATTGATCGCAAAGATGCCCCGATTGGCGCGCGGCAGCAGACCGAAATGCATGGTCAGCTCGTCGCCGAGCAGGTGACCACCGCGAGCGGCCTTGATCGGGTCGAGATCACCGATCATGTCGGCGATGGTGACGTCGGGGGTTGCCAGCTTCTCGACGTAGCGTTGCTCACGCGTTGCCCAGGCAATGGGCGTGCGATCACCGAGCGACTCGATCTGCTCGCGGGCGAACTTGGAGATCGGCGCGTAGGGGTCGTCGTTGATCTCGCTGCCAGCGACAACCGGAATACGTTCGTCGAGAAACGCGGTCAGTCCACGCAGCAATCGCGTCTTGGCCTGACCACGCGTGCCGAGGAGGATGAAATCGTGGCGGGCGAGCAGTGCATTGACCAGCTCGGGTTCAATGGTATCCTCGAATCCGAGGACGCCCGGGAAGAGCGGTCCGCCCTCGGCGAGGCGGTCGAGCAGGTTGCCGCGAATCTCATCACGGACCGATCGGCCCCGCAGGGGTGCCTCGCTCCATGGGCTTGCATTCAGGTCGGCCAGGGTACTCGGCAAGGTGGTCATGCGGCACTCCGCTGGAGATAATCGGTGGCCCCGGAAAGTAGCGTGGCCGGTTTTGGGGGCCGGAAGTCGTGACGGCATCGGTGGTTAGGTGCTTGACAGACCCGGGCCAGCAGGTAACTTGTTCGGCGGTGCACTGGGCGACAGCGGCCGATACGCGGTACCGGCCTCGGTGACCAACGTCAACCAAGGGGAGAGGCGATGCGGAAGTTCTTGATGGCTGCGGCCCTGCTGGCCGTCGCTGCGTGTGGCGACAAGGGTGCAAAGGCGGGGGATTCAACGGGGGCGGCAGCGCCGGCTCCGACGATGGCGCCGACGATGGCTCCGATGACGGCAGCGGATTCGGCCCATGCCGATTCTGTGAAGAAGGATTCGATGATGAAGGCGGGCGATACGACGAAGATGGCGCCGGCCAAGCCGTAATTGCTTGTTGGTCTGCTCGTTGCACCCTGACGCCCCGGGCTTCGCTGCCCGGGGCGTCGTGTGTTTGGGCTAACCTGCGAACGTGAACGGCAGCGTGGTAACCACGCCGCCCGCCAACTCGTCGCCCACCTGCACTTCCCGACGAACAGTCGCCAGCGCGGCCCAGCGGTCGCCAATCCGGGCGATGGTCCGGAGTGTCCCAATGCTCTTGCCCTCGCTGGTCAGGTCGCGGCTCCCGGGCTCGGAGCCGACGGGCCAGATGATCACCGCAAGCTGGCGATTGGCGTGTCCTCGAAAATGCAGACGGGACATCGTTTCCTGGCCGGTATAGCAGCCCTTGTCGTAGCGGATGCCGCCCAGCTCGTCGAAGCGGGCCTCCTGGGGCAGGGTCCGCTCATCGATCTCACGGCCGAGCGTGGGCCAGCCAGCCACGAAGCGCAGCGCGTCGGCTGCGCTGGGTGGCAGGATGGCGCGATCGGTGAGTGAGGGCGGCGGTGCGGCGTGGGCCCCCACGGCGAGGGCAGCGAACGGGGCGCTCTCACGGGGCAGGAAGCCATCGGCTGGCGCGTTGCCGAGCGCCAGCCAGATCGTCAGCTCGTCGCTTCGGTCAGTGACCCGGGCGAGGCGCGGCGGCATGGTGCGCACGAAGAGGGCGCGGACGGTCTCGCGGGCTTGCGCCGGCACGGCAACCCAGGCGGCGTCACCATCGCGCAGCACCCAGGCATCGCTGATGATCATCCCCTTGGCGGTCAGGAATGCTCCCCACACGGCAGAGCGGTCGGCAGCCTTGACCAGATCGTTGCTGAGCTGTCCCTGCAGGCAGGCAATCGTGCCGGAGCCTTCGACCCGAAAGAGCGCGTCGCCGGTGCGAATGGCGACGGTCGGCTGGGTCAGCTGATCGAGGTCGGCCGTGGAGAGTTCGAGATCGGGTGGGATCCTTGCCATGCACCCAAGATACCGGATCGCTGCGCGCGTCAGGCCGCGCGGAACTCTCCCAGATAACGCACTTCAGGACAGTCACGGAGCTTGGCGAAGGCGCGTTCGCGGAGCTGCCGGATCCGCTCGCGGGTGACGCCGAGGGCGACGCCGATCTCTTCGAGGGTGAGCGCCTCTTCGCTGGGGTCCAGGCCGTAGTACAGCGACAGTATCCGTCGCTCGCGCGGGGTGAGGTACTGGCGGAACAGGCGATCGATGAAGTCGCGGCGGAGGACGATGTCGGTGGCAATCTCGATATCGCCGCCCTCGCCGATCGGCAGCCGCTCGCCGAGGCTCGCCGCACGGCTGTCGCCGGAATCGACCGGCGCGTCCAACGACACCTCCGTCACGAAAAGCCGCTTGGCGGCGCGGATGTCCGCCAGCGGCAGGTCGAGCGCCGTCGCCAGTTCTTCGTCAGTCGGTACTCGGCCGAGTTCCTGCGCGAGCAATCCCTGCGCCTTGGCAAAGCGGACAGCGGCGGTGTTCTGGTTGAGCGGGAAGCGGACCGATCGGGTCTGCTCGGCGAGCGCCTTGAGGACCGCCTGCCGAACCCACCAGACCGCGTACGAGATGAACTTGACGCCGCGTTCGGGGTCGAACTTGCGCACCGCACGGAGCAATCCCTCGTTGCCGATGGCCACCAGGTCGCCCAGATCGAGGCCGTGTCCCTGGTAGCGCTTCACGAAGGCAATCACGAAGCGGAGGTTCGCGGTCACCAGGCGCTCGGCGGCGACGGGATCGCCGTCGCGTGCGAGCCGCGCCAGCGCGCGCTCCTCGTCGACGCTGCCGATCATCGGCAGGTCCTTGATGTCCCGCAGGTATTGCTCGAACGATTCGGCGGCAGTCACGGACGCAGGACGTGCCCGGACGGGTAGACGACGGCTACGACGGGGCATTGAGGGGCCCATTCGACGACTGGATTGGCAAAGGAGGATGCGAGAAATTACGCCCGCAAGATCGTCAGTGAGGACGGCTTGTCAAGTGGGTGTAAGTCAATGCGTGACAAGAAGTTGCGGGGCAACTGTTGCACATTGTCCACGCGGCATCCACATCGAGATTTCCACAGCATGTGCACGAATGCTGCAACTCGTTGCAGTCAAGCGTTGAGCCGTCGCGCCGTGCGTCGCGAGATTGTGGCTAACTGGCGAGGAGCGCGCGGAGCAGGTCCAGGTCAAGTGGTCGTGTCCAGCCGCCATCGAGCGGTGCGGGTTTGCCGACCGACGCCACAAACGCCGCTTGAACTACGCCATCACGATTCTTCTTGTCGCTCTGCATTCCGTCGACCAGGGCGGCGGCCGAGACGCCGGCAGGGAGGGCAGTGGGTAAACCGAGTGCCGCACAGAGCGTGGTGATGTAGTCGGCGGTCCCCGCTGCGGCAATGCTGCCCTGTTCGGCGATGCGTGTTTCGGTGACCAGGCCGATGGCGACCGCTTCGCCGTGCGGCACGGCGTAGTCGGTGGCGCGCTCGAGCGCGTGCGCGACGGTATGCCCCGCGTTCAGCACGGCACGGCGGTCGCCTTCATGCTCGTCGGCCATCACCACCTCGGCCTTGATCTCGACGCTGCGCCGGATCAGTTGCGCCAGCACTGTCTGGTCGCGCTGCAGGATCGCCGCAGCGTTGGCCATGATCCATTCGGCGTAACGGGCGTCGAGGATGACGCCATGCTTGACGGCTTCGGCGAGGCCTTCGCGGAAACGACGATCCGGCAGTGTCGTGAGCAGCGCGGGATCGCAGACCACTGCGGTGGGCGGGTGGAAGGCGCCAACCAGATTCTTGCCGTGTGGCGTGTCGACCCCGGTCTTGCCACCGATGGCCGCGTCGAGCATCGAGAGGGTGGTTGTCGGCACGGCGATCCACGGCACGCCGCGGAGATAGGTGGCGGCAACGAAGCCGGCGAGATCTGTCGTGACGCCGCCCCCAAACGCCACGATCACGCTGTGGCGGTCGAATCTTGCCGCGAGGAGTTGATCCGTCAGTCCGGCCCAGGTGGCGCGCGACTTCGACGCCTCGCCGGCGGCGAAGGTGATCGTTTCGGCACCGGCGATTGGCGACCCGAGAATCGCGACCACGTCAGCATCCGCGATCACCGCGATGCGAGCGCCGGGATGCCGCTCAGCCACGAGTGCGGGCAAGTCAGCGCACGCGCCGGATCGGACGACGACGGCATAGCGGCCGCCTTCATGCCGCACCAACACTGAGCCTACCAGGTCACATCTCCCACGCCAGCGCGATGATTCGCCAAGCGCGCGAGCGCGAAGAGCAGATCCGACAAGCGATTGAGATAGACGAGAAAGAGCGGTGGCACGTCGGCCGTTGCGGCGAGCTCGACCACGCTCCGCTCCGCTCGGCGACAGACGGCGCGCGCCACATGGAGACGAACGGCGAGTTCGCTGCCCGCTGGGAGAACAAAGGCCTTGAGCGGCGGCAGTTCGGTATCGGCCTGATCGATTGCTGCCTCGAACTCGGCGACCCGAAGATCGGAGAGCTCGGCCTTTTCGAGCGCCTTGCGCACCTTGTCCGGATCAGGCGTGGCGAGATGGCCCCCGATAGCGAAGAGGTCGCGCTGGATCGCTTCGAAGAGGGTGCCGGCAAACTCTGGCGGTGCGACAGCGCGCACCATGCCGAGCACCGAGTTCAGTTCATCGATGTCGCCGTAGGCGGCAACGCGAACATGATGCTTCGGTACGCGGCCGCCCCCGAAGAGTGCCGTTTCGCCGGTGTCACCGGTCTTCGTATAGATCTTGAAGGACATGCGCTCAAGCTAGCGTCGGCGCCGGGCTTCCGCGAGCATGTCAGCCACGCGAACGAACTTCTCCCGCGGCCGTCCGGCGGCGGCGCCGCGTTCCATCTCTGCACGGTCAATCGCCTGCCAATCAGTCCAGGTGACGACGTCAATTCCGCGCTCACGCATCAGCGCATCGAACTCCTCCGCGCTCCCTTCGGCCGGCGTGATCCGGCCGGTCACAGCATCGGCGAGGAGGTGGTCGACGGTCTCGGCGGCGCAGGTCTTGTTGGTGCCAATGATGCCATGCGGACCACGCTTGATCCAGCCGGTGGCGTACACGCCGCGAACGGCGGTCGCGCTGCCGGGCCCTTCGACCACACGACCACTGGCATTGGGAATCACGCTGCGGATTTCGTCGAACGGGACGCCGTCGAGCGGCAAGCCTCGATATCCCACGGAACGCAGCACCATGCCGACGGGAATGGTCCACTGCTCGCTGCTGGGCACGGCACGCACGCTGCCGTGGCCATCAGGTACCAAATGATTGCGCACCAGGGTCAGCGATTCGACGGCATCCGTTCCCTGGATCGACACTGGCGACGCCGAGAAGTGGAGCACGATCTGGCGCGGCGCACCGGTGGCACCGCGCTCGGCCCAGTGGCGCAGCAGCGCCATGTTGTTTTCGGCGGTGCGATCGTTGTCCTGTGCCAGGTGTTCCGCGCTGACCGGATCGAGCTCGAGGTCGCGCGGATTGACGATGACGTCGACGCCCTCGATCTCGCCAAGCTCGCGGAGTTCAGGCGTGGTACAGGCGGCCTGCACCGGGCCGCGCCGCGCGACAATATGCAACTGCTGGAGATTTGCGTCGCGGAGTGTGTCGAGCGCGTGCTGGGCGATGTCGGTGGTGGCGAGATGGTCAGGAGACCGTGCCAGGATGCGGACCGAGTCCATCGCCACGTTACCGATGCCGATGACGGCAACACTTGGAACCGAGAGGCGGAACACGCGATCGGCGTACTCGGGGTGGCCGTTGTACCACGCGACGAGCTCGGTCGCTGGATGGCTGCCAGCCAGGTGTTCGCCCGGAATGCCGAGATGACGATCGGCTTCGGCGCCGATGGCGTAGATCACGGCGTCGTAATGCCGGCGTAGCTCAGTGGTGGTGATATCACGGCCGATATGCACGTGTCCGAAGAAGCGGAAAGTGGGCTGCGCTGCGGTCCGGTCGAACATGCGGGTGACCGACTTGATCTTCGGATGGTCGGGTGCGACGCCGCCCCGCACCAGGCCAAACGGCGTGGGGAGGCGATCGAAGAGGTCAACACGAAGACCGGGTGCGCTCTTGAGCAAGGCATCTGCAGCGTAGAAGCCGGACGGACCGGCACCGACGATGGCGACGCGCAGGGAGGCAGGAGGGATCGACATGCCGGGAAGCTACTGCCGGGCCCCGGACGCCGTCATGGCCGGGCGAGTTCGACGACGATGCTGTCGAGCTGGGCCAGGATACGGCTGGTGGAAAGGGTATGGTGATTGGCCATCACGGAAAAGATCCGGACCTGTCCATCGGGTCGCTCGATATAGCCGCTGATGGTGTTCACGCCGCTGATCGACCCGGTCTTGGCGTGTACGGCACCGGCAGCTGGCGTGCCCACGAAGCGATCCTTGAGTGAGCCGGGCTTGCCACTTTCGGGGAGTGCGTCGTGGATGGCGCTGAAATGCGGATCGTGCCGGGCCCAGGCCAGCAGCATCGTGAAGGCGCGGGGCGAGAGGTAATTGTTGGCGGCGAGGCCCGAGCCATCCTGCAGCGAAAACTCGGTGGAGTCGATCCGCACGGAATCGATCAGGAACCGGCGTTCGACGCGCCGTCCTTCATCCCAGCTGCCGGCGGCGCCACGCTGGCGGCCGAGTTGCTTGATCAGCATCTCGGCGAACCAGTTCTGCGAATGCAGCAGGATCGGCTTGAGCCAGTCGCTGAGTGGGCGTGACCGGATATCGGCAAGCGGTGCGGTACTGCGCGCTGTGGCGTAGCTGAACGAATCGGTGGTACTTCGCGTCACGCCGCGGACGGTAATGCCGACGCGCATCAGCGCCTGACGGAACGCGGCCGCGGCGTAGCGGTCGGGGTCGTTTACGGCCGCGGATTCGTCGCGCGGCGGCATTCCGGCTGGCAGTGAGCCGGTGGCGTAGTACCCTGAGCCATCGGCGGTGCGGAAGAGGTCGAAGGTGCGCGGTGACCCGCGCAATCCGGTTTCGGCGCGATTGTCAAACGTGTACGTACCGACATCGGGCGAGAGGATGACCTGTGCTGCGTGGCCAACGGAGTCGCCGGCGATCTCGCGGACGTCGACGGCGTTGTCGTTGAAGCCCAATCCACTGACCGGCGCGGCGTACCACCAGGCGAGGTCATAGTTCTCCCAGTTCGGGTGAACCAAGGGTCCGGCGAAGTACGAACCATCACCGACCAGGTCGCCCGCGATGGTGCGGACGCCGCGGGCGCGGAGTTGGGCTGCCAGTTGGTCGAGGTGGGTGAAGGCGCTGCTGTCACAGGCGCCGGCCTCGCTCGTATCGGTGCGATAGCAGTGCACTGAAAAGGTCGGATCGCCGCGCCCGTAGAGCACGAGATCGCCCTGTAGCACCCCTTGATCGAGTGGCCCGGTGGCATAGACGCTGGTGTGCACCATGAAATCCGGGCCGAGGAGCGCGTTGGCCACGATCGTCACCACCAGCTTGGTATTGCTGGCGGGAATGAAGAGCCGCGATGCGTTGCGATCATAGAGCGAGTGCCCCTGCGCGTCGGTGACCGACACACCCCAGAAAAGGTGTTCGAACCCCGGTGCGTCGAGGCGGCGGTCGATGCGCTGCGCGAGCGTTTGCGCTTGAGTCGCGCTGACGAGCCCGGTCAGCAGGATCAGCAGCAGGCTAGTCGAACGCGACGCGTGGGTCGGCGGCAGCATAGCAGAGATCCGTGAGCAGGTTGGCGAGCACGAACACGAGGGCAAGGAAGAGAATACTCCCCTGGATGGCGGGAATGTCGCGCTTGTCGATCGCGGTGAGCACATAACGGCCGACGCCTGGCCACGAGAATATCGTTTCGGTCAGGATGGAGCCCGTCAGGTAGGCGCCGAAATCGAGGCCGATCACGGTGATCACCGGGAGCAGTGCGTTGCGCAGGGCGTGTCGCAGCGTCACGACGCGTTCGCTGAGGCCCTTGGCGCGGGCGGTGCGCACCAGATCGGCGCCAAGTGCCTCCTGCATCGACGCGCGGGTCATCCGCGCGAGCAATGCGACCGAGCGCATTCCCAGGGTCACTGCTGGCAGGACCAGGAAGAGTGTGCCGCCATAGCCGGACGGCGGCAACCATCGCAGCGTCACGGCGAAGAGCAGAATCAGCAGCAAGCCCACCCAGTAGACCGGGAATGAAATGCCGACATAGGCAGCCAGGGTCGTAAAGCGATCGAGGAACGACCCGGGGAAGAGCGCGCCGGCGATGCCGACCGCGAGGCCGAGAAGCACGGCGAGTGACATTGCGGCGGCGGCGAGCTTGAGGGTGGCCGGGAAGCGCTGCAGCAACTCGCGGGAGACTGGACGTTGGGTCACGTAACTGCGGCCGAGATCGCCATGGACCACGTCGGCGACATAGTGGCCAAAGCGCAGATAGATCGGATCATCGAGGTGCAGCGACTGGCGCGCCCTGACAATCGATGCGCTGTCGGCGCGTTCACCCACCATTGCGGCGACCGGATCGCCGGGGGCAATGGCAAGCAGCGCAAAGGTTACGGCCAGGACACCGAGGAGCGTGGGAATCAGCAGTGCGAGCCGGACTGCGATATAGCGAATCATGGTGACGTCGTCACGGTGGTCCAGCGTTGGCCGGTGAAGATCAACGGATAGCGCCAACCGTGCACATCGGGTCGCATCGCCCAGAGGTCGGTCGGGAACCAGCAGAAGACCCACGGCGCCAGGTCAAAGACGCGGGCGTCGATCCGCTTGAGCAGGGTCACCTTTTCGGCCGAGTCGACCGTAGTGCGGGCGCGCACCAGCAAGGTGTCGAGCACCGCGTCCTTGAGAAAGGCATAGTTGCCGCCGGTGCCGGCGTTGGATGAGTGGAAGAGCGGATAGGTGAAGTTCTCGCCATCAGGGTAATCGGCCCACCAATCGGTAATGAAGAGGTCCGCGTCGCCGTGCCGGGCGGCTTGCCGGGCGGTGGCGGCGTCGCGCTCGACGATCTCGACCTTGACGCCGACCCGCTCGAGGTCGGCCTGGATCGCCTGGGCGAGGCGGGCGAACTCGGGGCGGGTGGAGCGCCAGAGCTGCAGGTGGAGGTCATGCTCGTGCCCGGCAGCGCGCAGCAGCGAGCGGGCCAGTTCCGGGTCGTAGCTGTAGCGGACGCGGGTGGAATCGTAGCCGTCGAGACCGGGCGGGATGCTGCCGGCTGCCAGGACGCCGCGATCGTGCATTACCTGCGACAGCATTGCCGGCACATTGATGGCGTGATTGAGGGCCTGACGCACGCGGACGTCCGCCAGCGCTCCGCGTTGCGTGTTGATTGCGACGTACCATGCCCGGATCGCCGTGCGGCGCTGCAGCTCTGCGGCGTGGGTGATTTCCCATCGTGCGGTTTCGGCGGCCGGCACTTCGACCACCGAGAGGCGGTCCGATTCGTATTCGGCGGCTTGCGTGAAGGTCTCGGGAATGATGCGGACCCGGAGCGTGTCGGCGAGCGGCGGCCCGTTCCAGTAGTCAGGATTGCGCGCGAAGATCAGCATGTCGTCGTGCGACCACGACACAAACTTCCAGGGTCCGCTGCCGATCGGTGCCTCGCCGAAATTGTCGGGCACCGGCGTCGGGACAATCGCGGCGACCGGCATGGCAAGGAGCTTGGGAAAGATGTTGAGCGGCGCGGTCAACGTGAGCGAGATGGTGGAGTCATTGAGCTCAGCGAAGCCTGCAAGGTCCGTGGCGCTGGAATCGACGACTGCGCTGGCTCCGCGAATCGGCAGCAACGGCCAGACACGACCACCGCGCTGTCCCATGCGCAGCGCGCGCAGCAATGAGGCGTGAATCGCGGCGATATCGAGCGGGCGTCCATCGTGAAAATGGACGCCGCTGCGGAGGTGAAAGGTCCAGGTCATGCCATTGGGCGACGGGGTCCACGAGCGAGCCAGGCCGGGCACGAGGTGTCCGTCGGGATCGAACTCGGTGAGGTTGTCGAAGAGGAGTGTCACCGCTTCGCCGGTCGGAACGTCGGTTGAGAGTGCCGGATCGAGTGACCGCGGATCGGTCGTCCAGGAGTACTTCAACCCCGCTGGAATGCCGCTGCTACAGCCCAGAAGCAGCAGGGCGAGCACTAGGACGGGGCGGCGCATGGCACTCCGGTCAGACGGCGACAGGTTGGCGTAACCCCTTCAAGAAACCAGATTTAGGCCATGTGGTCAATCAGGACCTTCGCCCTTGGCGCCCGGATCGTGCGGCGCGCCGCGCTGCCGCTGTTGCCTGCGGTGGCCGCGCTGGCGTTTGTCTGCGCCCCGCTGTCGGCGCAGCTGAGCCAGCTGGTGGTGCACCGGGTGAAGTTTTCCGGCAATACGGCGATCGATCCTGACCTGCTGGCGGCGTCGATCGCGACGACCGAATCGTCGTTCTTTGTCTGGTTCGGGCCGCTGCGATGGACCGGCTTCGGCACCAAGCAGCTCTTCGATGAACTGCAGTTCCGCGCCGACGTCTATCGGTTGCAGATCCTCTACAAGCGGAGCGGTTACCCGAACGTCAAGATCGACACCGTGGTCCATCGTACCCCGACGGCCATCGATGTGACGTTCCGCATTACCCAGGGTGACCCGGTCCGGCTGACGACCTTCGACATCGTCGGACTCGATTCGGTCGCCAAGGCGTACCAGGTCCGTCGTGACCTGCCGATTGCTGCGGGTGATGTCGCGTCCGATTACAAACTGCACGACGCGGCCGACACGATCATGTTCCGGCTGCGCAACCGCGGGTACCCGATCGCCACCGTCACGCTCGCCAACGACAGCCAGCATGTCGTGAGCTCGACGGCGCGGCTGTTGGTACATACCGGTCGGTATTCGCGATTCGGTCCGATTCACGTGGGCGACACGGCCGGGGTCGACACGGCGCTGGTCGTGAAGTTGCTGGCCGCACGGACGGGTCAGGAGTACCGGCTCGATGACATCGTCCAGTCGCAACGGATCCTCTATAACGCCGATCTCTACCGTCTCGCGGTCGTGTCGGTCGACACGGCGCACTACACCGTCAACGACACACTGGTGCCGCTGATCGTCGCGGTGGAGGCCAGTGCGGGCCATCGAGCCAAGGCGTCGGCGGGGTACGGGACCGACGATTGCCTGCGGCTGGGCGCCGGGTGGACCGCGCGCAACTTTCCCGGCGACGCGCTGGTCTTTGACGTCACCGGACAGCTCTCAAAGATCGGCGTCGGCGATCCGCTCGGTTTCGGCCTGCAGGACAACATCTGCCACCAGCTCAAGGATGACTCGATTGGCTCGCGACAGGCCAACTACGCCTTGAATGCGTCGTTGCGTCGCGGGGCGTTCCTGTCACCGAACAACTCGATCGCGCTGTCGGTGTTTGCGACCCGGCGCAGCGAGTTCGAGGTCTATCAGCGCGAAGAGGTCGGCACCTCGCTGTCCTTGACCCGCAACACGTCGGCCAATGTCCCGATCACCCTCACGTATCGGATTGCGAACGGCACCACCACGGCCAATCCGGCCTCGTTCTGCGCGTTCTTCAATACCTGTGATCCGGCGGCGATCGCGGCGCTGCAGCAGCGGCGGACCCAGGGCACGTTGACCCTGAGCATCCAGCGTCAGCGCCTCAATAATCCGCTCGATCCGTTGCGTGGATATTCGGTGTCGGCCGCGGCGACGACGTCGTCGAAGTGGCTGGGTTCGTCGACCACGCAGCAGTTCTCGCGGCTGGTCGGCGATGCCTCGGGTTTCCTGCCAGTCAATCGGACCTGGGTGCTGGCCGGGCATATCCGCGGTGGCGTGATCGTGGCGCCGCAGATCGACATTGCTGGGGACTCCGGCAATTTCGTGCCGCCCGATCAGCGCTTCTATGCGGGCGGCGCCAACGACGTGCGTGGTTACGACCAGAATGAGCTCGGCCCGATTGTGTATGTGGTGCCGACCGATTCGGTGACATCCGCGACGCCGCCCTTCAGTCCGACGGCGGTGCGGGTCGCACCAACCGGCGGCACCCGGGTCGTGATCGCGAACCTGGAGATGCGGATTCCGACGCCGTTCTTTGCGGGGCGCCTGCGGGTCGCCGCCTTCGTGGACGCGGGCGCCTTGTGGAATTCCGGCGGGCCCTCGCCGCTGCGGGTGACGCCCGGGATGGGATTGCGCTATTCCTCGCCACTCGGACCGATCCGGTTCGATGTCGGCTACAATGCCTACGACCTGCAGGCGGGGCCGCTCTACGAAATCAGCACCGATGGATCGTTGACCCGCTACCAGACCGGTTACGTCAATCCACGCACCAGCCGCTTCACGCTGCACTTCTCGATCGGCCAGGCGTTTTGATGCGTACCGTTCGACGGGTCGCCGCCGTGCTGCTGGTACCGCTGATGATCCTGGTGACGACGATGATCGGCCTTACGGCGGCGATCGTGCTCACACCGCCGGGCCGGGCCATGCTGGCGCGGGTCGCCAGTGCGTTCATCTCCGGCTCTGCTGCCGGCACGATCCAGATCGGGTCGATCGGCGGCAACCTCTGGGATCACGTCGTCCTCGGCGATGTGGTGATTCGCGACCAGCGCGGCGGATTGCTGCTCCGCACGCCGCGGCTCGAGGCGAGTTACCTGATCCCCGGGCTGCTGGCGCACCGTCTGGTATTCAGCCACGTTCGGGTCGACTCACTCGACCTGCACCTGGTGCGCGAGCCGAGCGATCGCTGGAACTACGAGGAGATCTTTCACATCGGTGAGGGTCCGCCGAGCACGACTCCGCCGCCCCATGTCGCGCTCGATGGCTTGCAGGTCACCAACGCGACGCTGCAGATCAACGTGCCCACGACAAGCCGCGGGGTCCGGACCGCGGTGTCGCGACATGGCCGAGTGCCGACGCAACCCGAGGTCGATAGCAGCTCGGGCCGGTTGATGCGCGTCTATCGCGCCACCGATCTCAATGTTGCGATGCGCCTGCTGCGAATTTCCACGCCGCGGCGGGATCCGTTGCTGGCCAACATCACGGCGCTGCGCACGCATTTCAACGACCCGGCGGTGACGATCACCAACCTCACCGGTACCATCATCGCGGCCGGTGATTCGCTCCACTTCGACCTTGACAGCGCGGCGCTGCCGTCGACCCGGCTGCGCGGTGGCGGAGCGGTCCGCTGGCCGCGCGACACCGTGCTGTTCGATTTCGCCCTTGATGTGCCCCAGGTGGCGCTCCGCGATCTCTGGTGGGTGCAGCCTGATTTCCCCGACTGGACCGGCCGTGGGCACCTGATTGCCAAGTCGGTGAACGGCACTCGCACGGATTACCGGCTTGACAACCTCAGCTTGGCGAGTGGGTCGTCGTCGCTTGCCGGCAGGGCAACGATTGCCGTCGACGCCCGCCGAGGGCTGGGTCTCGACGGACTCGACCTGCAGTTGCGCAACACGCCAGTCGACTTGTTGCGCCCGTATCTCGACACGTTGCCGGTGTCCGGTGCGCTGACCGGGCACCTCGCGACGGACGGCTTTCTCGACAGCCTGCGGCTGAATGGCGACCTCGTCTTTGCCGACGCCACGGTCAACGGGACGCCCACATCGCACCTCGCGCTGGGTGGGGTGATTCACCTCGGCGGCGCGGACGGAGCCGTATTCCAGAACCTGGCGCTGCGCGAATCGAGTATCGCGTTGCCGACCATCCGCCGTCTCGTTCCGTCGGTCGCGCTGCCCGGTCGTCTCGGTCTCAACGGCACGCTCAACGGGCCATGGCAGAACATGACCTTCGTCGGAACGGCCGAGCATGTGGCGCCTGACAGTGCCGTGTCGCGCCTGCTCGGGATGGTCCGGCTGGACACCCGCGACAGCGTGCTGGGGCTCGGACTCGACGCCGATTTCGACCGGCTGTCGTTCGATGCCCTGCGCAGTGGCTATCCGGACCTGCCGTCGCGGGGCGGACTCACCGGACACGTGCAAGCCGAGGGGACGCTGGCTGCACTGACGCTCAACGCGCACCTCACCGGCGAGATCGGCACGGTCGATGCGACGGGCGTCGTGTCATTGGATTCGCCGCATTTCGGCGCCGATTCATTGGTGCTGCTGTTGCGTCGAGTGGACGTCGAGGCGATCACCAACGGCGGCACATCCACGGCGCTCAATGGCCGGATCATGGTGCGCGGCAGCATTGATTCCGGCGTTCCGCCGCGTGGCACGCTGTCGATCAACCTGGATCAATCCCGGTTCGGCGGCGCCACGGTGGACGTCGTGACCGGGCTGGTGCATGCCGACCACGGCATGCTCACCGTCGACACCGGCACGGTGATCTGGAACGATGGCCGAGTCGACGCGCGGGGAACGCTTGGCTGGTCGGCACCCGATTCCGGCCAGCTGGTGGTCCACGCGGAAGTCAGCTCGCTCACGCCATTCGATTCGCTACTGCGTGCGGCGACCGGGATGGCCCGGGATAGTGTTCATCCGCAACCGTTCGAAGGGAGCGCGATCGCGACGCTGCTGGTGAGTGGTGCGCGCAACTCGGCGAATATCTCCGGCACAGCGAGCGGCACGGACCTGGTCATCGATGATTGGCACGCGGGATCGGTGGTGGCGCGGATCCGCGCCGACTCGTTCGGGTATCGCGGCATCGACATCGAGGCCGCGGCTGACAGCATCGGCAACGGGCTGCACATCGCTGACCTGTTGAAGGCGCATCTCTCTGGACGCCAGGATTCCCTGCATGTTGCCGGGTCCGTGGCCATGGTGGGTCTCACTGCGAGCGGCGGAGGAACGTGGCAGCACTCCGTGTCGAGTTCGCTGGTGCACGTGGACTCGCTATCACTGGCGTTTCCGCACCAGCGCTTTGCGTTGGCGCAGCCCGTGCGCGTGGCGCTCTCGGCGGGGACGCTGTCGCTGGGGGACACGCTGCATCTGCAGTCCGTCGACGGCAGCGGCGACGTGCGGGTGAGCGGGGCGATGCCCGGTGACCAGCCCGGCAAGCTTGACGTGGCGATCAATGGGTTGGAACTGGTCGACGTGTTCGGGGTATTGCAGCGCGACACTACGGCGCTCAACGGAATCGGCTCGCTCGACCTCCACTTGGCCGGCACCCGCGATGCGCCAACATTCAACGGCACTGCCGCGGTACTGAGTCCGGTGGTGGGCGACCTGCATGCTCCGACGGTCCATGCCACCTTTGATTATCACGCGTTGCGGCTGAAGTCCAACGTGACGCTCTGGTCGACCGGCCAGCAGGTCTTCAATGCCGACGTATCGCTGCCGCTCGACTTGGCGTTGACGCAGCGGGATGTCCGCAAGCTCGATGGCCCGCTCGACATCAGCGGCCATACTGATTCGGTCGACATGGTGATTCTCGGCACCCTGTCATCGGCGGTCCTGAACCCGACCGGGACGCTCAGCATCGACCTGACCGGTCACGGCACCTGGAATGCGCCACAACTGCAAGGCTCGGTTACGATCCGCAATGGCGGCATGTACCTGCCGTCGCTCGGCGTGAGCTATCGGCCCATCAACGGCACCGCACGTTTTGCCGGCGACTCGCTGGTGGTCGACTCGATGCAGATTGCCAACGGGCCGGGGCGGCTTCTGGTGAATGGCGCGATTCGCTTTCCACGTCTCGCGCAGCCATCGCTCAACCTTTCGCTGACTGCGCGAGCCTTCAAGGCCATTGATTCGCCCGGCTTCCTCACCTTGCAGGCGACCGGCAACGTCAAGCTCAAGGGACCGCTCTGGCAGCCGGTGCTGACCAGCGACGGTACGGTCGCGCTCAACGAAAGCGTCCTCTACTTTGCCGACCTCCTGAGCAAGAGCGTGATTGACCTCGAGGATCCGGAGAATGCGGCGTTGATCGACACGGCCGCGATCCGGCGCGAGGGAATCGGCAACCAGTTTTCCAACCGCTTTCTCGATTCACTCACGATTGACGGATTGCGACTGCGGATTGGCAACGATGTATGGCTGCGATCACAGGAAGCGAACATCCAGCTCGAAGGCCAGCTGACGGTCAACAAGACGCGGAAGGTCTACTCGCTGTCGGGCAATCTCGACGCACCACGAGGCACCTATTCGCTCACCGTCGGACCGATCATCCGGCCGTTCACCGTTGATCAGGGTACGGTCAACTACTTTGGGACACCCGACCTGAACGCAGCCCTCGACATCAAGGCGCACTACGACGTGCATACCCTGGACGGTGACAATTTCAGCGTGGTCGCTGCCATCACGGGCTCGGTCCGCGAGCCGAAAGTGCAGCTCTCGTCACCTGGCCGGGCACTCTCGGAGCGCGACCTGACCTCATATGTGCTCTTTGGCCGATCCGATTTCCAGGTCACCGGTTCGCAGCACGGTGGCACCTCGGACGTGGTCGGTGCCGCCGTCGGGATCATCGCGGGCCAGGTCGCCAGCGGGCTGCAGAACCGGCTGGCCGGCAGCAGCATCGGGCTGAGTTCGATCACGATCCGGCCAGGTTCGACCATTGGCGGTACCTCCGCCGGCTCTTCGGCCACCCAGCTGGCGGCGGGGCTCACCCTGGGTCGGCGCGCCTTCGTGACCTTTGACGCCGGCGTCTGTTTCAGCGGCCAGAACTCGGGCTTCCAGAAGCGCAACTTTGGCGCGTCGATCGACTATCGCCTATCGCGCGAGTTCCGGATTCAACTTGCCGCCGAGCCGGTGCAAAGCTGCGTCACCAATACGGCCGCTGATGTCTTCACCACGCTCAACCGCTATCAGCTCGGCGGCGACCTGCTCTGGCAACGGGATTACTGAGTGGCGCGTGCCCTGCTGATTGCCAATCCGGCTGCTGCGCGAACGACCGGAACGATGGTGCGTCAGATTGAGCGGACCTTTCGCCAGGCCGGCTGGCAGATCGACACGGTCCAGACGGAAGGCCCCGGTGACGCGCGACGACTGGCAGAGGAAGGTGTCGCCCAACAGGTCGACATGGTTGCGGTCCTTGGGGGTGATGGCACCATCATGCAGGCAGCATCCGGAATGGTGGGTACCAGGACGCCGTTGGGGATTCTCCCCGGCGGCACCGGCAACCAGCTGGCCGGCAACCTTCGTCTGTCGTTCAACGCAACCCGGGCGGCGAGCGCGTTGCTCAGCGGCAAGGCGCGCGCGTTTGACCTTGGCCGCATGGAGACGCCGGAAGGGCAGCACTTCTTTGCGGTGGCGGCCGGCGCCGGGATCGACGCCCGGGTAATGGCCGACACTGCGCCGCACCACAAGCGCCGGTGGGGACAGCTTGCCTATGTCGCCACGACCCTCAGGCTCCTCTCCGAAGTCGCCTCGGTGCCCTTCGAGATTGACGTCGACGGGGTCGTGCATCAACTCGACGCTGCCATGGTCATGGTGGCCAATTGCGGCGAAATCGTCCCGCCACTCTTCAAGCTGGGCCAGGGAATCACCCCGTACGACGGAGTGCTCGACGTCCTGGTGCTCAAGGCCAACTCGGTCGGGGATGGTTTTCGCGCAGTCTGGGACGTGGTGCGCGAAGCGCGCGGCGTCTACGGTGAAACAGTATTTGCCACCCGGCTGACCGGCACCAGCATCCGGATCACGACTCCGCTGGGCGCCGAATTGGTGCAGCTCGATGGGGAAATGGTGGGCGAGACGCCCTTTGCCGTGACCATGGTTCCGGGGGCGATTCAGCTGATTCACCCGAAGGGGTAGCCCGGTGACGTATAATCAGACAGTTTAAAACGGGTCACTTCGCCCGATCCTGATTAACGCCTAACCCACTGGCGCCCTCATGACGGATTCCATCCTGCTGATCGATGACGACGTCAGCGTCCTGCGCGTACTGGGCACCCTGTTTGAACAGCGGGGCTGGGACGTGTATCGGGAGCTGAGTGGGGAGGCCGGGATCGCGACGTACGAGCGGGCGCTGACTGATGTGGTCCTGGTCGACCTGAACCTGCCGGGCATGGATGGGCTCGAGGTGCTGGAGCAGCTTCGGGGACGGGAAACGGCCGTGATCCTGCTCACGGGTGACGGCGACGTGCCGAGCGCCGTGCGAGCGATGCAGTCGGGCGCCGAGAACTTCCTCACCAAACCGGTCAACTTGCAGCACCTGCAGGTCATCGCCGATCATGCGGTTGAAAAGGTCCGCCTGCGACGCGTCAATCGCACCTTGATCGGCCAGAGCTCGACGGCCGAAGGACTGGATTCGCTGGGGACCTCGGCGCTGATGCGGGAGGTGGCGCGCCAGCTCACGATGCTGGCGCACAGCGATCGCAACGCGGTGCTGCTGCAGGGCGAAAGCGGGACCGGCAAGAGCTGGACGGCGCGGCTGATGCACGACATCTCGCCGCGGGCGTCGGCGCCCTTCATCGAAGTCGCGTGCGGGACCGGCGACGCCGCGTGGCTGGAGTCCGAGCTATTTGGTCGCGATACGATGGCTGAGGGGACCGGTGAGCGGCGGCAGGGATTGCTGGAAGTTGCCGATGGCGGGACGCTCTTTCTCGACGAGATCACCGACCTGCCACTCGAGTTGCAGGCCAAGCTGCTGACCATGCTCGAGACGCGTGCGATTCGGCGCGCTGGTGGCACCCGAGAGATTCCGGTCGACGTCCGGATCATTGCATCGACGGCGCGATCGTTGCCGGCGGCGGTCGAAATGGGTCGGTTTCGCGACGATCTCTTTGCCCGGCTGATGGTGATGCCAGTGTCGGTGCCGCCGCTGCGCGAACGGGGCCGCGACGATTTTCTGGCGCTGGTGCGGCGCTTCCTCAAGGAGCTCGCGCCGGCTACCCCAGGCGCCCCGACACGACTGTCCGACGACGCGCTGGACCGGCTGCTCAAGCACTCGTGGCCCGGCAACGTGCGCGAGCTGCACAATGTGCTCGAACGCGCCCTGCTGCTCGCCCGGGGCAATCCGCAGGTCGGGGCCGAGCACTTGCCGCCGGAGTTTCGCGCCCGCTTTTCGCCGCTTGACCGGCGCCACACGCCGCTCACCCTGGAAGAACTCGAACGGATGCATATCGATCGCACCCTCAAGCACCATGGCGGCAACCGGACGCGCACCGCCCTGGAACTGGGCATCTCACGGGCCACGCTGATCGCCAAGATCAAGCGGTACGCCATTCCTGGATGATGGCTACCACCCCGGAGCGACCGCCCTTCGCGGCGCACGATGCGATGCTCTGTCGCTCGTGCGGGCGCCAGGAGCGTGCATCAGAAGGATATCCATGTGAGGGATGTGGCACCTTCGTCTGCCTGGTCTGTACGATTCGTGGCGTGACACTTTGCCGCGACTGCCAGGCTGCGGTCGCGCCCCAATGACGGCCTTGCTGGTGACCGCGACGGTGGCCCCGTTGCTCGCTGCTGCCACGCTGCGGAGCGAGCAGGTCTCGCAGCTGGTACTGGGCGAAGGCGCCGAAGTACTTGAGCGCGAGGGCGAGATGCTGCGAGTGCGCACTCTCCTTGACGGCTATCAGGGATGGATTGCCGCGGGCTACGTGGCCGAGCTGCCGCTGGCCGAGGTGGAGATGTGGCTCGCCGCGGCTGGCTGGTCCCAGGGGGCGTTGCTGAGTGACCGGGCCGGCGTCGCAATCCGGGTACCGCACCGGGCGCGGCTGATCGTCGAGAGCGACAACGTGGTGCAGCTTCCGGACGGCGATCGCGGCGAACTGCTCACCGGGACAGTGTGCAGCCAGGGCGAGATGATCGCGACGGCACTCAACGAAATGCCGGCCGACTGGGCCTGGCGCGAGTTTGCCGGCACACCATATCTGTGGGGCGGCGTGACCGGTGCTGGAATCGACTGCTCCGCCCTGGTGCAGAACTGCTGGCTGGCGCGCGGGGTCACCTTGCCGCGAGACGCGGCGCAGCAGGCGGGCCACGGACAGGTCATCGATCCGGCCGGACGGTTGGCGGGCGACCTGCTCTTTTTCCGTGCCCGTGAGAGTGACCGCATCGGCCATGTTGCGATCCTCGCTGACGAAGAGATGCTGGTGCACAGCACCATCGATTGCGGCGGCATGGCGCGGGAATCGTTTGCCACCGGCAGTCGCGCAGGAGCCCTCCTGCCGCGACTGGTGGCCGTGCGACGCGTCGCATGAAGCGTCGTCTGGTGCTCTTCGACATTGACGGCACGCTGTTGACCAGCATGCGGGCCGGCTGGCGTGCGCTGCGCAGTGCGTTCGAAGCGGAATACGACGATGTGACCTTTTTCGAACAGGTGCGCTTCGACGGCAAGACCGATTACCAGATCGTGGCCGAACTGCATCACGCGGCCGGGCGACCGGAGCGCGCAACCAACGACCAGATGGCACTGGTGATCGACCGCTACCTCGGACACCTCGACGGCGCGGTGCGCGAGACCGGTGGTGGCGTGCAACCATGCCCCGGCGTGCCGGAGCTCCTTGACGTGCTGGCTCGGCGCGATGATGTCGTGACGGGCCTGCTCACCGGCAACGTTGTCCCTGGTGCGCGCATCAAACTTGCCGCCGCCGGGCTCTCGTTTGACCGCTTCACGCTGGGTGCATTCGGGTCGGACAGCGCGCATCGTCCGGACTTGCCGGCGATCGCCGCTGAGCGGGCCGCGGCGCTCTTCGGTCACCTGCCGCACGGCAACGAGGTGGTCATCATTGGCGATACGCCGGCCGATGTGGCGTGCGGCGCCGGCATCTCGGCCCGCGCGATTGCCGTTGCCACCGGTTCGTACACGGTGGCGCAGTTGCAAGAGACGCCAGCCTACGCGGTCTTCGCGACATTGGCCGAGACCGCGGCCGTTGTCGACGCAATCGTCCGATGAGTTCGCCCCTGGGTTCTGACCTTGGTCGTCTCGGACAGCCCAGTCACGGACGCCCCTTTGACGACGTGCGCCTCGCACTGATCGATCATGTGCTCGCAGCCAAGGCTCGCGACGAACTCACCCAGCGAGCCTGGGAGGACGCTTTTGCCGATGCCGCGCGCTCGCTGCGAGTGCGCATCGTTGCTGGGGCCGACCAAGCACTGCGCGCTGCAGCGTTGCACTCCCGTTTCCCGGCGCGCCGACTCGCCCGGCTGCTCCCGGGCGCCACCGCTGCCGACACGCTGCTCAACAAGATGCTCGCCGCCGGGATGCCGCTGGAACAGCTGGCCGGGTTGCCCGACGACGACGCATCCCGGCGGCTGCGGGCTGCGGCACTCGACAGCGCCTGGACTGGTGCCGAACAGGTCGCCACGACCGAACAATCTCGCTGGCGGGCGGTGGCGAGCGACGTCGCCGCGTGGCGGCGTGCGCCGGCGCCAATATGGGTTGCATCGGTCACGCTGGTCTTCGCGGCACTGTTCCTGGCAGCCTGGTTCAGTGGCGAGGTTTCATCGCCAGCGTGGTTTGCCCCGATCAATGCGGCGTGGTGGCGACTGTGGCCGTAGTCGCGCTCGGCCTTGACGTGGTCGAACTGCCGCGGGCTCGCGCGCTCTGGGCTCGGCACGGCGAGCGGATCCTGCGGCGTACGCTGACCGATGAGGAACGGAGCTACGTCCTGTCGCTCGGCGATCCGGTGCCGGCATTCGCCGCGCGGCTGGCCGCCAAGGAGGCGGTGTACAAGGCGCTGCAGGCGTTGCCTGGCGCTCGTGCCATCGGCTGGCGTGATATCGGGGTGCGCCGGCTTCCCGATGGTCGTCCGGAAATCGCGCTGTTCGGTCGCGCGGCGCTTTTGCTCGCCCCGCACCATGCCACGCTGCATGTTTCGCTCAGTCACAGCCGCGACGTGGCCGCGGCTGTGGTCATCCTCGAGGATTGAACGATGGAACTTTCCCTGGACCCGCGCACGACCGCAACGGTGCTGATCGACCTGCAGCAAGGGATCACTGCGCACAACGTTGCACCGCACAGCGCCGCGCAGGTGGTTGCCAATGGCGTGCGCCTTGCGAGCGAAATCCAGCTGGCTGGCGGCATCATCGTGCTGGTACATGTCGATTTTGGAGCTGATGGTGCGGGGCGCCTTGCTGCGCCGGTGGATGCACCGATGTCGCGCGGGGCCGCGATGCCCGCCGACTGGGCGGCGTTCGTTCCGGAGGTGGCGGCGTTGCGCGCTGACGTGGTCATCGTGAAGCGGCAGTGGGGTGCATTCTACGGCACCGAGCTCGACCTGCAACTACGCCGGCGCGGTGTGACGTCGATCGTGCTGGGCGGAATCGCGACCAATTTCGGCGTCGAGTCCACGGCCCGCGAAGCGTGGCAGCACAACTACGCGGTGGTGATCGCCGAGGATGCGTGCACCAGCATGTCGGCCGCGATGCATCAGTTCGCGGTTGATACGATCTTCCCGCGCTTGTCCCGGGTGCGGTCAACGGCCGCGATTCTGGCGGCGGTGGCCGGCAATCGCTGAGCGTTGGATGGCAGGCGGAACGAGTGTAGTTTTTTCCGTCCTGTACGAAAGCGATTGAGAATGAATCTCATCAGCGCATATGGCAAGCCCTAGCACACTCGAAGCGCCACCGACCACGCCACCGCCGATCGGTCCCGGGCCGGCGAGCGCGCTGAAGCGCGCAACGCCGCTCTTGGCGGTCGGCGGTGCGCTCCTGGTGCTCACCGTCCTGATCTGGCAAGGGATCGTCTCGCACGGGGCGCCTGATCCGACGCAGGCGAACCTGTCGCGCGGCGCGGTGATCGTCGACACGGGGATCCTGGTTTTCCGCGAAGGGCTCGAAGCGATCCTGGTGCTCGCGGCGCTGACGGCGTCGCTGGTGCGCTCCGAGGGTGGCCATTGGCGTCCAATTGCCATTGGATCGGCGCTGTCGCTGCTGGCGACCATCGTGACCTGGTTCCTGGTGGTCGCCTTGCTGTCGAGCATCAGTGCTCCGGCGCTCGATATCCAGGCCGCCACCGGGCTGCTGGCAGTGGTCGTCCTGCTGGTCATCATGAACTGGTTTTTTCACAAGGTGTATTGGACCGGCTGGATTTCGATGCACAACCGGCGCAAGCGGGAACTGACCGATTCACCTGACCGGACCGCCTCCGCCATTTACCGTGGGCTGCTGCTGCTGGGTTTCACGTCGATTTATCGAGAGGGATTCGAGGTAGTGCTCTTCCTCCAGGGATTGCGCCTCCGCGCCGGCACCGGGGTCGTCCTCAAGGGTGCCCTGATCGGGGTGCTGTTGACCGCCCTGGTGGCGCTGGTGGTCTTCGTGCTGCACTTCAGGCTCCCCTACCGGAAGATGCTGGTGTTCACTGGCGGGATGCTGGGGGTGGTGCTGATCGTGATGGTGGGGGAGAGCGTGCAGGAGATGCAGCTGGCGAACTGGCTGCCAACCACGGCGCTTGGCACGGTGCGGTTCCCCGAATGGCTCAATACCTGGTTTGTCATCTATCCCTCGGTGCAGAGCCTGGTGGCTCAGGTCCTGGCCGCTGGCGCCGTCCTGGGATCGTATGTGGTGGCCCGGATGGTCCGGACCTCGCGACCGAGGGAGTGCGACGTCGTCGCCTGATCCCGGAAATGGCCCAAGATTACAAAATGATTAACGCGAAACGGCCCGCCAACCTGGCGGGCCGTTTCGATTGGGAGGTCCCAGAACGCCCCCTGAGTATACGGAGACGAACAGATGTGTTCGCTCCACCCTTCTTCGTCCTGGGACTTTTCGGTTGACGCGATGTCTTGCGCCCTTGGACTAATGCTACGCGCTTGGTCTCTGGCTGTCAACCCTGCCCGGCAAGGCCACCTTCCAGACCGCCAGGTGGGTCTGTAAGCCACGGTCCTGTCGAGAGTTGCGGCTTTTTCGCCAGGACGACCATGGTCACGACCCCCGCAATCACCACCACGATCGATGTCACTTGTGCGATGCTCAGCGCGCTGAGGATTCCGGCGAGATTCCGGTCGTCCTTGGCCCGCCAGAACTCGACGATAAAGCGCTCGATTCCCGCCAGTGTGAGATACGCACCGAACAACCAACCGGTGCCGCGTGGCAACGTGCGCCAACGCCAGATGCATGCAAAAACAACAATCATGAAGAAAACTTCATAAAGTTGAGTCGGGTGTACGGCGAGCACCGTGTTGCCTGGAATGTTGGCAGCAACGTGCACATGAAAGGCCCGCAGATTGTCGGCAGTCGTCGGCGGCATCCCTTCGGGAAAGCGCACCGCCCACGGCAAGTTGGTGGGGACGCCATAGTCATCGCCCACCAGGTAACAACCGACGCGACCGATCGCGTATGCCGCTGGCAGCGCGGGCGCGACGAGTTGCGCCGTCCATGCCATCGGCACCCGGCGTCGCCAGCCGCTGAGGATCACGCCGAGCGTGCCGCCGAGAAAGCCGCCATACCAGACCAGACCACCGCGATCGAAGAGCGCATCGGCGCCGTGCAGCGCGACGAACCAGAGCTTCGCGCCGACGATGCCGCCAACGAGCGCGCCGAAAATCATGTCGCCGGCATACTCGGCGCGAAAGCCGAGGCGATGGCACTCCCGATCGATGAGCCAGCCACCGACCGCAAACGCGAGCGCCATCATGATGCCGAAGCCGGTGATCGGCAGCGGACCGAGGTGGAAGACCAGCGGGTGGGCGGTGATCATGCGGCGGACTCGGAGTGATGGTGAAGGCCGGGCAGCGGGAGCGTGTCGTGGGCTTCGAGGTCAATGCCGTCGCGTTCGTTGCGGGCGAGTCGCCAGCTGCCCGCCGCAGCAATCATTGCCGCGTTGTCGGTGTTGAGGCGCGGCGACGCCACGGCGACGAGGGTATCTGCCGGGACGGCATCGCGCATCGCCTGGGCCAGCGCGCGATTGCAGGCAACGCCACCGCCAATCACGATACAGCGGCGGTCCAACTCCCGGGCGGCAGCGATCGTCTTGGCGACCAGCACGTCGATCGCGGCGTCCTGAAAACCACGGGCGATTGATGCACGATCACGAGCGAGGTCGTCGCTCTGCTGCACGGCCCGGAGCGCCGCGGTCTTGAGGCCGCTGAAGGAGAAGGCGAAGCGGTCGGCGCCCTGGCTATGCATCAATGGCCTCGGCAAACGGAATCGCGATGGGTCGCCTTCGCGCGCGAGGGCTTCGATCGCGGCACCCGCCGGATAACTCAGCCCGAGCAACGCACCGACCTTGTCGAACGCTTCGCCGGCGGCATCGTCGCGGGTCTGGCCGAGCAGCTGGTACGATCCCCATTCCGGCACATCGAGAAGCATGGTGTGTCCGCCGCTCACCAGCAGCGCCACAAAAGGCGGCTCCAGCTCGGGGTGCTCCATCGTGGCTGCGAAAAGGTGGCCTTCGAGGTGATGCACACCGATGAGGGGGATCTGATCGCGGTACGCCACCGTCTTGGCCCAGGTTACGCCCACGAGCAGTGCGCCGAGAAGTCCGGGGCCATGAGTGACCGTAATGCCATCCAGCGCATCGGGGTTGATCCCCGCTTGCGCCAAGGCGGCGTCGACCACGGCTTCGAGTGCAGTGAGGTGCGCTCGCGAGGCGAGTTCCGGGACGACTCCGCCGAAGATGCGATGGATGTCCTGCGACAGGATGACCAGTGAGTCGAGGGTGACCCGGGTGCCGTCACGGCGGACGACGGCCGCCGAGGTCTCGTCGCACGAGGTCTCGATCCCCAGCACCCGCATCACGGGTTTCCGAGCAGGTGTTCGACGCGCTGCCGGTGGTCCGGCGCATCCCACGTCTCCGCGCCGAGTGCGATGTAGGCGATTCGTCCGTTGCGATCAAGGAGGAAGCTCTCCGGGACGCCGAGCGTCTGGTAGGTCTCCTGGATCCGCATGGTGCGATCCTGCAGAATGTCGAAGGTCAGGTTGTGTCGGTTGGCATACTGCAGCACACCGGACGGGTCGCCCTGGTCGATGCTCGTGGCCACGACCCGGAAGCCACGATCGCGATAGGCATCGTACAGCCGTTGCATCGACGGCATCTCTTCGCCGCATGGAATGCACCAGGTCGCCCAGATGTTGACGAGCGTCACGTGGCCGCGGTAGCGCTGCTCGAGCGACACGGAATCGCCGGTGCGGACGTCGGGCAGGGTAAAGGCGGGCGCCGGACTGCCGACTTGCGCCACCGCGCGCGGCGCGGTGAAATGAGCGAGTGCCCACGCGGCGACGCCGAGCGCTGCGGCCACGCTGATCACCACAATCCACTGCCGTGTCCGGCCAGCCGCTGGCGTGGTCATCAGCTTCCCTTCGAGTCGAGAAGTTCTTCGACGATCCGGCGGTTTTCCGGCGAATTCCAGGGCGCCGCCATCTGCGCGATGCGCATGATGTGCCCGCTGCGGTCGAGCAGGAAACTCTCCGGAACGCCAGTGGTCTGGTAGAGTTCCTGGATCCGCAGCGACGGATCGTGCAGCACGTCGAAGCGCATCTTGTAGTCGGCCGCAAATTTCTGGACGATGCTGACCGGCGCGACATCAACGCTGACGGCCGCGATGCGCAGGCCGCGGGACGCATAGGTATCGTAGAGCGAATCGAGCGCCGGGATTTCCTGTTGGCACGGCACACAATAGGTCGCCCAGATGTTGACCAGCGTGACGTGGCCCTTGAACTCGGCGCGCAGCGAGACTGGCTTGCCGGTGTGAATGTCGGTCGCGACAAAATCGGGCGCTGCGGAGCCGACTTCCACCCGCGGCGGTGCCGAGTGCACCAGCGCGAACGCCGCACCGCCCAGCATGGCGACGGTGCCGATCACGATGATCCACTGGCGACGCTGCATCAGAGCGAGGTCAGGCAGGCACGCTTGAGCGCGCGCACTGCCTCGGCGACGTCGGCCTGACTGAAGACCGATGTTCCCGCGACAAAGGTATCGGCGCCAGCGGCATGCGCCTCCGCGATATTCGCGGTGGTGATGCCGCCGTCAACCTCCAGCGACGCATTGATGCCAGCGTCGACCATCAACTGACGCACGCGGCGAATCTTGTCGGTCGCGGCGGGCAGGTAGCTCTGCCCGCCAAAGCCCGGATTGACGGTCATCACCAGCACGACATCGAGGTCGCGCGCCACTTCGACAAGCACCGCGGGCAATGTCGACGGATTGAGTGCGAGGCCGGCGCGCATGCCGCGGTCGCGCGCGCGCGCCAGCTGCCGCTGCACATGCACGGTGGCTTCTGGATGAAAGGTGAAGCCGCTCGCGCCGGCTTCGGAAAATTCATCGATGTATTGTTCCGGACGCTCGACCATCAGGTGGACATCGAGGGGGAGGTCGGTGATTCGGCGGAGCGCGCGAATCATCGGCGCGCCGAAGGAAATGGTCGGTACAAAATGGCCGTCCATCACGTCGACGTGAATCCATTCCGCGCCGCCGGCCGCCGCGTCAGTGACCTGCTCGCGCAGTCGGCCGATGTCGGTGGCGAGAACACTGGGTGCAATCCGCACGGTCATGGCATCGTCCCGCTGATGGTCAGGTCCACGCTACTCTCCCGGGAAACCAGTCCGCCAGCGGCGGGCTTCTGTGCCAGCACCGTGCCAGCGACGCCATCAAATCGCTGATCGAGCGCGCCGACGCGCAACCCCAGCGCCGCGATCCGATCGCGGGCTGCGGCCACGGTCAGTCCGACCAGGTTCGGCACTGCGATCGTCGCGGCACCTGCACTGACACTGAGGCGCACCGAGTCACCCGGGTGCATCGCGCTGTGCGGGGCGGGGACGGTGCTGACGACGGTGCCGATTTCGGCGTCGTGACGGACGGTGTCCACGGCCGATACCTGGAGCCCTGCGGCGGCAAGGACGTCGCGGGCAAGATAGAGATCGAAATCCATGACGTCCGGCATGATGACCACCGGAGCTCCCGCGCTGATCCCGAGGCGAACGGTTGCCCCGGACGGCAGCATCGTTTCGGCCGATGGCGATTGCCACGCGACGGTATTGACCGGGGTCATCGGGTCGGGCGTGGTGTCGGCAAGCCGGCCGCGCAGCCCCAGACGGCTGAGGCGCGCCATCGCGGAATCGGTCGGCAGTGTCCGCAACGAGGGCACCGCGATCGCCGTAGGCAGCAGCGGCGCCGGGAAGATCGCGCAGGTGGCGACATATCCGGCCGCTGCGGCGCCGGCCAGGATGCAGAGCACCGTCGCAACTCGCCGCGGGAGGCCGAGGCGCCGGGTCATGCGACGCGCACCAGGCGGGCAGCGTAGGCACCATCGATCCCATCCCGCTGGGGGAGCGTCTGCAGGTCGCCGGCGGCGGTTGTCAGTTCCGCAGGAATCACGGCGGTCGGCTGGCGCTCGAATGTTTCATGACGCCGCAGGAAGGCGTTCACCTGGGCCTCATTTTCTTCTGGTTCGAGCGAACATGTTGCGTAACATAGCACGCCGCCCGGGGCGATCCGGCTCGCCGCGGCGTCGAGCAACGCGGCCTGCAGTGCGACCAGTTCGAAGAGTGTCTCCGGGTGCACGCGCAAGCGGGCATCCGGGTGACGGCCGAACGTGCCGGTGCCGAGACATGGTGCATCGAGCAGGTACGCGTACACCTCGCGCACCGGCGGTGCCATTGCGTCGGCGACAATCATCCGCTCGTTGCCGCGGCCAGCTCGGGCGATATTTTCGCCGAGTCGCAGCAACCGGCGTTTCGACAGGTCGGCGGCGACGACGGTCGCGGTCGTCTGGCGTGCCAGGCCGAGGGTCTTGCCACCCGGTGCGGCACAGGCATCGACGACGACCGCATCAGGGTCGAAATCGGCAAAGCGGACCACCATGGCCTGGGCCGGATCCTGCACAAAAAAGTCGCCGTCGTTGTAGCCGGGAAGGTGATCTGGCCGCCCCGATGCGAGCATCAGCCCGGCGCCGAATGGCGCGGGCTTGTTGGCTACCCCGGCGTCGTCAAACTGCTCAGCGAGATCAAGCAGGTCGCCACGCGCGGCCTGAAGGATCAGCGGCGGTCGACTGTTGTTGGCGCGGAGCAGGCGCTCGGCGGATTCAACACCGAAGTGTCCGATCCAGCGCGCGACGAGCCACGCGGGGTGTGACCAACGCGCTGAGAGTCGCGCGACATCATCGACATCGTCATGGGCGGTATCGCCTTTCGGGAGTGCTGTAACGCGTCGCAGCACCGCGTTGGCAAACCCGCTGACGTGATCTCCGGCAACCTCGCGCGCCAGCGACACGCCGGTCGCTACCGCAGCATGCGCCGGCACGCGGTCGAGCATCCGCAGCTGGTAGGCGCCGATGCGCAGCACATCGAGCAGCGCCGGTGGCAGGGCCTTGATTCCTCTGGGGACGAACGGCGCGAGCAGATGATCGAGCGGCTCGCTGTGCCGCAGGACGCCAACGGCAATCTCGTGTGCGAGGCGGCGATCGGCACCGGCGAGCGGCGCCAGGGCGGTCGCGAGCGACGCGTCGAGCGAGGCGCCCTGGTGCACCGCGGTGAGAATCGCCAGCGCGGCGCGGCGCGGCGCGACGCCGTGGTCGCTCAGGAGAGCATCCCGCTCGCAGGTGTTGATGGCACCGCTACTTCACGACGTGGCATCCGGCCGGCGAGAAACGCTGCGCGGCCCGCCTCCACGCCGAGTCGCATCGCTTTCGCCATGCCGACCGCGTCGGCCGCTTCAGCGATTGCGGTATTCATCAGGATGCCGTCGACGCCTTGTTCCATCACCAGGCAGGCGTCCGACGCGGTGCCGACTCCGGCATCGACAATCACCGGCACGTGCAGCCGACGCTTGATGGTCCGGATGAAATAGGGATTGAGCAGCCCGAGGCCGGAGCCAATCGGTGACGCGAGCGGCATCACAGCCACTGCGCCGGCGGCCTCGAGGCGTAACGCCATGACGAGGTCGTCGTTGGTATAGGCCATCACCTTGAAGCCTTCCTTCGCGAGCACGGTCGTGGCTTCGAGCAGACCAGCAACATCCGGCAGCAGGGTCTCCTGGTCACCAATCACTTCGAGCTTGACGAATTCGTTGAAGCCTGCCTCGCGAGCGAGACGCGCGTAGCGAATCGCTTCGTCGGCGGAGTAGCAGCCGGCGGTGTTGGCAAGCAGGAAATACCTGGCGGAGTCGAGGTGGTGCAGGATGCCGCCTTCGTCGCGCCGATCGAGGTTCACTCGGCGCACGGCGACGGTGACGACGTCGGCGCCCGAGGCCGCGATGGCACGGACCATCTCGTCATTGGTGCGATATTTCCCGGTGCCGACCAGCAAGCGCGATTCAAAATCTTTTCCGCCGATCTGCAGCACGTCAACCACCCCCGACAAAGTGAACGATCTCGACCTGGTCGCCCTCGACCACTGGCGTGTCCGCGACGGTGGGGCGTCGGATGATGGTGCGATTGAGCTCGACCACCACGGCGCGAGGGTCGAGGTCGAGGGCCGCAAGCAGGCCGGCTACGGTCTCGACGGCCGGCACCGTGCGACGGTCGCCGTTGATCATCAATTCCATGGTGCTACCATCTCCTTGACTGTGCCAGCGGGATCGGCGGCGTCCCAGACGGATCGAATCGCAGCGACCCCGAATGCTCCGGCGCTGGCGGCCTGGCGGGCTGTTTCGAGTGTGATCCCGCCAATGGCATAGGCAGGCACACCCAGTGCTGCCACCCGCGAAAGAAAACCGGTTCCGGCCGGGGTTCGTTCCGGATGGGTCGGTGATGCCCAGATTGTGCCGGCAATCAACGCATCGGCGCCGTCGGCGACGGCCTGCACTGCTTCGGCTTCCGAATGCACCGAGCGCAACCGCCAGAACCGACGTCCGGCCGGGCCCTGACCGGTCCACGTCAGCGCGCGAACCGGCAAATCGCTGTCTCGAAGGATGACGCCGTGGGCGCCAGTCGCCACGGCAACATCGGCCCGCCCGGTGACGAAGACGCCGGCGCCGGCGTCCGCCGACACCGAAACGAAGCGCAGGGCGAGGGTCGCGAGGGCGTCGGTTGTCGCGGCGGGAAGGCGGGCCACCAAGGCGACCTGGGCGCCCGCCTGGCTGATGGCCGCGGCCCGCCGATCGAGGTCCGGGAGGGCACCGATCCGGTCATCGGTAAACGCGAGCAGCCGTGGCAGGTCGATCACGCCAGACGAGCGCCGTCGGGCAGCGCCGCTCCGCGCAGCCACTCGGCGGCAGCCATCCGGCGCTTGCCAGCAGGTTGCACGTCGGTCAAGGTGACCCAGGCGTCCGCGCTGGCCACCTGGACCTGGTTGCCACTGATCAGGAGGGTGCCCGGTGGTGACTCGCCGTCCCAGGGCGCCGGCGTGATCAAACCGGGGGTAGCCCAGACCTTGATCGGTGCCGAGGTGCCGTCGTCGGCCAGGGTGGTCCAGGCACCGGGCGCGGGGTCCATCGCCCGGATACGTGCGGAGACCTCGGCACTCGGGGCCGACCAGTCGAGTCGGGCGAGGGCCCGATCGACCTTGGCTGCGTGGGTGATGCCACGATCTGCTTGCGGTTCAGGCGACACTCCAGCGGCGATGCTGGGCAGCGCGGTGACCAGCGCAGCCGCGCCGAGGTGGGCCAGACGATCAGTGAGCGTTGCCGCTGTGTCACTGGCGGTAATGTCAGTGACGGCCGTGTGCCAGACCGGGCCGGTATCGAGCCCAGCCTCAATCCGCATGATGGCAACCCCGGTCTGGCGGTCACCGGCGAGAATCGCCCACTGGATTGGCGCGGCACCGCGCCACCGCGGCAAGAGGGAGGCGTGGACGTTGACCAGTCCCAACGACGGAATGGCGAGCAGCTCCGGCGGAAGGAGATGGCCGTAGGCGACCACCACGCCGAGGTCAGCATGCAGGGCACGCAGCTGTTCAAGAAACGGCTCGCCACGCGGTCGCTCCGGCTGCCACACCGGGATCCCGGCGGCGAGCGCATGTTCCTTGACCGGTGGCGGTGACAGCGTGGAATGCGATCGGCCGCGAGGCCGGTCGGGCTGGGTCACTACGGCGACCACGGTCTGGTCGGTGGCCAGCAGCGCGGCGAGGCTCGGTACGGCAAATGCCGGCGTGCCGAAAAAGACGACCCGCATCAGCCGGCTTCTTTCGGCTCCTCGGGGCGAGGCATCCGGGTCAACGGTTCGTCGCGATGTTCCTTCTTCCAGCGGGTGACGAGCAGTTGGCGCTTGAGCAGGGTCAGGTGGTCAATGAACATCACGCCGTCGAGATGATCGAGCTCGTGCTGCACCGCGCGTGCGGGAAGCCCCGCGAGCTCGAGCGTGAAGATTTCGCCGGTTTCGTTCTGCGCCTCGAGCGTGACTCGTTCCGGGCGCGACACTTCAGCGAACATGTCAGGAATCGAGAGACATCCTTCTTCTTCGCCGGCCCGTCCGTCCGCCTGGACGACCCGCGGGTTGATCATCGCGAAGGTCTGACCGTCGGCGTTGATCACGGCGACACGGCGCGCCACCCCGATCTGGTTGGCGGCCAGACCGACGCCGCTGGCCGCCGCCATCGTGTCGAACAGGTCTTCAACCAGGGCGCGGACGTCGTCGTCGATCGCGGTGATCTCGTCGGCCCGGCGGCGCAGCACCGGTGAGCCGAGGAGGTGAATCGGCCGGATCGCCATCAGATCCCCGGGCCCACCTGGGCGGATTCGGAACCGACGCGCACGATGCGGTTGCGATCGACGACCAGTGTGGAACCGCCGCTCTCGATCGTGATCAGCGACTCGCGAATGTCGCGCACCTTGCCGATGATCCCGCCAGCCGTCATCACTTCGTCGTTCTTCTTCAGTGCAGCCAGCATCGCTGCGGCCTTCTTGCGTGCCACCGACTGCGGCCGGATGAAGAGGAAATACATCACCGCGACGATCGCCGCGATCTGCAGCACCAGCATGGTCAGATTGCCCTGTCCCGTCAAAGCACCCATCAGCGCACGAGTCCCTTCGCGAAATACCGCGCGCGCCACTCGGCCGCCCACGCAGTGAAATTGTGGTCCAGGATGCGTGCCCGCGCGGTTTCGGCGAGGCGGATCAGGAACCGGATATTGTGAATCGACACCAATCGCTGGCCGAGCTGCTCTTCGGCCACGAAAAGGTGGCGGACGTACGCCCGCGAGAAGCGGGTACAGCACTCGCAATCACAGCCGTCCTCGACGGGTCCTTCCTCGAGCTGGCGACCGGCGCCTCGGGCATTCAGCTTGCCGTCGGCGGTCCAGGCACTGGCATGGCGGCCGTTCCGCGTGGCGGCGACACAGTCGAACAAGTCGACCCCGCGGGCGATTCCCTCGACCAGGTCTTCGGGGAAGCCGACGCCCATAAGATAGCGCGGCCGGTCGGCCGGGAGCGCCGGCCCAAGCTCGTCGAGGACCGCGTACATCGCCGGCTTGGATTCGCCCACCGAGAGCCCGCCAATCGCGATCCCGGTCCAGTCTGCCTCGGAGAGAATGCCATCCAGCGATGCCCGGCGCAGGTCGTGGTAGACGCCGCCCTGAACGATCGGCCAGAGCGTCTGCCGCTCAGGATGCCCGGCGCTGAGCTCGTCGTGGCGGCGGCGCGAGCGGGCCAACCAGCGCAGGGTGCGCTGCATCGCGTCGGTGGTCTGGTCGCGGGGCGACTGTCCCGGCGCGAGATGATCGAATGCCATCGCGATATCGGCGCCCAGTTGCCACTGGATTTCGATCGCCCGCTCGGCGGTAAGGCGGCGTCGAGAGCCATCGATGTGCGAGACGAAGTCCACACCGTCTTCGTCGAGCTTGCGCATCGCGCTCAGCGAAAAGACCTGGAAGCCGCCGGAATCCGTGAGCATTGGACGGGGCCAGGTACTGAAGCGATGCAGGCCACCCATGGCCGCGACGGTTGCTTCGCCGGGACGAAGATGCAGGTGGTAGGTGTTGCCGAGGATGATCTGCGCGCCGGCACGTTCGACTTCGGCCGGGTGGAGGCCGCGCACTGCGCCACGAGTGCCGACCGGCATGAAGCACGGCGTCTCGACGACGCCGTGAGGAAGCGTCAGGGTGCCGGCGCGCGCCGTTCCGCTGCTGCCGTCGAGGACAAAATCAAACACTCAATGCGGTGCCTGCAGGATGCGATCGATCTGGCGCCGGTGGCGCAGGTCGTGGCCGGCGACCAGGCTGCGCACAAAGCCGAACGTCTCGGGTCCGCGCTCAGCGTGCACCCCAACGCGATCGAGATCTGCGTCGGTCGCGCAACTCCAGACGCGCATGTTCCAGGCGCGCAGCGCGGTGAAGGCGGCCAACGATTCGTGCAGCTCGGCATTGGCGGAATCGAAGCGCGTCATCCACGCCGATTCGTCAAAGCCGGTGAGTGCGGGGCGATCGGCGGTGAGGAGGATGCGCGCGCGCCAGCCAAACGCCACCTCGGCGTCGGCCAGATGGGCAACGACCTCGCGCACTGACCAGCGTCCCGGCGCTTCGGGCCGGCTCAGCATCAGGTGCGAGCACCCTTCAATCTTCGCAGCAATCCATGAGGGCGTACTCGCCATCACCCGCAGCGGGTCCTGCTCACCGAGGAGCTCGATCGTTTCACGGAGATAGGGCGACAATAGTGCGACGTCTGGGACAGTCATTACCGGGCCCTCACGGGGTGGAGTGGCCCCAAGTTAATGCCGAAAGCGGCCGCGCGGGGTCGTCACTGTCCAGGTATCAGGCACATGGCGTCGCCATAGCTGTAAAACCGGTACCGGCCCTCGACCGCATGCTGATAGGCCCGCAGGGTCGTCTCGTAGCCGGCAAAGGCGGCGACCAGCATCAGCAAGGTGGAGCGGGGCAGGTGAAAATTGGTCACCAAGCGGTCCACCACCCGGAAATGGAAACCAGGGGTGATCATCAACTGGGTATCGGCAACCCCGGCGGTGACAGTTCCGTCAGCGCGAGCGGCGCTTTCGAGGGCGCGCACCACGGTTGTCCCGACGGCCCAGACATGGCCCCGGCGGGCACGGCAGGCTGCCACGGCCGCGGCGAGCGGCGCCGGGATCTCATAGTGCTCACGGTGCATTGCGTGCGACGAGACGTCGCCGTCTTCCATCGGTCGAAAGGTTCCCGGGCCGACTTCGAGGTCGAGCATGGCGACCCCCACGCCGCCTGCGGCAAGCTGGTCGAGGATCGCCGTGGTGAAATGCAGGCCGGCCGTGGGGGCTGCCACGCTGCCATCGCGCGCGGCGTACACCGTCTGGTAGCGCACGGCATCGTCGGCCGTCGGCTCGCGCGCGATATAGGGCGGCAGCGGAATCTGGCCAAACCGCGCAATGGCATCGGCGGCCGTGGCACCAGTGAAGCGGACTCGGCGGAAGCCGTCGGCACACTCCTCAACTGTTTCGATCGTGATACCGTCGCCCAGGGTCACTTGCCGTCCGGACCGGAGAGCGCTGCCGGGTTTCCCCATGGCGATCCAGGTGTCGTCGGTCGACGGGTGAATCAGGAGCACTTCGGCTGGCGCGCCGGATGGCCGCTGGCCGCGAAAACGAGCATGGCGGACGCGCGTCGCGTTGAGAACGAGCAGGTCGCCGGCCGGGACGAGTGAGATCAGGTCGGCAAAGATGCGGTCTTCGAACGCGTCGTTACCGCGCACCACCAGTAGTCGCGAATCTCCGCGTTCGGCGGTTGGCTGCTGGGCGATCAACTCGTCGGGAAGATCGAACTCGAAATCGGCAGCGGTCCACTGCCGCTCACCCATCGAGCAAGGTGCCCTGTTCGACGCTGCGTGGCGGGGTCACGCCGAGGCGGCGATAGGCGTTGCGCGTGGCAACTCGACCGCGAGAGGTGCGCTCAAGGAAGCCCTGTTGCATGAGGTACGGCTCGTACACTTCCTCGAGCGTGGCGGCGTCCTCGCCGACCGATGCGGCGATGGTCGTGATACCGACCGGTCCGCCGTTGAACTTCTCGACGATTGTCGCGAGGATCCGCATGTCCATGTCGTCCAGCCCGAACTCGTCGACGTTGAGCCGTTCGAGGGCGGCGCTGGCCACTGCTGCCGTGATCTGCCCGTCGGCGCGCACTTCGGCATAATCGCGCACGCGGCGCAGCAACCGATTGGCGACGCGCGGCGTGCCGCGGGCGCGGCGGGCGATTTCGGCCGCGCCCGCGGCATCAATCGGAACCTTGAGGACGCCGGCTGAACGGAGCACGATTGCGGCGAGGTCGTCGGCCGGGTAGAACTGCAAGTGCTCGACCAGCCCGAAGCGAGCGCGCATCGGCGGCGTGAGCAGGCCGAATCGCGTCGTGGCGCCGACCAGCGTGAACTTCTCGATGTCCATCGGCAAGGTCTGTGCGTGTGGCCCGTCGCTCAATCGCACATCCACGTGAAAGTCCTCCATCGCCGGGTAGAGAAACTCTTCCAGCTGCGGACGGAGGCGGTGGATCTCGTCGATAAAGAGGATATCACCCGGACCGAGCGCGGTGAGCAGTCCGACGAGATCGCCCGGGCGCTCAAGCACCGGTCCGGACGTGGTACGGCACTGCACGCCCATCTCGCGCGCCATCAACATCGCCAGCGTTGTCTTGCCAAGGCCAGGCGGACCGAAGAAGAGCACATGGTCCAGCGCCTCGCCACGGCGGCGGGCGGCGTCGATGGCGATCTGCAGCGACGTGCGCACCTTGTGCTGGCCGATGAACTCGTCGAGCCGCGACGGACGCAGCACCGCTTCGGTGCTCGTCTCTTCCGGCAGCGCGGCCGGGGTCGTGATCTCGACGTTGCGCGTCATGCCGCTTCAGCGCGCCAGCGCACCGGACGCTCGTCCTGGATGACATGATGGCGCAGCTTGCAGTGCACGCAGCGATCGGTCGTTTCGCGCAGTGGTACCGCCACCAGCTTGCGGTTGGTGACGCCGCAGCGCGTACAGATCCATTCGGCAGTTACGACAGTCATGATCTCGCCAGTTCGGGGAGGGCGCGCCGCACGAGCACGGCGGTTTCGGGTGGGGCGCCAGCGTCGATCGCTGCGCGCACGGCCTGTTCGGCAGCCGCGGCCGCATAGCCGAGACCGACCAGTGCGCGCACGGCATCGGCGGATGGGCTTGGCAGCGACGGCGCCGCTGGCAAGTCATCGAGTCGGTCACCGAGTTCCAGGGCGATCCGTTCCGCCTTTTTCTTGCCGATTCCCGATACGCTCGCCAGTGCGGCCAGGTCCTTGTCGCGCACGGCGCGGACGGTCCGATCAGGCCCCAGCGCGGAGAGGATCGCCAACGCGAGTCGCGGTCCCACGCCCGAGGCGCCCATCAGCCGCCGAAAGACGACGCGCTCGGCAGCCGAGTCAAAGCCGTAGAGAAACCAGGCATCTTCCCGGACGACCATCTCGGTAAACAGCTGCACGACGACACCTGCTGCGGGAAGGCGTTCGAACACACCAAGGGGCACTTCCAGCAGATAGCCGACACCGCCGGTGGTATCGACAACGATGCCCGCCGGATCGCGAAGCGTGAGCGTGCCGCGGATTGTTGCGATCATTGGGTGCGGTGCATGGTGCGACCGGCTTGCTGGCGCAGCAAATGAGTGAGTGCAATGGCGACACCGTCGGCGGCGTCGGCGGGCGTCGGTGCGCTGGCGAGCCGGAGCAGTCGCATCACCATCGCGGCCACCTGCGGCTTGGTCGCTGCACCGGTGCCGGTCACTGCGCGCTTCACTTCCGCTGGCGAAATTTCGGCGACGGGAAGCCCAGCCCTTGCCGCGGCGAGCAGCACGACGCCACGGGCATGTCCGAGGATCAGGGCGCTGCGCGCGTTGCGGCCATGAAAAAGGCCCTCGACCGCGATCGCATCCGGGCGATGCCGCTCGAGCAACTCGCAGATGCCGTCGAAGATGGTGCCAAGACGACACGAGAGCGCTTCGGAGGGTCGTGTCCGCACCACGCCACACTCCACCAGCACCGCTTGTCGCTGCTGCCCACTGCGCACGACCCCAAACCCGAGCACGGCGGTTCCCGGGTCGATACCGAGGACCGTGACGGCGCGGTCGAGGATCAGGTGCCAGCTCCCTCGAGGTCTACGGCGTCGACATCAAGGTTGGTGAAGACCTTCGACACATCGTCGAGTTCCTCGAGTGCCTCGATCAGGCGGAGCAACTTGTCGGCGTCGGCAGCTTCCGGCTTGACCACGCTCTTGGCAGCCATCACGATATCGGACGATTCTGCCTGATAGCCGCGCGCCTTGAGCGCATCGATCACCGCGTGAAAGGCGGTCGGCTCCGTCGTCACCACGAACAGGTCGCCATCGGCCACGAAATCACTCGCGCCAGATTCGAGGGCGTCTTCCATCGCCTTGTCTTCGCCGACCTTGCCGGCCGGAATCACGATCTGTCCCTTGCGCTCGAACATCCAGGCCACCGAGTTGCTGGTGCCAAGGTTGCCATTGTTGCGCGAAAAGGCATGGCGAATTTCTGCAACGGTCCGGTTGGGATTGTCGGTGGAACCTTCGACCATGATCGCGGTGCCGCCAGGCCCGTACCCTTCGTAGGTGAACTCCTCGTAGGTCGCGCCCTCAAGCTCGCCGGTCCCTTTCTTGGTAGCGCGCTCGATGTTGTCGTTGGGCATGTTGCTGGCGCGGGCGTCGTCAATCGCCTTGCGAAGCCGGGCATTGCTGGCCGGGTCGCCGCCGCCGGCCTTGGCGGCAACGGTGATTTCCCGAATCAGCTTGGTCCAGATCGACCCGCGGCGGCTGTCGGTCAGCGCCTTTTTGCGCTTGATGGTGCTCCACTTGCTGTGGCCGGACATTGATACTCTCCCTGTGCGAACGGGAATCGTAAAGGGAACGGACGCTGGGGCACAGTGCGGCCGTGATTCGCCAACGGCGCCATTCCCCCTTACGATTCTGCGATGCGTATCAGAACTGCTCTCCTGGCCGCCCTGGCGGCTGCCGCTGTTGCCGGGTGCCACAAGGGCCGGAATACCAAGCAGGCCGACTTGCAGGCTGTCTTTCCGACGCTCCCACTGCCGCCAGGTGGCGAGTTGCTCACCAAGGAAGCTGGCACCGACGCGGTCCGGCTCATCTTGGTGACTCCGGTCGGACCGGATTCGGTGGCCGCCTATTATCGCAATACGCTGTCCAATGATCCCTTCCATCTGGTCAACGACCGAGTGGCCGGGAAAACGACCTCGCTCTATGCCGAGCGCGAGGACAACAGTCCGTCGCTCTGGGTGGTGGTGTCGCCAAACGGCACCGATGGATCGCAGGTCGTTCTGGCGGCCGGCGCCGCAGCAGTCGCGAGCAAGCCAGTCTCAACCGCCAAACCATAACGGCGGGCTCAGGCCGGCGCGCCGGCCCGGTGCTCGTGAATCAGTCGCGCCGCTGAGGCGACCGCCTCGGCGGCCTCCGGGCCCAGGGCGTCGCGGGCAGGGGCCACCAGCTGTGCCAGTGCGATCCGGGCGCCGCCGGGTGTCGCATCATCCAGATGCCCCAATGCTGCGGCGAGGCCTCGAGCCAGCGACCTGGGTACTGCCAACGTCCCCAGACGGCGTCCCAGCAGACCGACCCGTCGCCGGTCGTTCTTGTCGGGTAGATGGTCCTTCGTTCCCAAATCAATAGCCATCCGTACGGTCAGCCAGAGCGCGAAGGCACCCTCGCGTTTGGGGCCCCGTTCGAACTGGCGTTGCAAGGTGAGCAGCGCCAGCAGCGGCGGCGACCAGTCGGTCACGCCGGGTTGGTCGCCGTCAGCGACGCAAGGGCGTCGGTGACTTCGGCGGGGAGGATCTGCACGAGGCAGTGATGATGGCCGAGTGGGCAGGCGGCGCCGCCTCGCGACGAGCAGGGGCGGCACGCCAGCGGGTGCTGGACCGCAACGGCGTGGGCATGATATGGAAAGAAGCCGAATGCCTCGACCGTGGGCCCATACAAACCGACCACTGGAGTCCCAACGGCGGTGGCGAGGTGCAGGATGCCGGTGTCGCCGACGACCACGGCCGTTGCCCGCTGAAGGAGTGCCGCCGTGCCCGACAGGCTCACGGTCCCGGCGGCCGAGGCAGCGCGCGGCCCGGCGGCAGCAACGATCCGGACGGCGACCTCCCGCTCGGCCGGGCCTCCGAGCACGACGATGTCGTGGGTGGCTGCCATCCGGGCGGCGAGGGCCAGCCAGTGATCGGTGGGCCAACGCTTGGTGAAGTGCGCCGCGCCGGGGGCGAGCGCGAGCAGCGGGCGGCCGCTGGCGAGATGATGATCTGCCAGAAATCTGGTCGCCTGCCCGGCGGCAATGTCGGTGACGAAATACTCAGCCGGCGCCCCATCGGGCAGCACATCGAGCGCGCTCGCGGCGTCGAAATAGCGATCGGCGACCGGAGCAATCCTGCCGCCCAGCCGTCCATGCGTGGTGACCAGGAGCTGGCGGCGTACGCGATGCTTGGAGTATCCGTGCCAGCGGCCGCCAACCAGCAGGCGCAAGGCGCGCGATCGAAGCGACCCGTGCAGGTCGAGGCGATGCGTCCACGGCGTCTGGCGGAGGTCGCGGGCCAGTGCGCGCAAGGACCCCTCGCGCGGCCAGGTCACCAGGCGCGTCAGGTGCGGATTGTCACGGAGGGTATCAGCCATGTCGGCGCGGGTGACAAAAGTCAGGTCTGCATCCGGATACCGCCGGCGCAACACGCGCAGCAGTGGCGTCGTCAACAGCAGGTCGCCGATCGAAGAAAAGCGGACCAGCAGGATGCGGGGGGGAGTCGGGTTGGACACGGAGAGAAGAGACGCTCTTGCGTCAAACTGGGCAAGGGCCGCCGTCGGCGGGGCTGTCGATCCCTTCTCTCTCCCGCAGGCGGCCTTAGCTTCAGATCATGGCCCGTCCTCGCAGCATTCTCTGGGTCGATGATGAAGTCGAGACCCTCGATTCGCAGGTCCTCTTTCTGGAGCAGCAGGGCTTCACCGTCGAGCGCGCCGCCAACGGCGACGACGCCCTGGCGCTGCTGCGGCGCCAGCCGTATGGCGTGGTGCTCCTCGATGAGCAGATGCCGGGAACTCGCGGCCTTGATCTGGTGCCGCTGCTCCGCGCGATCGACGCGTCGATGCCGGTGGTGATGGTGACCAAGTCCGAAGCGCAGGACACGCTGCGCGATGCGATCGGTGCCGAGACGGCCGATTATCTCACCAAGCCGGTTTCTCCTCGTCAAGTCCTGTCGGTTGTCACCCGACTGCTCGAAGGCGAACGGATTCGCCAGCAGCGGCTGTCGCGCGATTTCGTCGGGCGCTTTCGCGAACTCGAGGGGCGCCGCGGCGAGCACCTCGCCTGGCGCGAGTGGGTCGAGCTGGTGGCCGAGCTGGCGGAGTGGGAAGTCAAACTCGGCGAGGCTGACGAGCCCGGCTTGCAGGAGGCGCTGCGCACCTTGCAGTCGTCGATCCGCCGTGACTTCGCCAACTTCATCGGCAGCTCCTACCCTCGGTGGCTTGCCGAACGCGGTGCGGACCGTCCGCCGCTGTCGGTCGACGTGGTGTCCGAGTTTGTGCGGCCCACGCTCGAAGCGCACGGCAAGGCGATGCTGGTGGTGGTCGACTGTCTCCGGCTCGATCAATGGGCGGTGATCCGGCCGTTGGTGGAGCGGATCTTCGACGTCGAGGTCGATCACTACTTCTCGATCCTTCCGACGGCGACGCCCTATAGTCGCAACGCAATTTTTTCTGGCCTGTACCCGGCCGAGCTGGTCGCGCGGCACCCGACCTGGTGGAACGACAAGGAAGAGACGTCGCTCAACCAGCACGAATCGGCGCTGCTCACCGAGCAGTTGCGGGAGCTGACTGGGCGGGACATCGCGGTGCACTACGAGAAGATGTTTTCCGCCGCCGACGGCGAAGCGATGCTGCGCCGGCTGCCGGGGCATCTCGCGCAGGGTGGTGTCACCGCGCTGGTATTCAACTTCATCGACCAGCTCACTCACGGCCGGACCGAAAACGACGCGCTGTTCGAAGTGGCGCGCGACACGCCAGCGCTCCGATCGCTGACGCGCACCTGGTTCGAACGTTCTGCGCTCCTGGACGCGCTGAAAGAAGCGGAACGACGCAAGGTGCCGGTGCTGCTGACGACGGACCACGGTTCGATTCACTGCCACACGCCCGCCACCATCTATGCGCGACGCGATGCCACCGCAAACCTGCGCTTCAAGTTCGGCGAGGATTTGCGGGTCGACGAACCGGGCGCCGCGCTGGTGGTCGACGACCTCGCGGCGTGGGGACTCCCGCCGCGAACGCCACATACCCGCTTGTTGCTGGCGACGGACGACCGGTTCTTTGTCTATCCCACGAAGTTGCGGGAATATCAGGCCCGCTATCGTGGTGCGTTCCTGCATGGGGGCGTGGCGCCTGAGGAAGTTGTCCTGCCAATCGCCCTGCTGACGCCGAGGCGGGGCTGAGCACCGGCAGCACCCGGCGGCGGATGTTCGGCCTGCTCCGGCCTTACAGCGGCCGGTTCGGGGCCGGGCTGCTGCTGGCGATGCTCGCCTCGGTGCTCGACACCGGTACGATCGTCCTGCTGATCCCGCTGCTGAAGCAGTTGTTCGGTGACGCGGGGCCGCTGGCCAGCAGCGACACCCGGGTCGAAGCGCTGATCAACCGTGTGTTGGGGCCGCTGCTGACCGGAACGTCGGGCGAAGTCACGTTCCACCTGATCCTCCTCTTCATTGCCGTGGTGTTGATCAAGAACGTCGCGTCCTACCTCTCGGCGTATCTCTCGGTGCTGGTGCAGGAAGGGATGGTCAAGGACCTGCGCACCCGGCTCTTCGATCATCTGCTCGACCTCGACCTCGATGTGATGCAGCGCACGCGCGGTGGTCAGCTGGCCACGGCGCTGGTGACCGATGCCGACCAGGTCAAGGTGATCGCCGCTGCCGTGCTTGCCGCGGTCGTGCAGAACAGTGCAATGATCATCGCGACCTTCGCGGTGATGGCTGAGTCGTCCTTGCGGCTTACGCTGATGGTGATCGCGACGGCGCCGATCCTGATTGTCGGCATCCAGGCCCTGGTTCGCCGGCTCAAGCGTCATACCCAGGTCTTCACGCACGAGCGTGCCGAGTTGACGGCAACGGTGACTGAACGGGTCGGGGCGGTGAAGTTGATTCGTGGTTCGGGCGCCGAGCCGCAGGAATCGGCCGGCTTCCGGGCGCAAGCGGAACGGTATCGCAAGGGCATCGTGCGGACCCAGCGCTTTGCGTTGCTGACGTCGCCGGTCAGCGAGCTGTTTGGCGGCATGATGATCATGCTGATTCTCTGGGCCGCGTCGAACCAGAACGTGTCGGGCGTGCACATGAACGCAGCCGTGACAATCACCTTCCTGATCACCGCGCTGCGTGTCATGTCGCCGCTCAAGGGAATCACCCAGGTGCCGGCGCAGCTGGCGCAGGCGGAGGCGAGCGCGGCGCGAATCTTCAGCTTTCTTGACTTGCCCGCCACCGAGATCGATCCGCCGGGAGCGCAGCTGGCATCGTTCGCCGATGACCTGGTGTTTGACGGGGTGACCTTCGGCTACGAGCCGGGTCGACCAGTCCTGCGCGATATCACGTTTCGGGTGGCCAAGGGTGAGATGGTGGCGCTGGTCGGGCCGAGCGGCGGGGGGAAGACCACGTTGCTGGAGCTGATCCCGCGGTTTCATGACCCGCAGTCGGGTGCGGTGCGGCTGGATGGCATTCCGCTGACGTCGCTGCGGCGACGATCGCTGCGCCAGTTGATTGCTGTCGTTGGCCAGGACACGGTGATTCTTCACGACACCGTTCGCGCCAACATCGCCTACGGACGACCCGACGCGAGTGATGATGACGTGCGTGCCGCCGCCGTGGCCGCCAACGCGCATCCATTCATCACGCAGCTGCCTGATCGGTACCAGACGGTGCTCGGTGAGCGCGGGACGCGCCTGTCGGGGGGCCAGCGGCAGCGGATCGCGATCGCGCGGGCGCTGTTGCGTGACGCCCCCATCCTGATTCTCGACGAAGCCACCAGCGCGCTCGACACCGAATCGGAGCGCCTGGTACAGGAAGCGATCGACCGGCTGGTGCGGGACCGGACCGTCCTGGTGATCGCCCATCGACTTGCCACCGTGCGCGATGCCGACCGGATCATCGTGCTCGACGAAGGGCGCATTGTCGAGGCTGGCAATCATGCTGCACTGGCGGCGCGGGGCGGCCTGTACCAGCGGCTGCATGATCTTCAATTCTCCGTGGACGAGGTGACGTCGTGAGCATCGATCGATCGGTTCTCTTCATCGCCGAGTTCGACGACGTGTACCATGCTCATGCGGCGCAACGTCGCCGGGCACTGGAGCGGCTGGGTGCCCGTGTCACAGTGTTCGATCTCGAGGCACGGCCGTCGTTGCTCTCGCGCTTCCGCGATGGCGATCTCGGCAAGCGGCTGTCGCGCTGTCTGGACGAGGTGCAGCCTGAGCTGGTGATCGTCAATGGCAGCCCGTTGATCGACGAGGAGATGATTGACCGGTTGCGGGGTCGCGCGCGTGCGCGGTGGATCAACTGGTTGGCGCAGGACCTGCGGCAGATTCATGAGGCGATTACGCTGGCGCGGCCTTTTGACCACATCTATGCGATCGGCACCGACGTGGCCGCCGAGATCGCTGACCGCCTGGGACGCACAGTCGACGTGCTTGCCTTTGCCGCGGATCCGTCGGTCTACCGGCCAATCCGCACGCGGGACCAGTACCGGGCGAACGTGGTCTTTGCCGGTGCCGCCACGCCGCGGCGTGAGCGTTTTCTCGGCGAGCTGGTGGAGTTTGGCCTGGCGCTCTGGGGACCCGGCTGGCGCAAGACCGCGCTGCACGATTACTGCCGCGGCGAATCGCCGAGCACCGAGGAATACGTCAAGGCATACGCCGGCGCGACGGTGGCGGTCAATATTCATCACGTGCTGGTGGAGAATGATCCGCGCGAGGCGTCATGCAACCAGCGGCTCTTCGAACTCGCCGCGATGGGCGCGGCGCAAGTCGTTGATGACCGCGGCGACCTGCCACGCTATTTCGAGCCGGCGCGCGAGGTCCTCGTGTTTCGCGACGCCGCGGAGCTCAAGTCGCAGGTCCGCGACCTGCTGGAATCGCCGGCCGACGCGGAGCGGTTGGGGCAGTCGGCACGCGCGCGCTTGCTGCAGGATCACACCTACATGCACCGGAGCCGGCAGTTGTTGCTCGACCAGCCGCGGGCAATGAGGTCTTGATCGAGCCCCGTCCATCCGTGGCCATCTCGGGGTTCACCCTCGTGCGGAACGCCACGCTGCTCGATTTCCCCCTGGAAGCCAGCATTCACTCCCTTCTCCCGGTTGTTGACGAACTGGTGATCAATGTCGGCGAGTCAGACGACAACACCCTCGACCGCGTGCAGGCCATCGCCGACAACCGGATCCGGATTGTCCAGTCGCAGTGGGACCGCAGTCGTGGCCCGGCGATGCTTGCCGATGAAACCGACCGCGCGATGGCGGCGTGCCGGTATCCGTGGGGGATCTACATCCAGGCCGACGAAGTCTTTGGCGATGGCAGTGCCGACCTTGTCCGCGCCGCCATCGAGGCGTGCGATCTCCGCCGCGATGTCGACGGCATCCTGGTCGATTACCGCCACTTCTACGGCGGCTTCGAGACGATTGCGCGCAACCGGAAGTGGTACCGTCGCGAAGTCCGCGCGGTGCGGCTCGACGCGGCGAGCCAGGTGCATTCCTACCGCGATGCGCAGGGGTTCCGGTCGGGGGCGGCGCAACGCCATATCCGGGCGATCGACAGTGGCGCGATGATGCACCACTACGGCTGGGCGCGGCCGGCGTGGGCGCTCCACGCCAAGCGTGTTGAAGATGGCAGTCGCCAGCCGGTGCCCGGCGACGACCAGCCGCTGCTGCCGTGGATTCCGGGGATCGAGCCCTTTACGGGTTCGCATCCCGCGGCGGCCGATGCCTGGATCGCCGAGCGAAACAACGGCCAGAGCCTGATCAGCCCGCGCCGGCACGATCCCGGGCAGCTCCGACTCCAGGCCGCCCTGCTCCTCGAGCGTTTGACGGGCTGGCGTCCGTTCGAGTTCAGAAATTACGAAGAGGTATCGGCGCGACCGCTGGCGCGACGTCGCTGACGCCATCCGGATATTCGCCGTCGCGTAACAGCAACGCCATCCGCTGATCATAGGTATGGTGCGCCAATGCGTGCTCCCTGCCGCGCGCGGCCATCGCCGTAGTGCGCGCCGGGTCAGCGAGCAGTGCGCGCACCTGGTCGACGCATTCGTCGATCGACTGATACCAGAGGCAATGCTCTTCCTGCCGCGCGAATCGTTCGATCCCCGGAACGTATGCGCCGACGAACGCGCCGCCGCACCCCATGATCCGCCACATCCGGTCGGATGCTGACGGGAACTGCTGCTCCTGTTCGGTCATCGCGCTGGCGCCGAGCGAGACGCCAGCGCCGCGCACGACTTCGGCAAACGACCGGCCGTGAACCGGTCCGCCAACCACCGGCAACGCGGCATCAAGGCCGCGCCAGCCCGGGCCGCGGATCTGCAGCCGGCACGCGGCAGCCACGGCGCGCAATACCGGCCAGCGATCGGGATACGGACCCGAGCCGACGAAGGAGACATCGCATCGATACGCCGTCCGGGTTCGCGCCGCCGGGAGATCACGAGTCGGTTCCATCGCGGCCGGAAGAAAGCGTGCCGCGTCGACGCCGGCCGCGCGATATCGTTCTCGTTGGCTGGCAACAGTCAGGTACACCGTTCTGCATCGGCGCGCGAGGTCGAGTACCCCCGCTTGCGGTTGGGCATCGACATGCCACATCGCGGTCGCACGGTCATGGAAGAGGCGATCGAGCCGCGCTGCACCAAGCTTCTGCGCGTCGCGGGTGCAGAGAATGAAGTCGGGTTCAAACCGTTCAATGGCGCGCTCGATCAGCGGCGCAGCAAGGCCCTTGATGCGTTGGGTCCAGTGCAGCACATCGAACACCTGGCATGTCAGGCCAAGCCTGCGTGCAGCGCGGGCGTACGCCTCTTCGTTGCGATACGGCGCCCAGGCACCCACGATGGCAAGACGGCGGTACCGAATCGGCAGCAGATCAGTCACGGTGCCGGAAATAATCGCCCGACCGGCGCCGGGCAAGTGGAAGTCCGCGACGGCACCGGGCTCGCCGCACGACGGCACGGCTGACATATTGGGAGGACTCGGGAGACGCTGCCCATGACGATCATCGCGCACCCACACGACCTGCTGCTGGCCCGCGACTTTCCACCGATCGGTGGCGGAATCGCTCGCTGGATGGAGGCGTTCGCCCTCGGCTCACCAGCGCAGTCCCTGACCGTGTCGACGGGTGCCGTGGTGGGTGCGGACGCCAGCGATGCCCGCTTGCTGCAGCCGATCGATCGGGTGCCGGTTGCGATCGATCGTTTGCGCACGATTCCGGGCCTGGCCGCATGGTCGCGGCGGATCGTTGCTCTCGCCCGCGACCGGCCGGCTCGCGTCGCGTGGTGCGACACGATCCGTCCCGCCGGGTATGCCGCTCGCTGGCTGCACGCACGAACCGGTACTCCCTACCTGATCATGGTGGTCGGCAACGACCTGATGACGCTGTCGGCCAAGCTGCGCCGCGGCACCATCAAGCGGCCGCTGATCCGGTCGGTGTTGCATCGCGCCGCCGGATTCGTGGCAATCTCGGAATGGACTGGCGAACAGTGCCGCACGCTGCTCGACGAGCTCGGCCTCGACGACGCGATGGCGCGGGTGCACGTCATCCCGCTCGGTGCCGACCCGGCGCGGTTCCAGCCCGATGCAGGCAACGTCGCGACGTTCCGGCAGCGTCACGGCCTTCCTGACGGGCGCTGGCTGGTCACGGTGGCACGTCTGGTCGACTACAAGGGCCAGGATGACGCGATCCGGCTGCTTGCGGGCCTGGCGCCCGATTATCCCGCGCTCCACTATGCGATCGTTGGCCGCGGACCGCACGAAACGACGTTGCGCGATCTCGCAGTCACGTTGGGCGTCGCCGATCGCGTCCATCTGCTGACCGACGTGACGGACGCCGAACTGCCAGCGGCGTACTCGCTGGCCGACGTCTACCTTGGCCTCACCCGTGAGACCGCGGCCGACGTCGAGGGATTCGGACTTGCCCTGGTGGAAGCGTCCGCCTGCGGCGTCGCCGTGGTTGCCACGCAAACTGGCGGGATTGGTGATGCCGTTGCCGACGGCGTCACCGGAATCCGGGTGCCACCAGATGATTCCGCCGCGACCTCGCTCGCGGTGCGTGCCCTCCTCGAGATGCCGGAACGCGCCCGGCAGCTGGGGGCCGCCGGGCGCGCTCGCGTCGTGAACTATCTCAACTGGGACCGCGTGGTCGCCGACATGCGCGCCGTGGCGGCGAGCGTGGAACGAGTCGCCTAGAACGAAAGCCCGGCCAGGACGAAGAGGGCGCGATTCTTGAAGTCGGGCGAGGTATCGTCCTTGCTCAGGTTGACCATCCCCAGTTCATAACGCACGCTGAGCGAGAGCCGGCGTCCGCTCACACCACCACCGAACATGACCCCCGCATCGGTCGAGCGCAGGTTGTCGGAGTCGTTGCATTGGTCCGACGTAGTGCTGGTGCCACTGCCTGCCACCGTGACCGATATGGTGCACGACACTCGCGTGCTGACGGTCGGACCGACGGTGAGGAACGGGTGGATCCGGCTGCTGGTCGGGAACGAATACCGCACCAGTATTGGCACTTCGACGTAGCCAAGCTTGAGATTGCCGAAGCCGGCATCGGTCGTGTCGGTCGCGCCTTTCTCGACATACATCACTTCGGGGGCGAACTGGAGTGCGCCGGCCGGCACTCGCAGCGAGAGGCCGATCGCAAAGCCGGAGCGGGCACTCTGGCCGCTGTATGAGCCGGTGCTGACCGAGATGTTCGACGAGACGAATCCACCAACGATGCCGACCGTACCGGCCTGGGCGCAGAGCGGCAACGCGCCTCCGGCGGCCAGCATTCCGGCGATCATGATTCCGCGCATGGGTACTCCTGGTCTGACGGTGAGCGAACAGGCCTGCCCTGTTCGGTAGGATCCGTGACGTCTTTCGGCAGGGCCGCCTGCACATTGGCGGAGCCAGCCCGGTTGCATCGTGACACGTAGTACTTTCCAGCATGTCGACGGCCCCGGTAATCATCCTGGCTGAACGTGAAGACGCACCACCACGATCGCTTGTCTGGCGGTCGCTGGTGACGCAGTGGCGCCAGGATCTCTTCTTTCGCCTTGGCGTCACCCTGGTCGCGCTGATCGTGATCGCCGGTGTGTTGGCACCATGGCTGGCCCCTGCGGATCCGTTGCGAGGTGACATGGCAACGAATTCGCTGGTACCGCCGGGGTCACAGTTCCTGCTCGGCGCCGACGCGCAAGGCCGCGACGTATTGTCGCGCACATTGTACGGCGCCCGGATCTCCCTCGCGGTGGGGCTGCTGTCACAGGCCGTAGCTGTGACACTCGGGGTGACGCTCGGCGCGATCGCCGGCTACTATCGGCGCGGTATCGATCTGGTCGTGATGCGATTCGCCGATGTGACGCTCGCCTTTCCGAGCCTGCTCCTCCTCATCGCCATCGCGGCAGCGATTCGCCCTTCGTTACTGGTGACCTTCGTTGTGATCGGCGCGGTGGGATGGGCGGGGATGGCGCGGCTGGTCCGCGGCCAGGTCCTGGTGCTCGCGCGGAGCGAATACGTGGTCGCCTCGCGCGCGCTCGGTGCGCGTGACGGCTGGATCATGTGGCGCCACCTGATTCCGAACGTGCGCGGTGTCGTGATCATTGCGGCGACCCTCGGCATCGCGGGGGCGATCATGGCCGAAGCGGCGCTGTCGTTCCTCGGGTTGGGCGCGCAACCGCCGACGCCGAGTTGGGGCGCGATGGTCGCGGAGGGACGCGACCTGATTCGGGTGGCGCCATGGGTGTCGGTAGCGCCCGGCATGGCAATCGGCCTGGCGGTGCTCGGATTCAACCTGCTGGGCGATGGGCTGCGCGAAGCGTTTGATCCCGCGTTGCGTCGCGGTCGCTGACCTGATCAAGTGAGAGGAACGACGATGGATTTGCTGGCCGTGCGGCAGCGGGAGTTTGCCGCGATCGAGGCACCGGGAATTTTCCTCAACAGTGCCAGCATGGGCCCACTGCCGGCGCGCAGCGTGGCCGCGCTGGCGACGGCCAACAGCGATCGCGGGCAACCGTCGCGCTGGCCGATCGAGCGGATCAATGCGATCCTCGATGGCGCGCGGCAGCGATCAGCCCGGATCATCGGCGCCGCCGCCGACGAGATCGCGCTGATGCCCAATACCACCACTGGACTCAATGTGGCCGCGCGTGCGCTTCCGCTGGTCGCCGGTGATGTCGTGCTGACCTTCGATGGCGAGTTCCCCGCGAATATCTATCCCTGGCTCGCGCTGGCCGATCGTGGCGTGCTGCTCGAACGGCTGGCGCGCACGCCGGAAGGGTGGCCCGACGAAGCGCGCATGCACGAGCGGCTGGCCGACCCGAAGGTCCGCGCGATCACTGTGTCGTTGACGCAGTTCAGCAGCGGGTACACCGTAGACCTCGCCGCATTGTCTCGGGCGACGCGGGCGGCCGGCAAGTGGCTGGTCGTCGATGCGATTCAGTCAGTAGGTCAGTTCCCGATCGACATACAGGCCACGCCAGTCGACTTCCTCGCCTGTGGCGCGCAGAAATGGCTGCTGTCGCCGTGGGGTACCGGCTTTCTCTATGTTCGCCGGGCACTCTGTGAGCAGTTCGCGCCGACCTTTGCCGGTTGGGCCGCGTTCACCGGCAGCGACGATTACACCCGGCTGACTTCCTACAATCCGGTTCCGTGGCCCGATGCGCGCCGCTTCGAGTTGCTGACCTTTCCAGTGCAGGACTTCGCGGCGATGAACATGTCACTGGACCTGTTGCTCGACGTCGGAGTCGAGCGCATTGCCGACCACCTGCGTACGCTGCACGCACCAGTCATCGCGGCCATGACGGAATCGGGTGGTCGGGTGACGTCGCCGCAGGGCGCGCACGGGTCGGGGATTCTCTGCGTGCGTCCGCGTGGCGATGTCACCGTGGCCTACGCGGCGCTCCAGTCTGCCGGAGTATCGTGCTCGTTGCGCGAGGGATCGATTCGCCTGAGCCCGCACCTGTTCAACACCGCTGATGAGCTGGCGCGCGTCGCGGCGCTGCTCCGCAGCGCCTAGCGCTGCGGTCGCTGGCGGCGGATGCGCCAGAGATCGAGCGGCGCGCGACAGAAGTCGCGCAGGCGCACGTGTGATCCGGCTACGTCGTCCCAGTGACTCACGGGCTCTTCCCAGATCGCGTCAACGGGCACGCCGTGCCACCGGATCAGGCGATGCAGCAGTTCGACATCAAAGACCCACTGCGACTGCCAGGGCTGGGCGAGCGCGGCCGCGAGCGCGGGTGTTGGACGAAAGACCTTGGCGCCGCATTGCGTGTCGTAGACCGGAGCTTGCAGCGTGAGGGACGCCGCCGTGGCGAAGACACGGCCGAGATAGTGGCGCGCTGCACGGCGACGAATCTGGCGCCCGAGTAATTGCACGCGGGCCCCAATCACCGCCTGCACGGCAGCGGATCGATCGAGCACTCCAAGAAAATCGGGCACGACCACCAACGGGGTCGCGAGGTCGGCATCCCAGTACCCGACGAGGGCGCCCGGTGTCTCGCGGAGTGCGGCGAGCATGCCGGCACGGACGGCCTCGCCCTTGCCCGCGTTGCGTGGCAATCGCAGCAACGTCATCCGGTCCGGTGCGCCTGCCACGAACGCGTCCACCAGCGCCGCCGTCGCGTCGGTGCTGCCATCGTCGACAAAGAGCAGCCGCACTCGCGGCTGTTCGGCAAGGCACGCCGCAAACTCGGCCGGGCGCAATCGCGCGGCTTCGTTGTACATCGGGACGACCAGGACGAGATCAGGCCGCGACATGACGAGCGTCAGGATCGTGCTGATCGGCGGCAATCCCTGCCGGGCGAGTGCGAACCAGGCAGCTGCCATATTCGCGTTGGAGGACTGTCAGCCACGAGACGCCGGCACCAGGCAGCTCGGTCATTCCAAGCGAGAGCGCCTGCATCAGGTCGATGCGCTCGCTGGCAAAGATGTGCCGCAGCAGCGTGTTGACTGGGCGAATCGGCAAGGTGAGGTCGCTGTGACCGGCCGGGGAGCGCCAGCGACGGCGGTGCAGACCGCGTACCATGCGCACCAGCGGCCGCAGGCGGCGATTAAGCGGTGAGACCAGGCGAGTGGTGACCGGCAGCCCTGCCCAGAGTTGTTGCAGTCGTACGCGAGTGTAGCGGCGGTAGTGCGCAAAGGCGATATCGTGCGAGCTCCAGAGCGCCGGATCGGCGGGGACGGTGACGATCAACATGGCGCCCGGTGCCATCGCCGCGACGAGCTCGGAGGCGACGAAGAAATCGTCGCGCAAGTGCTCGAGGACATCCATCAGCAGGACGATGCGGGCATGCGCCAGCGCGGGGCGCATCTCGTCGATCGTCGTCGCGCGCTCAACCTGCACGCCGGGACCGCCGAGCTGGCGCGCGAGTGCCACGGCGTCAGGGGACGGATCGAAGCCGATCACCCGATGATGTGGGGCAAGGCGGCGGACCAGGGCACCGGTGCCACAGCCAACGTCGACGATCTCGGCTGGGCGCCCAGCGGCCAGCTGGTCCACCAGGTCGGCGATGATGGCGGTGCGTCCCTGAAACCACCAGTGGCGCTCCTCGAGCGCCGCATGCTGCGCGAAGAGATCAGCGCGCACGCCAGGACCGGGTCATGAGTTGGACGGGCACGCTCGAACGATAACGCATGACGCTGCGAGCTGTCGCCGTTACATTGCCGACGACTCTGCCGGCGGGGGCGTGGTGACGACGTATCTGGTCACTGGAGGCGCGGGATTCATCGGGTCGGCGCTGGTGCGCCACCTGGTGCTGACCCGCGATGCCGACGTCGTGACGGTCGACAAGCTGACATACGCAGGCAGCCTCGCGGCACTTGCATCGGTTGCCGGCCACCCGCGACACCGCTTCGTGGTGGCGGACGTCGCCGACGGTCCAGGGGTGTTCGCGCTGCTGGCCGAGACGCAGCCCGACGTGATCTTCCATCTCGCGGCCGAGTCGCATGTCGATCGTTCGATCACGCGCCCTGCCGATTTCATTCACACCAACCTGGTAGGGACTGCGACGTTGCTCCAGGCAGTTCTCAGCTATTGGGAATCGCTGGAAGCCGGGCGCGCCCAGCGCTTCCGCCTGGTGCACGCGTCAACCGATGAGGTATTTGGCTCGCTGGGACCGGTTGGCGCGTTCACCGAGGCGTCACCGTATCGGCCCAGTTCGCCCTATTCGGCCAGTAAAGCTGGCGCCGATCATCTGGTGCGGGCGTGGCATCGCACCTGGGGATTGCCGGCGCTGCTGCTTCATGCGTCGAACTGCTACGGTCCGTTTCAGCACCCGGAAAAGCTCATCCCGACGGTGATCACCCGCGCACTCGCAGGCCTGCCGATTCCGGTCTATGGCACCGGCGAGAACATCCGCGACTGGCTACACGTCGACGATCAGGTGCAAGCACTGGTTCGGGCGGCGGAGGGCGGCAGGCCTGGCGAGAGCTATCTGGTTGGCGCGCGCAACGAACGGCGCAACATTGACCTGGTGCGGGAAATCTGCGGAGTACTCGACCATCTGCACCCTGATCCGGCGGGACCCTATGCGCGACTGGCGCACTTTGTCGGCGACAGGCCCGGCCATGACTTCCGCTACGCGGTGGACCCGTCGCGAGCGGAACGGGAGCTCGGGTGGCGGGCGTCGGTGCTGTGGTCGGCGGGATTGCGAGCGACTGTGGAGTGGTACCTGGCCAATGCTACCTGGGTCGGCGAGATGCTGGCATCGTCGGCGGACGACGTTACCGGTCAGCCGCCATGGGACGACATCAGCAACTGAACCGAGCCCGTGAAGCCGGAGTTGTCGACCACGTCAAAAAAGGTTGCCGGACCGAAGTACAACATGCCGCTCAACTCGTTGAGAATCTGTGTTTCCAGGCGGTATTGGCCCGGAGGCAAGTTCGCCTGCAGCTGCAAGGCGTGCTCAAAATCTGCCGGACCCTCGCGGCGCAGGTCAGGCACGGCCCGATGGTACAGCCGCTCAGACGACGCCAGCGTGGAGACGACGATGAAAACCTGGACGTAGTCGGGCACCCGCACCTGGGTCGAGCCGCGCAGCACGAACGGCATCACGGCGCCTGACACGACCTGCTCGCGGTCGAGCCGCTCGATCGAGTCAAGGCGCAGTCCCTCGATCCGCGTTGAGGCCTCGAGCGCTTCGTCGGCTTCGCCCCGCAGATATTGGCGCACCACGTCGGCGGGCGCGCCGCGCGCGGCCACCGCGCCCTTCGACAACAGGATGCACTCGGTGCAAAGCTCGACAATCCGATCGAGCTGGTGGGACACGATCACCACCGGAATGTCTCCCTTGACGAGCCCGCGAATGCGGTCGAATGCCTGCGCCTGGAACGAGGCATCACCCACCGACAGCACTTCATCGACAATCAGCACATCGGGCTCGAGGTGCACCGCGATCGAAAAGCCGAGCCGGGCGTTCATGCCGCTGGAGTACCGCTTGACCGGCGTATCGATGAACGGTCCGACGCCGGAAAACTCCACAATGGCGTCGAATTGCTTGCGAATCAGCGCCTGCGGCATCCCCATGATGGCGCCCTGAAGGAACACATTCTCCCGCCCAGTCAAATCCTGGTGGAAGCCGGCGGACACCTCGATCAGTGCGCCGACGCGTCCACGCAGTTCAGCATGGCCACGGGTTGGCTGCAGGATCTTGGTCAGCAGCTTGAGCGTCGTTGACTTGCCTGCGCCATTGCCGCCGATGATGCCGAGCGAGTTGCCGGGCTGCACGTCGAACGAGAGATCCTTGACCGCCCAGAAATCGTCGGCGCCCAGCTCGGTCCCATGGCGGCCGGTCTTGCCCATGATCGCGGGGATCAGGTCGCGCAACGAGTCGTACGCCGGGCCCCGATGAAAGCGCTTCCAGACCCCGTCAAACAACACCCGTCCGGCACTCATCAGTAGAACTCGGCGAACTGCACGGAGCTGCGGCGGAACAGCTTCACGCTGATGGGAAAGAGAATCGCTGTCGCGGCCACGGCGTAGAGGAGGTAGAATGGCGACCAGAGCGGCGCTCCGCCGTCCGGCGCCGGGATCGAGCTCAACAGCGACACTCCCTGCACCGCGGCGACCTGGAACCCCTCAAGAATCGACGAGAGCGGGTTGATGAGCAGGGCGATCCGGGCACCGTTGCCCCAGTTGCCGAGGTTGAACAGCACCGGGGTGAACAGGATGCCGAACGTCAGCAATACTTGCAGGATGTACTTGACGTCGCGAAAGAAGAGATTGGCGCACGCGAAGAGGAATCCCAGCGCCAGCGTGAAGGTGAACAGGATCACGCAAAGGACCGGCAGCCAGAGGAGTGCCGGCGTCACGCTGAAGTGCAGCCAGGGGGAGAGCAGCAGCAGCACGAAGCCGCCGACCAGCGCGTCGACTCCCTGCGTCAGCACCGACGCGATCGGCAGGACTTCGCGCGGAAAGTAGATCTTGGTCACCAGCTGGACGTTGAGCAGCACGCTGGTGGTGGCGAAGTTCATTCCGCCGGCAAAAAAAGCCCAGGCCCACCCCTTGAGCGCGATCCCACCGATCGAGGGAGCGGTCCCGGGTGGGGCATTCTTGAAGGCCGCCATGCGGATCACCAGGCCGGCGCCGATCAGCAGCATCGGCATGAGCACGGCCCATGCGAAGCCGAAAACCGCCTGTTTGTATCGCAAACGGAGGTCGCGCATGGTGAGCTGAGTGATCAGCTCGCGCGACCGGCGCAGGTCGCGCCAGACCCCGATCAGGGTGAAATGTTCCTCGGAAGTCGAGGTTGCCGCCGTCGTCATGGCCGTCATCGTAGGCCAAGATCGTGCCAACCCCTATGGAACGACAACCCCTGTCATCCGGACGACCTCGAAGTCGCTCACCTTGACCTGCTTGAGCGTGTTGTTCACGTCGTCATCCCAGCGCGCGTCGGCGGTGCCACTCAGGTAGAAATCGCTGCCGTTGTCGGCGACCATCATGCCGTACTTCTTGAGCGCCCGCAAGACCACCTGGGCCGCCGGCGGATACCCGGAGACGTCGAAGGCCGCCCGCAGCCGAACCCGCATTCCCATTGGGGGATAGAGGGGGTTGCTGGAGCTGCTGGCCGCGTGACTGGCTGGGGCCAGATAGGCGTTGCGCGTGTGGACCACGGTAAAGCGCAGCGCATGGTCGATCTCGCCGCGCTGGGAGACCTCGTCGTAGCGGACCAGTCCCGGCAGGATCGGCAGGCCGGCGGCATCAGCTGACGTCCATCCCGCCGGCCGGGTCGTGCCGTGAATCAGGTCCCAGATCGCCCCGGAACCCGCGTGCCAGGTCGATCCTGACCCCGACAGGTCGTACAGCTCATAGAGCTTCTGTTCGCCCTGGGTGATCACCAGCAGGTGGTCGTCGCCGCCGCCGGGCTCGATCGGTGGGTTCGGCGGGATTGGATACGGGCCGGGGTCGCTCTCACCGCTGTAGTCGAAGGTCGGGGTGTAGCGGGTCTGGCCATCCGGAACCACGATATAGGGGATGCCGAACGGGCCGCCGTCATAGTTGGCGCCGAAATCGGGGTGCAACGGCTTGGTCAGTCCGATTGCCGCGAGAATCGCGGCCGACGCCGGGTCGACCTGGGCGGTATCGACCGGCTGGTTCCAGAGTGATGTCGCCGGAAAGATTGCGATGCCATGCAAGTCGGCGTTGAGACCGAGGTCAGGGAGTCCACCTTGCGAGACCGCGGTCACGACGATGCTGTCGATGATCCGCGCTGGCGAGCCGCTCACGACGTTGGCCGTGACGGTGATGGTGTCGATCCAGGTGCCAGGCGTGAGCGCCGCCGTCGCCCGCGTCCATGCGACCGTGCCGGGTCCCGATCCCGAAGCGGTGGTGAGCGTGGTCCACGCCTTCCGGGCGGTTGCAATCCAGCTGACGCCGGCAGCATTGTCGCCCGTGATGGTGACCGCTGCGACGCCCGGTCCGGCGCTACTCCCCTGGGTCACTGCGACGCGGTTCGATGCAGGAGTCACCGCCAACATGGTCGGGACAGGCGGCGCCGTGATCCGGAGCGTATCCACGACCGTGGCGGGCGACCCCGCCGCGCCAGGGGCCACGATGATCAGCGTATCGACATGAACGCCAACTGCCAGTGCTGCCGCCTGGCGGTGCCAACTGACCGTGCCGCTCCCCGTCCCGGCGCCAGTAGTGATCGTGGTCCACGCAGCTCCGCCGGTCACGGTCCACGCTGTGGTACCAGCGCCATCGCCGGTGAGGGTCACCGCCGCATTGTCATCGGGCGCGACGCCGCCCTGCACCACCGCAGTCACTCGGCCGCGTGGCGAGACAGTCAACGCCAGTTGGACCGGGGTCGCCGTGACCTGCAATGTGTCGAGCAACTGCGCGGGAGAGCCGGTCGCGCCGGGCGACGTGATGGTGATCGTGTCGACGTAGATCCCTGCCGCCAGCCCCTGGGCCGAGCGAGCCCATGTCACGCTGCCGGCGCCAGCGCCAGACGCGGTGATGAGCGAGCTCCAGCTCTGGCGATGCGTGGCCGACCACGCTGCAGTGGTCGCACCGTCGCCGCTGAACGTCACGGCGGCGTTATCGCTGGGCGCGACCGAACCGGGCTGCGTAGTGGCGCGCCGCGACAGCGGTGTCACGGTCATCTGCAGCGGGGCTGACGTCACGGGCGGGGGGGACGGCGGCGGGGCCGGGGGCGGCGTGATTTCGCCGCCGGTGTCGGCCGCGCCACAGGCCACGGTGGCGAGTGCCAGCAACGTGATCGTCAGACGAGTGCTTGCTCTCATTAACCTGCCGTTCCGGGACGGGATCACTGGAACGAGTATCGGCCGGTGAAGGTTCGCGTTCAGCCCTGATTGGCGCGCACGGCCGCCCAACTGCGCTTTCCCTTCCGCAGCAGGATGACGCCGCCGGGGAGGAGGTCGGCGCTGGTAAGCACGCGCTGGCCATCAACCGCAGCACCATTGACCGAGAATCCACCGGCGGCGAGGCCGCGTCGCGCATCGGCCTTTGAGGCAGCCAGCCCAGTTGACACGAGCGCATCAACAATTGAGATCCCCTGCGTCAGCTCGGCGACGCCAACGGGCGTCGTCGCGACCTCGCTGCTGACCATTGCCAGCGTATCAGCGTCCGCATCGCGCAGCTCGGCATTGCCAAAGAGAATCCCGGCGGCGGCGGTCGCCCGCCGGACGGCGTCGGCTCCATGCACTCGACCGGTGACGTCATCGGCCAAGCGGCGGTGCGGGATCCGCTCGCCGGGGCGTTCGGCATGCGCCGTCATCAGCGTCGTGATCTCGTCCAGCTCGAGAAACGTCATGAAGCGGAGGAGCCGCTCAACGTCCGCGTCGTCAACCTGCAGCCAGAACTGGTGAAAGGCGTATGGCGACGTGCGTGCAGCGTCGAGCCAGATATTCCCCGATTCACTCTTGCCGAACTTGGCGCCAGACGCTGTAGTCAGCAGTGGCAGCACGGCGCCGTGCAGCTTGCGCCGGTCACGTCGCGCGGCGAGTTCGATCCCGGCAGTGATGTTGCCCCACTGATCGCTGCCGCCCACCTGCAGTTCGCAATCATGCGCCGCGGCCAGGTGGGCAAAGTCGTGGGCCTGGACCAGCATGTAGGAGAACTCGGTGAACGAGATGCCGCTGTCCATGCGGGATTGCACGGAATCCTTCTGCAGCATGTAGTTGACCGTGAAGTGCTTGCCGGTCTCGCGGAGAAACTCCAGCAGCGGGAGCGGCTCCAACCAGTTGGCATTGTCGAGCATGATGGCGTCGGCCGGGCCGTCGCCAAAGACGAGAAAACGGGCGAGCTGGGCGCCCACACGCTCGGCGTTGGCAGCGACCAGCTCGCGGGTCATCATTGGCCGCTCTGAGCGCTTGCCGGACGGGTCGCCAATCACGCCGGTACCACCGCCAATCAGGATGATCGGCCGACCACCGAGACGCTGGAGCCAGGCCAGCGCCATCACGGGGATCAGGTTGCCGACGTGGAGCGAGTCGGCGGTCGGGTCGAATCCGGCGTATCCGGCGATTGGCCCCGACGCCAGTCGCGCCGCCAGGTCGGGCGTCGCGTCGTGCAGCATTCCGCGGGCGGCAAGGATCTCGAGCAGCGTCGGCATGTGCCGAAGATGCCGCCGGGCGCGTCATCCGTGCAACCCGACCCGCACCCGGATACTTTCCGCATCATGGCTGGCCCGACCTCTTCCCGCTGGGCGCGTTTCTGCGGCTTCTGGCGAAATCCTCGTAATCTTCGCGTAATTGGCCTTGGCGCCGTTGCCGCGGTCCTCTTTGGTGGGATGCTGGTCCTCGGCATCTGGACCCGGGCCTGCGCCGGAGATTCCTGTCCGGCAATCAACAAGCTCTCGGGCGCCGACCCTGATCAGGCCTCGAAAGTCTATGCGGCGGACGGCCGCCTGATCGGCGATTTCGGCTTGCAGCGGCGCACGGTGATCTCGCTGGCGTCGATGTCCCCGGCGGTCCCGGCCGCCTTTCTCGCCGTGGAGGACAAGCGCTTCTACGAGCACCATGGCATCGATTGGGTCCGCTGTTTCGGGATCGTACGCTCATTGCTGAAGCTGCAGGGTCTGTCGCAGGGATGTTCGACCATCACGATGCAGCTGGTGGGCAACCTCTATCCCGACCAGATCGACCGCACCGAACGCAAGGGGATCGCGGGGATCAAGCGCAAGATCCGCGAGATGAAAGTTGCCATGCAGCTCGAGTCGCAGTTCAAGAAGGACAAGATCCTCGAGCTCTATCTCAACTATATCAACCTTGGGAATGGCGCCTTTGGCGTCGAGGCTGCAGCGCAACGCTATTTCGGCAAGTCGGCGCACGACGTCAACGTGGCCGAGGCAGCGATGCTCGCCGCGCTGGCCCGTTCGCCGACGCGGTACAATCCGCGCCGCAATCCCCGCTTCGCCGTCGAGCGACGCAACCTCGTCATCGACCTGATGCGCGACAACAACAACCTGACTCCCGCCGAAGCCGAAGCGTGGAAGGCGTATCCGCTCGTTCTCTCGTCCCACAGCGATTACCAGAGTGTGGCGGAATATTTTGTCGAGTACGTCCGGCAGATCATGCAGGCCAAGTACGGCAGCCAGTTGTACACCAGCGGCCTGCGCATCTATACCACGCTGGACCTCAACATCCAGCAGGCGGCCGTTGACGCGCTCGAAAATCAGCTCGAGAAGATCGAATCGGGCGCCACCGGCAAGTTTTCGCACCAGACCTATCGCGATTACATGGACAAGAAGGGCGAGGACGCGACCGACCGCACCGACACGCCGTATCTGCAAGGTGCCGCCCTGGTGCTGGAGGCGAAGACCGGCAACATCCTCGCCATGGTGGGCGGTCGCGATTTCAGCGATTCCAAGTTCAACCGGATGACCCAGGCGGACCGCCAGCCCGGCTCGACGTTCAAGCCGATCGTCTACACGACCGCGGTGGAATCTGGCGTGTCACTCGATGACGCGGAACCTGACGCCTACATCTCGGTTCCGATGCCCGACGGTCAGCCAGACTGGGCTCCCCACAACTTCGAGAATCATTTCAGTGATTCGCTGCTGACACTGCGCCAGGGGCTCTGGCAATCGAAGAACAGCATCGCGGTGCGGGTTGGTGAGAAAGTGGGAGCGCCGGCGGTGATCCAGGAGGCGCGCAAGTTCGGAATCACCACACCGATGCCGGCGGTGCCCTCAATCTTTCTCGGCACACCGGAAGTCCGGCCGATCGAGATGATTGCGGCCTACACCGCCTTTGCCAATGTCGGCAGCCGCACCGTGCCCAACCCGATCGTCCGTGTCGAGGACAAGAAGGGGAACATCCTCGAGCACTCCGTCGTGCAGACCTTGCCGGTGCTGGAGACCAACGTGGCGTCGACGATGAACCAGGCGCTGCAGGGTGTCATCCGCTACGGTACGGCACACAGCGCCGTCATCGGCGGTGGTTTCACGTTGCCGGCCGGCGGCAAGACCGGCACCACGAGTGACTATCACGATGTCTGGTTCATCGGCTTCACCAAGGATCTGGTCGCCGGCGTCTGGATGGGATTCGACAATCCGCAGAAGATCATGGCGAATGCGCAGGGTGGCCGACTCGCCGCGCCCGCGTGGACACAGATGATGATCGATATCTACCAACGGCGTCCCGCGCCCGGGGATTGGGAATTCCCGGCCGACTCGATGGTGGCGGTGGAAGTGGACAAGACCAACGGCCTGCGCGCCACCCCGTTCTGTCCGGCGAACCTGCGCGAGACCCGCTACTTCGTAAAGGGGACCGAGCCGAAGGAGTTCTGCCCGATTCACTCCCCATTCCGACCGGGCGGCGCCAACTGACGCTGCGCCTCAGCGCCAGCTGGCTGGTGCCGGTGTCGTCGGCGCCGATTGCCAACGGGGCGGTGTTGGTTGAGGCCAGTGGTCGCATTGCCGCCGTCGGCCCGGACCACGCCGTGCCGCGCCCGCCCAATGCCCGTACGCTTCACTACGCCGGGGCGGCCCTCCTCCCTGGCTTCGTCAATACCCACACACACCTTGAACTCACGGGCTTTGCCGGGATGGCAGAGCAGGACGTGTTCTGGGAGTGGATCAAGCAGATCATCCGGCTCAAGGCCACGCGGACCGACGAAGAGTTTTTCCTGGCGGCGGAGCGCGGCATTCGTGAGCAGTGGCAGGCTGGCGTGACCACGATCTGCGACATGGGCAACACCGGTTCGGTGATCGCGGCACTCGATGCACTGGGTGCCAGTGGTATCGCGCACCACGAAGCGTTTGACTTGCACACCGCCCCTACGGCCGACGTGATGAAGGATTTCTCGCGCACGCTCGACCGGCTCTCGCGCCATGCGACCGGTCGCGTCCAGATCGGTGTGTCGCCGCATGCGGCGTATACGGTCAGCGGCGCACTCTATCGTGCGGTCAGCGACCTGGGCCGGGCGCACGGCGTGCCGATTGGTGTTCACGTGGCCGAACCGGCTGATGAGAGCGCCTTGCTGTGCGACTTCACCGGCACCTTTGCCGACGCTCTGCAAGCCCGCGGCGTGACGCGCCTGCATCCTGAACCGATTTCGCCGATGGCGTGGCTCGATCGTCACGGCGTGCTCGGATCCCGGACGCTTTGCGCCCACGCCATTCACACGGACCTGGCTGATACCGAGCTGATGGTCGATCGCGGCGTCGCGGTGGCGCACTGTCCGCGAAGCAACCGCCGACATCACCGGGCCGATGCACCGGTGGCGCGGTATGTTGACGCTGGACTGCGAGTGGGATTGGGTACCGATTCCGAACTGAGCGTGGCGCCACTCGACCTGATCGCTGAAGCACGCGCTGCACGCGCGTTGACCGGCTGGTCCGCGCGCGAAACGGTGCGCGCCCTGACCCTTGGCGGTGCCGAGGCACTCGGACTCGAGGCCGAGATTGGTGCGCTGACCCCGGGCCGCTGGGGCGATATGGTCGTGCTTGAGGTGGGCGACGTACTCGACGTGGAGGCCGCGGTGGTCGCCAGTGGACGCGCTGCCGTGCGGGCCACCTGGCTCGCCGGGCGATCGGTCTCGGAACAGTCCAGCGACGGCGCTCACTTCTCCAGGTAGATCACGGCTCCGCCAGCAAAGTGCTTGAGCGGCGGCATCACCTGGAGCACGCCGTGATCGAAACGATACAACAGATGCCAGTATTTCATCGGCAGGAAGAGTTTGCGTGCTCGGGAAGCCAGGTAGTATGGGTACAGCCGGACCATCGCCCACCGCGCCGTCGCGCGGCCAATGTCATCAAGGCGGAGATTCTCTTCGCCGCTGGTGAGCGGAATCAGGTGACGCCGATCCTTGTACCGGTGATAGACACGCTGCTTGAGTGCTTCGATCCGTGGCGAATTGCCGAGCGGCTCCAGGAAGACTGCCCGGCCGCCCGGCTTCAGGATGCGGTACACTTCGGTGAGGGCTTCGGCGAGCCCGACGTGATGCAGGATGCCGTGCCCGTGCACTAGGTCAAACGTATTGTCGGCAAAAGTCGTGGCCGCGCACGACATCACCTGGAAATCGACTGTGAGTCCGTTGGCCTTGGCGCGATCGCGCCCCACTTGAATGCCGACCGGTGAAATATCGATTGCCGATACGTCGGCACCGAGTTTCGCGAAGTAGCAGGCTTCCTCGCCCTGGCCCGAACCAAAATCGAGCAGGCGCCGTCCAGCGACCGGGCCGAGCGATTGAGCGGCCCGCTGCCGCCAGTCCCACAGCTGCCGCGGTCGCTCATACTTCGCGAACATTCCCGGATTGATCGTGACATCGCCGACCATCGGCGCATATTCCGAGTCAGCGAATGCCGCTTCTTCTTCCAGTCGCGCATCCGGCATAGTCGAAGGCTTTCGTGAATGACCGACGGCGGTCAAACCGGTCGGGGGTCGGTGGCGAAATGTCTGGCGGGTGCATTGAAGCAATCCGGGGCGAGCTAGGGCGTCAAGCGGTGCTGGTCGGCGACCATGATTTCCTGCTCTCAGCGGCCATCAGTACCTCGGCGCGAGCCGGGCGGGGCGGCGTCCCAGAGGTTATCATCAACGGGCCCGGTGTCTGGGCCGACTGACTGTTCGACCGCGACCTCCGGAGTCCATGACCGCCAACGTTCCATCGCCCGGCGAAGAGATCTCTGCCGAAAGCCGCACCTTCCAGGATCTCCTGGAAACGTTGCCGGTTGCGGCCTATATGTGCGCGCCCGACGGGCTGATCACCTATTACAATCGTGAAGCCTCGCGGGTGTGGGGCCGGCAGCCCACCCTCAACGATCCCTCCGATCGCTGGTGCGGGTCGTTCCGGATCTTCTCGGCCGTCGACGGATTGCCGGTACCGCACGACGAATGCTGGATGGCCCTGGCGATCCGGACCGGCGTGCCCCAGAATGGTGAAGAGCTGATCATCGAGGCACCCGACGGGACTCGAGTGACGGTCCTCGCGCACGCCAACCCGATTCGCGATCGCAGCGGGAAGCTGCTCGGAGCCGTCAACGTCCTGATTGATATCAGTGACCGCAAGACCGCCGAGATCATGGCGAGCCGCTTGAGTGCGATTGTCGAGTCGTCGGATGACGCGGTGATCAGCAAGACGCTGCAGGGGCAGATCATGTCATGGAACAGCGGGGCGCAGCGGCTCTTCGGGTACACGGCCGATGAAGCAATCGGTCAATCGGTCATGATGATCATTCCGGCGGACCGCCAGGACGAAGAGCGACAGATTCTCGATCAGCTGGTGCGGGGCGAGCGGGTCGACCATTACGAGACGATTCGGGTGGGCAAGGACGGTCGCCAGGTCGCCATCTCGTTGACCAGCTCCCCGGTGCGTGATGCCCGCGGAAAGATCGTGGGGGCCTCCAAGACCGCCCGGGACATTTCGGCCCGCAAGCACGATGAGGAACGCCTGCGCCAGTTGCACGAGGAACTGCGTGCCGCCGATCGCGCCAAGAGCGACTTCCTGGCCACCCTTGCGCACGAACTGCGCAACCCGCTGGCGCCGATGCGCAATCTGGTTGCGCTGCTGGCCCACGCCGATTCGCCACTGGATGAACTGCCGCGAGCGCTCGAGATGTTCGATCGCCAGCTGACGCAGATGACCCGCCTGATCGACGACCTGATGGACATCTCGCGGATCGCCAAGAACAAGTTCGAGTTGCACCGGGAGCGCATCGATATCACCTCTGCTGTGCAACATGCCGTGGAACTGAGCCAGCCACACCTCGACCAGGCGCATCACCACTTTACGGCGGAGCTCCCCGGTACGCCGATCATGGTCGACGCCGATCCCGCCCGGCTGGCCCAGGCGATTGCCAACCTGCTCATCAACGCGGCCAAGTACACCGATCCCGAAGGCTCGATCGGGCTGACCGTAGCTCGTGCGGGCGACGATGCGGTGGTGACCGTGACTGATAACGGAATCGGCATTCCGCCCGATATGGTCGAGCGGGTCTTCGAGATGTTCGTGCAACTCGAACATGCGGCGAGCCGTTCGCACGGCGGCATGGGCATCGGCTTGCACCTGGCGTCGTCCTTCGTGGAAATGCATGGCGGCACAATCACCGCATCGAGCGCTGGCCCCGGCCACGGCAGCACCTTTCGGCTTGCCATCCCGCTCGCAACGGCGTCACCGGTGCATGCGCCGGCGCTCGCTGGTATGGCGCCTGCTGCCGATCGGCCACGTTACCGGATCCTCGTGGTCGACGACAATCAGGACGCAGCCGATAGCCTGGCCCTGCTGCTTACCGCGCTCGGCCATGTCACGCAGAAGGCGTACGACGGCGCCAATGCACTCGCCACCGCGCCAGTGTTCGAGCCCGATGTCATCCTGCTGGATATCGGCATGGCCGGCATCGACGGGTACGAAACCGCCCGACGGATTCGCCGCGAGCCGTGGGGCGCTGACATTCGCCTTTTTGCGCTGACCGGCTGGGGCCAGGAGGACGCCCGGCGTCGATCGCAGGAGGCGGGCTTCGACCGCCATTTCGTCAAGCCGGTCGATCCGGGCGCGCTGGTACGCGCACTCGACCAACCTGCCGCTGCCGGATCGTCTGCGCGGCGTTGACAGGTTCCTGATTCAGCCGTAGTCTGGTTCGGCATCCGTACCACCCTCCTGCCCATTCCGCCGTCAGGCGGCTACCCGCGAGCACCATGTCTCTCCGCATCGAGCACCTCTCCAAGACGTACGCCAATGGCGTGCGGGCACTCCATGACGTCTCGCTCGCCATTCCGGCCGGCATGTTCGGCCTGCTGGGGCCCAACGGTGCCGGCAAGTCGACGCTGATGCGCACCATCGCCACGCTGCAGACGCCGGACCGCGGAACGATCCACCTCGGCGACATCGACGTACTGGCGCGTCCTGATGATGTCCGCAAGGTGCTGGGTTACCTGCCGCAGGAGTTTGGCTTCTACCCCAACCTGTCGGCCGAAGTGGTGCTTGATCACTTCGCCACGCTCAAGGGCGTCGTCCATGCTGGTGAACGGAAGGAACTGGTCCACGCCCTCCTGCAGCAGGTCAACCTGTGGGACGCCCGCAAGAAGGCGGTCGGCGGCTTCTCTGGTGGCATGAAGCAGCGCCTCGGCATTGCGATCGCTCTCTCCGGTTCGCCACGACTGCTGATCGTCGATGAGCCCACCGCGGGACTCGATCCAATCGAGCGGCATCGCTTCCTCAACCTGCTTGCCGAGATTGGCGAAGAGGTGATCGTCATTCTCTCGACCCATATCGTGGAGGACGTCCGCGAACTCTGCCGCACCATGGCGATCATCGCGGCAGGGCAGGTCATCCTGCAGGGCGATCCGCAGCAGGTGCTTGACGATGTTCGGGGCCGCATCTGGCGCAAGAAAGTCGGCAAGAGTGAAGTCGCCGCGCTCAAGAACCAGATGCAGGTCATTTCGATGCGTCTCGTGGCCGGCGAACCGGTGGTACACGTGTACAGTGAACAGTCGCCGGGAGACGGTTTCACGGCCGTCGAGCCGGTGCTCGAGGATGTCTACTTCTACCGGGTCGGCGAACCTGCGCTCACGGAGCGCTGAAGATGTTCTTCGCCGTCTTCAAGTTCGAGCTGGCCTATTGGTTCAGGCGGCCGCTGACGCTGCTCTTCTTTGCCGTCTTCTTCCTGATGGCGTTCTTCTCCACCGCTTCCGATTCATTCCTGAATGTCGGCGGGACGGGACAGATCCACCGCAACGCCCCGTTCATCCTGGCACTCGCAGTCGCGATCCTGACGGCCATCGGCCAGGTGATCACGACGGCCATTGCCGGAACGGCCGTGCTGCGGGACGAACAGATCGGGTCGCAGGAACTTCTCTTCACCACCCGGATGACCAAGAGCGGCTATCTCCTGGGCCGGTTCCTCGGATCGTTCCTGGTGATGCTGGTCATCTATGTCGGCCTGCCGCTCGGGCTGCTGATCGGCATGATGATGCCCTGGATCGATGCGGACAAGCTGGGTCCGATTCGGATGTGGGCCGCATTTCAGCCGTTCTTTACGATCGCGGTCCCCAATCTCTTCTTCGTGAGCGCACTGCTCTTCGCGATTGGCGCACTGACCCGCAAACTCTTCGCGGTCTACGTCACCGGTATCGGGGTGCTACTGGTCTGGCAGATCACCCAGCAGATCACCGGTGACCTGGACAAGCTGACCCTGGCCTCCGCCATTGATCCCTTTGCGTTCACCAGCATCACGGTGATCACCCGCTACTGGAGCGTTGCCGAAAAGAACGCGCAACTGGTCCCGTTGCACGGCGCACTCCTGGCCAACCGCCTGATCTGGATTGCCATCTCGCTGCTGCTCTTCGGTGCAGTCGCGGCCTTCTTCCGGTTGCGCTTGCAGCAACCCAGAGTATCGCGCAAGATCCGCGAGGCCACACGTGCGACGCCCGGTGCGGCTCCATTGAACGCCGTGCCGATCGTCACGCAGGTCTATCGCCGAAGCGCGTGGCTGCGCGCGGTCTGGTCGCAGGCGCGGTTCCAGCTGCGTTTCGTGCTGCGTGAGGCGCCTTTTCTGGCGATCACGGCTATTGCCGTGATCAACATCATGATCAGCGCCTGGTATCAATCGCACCCGGGCGACTCGATCCGCTGGCCGGTCACGGCGTCGCTGATCCCGTCGCTGCGCGATGCGATGATGCTCTTCATCGTCCTGATCGCCACGCTCTATGGCGGCGAACTGACATGGCGCGACCGGCAGTTGCGCGGTGACCAGCTTCAGGATGCCCTTCCCGCGCCGTCGTGGGTGAGCTTTGCCGGGAAGTTGCTCGCAATCCTCGGCGCCACGATCGTGCTTGAACTTGCCGCGATTGCGGGCCTGATGGTGATGCAGCTGGTGCAAGGGTACACGCACCTGCAGCCGCTGCTTTACCTCGAAGGGCTGGTCTTTGGCGTCCTGCCCACAATGGTGGCGATTGCGGCGATTGCGCTTGGCATCCACGCCATCGTCAACCAGAAGTTTGTCGGTCACCTGTTCGTGATCGCGTATTATATCATCACCCTGGTGCTCGTCCGCCTCGGCTTCAATTACCGGCTCTGGCAGGTTGGCGCACCGCTCGGGTTCACCTATTCTGACATGAACGGGTGGGGGCCATTCCTGCCCCGCATCTTTGTGCTCGGCACGTACAGCGTTGCATGGGCCCTGGCGATCGCGACGCTCGGCTACCTGGTGCTGCCGCGCGGCACCGTGAGCGGCTGGGGTGATCGCCTGACGCTGGCGCGCCGCCGCTGGCGGAGCGGCGGCTTTGCCTTGGTGTCACTCTGCGCTGCCATTGCGATCGGCGCGGGTGGTCTCTTCTACTACAACGCCAACGTCCTCAATCAGTACGTGCCGGTGCGGCAGGCGGAAGCCGTGCAGAAGGCGATCGAGCTGGAATACCGACCGCTCATGAACCTGGCGCAGCCGCGGATCGTGGCGGTATCGCTGCGTCACGAGTTCTATCCGGCGCGACGGGCCGCCACCTGGAACGGGACAATGCGCACCGTGAATCACGACTCACGGCCAGTCGATACGCTGTTCGTCGACGTGCCGCTATCGATTCCCACCCCGACTGACCCCTACAACACGACGTCCAACGATGGGATGGGACTCGATTCGCTGACCTTTGATCGCCCCGTCACGCTGATTCGTGACGATACGCCGCGAGGCATCCGCCTCTACCGCCTCGCGACGCCGATGCAGCCAGGTGATTCGCTGGTGATGCACTTTGCGGGGCATTTCACTCCGCACGGTTTTCCCAATGGCGCCTTTGACCAGGATGTCGCGGCCAACGGTTCGTTCATGTCGTCGCAGTACTATCCCGGCTTCGGCTACAACGAGCAGAATGAGCTGGCAGACGATGACATCCGGACCCGCAATGGCCTCAAGCCGAGGCCCCGGATGAAGTCGATCGACGATCCGACCGTGCGCGACAATAATTACCTGCGCCATGATGCCGACTTCGTCGCCTTCGACGAGACGGCATGTACCAGCGTCGACCAGATCGCGCTGGCACCAGGCTATCTGCAGAGCGACTCGACCATCAACGGACGTCGCTGCCTGCACTACGTCATGGACAAGCCGATTCTCGACTTCAGCACGACCCTCTCCGGACGCTACGTCGTCGATAGCGTCATGCACAACGGCGTCATGATTTCGGTATACCACATTCCCGCGCACGCATTTGCCGTCCCGTCGATGATCCAGGCCGCGAAGGATGGCCTGGACTATTTCGGGACGCACTTTTCGCCCTATCAGTTCCGGCAGTACCGGGTGATCGAGTATCCGCAATACCAGACTTTTGCCGAGGCGTTTGCCAACACGATCCCCTTTTCCGAAGCGATCGGCTTCATCTACCGGAATGAGCCGGGCGACGACAAGATCGACCTCGCCTACTTCGTCACGGCGCACGAACTGGCGCACCAGTGGTGGGCCCACCAGGTGGTGGGTGGTGACGGCCAGGGTGCCACCATGTTCTCCGAAGGGCTCGCCGAATACTCCGCACTCACCATCATGGAAAAGCGCGATGGTCCGGAAGTGGCCCAGAAGTTCTTGCGGCGGGAACTTGATGGCTATCTGCAGGGCCGCAGCGTGGAGAAGAAAAAGGAAGTCCCGCTGCTGCTGGTCGAGAACCAGCCCTACATCCATTACCGCAAGGGATCGCTGGTCTTCTACGCGTTGCGCGACTACATCGGCGAGGATGCGATGAACAGCGCCCTCCGCGCCTTTCTCGGCAAGTGGGCGTTCAAGGGACCGCCATATCCCACCGCTCGTGACCTGTACAGCGAGTTCGAGCAGGTCACGCCCGATTCGCTCAAGTATGTGCTCAAGGATCTCTTCCTTGACATGACGTTCTACGACAACAAGGTCGACACCGCGACAGCGACCCGGCGGCCCGACGGCCAGTACGCGGTTCATCTCGTGCTCGACGCGAAAAAACTCAAGGGTGACTCGCTCGGGAACATGGCCGAAGTGCCGATCGGCGATTACGTCGACGTGGGTGTCTTTGGCGCACACGTCAACGGCCAGAAGCTGGGCAAGCGACTGCTGGTCGAGAAGGTGCACATCACCCAGCCGGTCACCGTACTCGACGTCGTGGTGCCCGCACTGCCGATCAAGGCGGGGATCGATCCCTACAACATCCTGATCGACCGGACCCCCGAGGACAACGTGACGACGGTCACGATCGTGACGGCGCCGTCGACGCACCACTAGATTCGACCTGTCTCTTCCCGGACCGGCTTCATGGATTCTCAGCCAGTTGAGCGGCCGCCGTATGGCTGGGCGCTCGCCACGTTCGCGATCATCCTGGCCATCTACATGGTCACCCTCTCGCCCACGACGGCGATGTGGGATGCCTCGGAGTACATCTCGTCGGCGTACGTGCTCGGTGTGCCGCATCCGCCGGGCAATCCGCTCTTCACGCTGATGGCGCATGCCTGGGGATTGCTCCCCCTGGCGAGCGAGTACGCCCGCCGGATCAATATCTTCGCGGCGGTCACGTCTGCGGCCAGCGCCGGCCTCTGGTTCCTCGTTGCCGAGCGGTGGCTGCGCAGCCTGTTGCCCGAGCGTGCGCCGCGCTTGATGGCTGCCTTTGCCGGCATCCTCGCTTCGGCAACGGCGTGGACGGTATGGAATCAATCGACGGTGAGCGAGAAGGTGTACACGGTCTCGATGCTGTCGATCGCGCTGGTGGCGTGGTTTGCGATTCGATGGGCAGACGAGCCGGCAGGCCACCGTCGCGATCGGTGGCTCATTGCGGCGCTCTACATCCTGGCACTGTCGTCCACCAATCACACGATGGGCCTGCTCGGTGCACCGGTGCTGGTGGTCTATGTCGCACTCACCGATTGGCGCGTGGTCTTCCGGCCGACGTTTATCGCGATGGCGATCGGCGTCGTCATTCTCGGCGTTACGCCGAACTATCTCTATCTCCCGATTCGTGCCGGCCAGCATCCCGCCATCAACGAGGGCGAGGCGAGTGGTTTCTTCTCCCCAGCGCTGATGGCGACGCTCAATCGCACCCAGTATCTCAAGCCACCGCTGCTGCCGCGGCAGCCCTATGCCGCCGGCGACCTGCCGCAGAACGCCCAGCATCTCGCCGCCCAGATCGGCATGTACCTGCACTACTGGACCTGGCAGTGGGGCAAGGACCTTGGCGGATGGTCGGGGCTTGCGACGGCGCTCTTTACCGCACTCGGGCTGGGCGGCCTCTGGACCTTGCTCAAACGTGACCGGCGCGCCGGGCTTGCCGCGTTGGCGTTGGTCGGAACGCTCACCGTCCTGCTGATTTTCTATCTCAACTTCAAGTTCGGCTACTACTATCACCAGGGCGACGCCAGCATTACCAACGACATGCGCGAAGTACGTGATCGTGACTATTTCTTCATCGCGTCATTTGCCTTTGCCGGTGTCCTGATTGCCGCGGGCTTTGCCGCGCTGCTGCTGGCGGTCACTCGAGCGCTGCGCGAACGCTCGCCACGGTTCGCCCTGATGGCCGCGACGCCGCTCCTGTTGCTGGCGCTGATCCCGCTCTACGGCAACCGGGTCAGCGCGCCCCGCAATCACGAGACGCTGACGCGCGACTACGCCATCGATGTGCTGCAGTCGGTCGAACCGTACGGTATCCTGATCACCGCCGGCGACAACGACACCTTTCCGCTCTGGTATGCCCAGGAGGTGCTCGGGGTGCGGCGCGACGTGACGCTCGCCAACCTGTCGCTGATGGGGACCGATTGGCATGTGCGCCAACTCGAACGACGCGTCACCCCAGCGTTTGATCTCGCCACGGCAGCGCCGATCTGGCGCCAACTGATGAGCGCCGATACGGCGATTGGCGGAGGGTCGCCAGACGCCATTCGCTGGCAGCAACCGCACACGCCGGCCCTGACCGAGACAATCGCACAACTCGATGCCATTCCGCAGTGGAACAGTTTCGCTCCCGGCACAGCGATTCAGGCAGGGGATCTCACGATCCGTTTTGCGCATGACGACGCGGTGACTCGCAGCGACGTCGTCGCCGCGTTGCTGATTCACGATAACGTCGGCAAGCGTCCGGTCTACTTCTCGTCGAGCACCGCCGACTATCCCGATGTGACGCTCGGCCTGGCCGGACATCTCGTAACGCAGGGACTCGTCCGCAAGGTTGTCGCCGACAGTGTGCATCCCGGTCGCAACGTCGTCGGTTCCGAATATCTCGGGGCGGTGGACACCGCCCGGACATCGGCGCTCCTCTTTCATACCTATCATGTGGCGACGATCACGCGACCGCGGCCAGGCGGCTGGTACGATCCGCCGTCCAGCGACATGCTCGAGATGTACCTGCGCCTGTACGCAACCTATGTCCCGGTCTTGCAGCAGTTTGGTGACAGCGGACAGGCCACTCGTGCAAACGACATCGCGCTCAAGGTGCGGCAGGCGATCATCGGCAAGTAGTTCGCCAACGGCGCAACCCACCACGGACCTCACCCGAGCTGGGTGAGGTCCGTGGTCGTTATGGCATGATCAGTTGCCCGTTTCGCTGAACGTCAACGTCAAGGCAGTGTTCTGCAGCGCCGCCGTGATGGAGTTGGCGCCGAGCGCCGGCGTGAAGGGAACCTGTGCGGTGCCGGTGACGTCGGTGACCACCGTGGCGGTCCCCATGATGCCGAGGGTGCCGGTGGCCGACGTGAAGGTGACAGAGTCGCCGACGACCGGGTTGCCGAGTGTGTCCTTGGCCTGCACGGCGAGCGTGATCGGGAGCACGGTTCCGGTGGTGCCGGTCTGCCCGTTGCCCTGCAGGATCGCAAAGCTTGTCACCGGGCCCGCCTGCGCATTCTCAATGAAGACAGCAGGTGTCGTGACGCCAGCCACAGCAGCAATCACGGAATCAACGCCGGCCTGGGTGCTGAACATCACGGTGGTCTGCGCCTGGCCGTTCACGTCGGTGACTGCGCTGGCCGTTCCAACGGTGGCCCCGCCGGTGGCCGTGAACGTGACCGTGGCCCCCGGAAATGAGGCGCCATACTGGTCAGTGACCCGCACGATCAGCGGTGCGGGAAGGGAAGTGCTGATTGGCGCGAACTGGGCGCTGCCTGACAGGACGCCCACCCCACTCGCCGCAGCGGTGCCGCTGGGCCCACTGGTAGTGTCGGAGCAGGCCGTCACTACGAGGGCGGCAGCAAAAAGGGTAGCGGCGATTGTGGTCGCAGCGCGGAATGTGGTTGCAGGACGCATCGTCGAATCTCCGGAGTAACTCCAACGCAGCGACACGGTTGTCGCAGTCTCCGGGAGACGAATGAGGGGTGTCCACGTTAGCACACGCGGTGTATCGTGCGAGATCGACTCTCTGGTTCGTTGTCGTGCGACGGTCCAGACGCAAGAACGTCCGCCAGCGGAAGCTGGCGGACGTTCTTGTTGGGCTGCGGCCGAGCGTCAGGTTCCGGTTGCCGTAAACGTCACCGCAATCGCTGGCGAACTTCCGGTGATGGTAGCCGTAACGGTCGTCACCCCGGGGGCTGCCGGCAACTTCAGCGTGGCTGAGGCGGTGCCGGTGTTGTCGGTCGTCGCCGCTGCACCGGTAAGGGTGCCGCCGGTCGTGGTGTAGGTGACCGAGACGCCAGGCACGGCATTGCCGAACTGGTCCCGAGCCTGGACCACCAGCGGCAGCCCGAGCGAGGTGCTGACGGCAACGGTCTGCGTGTCGCCGCTGACCTTGGCGAGCACCGAGGCTGCGCCCGGCAGGCCGGTGACCGGGATCGGCAGCGCCGCGAGTCCAGCGACATGCGCCGTGATCGTATCGGCACCGGCGATGTTCGCAACGGTGAAGCCAGTCGATGCCATCCCCTGCGCATCAGTCACGGCACTGGCCGACGTCACCGACGAACCGCCGCTGGCACTGAAGGTGACCGCCACGCCGGAGACGTTATTGCCGTTTTGATCCTTCACCTGAACGACAATGGGCGCGCCCGCAGCCGTCCCGACGGTAGCAGCCTGTGGGCTGCCGCTGATCAGCGACAAGGACGATGTAACCGGGGCGCTGCCGGACCCAACGTTGGTGTTGGAGCAGGCAGAGACGGTCGCAACGCTCGCGAGCAGCGTCAGCGCAACTGTGCTGCGTAAAGCGCTCTGAATTCCGACGTGCATAGGAAACCGCATACGTACTCCCCGGGTCTTCCTCCGTCGACGGTCGGAAATGACCACGCATCGGATCGGGTGATCGCGAGCGTGTCGGAGGCGTTTGTGTAGTGACCTACAACGTTACAGCGTGTCTGGGCTCCGTACAAGGGTCACCGAAGGCTTCCGGAACAAGGTGGGCCGGCCGCCCCCGGAATCGGTTCCGTCAGATCCGCTGGCGCCATTCTGCGCCGCGGACCAGCTCCTCGACGATGTCGCTGGCGGACCGGTCGGCGGCCTCAGCCGCGAAATTGGTCATTACCCGGTGCCGCAGCACGGCCAGCGCGACCGATCGGATGTCGTCCAGATCTGCTTGCGGCCGGCCGTCCATCGCGGCGCGCGCCTTGGCGCCGAGAACCAGGTACTGCGATGCCCGTGGGCCGGCGCCCCACTCGACCATTTCGCGCACCAGTGCCGGCGCTTCTGCTTCCTTGGGGCGCGTCATCCGCGCCAGCATCACCGCAGCGGCGATCAGCGACGGTGCAACCGGAATCCTTCGCACCAGCTGTTGCATCGACAACAAAGTGGCCGCGTCGATGACCGGGGTGATCGACTGTTCCGTCGTGCCGGTGGTCTGGGTCACCACCGCTTCCTCGTCGGCACGGCTCGGATAGCCCAGACGCAGCTCCAGCATGAAGCGGTCGAGCTGGGCCTCAGGGAGCGGATAGGTGCCTTCCTGCTCGATCGGATTCTGGGTTGCCAGCACGAAGAACGGCGCGGGCAGGGGGTAGGTCCGTCCGGCCACGGTTACCTGCCGCTCCTGCATCGCCTGCAGCAGCGCAGCCTGGGTCTTGGGTGGTGTGCGGTTGATTTCGTCGGCCAGCACGACCTGGGAAAAGACCGGCCCCGGCACGAAACGGAATGACCGCTTGCCGCTGACCGGATCTTCTTCGACCAGCTCGGTCCCTGTGATGTCGCCGGGCATCAGGTCCGGGGTGAATTGCACCCGATTGAAGCTCAGTGCGAGCGCTTCTGCCACGCTCGATACCAGCAGGGTCTTGGCGAGCCCCGGGACGCCGATCAACAGCGCATGGCCGCCCGCGAGGAGTGCCGTCAGCACGCCGTCCACCGCGTCGCGTTGCCCCACGATCCGGGCGGCAACCTGGGCCCGCAGCGCCGTGACGGCGCGGGCGAGCTGGTCGAGTTGTTCGAGGTCGCTGGCAGGCTGCGGCGCTGCGGTCATCGGCCATTCCAGGTGAGGCGTTCGGGCCAAAGTTACCGGGGTCGGGCTGTGACACCTGACAGTCCCGATTTCATGTTGCATTCTGATGCATATTCGCTTGCGTAATATTTCACAAAGTCCTATTTTTGCGCCCGTGAAGCCAGGCCAACAGGATACCAATCGCGATGCCGGGGCCGGTTATACCCTGCTCACGATCGGCATCACCTTCGCGTTGACGCTGGCTCTTTTTGTGTACGGTGGCCTGCGCCTCGATCAGCGGATGGGCACCACGCCGCTCTGGACACTCGTCGGTGCGGTGGTGGGGATGGGGCTGGCCGGATTCTGGATGTATCAGCGCCTCCGGCGCTTCAGCCAGGTCGGCAAATAACGCCGCGTCGCGCACAAGTGCGGCGGGCCGTTGTTGGGCTCGCCGCCGCCGTGGTTGCGACCGGTGCAGCGACGGCACTCTGGGGCCGGGCAGCATGGCCCGGGGCGCCGATCTTCGCCGGAGTAGCGGTTGCGTTGCAGTTGATTGCGGCGCGCGCGATGCGACGCAGCGGTCGGCCGGCGACGCTTGATCACCTCACCGTCTACGTCGGTGGCGTGTTCCTGCGGTTGCTGGGCGTCGCAATGCTGGGCGTCGCGGTCGCGGTGGATCGCACGACGTTTCACCCGTGGGCGAGCAGCATCGGGTACCTGGGTACCGTGCTGCCGTTGCTGTACCTGGAGACACGACTGGGAGCATGATGCAGAGTCCGGATTTCAACATCGGCGAAATGATCTTCCACCACACGGGCGACTCGCACGACCTCGAGTTCGAGCCGTTTGGCACGATCCACTTGCCGCGCTGGCAGCCGGTGCACATCGGCTCGTTCACGATCGATCTCTCGCCCACGAAGCACGTGGTGCTGATCATTCTTGCCGCGGTGATCGTCTACGTGCTGCTGCGGATCGCCGCCGTCGGCGTCACTCGCGCCGAGCGCGAGGGGCGCGAGCCGCGCGGGTTTGCGTCAGGGATGGAAGCGTTCGTACTATGGGTGCGCCAGGATATCGTGCTCAACAACATCAGCCACGAGATGGCGGATTTCTACGCCCCGCTGGTGATGACCTTCTTCTTCCTGATCCTGGTTGCCAACCTCCTCGGCCTGCTGCCCTGGAGCGCCACGCCGTCCGGCAATCTTGCATTCACTGGTGCGCTCGCCCTGATCGCGTTCATCGCGATCGAAGTGGGTGGCATGGTGAAGCTCGGCCCCAAGGGGTACATGCAGACGATCTTCCCGCCGATTCACGGGCTACCGCCGGCCGGCGCGATCGCGATGTCGATCTTCATGGCTCCGATCGAGTTCATGTCGAAGCTGGTCAAGCCATTTGCGCTGACGGTGCGGTTGTTCGGCAACATGACGGCGGGCCACTTCGTGATCCTGGCGATGTTCGGCATCGTCTTCATGTTCGGGCATTTTGGTCTGGGCAGCTGGGCGATCGGCGGCGTCACCGCGGTCGTTGTCATCGGCGTGATGATTCTCGAGCTGGTGGTCGCGACGATTCAGGCCTATGTCTTCGCCCTGCTGACGGCCGTGTTCATCGGGTTGATGCAGCACGAGCATTGAAGCGGGACGCTGGACGCTGGACGATGGACGCGTACTTCTCGGGCACGCCGCGGAGTACGTCACAGCCGGGTAACCGGCCCTGGACATTGAGCTTCGGCTCGGCGATGTCCACCGAATGGCCCTCGTTCCGGAAGAGACGAACGGCCTGACGCGCGATGCGATTCTTCATGAATCTTCCACTATGACTGGATGAACTGACATGTTGCTCCCGATGCTCTTGCAGGATCAGGCCGCTGTGGCGACTGCCAAGGCCGTGACCGCTTCCTATGGCCAGCTCGGTGCCGGTATCGGCATGGGCCTGGCGATCGTCGGCGCCGGTATCGGCCTCGGCCGGATTGGTGGCCAGGTGGCCGAAGCAATCGCGCGTCAGCCCGAAGCGACCGATGCCATCCGCAGCTCCGGCATCCTGTTCGCGGCACTGCTCGAAGGCACCACGATCATCGCACTCGTTTTCGCCCTGCTGTTCAAGTTCGTCTGATTCATAGCGACAGGGGACACTGATGCACGATTTACCGTCGCCGTTTCAACCGACCGCAGGCGTCGCGTTCTGGACCTGGATCGTTTTCTTCTCGCTGCTGTTCCTGCTGTCGAAGACGGTCTATCCACTGCTGCTGAAGGCCACCAAGGACCGTGAAGCGCGGATCCGCAAGGATCTGCAGGACGCTGAGCGGATGCGCCAGGAAACCCAGACGGCACTCGCGGAACAACGCGAGCTGCTGGCGAGCGCGCGCGGTGAGGCGCAGTCCATCATTGCCGAGGCACGGCAGGCCGCCGAACATGAGCGCGCCACCGGGATGGAAAAGACCCGTCAGGAGCAGGAAGATCTGTTGCTCCGGGCGCGTCGCGAAATCGAGGCTGAACGGATCCGGGCCATCGCCGAGATTCGCCGTGAAGCTGTCGATCTGGCAATCAGCGCGGCCGGCAAGGTGGTGGGTGGCCGGCTCGATACGGCCGCCGATCGCAAGATCGTCGAGGATTACATCAGCGCACTCGGCAACACTGGGGTGCGTGGGTGAGGGATGTCACGATCGCTCGCAACTATGCCGAGGCGCTCGTCGCCCTGGCGGATCACCACGGGGCATTGGAACCGTGGGGCGAACTGCTTGATACGACGGCGGCCGCGTTCAGCGTGCCGTCCGTCGAGGCGGTCCTGATGACGCCACGGGTGCCACGGGAACAGAAGGTGGCGCTGGTGAGTGAAGCGCTGCATGGCGCCCCGAAGGAGTACACGCTCTTCGTCGGTGCGGTGATCCGGCGCGGTCGCCAGATGCTGCTGGCCCAGATCGCCGATGAATATCATGCGCTGGTCGACATCCGGATGAACCGGGTGCGGGCCGGAATCGGCATTGCGCGCGACGTCGACGCGCTGGGCCGGCAGGTGATTGTCGAGCGCCTCTCCAAGGCGATCGGCAAGAGCGTCATTGCTGGCTTCACGGTGGATCCGTCGTTGCTGGGTGGCGTGGTCATCCGGATCGGCGACCGCATCTACGATGGTTCGGTGCGGAAGCGGTTGGCGACCTTGAAGCAGGCGTTGCTGACGAAGTAGGCGGGATCCTTTCCCGGGAGGGGCTGTGCGTCGATGTCTCGGTGTACTGCTCCTCCTCGCCGCGCCCCTTCAGGCGCAGTCCACGCGCGACAGCGCGTTGTCGCTCTACAACCACGGCGACCATTTGGCAGCCCTGCCGCTGCTGGCGGCACTGTATCAGTCGTCACCCGGCGACTGCGCGGTGGCCACGGATTACGGATTTGCGTTGCTCGATGCCGGTGCGCTTGGTCCGGATCTCGACGCACGGAAGGCCAAGCGGCTGCTGGCACGTGACGCATTCGTGCGGGCCAAGGGATTGTGTGAGCGGAGCGGGGTTGTCGACGGCTTGATCGAGGCGCTCGGGGCGAGTGGCGGCGATGACCCACATTTCTCGGCGAACGCCCAGGTGGATTCCGCAATGAAGCGCGCCGACCGCGATTACGCGGCGGGTGATTTTCCCGCCGCATTGGCAGGCTATCACGACGCGTTGCTCCTCGACCCGGGGCAGTATGACGCCGCCCTATTCATTGGCGACACCTATTTCCGTATGCACTCGATCGATTCCGCGCTCACCTGGTACCGCCGCGCGATCGCCATCAATCCTGATCGCGAAACCGCTCACCGGTACATGAGCGACGTGATGCTCAAGAACAATCAGGTCGAGGATGGATTGCGCGAGGCGATCTGCGCAATCGTCGTCCAGCCATTCAACCGCCTGGCTCGGCAGGGGATCGTCCAAGCGGCCAGCACGATGCGGGTGGCCCTGCGCGTTCCGCTTGTCGACCTGCCGCCCCGGGATACTTCCAGTCGGTCAGCGGCGGCTGCGGCCTATGACAGTGTCCATCACGCCTGGCGCGGCAACGGGAGCTCACTGAGCGCACCATTTGCGGCGCAATTTCCGGCCGAGAGCGTCTATCGGACCAGCCTTGCGGAAGAGGCGGCCGCGCTCCGGGCCGCCGCCGCCACCGCCGACAGCACCGCGACAACGCTCAATCTCCGGCACCTGGACGCCGACCACGAACTGGAGCCGTTCATCTTCTTTATCCGGGCGGACCAGGGAATCGCCAGCGATTATCCGGCGTTTCGCAAGGCGCATACCGTCGAGTTGATGAACTTCTGGCTCAAGTGGGTCGTGCACCGGCCCTGATCGCGCCGGGGGCAGCGCGGCCGCTGGATCGCTATTTTCCGGGATGCTCGCTCTTGCCCTCGCCTTCCTGCAGCAACCGCCTCTGGTCAGTGGCTCCGGCCCGGCGCCGTACTGGCAACAGCGGGTCGTCTACCAGATCTCGGCCCGGCTCGACGAACCGACCGCGACGCTGGGTGGTACCGAGGCGGTGCATTACATCAATCATTCGCCGGACACGCTCCATACCATCTCCTTTCATCTCTATCTCAATGCCTTCCGGCCAGGGTCACGCTGGAGTGCCGCCGACGCGGCTGAGCGCCGGCATCGCTTCGATACGCTGAAGGATCCCGACTTCGGCTTCAATCATGTGCGCAACGTGAAGATCGCCGGCACCGCCGTCACGCCGATCTATCCATTCGGCACTGATTCCACCGTGGTGCGTTTCACGCTGCCGCACGCGCTGGCGCCCGGTGATTCGACCGACGTCACGATGGACTGGGATGCGCGGCCGTCGATTCCGCCGCGACGACAGGGACGGCGTGGCCGCTCGTACGACTTTGCGCAGTGGTATCCCAAGGTGGTGGTGTACGACAAGTACGGCTGGGAGGAGCACGCGCTCTACCCGGCGGGCGAGTTCTATGGCGAGTTCGGTGATTTCTACGTCAAGCTCGATGTGCCGAAGGATCAGGTGGTGGGGGCGACGGGCGTTCCGGTGTGTGGCGACCCCGGATGGGCCGCAGCCAACCGCGGAGCGTCGGCGGTTGCGACCGGCGCCAGCGGTTCGGACGTCCGGGTCATCGCTTCGGCTCATACTGATCCCTATACCATCCTGTCGGTGAGCTGCTCTGCACGCGTTGGTTCCCCGTCAGTGGCGCGACAGGACGTAGGATCCAACCGCAAACAGCTCCTCTGGGTCGCCCGCGACGTCCACAACTTTGCCATCACGATGTCGCCCGACTATCGCTATGAAGGCGGTGAGTGGAACGGCATCCAGGTGCACGTGCTCTACCAGCCCGGCGACGAGAAGACGTGGGGCGGCGGCATCGTGGTGCAGAACACCATCAAGATGCTGCAGTGGATGAACTTCATCTTCGGCAAGTACCCATGGCCGCAGATGACCGTCGCGCACCGGATCGAAGGTGGTGGCACCGAGTTCCCGATGATGGAGATGAATGGCTCGCCGTCGCTGGGGCTCAACCTGCACGAGGGTGGCCACTCATACCTGATGGGGATCCTCGCCAACAACGAATGGCGCGAAGGGTGGATGGACGAAGGATTCACGTCCTTTCAGACCGCCTGGTACAACAGCATCCAGGCTCGCACCGACGCCGCCCAGCGCAATCTCGAGTCGGCGATGCTGCTGAGCGACCTCGATGGCGAGTCGCAGCCGGTCGAGACGGTCAGCGAGAAGTTCCGCGATTTCAATACCTACAACAACATGATCTACAATCGTGGCGCGCTCTTTCTCGACGAGTTGCACAACATGGTCGGCGATTCGGTCATGCTGGAGATCCTGCACCGCTACTACGCCCGCTGGGCGCTGCACCATGTCGACGAGGATGCCTTCAAGGCAGTAGTCGAGGAAGTCACGCACCGCGACATGTCGACCTTCTTCGCGCAGTGGTTGCACAGCGTCACGCTGACTGATTATGCCATTCCGCGGGCCCGCCGGGTGCGAACGGATAGTGGCTGGCAGACGCGCCTCACGCTCAAGCGCCGCTCGCCGGGGATCTTTCCAGTCACGGTGGCCGTCTTTGCGGCCCACGATACCGCTTACGTAAAGACCGACGGCGTCGACGAATCGCGCCAGATGGTGATCCATACCGCGTCGCGCCCCGATCGCGTCGCGGTGGACCCGTTCGAGATCTCGCACGACTGGAACATGCTCAACAATCAGGTCTACCTGAATCCCTGGCGCCGTGTCCTCAACGGCAATATTCCGACCGACTACTATGTCAGCGATTACGCCAACGACCGCATTGCGCGCGACCGTTTGACGCTGGGCTTTGCACCTGCCCTCTGGTACAACGACGTCGGCGGCGTGACCCTCGGGCTACGGAGCAACTCCGACTACCTGGGCCGCTTCGAGCAGGCGACCACGATGGAGTCGTGCAGCACCGGCGCGGGCGTTGACCAGCCACTCCGTCACAAGGAATGCGATTTCACGCTGTCGCTCGTCAATCCGATCTGGTGGCGGATGGCCAACGTCACTCAGCGCATCACGGCGTTTCGGGTTGAAGGGCGAACCGGCGCCGGCGTGTCGGTCGAGCGAGTCGAGCATCCCCACCAGGGCTTCGGGCCGGCGTATACCACTGGCATCTCGGCCAACTGGACCGCGACCTACGATCTCGCGTACCTGCCACCCGAGCTCTGGGACAACGGCGGCACCGGCGAAGGGGCCGTGTGGGCCGGCATTCAGGATAGCCGCGGTGGCTGGCAGCTCGGCGCGACCGCGCGCGCGGCCGGCGGGATCATGTACGGTCATCCGGGCGACGGCGTCACCGCCGCCCACAACTACGACGCGCAGTCCTATGTCCGGCCTGAAATCACGCTGACCGCGTCACGCGCGATGGGGCATCGCACCACCCTCGCAGTGCGCGGCTATGCCGCTGGTGTCTTCAGTGCGGATCCGGTCCTCTCGCAGCGGCGGATCTTTGTGGCTGGCGCCGATCCATACGCCACGACCTTCGACCCGCTGCTCCGTTCGGTCGGGTCACCGTTCAACCGCACCGATTGCTGGTGTCGCTGGCATACGCCAGGCGATGGCAACCTGCGGGCGTACGATCAGGCACTGTCCACCGATCGACTGGCCACCATCAACGCCGAGCTGCAGGTGCGGGCATTGACGACGCGTCACCATTGGCTCAGCGCCGTGGGCGTCGTGCTCTTTGGTGACGCTGGCTACCTGGGTGAGCAGCGCGGCATCGGCGGTATTGGTGACTCGACCGCAGCAGGCGTCGTCCCGGATCGTTGGCTGGCCGACGCTGGTATCGGCGTGCGACTGACGCAGCAGGTCGGGACGCTGCACTGGGTCACTCGCATCGACGTGCCATTCTACGCCAGCGATCCGGCGCTCGCCTTCGCCCACCGGCAACAGGCCGTCAATCCAGGGCGACTGCTCGTCTCGTTCTCGCCGGTCATGCCATGAAAAAGCTCGACGGTACCCGGCGGCAGTTCCTGCGCGGCGCGGTCCGTGTGGCGGTCGATCATGCCGCGCAATCGACCGAGGATCGCCTGATCCAGAAGCGTTATGTGCGGCCACCGGGGGCGATTCCCGAGATCGCTTTTCTCGCCGCATGTACCCGCTGCGGCGAATGTGCCGCCGTCTGCCCACCGCATGCCATCAAGTACGCTGATGCCAAGGGCGGTCTGGCGGCGGGGACGCCTTTTCTCGACCCGGCAGCGGTGCCCTGCATCGCCTGCGAGGATATGCCATGCGCTGCCAGCTGCCCGACGGATGCCCTGATCGTCCCCGAACGAGGCTGGACCGGTGTGCGGCTGGGGCGCATCACCTTGCATCCGGATCGCTGCATTACGTTCAGGGGTGAGGCGTGCGCCATCTGCGTGCAAGCCTGTCCGGTCGGCCCGGCGGCCCTCGCACTCGATAGCGAGGGGCGCCCGATCCTGAAAGCAGAAGGATGCGTGGCGTGCGGCGTCTGCGTGCGGGAATGCCCCACCATGCCGTCGTCGTTGACCTTTACTCCGCTGGAGCACTGATGGCTGAGCTGCCTCGTCGCGTCGAGAAGCCGTGGGGGTACGAACTGATCTGGGCGCATACCGACCGGTACGTCGGCAAGATCCTGCACGTCAAGGCGGGCCATCTGCTGTCGATCCAGTATCATCACCGCAAGGACGAGACGATGCACGTCCTCTCCGGCGAGCTGATCTTGCGCACCTGGCCATCCGAGGATGCCGCACCGGTCGAGCGCGCGTTCCGCGCCGGCGAGTCGGTGCACATTCCTGCGCCCACCATTCACCAGATCGAGGCGATCGTCGACAGCGATGTGCTCGAGGCCTCAACGCCCGAGCTTGATGATCTGGTGCGCATCACCGACCGTTACGGAAGGAAGTAAGGATGCAGGTAATCATCCCGTTGGCCGGGAAAGGGAGCCGACTTCGGCCCCACACGCACCTGATTCCCAAGCCGATGCTCAAGGTCGCCGGGCGGCCAGTAATCGACTGGGTGATGGATCGTCTGGAAGGGCTGCCGGTCGAGGAACTGATCTTCATTACCGGACACCTGAAGGAACAGGTCGAGCAGTACGCGCGCTCGCACTACTCCATTCCATCCCGTTTTATCGAGCAGAAAGTCCAGGATGGTACCGCGGGCGCCGTCAACCTCGCGCGCCCGTTCGTGCATGGTCCAGTCATGATCATCTTTGTCGACACCGTCTTTGACGCCGATCTTTCCCTCGCCGAGACGACCGATGCCGACGGGATCATCTGGGCCCGGGAAGTCGAGGATTACCAGCGATTCGGGGTGGTGGTCACCGATGCCGACGGCTACATGACCCGGATCGTCGAAAAGCCGAGCACGCCGATCTCGAAGCTCGCGAACATCGGCCTCTACTATATCCGCGATGTCGAGGCGCTCTGGCGCGGTATCGACCACGTCCTCGCCGCGCCCGCCAACAAGGGCGAGTACTACCTGACCGACGCATTCCAGCAGATGATCGAAGCCGGTCGGCGGATTCGCACCGCGGAGGTGGGCGGCTGGTACGATTGCGGGCAGCTCGGAACCACGCTGGAAACGAACGGTGTGCTGCTCGAACGGGGCGCTGCGCGTCATCCTGCGGTCGGCGCCGACGTTCGCCTGGTTGAACCGGTGCTGATCGAGGATGGCTGCACCCTGGCGCGGTGCACCATCGGTCCCAACGTGTCGGTTGATGCCGGTACAGTCATCCGCGACAGTGCGATCTCCGACGCCATCATCGGTCGGGATTGCACGATCGAGCGCGCCAAGCTGACCCATGCCATGCTCGGCGACAGCGTGCAGGTTCACGACTTTACTGGCTCAGGCACCTTCGGATCGCACAGCGATATTGCGGGGCACGCGTGAGGGCTATCGAAGCACTGCTGGCGTCGTACCTGGACCTGGCACGTCACCTCGATCCATTGCGGTATCCCGAGGAAGCTCCCCCGGAAATCGCCCACCGCGTTGGTCGCTTCGATGCCGGATCGTTGCGCTCGCACGTCACCGCGCTGCGCAGCATTGCCAATGCGCTCGAAGACCTTGAGGATGTCGAGGCGCTTGACGACGAAGTCGATCGGACCATGCTGATCGACACGATTCGCACCGATTCAGCTCGCATTGAGGCGTCGCTGACCCGCGACGCGTCCAATCCGGCGCTGCCGCTGCGACACATGAGCGACGCGCTCTTCGCCCTGATGGGCGAGGACTTCGATGCCGAGAGTGATGCGGCGCTGCGCGAGCGGGTGGCCGCGTTTCCAGGCTTCCTGGCATCGCTGCGCGAAGACCCCCGTCCAGCTCCGCCACTCCTCCTCTATGCGGCGCGGCTCGAAGCCAACCTCTTTGACGAGAGCACCCTGGACATGGCGGCCGAGCGGTTGGACGACATCGCCGTGCAGCCGGCGCTGGTGGCAATCGCCGAGCACCGGCACTGGCTGGAGGATGCCACGCGGGAGGGCGGTTCCTACAGCCTCGGCCTGGAAGCCGTCGAAGCGCAGATGGCGACGCTCGCCAGTGAGCCGCTCGGTGCCAGGGGAACGCTGCGACTGCTCGAGTTGCGGCGAGTTGGCGTCGAACGGTCGCTCGCCAGTGCCGCCGAGGAACTCGGTGGCGGCGATCCGATTGCCCTCGCGCGCCAGCTGCAGGAAGAGTCGCAGCCGGCGCCGGACATGTTCATGGACTACTGGACCGATGAGTGGCGTCGGGTCGGCGACGAGCTCGGCCGTCTGGGACTTCCGGTCGTGGACGGCGACGCGGATGATCCGCCAGCAGTCGCCGAAGATGGCTGGTCGATGGCGGCATATGCGGTGCGCGAACACGCGGCGCGGATGCTGGAGGAGATCAAGAGCGGCAACCCGCGGGCGACTCGCCGGCTGCTTGAAGCGCCCGGGTTGTACGAAGGATGGGGGCGCACGGTGGCAGCGCTGCTGCGGTCGACCGATGTCTTCGGCCAGCCGGAACGCCGCCTGATGATGTCGTTCCTCGCGCTGCGTGACAGCGTCGCTGCCGAGGTGGACCTGCAGCTCCATGCGGGAATGATCTCGATCGACGACGCGATGGCCAAGCTGCAGCAGACGGCCGGGCTCTCCGAGCCGGACGCCTACGCCCTGATGTGCGACATCACCACCGATCCGCTGAGTTTCCTGGGTGCGGCCGTGGCGCACGAAGGGTGGCAGGCGTGGTACGCCGACGCCGCCAGCGAACCGGTGCCCTTTCTGCTCAAGGCGATGCTGGGCGGCGGGCTGGCCGTGCCGGTCGCCCGCTGGGCGCTCGAAGGGGCCGAATAGCGCCAATATCAGTTAGCCGGACAACTGTTATTGCGCTGGTATGCTGGTATCCATGGGATGGCGATGAAACGCCATTCCAGTAATATCGTAAGCCGTCTAACTACTATTGCTTCAGCCGCAACACTGGATACCTTGGGCGCGTGCTCTTCACTCCGTCCCAAGGATCGCCGATGTCCGCCACCGTTCCAGCGCCTGACAACCGGGTTGATGCCATCTTCGGCGTCGACACCTTTTCCAAGCATGTCATGCAGAAGCGCCTGCCCAAGGCGGTCTACAAGTCGCTGCTGCGGACCATTGATCATGGCGAGCCGCTCGACCCGCGGATCGCCGACATCGTTGCGGCGAGCATGAAGGATTGGGCGGTCGAGCGCGGCGCGACCCATTTCACCCACTGGTTCCAGCCGCTCACCGGACTGACCGCCGAGAAACATGATTCGCTGGTGTCGCCCGACGGCATGGGTGGCGTGATCTACAACTTCTCAGGGACCGACCTCACCCAGAGCGAACCGGACGCGTCGTCATTTCCGTCAGGCGGGTTGCGCGGCACCTTCGAGGCGCGCGGTTACACCGCGTGGGACCCGACGTCGCCGGCATTCCTCAATCGCAACGGCAACGCGGTCACCCTCTGCATTCCGACCGGTTTCGTGTCCTGGACTGGCGAGGCACTCGACACCAAGATTCCGTTGCTGCGCTCGATGGAGGCGCTGAGCAAGCAGGCGATGCGGATCCTCAAGCTCTTCGGCACCGATGTCGGTGTATCACGGGTGCAGACCACGCTCGGCCCCGAACAGGAATATTTCCTGATTGATCGCGACAGCTTCAACCGCCGTCCCGACCTGATCACTTGCGAACGGACGCTCTTCGGCGCCCGACCGCCGAAGGGACAGCAGCTCGAGGATCATTACTTCGGCGCCATCCCGACCCGGGTGCTCAACTTCATGGCCGAAGCCGAAGAGGAGCTCTTCAAGGTTGGCGTGCCAGTGAAGACGCGGCACAACGAGGTCGCGCCGCTGCAGTTCGAGGTGGCTCCCCTGTTCGAGACGTCGCACATCGCCAGCGATCACCAGATGGTCCTGATGGAGATTCTCCGTCGCGTTGCCGACCGTCATGGGCTCAAGGCGCTGTTGCACGAAAAGCCCTTCGCCGGCGTCAATGGTAGCGGCAAGCACAACAACTGGTCGATGGCGACCGACACCGGCGTCAACCTGCTCGATCCGCAGGACGACACCCACACCAACATGCAGTTTCTGACCTTCCTCTGCGCCGTGATCCGCGGCGTGGACCTGCACGCTGACCTGTTGCGCGCGTCGATTGCCGCCGCCGGCAACGATCATCGCCTCGGCGCCAACGAGGCGCCACCGGCGATCATCTCGATCTTCCTCGGTGACATGCTCTCCGACATCCTCGAGCAGGTCGAAAAGGGACTGCCGAAGCGCACCATCAAGGGCGGTACGCTCGACCTCGGCGCGCTGACGCTGCCGCAGATTCCCCGTCACTCGGGCGACCGCAACCGGACCTCACCCTTTGCCTTCACGGGCAACAAGTTCGAGTTTCGCGCTGTGGGCTCAACGGCCTCGGTCGCCTGGCCGACCACGGTGTTCAATGCGATCACCGCCGAGTCCGTTGACTACATCGCAACCGAACTGGAAAAGGCCGCTGGCAACAATCCGACGCCGGCCAAGCTGCAGACGGCCGTGCTGGCGGTGCTCAAGAAGGTGGTCAAGGAGCACAAGCGGGTGGTGTTCGACGGCGACGGTTACTCTGAGGAGTGGCATCGTGAAGCGGAACGGCGCGGCTTGCCACACCTGCGTGATTCGGTTGATGCGTTCCCGGTTCTGAAGGCGCGGAAGACCGTCGACCTCTTCAAGAAGTACGGCGTGCTCACCAAGGCGGAAGTGGAATCGCGCTACCACATCGCGGTGGAGAAGTACGTCAAGCAGATGGAGATCGAGGCGGAGATGATGGTCGTCATCGCGCGCACGATGGTGCTGCCGGCGGCGATCCGCCACCAGACGATGCTGGCCGAAGCGGTGACCGCGACGGACAACGCCGGTGTCGATTGCCCCGAGATGGTGCATTCGCTCGCCGAGTTTGCCGGCATGGTGACCGCCGCGCGCAGGGCGCTGGAGCTGGTGGAAACGGCGTCGGCGCACGACGACGAAGAGCCGCTGCGTCATGCGTTGCACATTCGTTCCAAAGTGCGTCCGGCAATGGCCACGCTTCGTGATGCAGTAGACCTGCTCGAAACCCACGTGTCAGCCGACCTCTGGCCGATGCCGACCTATCGCGAACTGCTCGTCCTGCGCTAGACTCCACCGGTGAACCCGGGGGAACGATGAACGGCTTTCCGGGGGCGCGACGCGCCCCCTTGGCCTTGCTGGCGGCCCTGCTGCTGTTGCCGATACATCCGGCGGCGGCGCAGTTCGGTCGTCGCGGTGGCGGTAACTACATCGGGCCGGCCCCCTATGTGCCGACAGTGCAGTACGACGGTCGCTTCACGTTTGCGCGGCTCAGCTTCGTCACGGGCCCTGGCGGTTACTACTACAACGGCATGCCGGCCTGGGCGCACGGGTACAATCTCGCCGAGCGGAACCTGGTGCAGATCCTCAACTCGTTGAGCACGGTGGGACCGCGCCTGGAGACTGGCGTGGTCTACAACCTCGACGATCCTGAACTATTCAAGTATCCGCTGGCGTACATGGCCGAAGCTGATTTCTGGACGCTCTCCGACAAGGAAGCGCTGGCGTTCCGCAACTACCTGCTCAAGGGTGGCTTCGTCATCTTCGACGACTTTCGCGACCCGGGACGTTTCGGTGGCACTGGTTGGGATGGTTTCGTGGCCAACATGAGCCGGGTCTTGCCGCATGTGCGCATCTTCGACCTGACGCCGGCGGATCCGATCTTTCACACCTTCTACGAGATCAACAGCTTCAACATCATTCCGCAGAACTACGACGCCGGCAAGCCGATCCTGCGGGCGATCTACGAGGACAACGATCCCACCCGCCGCATGCTGGCGATGATCAACTTCAATACCGATGTGTCGAATTACTGGGAGTTTTCGGCGCAGGGATACATGCCGATCTCGCAGAGCAATGAGGCGTACAAGCTTGGCGTCAACTACCTGATCTACGCGATGTCGCACTAGGGCACCGGTGACGGCCCTCGTACGCGTTCAATGCGGCCGTTGCCACTCCTCGACATACCAGAAATCATCGTCGGTCGTCTGCCTAACGACATACACCATGTCACGGCCTATCCCGACCAGATGTGAGTTGGGACGGAGTCGGGCCTGGGCGCTGAGCTTGCCATTGCGATCGAAGATGTCGTACACGGCGGTACTATCGGCGAAGCGGCGTGAACGTTCGACCCAGACCTGACTATCCGGCGCGACGAACGCGTCATTGATTCCTGAAAATGGCGGATACTGTGACGGAAAGTCCTTGTCCGGGATCGGTCCACGCTGATTGCGATAGGCATCCCGCTCGGTGGCGTCGAGCGGAATCGGTGTACGCACTACGGCCGGTCCGATGGCGCTCTTGCCGTGCGAGTCGATGAACTCCACGTGGTACGGCTGGGGGCTGATCTTCACGATGCCACCAGCGGTGACCATAAGCCACTCGGTGCGGGGCGGAAACATTGCGAAAGTCATCAGCTCAGTGGTGGTCGCGCCGTTGGCGGATTTCCTCATTGGCCCGTGCGTTACGGGCACCTGCGGCCACCACGCGATAGTGTCGACGTGGTGACTCACCGGCTGCCAGGTGACGATTGGCAGCCGGTTCCCCACGTCGCCATTGCCGAGGCCGCCAAACAGGTAAACGAGGCCCGTGCGATCAACACCGCGAATCTGTCCGGCTCCGCCGACGCCCATCTCTTCGCGAGTGTAGCCGGTGCCGGTGATGACACCGGCTGCATTGATCAGGACCGCTCTGCGATTGCCCAGGTCCGGAACAATCGCACCACCTGCAGGCGCCGCGAACGCACCCATCGGGTGGCGGTACTCGACCGGCCCCGCTCCTTGTCGACCGAGGGTCGTCAGCGAGTTCCGGGCAAAATCCACCAACGCGATCCGGTTGTCCTTACCGTCGACGATGACCGCCCGGTGGTTCGGCAGCTCGGCAAATCCGTTCGGCTGGACCACCGGTTCCGCAATGGTGACGAGCGGCTTGCCAGTGAGGTCGACCACTGGGAGCTGGGTTGCACGTTGCGCCAGCAGCAGGGTCAGCAGCATCGATTGGCTCCTCCCTCATAGCGGCTCTTCTGGTACGCCGCCGTGAACTCGCGCTCGGTCGGAACGGTGCGCTCCGGGTGCTCCGCGGCCAGGTGTGCGACGTACGCCGCATAATCGGGCATGCCGCAGATGCGCTTGATGACCGCGACCAGCCGTGCGACGGTCATGCCGCGAGCGCCGCCGCTGAATCCGGCGCGGGATCAGGCCGCCAGCGCTGCAGCCAGACCTTGGCCGACGCCAGCACCACCGCCCAGGTGATCACCAGGAAGAGCCCGCAGAGTACCGCATTGAGGTGATCGTTGAAGACGAGTCGGCTGCCGCGCGCCGCGGCAATCGTCCCGGCGGTGACGGCAGCGGTCGTCTGTGCGGCATGACTCAGGAAACCGAGATGCGGGTCCTGGCTGAAGATCTTCTGCCACGACGCCGAGCTGCAGATCAGCAGTAGCCACGCCAGCGGCAGGAGGGTTGTCCAGGCATAGCGCGCCTTGCCATTGGCGATGATCAGCGTGGTACCAACCGAGAGCGCGACCGCTGCCAGCAGCTGATTGCTGATGCCGAACATCGGCCAGAGTGAGTTGATGCCGCCGAGCGGGTCGGTCACCCCTTCGATCAGGAACCAACCCCACGCCGCCACGATCGCGGCCGATCCGAGCACCATGGCGGGGTACCACGACGTGCGGCCGAGCGGCTTCCAGAGGTGGCCAGCGAGTTCCTGGAACATGAAGCGACCCACGCGCGTGCCCGCATCGATCGTCGTGAGGATGAAGAGTGCTTCGAACATGATGGCGAAGTGATACCAGATCGCCGTGCCAGCGCGCCCAAAGGCGCCGCCGAGAATCTGCGCCATCCCAACGGCGAGCGTCGGAGCGCCGCCGGTGCGGGCGAGCAGGGTCGTTTCGCCGACGCTGCGGGCCAGCGCGTCCATCTGACCGGGTGCGAGCGTGAAGCCCCACTGCTGCACGGCATGCGCCGCGGTCGCCGCGCTGCCGCCGAGCAGCGCGAGCGGCGCATTCATGGCGAAGTACACGCCAGGGTCCAGGATGGATGCAGCACAGATCGCCATGATGGCGACGAACGATTCCATCAGCATCGCCCCGTAGCCAATGATGCGCGCATCGCTCTCGCGGTCGAGCATCTTCGGTGTCGTGCCGCTGGCGACCAGGGCGTGAAAGCCTGAAATCGCGCCACAGGCAATGGTGATAAAACAGAAGGGGAAGAGCGCACCCGCAAAGACCGGTCCGGTGCCGTCAACGAAACGGGTGAACGCGGGCAGGTGCATGGCGGGCATCGTCACGAGGATGCCGATCGCCAGCGTGAAGATGGTGCCAACTTTCACAAAGGTTGACAGATAATCGCGCGGGCAGAGCAGCAGCCATACCGGCGTCACTGATGCGAGGAATCCGTAGCCCATCAGCCACCACGACAGCGTCACCGCGCTCAGCGTGAACACCGGTGCCAGCGTCGCCGACTCGGAGACCCACCGTCCGGCCACGACGGCAACGAGCAGGAGTACCACGCCCACCGCCGTCGCCTGAAGCGTTTGGCCAGGGCGCCAGCGCATCCAGAGCCCCATGCCAAGGGCGATTGGAATGGTGCAGGCAATCGTGAAGACGCCCCACGGTGAGTCGGTGAGCGCCTTGACGACAATCAGTGTCAGCACTGCAAGCAGGATCACCATGATGGCGAGGATTGCCACCATCGCGAGCACACCGGTGGTGGGTCCGATTTCGTCGCGCGCCATCTGGCCAAGCGACTTGCCGTCGCGGCGCATTGAGCCGGTGAGGATGACGAAATCCTGCACGGCGCCGCCGAGGATCACGCCGACTACGACCCAGATCGTGCCGGGCAAGTAGCCGAACTGCGCGGCGAGGACCGGACCAACCAGCGGCCCGGCGCCAGCAATGGCCGCGAAGTGATGGCCGAAGAGGACCCAGCGCGAGGTGGGGACGAAGTCGCGTCCGTTGCTCAGTCGATGCGCTGGTGTCGTGCGCGTGTCGTCGAGGCCGACGACACGGTGGGCGAGAAAGCGACTGTAGAAGCGATAGGCGATCAGGTAGGAACCGACGGCAGCGACGACGAGCCAGGCTGCGCTCACGGTTTCGCCACGGTGCCACGCGAGCATCGCCCAGCCGGCGGCACCGAGGCCGCCGATCAGGGTCCAGAGCAGGGCGGTCATTGTTCAAAGCTAACGCGAACTGACCAGGTCGCGGTCAGCTCTTCGGCATCGGATACCGCTCGAGATACTCGCTGCCAGCTTCGAGGTGCGCGAGGTAGACGACGCCGCGGCCAAAGCCGATCAGGCGCGTTCCCGTCGGCAAGTTGACGTGCGCCACCACGCCGCGCCCCTCGGCGACGACGTCGTAGTGTGGCACCAGGTCGCCGCGCACCCGCTCGCGCGCAATCCAGAGCATGCCGTTGTTATCAAAGATCACACTGTTCACGGACGACGTGATGGCGGGCTTGTTGGCGGGAAAGGCGCCGATCATGTCGGCGGCGTTGATCCCGGCCATGGCCGCAGCGGCGCTCTTGACGGCCGGCGAGGCGCCGCCAGCAGCGCCTGCGGGCGCCGCCGCCATCGTCATGGTGGTGCCGCCGCTCGCTGGGGCCATGGCAACGTCCATCCGGTCGAACGCCACCGCACCACCGCTGACTGCCATTGGCGCGCCGCTGCCGCCGCTGCCGCCGCTACCGATGCTGACGGTGCGGGCGCCGCCCGCCGACGCGCTCATGCTGATGCTCTTGAACATCTGCACGATCGAGTCGCGGATCGCCTGCTGTTCCTCGGCGCTGATCACGATCGGCTGGTAGGGAATCAACCCCGTCCGGCCGGTTTCATGCCCGCTGCGGTACCAGATCACCTGATAGCTGTCGGCGACGACCCGCGCACCGAGGCCGTCGGCGCGCACCGCCACGGCATCGGCAAAGGAGAAAGGCGTGATGCCGCGCAGTGGTTGGTCGCTCTTGCGATTCTGATAGGCGAACTGCGGCACGTCGGCCTGGCCATCACCAGCGAGGCGGGTGACCCACTGGGTCGACGAGGGCATGTGCGTGGTGCTGTCACGTTCGGGGAGCGTGGCGAAGTAGAGCGCACCGCTGGTGTCAGCACCAAGAAGCTGGGCGAGTCGCCGAGTCGCGCGCGGCATCGGCACGAAGGGGCCAATCCCGCCACTGGCTGACACGTGCATGATCCGGGCGGAGCCGGCGTCGATCATGCCGATCGAGTCGCCCGGCAGGGTGATCATCTGCGCAGCGCGTCGATAGTCGCCGGCGGAGTCGCCCTGCTCGCCAAGAATGCCCACGGTATTGTGGTTGAAATCGACCAGGCGGAAGAGGCCTTCCTTGCTATCGCTGGCGACGACTTGGCCATCGGCCAGCTCGCGCACACTGATCAAGCGACCGAGCGCGTAGCGCGATCGCCCGGTGCGATGGGCGAGGTCGACGGTGGGAGCCTGAGCGCCCAGGGGCAGCGCGAGGCTGGCGAGCAGCAACAGATGGAGATGCGGGCGTGCGAGCATGGCGAGCTCCGAGAGGGTCAAGAATGCTGGATAATCGTAGCTCCGATGCCCGCAAGTTGCGTAACGTTGCACCGGGCGGCGGCAAACGGCTTGCTCGTCTCGTTCCCGGCCCGTACCTTCGCAGGCGATGCCCTATTCTCCTGGAAAGCCGTCCGAATCCTGGCGGGCCGGTACCACGGCCACCGTCAGCCTGCCCGAAACGCTGACTGAGCCGCAGGCTGTGGGCCTGGGCACGCCTGAACCGGCGCGGGTTGCCCTGGTTACCGGCGCCGCAACCGGTTTGGGGCGCAGCATTGCGCTCGAGTTTGCCCGGATGGGGTGCAAGGTCGCCTTCTGCTGGTTCGAGATGGATGGCCGCGACGTCGAGGCGAGCGCTTTGCTCACCGAAACGGCCATCGCCTCGCTCGGCGTGGAGGTATACGCCGCGCGCTGCGACGTGCGTGACCGGTCACAGGTCGATCGCTTTGTCGCCAACACCATCGAGCGCCTCGGTGGGCTCCACTATCTCATCAACAATGCCGGCATTGCGCTCGATGGCGCGCTCTGGCGGCTGACGTCGGAGGCGTGGGACGCGGTCATGCAGACCAACGTCAAGGGCGTTTTTCACTGCCTGGCGTCATGTGCACCCGAGTTTCGGCGGCAGCGCTGGGGCAAGGTCGTGAATGTCTCCGCCCACCAGGCCATGCGTCCCGGATTTGGCGTGTCGTCCTATGCCGCGAGCAAAGCCGCGCTCGAAGGGCTGACCCGGGCGGCCGCAGTGGAGTTCGGCCCTGCCAACGTGAACGTCAATGCGGTCGCTCCCGGCTTCATCCGCACCGAGCGACTCGACCAGCTGCCGCGCGACCTGATCGAGCGCACCCGCAAGCGCGCGGTACTCGGGCGGTTGGCGGAACCGGAAGAGATCGCCAGCGTGATCACTTTTCTCTGTTCCGATGCGGCGCGACACATCACCGGACAGACGATCGTGGTAGACGGGGGTTTGTCACTGGAATAGCTTTCGGTCCGTGACCGAAAACTCAATGCCCATGCGGCGCGTCGCTTCGTTCGTGCTGGTGCTCCTGGCGGTTGGCGGAACGGCGGCCCAGGCCCAGGGTTCGTCCGGCAAGGCTCCCAAGGCGCTCCCCGCTCCGGCGCTGATGCTCGCGCCGATTGTCGGCCAGCCGATTCCCATTCTGCCTATCGCGTACGTGGTTGCCGATACGGGCATCCCAATGCCTGCGACGCGCCTGGCTCAACTGGCCTGGGCCGATTCGATAATCGACGATGCACTTGAGGCGCGCGGTCCGGAAGCCAACTGGCTGGTGCCGGCCGATCTCCGCAAGGTGGCACGGCGGGCCCCCGGAATGGTGACCGATCCCGACCACATGAGTCAGGCCGTCATGCGTTTCACCAGCCTGAAGAAGGTCCCCGACCCGTTGCTGGCCAATATGCGGGCGCTGGTGGCGATGACCAACAGCCGATTTGTGATGATCCCGGCCGCGCTGCGGATGAGCGGGCGACCCGGCGCGGTGCATATCGAGCTGATGCTGGTGCTGGCTGATGCCCGCAGCGGTGCGATCGCCTGGCGCAGCTCGCCGGTGGCAGAGGCGGCCACCCCGGCCGCCGCCATCGCGGCTGCGGTCGCTGCAATCCTGCCGGACATGCACTGAGATGCGACACGAAATCACCCTGATTCCCGGCGACGGGGTCGGTCCGGAAATCACCGAAGCAACCCTTGAAGTGCTCGCCGCCACGCACCTCGACTTCGCCTGGGACCGGCAGATCGGCGGCATGACCGCTGTCGAAGCCACCGGCGACCCGCTCCCCGAGTCGACGCTGGCGAGCATTCGGCGGACCCGGATGGCGCTCAAGGGACCGCTGACGACGCCGGTTGGCACCGGATTCCGGTCAGTCAACGTCGCCCTGCGCAAGGAGTTCGAGCTCTTCGCCAACCTGCGTCCCGCCAAGACTATTGTCCCAGGTGGTCGCTACGATGGCATCGACATCGTGCTGGTGCGCGAAAATCTGGAAGGGCTATACATCGGCCAGGAGCGCTGGGTCGAGCGGGATGGCGACCCGCATGGGCAGGCCGAATCAGTGGCGGTCGTCACCCGCGCAGCGTCCGAGCGTGTCATTCGGTACGCCTTCGACTACGCCGAACAGCATGGTCGTCACAAGGTGACACTGGTGCACAAGGCCAACATTCTCAAGCACACCTCTGGACTCTTTCTCGAGGTCGGTCGCGAGATTGCCCGGGAGTACGAGGGCCGCGTGGCAGTGAACGAGTTGATTGTCGACAATTGTGCCATGCAGCTGGTGATGAAGCCGGAACAGTTTGACGTGATCGTGACGACCAACCTGTTTGGCGACATCCTGAGCGACGAAATTTCCGGGCTGGTTGGCGGATTGGGGATGGCCCCGGGCGGTAACATCGGTGAACACGCCGCGATTTTTGAGGCCGTGCACGGTTCGGCACCTGATATCGCCGGGCAGGGGATTGCCAATCCATCGGCATTGATCCTGGCGGCCGCCATGATGCTCGACCACCTCGGCGAAACGGCCGCGGGCGATCGGGTGCGCCGTGCCATCGTGGCCACCATCGTAGCCGACCGGGTGCGCACCCGCGACCTGGGCGGCACTGCCAGTACCGAGGAATTCGGCCATGCCGTCGCCCGCCGGGTGGCGTGAGGTTCCCTGTATTGAATGCGGCGCGTTCGTCGCAGGGATCGATTTCGCCGAACGCTGTGCGGCGTGTCAGAAGCGCCACCGGCGACGGGCCCAGCGGGTGGCATCGCGCGCGGCGCTCGGTGCGGCGGTGGTGGCTGCGGCGTGGTGTCTGTGGGGACTGCCTCGGACTCCGGCATCGCGTTGGCTGACGGTTGTCGCCATCGGCGGCGCCTATGGGTTCGTCTATCTGATTGCCAAACGCGTGGCCATGGAGGGTCTGCGATGACATACGCTGCACGCGGGGCACCGCTTCGCGCACTCCTGCTCCTTGCCGCCTGCTGCCCGGTAGTTGCCGCGGCGCAGGGCCCGACTTCGGTGACGCTCTCCGCATCGGGAGGCGTGCTCGTGCGGCGCACGCTCACCAGTGCGATCGCCGCCGGGGGATCCACCACGACGATCGGCCTCGGCGAGTTCATGCCGGCATCGCTCACCTCACTCGATGCCGGCGTACGCGTGGTCGGTGTTCGTGCCGATGGCGAGGTGACCGAGGAGATGCTGCTGCGCCGCAATATCGGCCGCACCTTCGAGATCCAGGTCAGCGATACCAGCCGCCGCCGCGCGACGTTGCTGTCGATGGATCCCGAGCGCTGGCAGCGGGCCGACCGACCGGGTGTTTTTTTCGGGCGTCCAGGTCGCATTGTCTGGCCAGCCGAGCTGGTGCCCGCGACACCCACAGCGGACGTCAGCTGGCAGAGTGATCGCGCTCGTGATCGCGTGCGGGTGATGTACCAGACCGATGGTGCGTCGTGGAGTGCGTCGTATCAGCTCTTCCTGGGCGCCGCGGGACACCTCGACGGCACTGCACTGATCAACAGTGGAACGCTTGATCTGGCGGATGCCGAGGTCCAGCTCTTGAGCGGGGACATCGGGCGAGCGCAGCCGTCAGCGATGATGTACAAGGCGGCAGCCGCGCGGGCACCACAACTGCAGATCGCGTCCAACGGCTTCGCGGAAGCGGGCAACATCACAATCACTGAAGCAGTCGGCGAAACACATCTCTACACACTGCCGAATCGTCTTTCGTTTATACCCGGCACGACGTTTACGTCGGCGCTCTTTGAGCCACTGGTCGCGCACGCTGATCGACGGTTCGTGATGCCGGGCGCACTGCAGCTCTACGGGCCCCTGAATCAGGATACTGGGGACCGGAGCGCGCCGATCATGGTCGCGTATCATCTCGACCGCAAGCTCGGCACGCCGCTGGGTGACGCGCCGTTGCCTGCGGGTTCGATCGAGGTCTACGACCTCGATCGCGGTGGCCGGATGCAGTTGGTCGGTCGGGGATCGATCGGCCACACGGCACCGGGGGCCGAGCTGTTCGTTGATGCGGGGACGTCGTTCGACGTGACTGGCGTGCGCACGCAAACCGAGTACGCCACGTCGCGCACAACGGCAACCGCAGGCCTGCCATCGCGGACGACCGCGACCTCCAGCTATCGTGTTGTGCTGCACAACGCCAAGGATTCGGCCGTCACGGTGGAAGTGCGGGAAGATCATGCCGGGGAATGGTCGGTGCTCGAGAGCTCGCTGCCGGCAGTGAAGAAGTCGGCCACGCGCACGGTGTTCAACGTGCCGGTGCCGGCGCGCGATTCGGCTATTGTCACCTACCGCGTCAGGGTGGTGTGGTGAGTCGCGTCACGATCCTGCACTGCTCGGATGTCCACTTCGGGCAGGATGTTGATCTCGACCAGATCGCCGGCCTGGAAGCGCTGGCGGCCGACCTCGCGCCGAGCGCAATCGCGATCGCGGGCGACATCACGCAGCGCGCGCGTCACGGAGAGTTTCAGCGTGCGCTGGTGTTCGTGCAGTCGCTGCGTCAGCTGGCGCCCACGATCATCGTGCCCGGCAACCACGATGTGCAGTGGTGGGCAACGCCGTTCGACGTGATCGGCGCCGGCCCCAAGTACGAGAAGTACCGCCGCTATTTTGGCGACGACCTCACGCCGACCCTGGTCGTCGATGGCGCGGTGCTCTGTGGCGTGTTGACCAGTTATGGTGTCGCGGCCGGATCGATGACGCCGAACCTCAATGACATGGCAGTCAAGGGGCACTTGCCGGCACGCGAAACGGAACGCGCCGGGATGCGATTTCACGAGGAGAGTCCTGAGATGCTGCGGGTGATGGTGATGCACCAGAATCTGCTGCGCGGCCGGATTTCCGAGCGGATGGGGCTGGCGCGCTGGCGCGAAGCCTGGCGCAACGTCATGGCAACCGGCGTCGACCTGGTGCTCTGCGGCCATGATCACGAAGAACGCGCCGGGATCCTGCCAAACGGTGCGGTCGTCGCGACATCAGGCACTCACACCTCACGCACGCGCGGCCGGCGCCCGTCGGCATGCAACCTGATTGTCGCCGACGCGCAGTCGATTGTGGTGCGGCATTACCTCTGGGACGCGATGACCCAGGGATTCCATGCCGGACCGGAAATCGTCTTTCCACGTCCGCGCGTGGCGGAGCTGCAGGGCGCTGACGGCTAATCCGCTCCAGCTGCTGCTCGGCCTCTTCGGGCTGGGCGCGCCGCACCCACCGACGCCGTCGCTACCGCCATTCGATCGGAGACGCGATCTCCCGGACGACCGCACCCCGAGCCTCGCCGAGCGGCTCTACGACCTCGGCCTGCCCCGCCGTACGTCGGTGTACCTGACCGGTAACAGTACCGTGATGCTCAGCTGGCACGCCGCCAAGGGACTGCGCATCCACGCCGGCTACGCCGCTGCTCCGGACGACGTGCTTCGCGCCGTGGTGCGCTTCGTGGCGCGGCGCGTACCGCGCGCTGAGCGATTGGCAGCGCGGCGCACCTTCATGGCCTTTCCGGTGCATCAGCATGCACCGGTACGCGCGACTCGCCGGCGTCGCTCACAATCGGTGTCGCCAGCGGACCAGGCAATCATCGATCGTTTGGTCCAGGAGCACACGGCCTTCAATGCGAAATACTTTGGCGGCCAGCTGGGAGAAATCCTGATCACGCTTTCGAACCGGATGCGGCGGCGCCTGGGCGAGTTGCGCGCCGCACCCGGCGGAGCGCCGGTCGAGATCGTCCTGTCGCGCCGGCATATCGCGCGCGATGGCTGGCCGCTGGCGCTCGACACGCTGCTGCACGAGATGGTGCATCAATGGCAGGCAGAAAACGGCTTGCCGCTCGACCATGGCCGGGATTTTCGTCGCAAGGCGCGAGCCGTCGGGATCGTTCCGCGCGCCGTTGCGGACCTGACGCGCTAGGGCGTTTTACTCTTCGCGAATCCTGCTGTATAACGCTGTCGCCCAGACCTGCCAGGTTGCCCCGTCGTCCTTGCTTCGCTCAACGCTGAGGCCAACCGTGCCGTCGGGGCGGCGACGGTAGATGGTCCGCTCGGTTGCTGACGAGTAGAACGCTGCCGAATCGCGCCAGGCTCGGCCGTGGAGCTCGGTGCGCCCGACCGGGTCGATGGTGGTCATCATCCATTCGCGCTTGTCGGGCAGGTACACGATGAACGAACGACTGCGGCCGCCGTCGGTGTCAGTGTAGCGGTCGTCGATCGCGCAGCGATTGGGCGCTTCGTAGACCTCACTGTGGCCGGGCTGGTAGCCTGACGCCAGGTAATCCCACTTGCCGAGCCGGTAATCGAGCGCGCGGTATGCCGAGTCGGTACACGGTCTTGCTGGCCCGACCCACCGGACGGCGTACCGTCCCAGGGCGGCGACTGCAAAGACCAGCGAATCTTGGCCCCGGGCGCTGGCGACCAGCGTCGTCCACGCCTTGCCATCCCAATGCACCGGCTGCATGTCCGCCGCAGTCACGCCACCGGGCAGGTCGCTCGGTGTCCAGTGGAAAGTCAGGGTGGCACCCGGCTCGGCAGCCAGTCGACCGCTGATGGTTGTTTCGGTCCCGTTGGCGATGGCCGGGTCGCTCGACTGCCGGTCGGTGGGGAGGTCAACGGATGGCGTGGTCGTTGAGCGGAACCGCGCCTGGGGGGGCGCCGCCCCTTGGCCCGACGCGCCAAGGACCCTGATAACCATCAGAATGGCGACAAGTGCTGCCCGGCGGTCGCTCATGGTGATCTCCTCCCATCTGGTCGCCCGGTAGATCTCGCGGGGCGTTATTTTGCCCCGCGACACTCCTTGGGAGGCACGATGGCAGGCTCCGCCGAGTATACTGGCGTGGATTTCTACGAAATGGACGCCCTCCTTTCCGAGGAGGAGCGCGCCGTTCGCGATACGGTCCGCTCATGGGTCGACGACGCCCTGATGCCGGTCATCGGCGAATGTTACGTCGAGGGACGTTTCCCCAAGGAACTGATTCCTGGCATGGCCGAGCTTGGCCTCTTCGGCGCGAATCTGCCCGAAGAATATGGCTGCGCCGGTCTCAACAACGTCGCCTACGGCCTGATCATGCAGGAGCTGGAGCGGGGCGACAGCGGTATTCGCTCTTTTGCGTCGGTGCAGGGCGGCCTGGTGATGTACCCGATCCATCAGTTCGGGTCGGACGAACAGAAAAAGTACTGGCTGCCCCGACTCGCCCGCGGTGAGGAGATCGGCTGCTTCGGCCTGACCGAGCCCGATTTCGGATCAAATCCTGGCGGACTGATCACCACCGCCCGCGAAACAGCGGACGGTTGGCTCCTCAACGGCGTCAAGATGTGGATCACCAATGGTTCGCAGGCCACGATGTCGATCATCTGGGCCAAGACGGGCGATGTCGATGACGCGAGCTCGATTCGCGGCTTCATCGTGCCGGCGAGCACACCGGGATACACCGGCAAGGATCAGAAGGGCAAGCTCTCGCTGCGCGCCTCCGACACGAGCGAAATCCATCTGCACGATGTGCGCCTCCCGAAGGACGCGATCCTGCCGAAGTCGGCGGGGCTCAAGTCGCCGCTGATGTGCTTGACGCAGGCGAGGTATGGCATTGCGTGGGGCGGCGTCGGTGCGGCGATGGCATGCTATGACGAAGCGCGCCGCTACGCCGGCAACCGGATCATGTTCGGCAAGCCGATCGGCCAGACCCAGTTGCAGCAGGAACGCCTGGCCGACATGCTGACGGAAATCACCAAGGCGCAGTTGCTCGCGCTGCAGCTCGGCCGGCTGAAGGACCTGGGGAAGGCGACGCCGGCGCGCGTGTCGCTGGCCAAGCGCAACAACGTCAACATCGCCTGCGACATTGCCCGCGAGGCGCGTCGACTGCTCGGCGCCAACGGTATCCTGATCGAGTACCACTCGATGCGGCACCTCGCCAACCTGGAATCAGTCTACACGTACGAGGGCACGCATGACATGCACTCGCTGATCCTGGGGCAGGAGATCACGGGGCTGGCGGCGTACTGATCGACGAGGGCTAGTGGCTAATGGCTGATGGCTGATCAAGGTTGGCAGGGAGCAGCCATCAGCTATCAGCGCTTTTCTTCACCGTTTACCGAGACACGCTAGATGAAAATTGCCGTCTGCCTCCGTCGCGTTCCCGATACCACCGCCAAGATCGTCATCGGTCCAAGCGGCACGGTGATCGACGAAACCGGCGTCAAGTTCGTGCCGAATCCCTACGACGAGTATGCGCTGGAAGCTGCGATTGCGCTGAAGGAACGGGCCGGTAGCGGTGAGACCGTCGTGGTTGCCCTCGGTCCGGACAACGTGCAGGAGACGTTGCGCACGGCCCTGGCGATGGGCATGGATCGCGCCGTCCACTTGCAGGGCGCGGCGTCGGCCGATGGACTCGAGAATGCCCGGGTCCTCGCCGACCACCTGCGCGGTGGCAGTTACGATCTGCTCCTGTTCGGCAAGCTGGCCGTCGACGACTACGGGCAGCAGACCGGTGCGATGGTCGCCGAGCTGCTGGAACTGCCGTGCGCCACGGCGGTGACGCATCTGGCCATCGAGGGTGGCCGCGCCAAGGTCGAACGCGAAGTGGAGGGCGGCGTCGAGGCCGCGAGCTGTGCCTTGCCGGCGGTATTCACCTGCGACAAGGGATTGAATAATCCGCGGCTGCCGTCACTCAAGGGAATCATGGCGGCCAAGAAGAAGCCGCTTGACATTACGCCGGTAACGGTGGCCGCGGGCCGAGTGACAGTGGTCTCGCTGGCGCTCCCACCGGAACGCGCTGCGGGCCGGATTGTTGGCGAAGGTGCTGCCGCAGTGCCGGCGCTGATGCAGATCCTCACCAATGATGCGAAGGTGCTCTGATGCCGAATATCCTGGCTGTGCTTGAAGTCCGTGGCGGAGCATTGCGCAAGGGCGCTAACGAGCTGGTGGCCGCGGCACGCCGGCTCGCAGACGTCAACGGTGAAACAGTGGATGCGCTGGTGTGCGGGCCTGCGTCCGTCGCAGCCGATGGACTCGGCGCCGCCGGGGCTGACCGAGTCTTGCAGGGAACTCACGCCGATTTCGCGCACTATGCCCCTGATGGCATTGCGGCGGTGGTGGCGGCAATTGGTGCGCCGTATCGCGCAGTGATGGTTGCCGCTACCGCGACCGGCAAGGACCTTGCACCCCGGCTCGCTGCCCGCCTCAACGCGCCGTGCGCCATGGACGTGACAGCGGTCGATCTCCAGGGAGATGCGATCCGCGTCGTGCGTCCGGTCTACGCGGGCAAGGCGCTGCAAACCGTTGACCTTCGCGGGCTGGCAGTGATCGCCGTACGTCCCGGCGCCTACGCGACCGTAGCGCCGGGGCGCCCCGGCGTCGCGGAGTCCGTTGCGGTGCCGAGTTTCACCCAGCGTCTCGCGGTCGAGCCGGTGCGCGGCTCCGACAAGGGTTCGCTCGATGTTGCCGAAGCGCGAGTCGTGATTGCCGGCGGACGTGGCCTCGGCGATCCGAAGCACTTCGCGTTGCTGGAAGATCTTGCGGCAGCATTCGGCGGCGAAGCTGCGGTGGGTGCATCGCGCGCGGTCGTTGACGCTGGCTGGGCTGAGCACGGCGCACAGGTCGGGCAGACCGGCAAGACGGTCGCGCCGGAGCTGTACATCGCCATTGGTATTTCCGGGGCGATCCAGCACCTCGCTGGCATGCGCACGGCGAAGGTGATTGTGGCCGTCAATCGCGACAAGGACGCGCCGATCTTCAAGGTGGCCGACTACGGTATTGTCGGCGACCTCTTCGACGTCGTGCCGGCGTTGACTGCCGCGGTCAAGACAGCCAAGGCGCACTAGCTCGCCCATTGTGGGTCAGTCCTTCACCCAGAATCAGGATCATCCCGTGGGCACAGTCCTCCCCGTTCGTCATCAGGCGCCGCTACCGGCCAACATGATTTGCACCGACGCGCCGAGCGACGAAGCGATCGAGCTTGACGTGCTGATCGTTGGCGGCGGCCCGGCCGGGTTGTCGTGCGCCATCCAGCTGGCGCGTTCGGCGCCGGAGCTCACGATTGGCGTGCTCGAGAAGGCCGGTTCGCTCGGTGAGCACTCGCTGTCGGGGGCGGTGATCAACCCGTCGGCCCTGCGCGCGCTCTTTCCCGATCTCCACGACCAGGATTTCCCGTTGCGCCAGCCGGTGTCGGGCGAAGCCGTCTATTACCTGACACCCACCGGATCGCTGCGCATTCCCACGCCGCCAACAATGAAGAACCATGGCAACTACACCGCGTCACTCTGCGAGCTGGTGCGCTGGCTTGGCGAGCAGGCAGAAGCCCTTGGTGTCAACGTCTTTCCGGGGTTCCCCGCCGAGTCGCTGCTGGTCAATGGCCAGCGGGTGATTGGCGTGCGCACGACCGCCGGTGGACTCGACCGCGAGCGTCAGCCGACCGATGTCTATCAGGTGCCGACCGACCTCACCGCGAAAGTCGTGGTGCTTGCTGAAGGGACGCGTGGTCCATTGGGGCAGGCTTGGCGCGAGTGGCAGCAGGTCGGCAGCGACAACCCGCAGCTCTTTGCACTCGGCGTCAAGGAAGTCTGGGACGTCGCCCGACCGCTCGATCGGGTGATTCACACCATGGGATGGCCGCTGCCGTTCGACGCCTTCGGCGGCTCGTGGTGTTATCCACTGGGCCCGCAACAGGTTTCGATCGGCCTCGTGGCGGGACTCGATTACAAGGACGCGTCGTTCGACGTGCACGAATCGCTGCAGCGGATGAAGCTGCATCCGCTCTTTCGCGGCTTGCTCGAGGGTGGCACGCTGCTCGAGTGGGGCGCCAAGACGATCCCGGAGGGCGGCTACTACGCGCTGCCGCACCGACTCAGCGGCGATGGCCTGATGATGATCGGCGACACCGCCGGGTTTGTCGACGTGCCGTCGCTCAAGGGGATTCACTACGCGATGGAGTCCGGCATGCTCGCGGCGGCGACGATTGCTGCGGCGCTGCAGCGCGGTGGTGGCGACGCGGCGTCATTGGCGTCGTACGACCAGGCCGTGCGCGGCTCCCGTATCGTGCGTGACATGCACAAGACTCGCAATATGCGCCTGGCGTTTCACGGCGGCTTTGTCAGCGGTGTCGTGCAGGCTGGCCTGATGACACTGACCGGCGGTGCGTTTCCCGGCGGCCGGATCGCGATGCCCGCGGACGTCGATGCGCCCCGGCGCGTTGAACCGCCCGAAACGTTCGTTCCGGACAACGTGCTGACGTTCAGCAAGGTCGATGCGGTGTTCAAGTCGGGCAATGCGACCCGCGATACGATACCATCTCATCTCGTGGTCGGGCCGGACATCACCGGCGACGTCGCCGATTTCTACGCGCATCTCTGTCCCGCGGGCGTGTACGAACGCGAGGGCGACGGGCTGCGCGTCAATCCGCCCAACTGTATCGACTGCAAGGCCACCGATGTCGTCGGCCCGCGCTGGACGCCCCGCGAAGGCGGCAGTGGACCGAAATACCGGTTGATGTGACCGTGAGCGGGCAGCCCAACCTCTTCCGCCGATTCTGGGCCTGGATCTCGGAACCACCCGACGAGATCCTGGCCGATGCTGCCCGCGATGGTGAGCTGCTGGTTGCGCGGTTGCGGGTCTTCATCACGTTGCTGCTGACGCTGAGCCCGATTGTGGGGATCCTGGTCGATCGTGACCCCGGGCAGAACTTCGTCGGTCTCACCGTCTCCTGCCTCGCCGTGGTCGTTGCATTCATCCTTGCCGCCGTGATCCGCCGCACACCGTACACCTCGCAGATGTCGGTTGTCTCCGCGCTGATTGATGTCTCGCTGGTATCGGCCGGGCTGCTCACCTACTGGGTGATCGGCGAGCCGATCGTGGCGACCAACTCGCGGGTCATCTTCGAGTGCTACTTCCTCGCGATCGGCGCGTCGGCGCTCCGCTACGATGCGCGGGTGACGGCCATCGCTGGTGGCGCTGCGGTGCTGGAGCACGCCGGCCTCTCCTGGCTGGTCTGGGCGACGACCAGCGATCGTCCCGCCTTCGGCGCGACCGCCTACGGCGATTTCTCGTGGTCCAGCCAGATCTCGCGCGGCATCATCCTGTTGAGCATGACCTTCGTGGCGCTCGAGCTGGTGCGCCGTGCCCAGCGGTTGCGGCGTCTCAGCACCGGCGATCGGCTGACCGGGCTATTCAACCGCGCCTACGCCGAGGAATTCCTGTCGAGCGAGCTGCTCCGGACCGGCCGCGCCCACTCATCGCTGGTCGTCGGCATGCTCGACGTCGATGACTTCAAGGTGTTCAACGACACCCATGGGCACGCGGCTGGCGATGCGGCACTCCGCTATGTCGCCGAGGCGCTCCGGAGCCGGATGCGTCGCAGCGACGTCATCGCGCGGTACGGCGGTGAAGAGTTCCTGATCATTCTGGCTGGTACGTCGGCCGCCCGCGGCGTCGAGAAGCTGGAAGAGCTGCGCGTCCATATCGGGCTGCAGGATATTGCCCTGCCGCGCGGCGGGCGCGGCAAGCTGACCGTGTCGATCGGGGTCGCCGCGTGGGGCGAGGACGGCCGCAGCGTTGATCAGCTGGTCGACGCGGCCGATGCGAGGCTCTATGAGGCCAAGCGCGCCGGCCGCAACCGGGTCGTTGGTCCGCCCGATGACCGACCGCCTCCGACGTTGCTCAAGCTCTCGTCGTGACGCGTTGCTGCCACCACGATGCCAACAGGGTGGCGGCAAGCACCACAAGGATGCCGGCCAGCGAGAGCCAGGACGGAACCGTCACCCACCGCGACGCCAGCATCTTGGCCCCCACCAGCACGAGCAGGATCGCGATGCCCGTTCGCAGGTAGGCATACCGCACCAGCATTGCTGCCAGCACGAAAAAGAGCGCCCGCAGTCCGATCACGGCCAGTACGTTGGATGTGTAGATCAGGAAGGGGTCCCGCGTCACTCCGAAGATTGCCGGAATCGAGTCCCCGGCGAATACCAGGTCGGTCCACTCCACGACAACGATCACGGCCAGCAGTGGTGTCGCCATCAGCCGTCCGCCGCGGCGGATCAGCATCGCCTCGCCTTCGAACTGGTCGGTGATCGGCAGCAGGCGGCGCATCAACCGCAGGAGCAGGTTCCGGGACGGGTCCGGTGGGGCCTGGTCGTCGCGCCCCAGCATCCGCAAGCCGGTGACGACGAGCAGCCCGCCAAGCAGATAGAGAATCCAGTGCACCTCGCGCAGCACCAGCGTTCCCGTGATGATCACCGCGCCGCGCATCACGATCGCGCCCAGAATCCCCCACTTGAGCACGGCTGGCTGGAGGGTCTCCGGGACGGCGAAATACCGCATCACCAGGATGAAGACGAGGAGATTGTCGATCGAGAGGGCCAGCTCGATCAGGTACGCGGTCGCGAAATCGATGGCATCATGGCGCCCCGCGCGGAGCCAGATGATCACGCCAAATGCCGCGGCCACAATGATCACCGCGGCACTCCACCAGCCAGCGGAGCGCACCGTCGGCACGGCTGGCCGACGGCTCAGGACGCCGAGATCGATCGCCAGCAACAGGGCGACGGTCCCGGCGAAGATCAACCAACTGGCAAGCGGGTGGCCGGCGAGCATCGGCGGGATGGTAAGCGGCCGGACGACGGCCGACAACCGCTATCGAGTATGTGCCTCGCTGGCGGGAAAGTTGTAGGTTCCACCTTGGTCGTGCACGCTCGCCATTCCTCCAAACCGGATCGTTGCCTTGACTGCTACGCCACCGACTGTACCGCCGAGACGCCGCAGCCCGATCGGGTTGATCCTGGGTGTGGTGATCGTGCTTGCTGCAGCTGTCGCCGTCTGGCTTTACGTGCGCGCCATCGACAGCCGCCAGCAGGTGGCCGGCGCCACGGTCGCGCATCAGATGGCCCAGTCGCAGACGCTGACCACCGAGAAGGACTCGCTGCTCGCCGAGCTGCTTGAGACCACCACGCTGCTCAGTGACATCAACCAGGCGGTATCAGCGGTCCAGGGAGGACGCAGCGCACCGTTGCTCGATGAGGGCAACGCCAAGCCGCTGACGGCGCGCGAGGCTCGCGCGGTGCTGCTGCCGAAGATCGATTCCCTGCGGGCTCGACTCGACACGGTGCAGGCGCGATTGGCCTCCAGTCTGGCTCGCGTGCATCAACTATCGGGCACCGAAACGCAGCTGCGCAACCAGATTGCGGAATACGAGCGCACCGTGGCGTCGGTCCGCAAGCTGCTGGCAGCGCAGCAGGACCAGGTGGCCCAGCTCGGCACCCAGGTGGAATCGCTGCGCGCCGAAAATCAGAAGTTGCTCACGACACAGACCCAGCTGGTCGCGACCCAGAGTGTGCTGCAGGACTCGGTCCTCGGCCTGCGCGAAACGCAGAACACGGTGTACTGGATTGCCGGGTCACGGAGCGCCCTGCTCGAGCTCGGTGTCGCGACCGAGGAGGGGAGCGGCAAGGTGCTGATCTTCGGCAAGGGGAAGACGCTGGCGGTCGGCCGCGATTTCCGGCCGGAAGACTTCACTGCGATCAACAAACTGCAGACGGCGTCGATCACGCTGCCCAAGCCGAATGTCCGATACCGGATCCTGTCGCGCCAGAACGTCAAGGCGGTGACCAACATGCTTGACCATGACGGCCATGTCCGTGGCACGCTGCAGATCAGCGACCCGGCCTCGTTCTGGGAACAGTCACCGTACCTCGTGCTGGTCGAAGACAACTGACCAGCAAACCCCGCCGCGTTCGCGCGGCGCAACACCACTGACGGAGCAGACGATGAACATCCTGAGAGCACTGGTTGGAGCGGCCGGGCTCGCCATGCTGATGAGTACCGCAGCGTTGGCGCAGCAGCCGGATACCGTTCGCGTCACCGGCGACCGTGTCAACCTCCGCGCCTTCCCCTCGATCGACTCCGCGATTGTCCGGACGATGTCGAAGGGATCGCTGGTCACGGTGCTCCAGCGCGAGGGTGCCTGGGCCCGGATTCAGGCGCAGAGCGCTACCGGCTGGGTGCGAAGCAGCACGCTGTCGGCGAGCGCTCCCGGCGCCACGACCGGCGCGGTCGCGGCCGCACCGGTAAACCCACCGCCGGCATCGGCTCGCCCGGCATCGACTGCCGCCATGGCGCCCGCAGCAATGGCTCGGCCGTCCGAACCGTCGAGTGAGCACACCCGCCTGACCATCTTTGGCGGCATGGCGCTCAATGAAGGTGACGCCACGCCTGGCCTCTCGCGCAGCAATTACCTGGTCGGTCTTTCGGTGCTCTTTCCCGTGGGACAGGTGATCAGCATTGGTCCCGAGCTGACCTATTTCCACAACAAGTACTCGCAGCCGAATACGATCGACGGCGATCTATCCGGTAGCAGTGATGCTGGGTCGGCGTCGCTGATGGTGCGGGCGCATAGCCGCGGGTCAGTGCGATTCTATGTCGAGGCGGGGCCAACGGCGCTTAGTGCCTTCCGGGAAAGCCAGACGGAAGGAACGGCCACGACAACTGCAAGTGACGTCCATCTGCAGGGCGGTCTCACAGGCGGGGCCGGGATTCAGTTCGGCCCGATTGTGCTTGGCGCACATTACCAGCACAGCTTCGCCACTGGGAGCCAGCACGTCACCTACTTCAGCGCTGGGCTGACTTTCTAGCAACGCCTCAGTAGCGGCGGCCGCGGTTTCGTTTCAGCACCAGGTCTACCCCGGCGAGGATACTCAGGAATCCTTTCGTGGTGGACCTGATGCGCGCTGGATCGCCTTGCAATGGGTTGGTGCCAATGATGGTTGGCAACCCGACAAACGACTCACGCGCCTCCAGGTGCACCTGAAAGCCACTGTTGGCCGCCGTGCTGATCCCTCCGGCGAGCACGCCGGTTGGCCGTACACTGCTCCAGCCACGATCAGTGTAGACGGCATAAACGTTGTTGCCCGCGGTCTGGTGACCCACGGTCACTTCGACCGGATTGGCATTCAGCGTGAAGATGCCGGCGGCGGCCTTCAGGTAGGGTTGCAGCGTACCACCCATCGCAATCCGCCAGACCACCCCACCCGTCAACGTGAAGGCGCCGCCCGACGACACCGTCGTCCCATGGAATTCGCTGCACGCCGTCGCGATGTTGGCATCGCCACTGTCATGGAGCACGCTGCAGCCGTCGGAGGTAGCCAGTCCGAGGTAGGTGGCTTCGACAGTCACGCCGAAGTGTGCTGACGCAAAGTGGGTATAGTGGGCGGCCGCGCTGACGCCGGTGGTGAATCGTCGCGAGAGCGCCAGTGTGTCGGTGTGAATGGCGTCATCCTCGACCGCCTGGTCGCCGACGCTCCAGAGCATGCCCCCAACCGTCTCGCCGACGGACACACCAATGGATGTCCGCGACGCGTCGACCGCTGCGGGCCGGGACTGACTCAGGAGTGGCCGTCGGGTCGCCCCCGCGAGTATACCAGCCAGCACCAACGTCCGGATCATCCGTCGCATGTCATGTTCCTGGTGAACGAAGGTGGGTCGAGTGTTCAGTCGAATCGTGTTGCTGCCACCATGCTTCCTGCCGGAATTTCCGGTGTGCCGCAGGGGATCAGCACCAGTCCCTCTGCTCGCACAACCGACATCAGCATTCCTGATCCCTGCGCCCCGGTCAGCGAGGCGACTGGTGGACCATTCGGTCCGGCATGCACGAATGTGCAGCGCAGATACTGATCGAGCAATCTGTCTGGGCGGGCCGGCTCAGCGAGCATCGCAAGGAACGGGACCCGGCCCGGCACGGGGTGGCCCGACATGGAGCGGATCGCGGTCCGTCCGAAGAGGTCGAAGGTGACCATCGCGCTGACCGGGTTGCCAGGAAGCCCGAGCCAGCGACGCCCATCGGCGAGGGTCGCAAACGTCGTCGGGCCACCAGGGCGCATCCGGACGCGGTCGAACAGGTTCACCGCGCCGAACTGCATCATGGCGGTGCGAACATGATCGTGATCCCCCACGCTCACACCGCCGGCGCTGATCAGCAGGTCGACATCTCCTGCCGTGCCAACCCGTTCAACGAGCGCTGCGACCGTATCGGCCGCAATGCCGAGTGGTACAGCAACAGCGCCAGTCTGCGTGACCAACGCGGCAAGCGCGATGCTGTTGACGTCGCCCAGGCGGCGCCCGGCGAGGATTTCATCAACCTGGTCGAGTGAGACGACTTCGTTGCCGGTGGCCAGAATTCCGACGCGGGGCCTGCGATAGACCAATGGCTGCGCCTGGCCCAGCGCGGCGAGCAAGGCGACCTGATGTGGGCCGAGGACGCTACCGGCGGTGAGCGCTACGGTGCCGCGCGCGAGGTCGCCGCCGGCGAGACGCACATTGGCATGGGCATCGCGCGATGCAGTGACCTGGACGACAGCGTCGCCGCGGTTGGTGTCTTCCTGTCGGACCACCGAATCGGCGCCGATGGGGACCGGGGCACCGGTGAAGATCCGCATCGCTTCACCGGGGCGTAGCGTGCGTTCAGCCGTGCCGCCCGCCGCAATGGCCGAGATGACGCGCAAGTTGACCGGCTGTTCAGGCGAGGCCGCCGCGATGTCGGCGGCGCACACGGCGTAGCCGTCCATGCTGGCATTGGTCCACGGTGGCAGCGCCACACCGGCGACGATAGGCTCCGCGAGTACCTGGCCCACGGCGTCGGCGAGCGCCATCCGGACCGCCGGTTGCGGTGGGCAGGCGGCCGTGATCCTGGTCGCGGCTTCCGGCGCCGAGACGAGATTCAACGCGTCAGTACCGTCGTCCGCGGGTCTTCTGCAGCACCACGTCAAAGCCGACCAGGACACTTGGAAAGCTGCGGATCGTGGTGCGATGTGGTGGGACGTAACCTTGACCCGACGTCGCGCCGGTGACTTCCGATATGGGCAGCCACGTGTCGCGCACTTCGACACGAATCTGGTAGCCGCTGCTCGGCGCAGTCTCGATCCCCAACGCGCCGGTCCACGAAGGCCGGATCGGGGAGTAGCTGTCGTCGTTGTAGACGGTCAGCGCAACCAGCGTGTCAGCAATGAATCCATAGATCGATTCCATGTGGATCATGCTGCTTGGCGTGAATGCCATGCCAAACATCCCCTTGATGTATGGCTGCAGTGTCGAGTGCGCCAGCGGACGAATGATGAGGCCGCCCTGCACCGTGGTGACCGATGCGGATTGCTGCTGGCCCGCGATGGCCGTACACGCGTCGCGCAGTTCCGGGTCGCCGCCATCCTGCGTCAATTGGCAGGAATCGGTCGCGCCGAGACCGAGGTAGGTGAACTCGCCGGTGAACCCGACATGCGGCGAGCTGAAATAGGTAAAGTGCCCGCCGAGGGTGATGTCCGATCGCACCTCACGCCGCAGGCTGTATACATCAGGGTCGTACAAGCCGGGTTCGCTCGAAAGGATCGGCTGATTCGGCACGGCCCAGATCGTCCGCGGACCGATCCAGCCGCCAAAGACGCCGAGCGAAAGGCGGGCCTGGTCACTGGTTTGCGCTTCGGCACGCGACGGGTTGCCAGCGATGGCGACGAGGAGGGTCATGCAGATCGAAAGCGTAGCGGCAGAGCGCATGGTCAGCCTCGCGCGCGTCATGACGCGCCTCGGAAGAGTGAGATTCAGTCGACGCCGGTGCAGTCAGCCCAGAGGGTGCCGTCTTCGGCTACGCGTACCTGTTCCAGCAGCACCATTGCTGGGAGACGTGGAGCGATCCGTTGCCAGCACCAGCTCGCGATCGCTTCGCAAGTCGGTTCCCGGTTCATTTCAGTTACGTCGTTAACATGGCGCCCGGCGAGGCAATCGGTGATTTCGTCGGTCAGGATCTGGTCAAGCAGGGAGAGATCGATCACGGCCGATTCGCCGGCCGCCAACGTTCGGCTGACCCGCACTTCAACGCGGTAGAGGTGCCCATGTGGCGCCATCGGTCCGCAATTGGTGTAACTGTGGGTGGCATGGAAGGCGACCACGCGCGTCAACGCGCAGCGCGCTTCCCCTGCGGTCACAGGACGATACCAATCCCAAACCGGATCTCGGGGGTGATGGTGTACTGGCTGGTAATGCCGGTCGGGTTGACGGCGTTCGAGTTCGTCGTCGTTCCCGGCTGCTTGGATGGCTCGAGGGCGTATGCGGGCGGGTAAGTGAGGTTCCAGAGCATTGCCCGGACGTCGAGTCGCAGATAGGCGCTCTGGCCGAGGAAGAATCGCGTACCAATCGTCGGGGCAAAGAAGAGCTTCGTGCCAAAGGCGTAGCCCGACGTATCAGATACAACCTGGCCGCCATGCACGATGCCGAACGACACGCCAGCAAACGGTGCGGCACCATGCCAGGTCTTGCCGCCGGTGACGTTGAGCTGGATGCCGATTTCCCCAGCAATGAGGCGCGAAGGAAACGCCCCCTTGTTCCGCGTCGCCACCGAGTCATTGGCATCGACGACATTGCGCACCGTGCCTGCGGTCCATCCGCCGAACGAAAACTGCAGCGTGTTCTTGGCGCGCAGGGTGTAGCGCAGGCCGTACGAGGTGCCGTCGCGATTACCGACATCCAGCAGGCCGCCGCCGCCGTAGATCCGGCCCACCGACCCTTCGAGGAAGCTCCCGTGCTGGATCGGCCGATACGGCGATTCGGTGGGCAGGTAGCCCACCTGCGCCGCGAGGGGCGCGAGGGGGGCTGCGAGAAGCAAGGCGAGGAGAAGGCGTCGGCGCATGCGAACAATCTATCCGTGCAGGAGGGAGCGGCCGGTCATCTCGGCCGGTTGCTCGAGCCCCAGCAACTCGAGGATGGTCGGGGCGACGTCGCAGAGTGCTCCGCCAGGCCGCAGGGGATGCTCGCCCACCCCGGTTGCCAGCAAGGGCACCGGGTTGGTGGTATGGGCGGTGTGTGGGCCGCCGGTGACCGGGTCGATCATCTGTTCGGCGTTGCCATGGTCGGCGGTCACCAGGACCCGGGTGCCGCTCCGCTCCGCCGCCGCCAGTACGCGTCCCAGTGATTCGTCGACCGTTTCCACCGCGCGGATCACGGCGGGCATGACCCCGGTGTGGCCGACCATGTCGGCGTTGGCGAAGTTGGCCAGAAGGAACTCATGGGACCCATGGCCGAGGGCGGCACAGAGAGCGTCAGTGATTCCAGCAGCACTCATTTCCGGCTTCAAATCGTAGGTCGCCACCTTGGCGGACGGAATCAGCTCGCGCTGCTCGCCGGGCATCGGAGGCTCATAACCGCCATTGAAGAAGTAGGTCACATGCGGATACTTCTCGGTTTCTGCGGTGCGAAACTGGCGGCGCCCCGAGGCGCTGAGGACTTCGCCGAGAATTCGGGCCATCGAAAACGGCGCAAATGCCTGTGGTAGCGCGAATGTCTGGTCGTACTGGGTCATCGTGGCGGCGAAGATCTCGGGCCGCTCGGGGGCCGGAAAGCCGTCAAAGCCGCCAATCGCCAGCGCGCGGACAATCTGGCGCATCCGATCGGAGCGATAGTTGAAGAAGAACGCCGCGTCGCCGCTGCGGATCAGCGCGGCCGGGGCGCCCTCTCGCGTCAGGACAATCGGCTTGATGAACTCGTCGGTTTCACCATGCTCATAGCAGGCGTGGATTGCCGCCACCGGGTCGGTCGCCTGGGTGCCGATGCCGTGAACCATCGCGTCGTATGCCAGCCGGGTACGCTCCCAGCGCTGGTCGCGGTCCATGGCGAAGTACCGGCCGGTGAGCGACGCCAGGACGGTGCGGCCGTCGCCGACCCGGGCGATGTCGTCCTGGAGCCGGGCGACCACATCTGCCGCCGATTTCGGCGGCGTATCGCGGCCATCGAGGAAGCCGTGGATGGCGATCCGCGGCACCCTCAGGGCAACCATCGCGGCGATCGTCGCCACGAGGTGGGCGTCGAGCGCGTGCACGCCGCCTGGGCCAAGGAGGCCGACCAGGTGAACCGTGCTGTCTCGATGCTCGGCAAAGGCCACAACGCTGGTGATCGCCGGCAAGACGCCGAACTCGCCCCGCTCAATGCTCTGATTGATGCGGACCAGGTCCTGGGGGACCACCCGTCCGGCGCCGAGGTTCAGGTGGCCGACCTCGCTGTTCCCCATTTGACCGGCCGGAAGGCCGACGGCCAGGCCGCTGGCGTCGAGCAAGGTCCGCGGTGCGCTGGCAACCAGCTTGTCCCAGACGGGGGTGCGGGCCATCGCGATGGCGTTGCCCTCCCGCTCAGCGCGCCAGCCCCAGCCATCCAGGACCACGAGCAGAACAGGTGATGGCGTGGCTCTGGCAGCGGACACAGCAGCTCCGGCGGAAGAAGGTAGGACGCTTCGAAGCTAGCGCGGCCCCGGGACCGGACCAACGTGGCCGGCGGCAGCGATATTCTTCTGCATGCCCTTCGCCGTTCGACGGTTCGCGGGTGTGGTCGGTTTCAGCGTCTGCGCGCTGGCCGCGAGCCGTGCCAGTGGCCAGACGGTTCCGTGGCGGATCGGCCGCTGGAATCCGGATTCGTTCGGCAACCAGCGGGTGGTCGTACAGGTGCCTGGTACGCCGGACGCGTCGGTCAGGGTCGTCATCCCCTGGCGCCGGCGCGATAGCGACCCCGCAGCCAAACGCTGGATCCTGACGGACAACAGCAACCGTCGCATTGCCAATGCGCTGGCGTTGTCACTCACGCGCGATTCGATCGACGTTGTGTTCCAACCGGTGGCCGGTCGGGGCACGTATTACCTGTATTATCTGCCGTACGTCGGCACGGTCAAGTCGAACTATCCCAAGATCAGCTATCCCGGGCCGGATTCCATCTGGGCCGCAGAATGGGCGATCACCGCGCGGCGCAGTGCGGCGACGCTCCCGCGCGCACGAGTGGCCGCGTTCGAGGCGGTCGACTCGATGTCGCAGCGGTGGCCGATGGAAGTGCCGGCAACCGAGAGTGAGCGCGCAGCGCTGCAGGACAGGCTGACTGCCAACACGCCATTTGCGGTGGTGGTCGAAGATCGCAGTCGTCCGGTCCGGATGCGCACCGATGTGCCACTGATCTGGACAGCGCGGGGCACCGGGATCGTGCTGCTCGGCCCGGCGCTGCATGATGAGTATTACGTCTTCCAGCTTGCGGTGTGGACGCCGGTCGCGCTCGACAGCATCGCGGTGCACTACGCTGACGCCCGAGGCCGGGCCACGCGGGTAGCCGCCAGTGCGTTCAGCTGCATCAATACCAGTGGTGTCAACTGGCTCGGCGTCGCGATGGCGCCGGTGGTGAAAGTCGCGGCCGGCAACATCGCGCCGCTCTGGTGTGGCATGATGATTCCGGCCACGGGTGGCGCCGATACGCTTGCGGTGCACGCCGTCGTTACCGCCGCCGGGGGTCGCTCGGTCGACGTGCCGTTTCAGGTAGCCGTTGGCAGCGAGCGCGTTATCCATCATGGCGACGACGAGCCCTGGCGGCTGTCGCGCCTGCGCTGGCTCAACTCGCAGCTCGGCGCGAGCGGGCCGCCAACGCCGCCCTATACGGCGGTGCGCCCGATCGCCGGCGGCTATCACATCCTTGGTCGCGATCTTCTCGTCGACGCGGTGGGGTTTCCGCGACAGCTGCGATCGTTCTTCTCACGTGATCTCGCGCTCGGGCCCACCGCGCATCCGCTGCTTGCCCATCCGCTGGTGCTGCAGGTCGAACGGAGCAACGGGCAGGTGCTGCCGTGGCAAGGTGGCGGGGTGACTGCGACGAAGTCGACCACCGCGCGCCAGTCGTTTCACGCGCATGGCACGCAGGCTGGTCTCGACCTCGACGTGCACGGCGATCTCGATTTCGACGGCAACCTCGAATATCACGTCGCCCTGATTGCGACGCGCACAATGGCGGTGCGCGATGTCCGGCTGGAGGTGCCGATCGTCGCGGGCACGGCCCGATATTTCATGGGGATGAACCTGGTCGGCGCGCGCGCACCGGCCAGCTACCACTGGACCTGGGATGTCACCCACAACCAGGACGCGTTCTGGATTGGTGACGTCGACGGTGGCATGCAGCTGACCTTCAAGGATGAGCACTACGTCCGTCCGCTCAACACCAACTTCTACCAGCAATCGCCGCTGGTGATGCCACGGTCGTGGGCCAATGACGGTCACGGCAGTTGCACCTTCGCGGCGCAACCGGGCGAATATCTGGCCAGTTGCGGCTCCGGTGCGCGCACGCTCGCGGCGCATGACACCCTCTGGTACAACTTCCGCGTGCTGGTGACGCCGTTTCATCCAGCGGACACGAAGACCCATTTTGCCACGCGCTACTATCACGCCTATGTCCCGGTCGACACGGTACGCGCCGCTGGCGCCAACCTCGTCAACGTGCATCACGCCACCGCGATCAATCCGTGGCTCAACTACCCCTTCCTGCGAGCGGACGCGATGCGGGCCTACGCAGATTCGCTGCACGCTGCGGGGATGCGTCTCAAGATCTATTACACCGTGCGCGAACTCTCCAATCGCGCTCCGGAGTTCTGGGCGCTTCGCTCGCTCGGCACCGAAGTGCTGGCCGGCGGACCGGGCGGTGGACATTCCTGGCTGCAGGAACATGTGGTCGACAACTATCTGCCGGGCTGGGTGGTGCCCAAGCTGCGCGACGTCACGCTGGTCACCAACGGCATCTCGCGCTGGCACAACTACTACGTCGAAGGCTTGCAGTGGCTGACCGAGCACGCCGGCGTCGATGGCATCTACCTCGATGATGTGGCCTTCGATCGCGCCACGATGCTCCGCATCAGGCGGGTGCTCGCCGCCCACGGCACCCCCGGCGAACGGATCGACCTCCACTCCGCCAACCAGTACGATCACAACGATGGGTTTGCCAGCAGTGCCAATCTTTACATGGAGCATTTCCCGTTCATCGACCGGCTCTGGTTTGGTGAGGGATTCAACTACGACTCGCCACCGGCGTACTGGCTGGTCGAGATGTCAGGATTGCCCTTCGGCCTGATGGGTGAGATGCTCGAAGGTGGCGGCAATCCGTGGCGCGGGATGCTGTTCGGGATGACCAACCGGATTCCCTGGACTGGCGGTGATCCGCGCGAGCTCTGGAAGGCGTGGGACGCCTTCGGAATTGTTGACGCGAAGATGCGCGGTTGGTGGAACCCCGACGCTCCGGTGCAGACCGGTCGTCAGGACGTGCTCGCGACCAGCTACGTCCGGGCCAATCGCACCCTGGTCGCCGTGGCGAGCTGGGCCCGCGATACGACAGCCGTGACGCTGCGGATCAACTGGCGTGCCCTGCATCTCGACTCGACGCGGGTGCGGATCACGGCGCCGGCGATCACCGGGTTTCAGCCGGCGCGCACCTTCCGGCTGGGCGAGCCGGTCCCGGTGGCTCCCGGCCACGGCTGGCTGATCCGTCTCGATCCCTTTGACGCACGCTCCCGCGTCCGGTAGACTGCCATACCGATGAAATCACTCCTGCGCCGCTGCCTGCTGCTGATCGCCGCCATCCTGATGGCGGTACCCCGGTGCGCCGTGGCGCAGACGACGCGGACGCTGGCCGTCGAATCGGACCTCGTCAAGGATCCCAGCGGCATCCCGTTGCTGCACCTGGCACGGGGCACCGCAGTATCGGTGGGCCCGGCAAAGAATGGCTGGATGACGGCGACCATTCAGGGCTGGATCGCCGAGAATGCACTCCACGACGACAAGCGCGACGGCTTTGATGTCAGCGTGTCCCTCTCCGCCGGAACGACGCTGCGCAGTGCCCCGAACGGCACGCCGCTCGCCACGGCTCGGCTGGGTGCCTTGTTCGACAAGATTGACACCCGCAATGGCTGGGTGCATGTCAAGCGCACCGGGTGGCTCTCGCAAGTGGCATTCACGGCGCCAACCCCGCCGCCCGCAGCATCGAAAGCCGTGGTGACGCCGCCGCCGGCAAAGACCGCGGCTCCTCCCGCCGCCGCTACGACGGTGGCTGCCGGCGCGGCGCTCGCAGCCCAACCGAACGGCACGACGATCGGCACCCTTGAATCGCCGGCACACGCCGATGTGGTCGAGCATCGCGGCGGCTGGGCGCACCTCCGCCTCGACGTCTGGGTGCGCGACAATACCGTCGGTACGGCGCCGTCGCCGGGTGAGATCACCGCCGCGGACTTGCGGGCCAACCCGGACAAGTACGTTGGTCAGACCGTCGAGTGGACCGTTGAAGTGATCGGCCTCGAAAAGGCCGACGAACTCCGGCCCGAGATGCCAATGGGCCAGCCGTACCTGCTGGCGCGCGGTCCGCTGCCGGAATCGGGTTTTCTGTACATCGCGGTGAGCAAGGAAGAAGCCGATTCGTTCAGCACAATCGAACCGCTTGCCCGGATCCACCTTCGCGCAACGATCCGGGCCGGTCGGTCGAAGTTCCTGCCCACTCCCGTGCTCAACTTCGTCCGCCTGCTGAACTGAGGAAGTTCATGAACGAGCACTTGAAAGAGCGGATCGCCCGCGCGCTGGAACATCTTCCCGACGAGCGCGGCTACCAGATCCTCGACTTTGTGGAGTTTCTCGACAGCAAGTACGCCGAGCGCGCGGCGCCTGATAACGTCTTCACGCGAATGACGGACAAGGCGGAAGACCTGCTGCGCGCTGGCAAGGTGCCGTTCAATGCCATTGGCGGCACGGTGAGCTTCTTCGACGGCGCGTCGAAGGTCGTGCGTGGGCTGTCGTCGGCTGCAGCGGCCGTGGTCGATGAAGCCGCTCGCACTGCCCAGAACCTCACCACGCCATCAAAGCCCGCGGATGCGACGTTGGCGAAGTCGGACGACCCGCCCGCCCCTCCCACCACTCCGCCGGAGCATCATTCGTGAGCGACGCCGACAACGCAGGATTTGTCCGGGGAATCGGGCCGTGGCAAGCGACATCGCTAGTGGTCGGTACCATGATCGGCTCGGGCATCTTCATCGTCTCGGCCGACATCGGCCGGCAGATGAATGCGTGGGGACCGGGCGGCCTGTTGCTGGTCTGGCTGATCACCGGCATCATGACGGTCGCCGGTGCACTGGCCTACACCGAGCTCGCCGCGATGATGCCCAAGGCGGGCGGGCAGTACGTCTTCCTGCGCGAAGGGATCTCGCCGCTGGCCGGGTTCCTCTACGGCTGGACGCTGTTCGCAGTCATCCAGACCGGAACCATTGCGGCAGTCGCGGTGGCGATGGCGAAGTATCTCGCACTCTTCGTACCGGCATTGAGCGACACGATCTTTCTCTCGCTTGGCAGTATTCACCTGCCCGGTTCAGCTGCCGCGATTCCGATCGGCGTCTCGGCACAGCGTGTCGTCGCAATTGTCAGCATCATCTTCCTGACCTGGGTCAATGCCCGCGGCGTCAAGCTCGGTGCCGGTGTGCAGACCTTCCTCACCGCGATCAAGTTCGTTGCCCTCGCGCTGCTGGTGGTGCTCGGTCTCTTCCTCTTTCGCAACGCCGACGTCATCCACGCCAACTTCGCGCACTTCTGGGGTACCGGCGACTGGACAATCGCCGTGATTCCGGTGATCGGCGCGGCGATGGTCGGCTCGCTCTTCTCCAGCGATTCGTGGAACAATGTCACCTTTGCTGCGGCTGAGGTGCGTGACCCCACGCGCAACCTGCCGCGAGCGCTGGCGTTCGGCACCATTGCGGTGTCATTGCTCTACATTCTCGCCAATGTCGCCTATCTCGACGTGCTGCCCTTCGCCGGCGATCCGCATGGCGCGACGGCGGTGGCACAGGGGATCCAGAACGCGGCACAGGATCGCGTCGGTGCGGCGGCGGTGCAGGCGATGCTCGGCTCTGTTGGCGGTCTGGTGATGGCGGGATTCATTGTCATCTCGACCTTTGGCTGCAACGCCGGCCTGGTGCTCTCGGGCCCGCGGGTCTATTACGCGATGGCGCGTGACGACCTCTTCTTCCGCCGCGCTGGCGAACTGCACCCCAGCTATCGGACGCCGATCTTCGGGCTGATTACCCAGGCAGTCTGGGCATCCGTGCTCTGCTTGTCGGGGACGTACAACCAGCTGCTCGACTACGTGATTTTCGCGTCAGTGCTCTTCTACTCGCTGACCACGGTTGCGCTCTTCATGTTGCGTCGTCGCCAGCCCGACCTGCCGCGACCCGTCAAGGCGTTTGGGTATCCCGTGGTGCCGGCGCTGTATGTCGTGTCACTCGCGGCATTGATGGTGATCCTGCTGGTCAAGAAGCCGCTCTTCACGTGGCCTGGGCTGATCATCGTGGCGCTGGGCGTGCCGGTGTATGCGGTGTGGCGGGGGCGGGCTGATGGCTGATGGCTGATGGCTGATGGCTGATGGCTGATGGCTGATGGTCGCGCGCGCCAAACGCCTGCCGATCGTTGAGATCAGCCATTAGCTACTAGCCATCAGCCATCAGCCCCTAGCCCCAACCCCGCCTCCCACGATACGTTTGTAAATGTCGCCCTTTTCGTCGTACCGCCCATGAGCCGTCTCCGTCCGGGCTACGGCCTGACCTTTGACGACGTGCTCCTCGTGCCACGGCATTCGACCGTGCACCCCCGCAACGTCAGCACCGCCACCCGCTTTACCCGCACGATCTCCCTCAATATTCCGTTGGTTGCTGCCGCCATGGACACGGTGACCGAGGCCGAGATGGCGATCGCGATGGCGCGGGCCGGCGGTATCGGGGTGATCCACAAGAACATGTCGATTGATCGCCAGGCGGCGGAAATCGACCGGGTCAAGCGCAGCGAGAGCGGCATGATCATGAACCCGATCACACTGGGGCCCGATCGACCGATTCGTGAAGCACACGCGCTGATGCGCCGCTTCCGGATCTCAGGCGTTCCGATTGTTGACGGCACGGGGCACTTGATCGGGATCATCACCAATCGCGACCTGCAGTTCGAGTCCAACCTCGATCGCCCGATCGCCGAAGCGATGACCCGTGACGGCCTGGTCACCGCACCCGAAGGAACGACGCTCGCTGAGGCGGAGATGATCCTCGCGAGCAACCGGATTGAAAAGCTGCCGGTGGTCGATGCTGGCGGAGTGCTCAAGGGGCTGATCACCGTCAAGGACATCTTCAAGCGGCGCGACTTCCCCAATGCAAACAAGGACTTGCACGGCCGCCTGCGCGTTGCGGCGGCGGTGGGCGCTGGCGCCGAAGCGTCGGTGCGCGCCCGCGCGCTGGTGAACGCGGGTGTCGACGTGATCGTCGTCGACTCGGCGCACGGTCACTCCGAGGGCGTGCTCGAAACGATCAGCACCTTGCGCGACGCGTATCCCGACGTCCAGCTCGTCGGCGGAAACATTGCGACCGAGGCTGGTGCTCGCGCACTGGTCGAACGTGGTGTCGACGCGATCAAGGTCGGCATCGGGCCCGGCTCGATCTGCACCACCCGCGTCGTCACCGGTGTCGGTGTGCCGCAGGTCACCGCGATCATCGATGCGGTGCGCGGCGCGGGCGACGTGCCGGTGATTGCCGATGGCGGCATCAAGTACTCGGGCGACCTGGTCAAGGCGCTGGCTGCCGGGGCGTCGAGCGTGATGATGGGGTCCATGCTGGCTGGCACCGAGGAGTCACCGGGCGAAAGCATCCTCGCCGAGGGGCGGCGTTTCAAGCTGATCCGCGGCATGGGCTCGATGAGCGCCATGCAGGATGGCTCGGCAGACCGCTACTTTCAGGAGGGTGAAGTCTCCGCCAGCAAGCTGGTTCCGGAAGGGATCGAGGGGCGCGTCCCGTACAAGGGTGCCGTGTCGGACGTGCTCTTCCAGATGGTGGGCGGACTCCGGAGCGGCATGGGCTACTGCGGTACCGCCGACATCGCCGCGCTGCAGTGCGACACCGAGTTCACCCAGATCACGTCGGCCGGACTGCGCGAATCGCATCCGCATGATGTGACGATTACCAGGGAAGCGCCGAACTACAGCGTATAGCTGATGGCTGATGGCTGATGGCTGATGGCTGATGGCTGATGGCTGATGGCTGATGGCTGATGGCTGATGGCTGATGGTTAAATCAAGCGGGCCCCTCGACAGCACCGAGGGGCCCGCTTGACGTTGGGAACAGCCATCAGCTATCAGCCATCAGCCCTGTTCAACAAACTATGCTTCCGCCCATACGTGAAATACACCGCCAGGCCGATCACCAGCCAGACAATCAACCGCAGCCAGTTGGTCCAGCCGAGGCCGAAGATCATTGAGGCGCAGACCAGCACGCCGAGCGTGGCAACGACCGGCAGGGCTGGCACCGTGAATCCGCGCTGGATGTCCGGGCGCCGTCGCCGCATGATCCAGACACCAATGCACACCAGGATGAAGGCGAAGAGCGTACCGATACTCGTCATGTCGCCCACGATGTCACCGGGAATGAAGGCGGCGAACAGTGACGTGAAGACAAAGAAGAGCCAGTTGGACTTGTATGGCGTGCGATGCACCGGATGCACGTCTGAGAAGACCTTGGGGACGAGGCCGTCGCGGCTCATCGAGTAGAAGACGCGCGACTGGCCGAGGAGCATGACCAGGATCACCGACGAGAAGCCGAGCAGGATGGCGATGGTGACTGACTTCGCCAGCCAGCCGTAGCCGGGCATGTACGTCTCGATCGCCTGGGTGACCGATGCCTCGGCGCCGGCATGCCGGAAGAAGTCGACTGGCGCGATGCCGCTCAAGACATACGAGAAGAGCACGTACAGCAACGTGCAGATCACCAACGAGCCGAGGATGCCGATCGGCATGTCGCGGGCGGGGTTCTTGGCTTCCTGTGCGGCGGTGGACACCGCGTCGAAGCCGATGAAGGCAAAGAAGACGACGCCGGCAGCGCCCAGGATCCCCATGATCCCGCCGTACGCGTGCGCCACGTGGTCGATCCCGGTGTACATCGTCGGCTCGGGAATGTACGGCGTATGGTTGACCGGATTGATGAAGCCCCAGCCAAGAATGATCACCGCGATCACGATCGCGACCTTGGTGATCACGATCAGGCCGTTGACGAGCGCCGATTCCTGGGTGCCACGCACCAGCAGCGCCGTAAGCCCCAGCAGGATCACGACCGCCGGGATGTTGATGATGCCGTGCACGTTTGTGGCGGCACCCGATACGTCCATCATTGTCTGGAAGGGCGAGTGCGACCATTGGTATGGCACATGCAACCCGATGTACTCGAGTACCTTGTTGAAATACTCGCTCCACGCGATCGCCACCGTCGCGGCGCCCACGGCATATTCCAGGACCAGGTCCCAGCCGATGATCCAGGCGAGCAGCTCGCCCATCGTCGCATACGAATAGGTGTACGCGCTGCCGGCAATCGGGATCATCGATGCGAACTCGGCATAGCAGAGCCCGGCGAAGGCACAGCCGATGCCGGCGACGATGAACGAGATCGTGACCGACGGCCCGGCCCGCTCCGCGATCGCGGCCGCCGTGCGGACGAAGAGGCCGGCGCCGATCACAGCACCGATCCCCAGGGCGACCAGCGACCAGGGGCCAAGGGTGCGCTTGAGGCCCGATTCGCCACCTTCTTCGCCGTCGGCCATCAGGCGGTCAATGGACTTGGTCCGGAACAGTGAGCCAGCCACGTGGGTCCCTTTCGGAAGTGTGAATCGAAGATGTCTGACAGTTGGTGCGACGGAAAGTCGGGGAGGGGAATCGACCCGACCGCTGGCGCGATGAGCTCGCGATCAGGAAAAGGTCGTCCGCATTCCGGGATGTGTCAAGGATCGCGCCGGTTGCCAGCGCCGTTAACTTGCGGGTATGACGAGCGTTGATCGTTCCACTCTGAGTGCCGCGGCCGGGATCGCCGCGCTCTGCCGTCCGGGTGCCCGGATCTGCCTGACGACCCACGTCAACCCGGACGGTGACGGCCTCGGCAGCGAGGTGGCGATGGTGCACCTGCTCCGTGCGCTGGGGACCGACGTGACCATCACCAACCCGACTGCCACTCCGCCAAGGTTCGCATTCCTCTTCGCGGGCCTGGAGGGCGCCGACCAGAGCCAGCACGCGGTCAAGGCGCTGCGGCGCGCCGACGCGATCATCGTCCTCGACATCGCCGACCTGTCGCGACTCGGCAACCTGGCCGACACCGTGCGTGACAGTGGCGTGCCGGTGGCGTGCGTCGATCACCACGTCAGTCCTGGCACGCTGCCGCCGGGTCCGCGCTACGTCGACCCGACCGCTGCCGCCACTGGCGAGCTGATCTTCCTCCTTGCTGCCGAACTCGGCTGGTCAGTGACGGCCGAAGCGGCCCGCGCGCTCTACGTGGCCCTGGTGACTGACACCGGTGGCTTCCGTTTCTCCAATACCCGGCCCCGCACGCTTCGAGTGGCCGCCGACCTCCTTGAGGCCGGTGTCGATACTGAGCAGGTCTACCTCGACGTCTACGCCAGTGCGCCAGTGGGGCGGCCGAGGCTGCTCGGAGAAGTACTCCAGACGCTGGTCGTCGAAGAAGAGATCGGTCTCGCCTGGGTGACGGTCCCGGCCGGCGCGATGGAGCGCCACCAGGTCGAGCCCGACGACCTTGATGGCGCTGTCGAGCATGCCCGCTCGATACGCGGCGTGCGCCTGGCGCTCCTCTTCCGGGAAATGTCGGGTGGCCGCATCAAGGTGTCGCTGCGCAGCGTCGGGCAGGTCGATGTGGCAGCGCTGGCCCGTCAGTTCGGCGGTGGTGGCCACACCAAGGCCGCGGGGGTGGCGATCCACGGCACACTGGCCGCGGTGCAGGCAGAGGTCCTCCAGACCGCGCGTGCCTTCCTCGTGGCCCCTTGAACGCGGCTCCGGTGCATGTACCTTCCGCCTCGTGACAGTACCTGCCGCACCAGAAGAGCTGTTTCAGCGCATCGAACGGAGTATTGACGAGATTCGCCCCTACATCGCGTCCCACAAGGGGAGTGTCGAAGTGGTCGACTTCGACGCCAGCACCGGCCGCCTGCTCGTCCGCCTCGGCGGTACCTGTGTCGGCTGTGCGGCCTCCACCATCACCTTGCGACACGGCATCGCCGTGCGGCTTCGGGCCAGCGTGCCCGAAGTTCTGATCGTCGAGGCCGTGTGAGCGAAACGACCATGACCGCCGTGCGGGTCGCGCTCGACTCCGTCGTGAACCCGCGCACCGGTCAAGGACTGGTCGCGTCCGGAATGATCGAGGAGCTGACGATCAGTGACGCCGGCCAGCCAAGTTTTCGGCTGCTGCTACGTCGCGATGATCCGGCGACCCTGGTGCGCCAGGCCCGCCAAGCAATCACGGGCGTGGGACTGCCGCAGCCGCAGATCCAGGTCACCGACCCCGCCGGCCCGCCCAAGGCGACCCACGGAGCCCCACAGAGCGCCCAGGCACAGGTTCCGGCGCCCCAGCCCATGGCGGTGCCGGGCGTGCATCGGGTCATCGCGGTGTCGTCGGGGAAGGGCGGCGTCGGCAAGTCGACCGTGACCGTCAACATGGCCGTGGCCTTGGCAGAAGCCGGCTTCCGGGTCGGCGTCATTGATGCCGACTTCTACGGCCCCGACCTGCCGCGCATGATGGGCGTCTACGAAAAACCGATGGTGCAGGACGGGCGGATCATTCCGCTCGAGGCATACGGCGTCAAGTTGATGTCGATCGGTTTCCTGATCGACCGCGATGCCCCGGCAATCTGGCGCGGACCGATCATCACCAAGGTGCTGCACCAGTTCCTCCACGATGTGATCTGGGGCGAGCTCGACTATCTGCTGACCGACATGCCACCGGGCACTGGCGATGCGCAGCTGTCCCTGGTGCAACAGGTGATGGTGAACGGAGCCGTCATCGTGACCACGCCGCAGGAAGTCGCCGTGGGCGACGCCTTGCGTGGTGCGAAGATGTTCGACAAGGTCAACGTCCCGGTCCTCGGCGTGGTCGAGAACATGAGCGGCTTCATCGATCCGGTGACCGGGATGCGCCACGATCTCTTCGGCAACGGCGGCGGCGCGCGATTGGCCGAAGAACTCGGCGTGCCATTGCTGGGACAGGTGCCGCTGCAGGCGGGGCTCGTCGATGCAGCGGATCGCGGCGAACCGATCACAGTCGCCGCCCCGACGTCGGCGGCGGCCGTCATCCTGCGCGAGGTCGCCGACAAGGTTCGCGCCGCTGTTGATGCGGACAGTACCTCACTTCCGACTCTCGAGTGACGATGTCGACAAAGATGCGACCTTGGCTGGCCGGCCTGCTGCTGACCGTCGCCGCAGCGATGCCGCTGGCGGCACAGCGTTTCATGGCGGTTGGCGTCCCCGACCACGACGTGCTGGAGTTCTTCCAGAAATTCCAGGTGGCGATTGTCCAGAATAATCACGCGGCGGTCGCGCAGATGGTGAACTATCCGCTGCATGTGAATCGCGGGGCCAAGGATCGCCGCACGATCAACACACCGGCCGCGTTGCTTCGTGACTACGATGCGGTGTTCACGCCAGCGATCCGTCAAGCCGTGATTCTCGAGCGCGCCAAGAATCTGTATGCCAATAACGATGGCGTCGCCCTGCAGCGCGGCACGATCTGGCTCCGCGGCCAGTGCGACCGCGGTCGGCCGCCCCATTGCAGGGTGGGAGTGGGAACGATCAACTTGCCGCCCGGCAAGTAGCGCGGACTGCGCCGTCGCTGTGGCTGCGGTGGGCGACACTTCGTCTCCCGGGAAATGATTCCCGGGAGACTTTTCATTCGTACCGTCCTGTTGTTGATGATTGTAGCCACCGTTCCGCGACTTTCGGTGCAGGCGCAAGGCGCCGGCGGCAGCGTGGAAACGGTGATGCACCACGTGGACTACCATGTGGACTCGACCCTGGTCATGCAGATCGACCGCCTGCGAGGTCGCCTGGTGCCGGCGCGCGCCGGTGGCCTGGTGGTCTTTGACGACCCCGCGTCGTTCGTGATCGAGATCGACAGCGCCACCATCGCCTTGCGGATGACGGCGTTGAGCGACCTGCTCGATCGGTACGTGTTCCACTACAAGGGAACCCCACTCAAGGGGCTCAAGGCGTCGGTCGACAGCGGCGGCAGGCTGAAGCAGAGCGGTCGCTTGCACGGGCTGCCATTCAGCATCATCGCCGAAATGTCGGTCACGTCAGGCGGCGAGTTGCGACTCCATCCGGTGACGATTCACGTGCTCGGCATCAGCGCCGGCGGGCTGCTGCGCACCTTCGGGCTCTCGCTGCAGAAGATGGCCAACGTCCGCCAGGCGCCGGGTGTCCGGATCGAGAAGAACGATCTGTATCTCACCCCGGCCGCGATGCTGCCACCGCCGCTGGCACGCGGTCATCTCGTCGCGGCAGTCGCGCGCGATTCGACGCTCACGATCCGCTTCGCTCAGTATCATGCTGGCGCGCCCGTGCTGACGGTGCCCGACGCCGGGGCCACCAACTATCTCTACTTCCGCGGGGCATCGCTTCGCTTTGGCCGGCTGACGATGACGCCAGCCGACCTGCTCGTGGTGGATCACGAGCCCGCGACCTGGTTCGATTTCTGGCTTGCCCGCTACCAGCGGCAGCTGGTTGCCGGCGTGTCGCATACCACGCCGCCCGGCGGCTTGATCACGGAATGGCCGGATTTCAGGTCCGTAAAGCGGTAGGCCGTCCTCCGAAATCGCAGCGGTGTGCAGACCCGCGCGGTGTCAGCGTCCCCGGGGCCAGAACCGCACCGGAGCTTCATTTGCCTCGCGCTGGCACCCTTTCGCTGGTCCGCACCAATCCCCGTCGTGCCGTCGACCGGCAAGAGATACCTGACCTGCGTCGCCACCTGCTTCGTGGCGATCGGATTCGTCCCCACACGGCCCGCGCCGCCATTCGCGTTGCCAACGGTGCGATCGGCGAAGTTCGCGTCATGCTGAGTCTGTTCGTGATGGCTTGTGTGGTGATCGCCGTGCTCGTCGTGGGGCGCTGACCGCTCAGCGATCGACCCACTGCACGTCGATGCCGACCAACGATGCCTTCAGGTTGACATCAAGCGTGTGCGGCGCGCTGGCAAAGCCAGGCGTGACCCAGCCAGCGCCGGACTGCACCAGGCCGTTGCGGCCAAGCGGTGCCAGGAAGCGTTGCCCGGTGACTCGCAACCCGGTGCCGCGCACCATCACCAGCGTCAGCTTCCCCATCGACAAGTTTACGTCCAGCGTCGCGTTAGCCCGCCAGCCGCCGTCGAACCGCAACGTGGCGCCGCCGGCACCGCCATCGAGCCGTATCGTGGTACATCCCGCCGCTGCGAGGTGATGCACATCGATATCGGCCGCCCCGACGGCAAAGGACGCGACGCGGCAGTTTCCTCGTGTCGGCCGCGAGAAATCGACTGTGCTGTGGCTGGCGTTGGCGTGAACGTCGATTTCGGACAGCATGGTGCCGCCCAGGTCGATTGCCGCCTCGCTGCCGCCAAGGTCGGCATCAAATATCAGCGGCAGGTCGGGGGACACGGTGATCCGCGCGCGCTGCGCCGACTGGGCCGGGTCGCCAACTCGGAGCGCTACGCCGCCTGACGGCGCCAGGCCAATGTGCAGGATGCCGGTCCGCGCATCGTACCGGTGGATCGGTTCGGAGCGGTCGGCGTCGTATCGCAGCTGCAGGCCATAGAGCGCGCCATCGGTGGCAGGGGCGACAATCAGCGAGCCGCCGGTGTAGTCGAGGGTGACTCGCAACATCCGCTCGCTGCCGACCGGTCGCGAAACGGACATCGTGCGCATCGTCTGCGCCGGCAACGTGGCCGCAGCACAGACAAGGCCGGCGGCGACTGCGATCACCATGCGCATCATTCGTCGCGCGGAGGGGGCCGCTTGACGGCGGGGACGCCGAACTGCGGCGTGGCCCAGAGATATTCGTCGGTCATCATCTCCGGCGCGATGAGGCGGCCGGCAAACTGTTCGCGGGCTCCGCCCCGCGACAGCAACGCTGCGCCGAATCCCACCGTTGCCAGTGCCCAGGTAGTCAGGCCAGCAGCCAGCAGCATCAGGGTGCCGGCAATCGGTACCCAGCCGAAGAGTGCCCACGCCAGCCAGATCGCGCCGACAGTGCCGAGTCCTGTCAGCACATAGCGATACGCGTTGGGCGAGAGCGCGACGCCGCGCGCCATCCGACGGCGAGTCAGGTGTTCGCCCATCGCATGGGCAATTGCCAGCAGTCCGCCCAACCATGTCACCACCACGAGCACGCTGAACATCACGATGGCGAACGGAAGCAGCAGGGCGCCGGCGATCGTCAGGGCGAGACCGATCACCAGCATACCGAACGTTGGCAACACCAATACCTGCCCGAGCACTCCGGCGAGGAAGCTCCGGGCAAAGGAGTGCACAATGGTATCCGAGACGATCTCGAGATTGGGACGACCGAAGGTGACGAGTCCGACGCCCAGCACGACCAGGGTGAGCAACAGGCCCATCAGCCCCGCCGTCCGCCGGGCGACCTGTGCACTGATCGACGCCGGCGCGGGCGCGGGCCCCGCCGCGTCGAGCTCCTGCTGGGTGCCGCTGATCACACCGTTGCCGATGCGATGCACCTTGCCGCCGATCGCCAGCACGTCGCCGCTGATCGATCCGCCGGGAAAGACGGTCACGTCGCCATCGAGTGTCACGACATTGCCCTCGACATGGCCATGCACTTCGGCATCGCCTTCGAGCACCACCAGATGCTCGTGCAGCGATTCATCGGAGCCAACCGAGTAGTGGCCCAGGCGCGCGGCGCCGTTGGTCACCGTGAGTCGGGTGGCGGATAACGGCTTGCGGAGGGCGGACCGAAGGGTGCGCTCGACATTGGCGGGCTGATCGAGATGGCCAGGGTCAATCGTGGCACCCTGGGAATCCGCGGCCGCGATCGCCTGCGGCACCGGGTGCTGATCGCTCTGCCAGACGTGACCGAAGAGCCGGCGCATACCATCGGGAAGTGAACGCGTGCTGGGTTCCGTCGACGCCAACAGGCGGCCGAAGGGTGTGATCAGGCAGAGGAACAGCGGAAGAAGGCGGCTACCAGCTCGCATCGGGCGCCGGCTCGGTCATGAGGCGGCGGAGCCCCAGCAAGGCCAACGCATAGACTGCGGCCATCCCGGCCGATGCGATCAGGGCATGGACTGGTGACGCCAGCGTGTCGCGAACGGTACTGAACCACGGCTGCGCGACGGCACCGCCCACCAGATGCTGGAGCGAGAGCCATACGGTGTGCGCGGCGCTATCGACCGCCGGGGCCGACCAGCGCAGGGCATCGTCGGGATGCACCATGGCCCAGGCGAATCCTGCCGCCAACCCAGCCGTCCCGATGCCCAGTGCCACTGTCGCCCGGCGGCGAGCCGCCGCCGATCGCGGTGTCGGTTCGGCAACCTGGGCCGCAGCTGCCACCGGAACCGCCATCACGCGGACCCGCGCCATGATCGCATCGGAGAAGGCCGGCGAGGGGTTGAACATTGGCAACGCGCGGAGCGCCGCGACAACCCGGGCATCGGCGGCGACCATGGCCGCGCAGGATGGGCACGTCGCAACGTGCGACGACGCCAGGGCGGAGCTCTTGTCGATGAGAAAGGCGTCCAGCTCGTCGGCAGTGAGGTGATTCTGTTGGTGCGGCATACGGCTCCTCATACGCAGGATCGAGGGTCGGGTTTCATGGTCGGTCGCGGGTGCTATCGAGCAGGATCCGCAGTTCATTGCGGGCCCGGTGGATGTATGTCTTGACCGTACCAAGGGGGAGGTCGAGCATTTCGGCGATCTCTTCGTACGACCGACCGTCGATATGACGCAGCAGGATGCAGCTCCGGTACTCGGGCCGGAGTTGCCCGATGGCGCGCTCGATCTGGCTGCCGAGTTCGCGGCTGGTGACTTCGTCGAGTTGCGATTCGCTGCTATCGGCGATCTGCAGCGTGGTGGCTTCCACGGCTTCGGCATTCTCAGCGTGCGGCGATCCATCGAGCGAGAGTGTGCTGAGCGTGCGTCGACGCAACTGGTCAATCGCGGCGTTGTTGGCAATCTTGAAGATCCAGCTGGAGAATTTGTATTCGGGTCGGTAGCTCTCGATCGCGTTGAGGACCTTGACGAAGGTTTCCTGGGTCAGGTCTTCGGCGAGCTCGCGATCGCGCACCATGCGATAGACCAGCGAAAAGACCGGACGCTGGTAGCGGCGGATCAGCTCGCGATACGCGGCTTCTCGTCCCCGGGCAGCGTGGCGCACCACTTCCTGGTCCGACAGCGCTCCCCACTCGACCGGTGTCGGATTGGTCACCCGGTTCGCCCTGAGCGCGGTCGCACCCCTCGTCCCGAGCGCCGCCAGAGATCAGGGAGTATCAGTAGCAGGCGGCCCGCGCTAGCTTCTCTCTCGATGGCCACCATCGACCAGCCGCTACCGGTCACGGGCGGAGCCGCCAAGCGCGAGTATGTGCGCGGTGTCTTTGACCAGATCGCCCCGCGCTACGATTTCCTGAACCACCTGCTGTCGCTCAACGCCGACCGCCGCTGGCGACGCGTCGCTGTGGATCAGGTCGACTGGCTGCGGTACCCTGCTGGTCGTTATCTCGATCTCTGCGCCGGTACCCTCGACCTCGCCGCCGAACTTGGCAATCGGAACGGCTTCCGCGGTCACGTGGTCGCTGCCGATTTTGTTCCGGCGATGCTGCGTCTCGGTGCCGGCAAGTCCGGGCGCGTCCATCCCGCGGCTGCCGACGCGCTCGGGCTGCCGTTCGGCGCAGCCACCTTCGACGGCGCCATGGTCGGCTTTGGCGTGCGAAACCTGATGGACCTCGACGCCGGGCTGCGCGAAGCCGCGCGCGTCCTCCGACCCGGGGCGCGTCTGGTCGTGCTGGAGTTCACCACGCCAACCTGGCAACCGATGCGTGCGCTGTATCTGACATATCTCCGGTGGATCCTGCCGCGAATCGGGCGGCTGGTCTCCAAACATAGGAGCGCGTACGACTGGCTTCCAGCGTCGGTGCTGACATTTCCCGATCCGCCCGCTCTCGCGCGCCGCCTGAACGACGCCGGATTCGTTGCGACCCGCTGGGACACACTGTGGGGCGGCATCGTGGCGGTCCACACCGCAACCCGGGGCGGCGCGTGACAATCGACTCATTGCCCGCCTTTCTGGACGCGATCGAGAAGCTCGGCGAGCTGGTCCGGATCCGGGAGCCGGTGCGCACCCATCTCGAAATCGCCGAAATCGCTGATCGCGTCATGAAGTCGCCTGGGGGCGGACCGGCGTTGCTGTTCGAGTACCCGGTCCTTCCCGATGGGACCCGGAGCGCCGTCCCGGTCGCAATCAATCTGTTCGGATCGCGCCGCCGCATCGGTCTGGCACTCGGGGTCGAGCGGCTCGATGACATCGGGGACCGGATCGCGGAACTGGTCAACCTCAAGGTGCCCGATGGCTTGATGGGGAAGCTGGCGCTGCTGCCGAAGCTGGCCGAGCTCGCCAAGTTTCCGCCGCGGGTCCGGTCGGGACGGCCCGCATGCCAGGAAGTCGTCTTGCGCGGCGACGACGTCGATCTTGACACCATCCCGTTCCTGCAGACCTGGCCCGGTGACGGCGGCAGGTATATCACGCTGCCGCTGGTGATCACCGACGACCCGGTGCGCCACACGCGCAATGTCGGCATGTACCGGGTGCAGGTGCTGGGCCGTCGCGATCTCGCGATGCACTGGCAGCGCCACAAGACCGGTGCAGCGCACTGGCGCGACATGGCGAAGCGCGGCGAACGGATGCCGGTCGTGATTGCGCTGGGCGGCGATCCGGCCAGTACCTACGCAGCGTCCGCGCCACTGCCGCCTGGCATCGATGAGTTTCTCTTCGCCGGTTTCCTTCGCCGCGAACCGGTGTCACTGGCCAGGGCCATCACATGTGATCTTGATGTGCCCGCGGACGCCGAAATCGTGATCGAAGGGTACATCGATCCGGCCGAAGCGCTGGTGATGGAAGGTCCCTTTGGCGATCACACCGGTTTCTACTCTCTCGCCGACGAATATCCGCGCGTGCATGTCACGGCGATCACCCACAAGCGTACGCCAGTCTATCCTGCGACGCTCGTTGGCCGCCCGCCGATGGAGGATTACTGGCTGGGGCACGCCACCGAACGGATCTTCCTGCCGTTACTCAAGCTGACGGTGCCTGAGATCGTCGACTATCACATGCCGGCCGCCGGCATCTTTCACAACCTGGTGTTTGTCAGCATCGACAAGCAGTATCCCGGCCAGGCCTACAAGGTGATGCACGCGCTCTGGGGACAGGGCCTGATGTCACTCGCCAAGGTGCTGGTGATCGTCGACAAGGAAGTCAACGTGCACGACCCCGACGAAGTCTGGTGGGTCGCGCTCAATCACATTGATCCCGCGCGCGATGTCGAGTTCGTCAAGGGACCGGTCGACGTGCTTGATCATGCCTCGCAGCATTTCTCGTTTGGCAGCAAGATGGGCATCGACGGCACCCGCAAGTGGGCGGACGAAGGGATCACCCGGGCCTGGCCCGAGGTAATCACGATGGACGATGCGACCAGGCAGCGAATCGACGCGCTCTGGCCGCGGCTCGGAATTCCGTTGTGACCACGCCGCGCGCCGAAGGGCAGACCTTCGCTGGGCGCCACGTTATCGCGCGGTACGCCTCGTTCGTCAAGCTGCCGCACACGTTGTTCGCGCTGCCATTCGCGTTGCTTGGCGTGCTGGCGGCTGCGCGGGCTGCGCCGATCACGGCACGCACTGTCGTGCTCGTGGTGGTGGCATTCAGTGCGGCCCGTTTTGCAGCAATGGGATTCAATCGCATCGTCGATCGAGCCTACGATGCGCGGAATCCGCGGACCAGGCAGCGCGAACTGCCGCGCGGTGTCATCTCGCTGACCGCGGCCCGGGTGGCGGTCACGTTGGCGGCACTGATCTTCGTCGGCGCGGCGGCGCTGCTCAATCCACTCTGCCTGGCGCTGGCGCCGCTCGCGCTCGTCTGGGTGCTCAGCTACAGCTACAGCAAGCGCTTCACCCATTGGCCGCATCTCTGGCTGGGCCTTTCACTCGCGATTGCCCCGGTGGGCGGCTGGCTCGCGGTGACCGGTCGCTGGAGCGAACCCTGGTGGCTGCTGCTGGCCATTACGGTTGCGGTACTCACCTGGGTCGCCGGCTTCGATCTCTTCTACGCCTTGCCGGATGAAGGATTCGATCGCGACGCCGGCCTGCGGAGTGCTGTGGTGCGCCTGGGCCAGCGTCGTGCGATCCTGGTCGCGAAAGCATTGCACGGTATCACCATTCCAGCACTGACCTTGTTCGGCTGGGGCGCCGGGTTTGGCGTCTGGTACTTCGTCGGTGTGACGGCGGCTGCGGTGATTCTCGTCTACGAACATCAGCTGGTCAAGCCGGGTGACTTGTCACGGCTGGACGCAGCGTTCTTCACCATGAACGGGATCATGAGCCTGACTGTCTTCGGATTTGCGTTGATCGACCGGGTGCTGGCGCGATGAGCGGCCTGCCGATTGTGCTGGCGATCACCGGCGCCAGCGGAGCGCCGTATGCCGTCCGCCTGCTTGAGCTGTTCGCGCGCAACCATGTCCCCACCGAGCTGATCATCTCGTCGCACGGCTGGCGTCTACTCGAAACGGAGACCGGCATTGTCGACGATGCGCAGCTCAAGGCGCGCACCGGCGGGGACTGGTCGTCGGTGTCGGTGTACCCGGATGACGATCGTGGCGCCCGGCCAGCATCAGGTTCGCACCGGACCCTCGGCATGATCATCTGCCCCTGCTCGATGGGAACCGTGGCCGCGATCGCCAGCGGCACGTCGCGGTCGCTGGTGGAGCGTGCCGCCGATGTCACCCTCAAGGAGCGGCGCCGGTTGATTGTCGTGCCGCGCGAGACGCCACTGTCTCTGATCCATCTGCGCAACCTCACCGCGATCACTGAGGCAGGTGCGATCGTGATGCCGGCGGCCCCGGGTTTCTACCATCAGCCGCAGTCGATCGACCAGCTGGTCGATTTTGTGGTGCAGCGAATCGTCGACGTTGCCGGACTTGAGCTCGATTTCGCGCCCCGCTGGCAAGGGTAGCCATGCGACTCGGCGTGATCAGCGACACCCACGGATTGTTGCGACCGGAAGTGTTCGATGTCTTTCAGGGCGTTGATCATATCCTGCATGCGGGCGACATCGGGTCGCTCGATATCCTCACCGCACTGGAAGCGATCGCACCGGTCACCGCGGTGTATGGCAATACCGATGACGGAGCGATCCGGGCCAGGGTGCCGAGAGTCGCTCGGCTCGATCTCGATGGCTTCCTGATTGTGGTGACTCACGGTGATCAGTTCGGACGCGACGTGCCGTCGGAAGGACTGCACGACCTCTTTCCCGATGCCGACATCCTCATTCACGGCCATACCCATATCCCGAAGCTCGAGTTGGTCGATGTGGTCGTGACGGTGATGAATCCCGGTGCGGCCGGTGCGCGCAGATATGACATTCCGGCGTCGGTTGGCATCCTTGAGCTGGAGGCCGGCATTCCGCCGAGGGGGCGACTGGTTCCGTTGACGGGAGCAGACGAGGACTGACATGTGGCAGAGGCGAAACAGTTTGGCGCACACTGTAGTGTGGCTGCCATCACCTATCAGGTGTTGTTGATGATTATGTAATATCTTTATAGCGGGATTCTTCAATAACTAAAGCTACTGATAACTCCTTGCCGTCGCGTTTCGCGACGGTTTGGAACTTGCATTCGCGGGGCACAGTGCTTGCCAATGCCCCTCCGCCGGAGTTGTAAATGCGCTTTGCTGTGCCTGCCGCCGTACTCACCGCTGTTGCCATTGCCTCGTCGTCGCTCGCCGCCCAGACTGTCGTCGTGACGCCTTCGGATATGCAAGGGTGGACATCTTTCGCCTCCTCCGGTGCTTTCTCGGGTATCACCAACGCATTCCCACGCCTTGGCAACGGGTCGCTTGAGATTTCACAGGACGATGCCGAGAACGGATATTCTGGCTCGCATATCCTGTTTTCCAATCAATCACTCAGTCTTTTGTCGTCGTTTTCGTATGACTGGTATCGGAGCGGGTTGTCAACCGACCAGAACCAGAATGTGGTGCCATCACTCTCGCTCATGATGAGCGACGGCACCTACCTGGTTTACGAGCCGTTTTACACCATCGGAGAACCCCCGGTTGATACATGGGGGACGTCCAACACAATGGGCGGAATCTTCTGGCGGGATGGCGTCGACGATGCCGTCACCGGGGAGTGTGGCGAGGCCAGCGCGTACCAATCACTCGCCCTCTTCAACGCTGATTGTTACGGTGGTCAAGGTCAAGTCGACGGCGTCGAAGCGTACCTGGGACAGACCGGCCAAGGCACGTTCGATGGCGCGGTCGACAACGTGTCGTACGCGTTCGATGGGGCTACGCCGACGACGTTCAACTTCGAACTCGACGCGCCGACCGGCGCCGTTCCTGAACCCGCCTCCCTGTCGCTGATGGCCACGGGTCTGGTGGGCCTCGCCGGCCTGTCGCGCCGCAAGCGCCGCCGGTAGTTCGCTGTATGTGCACCCCCGGTCGGCACCATGTCGGCCGGTTCCCTCTGAAGGAGATGTTCATGCGCAGTTCGCTCGCCATCGCCGTTGCGATGCTGGCCTTCGCCGCTCCACTCGCCGCCCAGACGAACGTCACCCCGGACCTGGCAACCGCCACGCTCGGGCAGTTTTATGTGGACCGTTACGCGCCGGCGACGTTCACCCTTCAGAACTCCTATGAGGGACGGACCGACGTCCTGCAACTCGGCATCAATTCGACCACTGACCTGACGAATCGTCCGGGCGGGCAGCAAAACTCGTTTTACGACACGCAGGGTGAGAAGACCGACGTGACCACCGATGGATCGTGGTCGTTTACGTCGGACCTATTCGTCGAGGACAGCTGGGCCGACCCGGCGGATGGTTTCGTTCGCACCGATATGTGGGCGACGACTACGGACGCTGGTGGCGGGACCAATTTCCCGATCATCGGCTTTTCCAACTACGGTGGAACCGTGCGGTTTCGCGGATACGATATCAACAACGACGGGTGGTCAGATTTCTCAAGCACCGTGAATTTCGGTGCTTGGAATACACTCGGCATGTCGTTTGACGCCGCGACCTACACCCTCAGCTACTTCGTGAACGGTGCGCTCGCCGGAAGCTTCGTGGACAACGGTCAGAGCACCGGCGTCGCAAACGTCATGTACCAAGCGTACAACTTCAATGATCCGGCGCTGGATCTCTCGGACAACCCGGACTACACCGCGTCTTGGTCCAACACCCCGTCAGGTGCCGTTCCCGAACCTGCCACGATGTCGCTGCTGGCGACCGGCCTCGTCGGGCTCGCCGGGCTCTCGCGTCGGAAGCGCCGCCGCTAGAGACTGGAATTGCGATACTGACACTGCGAAACGGGCGGGCCGACGATCGGCCCGCCCGTTTCGTCTGCACGCCAGGCTGCCTGTCGAACGGCGGCGACACTTTGCTGAATCAGCGCAGCAGTGCGGAATTGCGCGGCGCAATCGTCTACGCTGTCAACGCCTCGAACGCATCATTTCAAGAGCCGGATGTCAGCTGCCGGCGGCGAGAAAATTGCATCGCAGCGTTGCGCAGCTTCGCCGGTTGTTCATCACTCATTCCGATCGAAACGCAGGAATCCAATGGCCTCTACCGTTCGCAACACACTGTTCGCTGCTGCCGCTGTCGCGCTGCTCGCAGCCCCGCTTGCCGCTCAGGATGGACCGGGTGGCCCCCAGACCGATTTCACGTTTAACGGAACCGGTATCGACAACTCATACGTGCTGACCAACAGCAACGCGGCGACTGTTGGCGTGCTGCTTGGGCTGACCGCTACGCCGCGCTGCGGCGTGACTGATTGCGGCCCGGCGATCACCCACGCCGGCAATACCTTCTTCGCAATGCCGGGGTATTCCGATAACTCGCCTGGCAATCCGTATGCGAGCTGGAACTTTGATTTCGGCATCTTGACGCCGGCCGGGGCCGTTCCGCCGGACTACACCTACCTCCTGTCGTACGACTTCGATCCGGCGGTGGGCAATGGCGGTCTGGGCACCTACTACGATCCGGGTCAGGACTCCTGGAACCTCGGCATGAGCTTCCTGGCGTCGGACCTGTCGGTCGGCCCTCCGTTTGATGTTTATATCACGGCGCCGACGTACGAGCCGTTCGATGCCACCGCCAACGGTGAGTACTACTTCCGCCTTTCGGCGTTTGATGCCAACATGAACGAAGTGGCCTATGCCGACATGAACGTCGATGTCGGCGACGTCAGCGCTGTTCCGGAGCCAGGCGCGATGACGCTGATGGCGACCGGGCTGGTGGGCCTCGCTGGCCTGTCGCGCCGCAAGCGCCGCCGGTAGTTCTGTCTCCATCAGCCCGTGAAAAAGGGACCCCGTCCGGGGTCCCTTTTTCATTCCACTAGCCATCAGCCATCAGCCATCAGCAGTCAGCCGTCACCTGCTACCGCTCGTTCGACCGCGGATCGGCCCTCACCGTGAACGTCTGAGTGTAGCTGCGCCCATTCACGGTCAGCTTGGCCGTAAACATTCCGGTCGACGGTGCGGCCGGGCCACCGCCGCGGCCACCTCGGCCACCCCGGCCGCCGCCGCCAGGCGTCCAGTACACCCGATGCATCCCGGCGCCGCCTGAAAACGGCTCCGGAGTCGTCCGCCAGAGCGGTGACGTGTTCGGAATCCCACCGCCTCGACCGCCCCGCCCACCGGTCTGCGGTGCTGCGGTTCCCTGGGTGCTCCAGCTTTGCATGACGGCTCCGGCGGCATCGAGCACTTCGAGTGTCACCGGGCTCGCCCCGTTTCGGACATAGAAGTCGATCGTCGCGCCAGCGGGCGGGTTCATCGCCTGCGGTTCGTCCTTCTGGAGCGGGGTGCCATTGTCGCTGCCTCGGATGTAGTCGATCGCGTCCGCCGGCTTGAACAGGAAGGCATCGGCGCCGAGCACCGTGTCGTTCACCTGGCGCAGCGGCGAGATGTCGTCGATCACCCAGATGCCGCGGCCGTGCGTCCCGACGATCAGATCGTTCTGGTAGATCTGGAAGTCGCGCACTGACGTCGCCGGGAGATTGAGCTGCAGCGGCTGCCAGTGGTCACCGTCGTCGAGTGAGACAAACGCGCCGCGTTCCGTGCCGGCAAACAGCAGCCCCTGGCGTTCCGGATCCTCCTTCACGACGTGCACGTACACGCCGGCGGGAAGTCCATTCGTGATCTTCTGCCAGCTGCGGCCCATGTCGCGCGTGCGATAGATGTACGGCTCGAAATCCTGGAGCTGATGCCGGTCGACGCTGGCATAGGCACTGTTGTAGTCGAAGTGCGACGCGTCGATCATGGTGACCCGGCTCCAGGGCGTCACCGGTGGTGGGGTGACGTCCTGCCAGCTCTTGCCGTCGTTCGTCGTCAACTGGATTCGACCGTCGTCGGTGCCGATCCACACCATCGGAATCACCAGTGGCGACGGTGCGATGGTATAGATCACGCCGCGCTTGCCGTTGCGATCGACCTGTGCCGCTGCCGTCGCATCCAGCGTGGGCGGCACGCCCGGATCGGGGCGGGTCAGGTCGGCACTGATTGCATGCCAGGTCGCCGCCGTGTCGGTGCTCTTGTAGAGGATTTCGCTGCCGTAGTACACCGCGCGCGGGTCGGCCATCGAGACCACCAGTGGCTGGGTCCAGTCACTGCGACCGCCCGGTGCTTGCGTCCCGGGTGCGCTGGTGTTCAGCGCCAGGTCGAAACGGCTGCCGCGTCCGCCATAGATGATCCCGGGGTGGAGCGGATCGCCGGCGGTGTAGCCGCTCTCGCCGCCCGCACCGATCGGCTCCCAGTCGCGCATCGAGATCTCGGCGAACTTGCCGCGCGAGCTGACCGCGCACGACCCGCTGTCCTGTTGCGCGCCCGTCACCCAGTAGGGAAACCGGTAGTCTACCGAGACGTGATACATCTGTGCCGTCGGCTGGTTGAGCCACGAGCTCCATGTGACCGCGGCCGCGTCATCGGCCTTGGCATTGCGAGTGATGATGGTCCCCTGATCGCTCGCCACAATCACCGTATTGCTGTCGTCGGGGGAGACCCATGCCTGGTGGTAATCGTCGCCGCCTGGTGAGCCGCGCAGTGCAACCCACGTCTTGCCGCCGTCCTTGGTGCGGCTCACGGCGACGTTCGGCACGTAGACGATGTCGGCGTCTTTCGGGTCGACGACAACATGTTCGAAGTACCAGCCGCGGCCCCAGAGTGCCTGGTCGTCCGACACGCGGTGCCAGGTAGCCCCAGCGTCGTCAGATCGGAAGAAGCCACCCTGCAGCGGTGCCGCCGCGGCTCGCCCGCCGCCGCGGCCGCCAGCCACCGGAGTCGCAGCCGGTGCCTTTGGTGGCGTGGGCGCCCCTGCTTCAGGCAGCAGGCAGTCGACCACCGCGTAGAGACGCCGCGGGTTACTCGGCGCGATCGCGATGCCGACCTTGCCGATCCCATCGGCCGGGAGTCCGTTGGTGAGTTGCTTCCAGTTGGCGCCACCATCGGTCGACTTGAAGATGCCACCACCGGGACCGTTGGTCGGTGCATAGCAGTACCACGGCGGCCGCCGGGTATTCCAGAGCCCGGCATATACGACGCGCGGATTTGATGGATCGATCGCCACTTCCACCGCACCCACATCGCTGGTGCCGAGCACCTTCTGCCAGTTCTTGCCGCCATCGAGCGTGCGGTAGAGTCCGCGCTCCGGGTTTGCCGCGTACAGGTGTCCGATCGCGGCGACGAATACGATGTTGGGATTCTTCGGATCGACCGCGATGCGACCGATGTGCTGCGTGCCATCGAGGCCAAGATGGGTCCAGCTCTTGCCGGCGTCGGTGGATCGGTAGACGCCGTTGCCGAATCCGGTTGAATCGCGGAGCGTTGATTCGCCGGTCCCGACGTACACGGTGTCAGGTGCTGATGGTGCCACCGCGATCGCGCCGATCGATGCGACCGGTTGCTCGTCGAAGATCGGCATCCAGACCCGGCCCGCATCGATCGACTTCCAGACACCGCCGTTGACCGACCCGAAGTAGAACTCGTTCGGTCGGCCCGGCACGCCGGTCACCGCATCGGTTCGGCCGCCGCGGAAGGGTCCCAGCATGCGCCAGCGCAGCTCAGCGAATGGTGATGTCAGGTCATCCGGGTGACTGGACGCTGCACCGGATGGTGGCGCTCCCCACGGCAGACCACCTGGCGGGCGGAGGTTCGAGATGACGAAGCCAGCCACAGCCGCTTGCTGCAGAAACTCTCGGCGAGTCGGTGGCAGGCGGAGGTCGGGCTCGGGCGAATCGGAATTGCTATCCACGGGGCGCTCCATCAATTGCGCAGGGAGTACTGGAACGATTGCGGGGGAAATCGGTCGGCGGGCGACCCACTCAACATAGCATCGCGATCCAACTGGATGGTGCCGGTCGACCTGATCTGTCGGCGCAGCCGACTGGCGCGCCATAACCGGTCATCCCATCCTGAAACGGGGAGCCGGTGCCGGTGGTACCGTCGCGCTAATACCACTCCGTCAGCGACACCGTCCTCCGCCAAGCGTCTGGCCGAGTCCGGAACCACGACATCACCAGCAATCGCTCATGCAGGCGCTCGGCATCGACGCGGTGAGGCGAGTCGAGCGGCCGTCGCAGCTCCTCGCGCACCACGGCCGCGAACATCTCGCGCTCAAGGGGCGACACCGGGTCGGGGTAGCAGGCACGGACCTCCCCCGAACGGATCAGGTAGACGCGGTCGTCGCCCTGCGCTCCCGGGTCACGATAGACAAAGGAGAGCAACTCCAGTGCAGCGCGCGCCCGGGTGGTGGCCGTCAGGAGCCATTCCAGCGATTCGAATCGCTCGCGCCACCGCACCGCCCCCTCGAAATCCGCTGCGGCCGCGCGGGTGGTCATTTCGGTGATGATCCGATCGACTGGCGCCAAGCTGCGGCCTTCGCAAAAGCTGGCCACCGTTTCGACTCGTTCACGGTAGAGCCATTCTGCCACTGCCCCGGCGCACGGTCCGAGGCAGGTCTTGAAGTCAAAACGTGGGCAGGCCGCCCGGCGCGGTTCGGCAAAGAAGTCCCCCTGTTCGGCGTAGTGCACCGGCATGTCGGCGCGGCAATCGCGCAGTCCGAGCAGGTCCGAGAGGACCCGTGCTGCCATGACCGTGCGGGCCGGCGACGGCAGCGGCCCATATACGCGGCCACGAATTCGCTCGGGGGTGCCGGTCGCAACCAGCCGTGGCGCCGGTTCCTCCGTCAGCACCAGAAAGCCGTATCGTTTCGATCGATTCATCTGGACATTGAACGGCGGTCGATGCTTGCGGATCAGCTTGAGCTCGGCGAGTGAGGCGGCAAACTCACTGGGGCTGTAGTCGAACTGGATATCGGTGGCTGCGTGGAGAATGCGAGCCTGCTTATCCTCCGGAAAGGTCGCCCGGAAGTAGCTCAGCAGCCGAGTGCGGAGCTGCTTCGCCTTGCCAGCATACAGCACCCGGCCACCCGCGTCGACCATCCGGTAGGTGCCCGGACGGTCCTCGGCCAGCCGCTGGACGCGAAAGCGTAACGCGGCGAGGTCGGCAATCGGGAGCGAGAGTGCGAGGCGGGAGAGAGTCACTGCGGAAAAATAGGGAGATAGTTCGTTGGATGGGAACCGGGAGAAAGACTGCGCGGCAATGTCTCAGTTCAATCCGTTGGATGTGGCGCTCTTCGTCGCCGATGGCTATAGTGGGAAATGCCACCCCTTAAATCGACGCGCCCCTTCTGGACAGCTCTCTGCGTCCTTGCCGGATCCTGTGGGCATACCGAGCCATTCGACCAGCCGGCGCGGGTGACCAATGGTCCATTCAGCGCGGGCCCAGATGTTCGCCTGACATTCAACGCCGACCAGAACGAATGGCCAACCTGGACCGAGGATGGCCAGGGAATTCTGTATGCCTTTGTCGACCCAGCGTCGCCCACCCATCGCTGCGCCGGTCTGCTGCCAGTGGCAGGCGGTACCCGGCTCTGGCAACTGTGCGACAATCGCGCGGCGCGCCATGATTCGGCCAACGTCTACACGGCATACGCCTTGGGCCGCGGCGGCCTGTTGGTTGCTGAAGCCATCAGCGGAGTGAAAAACCTTGCGTTGCCGGTCAGCACATTGTGGCTTGCCGACACAGCAACGCCCTACGTGCGCAGAACACTCCTCACGCTGCCCCAAGCCGTTGGCGGTACGGTGGTCAACTGGCTCAGCGACATTGCGTGGACCGGGCCGACCACGTTCATCGGACTCGGCCAGCAGGTCAACACCGAACCGCATTGCGTCACTGCGCTGTTGCCCGTCAGCGGTCAGATCGCGACGCAGTGCAATAGCACCGACACGCTCTGGGCGGCTTCCGGGGGCGTGGTTGTGCGTGGGACGATCCTGGGCGAGCAGGCCACGCTCGATGTGGTTGGTGGTACCCTGGGGGCCATCAGCTATTCGCTGGCGGAAAACGGGGCGTCGATCGTCTTCACGCGCGGTACCGATCTTTACATTGTTCCTGCCGGGGGCGGCACGCCACTGCTGGTGCCGACGGCGAGTGCCAGCGCACGCAAATTCAGTCTGGGCGTGGCATGCAAGGGTGAGTTGTGCATTGTCGCACGAGATTCGATCGCGGTGGAGCCGCCGAGATCGGCGTTTTTCCTCAACGGGTACACGATTCCGCTCGGCACCATGGAGTTGCACCAGATCTCGCTGACCAGCGGTGCCGATCGCATACTCGTCAGCAACGCTGACCACATCATCTACGCAACACCAAAGGTCTCTCCGGTCTCGGATGCCGTCGTCGTGCAGCTTGGTGGCGGCTGGGGGCATGTGCAGACGTTCGCGACCCGGGCGCTGCCGGTGCTCTGGGACAAGGACGGAATCAGCGCACTGCATCTGTATAGCGGCTTTTTCCAGTGAGTCGGCGGCCCTGAGTGAGTTGACGGACCGGCACGCTGGCTACCTCTGACACCGCCAGCAGAACACGGTACTCCGCGCATCGATCTCATGGGTCACGGCGAGCGTCGTGCCGCACACCCGGCACGCTCCTCCTTCTCGGCCATAGACCTGTAGCTCCAGCTTGAAGTTCCCAGGTGTACCAGTTCCCGTGACGTAATCGCGAAGTGTCGTTCCTTCGCTGTTGATCGCGGCCAGCAGGATCCGGCGTACTTCGTCATGAAGTTGCAGCATTCGCGGGTGCGGAACGGATTGTGCTGGTCGCGATGGGTCGATCCCCGCCGCGAAGAGCGCCTCATTGGCATAGATGTTTCCGACCCCGACCACGAAACGCTGGTCCATCAACACTTTCTTGATCGCAGCCTTGCTCGTCCCCAGCCGGCTCGCGAAGAGCTCGGCGGTAAACAACGGGTCGAGCGGTTCTGGGCCGAGGCGGCTGGAGTATTCGTCCCACGCGGCGGGAAGGAGCCAGCGCAGCGTGCCGATCCGGCGCACGTCGCGATAGATCAGCATGCTATCGTCATCGAGCAGGCACTGTAATACCGCGTACCGCGATTCGTCGGTGGTGAGCGCGCGCGTGTAGCGGATCAGCGCACCGGTCATCCCGGGCTGCACGGCGAGAATCTTGGTGTCGGTATGAATGAGCGCATGCTTGGCGCGCCGGGTGACAGCCGCGATGGTCCGGCCGCGGAGTCCGCGCAGCAGCGTCGCCTTGGACACCCCATCGAGCAAGTTGTCATGGCTCAGTGTTGCGGACATGATCGTGCGTCCCACCAGCACCGGCGCGAGGCCGCCCACGATCGTTTCGACTTCGGGGAGTTCAGGCATGCGCCTGTCGACCCAGCCGATCTTTCAGCTTCACAAACGGTCGTTCGACCAGGTAATACGAGAGAATGGCACACCCTGTGAGTGCCAGAACGTTCCATGGTAGCAGCTGCAGCGGCCACCGCCCGGCGCGGGGAAGGTAGGGCTGTTGCCAGAGGTACAGCGAATAGCTGAGCGTGCCGATCCACGCAACCATCGGGAGGTTGAGCACGCGTCCGATCATCCCTGTCGAATGGGTCAGCGCGCGGTCGATGCCGAACACGATCGTGAGGTTGAGCAGTGTCTCACCAAGAAGCCAGCCTGGCCAGGCGAACGCAAAGATGAACCAGTTGCAGGCAAGGACGGCGATTGGTATCGCCAGACACCATCGTGATGCCAGCAGGGAAAGGTACCAGTCGCGCTGGTGGAGGGCTTGGCGGGCGAGAGCAAGCGCGGCACCGATTGCAATGGTATCCATGATTGTCGGAAAGATCTCGCCAATCGACCGTTGCGCTTCTGGTGCCATGAGAAAAACACCGACGCGAACGACCGGTGCGATGATGACTGCGGCAATCGCGACCGTCAGTCGCCAACGCTTCCCTGCGAGAAGAAATATGGTTGGCCAGATCAGGTAGAACTGCTCCTCCACAGCGAGCGACCAAGTATGGCCGAGATACCAACCTCGATCTGTCTGGAAGTTGGCGAGAAAGGTCGCTGCAAAGAGCACGTCTCGCGTTGGCAGCGGAATCCATCCGAGCCGGCTGGCGGCAACCATTGCCGCAATGAAAAAGAAGAATGCCGGGAAAATCCGCAGTACCCGGCGGAGATAGAATCGCCGCAACGATATCGAACCCGAACGTACCTCCTCCCGCAGTAACAGTTGGGTGATGAGAAAACCCGACAGAATGAAGAAGATGCGGACCCCGAGATTGCCGAGGTCGCCAAAGACGGTGAACAGCGAGCTGCTCTCGGCGAGCGTATGGGTCAAGTGCGCGACAATCACCAGGAGGATGGCACATGCACGCAGTCCATCGAGCGACGGCAAATGGTGCGGCCGTTGTGCTGGCGCCGTCACGTCAGTGTGGTGCTTGCCGCGCCAGTTCGCGCCAGCCGATATCAGTCCGGGATTGGCGACCTTCAAACTCGATCGCCGCTGCACCGATCTGACTGGCTTGGCGCGCGGCGGCAAAGCTGCGGGCCACCGCCGTCACCGCGAAGACTCGACCGCCATTGGTGATTAACGCGCCATCGGTGCGACGGGTGGTGCCAGCATGATACAACTCGACACCCGGCGGGAAATGTGCCGGCAAGTGGATCACGTCGCCCTTGACCGGCGCGTCGGGATAGCCAGCTGACGCGACGATCGTGGTGACCGCGGATGCATCTCGTACCCGTGGGCTCGGCATTGATTCTCCGCGCGCGGCAGCGTCAAGCAATGCGGTCAATCCCGAGTCGAGCAGCGGGAGCACGACCTGCGTCTCGGGATCGCCGAGGCGACAGTTGAACTCGACCACGTTGGGAGTGCCATCTGGATGCACCATGATGCCCGCGAAGAGCACGCCGCGATACGGTCCGCTGCGGCGCTGCAGCTCGCCAAGCGTCGGCAGCAGCACCTCGCGTTCGATTCGGTCGAGCAGCGCCGGCGTCGCGATCGAGACCGGTGCGTAGGCGCCCATACCGCCGGTGTTCGGTCCGCGGTCGCCATCGAGCAGTCGTTTGTGGTCCTGCGCCGCCGGAAGGATCACCACCTCGTGTCCGTTGCTCACCGCGAGGATCGACAACTCCTCACCAAGCAGGAATTCCTCAATCACCACGACGCTGCCGGCCTCGCCCAGGCTCCGATCGCCGAGCATGGCGCGGACAGCGGCGCGAGCCTCGGCGCGGGTGGTGCAGACCACTGCGCCCTTGCCAGCGGCGAGTCCGGAGGCCTTGACTACCAGTGGCTCGTCATGATGGGTAATCCAGTCGAGCGCACCGGCCAGGTCGGCGAAAGCCCGGCTGCCGGCGGTCGGCACGCCCGCGGCGTCCATGACTTCCTTGGCGTAGGCCTTGGACGATTCGATCTGCGCGCCCGCGGCACCCGGTCCGAATACCGTCCGTCCCTCGCTGCGCAGCCGGTCGGCCAGCCCCAGGGCCAGTGGCAGCTCAGGGCCGATGACCGTGAGATCGATGGCGTAGGCGTCGCAGGCGTCGGAGAGGCGGTCGATGTCATCGGCCGCGATCGCAAGATTGGTGGCGAGCGCGGCGGTGCCGGGATTGCCCGGCGCGACGTAGAGCAGGTGCGACGGATCGTCGCCGGCCAGCGCCGCGGCCAGCGCGTGCTCTCGGCCGCCACCGCCGACGATCAGGATCCTCATCCCGCCTGCTTGTCTCGCGCGTCGTTGAAGGCGTCCCGCGCCCGTCCGGCGGCGCGCTTGGCGGCGTTGCGTACTTCGCCGGCAAACTCGCTGAACTCATCGCGATAGTACTTGCCCGCTTCGCGCATGTCATCGGACAGCGGCCGGTCGCTGGCCTCGCTGCCGCGCCGCGTGTATTCCCCGGCAACGATTCGGTCGTACGCGCCACTCTGCACCCACTTCTGGATCTCGCCGGCGCGCACGACGTTCATCGGGTGCGTAAGCGCCAGGGTGTTCATCAGCTTGTAGACGATGTCGAATCCGTCGTGCTGCGTGGCATACTCGCTGGCCTGTTCCATGAACGGCACCAGGTTGAGGTCGCCCGGGCGTACGTTCGCCGTGTTCGCCCCGCCAGCCATCTTCATGAAGAGGCGCATCGACGCATTGAGATCCTGCGTGCCGAGCACTTCGGCGCGATCGGCCGACAGCTCCGACTTGCGCGACCACTCGAGGATCGCAAGCCGCACCGGCAGCGCCAGCAGCTCCAGTGGAAAAGGCAGCGAGCCGAGCGACACCTTGATCAGAATTTCGGCAATGGTGGAATAGAGCGCATGACCACTCATCACGTGGCCCAGTTCGTGGGCCAGCAGCGCGCGTTGTTCGTCGTGGTCGAGCAACTCGAACGCCGATGAATGAATCACGATGAACGGATCGTCGACACCGTAGGCGCCAGCATTGAAGATCGGCGTCTGCGTGACATACACTTCGGGCACCCGCCCCCACCCGAACGTCGCGCAGTTCTCGATATGCAGCGCCCAGAGCATTGGGAACTGCGTCGGCCCGACGCGAATGGCGTCGCCCTGGAAGAGCAGCCGGATGCCGCGTTCGCCACCGAGCAACGAGATCACCTTGCGCATGATCTGATCAAGGCCCGGGATCGCGCGCAACGCCTGCAGCGCCGCCCGGTCCGCAGGATGTTCCCATGAGACTGGGGCGATGTCGAGCAGGGAGACGCGGGGCCGGGCGGCGGGCAGTGTCGTCATCGGGAACTCAGCTGTTGGAGATGACTGGTGTACGCCAGAAAGCTAGCAGAGGTTTCAGGTTGCACGCAGCGCCTGGTCGAGGTCGTCGCGCAGGTCCTCGACGTCTTCGATCCCGACCGAGAGTCGCACCAGAGAATCCGTGAGCCCCATTTCGGCCCGGAGGGCGGCCGGGACCGAGGCATGAGTCATCGATGCCGGATGGCCCACCAGACTCTCGACGCCACCCAGCGACTCGGCCAGGGCGAAGAGCTGCGTTGCTTCGACGAAACGCCGCGCGCGTGGCACGTCGCCGAGCTCGATCGAGATGATGCCGCCGAACGCCCGCATCTGCCGGCGGGCCAGGGCGTGCTGCGGATGGGTGGCGAGCCCTGGATAGTAGACCTTCACGACATCGCGCCGCTGTTCGAGCCAGGACGCCAGATCCATGGCGTTGTCGCAGTGCGCCCGCATGCGCAGCGGCAGCGTCTTGACGCCGCGCAGCGCCAGCCAGCAATCGAACGGTCCGGGCACCGCGCCGGCGGCATTCTGCAGGAAGCCAATCCGTTCGGCGAGATCCTCGCGCGACGTGATCAGTGCTCCGCCAATCATGTCGGAGTGACCATTGAGATATTTCGTCGTGGAGTGCAGCACGATGTCGGCGCCCTGTGTCAGCGGCTGCTGCAACATCGGCGTGGCGAAGGTGTTGTCGGTCACCAGGACGAGCCCATGCGCCTTGGCGATGTCGCCAAGTGCCGCGAGGTCGGCCAGGAACATCATCGGATTGGTGGGCGTCTCGCCGTAGATCATCTTCGTCTGCGGCGTGAGTGCCTGTTCGACGTTACGCGTATCGCGCATGTCGACAAACGAGAAGGTCAATCCGAAGCGGCCGTAGATCTGTTCCATCTGGCGATGACTGCCACCGTAGATGTTGTTGCCCACCACCACATGGTCGCCGGCCGAGAGCAACTTGAGCACGGTGTCGAGTGCGGCGAGTCCGGAGCCAAACGCAAACGCGTGCGACCCGCCTTCCAGAGCGGCAAGGTTCGCTTCCCAGATGTCGCGGGTCGGGTTTCGCGTGCGGGCATACTCGTAGCCGTTGTGCGGCTTGCCGAGGCCATCCTGGATGTAGGTGGATGTCTGATAGATCGGCGGCATGACAGCGCCGGAGACCGGGTCGGGGCGCTGGCCGGCGTGCACGGCCAGCGTGGCGAAGCGGTGCTTCGGATTCGGAGGTGTCATCGGGCCTGTCGAGCGAGAGTGGGAGGGAAGTGGGCGTCGCGGCCAGCGAAACGTTGTCGCATGACCTCGATTGCCTGCGGGTTGTCGTCGATCAACGTGACGTGCCGGTCGTGGCGGTCGGCCGCCTCGCCAAAGGATCCGCTGCCCGCAAAAAAATCACAGAGCTGCATGCCGGGTGCGGAATGGACCTTGACGATCCGTTCGAGGAGGCCGACCGGTTTCTGGGTGGGATAGCCGGTCTTCTCCTTGCCGGTCGGGCTCACGATCGTGTGCCACCAGGTATCGGTCGGCGTCTTGCCGCGAGCCGCCTTGGCCGGGCCGACCAGTGCCGGTGCCATGTATGGAATCCGATCGGCGGCTGCGAGGTCAAACGTATAGTGCGTCGGGTCGCGACTATACCAGAGGATCGTGTCGTGCTTCGCTGGCCACCGGCTGGTACTCCGCGCCCCGTAATCGTAGGCCCAGATGATCTCGTTCTGGAAACAGTCCCGACCGAAGATCCCGTCCAGTGCGACCTTGATGTAATGCACCTCGTGACAATCGAGATGCACGAAGAGTGAACCATGCGCGGCCAGTACGCGGCGAGCCTCTTCCAGGCGCGGGACAAGAAAGGCCGGGTAGTCATCCTGGTGGTCGGCATAGTGCCGCTTCGCGCCGCGTTCGGTCCGATAGCGGGCGCCCTGAAATCCGGTCCGGTCGCCACCAGCGTCACGGACCGTACGGAGCGTCGTGCGGGACTGCGTCCGGCCGGTGTTGAAGGGCGGGTCGATATAAATCAGGTCAAACTGCCCCGACGGCATCTCGCGCAGGATCTGCAGGTTGTCGCCATGCCGGACATCGATCACGCGATCTGCTCCATCGTCGGAAGCTCCTGAATCTAGCCGATGGCTGTCCAACGCGGTGGCCGGGCTTACCTTTCGGGATGGCTTCCCCCGATCTCCGGCAACCGCAGGCAGCAACCCGCGTGCTGGTCGTGGACGATGATGTGCTCGTCCGCGAGGTGCTGGGGCGGCTGCTGACCGCGTGCGGCTATCAGGTGTCGGAGGCGGCGTCCGTCGACGGGGCTCTGGCCCTGTTGCAGGATCGCGGTGAGGTCCCGCTGGTGATGAGCGACCTGCACATGCCGGGCCGCGACGGCATCGAGTTGCTGCGTGAAATCCGCGGCCGCTATCCGGACACGGCGGTGGTCATGCTGACCGGCGATGGCGACGTCGCAACCGCTGTCGAATGCCTCAAGATCGGGGCGCGCGACTACCTCTCCAAGCCAGTGCAGGTGCAGGAAGTGCGCGCCCGGATCGAGAAGGCACTCGCCGAGCGACGCCTGACCATCGAAGTGCGCCAGCTGCGCGAGAACTATCATCAGGATCTCGAGCGACAGGTCCAGGATCTGTCGCGCAAGAACCAGGAGATGTTCCTCGCCCAGGTGCAGATGGCGGTGACGATGCTCGAGGCCAAGGATCCTTACACCCGCGGCCATTCACGTCGAGTCGCGGAATACGCTGCCGCAACCGGCAAGATGATGGCCCTGCCGGCCGCGACCGTGGAACAGCTCCGATTGGGCGGCGAGTTGCACGACATCGGCAAGATCGGGACCCGCGACGCCGTACTGCACAAGGCCGGTCCGCTTGATCCCGAAGAGTTCGCCGAGATCCGCCGCCACACCGTCGAAGGCGAAGCGATGCTCAGCGTCCTCCGCGCTGATCGTCCCGAAGTGCTGCACATTGTGCGCTGGCATCATGAACGTCTGGACGGCAGCGGCTTTCCTGACGGGCTGGTTGCTCACCAGATTCCGATGACGGCGCGCATTGTCTGCGTCGTGGACGCCTTCGATGCGATGACGACCACCCGCGCCTATCGTCCCTATCAGGCCACCGAAACCGCGCTGGCCGAGCTGAAGCGTTGTGCTGGCAAGCAGTTCGACCCGGATGTCATCGAGGCGTTCATCGCGGCGTTTCCCGATCTCGGCGCCTTGCCGATCCGCGCCTGATCCGGTCGACCAACCGCGGCCGTCCCAGCCTGGTCTGCCGCCTCCGCAATGGCTCTCGCAATGAGGTTGCATGTCTGACACCCTGATGATCTCCGTCTCCGGAATGCGTGGCCTGGTTGGCACCGACCTGACGCCGGAACTGGTTGCGCGCCACGCTAGCGCGTTGGGGGCGTGGGTCCGGCGTCGTGGTGGCAGCTGCGTGGTCCTTGGCCGCGACGCCCGCACCTCGGGGCCGATGTTCGCGCTCGCTGCGACTGCCGGATTTCAATCGGTTGGCGTCGACGTGATCGACGTCGGTGTGGTGCCGACGCCGACCGTCCAGATGGCGGTCGAGTATCACCATGCCGGTGCCGGGCTGATCATCACCGCGAGTCACAACCCGATCGAATGGAATGCCCTCAAGTTCGTTGGTCCCGACGGCATCTTTCTCGATGCTGAGTCGGGTGGCGAAGTGCGTCAGCTGGCAGAGAGCGGGCCGCCACGGGCGGGCTGGGACGCGATCGGGATGTCGCGCCGCGACGACGGAGCAATCGCGCGTCACCTCGACGCGATCCTCGCCTTGCCGGAGATCGACGTCGGTGCCATCCGTGCGGCAGCGTTTCACGTCGCGCTCGATTGTGTCCGCGGCGCCGGATCGCCCACCATGCTGGCGCTCTTCGACCGTCTCGGCGTGCGCGTCAGCGGCATCAATCTCGAGCCCGATGGCCACTTTCCCCGCGAACCGGAACCGATTCCCGAAAATCTCGGCGAACTCGGCGCGCTGGTGCAGCGCTCCGGTGCGGCGCTCGGCATGGCCGTGGATCCCGATGTCGATCGGCTGGCGCTGGTCGACGAGGCCGGGCGCCCGATCGGTGAGGACTACACCCTCGCGATTGCTGCCCGCGCGGTCCTCGGCCATGCGACCCGCGCCGGGACCCTCCCCGTGGTGGTCGCCAATCTTTCCACCTCGCTGGTCGTGGCCGATGCCGTTCAGCAGAGTGGGGGACGGTTTGTCCGGGCGCCGGTCGGGGAGGCGAACGTCGCCCGGGCGATTGTCGCCGAAGGGGCAGTGCTGGGTGGCGAAGGGAACGGCGGGGTGATCCTCCCGGCCCTGCACGTCGGCCGAGATGCCCCCTTGGGGGCGGCCCTCATCTTGCAATACCTGGCGCAATCGGGGCAGGCGCTCTCGGCCGTTGTGGTCGGTTCGCCCAGCTACACCATTGTGAAAGCCAAGGCCGCCCGGGGTGGCGACCTCGAGGCGCAGTACCGGCGCCTGGAAGCCGCATTTCCCGACGCCGAACGCGATCTGCGGGACGGGCTGCGGCTGGGCTGGGCCGATCGGTGGCTGCACGTGCGACCGTCGGGGACCGAACCGATCGTCCGTTTGATCGCCGAGGCGCCAACCCGCGAAGCAGCGGATGATCTGGTGGCCCGGGCCCGGCAGATCTAGTCCGATCATCGGGCAGACACACTCCAAGGAGTTCCGATACATGTGCGGCATTGTGGGCTACGTAGGACCCAAGCAGGCGACCCGCATCCTGATGGAAGGGCTGCGGCGGATGGAGTATCGCGGTTACGACTCCGCCGGGATTGCCGTGCTTGGCGACGACGGGTTGCAGATTCGCAAGGCGGCCGGAAAGCTGAGCGTCCTCGCCGGCGAGATTGAAGGGTGCGAACCACACGGCACCGTCGGCATCGGTCACACCCGCTGGGCAACTCACGGTGGACCGACCACGCCCAACGCCCATCCGCACACCGATCAGTCAGGACGGATCGCGCTGATCCACAATGGCATCATCGAGAACGCGACGGCGATCAAGAAGACGTTGCTCGCACGCGGTCACGTTTTCCATTCGGAAACTGACACCGAGGTGCTGGCGCACCTGATCGGCGAGCTCTACGAAGGAAATCTCGAAGAAGCGGTGGCCAGTGCCCTGCGCGATGTTCACGGCGCATACGGCATCGTGGTCCTCTCAGCCGATGAACCCGACCTGCTGGTCGTGGCGCGCAACGGCTCGCCGATCGTCCTCGGCATTGGCGATGGTGAAAATCTCGTCGCGTCCGATCAGTCGGCGTTGCTGGACCATACCCGCTCCGTTGTCTATCTCGATAACGGCGAGATGGCGATCCTCACCGCCAACGATTTCCGGGTCCGCACGCTGAGCACCCGCCAGATCGACAAGCCGATCAACCAGATCGAATGGGATCTCGCCACCATCGAACGTGGTGGCTTCGATCACTTCATGCTGAAGGAGATCTTCGAGCAGCCGGACAGCATCGAGAACACGATGCGCGGCCACTTGCTCGAGGAGACCGGCAGCGTGCGCGTCTACGGCCTCAAGTTGTCGGATACCGAGGCGATGAAGGTCAAGCGGATCATCATCACCGCATGCGGGACATCGTGGCACTCAGGCCTGATTGGCAAGAGCATGCTGGAGGAGCTGGCGCGGATCCCGACCGACGTCGAGTACGCCTCCGAGTTCCGCTACCGCAACCCGATCGTCGACGCCGAAACACTGGTGATCGCCATCTCGCAGTCTGGCGAAACGGCGGATACGCTGGCGGCGATGGTCGAGGCGAAACAGCGTGGCGCCCGGGTGTTGGGGCTCGTCAACGTGGTCGGCTCGACCATCTCGCGCGAAGTCGACGGCGGCTTGTACCTCCGCTGCGGCCCCGAGATCGGTGTCGCAAGCACCAAGGCCTTCACCTCCCAGGTGGCGGCGCTCGCCATGGTGACGCTGCGCTTCGCACGGCTGCGCACCATGTCACTGCTCGAAGGGCGTCGCTACGTCGAGGCGCTGCAGAAGCTGCCGGCCCAGGTGCAGAGCATTCTCGACCGCGCCGACGAGGTCAAGGCGCTCGCAGCGCGCTTTGAGGGACGCTCCAACGCCCTGTACCTCGGCCGGGGCGTCAACTTTCCAGTGGCACTGGAAGGCGCGCTCAAGCTCAAGGAGATCTCCTACATCCACGCCGAAGGATATCCGGCGGCCGAGATGAAGCATGGGCCGATTGCCCTGATCGACGAGAACATGCCGGTCGTCGTCGTGGCGCCGCGCGACGCAGTGCACAGCAAGATTGTTTCGAACGTGCAGGAAGTGCGCGCGCGCGGCGGCAAGGTGATCGCGATCGTGAACGCCAATGACGAAGAGATCGCGCGGCTCGCGGAAGCAACCTTCATCGTTCCTGAAACACTCGACTTGTTGACGCCGATTCTCACCGTGATTCCACTGCAGTTGCTCTCGTATTACGTCGCGGTCACGCGCGGCTGCAACGTGGATCAGCCGCGCAACCTGGCCAAGAGCGTCACGGTCGAGTAGCGGTCACGGCACCAGGCCAATGCCGAGGTAGAGCTGGAGACGCTCGGGTGTGTGGGTGACGAAGCCGTCGGGGAGATCGCTGGCGCCAAACGCCTGGCCGCCCACACCGAGCTCGCCCCGTGCCAGCCCGGTCCAGTGCGGGCTGATCGGCACGTCAGCCTCGGCGTGCAGGCGCCCTGCGAGGCGCCACGCCGGCGATCCGCCAGACACGGTGAACGCCCAACGCTCGAACCCCGCACCTGCTCCGAGCCACAACGACGGACCACCCGGCTGGCCTGCTGCCCGACGCGACAGCTCCGCGGTTACGCCCCACGCGCGCAGCACATTGCGCGCGGTCACCGCGGAAGTGCTGCCATCTTCGGTCAGGTCGGCGGTGGCGCGGCGGCCTTCTACCGCAATGCGCCAGCCGGCGTGCTGGCGTGCGAGTGCCAGCGTCCAGGTCCGCAGGCGATCGGCGTGAAACTCCGAGCCGTCAGGGTCGGCGGGATCGCTGGCATCGTGATAACTGGTGCCGATGCCGTGCGCCGCAGTGAGGCGCCACTGGGCGTGAGCTGGCGTAGCGAGCGCGAGGATACAGCAGGGGAGGAGGTAGCGGGTCACGATTTCTCCGGAGGTGGATGATGGCGACATGCTACCGCTGGTGCGTCAACCGAGGATCAACCGGATCGCGGCTTCCCCTCGTACTTCCAGTTGCGACCTTTCCCTTCCGCGACCCACTCGACCGTCTGGGCGACCCGCTTCTGCCGGGTCGGTTCGGTCTTCGCGTCAGCAATCCACTCGTTGTATTCACGCCGCATGCTGGGGGAGAATGCTTCGAACCGCGCCTTGGCGGCCGGGTGATGCTCCAACGCGTCGCGCAGCGCGGCCGGCATGCGGATCGCCGGGCGAGGCGGTTTCGGGGTGCGCACCGGGCGGTCGCCCGATTCATTGAGCTGCATTGCCTGCTTGATGTAACCCGCCAGGACCGTCCGCGATGGCAGGTCGGCGATCGACAGGATGCGACCGAACTGGCCTGACGACTCCGTCTGCCGGGTGACATCATCACCGGTGACGGCAGCGCCGCGCCAGAAGCCGAACCCTACGTGTTCGCTGAATGCTGCCATGTTGCAGAGGATGCCGTGATGGAGGAAGGTCGGACGCCCCCACTTGATCGTTTCCTCGACATCCGGGCAGATCCGGTGGATCGTGTCGCGCAGGTGGTCGAGAATAGGTGAAGCGAACGCGGGGGCATTGTCGATGTAGCGGTCCACCTGCGGATTTCTGGTGCCCATGATGCGTCCCCTGCTGCCGTGGTCGGTCGTGCCGGCTGAAAGATAGGCCCCCGGCCCGTCGCGGGGTCATGGTACCTTCCACGCCAGCCGGACCCTGGCCACCCCATTCCCATTTCCCGGGCCACGACGCGTGAAAGTTCTCGTGCAACGTGTGACAGAGGCGAGCGTGACCATCGACGGCCATGTCGTCGCGGCCATCGGGCGCGGCTACCTGCTGCTGGTCGGGTTCACCCACAATGACACAATGACCCAGGTGCAGTGGATGGTCGAAAAGATCGCCGGCCTGCGGCTCTTCAATGACAGCAACGGCAAGATGAACCTCGACCTCGCGGCGGTGACCGGCGCGGTACTGGTCGTCTCGCAGTTTACGCTGTACGGTGACGTCCTTCGCGGCCGTCGGCCGTCGTTCGTTGATGCCGCGCGCCCCGGTACAGCGGTGCCGCTCTATGAGGGTTTCCTTGCCGCGCTGCGTGAGGCCCGGGTACCGGTGGCCTGCGGCCAGTTTGGCGCCGATATGCGGGTCGCCCTTGTCAACGACGGGCCGGTCACCCTGATGCTCGAGCGGGTGGCCGGATGAAGCGTCACACGCTGGTCCTGGCATCCGCATCGCCGCGTCGGCGACAGCTGCTGGAGATGATCGGCGTTCCGTTCATCGTCTCGCCGGCTGATGTGCAGGAAATTCCGCTGCCGGGCGAACAACCGGACGCCTACTCGCGTCGCCTCGCCCGCGACAAGGCGCGCGCCGTTCCCGGCGAGCTGGTCCTCGGCGCCGATACGATTGTGGTGCTCGATGGTCAGATTCTCGAGAAGCCGCGCGACGACGACCACGCCCTCGAGATGCTGCACGCGTTGCAGGGACGAACCCATCAGGTCAATACCGCAGTCTGTCTCGTCGCTGGCGGTCGCGAGTTCGCGGCACTCGACCAGACACGGGTCACGTTCCGCTCCTGCGATGACGCCATGCTGCGCGACTACATCGCCACCGGCGAGCCGCGCGACAAGGCCGGTGCGTACGGGATCCAGGGCTGGGGCGCCGCGCTGGTCGAGCGCATCGAGGGCGATTTCTTCGGTGTCATGGGACTGCCGGTGCGGCTGGTGCTGGAGCTGCTGCGGCAGGCGGGAGTAGGGTACCGGTTTGGGGCGGGTGGGTGATGGACACGGGCGGCTGGACACTGGACACTGGACGATCACGACCCGATGGCAGGATTTGGATTGATCAGCCATCAGCCATCAGCCATCAGCTATTCTCCAGTGTCCCGCGTCCCTCAGCCTCCCCCCGCCAACCGTAACGCCGTCAACACCGCTCCTGCCTTCGCTACCGTCTCCCGGAATTCCATTTCCGGCACCGAGTCTGCCACGATCCCGGCGCCTGCCTGCACATACGCGACATCATCATGAAAGACGACGGTGCGAATGGCGATCGCGGTGTCGAGATTGCGCGCCCCATAGCTCGCGTAGCCGACGGCGCCGGCGTACGGCCCGCGCCGCGTGACTTCGAGTTCGTCAATGATCTCCATCGCGCGGACCTTGGGCGCGCCACTCACTGTACCGGCGGGGAAGGTGGCAGCGAAGGCGTCGAGTGCGTCGAGCTCCGGACGCAGCGTGCCACGTACTTCACTCACCAGGTGCATCACCTGCGAATAGCGCTCGATCACTTCGCGTTCGACCACCCGCACCGTCCCGAACTGCGCCACACGTCCAACATCGTTGCGGCCCAGGTCAACCAGCATCATGTGCTCGGCCCGCTCCTTCGGGTCGGCGCGCAACTCCGCTTCATTGGCGTGGTCCAGCTCGGGCGTGGCGCCGCGCGGCCGCGTGCCCGCGATCGGTCGCACTGTGACTTCGTCGTGAGTGACACGCACCAGCACTTCCGGTGACGCGCCAGCGATGGTGAGATCGCCGCCCAGTCTGAGGAAGTAGCAGTATGGCGCGGGGTTGAGTGCCCGTAGCCAGCGATAACTGAGAAACGGGTCGGGTGCCGGTGCCACATCAAGTCGGCGCGACAGCACAATCTGGAAAGCGTCGCCGGCTGCGATGAGATCCTGGCAGCGCGTCACGCCCGATCGAAACGCGTCGTCGGCAAATGGCGACGTAGCGCTTGCCATGGATCGAATCGCCGGCAATGCGAGTGGAGCGAGATGATTTGGCTTCGCCAATCGGTCGAGCCACGCATCACACCGGGCATTGGCAGCGGCAATGCGCGCATCGATGTCGGCGTCGCTCACGCCCAACGACACGTCGATGTTCGCGATCACGGTGGCGCGATGAAAGAGATTGTCGAGCACCAGAAGCGTGTCGACCATCATCACCACGGCGTCGGGCAGTTGGCGATCATCCGTTGGCGGATCAGGAAGCCGCTCCAGCGTACGCACCACGTCATATCCCCAGAAGCCGACCGCGCCGCCCGTGAACGGCGGCAAGCTGGCCACCGGCAGCGAACGGTCGCTGCGCAACAGGTCGCCGAGGTGGTCAAGCGGCGCGGCATCAGCGACTACGGTCCAGCTGGCGCCATCGAGTTGCTGGACGCGCGTGCCGTGGTAGCGAAACACCGCCGCCGGTTCGGTGGCGAGAAAGGAGTAGCGCGCCCAGCGCTCGCCACCTTCGAGCGATTCCAGCAGGAATCCGTAGTCGCCCCGATGCACCTTTGCAAACGCGGAGACCGGCGTGTCGCCGTCGAGCAGCACTTCGCGAGTAATCGGCACGCGGGAATAGCCGGCCGCCGCTGCGTCCCGGCACCGTTGCCGGTCGGCGGCGCTCACTTGAATGCCATCAGTGCGTACGTGCCGGAGGACTTGAGGGCGAAGCGGAGCATGTCTCCCGCCGGTCGGTCGCTGGCGATGACGGTGACCTTGTTGTCCGCACCCATGAGCGCCGGCTCCAATCGCTGCTCGAAACGCCCCGGGCTCGGCCAGAGGCTCGCTGCGGCCGCCGGTGTGCGGAAATAGAGGGCATAGGCGAGCGTCGCGCGCGGCGTGACGCCCGGCTGCTCGTTGAACGTCACGGTGAAGGCATACTGGCCGTCAAGTGGATGCACTGAGACCATGATGCTGTCGCGAAGGCGGAGCGTATCACGCGTCGCTGGGAAATCGAGCATCAGGAATACGGCGTCCGGCGCCCCTTCATGATGCAACACGATCGATCGTCCCGCCGCCGCGGCAAAGGTCACTGCGGTATCATGGACGCGCGGGCCGCTGCTCTCGAGCAGCCAGACCCGGTCGGCGGCCGTCACGGTGCCCGGCGACGCCAGTGCGACTGGCTCCGGGCCGGTGTCGGCCCCGCCGTGATGGCACCCAGCGACCAGCAGGCAGAGAAGCGCGCCGCCGACGCCTATTTTTCCGGCATGCCGCGCTACTCGGTGATACTGCTGCTGGCCATGCTCGCCCCGAGACCGGTGCGCGCCCAGCAATGGCAGGCTGGCGATTCGATCGACCTGGTACGGCGCGCGGTGCAACAGCGCTCTGCCCGGGACGCCGATGCGCTCATTGCGAGCTGGCAGGCCCTGGCTCACGGTGTGTTGCGCTATGCGGCGGTCATCAATCACGGTGGCGATCCAGTCGAGCGGGTGATCCGGGCGGACGAACTGCAGGTGCAAGTCTACGGGGAGTCCCCGAACCGGAGCAAGCAAGTCCTCCGGGCATGGCGTGATACCAGCTTCCTGCCCAACGCCCTGGTCTATCACCGCGACCACCTCGGCATCGTCGCCAACGACTTTGGCGCCACCATCCGCCTCGGCCAGGGTGACGAGGTGCGCGACGTTCCGCACCCGCTCTCCAGTGCCGGATTGAGCCGCTATCTCTACCTCCCCGGCGATACCGTCACTGTTGCTTCGGGTGGCAGGCGGCTGCGGGTCGTGGCGGTGCAGGTCCGCCCTCGCGAACCGACGGCAGCCGGCACGATCGGAACCCTCTATCTCGACGCCGATCGCGCCGAACTGGTCCGCTTCCAGTTCACCTTCACCCCGCCGTCGTACCGCGACCGCACCGTCTCCTCGATCACCGTGACGCTCGAAAACGCACTCCAGCAGCACAGTCGCTGGCTGCCGTGGCACCAATCGATCGTGATCGAGCGCGGGGAGCCGCTCCTCGACCTCGGAATTCGCACCGTCATTCGCGCCGACTGGACCATCGATGATTACCAGCTCGGCGTCGTCCAGCCAACCGATCGGTTCACGGGCGCATTTATTCAAGGTCCGCTGGCTCCCTTTGCCGGCGGCAAATGGCCGGGGCCGTTGTCGGCGCAGCTCAGCCAGCTTCCGGCTACCACTGCCGATGTCGACGCAGTGACGCTCGCCGCATCGGCCGCAGTGGGTGGCCGGCTCCTCGATGGCCTGCCGCGATTGCGGTTGTCTGGCCGCGGCATCAGCGATTTTGTCCGCGTCAATCGGGTGGAAGGAGTGGCACTCGCCGCCGGTGCCGGACTGGCCGCCAGGTCGCTCACGGTACGGGCACAGGTCGGCCTTGGCCTGAGTGACCAACGCGCCACCGGGTCAATCGTGGCAGACCGCCGGATCGGTGGTGGGCGGATCGGCATCTTCGGTTCTCGATTGGTGCAGGATGTCGGCGACCAACCAGTGATCAGCGGTGTTGCCAACAGCATCGGGACGCTGCTGTCGGGGGATGATTTCGGCGACTACGCTCTGGTGAGCCGTGTCGGCGGCTTTGTCGCCGGACGGGTCGCTGGTGCTGCCTGGCGACTCAGCCTGCTGACGGAACATGCCGACAGCATGGTGACGCGCTTCGCGCCGCTTGGTGGCGAGGCCGGCGCGAATCCGTCGTTGGGCGCATCATCGCGGTTATTGGCGCGTTTCGAAATCAACGCGCGCAACCTGCGCGGCTTCGGCTGGGATGCCAGCGCCGAGCAGGCGATCTCGGGTGGCATGCGGCTGCACCTGGCTGGCGCCGCGGAGACCCCGATGCCCGCCGGGAGGCTGCAATGGCATGTCGAAGGCGGACTCGCCCTCGGCTCGCTGCCGTCGTATCGCGACTTCGTCCTCGGCGGGCGGGGGACCTTGCCCGGTATCCCGTTTCGCTCACTGGGCGGCCGGCGAATGGCGTTCGCTGATCTGGCCTGGGTCTTTCCAGTACCACTGCCTACGCCACCGATACCCTATTCCCGATACATCCATCTGGCCACCACGATCGGACCGTATCTGGCTGCGGGAGTCGCCGGTGGCGACGACCCGAAAATGCCCTGGCGGGGCGAAGGTGCCGTGCAACCGGTGGTCGGCGTGCGACTGGATCTGTGGGGTCCGCTGGTGCGGGTTGAGACCGGCACGTCCTTGCGCACCGGACACACCGCGCTGATTCTCGACATTCACCCTGACTGGTGGGCGCTGATGTGATCAGGGCGCCGCGCGTCCGGTGGTTCTCCACAGCTGGTGTGCCTAGATTTCTGGGTCAGACACCCCACAATCCTTTCTGTTCCGCGAAAGCCCGCCGATGCCCAACCACAACGACGACTGGATTGCGACGGTCATCGCACCGCTGCTCCCGGCCGAGCGGCTGAGCGAGTTCCAGCGGCAGGCCGACCCGAAGCAATCGTTGTGGGAGCGTGTCCTCAACGCCAAAGTCGTGAAGGAAGAGGATGTGCTCGAGGCCGTCGCGGCGCGCTGCAAGCTGCCGATTGCTGATCTGGACCTTGCCGGCAAGGCCGGCCGCGACGCGCTCCCCGAAGCGCTCGCCCGCCGGCACGAAGTCGTCGCCCTGGTGGTGACCGATGCATACCTTGAGGTCGCCACCAGCAACCCGTTTGATATCGGCGCCGAGCAGTCACTCGCCTTTGCGACTGGTCGCGAGACCCGGATGAAGCTGGCGTCCCCGACGCGGATTCGCCGGAAGATCGACGAACTCTACGGCGACGTCGTCACGTCAAGCAGCGTGCAGGAGTTGATCACCGGGATGGAAGGGTTCGAGATCACCTCGCTCCCCGACGAAATCGACGATGGCGATACGTCGATCGTCGAGGCCGAGGCGAGCTCACGGCCGATCGTCAAGCTCGTCGATGTGCTGCTGGCGGACGGCATCACCAGTCGGGCCAGCGACATTCATATCGAGCCCGGCGAGGCGCAGGTGGTTGTGCGCTATCGGATCGATGGGGTGCTGCGTCAGGCAATGGTGATTCCGCGCAAGGCCGGCGTGCCGCTCATCTCCCGCATCAAGATCATGTCCGGTCTCGATATCGCCGACAAGCTGCGACCGCAGGATGGTCGTGCGCGCGTGGCCGTCAACGGCAAGCCGGTCGATCTGCGCATTTCGACGCTGCCGGCGAGCCATGGCGAGAAAGTCGTCATCCGGATCCTGAATACCCAGTCCACGATGCTCTCGCTTGATACGCTCGGCCTGTACGCCGACGAAAAGGCCTTGATCCAGCGGCTGCTCAACAGCAAGGAAGGGATCATCCTCTGCACCGGTCCGACGGGATCGGGCAAGACGACAACGCTCTACTCCTGCATTCGCACGATCGAGGGTGAAGGGATCAACATTGTCACCGTCGAGGATCCGGTCGAGTACCGTCTCGGCAAGAACATCGTGCAGGTGCAGACCAACGAACGCACCGGACTGACATTCGCGACCGCGTTGCGCTCAATCCTGCGGCAGGATCCCGATGTCGTGCTGGTAGGCGAAATTCGCGATATCGAAACCGCGCAGGTGGCGGTGCAGGCCTCGCTGACAGGCCACCTGGTGCTCTCGACGCTGCACACCAACGACGCACCGAATACCGTCACCCGCCTCGTCGATATGGGACTCGAGGCGTTCAAGATCGGTGCCGCATTGCGCGGTATCATCGCCCAGCGGCTGATGCGCCGGGTCTGTCCCCATTGTCGTGCGGCCATGCCGACGATCGATCTCCCCGAGCGGTTGCGTCCGTACGTCCCGCCCGCCGCCGACCTCTGGAAGGCTGTCGGTTGCGACAAGTGCTCGCAAACTGGTTATCGTGGCCGCTTTTCGGTCGTCGAGATTCTCACCGTCAATCCTGACATCGAGCGCTTGATCGGCAACAGCGCGACCGCAGAGCAGATCGCGCTGGCGGCCAAGGGACACGGCATGCGTACGCTGTTCGATGCGGGCCTCCGGCATATGCTCGACGGTGACACCACGGTCGACGAGCTGTTGCGGGTCACCGACGTGCCGCCCCCCGCAGCGGTCAATGCGCCCCAGCGTACCGGTCGTGGCCGCGCGCGCGGCGCGGGAGGACCGCCGGCCACCGCGGAAGAATCCACCGCATCCTTTCTGGATGAACCGTTTACCGCTGACGAGCTGCTGGCCGGGCTCGAACTGGTTGAAGACGGCACGACGGGTGCTGCGGATGTGGCGGCAACGCGCGCGACCATCCTGCTGGTCGAGGACGAGGACTCGCTGCGCAAGGTGCTCAAGGACCTGCTCGAGCGCGACGGCTATGCCATCTGTGAAGCACGTGATGGCGCCGAGGCGATCGAGCAGGTCGATCGGCACAATCCCGACCTCGTGTTGCTCGACCTCAACCTGCCCAACGTCGACGGTTTCGCGGTGCTCGCCAAGTTGCGATCCCATCCGCGGACCATTGACCTGCCGGTGGTGGTGCTCTCGGCGCGCAGCGATGAGGACAATGAAGTGCGGGCGCTGCAGCAGGGTGCCACCGATTTCCTCGCCAAACCGTTCCGCCCCAAGGCACTCACGGCACGGCTTGAGGCCACCCTGGCCCGGAGTCGCAAGCGATGAGCCCGGTGCTCTTTGTTGATCTCTATGTGTTCCGCGGCCGCGCCGAATCGCTTGAGGTGCTGCTCCTGCGGCGTGCGCGGGGGCAGGCCCGACCCGGAAGCTGGGAGGCCGTTCATGGTCGCGTCGAGGATGGCGAATCCGTCGTCGCGGCAGCGGTGCGCGAACTGCTTGAGGAAACAGGCTGCCACGCGCGGGTGATCTACAATCTCAGTCGAGTGGAACAGTTCTACCTGCATGCGACGGCACAGCTCGCGACTGTTCCAGTATTTGCCGCCTTTGTGGCGGATGATACCGTCGTCCAGCTCAGCGCCGAACACGACACCCATCTTTGGCTCTCGCCAGCTGATGCCCGCGAACGCTTCTCCTGGCCGCGCGCGGTGCGCGCGCTGGACGATGCGCTGCGCCTGATAGGTGACGGACACGCCAGTGTGCTTGAGGATGTGCTGCGGGTTCATCCAGCCTGACGACGAGCGGCGTGGCTACGGCGACATCGTCCGTCGGCTACGGCGTCTCCTCCTGGATCCCCGATGCCGCGCGATAGTTACGCCGTCCGCAGAGCGCCACGGTGCCGCGGTAAAGAATCGGCGCCGTCACTGCCTGCATCCCGATCGTCAATCCCCAATACCAGTTCCAGCTGATTGGCAGCACCAGGTACGCGAGCAGGAAGCCGGCCTTGACGATTCGGGTACGTCGCCGGTGCCGCCCGGTCAGATTGGGATCAGTAATCAGGCCCGCGCGCAGGCGCCGGAACTCAGTGCCGATGACCTTCGACCAGGCGCCGGCCAGAATGCCAGCGACGCCGCCAGCGAAGGTCCACCGTGGCATCGGGTCGTGGGGAAGGCCGATCAAGGTGCCGGCCACGGTGAGGATGTAAAGCGCCGCCAGGGTTCCGCCGACGCTCCCGGCTAGCGCGACGCCGACCTGGTATATGGCCCAGCGGCGATCTGCAGCGGTGGCATACTTCGCCATCGGGAGGATACTCCCCATCTGGCTCGGCAGGGGGGCCTGGCTAGCCGCGCGGCCGATCCGGGTCGCGATGCGTGGCAAAGACTTCTGCCGGCGCATTCGGCTTGACACGGATCGACTTGGCCGGAATCCCGACGTGCACGTGGTACGGTCGCACGTCCTTGGTCGCCACTGCCGAGGCGCCGACCATCCCATTGCGGCCGACATGTACGCCGGCAAGCACCGTGGCGTGGTACGTTACCCGGACGTCATCATCGAGCACCGTACGAATCGAAGTGACGTCGCGCTGATCGACGATGCTGTGCGTGTGCGAATAGATGTTGGCATAGTCGGACACCGAGACCCGATCACCGAGCGTGATGCCGCCGCGGTCGTCGAGCAGCACATGACGATGAATGACCACGTCGTCGCCGACATCGAGCTGATAGCCGAACGAAAACTCGACATGCTGGAAACACTTGAAGTTGCGGCCCACACGATGGAAAATGTGCGGCGCCAGCATGCGTCGGAACGCCACGCCAAGGTCGACGTTCTGGCCGGCGCACGGTAGCCGGTCGAACGAGTACCAGAGCCAGAGCAACGGCTTGACCCGGGCGAAGCGCACCGGATCGACATCGCCGTAGTACTCCGGTTCCAAGGTGACGTTGCGTGGGTCGCACGCCGCCAGCGCGGCGCGACTGGCCAGGGGCAGCGCGCGCTGGTCCGCATGCTCGCTCCAGCTGCCATGCGCAGGGTGCGCCAGTTCGAACAGGGTATCCCGGACAATCACGTTCCAGTCGGCGTCAGCTGCGCGGAGCCGACCGTCGAGGTCGGCCAGCCATTCGTCACGCAGCGCGCGGGCCTGGTCAGGCAACTCGACGGCCCGCAGCGGCAGCATGGTCATCAGTGATGCCCGGTCGTGTCGCGCGCGGATTTCATGCCAATGATCCGGTTCCGTTCCTGGTCAAAGCGACTCAGCCGCGCCGACCAGTCGTCGCTCGTCGCGCCGAGGTAGGTGACCACGAACGACTCCTTGACGGGGATATCGCGGGGAAAGAGAAAGATCGCTTGCACCTGCTGGCGATTGTCGAGTTGCTGGTTGGTGAAGTCTGCCGAGAGTGGTACCCAGCCAGCCGCCTGATATTGCTGGTTGTGAATCACCACCCTGATTTGCTGCGGATCAAAGTGGGTGTTTGCGGCGGTCGCATGAAACGACACCAGGGCGACGCCGGCCATGCCGAGTCCCGATGTCGATGCAACGGAGTCGATCGCCGAGCGGTACTGTTCGACCAGGTGATGCAGCGAGACATAGGAATCGTTGGTGAGCAATCGGAGCACCCGCTCATCGAGCGGAATGAAGACGATCTGCAACGAGTTGTAGTTGAGGGCGACCGTGATCGCCGAACTCGGCAGTTGTCCGCGGCCGACCGGCAGATTGTCGGTGCGGCTGGTATCCAGGCCGACCTGTGCTCGCGCGGCACTCGGTAGCGCGCAGGCGACGGCGGCCGCAACGAGCCACCCGGACATTTCCCCACGCATCATGCGACCTCCAGGCCGGCAGCGAGCATCGATTCAGCCAGGTCAGCGATTCCTTGGCCCGTGTGGGCGCTGACCACCTGAATCTGGTCGGTGGCCACCCCTAGTTCGCGGGCGCGCAGGATGAGCGCCTCGTTCTGCTGGTTCCGGGTCAGCTTGTCGGCCTTGGTGAGCACGACCAGCACATCCCGCTCGGCGTTGGCAAGCAAGGTCTGGAACTCTACATCGTCGGCCGACGGCGTGTGACGGATATCCAATAGCCAGATCACCCCGGTCAGCGATGTTCGGGTGGTCAGCACCGCTTCGAGCAACGCCCGATACGCCTTGCGGGCGCCTTGGCTCGCCTGGGCCCAGCCATATCCCGGCAAGTCAATCAGGTAGAGCGTTGGCAGGCGGTAAATGTTGAGCAACTGCGTCTTACCCGGTGTCTGGCTCACTCGCGCCAGTGCTCGGCGACCAGTCAGCGCATTGAGCAACGACGACTTGCCGGCGTTGGACCGGCCGACAAAGGCAAACTCTGGCAATGGCGGCAGCAGTTGATGGGCCGGATCGGGAAACGAACCGAGGAAATCGATCGGCACGCTGGCCAGCGGCGACCGCGGTGCCTCGGTCATGTGCTTGGCCGCCGCAGGGTCCGGGTCAGGCTTCCTTCTTGGGCCGGACACGTTCGGTCACGACCAGTGGTGTGGTTCCCTCGTTGATCGATTCCGGCGTGATGATGACTTCGCGCACGTCCTGCCGGCTCGGCAGGTCGAACATCACGTCGGTCATGGTCTGCTCCAGGATGGCGCGAAGTCCGCGCGCGCCAGTCTGCCGGGTGATCGCCTTGCGGGCCGCAGCACGGAGCGCCTCGGGGTCGAAGGTCAGGCCGACGCCCTCGAGCTCGAACAGCCGCTTGTACTGCTTGGTCAGCGCGTTCTTCGGTTCGACCAGGATCTTGACCAGCGCTTCCTCATCCAGCGACTCCAGCGCGACCAGCACCGGCAGGCGCCCCACCAGCTCGGGGATCATGCCGAAGCGGAGCAGGTCGTCGGGTTCGGCGGCGTGATACGGACGCGCTTCGTCGAACGGCTGCCGAGGGCTTTCGGGCCCTTCGCCGTGATCACTGAAGCCGATCCGCTGGCGACCGACGCGGGTTTCGACGATCTGCTTGAGCCCGTCAAAGGCACCGCCGCAGATGAACAGAATGTCGCGCGTGTTGATCTGGATGTATTCCTGCTGGGGATGCTTGCGTCCGCCTTGCGGCGGCACTGACGCGACCGTGCCCTCCAGGATTTTCAGCAGCGCCTGCTGCACCCCTTCGCCCGACACGTCGCGCGTGATGCTCGGATTCTCCGACTTGCGGGCGATCTTGTCGATCTCGTCAATGTAGACAATGCCGCGCTCACACTCACTCACGTTGAAATCGCCGGCCTGCAGCAGGCGGACCAGGATGTTTTCGACATCCTCACCGACATAGCCGGCTTCGGTCAGCGTGGTGGCATCGGCGATCGTGAATGGCACGTCCAGAATCCGCGCCAGCGTCTGCGCCAGCAGCGTCTTGCCAGTACCCGTCGGGCCCAGCATCAGGATGTTCGACTTCTCCAGCTCCACTTCGGTGCTATCGCGCGGGCCGGAATTGATCCGCTTGTAATGGTTGTAGACCGCCACGGCGAGCGAGCGCTTGGCGCGTTCCTGGCCCACCACATACTGATCGAGCGTGTCCTTGATTTCCTGCGGCGACGGTACCGGCCGCTGGCCTTCGACCGCCTCCCGTTCCTCGTCCTCGGCAAGAATCTCGTTGCAGAGCGTGATGCACTCATTGCAGATGTACACCGACGGGCCCGAAATGAACTTCCGGACCGAGTCCTTGCTCTTGCCGCAGAAACTGCAACGCAGATGCTTGTCGTTGGACATCGTGATGCGTTCCTACTCCACGACCGTGAGGGCCTTGCGTGATGCAAAGACCGTGTCGATCAACCCGTATGTGACTGCCTCTTCGGCGCTCATGAACCGGTCACGTTCCATGTCATGCTCGATCTGCTCGATCGCCTGACCGGTGTGCCGCGCATACAGCTCGTGCATCTTGCCGCGGAGATAGAGAATCTCGCGCGCCTG
>DASYEH010000007.1:0-241492 GCA_036499125.1 Gemmatimonadales bacterium
CGGCAGTCACCGTTCCGTCGCGTTCGCGGTGCCGGCAAAGCCGCGCTTGACCGCCAGCAACGGATCGTCCAGGCCAGGTACCGTCACGTACCACCAGTCGCCATCATGCTCTCGCGCCACGCTCTGCCCGACGTAGCTGACAGCCACGGCGCCGCAGCCCCGGTGCAGCAGACCATCAGCATTGTAGACGCAGCTGTTCGGCAACCGCAATGCGGGATGGGTGACTGCCTCCGGGTACACGTCGGGGCGTTCGGCACCTCGGATCTCCCTCGCCTCCCTCGGGATGACACAAGCGCGATCTCCATTCGCTGCGCTCGTAAGGACAGCCTCAGCACCGTCGCAGCACCGGTCCGGCGTCGCCGAATTCCCACTGGCGGCATGCCCCACCCGCACAGCCATGCCGGGATGCGCTTCCTGAGATGGGCGCGGGCTGTGTCGCGCCCACGAGGGAAGCGCGGCATGCCGCCTGGTATTCGGCAGCGCGGGATGGGGGGACGCGACGACCGCAGGGTCCGCCGCATTGCTTGCTGGTACACGTCGGGGCGTTCGGCACCTCGGATCTCCCTCGCTCCGCTCGGGATGACAAAGGCTGCGCTCGGGATGACAAAGCGTAGGATCTCCATTCGCTACACTTGCAGAGCTCAGCACCGTCGCAGCACCGGTCCCGCGTCGCCGAATTCCCACTGGCGGCATGCCCCACCCGCACAGCCATGCCGGGATGCGCTTCCTGAGATGGGCGCGGGCTGTGTCGCGCCCACGAGGGAAGCGCGGCATGCCGCCTGGTATTCGGCAGAGCGGGATGGGGGCAGGCGACGACCGCGGGGTCCTCCGCATTGCTTGCCGGTACACGTCGGGGCGTTCGGCACCTCGGATCTCCCTCGCTCCGCTCGGGATGACAACAGCTGGGCTCGGGATGACAAAGGCTGGGCTCGGGATGACAAAGCTTCTCTCTCATCGCGTCTCGACCCACCTTTCGCGCATGCCCAGCACCCTGCCGGTCCGCGACGACTCACCGCCACCGTACGCCGACGCCCTCGCCCAGGAACTCCGCGCCGGCACCGGCTGCGAGGTCCGCTTCGATGCGAGCGCCCGTGCAGCGTGGTCCACCGACGCGTCCAACTACCGGCAGGTCCCCATCGGCGTCGTCTTTCCGCGCACGGCCAATGACATCATCAAGACCGTCGCGATCTGCCGCCGTCACGGTGCACCCGTCACCACCCGCGGCGGGGGCACCTCGCTCGCCGGCCAGGGTTGCAACGTCGCCGTCATCATCGACTGCTCGCGCTACTTCAATCGCATCCTGCACATCGACACCGCGGCAAAAACCGCACAGGTCGAACCGGGCTGCGTGCTCGACACGCTCCGCGACGCCGCCCGCCCGCATGGCCTCACCTTTGGCCCCGACCCAGCCACGCACAATCGCTGCACGCTCGGTGGCATGATCGGCAACAACTCCTGCGGCGCGCACTCGGTCATGGCCGACTTCTATGGCCCGGGCCCGCTCACCCGCCACCAGGTCATCGCCCTCGACATCCTCACCAGCGATGGCGAACGCTTCACCGTATCCGCAACCGACGAAGCAGAATACGAGCGCATCATCGCCGCCGGCGGACGCCGCGCCCAAATCCACGCCGCACTCCGCGCCCTCCGCGACGCCCACGCCAGCGAGATCCGCGACCGCTTCGTCGACATTCCCCGCCGCGTGTCGGGCTACAATCTCGATGCGCTGCTCCCCGAGCAGCACTTCGACATCGCGCAAGCTCTCGTCGGCACCGAAGGCACCTGCGTCATCGTCCTCGGCGCGACCGTCCGCCTCATCGACGATCTCCCCGCCCGCTCGCTCCTCGTCCTCGGTTATCCAAGCGCCTTTCACGCCGCCGATCATGTTCCGGCGCTGCTCGCGTATCGCCCTGTTGGTCTCGAAGGAATGGACAACACCCTCGTCGACATGATGCGCACCCGCGGCATCAACACCGACGAGATCGCAATGCTCCCCGCCGGCAACGGCTGGCTGCTGGTGGAGTTCGGCGCCGCAACCGTCAGCGAGTCCGACGCCCTCGCCGAGCGCGCGATGCACGAACTCGCGGCCCTTTCCGATGCACCGTCAATGCGCCTCTGCCGCACCGCCGACGAAGCGCGTCGGCTCTGGGCCGTGCGCGAAGCCGCCCTCGGCATTGCAGCCAGGCCGCCCGGCGGCGCCGAAGCGCACGAAGGATGGGAAGACTCTGCCGTCGCACCAGAAAAACTTGGCGCCTACCTCCGTGACCTCAACGCGCTGATAGATGAGTTCGGGTACCGCAGCGCGATGTATGGCCACTTCGGCCAGGGGTGCGTCCATTTCAGGATCGACTTCGATTTGCGGAGCCACGACGGTATCGCGATCTATCTCCGCTTTCTCGACCGCGCCGCCGATCTCGTCGTCAGCTATGACGGTTCGCTCTCTGGTGAACATGGCGACGGCCAGGCGCGGGCCATCTTCCTCGAAAAGATGTATGGCGCTGAACTGGTAAAAGCATTCGGCGAGTTCAAGCGGATCTGGGATCCGCTCAACCTCCTCAATCCCGGCAAGGTCGTTGATCCGCGTTACCCCGATCAGGATCTGCGCATGGGGCCCGGCTATCAGCCGCGCGATGTCAGCACCCACTTCGCCTTCCGTGACGATCGCGGCTCGTTCGCGAATGCGACTGCGCGTTGCGTCGGTGTCGGCGCCTGTCGCCGCGAATCAGGCGGCACCATGTGTCCGAGCTGGATGGTCACTCACGAGGAGGAACACTCGACCCGTGGCCGCGCGCGGCTCCTCTTCGAGATGATGTCGGGCGACGTGATCCGGGACGGTTGGCAAAGCGAAGAGGTCAAGGCATCGCTCGATCTCTGTCTGGCGTGCAAGGGATGCAAGAGCGATTGCCCGGTGGGCGTCGACATGGCGACTTACAAGGCCGAGTTCCTGTCGCACTACTACCAGCAGCATGCCCGTCCGCGCGCAGCACACACCATGGGAACGATCCACCAGTGGGCTCGTGTTGCGGCGCCCGTCGCACCGGTCGTGAACTGGCTCGCCTCCTGGCGCCCGACCGCGGCGATTGCCCGCCGCTTCGCCGGTATCGCGCCGCAACGCAGGCTTCCTGCTTTCGCATCGCCGACGCTGCGCGCCTGGTTTCGCAATCGTCCGGCCGCGGCAGCCAGCGGCACTCGCGTCGTCCTCTGGCCGGATACCTTCAGCAACTATCTCCGCCCCGACGCCGCGATTGCTGCGGTGAGCGTGCTGGAGCATGCCGGTTGTACCGTGTCGTTGCCCGGCAAGCCGCTCTGTTGCGGACGACCACTCTATGACTGGGGAATGCTCGACCGCGCCAAGGGACTCTGGCGCGAGACGCTCGACGTGCTGCGCGATGACATCCGTGCCGGCGTGCCAATTGTCGGTCTTGAGCCGAGCTGTGTCACGGCATTTCGTGACGAACTCCCCGGACTCTTTCCCGATGACGCCGACGCCCGCCTTCTCGCCGCGCAGACTTTCACCCTCGCCGAGTTCCTGGTGCAACGAGGTTACCAGCCAGGTCCACTCCATCGCCGCGCGCTGGTGCATGGCCATTGTCATCAGAAGGCTGTCATCGGCATGCGTGACGAGCTCACGTTGCTCGACGCCATGCAGGTCGACTACACCGTACTCGACTCGGGCTGCTGCGGCATGGCCGGCGCCTTCGGCTTCGAAGCGGACAAGTACGAGCTCTCCGTCGCCGCCGCCGAGCGGGTCCTGATGCCGGCGGTGCGCGCCGCCAACGCCGACACGCTCATCATTACCAACGGCTTCTCCTGCCACGAGCAGATCGTCCAGCTTGGCGGCCCCGCTCCGCTGCACCTGGCCGAGGTGCTGGCAATGGCGTTGCAGGCTGGAAGCCCGGCGGCCCGTCGCTGACGCCGAACTCTCACGCCAATCGGGCTCCGGGACGTATATTCCGGCCTCACCACCCCAACTCCATTCGACCGGACACCAGAATGCATCGATTCCGTATCATTCCCATCGCGGCGGCGCTGGCAGCGATTGCGGCGGCCCAACCGCTCTCGGCCCAGACCTACCCGACCAACGATCCCGTCATCAAGCAGATCTACGCGATCGGCATGGACAGCTCCCACCTCGTCACCGAAGCGCATTCGCTCTTTGATTCGCTCGGTCCGCGACTGATGGGCACGCCCAACCTGAAACGCGCGCAGGATTGGCTCGTGTCGATGTACAAGGCGTGGGGAATCGATGCCAAGGAAGAGAAGTTCGGGACCTGGCGCGGCTGGACCCGCGGCCCGTCGCACATCGACCTGGTCGCACCACGCGTCCGCTCGCTCGAAGGCCAGATGGTCGGCTACTCGCCGGGCACCAACGGCAAGGCCGTCACCGATGGCGTCATCATCCTGCCGCGCTTCAAGGACAGCACCGAGTTCGTCAAGTGGTTGCCGCAGGCTCGCGGCAAGCTGGTAATGATCTCGGCGCCGATGCCGACCTGCCGTTCGCAAGACCAGTACAACACGCTCGGCACGCCCGAAGAGGCCGCCGAGATGGCGCGTGATGTCGTCGCGGTGAAGGCGGAGTGGGCCAACGGTCGCGACGCCAATGGCAAGTCCACCGGCGTGCGCGGCACCGGCTACTCGGCCGCACTTGGCGGCGGTGAGCTCGGCGTCCGACTCGAGCAGGGCGGCGCTGGTGGCATCATCACCTCGCGGCCGAAGCTCGCCTACACGCTGCCGAACGCTGGCGGCGCCGGCGGACGGGGCGGCGCTGGTGGTGGTCGCGGCGGCTTTGGCGGCGGACGCGGCGCGAGCCTCGCCGTCCCGATGACGCTCAACCTCGCCAGTGGTACCGTGACAGTCGACAGCGAAGCATTTCGCAGCGCCATTATTGCCGAAGCTGCCGCGCGCGGCAGCCGCGGCAGCGAGGGCGGCGTCGGCGCGATGGAAGTGTTCGAGACCTACAACACGAAGACGCCGGCCATCGCCCTCAACTGCGAAGACTACGGCCTCGTCTACCGCCTGACCGACAAGGGCGACATGCCGAAGCTGCGCCTCGATCTCGACGCCAAGCTGCTCGGCGAACAGCCGGTCTACAACGTTGTTGCCACGATCCGCGGCTCCGAGAAGCCCGATGAATACGTCGTCCTCTCGTCGCACTTTGATTCCTGGGACGGATCGTCGGGCGCGACCGATAACGGCACCGGCACGCTGACGATGCTCGAGGCGATGCGGATTCTCCGCCAGGCCTACCCGCACCCCAAGCGCACCATCATCGCCGGCCACTGGAGCGGTGAAGAAGAAGGCGAAGTCGGCTCCAAGGCGTTCACTGAAGATCATCCGGAAGTGATCAAGGGTTTGCAGGATGTCTTCAACCAGGACAACGGCACCGGCCGCATCCAGAGCATCGGCGCTGGTGGCATGGTGCACGGGCCCGAGCACGTCAACATGTGGCTGAGCAAGCTGCCGACCGAGTGGGCGTCGCGCTACGGCACGATCGGCGTCGGCCGTCCATCAGGCAGCGGCAGCGATGGCTACTCGTTCACCTGCTATGGCGTGCCGACGGGCGATCTCGGCGCGGCGAGCTGGGATTACGGTACCCTCACCTGGCACACCGAACGCGACACCTACGACAAGGTCGTCTTCCCCGACCTGATGTACAACGCCACGCTCACCGCGATGCTGGTGTACGAGGCATCGGAAGATCCCAGCATGATTCCGCATGAGAAGGTCGACCTCGCCCAGAATCCGGCGGCAGCGGCTGGACGGGGTGGACGTGGTGGTGGCGGCGCATGGCCGACCTGCGAGAAGGCGCCGCGCGTCACCAAGCCGCGGCTGAAGTAGAACGACGAAGAAAAAGACGAGGGCCCGAAAGGCCCTCGTCCTGAGCGTAGCGAAGGATCCATTTCCGGTCGAGCGATCCTTCGCTTACGCTCAGGATGACGAAGTAGTCCGGCAATCCCACCGCTCGCTACACAATCGCTCTCACCGTCGAAATCCCCCGCCCCGGTGCGATACCATCGCGCCGCTTGAGCGCGTAGCGCACTTCCAGCTCCGCGCCAGATACCAGGTCGACCACGCTGAAGCCATCAGCCAGCAGTTTCGCCTGCAACGCAAACGGATCGAACTGCGACAGCCACGGCTCGCCGACGGCTGCCGCTGCCTGGGCCAGCGGCGACGCCCCGACTTCTTCGCCATCGCGCGCCGAGCGGAACGTCGCCACGATTTCGCTCCCCGGTGCGAGGGTGCGAACGAAGTCGAACACGCCGTACGCAGCAGCTTCGGTGAGATACATCAACACGCCGAGGCACGACACGAACGCCGGGCGACTGAAATCGAAGCCGGCGCGAGCGAGTCCGTCGCGCAGCGTCTCGTGCTCGAAATCAACGGCTGCAAAGATGAGATTCTCAGGTTGCCCGAGCCCGACGGCCGAGAGCCGATCACGCTTCGCTGCCTGGCTGGCCGGGTGATCGATCTCGAAAATCCTGAGCGCATGCGTCCATTCCGGCTGTCGCCATGCAAAGGTGTCGTAGCCGGCGCCGAGGATCACGTACTGGTCAACACCACGCGACACCGCCGCTTGCAAGCGATCTTCTGCGTGGCGACTGCGGATCACCACATGTGCGCGCAGCGTCCGCGCCCCCGGCGAATGGACGCGACTGTCGGCCCGCGAGAGGGCGGCGCGGCCCTCCTCGCCAACCAGTTGCACCGCTACCGGGTCGTCAAGAATGCGTGGCGCGTCGTCGATGAGTTGATGCGCGGCACGCAGCGTCATGACGCCCCACGCGGTCTGGCTCGACCCGCGAGCTTCAGCCACAGATACTCCTCTGTCTCACGGTTCGACTCAGTTTTTTGTCGCGACGACGGTGCGCAACCACGGGAAGGTCCAGAAATCGAGCCCGGTTCGGCGCGCCGTACAGCCGAACGCCCGAAACGCCGCGGCGTACTGCTCAGTGTGGCGAAAATCAGAAATCAACGCGACGCCGCCGGGCTTCAACACCCGGACAATCTCTCGACACGCGGCGTCGCGGTCGGCGCGAGCATCGATGTTGTGGAGACAGAGATTCGAGACAACCACGTCAAAGCTGTTGTCGCCGAAGGTCATGGCCTGAGCGGGCATGCTGCGCAGCGTCGCCAGCCGGTCGACCCCTTCAAGCCGCATGTTACGGAGGGCCGCGTCCTCGGTGTTGCCGGTCAGGTCTTCCTGGCGCCAGATATCGATCCCGACGGCGGTACCGGTCGTCAGCCGCCGCGCCGCGCCAATCAGCAACAGGCCGCGCCCAGTGCCGACATCGAGTACCTGTTCATCGCCGCGCCAGTCGTGAAGGGCCAGGATCTGGTCGCGGTGGCGGAACTTGCCGACCCGGGCATAGAGTACCATTAGCAGCGCCTCGACCACGCAGGCGCCAGCAATGGTGTAGAACATCTGGTGGACCTGGATCACCACCGCGCCCCGGCCAATTCGGATGCCATGGCGCGTCAGGTAGCCAGCTACCACCAACGCGACCGCAACCAGCAACAGGTTGCGGATGACGCCCGGGGCGTCGATGCCGTAGTCAGGACGAAGCTGGGCTGAAGTCGTGCGCGTCATGGGCTGTCCTCCGTCACCAAGGTCTGCGTACCGGGGGGAATATCCGCCCTGGGGCGCCAAATGCAACGCAACAGGTCACCTGTCCGAGGAGAACGCATGGCGCCACGCGGCAAGCCCAGGGGTTGGAAGCGATGGATCGGACTGGTCATCAATCTCCTCCTCTTCGGCGTGGCGCTCGGCGTCCTCAAGCACGTTCTCACCGAGTACAAGCTCGCAGACATCATCACATCACTGCACCGGATCGGCTGGCCGCTGATCGCCGCGAGCCTGGGGCTGACCGTCCTCGGCTACGGCGCCCTGGTCGGCTACGACTACCTCTCACTCCGCATCGCGGGCCATCCGATTCCGATCCGCCGGATGTGGTCGGCGTCATTCATCAGTCACGCCGTGCAGAACAGTGCCCCGATCGCCATCGTTGCCGGGGGCGGCGTACGCTACCGCCTTTTCCGGCGCCTCGGCGTGTCGGGCACCGAAACCGCCGCAGTGGTCGCTGGAAATCTGCTGACCTTCGTGATCGGGCTATTCGCGGTGGCAGGACTGAGCTTCGTGCTCGCCCCGGTCGCGATTCCCGACTCGTTTCACTTACCGGTCACCTCGCTCCGGCCGGTCGGGATCGTCTTTCTGGTCGCAGTCGTCGGCACACTCGTCGCCGCCGAACTCGGTGTGGCGAGCGTGCGGATCTTCAAGTGGCGACTCGAGTTGCCGAAGGGCGGCATGCTCCGCGAACAGCTCGGCGTGTCAGTGGCCGATTGGCTGCTGAGCTCTGCGGCGTTGTACGTATTAATGGTCGCCGCAGGACCGGTCTCGTTTCCGCAGTTCCTGAGCGGATTCCTGCTCGCCCAGATTGTCACCCAGGTCGTGCCGCTTCCCGGTGGCATCGGGGTGTTCGAGGCGGCGATCCTCCTGCTGCGCCCACACGATACGGCCGCACCACTGGTCACCGCCGCGCTATTGCTATACCGGGTCATCTACTACCTGGTGCCGCTCTTCTTCGCCACCGCGATCCTGGCCCTGGAGTCATCGCGCAAGCCGAACAGCTCTGTGTCGCCGGCCACCCGCGTCGCCCGGGAAGTCGCGCCGCACCTCTTTGCGGTGCTGACCTTCATCACGGGATGCATGCTGCTGGTGTTCGACATCCTGCCAGGCGGTGTGACGCACATCCGCTGGATCGGCAACCTGTTGCAGATCGCGCTGATCGAGGGGTCGCACTTCATCGGGTCGCTGGTGGGAACCGGATTGATCCTGCTCGCCTTCGGCCTCGAGCGCGAACTGCGCAGCGCCTTTCACCTCACGGTCGCGTTCCTGCTACTGGGGATTCCCGCGGCGATCCTCGGCGCGGGCGACGTGCGCAGCGCCGCGATCCTGATCGTGCTGCTTCTGCTGCTGCTGACAGCGCGCAATGAGTTCACCCGCACCATTCCCTTCACCGCCGAGCCGCTCAACGCCGGCTGGGTCGGCGCGAGCATCGTCGCAGTGCTGGGGATCGGCTGGCTGGGGATCTATCTGCAGGTGCGCCACGAGTATACCCGGAGTCTCTGGTGGCGTTTCGCCCTGGACGACGGCGCACCACGGGCCCTGCGAGCGACGCTCGGCGTGCTGCTGGCTGTCGCGGTGTTCGTGATTGCACGGCTGGTGACCCGGGCGCGCCGGAGTGGGCACATCGTCAGGCGACGAGCTGGTCGTCCCCGGGCGACGTCTCGCGCGAAAACGAAAGGACGAGCAGCACCGCGCCGATCGTAACGCCGATGTCGGCGACATTGAAGGTCCAGAATCGATGGACCCCCACGCCGACATCAAGAAAATCCACGACGCCGCGATCCCATCGGATCCGGTCGAGCAGGTTCCCCACCGCGCCGGCCACCACCAGTCCAACCGCCGCACCGCGCTGCCACTGGCTGCGCGGAGTCGCGGCCAGGATCCGCATCAGGAGGATCACGCCGACCGTAGCGATTGCCGCAAACCCCCATCGCGACCAGGCACCGAGCGAGAGATTCATGGCGGCGTCCTGATTGAAGACCAGCGTCAGGCGCACCGCGTTGCCCAAGACTCGACGCGGTACGCCGGCCGGCTGCAATGCTTCGAATGCCAGGGCCTTGCTGATCCGGTCCGCCGCGAGGAGCGGCACCACGGACCACCAGAATCCCCGCAACTTCGGCGACATCGCGACGGCCGTCATCGCGGCAATCTAGCCCGCAGCGTCGGAAGGCTGCGGCACCCCTGTCGCGGCGAAGCCTCATGCGAGGCACGGACGCAGCGGCCAATCGCCGATTATCAGCTGGTGGAGTGCCGCTAACTCGTTGTCATGTATGTTGTTGTGCCATTTGACCATGACTGGCACCGCGGTTGCTTCTTGGGTTGGTCAGCAGCCGCACTGACGCGGCGCGGTATCGATGTTGTTGAGACGCCAATCCCGGGAAAACCCGATGCTCCGTTCGCGCCGCGGCTTCACAATGATCGAACTGATGGTTGTCGTGATCATCATTGGCATCCTTGCATCGCTCGCACTGCCACATCTGGCGGCGACCAAGGACAAGGCCTATGTCGCCGGATTGCGGAGCGATGTACGCAACGCACAGCTGGCCGAGGAGGAATATTTCTCCGTCGTCGGCACCTACGGGACCGTCACCGACCTGCAGCAGACGACCAGCCTCAAGTTGACAGCCAACGACGCCATGAACATCACGCTGACGACCAATGGGTACACCATCAGCGCAACGAACAGCGCCATCAGTACTGGGCCGAGCACCTGCGAAGTGAGCGTCGGGTTGCCATCAGACAGCGCGATGGTCTGCCCCTGAAGCGCTGAACAGCGGCACGCGCCAGCGCCGGGTTACTGACCCAGCCAGTACGACACCTTCACCAGAAACGTATTGTCGGCCCGCAACCGGAAGAGGTCGCGCAGGTCGCCGCGCACTCCATCGGGCCCTGCCTGGGGATCGAAACTATTGCGCCCCTGGGTCCAGACCAGGAAGAGCGTTGACCCCGGCCGGTACTCCCAGCGCACCACCATGTTCGAGTTGAACTGCTTCGAGTCCACGCCGCCAAGATTATTGGTCAGTGAGGTATCAGCGTACGGACGATACCGCGCGTCATAGTCTGCGGCACCAGCGTCGCCGATTTCGCGCAGATTCGTAAACGTCCCGCGGCTGATGAACGGCTCCAGGTGCCATTGCACCGTCAACGCCGGCGTGAAGGTGTAGCCGAGGTCTGCGGTCAGCGATACCGTCTGCTGGTCAAGATGCGCAAAGGTGTAGTGCGGCGCACCGGTGCCATCAGTGAAGGTGCCGTAGTACTGGTTGTCCGTCACGTTGTTCGACGCACTCACGCCGAAGTTCGCCGAGACGCGTGAAGAGACATTCAGCTTCAACTGCGGGCTGACACTGAGCGAACTGTTGCGACCATTGCTGCTTTCGTAGTAGTTCGCAGCCAACGACGGAATCAGCCGGTGACGATCATCGCCCTGGATCTGCACCCATGGGGCGATGTACGGATCCTGGCGCACGGCCGGTCCACCGCGGGCGCAGCGATCACACCAGGTCGTGCCGACCTGGCCCACCGTACCGCCAGCATGCAGCCACCACCGATTGGCAAGCTGGATGTGGGTGTTGGTATTGGCGGCCCGCTCGGTCGGCAGCCCTGCCGCCGACCAGTATTGCCACCAATTGAAGTTCCAGCGCAAGCTCAGGAACGCCCTGTTGGGATGGTTGAATGTCAGCCCGGCCCAGTTGTTCCAGCTCTGCTGGTCGGCCTGCAGCAGAAAGCCGAGGTCGTTGATCTCGAAGCCTGGCGAGCGGCGCAAGTAGCTCGTCTCGAACATCAGCCGCCGGCCCGAGGTCTTGCCGATATGGATCTCTTCGGCGTCGCCGGTCAGCGACGTGCTCAGTGAGTCGTAGACCAGCGGGCCATCGGGCCGCTGATAGAGGTGTACCGGGTCACGCTGGATTGCGGCGATTGCCGCTGCGCTTCCGGCCACCCGCGACAAATCGAGCGAGCCGCTGATCTGGTAGCGCCGGTTGAGAAAGCCGTAGCGGAACTCGAGCGCGCCGCTGTACGCCTCGTTATCGAGCGCCGACTGGGTCCACTGATCGAGCGACCGGTTGACCCCCGTGAGCATCAGCCCGATTCCGCTGGCGCCGCCGTTGAAGTCCTGCGTGGCTCGCACCACCGAATAGTTCGTCGTCGGCTCAATCGTGGCCCCTGCCACACCGGTCTCACGCTGGGTCACCGCATCGATGACTCCAATGGTGAGCCCCGGAGCCGGCTGCCCCGTCAGCTTGGCCGCGCCCAGGATAGTGGTCGCCGTCGGCGATGTGGCGTCACCGTAGCTCCCGCCAAGTTGCGGTGCCCGGCCGATCCGCCGCGAATAGAAGAGTTGTTCGTTATTGCAGTTGACCGCACTGCAATCCACGTTGAACTGGAAGAGTCCGCTCCCTTCCACGAAGAACGGTCGCTGCTCGGGAAAGAAGGTCTCGAAGGCAGAGAGGTTCAGCACCGCCGGGTCCGCCTCGACCTGACCGAAATCAGGGTTCACCGTACCGGTCACCATCATCCCCGAACCCACGCCAAGCTTGAAATCGGCCCCCGCCTCAAAGCGCTGGGCGCGGTTGAATCCATTGCCATTCGGCATGGAGATATTTCGCGCCACTCCGTAGGGTGCCACTTCGACCCGGTGCGGCGCTTCCAACCCATCCAATCCAGTCAGCTCGCCGAGCTGCGACATGAATCCCGGTCGGGACACCCGATAGAGTGGCCAAGTCGACTGCTCGGTCGTCCGTTCGACGATGCGCCAGACCCCGATGCCAAAGGTGTTGCTCGCCGACGCGACGTACCGCATCTGCGACAGCGGCAGCCGGAACTCGGCGGTCCAACCGAGCGAATCCGTGCGGGTAGCGACATCCCAGATACCGTCCCACGCCGGGTCCTCGTTGCCATCCTGCGATACCGCCTGATCCAGCTTTACGCCGGCTGGATTGACCCAGAACTCGTAGCCGGTGCGCCGGTCGTGATACGAATCGACGACCACCATGATCTCGTCGGATGGCGTCATCGCATCGCGGCGCGCGAGCAGCGAGACGATGCTGTCGGGGTGCGGATCGAAGGCGCGCACAAAGACGTAGAGGTAATGCGCATCGTAGGCAAAGCGCGCTTCCGTCCGCACACCGGGCTTGGCCCCTTCTGACGGCCGGGCAACGCGAAAGTCGGTCATTGCCGTGGCGTGCTGCCAGACCGCGTCGTCGTCACGGCCATCAATCACGGGCGCCTTCTCCGCGTGCGTGGCAGCGACCTGAGTGACGCCATCGGCTGGTGGCGTGCCGGGACGTTGCGCGAGTGCGACGCCGGGGAAACAACACAGTGCCAGCAGGTTCACAGCAGTTACACGCTGGCGGCTCACGGCGGACAGAATTCGCATCGACAGGACGACCCCGGTGAAGTCAATCATTTGACGCAGCATCGTGCGAGAAGGTTGCAACACGACACGCATGTTGCATCAGGGAAACGGCCGCGGACGCGGATTCGGCCACGGCCAAGGGTCGGGGCCGCGTCGCCCGGCGAGCGCGCGCGTCACTGCAACGCGAACCGATGCGTCCTTCGACTCGAGCAGCGATGCGAGCTCCGATGGATCATCGACGGAGTGAATCAGCGCGCGAATTTCAGCCCGCGCCGCGTCGCTATCCTTTTCGCGGGCGAGCGCCGTGCGCAGCGCTGGAATCGCGGCTTTATCGCCATGTTGCGAGATCGCCCACGCGGCGCGCATCCGCACGCCTGCCGACGAATCAGATACCGCCGCGAGCAATCCCGGGCCTGTTGCCGTCGCGTCAAGCTGGCCCAGCGCCCAGGCGAGTGTCGCCCGCACGCGGCTATCGTGTTCGGTGACCAGCATCCGATCAAGCGTCGCGCCGTTGGCATCATCACCGATCTCGGCGAGAGCCCATGCAGACGTTTCCCGGATCCGCGGCGAGGGATCACGCAGCGCCGCCAGCAGGCTCGGCGTGCCGTCCTTGTTGCCGATTTCACCCAGCGCCCAGCCGCACATCTCCCGCACGTCGATATCCTTGTCGCCGTGCAGTGCCTCGCTCAACGCCGCAATCGCTCCATGGTCCTCGCCGAGCTGACCGAGTGCCCACGCCGCCGTGCGCCGGACTGCGGGCGACTCATCGATACGCAGCCGCTTGATCAATGCCGGAACAGCCGCTGCCGAGTCCATGTGGCCGACCGCGACGACGCCACTCAAGCGCACCACCGGCGCCGGGTCGTCGAAGGTTCCGAGCAATGCGCGCAACGCGCTGCCGCTCCCGATCCGGCCGAGCGCCCACGCGGCGTCGGCCCGGACACCGACCGACGCGTCGCGCAACACACGCATCAGTGGCTCGACCGCTCGCTCTGGTGCGACGAGGCCCAGTCCAAAGGCCGCCATCTCCCGGAGCGACGAATCGGCCGCCGTCAGTCGCTGCAGCAGTCCGGCGGCAGCCGTCTCCCCCTCATCGAACGGCAGCAGGCGCACCGCCATCTCGCGAACGCAGCCATCGTGGCTTGCCAGGCTATCGAGCAGGAACGCGACATCAACGGTGGAAAGCGCCTCGTCGCCATCGGACGCCGTGGTTACTCCACTCGGGTTGAGCGGAGTCACCGGCGCATCGCCCGACCATTGCCAGTTGCCGTTGCGGATCGCGCCGGCCGCGTACTGGCAGATCGGCGCGGCCACGCCGTGGGCCGCGGCGATGGTCGCCCGCACATCGAGCACGCCGCGAGCGCGTACCGGTGCCGCCCGAACTGCGACATGCACTGCGACTGCGGCGTGCTTGGCCGGAGTCCCCTGCGACACACTGAGACCGACCAGCAGGACCAGCAATGAACGGGACATCACAACCTCCGTCGAACAATGTTTGTGCTGATTTTTCAGCATATATGGATACACCAATCCGCCTGCACGCGATTCCGACTCGTGATCGGAATCGCGCGCCTGTCAGTGCGCTATTGCGCCATCGGTCGCGGCCGCGGCCAGGGCCACGGCCAGGGGTCGCTCGCAGAACCGCCCGCCAGCGCCTTCAGCGCCATCTGCCGGACACCGGCGTCGGAACTCTTGAGCCACTCGACCATCTGTTCCGGATCTTCGTTGCAATGGATCAGTGCCCGCAGTTCCATCCGCTGCAAGTCAGGATCTGCTTCGCGTCGCAACATCGCCCGCAGCGACGGCAGCGCGGCGGAATCACCGATCTCCGCCACCGCCCACACGGCCTTGTATCGTACGTCACGCGCGCTGTCGCGTAGTGCCGAGAGCAATGCGGTTGGCGCGCGCGACAGCCCCATTTGGCCGAGCGCCCAGGCGGCCGTGCCTCGTACCTGCATGTTCCGATCACCTTCAAGGGCGCGCGAGATCACCTCGGCCAGCGCAGCATCCCCCTGCTCGCCGATTCCCCAGACCGCCGTTTCGCGCACCCGCGACGACTTGTCGTCGCGCAGCGCGGTGGCGAGAGCGGCATTACTGCCGCCGTCGCGCTGCGCCAGCGTCCAGGCGCTCATCTCGCGCACCGACTCGTCAGCATCATGGGCCAGCGCGCCGGTCAGCGCCGCAGTCGCCGCTGGCAAAGAGTCGTAGTCACGCAATGCCCACGCGGCCACGCGCCGCACCGACGGCGACGAATCGGTGCGCAGCATCCGCGCGAATAGTTCACCGCGCGCTGGCGTGGGTCCCGAGGTGTCATTGGCCGGCTCGGCGGCCGGCTCCGGTTTCGCATTCGCCGTGTGGCCCGGCCGCTGCGCGGCCGCTGGCGGAGCAATTGGCGCATGGACTGCAAGGTCACGCGACGGCGTTTGCGTCACCGGACCGCTCGGTACGTCAACCACCGTTGGCCGCCGCACCGGAGCTGCCGCGCTGATCAGCAACGCGACCGTTGCGAAGCTTGCGACCAGCGACACCGTCTGCCAGCGCGCGGGGAGCACCCGCCGCAAATCTGGATTGAGAATCGCCAGCATACGGCCCTCGAATTCCTTGCGATGCGCCAGCGCCAGCGCAATCGACGGCGTGGCATGATCCCGCACACAGGTCACGATGTCGAGCAGGTGTTCTGCATAATCGCTCGGCCGCGCACCGAAGAGCAGCGCCAGATCATCACACGCTCGCTCGCTCTCGGCGCGCAAGTGCCGTGCTGCCGACCAGACCAGCGGATGGAACCAGTAGAACGCGCAGGCCACCCGGCCGACGGTATGACCAAAGAGATCGCGCCGGCGCACATGACCCAGTTCGTGGATCAACACCGCACTGCGACGATCCGCCGACCAGTCGTCGCTCTCGGCTGGGAGGACGATCGTCGCGGACATCACGCCGCACGCGAAGGGCATCTTGACGTCCTCACTGCGGACCAGGCGCGGTGCGGCGTCCAGCCCGAGCCGGTCAGCGATTTCATAGAGCGGCCCCTGCCACTCCGGAGCGCTGAGCGGCACGGCCCGGCGAACGATGCGACGCACTGCAAACGCCCCGTACGAGAGCCAGCCGAGCAGCGTCAGTGCGACAACGGCCCAGAGCAGCGCAAGACTGGTGAAGAGATGATCGCGGACAAGTGTCACCAGGTTGGTGTGACTCGGCGCGACAATATCGGTGCCGGCGACGGGCGTAATCGGCGACAGTGTCCCGATCAATGGCGCGGCAATCGTCGCTGCGCCGCCATTCGCCCCGACATTGGCACCGGCGCCAGGCTGCGCAACAGCGGGCAGTAGCTGGAGATGGAGCGGGCTCCAGACGGCCAGGGCCGGGAGCATGAGCAGCATCGCCAGTGCCGCAAACCAGACCACATGTCGTGACCCAGCCGATGCGCGTTGCATCACCAACGTGGCCATGAGTGCTGCGACCAGCAGCAGTGTCGCCTTGATGAGGAGGAGGAGGAGCGGCATCGTTACCGTCCCTTCAGGCGAGCGTTGCGGATCCGTTCGCGCAGGCGAGCGATCTCCGCGTCACCAACATCGGCGTCCGACATCCGCAGTAGTGCTGTGACGGCTTGTTCGGTCGATCCAGCGAAGTAGGTGCGGACGACCTGCTCCAGCACATCATCGCGCGCGTCGGCGGTGGGTGTCGCAGGACGGTAGACATACCGCGGACCGTCCTCGGTATAGCTGATCGACTGCTTCTCGGTCAGGATCCGGAGAATTGACCGTACCGCCGAGTAGGTCGGCGGGTCAGGCAGCTCGTCCATGATGTCGGTGACCGTCGCCTTGCCGCGACGGTGCAGGATCTCCATCACCTGCCGCTCACGGCGGCTCAGTTCCTCGATTGCCACTGGCTTTGCCATCCCCCGCCCCTCCCGGAATCGCCGACCAGGGAGTCGATCCCTGATCTGTTGATATTTCAGCAGTGCTGAATATTCAACAGACCACCGGACCTGTCAAGGGGGCGCGATCAGGCCGTTGGCAGCGGGCTGGGCCGCACCGGAGCCGGGCCGGCCATGCTGCGCCAGATATTGTAGATGAAGAGATAGCTGCCGACTGCGGCCAGCGACCCGCCCACGGCCAGGATCGCGTTGCCGACGTCCCAGCCGCGCGTGCGCCAGATGAAGCCGACCACCATGCCAGCCAGGCCGAGATTCGAGAGCCACCACTGGACTCCGGCGATCCGGTTGCTGTAGAGACGGCGGCCGGCAAAACGCGGGATCACGTGATACGCTACGCCCTGGATCATCATCGCCACAAAACCGAGCAGGTTCATGTGCATGTGCGCGGTCCGGTACACGGCCCACGCCGGGTGTACCGCCATCGCCACGCCGAGGGTGACACCGAGCCCCAGCCAGGCGAGGGAGGATTGCACGAACGCCTTGACGAACCATTCCATCAGGCCACTCCGGTGCGGGCCGACGGATTCGGGCTGATCGTCGCGACCAGGGTGAACTCTGTGTCGATGGCCCGCATCCCGTGGGGTTCGTGCGGCGCGAACGCGATCACGTTCCCGGCGGTTACCGGCTGTTCGCCGTCCGCGCCGGCAATGCGACCGTGTCCTTCGAGCACAGTGAGGATGACCGTGGCGGCGTTGGTATGCAGGGGCACCGATTGTCCCGGTGCGATCCTGAACACCAGCATCCGGACGTCAGGGACATCGTGGACGATTGCGGTGGCTGGTCGGCTGGAGGTGGCGCGCACAGCCAGCTCGCCGGGACGATAGAGTTCCACTGGTGATTCTCCTGCGGACGCGCCGCACCGTGGGTACCGGCGCAAGATGCAGTGGCGACGTGATGAAGCTTGTGACGGTTGTCACATTGACAGGACCGATGGCGTTGAAGGAATCAGTCGAGCCGGCGGCCAGCGGCCGACGCCGCGATCAGGGTGTTCAGGCGCCTGAGCCGGGTCTCTTCGCGCTTGGCACTGACCACGCGATAGGTCATCTGGCGACGGTACGACGGCGGCTGGGCCTGAAAAAACTTCCACGCCCTCGCGTGTTCGCGAAACGCCTTCAACAGCAGCGGCGGAAACTCGGCGGCGGCGTTCTCATACGAATAGATCCCGGTACGCTCGGTCGTGCGGGCCGCAAATGCCGCCAACCCTGCCGGCGCCATGCGGCCCGCTGCAGTCAAGCGAGCAACATGCGCCAGGTTGATCTTGCTCCAGATGCTGCGTGGTCGACGCGGAGTGAATCGAATCGTGTACCTGTCGTCGTCGACGCGTTTGCGTACGGCATCGATCCAGCCGTAACAGAGCGCCGCGTCCAGCGCGTCGGGGTACGTCAAGCCCAGGCCCGCCGCGTGCGACTTGCAGAGGAGAACCAGGAGCTCGGACTCGCTGGCATGGTGCCGCTCGAGCCACGCGGCGAACGCTGCGGCTCCCTTGAATGACCGCGGACCAGAACCTACCATTGTGCATCCTCTCACGGAGATTGGTCATGAACGGCGCGCATCTGCACCTGCTGATCAATCACATTCCCGTCCTCGGCGTCCCCTTCGGCGTTGGCCTCCTCGCGGTGGCCCTCTGGCGAGTCAATCTCACGCTGCAACGCACCGGATTGGTAGTTTTCGTTCTCGCGGCAGTCGCCACGGAACTTGCCCTCCTGACCGGCGATCCAGCCAAGCACGTCCTCCGACAAGTCATGGCCGCCGCCGACTACCCGAAAGCCGCGATCCAGCGACACGACAACGCCGCTACCACAGCATTGATCTGCACCTGCATCCTGGCCGTACTGGCACTCGGAGCGCTCTGGCGCGCGCGTCGGGGCCCACTGAGTCGCAGTATCATCGCTGCGTTCGTGATCCTCGGGCTCGCCGACACCGCAGTGCTCTCGTGGGTGGCGGACCTCGGCGGACAGATTCGCCATACGGAGATCCGCAGCAGCAACGCGCCGAACGATACCCTGCCGATCCAGCCCGCATCCTGAGCGCCACATCCGTCATCCTGAGCGAAGGCGCGTAGCGCCGGAGTCGAAGGATCGGTTCGTCATGGGCCGATCCTTCGCTTCGCTCAGGACGACAAGACTCCCGCGAGGCCGTTGAAAAACCTGCAGCGGCACAATACCTTGAATTGTCCGCCCGTTGGTCCACCCGAAACTCAGGAGGTGATCCCTTGCCTAGCAGTCCTAGTACCTGTGCCAGCCCGACCTGGGCAAACGGTTGCCTGATGGTGATCGCCTAAGCAGTTCGCCCGGCGTCAGCCGAGGCATCCGTCTCGGGCTGGCCATGGTCAACGCGCCGCTTCCGCCGCAATCGGGAAGCGGCGCGCGCCATTTAACCCATTGGTCGCGCTGGCCGTCTTCGCACCGCGCTCCCAGCCGAAGGGAGCAGTGCTTCAGCACTTGTGTGCCGAAGAGCCTGTCCTTGAGCGTAGCGAAGGACGGCTTGAGCCGCGAGCTCCCCCGCGCCGTCATCGGGCGTCGGGGCGTTCGGCGCCTCGGATCTCCCTCGCTACGCTCGGGATGACAAAGCTTACGGTCGTGATGACAACGCTTACGCTCGGGATGACAACGCTTACGCTCGGGATGACATAGTTGGCACCCATCTTGCCAACTCTAGCCGTACGCCGCGCGCGCCGCGCGACAATGAGAATGGCGGCTCAGATGGCAATCCGATGGCTGCGAAGTCTCTCGATCGAGTGGAAATTCCCGCTCCTGGTCTGCGGGGTGCTCGTTGTCACGATCGCCGTGCTCTCGGGCGGTGCCTACTTTCAAGTCCGCAAATCAATCGAATACGCCGCTGATGGGCGGATCCACGCCGTCACCAATCAGATGGTCGACCTGCTCAAGACTCAGGTCCATCAGGCAGAACGCCAAGTTGAAGCGGTTGGTGCACTCCCCGATGTGCGTGACGCCCTGAACCATCCCGCCACCGGGCCTGGCCAACTGGCGGCCTTTGCCCACGACAAGCTGGCTCGCGACTCCACCCTCCTTGCTGTCGAACTTTGGGACAGTTCGGGTCGGCGCATTGCAATGGCCGGACGCGCCGCGTCCGCAACCGCCAGGCTCACGTCGGAGGACCTGCTGGCCGCCGTGGTCAACCGGGACTCCGGCACCGTAGGAAGATTTCAGGCAATTGGCGACACCGTCGTCGTACCAGCCATTGCACCGGTCCGCGACAGCGGCCGCCGCATCGGGTACGTCGTGCTCTGGCAGCGGATCAGCAGCCGACCCCGTGCCCGCGATCAGATCAGGAGACTGATCGGGTCGGATGGCGTGCTCTATATCGGCAGCGTTCCCGGCGCGTGGACTGATCAGGCGGCGATGGCAGCACCGCCACCGGTCGACCTGACCAGGCGCAGCGGAACGATGCATTATGTCCGGGATGGCGCTGGCCCGCGCCTGGCCGAGGCCACCAACGTCCCCGGCACGTCGTGGTGGGTCCTGGTCGAGTTTCCAATGGCGACCGTGCTTGCGCCGGCCCACGGCTTTCTCGCCAGCTTCATCGCCGTGTCGCTTGCGGTGCTCCTGTTCGGCCTGGTACTCGCATGGCGGTTCAGCCGACGGCTGACCTTGCCACTGGCTGAGCTCACCCGCGCGGTCGATGCGATTGGCAGTGAAGCCGCCAGTCCAGTTGCGATCCGGGCCCACGATGAGTTGGGCCGCCTCGCCACCGCGTTTGGCCGGATGCGCAACCGCATCGACGAAGAAGTACAGCGGCGGACCTTGTCAGAAGAGGAGTGGCGCCTGCTCTTCGAAGACAACCCGCATCCGATGTGGGTCCATGATCGCGACACGCTCGCCCTGCTGCGCGTCAACGAAGCGATGGTGCGGCAGTATGGCTATTCGCGCGATGAGTTCACCGGCATGACGCTGCTGGCACTGCGCGCACCAGCAGCCATCGCGATGCCGGGAATGGCAGCCACCGATGTCGACACCGACGAGGTGACGTTGCTGCAGCATTGCAGCAAGGACGGCGCATTGATCGTGATGGAGGCGCGGGGCCGTCCCGTCGCCATTCCGGGCCGGCAAGCGCGACTGGTTGCTGCCACCGATGTGACCGCTCGCCTGGCCGCGGAAAGCACCCGGACAGCGCTGGAAGATCAGCTCCGCCAGTCGCAGAAGATGGAAGCGATCGGCCGGCTGGCGGGCGGCATCGCGCACGATTTCAACAATCTGCTGACCGTCATCAGTGCCTATTCGGAACTGCTGGTACAGGCACCGCTCGACCACGACCAGCATCGATACGCCGCGGAGATTGGCGACGCCGCCACCCGGGCGTCTGCGCTCACGCGACAACTCCTGACCTTCAGCCGAAAGCAGGTAGTGCAGCACCAGGTACTCGACGCCGGCCGGATCATCACCGGCCTGCAGCCGATGCTCAGCCGCCTGCTCTTCGAGAATATCGAACTGGAGACGCGGGTCCCCGCGATGCCGGCGTTGATCACCGCCGACACCAGTCAGGTCGAGCAGATCATCGTCAACCTGGCGGTCAATGCCTCCGATGCGATGCCCGATGGCGGCGCCCTCAGCATCGAAGTGGTCGCCGTGGAACTCGACGCGGCCTATCAACAATCGCACGGCGATGTGGCAGCTGGTCGCTACATCATGCTCGCAGTCAGCGACGCCGGGATCGGCATGGACCAGGCGACCCGCGAGAAGATCTTCGAGCCGTTCTTTACCACCAAGGCGGTCGGCCGCGGCACCGGGTTGGGCCTCGCCACCGTATACGGTATCGTCAAGGAGCTCGGCGGTCACATCTGGGTCTACAGCGAGCTTGGCCACGGCACCACGTTCAAGGTCTACCTGCCCGAAGCGACCGCCAATGCGGCACCTGTCGCAGCAACCCAGGCAGCAGTGCCGGTCGCAGCGTCCGGCGGTGAAACCGTGTTGCTGGTCGAAGACGATGATGCCGTGCGGCGCGCAACCCGCAAGATGCTGGAGCGGACCGGCTATTCAGTGCTGGAAGCAGCGGATGGCAAGGCGGGACTTGCCGTGGCGGCACAGCATCGGCAGCGAATCGACCTGGTGGTCACCGACCTGATGATGCCGGGAATGGATGGACACGCCTTTGCCCAGGCGCTCCAGGCCGACTATCCCGACCTGCAGGTGATCTTCACCTCCGGCTACACCGACGACGCCGTCGTGCGCCGCGGACTGATCGACTCTTCGCAGACGTTCCTGCAGAAACCATTCACGATTCGTGATATCACTGGCGTGATTCGCTCGGTACTCGATCGCGGGACGGGTGAGCAGCGCGTCATGCACTGACGGCGGTCACGTCAGGCGCGTCGCCGAAGCACACCACGACGATAGCCGTGATCGACGCTCCATATCGAAATACGGCGACGCACTACCATTCACGCAGGCGTCGGCGGCGCGACAAATCGCTGCGACCTCACCTGGTATGCATGCGCCAGCGCGAGCAACTGCCGGTCGCTCCCAGGCAATCCGACAAACGAGATATTGCCGGCGGGCATGCCGTCCGCACCAAGTCCGGCAGGCACCGAGACTTCCGGCAAGCCAAGCCAGTTCCCGAAGCCGAGGGCGGTGCGCACATCAGGCCACGGATCAACGGCCCGCGGCGCGGGAAAGGGCATTGTCGGATAGATCATGGCGTCAAGTCGCTGGCTCCGAAACGTCTCGGCGAGTTGCGCGACAACTGCCGCGCGCGAACGGGCGAACGACTGTCCAGCCGCGTCACGTTCGTATGGCTGCTCGATGATCCTGGACATCGCGTCCCAGCTGGCCGGTAGCACATCGTAGAACGCGCGATACGCTGCGAGCCCGCGCTGGACGTCGCGCCGCGCATCGCCGCCGTGGGTCTTGAAATAGCGATACAGGGCGTTGGCGGTGGCAGGTGGTGAATCGGCGTTGGGAACAACATCACCGCGCGCCTTCGCTGCCGCCATGAACAGCTGTCGCAAGTTGACTCGGGTGACCGTCTGCGCACTCGGCTCGACCACCGCACCGGCGGCCACCAGATCGGCGACGGCGCGATCAAAGACCGCCAATGATTCCACACTCATCTGCGTGCGGGGTACATGCACTTCGACCAGACCCAGGCGGGCATTGACGAGCGCGTCGTCCTTCAGCAGCGCGAGCGCACCCTGCTTCCAGTGGGCCGTGAGCGCCAGTCCGTCGGAATGATCGGGGCCGGCGATCACGTCGAGCAATAGTGCAGCATCGGCCACGTTGCGAGCGAGTGGACCGTGGGTGTCGAGATATGGCCAGGTCGGGATCACGCCGGTCCGCGGCACGAGGCCGAAGGTCGGCTTCATGCCGACCACACCGCAGAACTGGGCTGGAATACGGTTCGATCCGCCGTCGTCGGTGCCAACCGCGGCGAACGCGAGGGCGCAGGCAACTGATACCGCCGGCCCGGCGCTCGACCCACCGGGCGTCTTGATGCCAGCGGGATCGTAGGGATTCCGCACCTGGCCCGACAGCGAGCTGGTGCCGTTGCCGTGATAGGCAAAGTCATCAGCAACGCCCTTGCCGAGCACGACAGCGCCGGTGTCACGCATCCGGGCAATCTCGACTGCGTCGCGGCGCATCGGCTCGGGAAAGAGTCGCGCCCACTCGGCGTTGGATGCCGTGGTTGGCAACCCCTTCATGTCGTAGATCGCCTTGGCGAACACCGGCACACCGTCGAGCGGGCCGCGGAGATGGCCGCGCCGTGCCCGCGCATCCGATGCTCGTGCATCGGCCAGTGCCGTTGCCGACAATCCGTCGATGGCATGCAGAGTGTCATTCCATTTGTGGCAGCGATCGAGCGATTGCTGGACCACCTGCTCAGCGGTCCAGTCACCGCGCTTGCGGCCGGCCTGGTATTCGACGATCGTGCCCGCCAGCGGGTCGCTGACGCGTGCCGGCCAGCGGAGGAACGGCACGGCGAAGAGCGCGCTCAGCTCGCGCAGAGCGTCGCGGCGGGAAAGCGTCACGCTAGCGGGACCCAGCGCCGGGCTTGGTGAAGACGCCGGCAGAACAAGTGCCATCCGCACGCGCCAGGATCGTCGGATGCGTTGCCACCCAGTTGCCATTGCTGTGCGGGATCACGATCCGGACCGAATGGCTCCAGAAGCTCATTCCAGTACTGCCAGCATAGCAGCGCGAAAAGGCTCCCAGCACCACGATGCTGTCGCTGGACCAGAGTAGCTGCTGGAGCGAGAAGCGTAGCGCCGACGGTGCCGCGGTATCAATGACTTCTTCTGGCGCTTCTTCTCGCAATGCTGCATGGATCCGTCGCATCCATGTTGATGCCGAGCTCGTGTCGCGACGCATGGCGAAGATAACCGGCCCGCGATGATTCTTGTCACCGCGAAGGTCGAGCAGCAGCGATGCAGCGACGGCCGACGTGACCGCCGCCGAGTCACTCGCCGTGCCCTGCGCCACCACCGGCGCAGGAGCGAGCGCCACGATGACGGCGCCAACGACCACGAGCCAGCGCATCATCCCTTCTTTTTCGCCGTTGGCGGCAGCTGCCCGTTCATCCGCAGGTAGATCGCCGACTGGCTGTAGTGGTCAGCCCAATCACCGGTGGTCAGCGTCATGATTGCCGCGCGCGTCATCTTGCGGCCGAAGAGCGGGATCTCTTCGGTGAGCTTCGCATCGTCGACGCTCGCAAGCGCGGTACCGCAGAAGGCAAAGGTCTCCTTCAGTCGCGCCACGAGCACGCTCTTCGATGTCGTATCGGCGAGTTTCGCACGCGTCGGCTCCTTGACCCCGCCAATGGCCGCGCAAAGGATGTCATTCCCCTCGGCCAGGTGCATGACCACCTGCGCGAAGGTCATCTGCGCGGCAGTCGGCTTGTAGCCGTACTTGTCCGCCGGCATTGTCTCGGCGGCGGCAATCAGATTGGTCGCGCGCGACGATGCGTCAGATCGAAAGGCGGTGGCAACCGGCGCTGACTGCGCGGCCAGCAATGCAGGAAACGCCAGCGAAGCGGTCAACGCGGCAGCAAGGTGCAGTTTCATGGAATACCCCAGAGTGAAGTGAAGAGGATGCCCAATAATACCTTCAAGCTCGACGGTCGAAATCCTCGCGGGTCATCCGCCAGACCATGGTGTCGCGCGGTGCACCGGCGGGTGTCACGGCGTCATGCCGAAGCTGCTCGACAAGGCGGTACCCGAGTCGCCTGGGCACGGCGGCGCTGGCGAGGTTCCACGGGTCACATCGAATTTCGGTATGGTCGATCCCGGGTAACGCTAATGCCGCACCGGTGAGCGCCCCGGCAGCCTCAGTGGCAAAGCCCTTCCCCGTCTGTTCCGCCGCGAGCCAGTACCCCATCTCCAGCCCCGACGGACCGATGCGCGGGTGCAGGCCACAGCCGCCGAGCAGATCGTTGCCGTCCGGCGCGAATATGCCGTAGAGCCATTCGATGCCAGCTGAAAAGGCATCGGCGAACTGCGTCACGCGCTCAGCGACGACTTCCGGCGGGGACGGCTCGTGCATCGCCCACGGCATCCAGCGCTGCAGATGCACGAGATTCGCGTCGACGACCTGCTTGAGCATCGGAGCGTCACCAGGTTGCCATGCCCGTACCAGCAGGCGCGCGGTGCGGATTTCACTCGGTGGCTGCTCGTTGAACACGGCGTTGGTCAATTGTTCCGGATCCACCGCGTGCCGAGGCGGACCGCGTTGATTCCCGGGCCGACACAGGCACCGAAGCCAACCAGGCCGAGCACGGCAATCGCTGCGACCAGCGTCGTCGTGTCAACCTCTGTGACGGCAAAGGTTCGTCGCAGGACACCGAGTTCGATTGGCAGCAGGATGAGCCCGGCGCCCAGTCCGATGGCGACCAGCGCCATGCCGCGGTTCAGGACCAGCGCGAACAGCTGTCGCGTCTGCACGCCGAGGGCATATCGAATTGCGAACTCGTCGCGGCGCGTGGCGACGGAATAAGCCAGCAGGCCGTAGAGACCGAGCGCGGCGAGGGCCAGCGCGCAGCAGGCGAATCCCCCAAGAACCGTGGTTTCGAGTCGCTGGCGTGCAGTCGACCGACCGATGATCTCGGACATCGTACGAACCCGGCCAAGGGTCAGGGAGGGGGCCAGCTGGAACAGGTCGTTGCGGACGGTGCGGGTCACCGCCAGCGGATCACCGCGCGTTCGGACAATCAGCCGCAACCCGTTGGCCCAACCGCGCAGCTGGTGAAGCGGGAGGTAGATGACGTCCGGCGGATCCATGTTGAATCCGAATGCCCGTACGTCGGCCGCGACGCCAACAATCACGGAAGGGAGCCCTGCAAAATCGGGGAAGCTGAGATACTTCCCCAGTGCCTGTTCCAATGGGAAGGCCGAGGTCGCGGTGCCGCCGCTAACCACCAATGCCCCCTCGCCGTTGGAGAGGCCGTCTGCGTCGAAGAGCTGGCCGGCGACCAGCGGGATCTGCAGCGTGCGAAAGTAGTCCTGCGTGACAACGTCTATCTGAGCGCTCGGCAGCTTCTGCAGGTCCGAAACTGGCCGACCTACGACACTGTAGTATCCGTTGCCACCCGGCACGAACGGCAACTGCGACGCTGCCGCAACATCGATGACTTGCGGATCTCGCTTGAGCTCGGCGAGCAGGTCGTCCCATACGCGTACGGCGGCGAATGGGTCGTACTGCGCTCGCGGCACAGCAATACTGGTCACCATCAGATTGTCAGGATTGAACCCCAGCTTGACATGGGTCAGCCGCGAATAGTTCTGCAACAGGAGCGCTGCACCGGAAAGCAGGATCATCGACGCGGCGACCTGAAGCACGATGACACTGTCTCTTGCCCGTGATGACCGTCGCGACTGGGTTCCGCGTCCACCCACGTTCAGCGAGACCTGCAGCGCTACCCGAGCCGCCCGCATTGCCGACACGACGCCAACCAGCACGCCAGCCAGCAGCGACAGCGCGCCGCCACAGAGCCATGCAACGCCGTCGACATGGAGGTCGGTCACCCGCGGTAGCGCCGCTGTGATGCGCAATTGGTGAAGGAGGGCCACTGCCAGCATCATTCCGAGAAGGCCGCCGGCGAGCGCCAGCAAGACACTTTCAGTCACCAGTTGCTGCATCACGCGCTGGCCGGACGCACCAAGCGCCACACGGGTGGAGAGTTCCGCATCCCGCGTGGCACTACGAGCCACCATCAGGCTCGCGATGTTGGCACACGCGATCAGGAATACCAGGCACACTGCGGCGAGCAGCGTCCACAATTGCGCTCGTGCATCTCCAACTACAATATCGGCATAGGGCTGGATCTTGACGGACTGACCTGCGTCCTCGGGATAAGTGGCTGCCAGTCTCACCCCGACGAGTGCCATCGCGGCTTGGGCCGCCTGCAGCGTGACGCCCGGCCGTAACCGGCCAATTACCGGCTGGGTGTGGTATGCCCGGACCATTGCATGCGGAGCGTGAGCGTCGAACGGGCGAAAGACGTCACCATTCAACATGGGGTCGACCAGCGGTGGCGCGACTCCCACGACCAACGCGGCGCGACCGTCCAGCGTGACTGTCTGACCGATAATGGCTCGGCTGCCACCGAATCGCCGCCGCCAGAGATCGCTGGAAAGCACTACTGCGCCGGGCGCATCATCGTCGACGAGGAAGCGCCCCAGGACTGGCTGAATCCCAAGGACCGGAAAGAAGCCCGGTGTCACATCCAGCGACGCGAGCTGTTCCGGTGCCGCGGCGCCCGAAATCACGACCGTGCTCGCGTCCCAGATGGCCAGATGCTGGAAGACCCGCCTCGCGTTGTCCGACGCGCGATAGTCCAGGAAGTCGGGCACCGAGGTCCCGCTCCGGCCACCGCCAAAAAAGACAATCCGATCCGCATTCGGATATGGCAGCGGCTGAATCAGCACGGTGTGCACGACCGTCAGCATCGCCGTCGTCGCCCCGATCCCCAGTGCAAATGTCGCCACCACCGTCAGCGCAAAGCCGAGGTTGCGCCGGAGCGTGCGGAGGGCAAAATGCAGATCCTGCTGCACCGACCCAAATGTGGCTGAACTGGCCATTGCTCCGCCGTTTCGTGGGGGTTCGCTGAGGTCACCCGGGACGTTGCAATAAGCATAACCCGACGCTGACTGAGCTCGACCTTTCCTTTTGCTCGCTCCTTCCGCTCTTTTCGCTCCGGTTCGCCTTACCTGGTCAGGAGCCTGCCATGCATCTCGTCTCGTATTTCTTCGGCGGAGCGGTGTTGATCAACGCCATCCCGCACCTCGTCACCGGTGTCGCCGGACACCGCTTTCCGAGCCCGTTCGCCAAACCGCCGGGCCAGGGACTCTCTTCCGCGACGGTGAACGTCGTCTGGGGATTCTTCAATCTGGTCATTGCCTACCTGCTGACCTGCCGGGTCGGGCAGTTCGACCTGGAGAACACCGCCGATGTCATCGCATTCGGCGCTGGCATCCTCCTCCTCGGCCTCAACCTGGCGCGGCACTTCGGTGGCCTCAACGGCGGCAAAGGGCCCGACCGGGCGTGACCATCGGCCGGCCGCGTGAGGCCCGGACCAGGGTCCGGCAGGTGAGAGAAATCGTCGATGCTCAAGTAGAAATGGTCGAACGGCACGAAGAAATGGTCGAACACCCTGCAGATGAGGTCGAGCGACCTGATGAAGGAGTCGAACAGACGAAAGTTGGAGCCGATGTAACGAATTATCTCGTCGAACCGCGTGCAGGAGACACCGGACGCCGGAATTATGTCATCGAACCGCGTGCAGGAGACACCTGACGCCGGAATTATGTCGTCGAACCGCGTGCAGGAGGCACCTGACGCCGGAATTATGTCGTCGAACAGCGTGCAGGAGACACCTGTCGCAGGAATTATGTCGTCGGTGCGGCTGCAGGAGACACCTGTCACGGGAATTATGTCGTCGAACAGCGTGCAGGAGACACCTGACGCCGGAATTATGTTGTCGAACTGGGTGCAGGAGACACCTGACGCCGGAATTATGTCGTCGAACAGCGTGCAGGAGACACCTGAACGCCTGTTGACGGACCCTGATTGGCAAAAGATGGAACCTGACGACAGAAAGATGGCACCTGACAGCGGAAAGACGGACCCTGTCAGTTCACAGGAACGCCCGCCTCACCGAGCTCCTGGAGAAAGGCGTGTCGAGGTGTGGGCGAGATCAGGATATGCCGGCCCGCTCCGTAGGCGACGTCGAGGCGATCGAGCGATAGCGCTGGAGCGGACTGAACGCTTCGAGAGGTCGTGATCCTGGTGATCTGGTCAAGCGGCACCCGCCAGCGGAATGGCCCCGATCGCACCAGCAACAACCCGTCGCCAACGGTGTAGCTGGTCGCGAACGTGATCCAGATCGTGCCACCAGCGACCAGCGCGAAGGTCGGCAGCACGACGACCATGACCCCCGGAGTGCCGCTCTGCAGCGCAGCATAGACCAGGATGACCAGCGTACTCGTGAGCGATACACCAATGATGCTGGCGATCGAGGCATCAACCGCTGAGCGATAGGTCAACCGTGCTCCCGAAATGGATCCCCCGAAAGTAGCGTCGGGCGGTCAGGCCCGCGCCTGACTCCGGCTCTGCAGCAACGCCTCGATCTCGCTGACCAGCAGCGCCGTGGTGAATGGCTTCTCGATGTGCGGGGCCAGTTCAACCGCCGACCCCTGGCTCTTGATCGCATACTCCGAGTAGCCCGACATCAGCAGCACCGGCGTCGTCACCCCATCGCTCCGCAGCTGCTGGCGCAGCTCGAGGCCGGAAAGCCCCGGCATCATCATGTCCGACAGCACCAGATCAAAAGAATCGGCCTGCCCGGCGAAGAGCGCCAACGCCTGGTCGGCATTCTCGGCGTCGGTGACCACGTATCCCTGACGTTCAAGCTGGGCGTGGACGGCGCGCCGCACCAATGCATGGTCCTCCACCAGCAGCACACGCGCTCCGACCGTCGTCGCCGGGGGTGCGACCGGCTCCGCGACAATGCTGGCGCTGGCGGCACTGCGCACTTCGGGAAGGTAGACCTTGAAGGTCGTCCCCTTCCCCACTTCGCTGTATACCCAGATATGCCCGTTGAACTGCTTGACGATGCCATAGACCGTCGCCAGGCCAAGGCCAGTCCCTTCGCCCGCCGCCTTGGTGGTAAAGAACGGCTCGAAGATCCGGGCCTGGGTCTCCAGTGACATCCCGGCGCCGGTATCAGTGACCGTGAGCATGACGTACGCCCCCGGCGTGACACCAACCTGATTGCTGGCGTAGTGGTCGTCCAGCTCCGCCGGTTGCGTCTCGATCATGATCCGGCCGCCATGCGGCATCGCGTCGCGGGCATTGACCACCAGATTGACGATGACCTGCTCGAGCTGGTTCGGGTCGGCGTGCACCAGGCCGCGTTCCGCTCCGTGCTGGATCATCAGCTCCACATTCGCTGGCAGCAGGCGACGCAGCATCGACTCGACCTGATCGACCACGCCAGTCAGCTGGATGTCCTGGCGTTCGGCGGTGCCCTGACGACTGAAAGTGAGCAGCTGCCGAGTCAGTCGCGCCGCGCGCTGTGCCGCAACATGAATCTGCAACGCGTCCTCGCGCCGGACATCGCTTTCGTCCAGTGACTCCGACAGGAACTCCGCCGACGCCTGGATCACCGTCAGGATATTGTTGAAGTCGTGTGCGACGCCGCCGGCGAGCTGGCCGATCGCGTCCATCTTCTGCGCCTGGTGCAGCTGGCGTTCGAGCTGCTTCCGCTGCCCGATCTCCGTGTACACCGCGACGACTCCGCGCGCGGCGCCGCTTTCGCTGTACAGCGCGGCGGTCGAGACGCTCACTTCGCGGAGCGAACCGTCGCGGCAGCGGCGCTTCGTTTCATAGTCGGTTACTGACTTGCCCGCGAGCACCCGCGCAGTCAGCTCTTCGGATTCCTGTTGCAGCGCGTCATGCACGATCGGTAGCGGCTGGCCGATCACCTCGGTGGCGCTCCAGCCGAAGAGCGTTTCAGCGGCGCGATTCCAGCTCAGCACGATGTCGTCGGGCGACAGCGAGCAGATCGCCAGCGGCGACGCTTCGAACGAGCCACGCAGGTCATCCGCCGCGCGCCGCAGCTCGGCTTCGGCGTGCCGTTTCGCAGCGATCCCGCTGTGGAGTTCCGCGTTGCTCAGTTCCAGCGCCCGGGTCCGCAGTTCGACCTGCGCTTCCAGCGTCTGGTTGAGGTCGCGCAGTTCCCGTTCGGCTCGGCCGCGCGCTTCGTCGGCCCGGTTCACGCTCAGCGCGTTCCGCCAGACCAGTGCGATGAGCAGCACGGTGGTGATGATGGCGACCAGCGCCGAGCCGGTTGCGGCACCGTACCACCCGAAGTCGGCGCCACGCAGTTCGAGCCAGCCGACGGTCGTCGGGATGATCACAGCCGCGGGGAGCAGGCGCCGGGCAACGGAGCTGCCGATCCCGGTATCGCGGAAGAGGAGCGTCACGCCTTCATTGGGACGGGCGGCAAGCAGTGCGATGCTGACGCAGAGGAGCGCCAACGCGGTGTTGAATGCGACCGGAATGAATCCGCTCACGGCACCAGGAGTGCGCGCCTGGTAGCCGTAATCGATGATGACCGCGAGGCCGACGAGCCCCACCACGATGGCGGCGGCCAGTCCCGCCCGGCGCGCCTGCGGTGATCGCATCGTCAGCAGCGTCAGCGAGAGACCCGACAGCGCGAAGCCACCGGCGGTGACCGGCGCCATCCGGTTGATGAAGCCAGCGATGGGCAACGCCAGCGACTTCATGAAGAGCAGGCGATCAGGGCCGAGATCCCATGGGAGATAGACGCGACTGAGACAGAGCAACGGCAGCACGATCGCGACGCCACCGAACAGACGCACGAGGGCGCGCCGCTGGTCGTGCTGCCCGCGAAGCATGAGCGCACCAGCCGCAGCAATGAGGCAGGACACGGCAGTGACCGGATTCATTGGAACAATCCCGGGCACCAGCGAGGTCAGCAGCGGCGTGGTGGTGATCCAGCCAATGAGGGTGACCGCCGCAATGACGATGGCCGCCAGGGCCGCGAAGGTGGCGATCCGCTCGGCGCGTCCCCGAGGCTCAGAGCTGCTGCTTTGAGTATTGATGGGGCGGGCGCTTGGGGATCCTGCCACGTAGCGAATGTGAGAATGGCTGATTGACATCGCAAGCCTCCGTTGCGAGTCAAAGGTGCATCTTTCGGGCCTCGTGGTGAGTTGGCCTAACCCATTGCTATTGCATGGTTTATGACACAACTGGCAGGTGGTGTCATTGATTTGTTCGGCAAGTTGCAACGGTCGTGGCGGCTCTGTCCGACCGCGCGAACACTGCGGCCGGCGATCAGGAAGGCAGCCCGGCGCCCGGCCCCGCCACCCGCGCGATGGCAGCGAGAAGCCGCGCGGGCTCAATCGGCTTGACGACGTGATCCTGGAATCCGGATAGCAGCGCCCGGTCACGGTCCTCGTTGCGGGCGTACGCTGTCAGCGCGATCGCCGGTGTGTTGCCGCCGTCACCCGGGCTCAGCGCGCGCAGCCGCCGGATCAGCGAGTAACCGTCCTCGATCGGCATCCCGATATCAGAGATCACGACTGCCGGACGGAAGACGGAGAAGAGTTGCAGCGCCTCGGCGGCAGAACCTGCGGCCACGACGGTGGCGTTGCCGGTCTCGAGCAAGCGCTTGACCAGCGCCCGCGAATCCGGTTCATCATCGACCACCAGAATCCGGATCCCGGCAATGTCGTGCGATCCGATGCCGCTGGTCATCTCGACCGGCATCGGTACCGGCATGACGGCATCGGAAGCGACATCCGGCTGCATGGCAACGGTCGGTAGCGACACCGTCAACGACGCCCCTTGCTGCACACCTGCACTCTCGGCCGTCACGGTACCACCATGCAGCTCGACCAGTTGCTTCACGATCGCGAGGCCGAGGCCGAGACCACCATGGTGCCGGGTGGTGGTGGCATCGGCTTGCCGGAATCGATCGAACAGCAGCGGCAGGAACGCCGGATCGATCCCTTCGCCGGTGTCGGCAACGGTGACGTCGACCTGCGAGGCCTGCTGTCGGATGCGCAGATCGATCCGTCCGCCACGCGGCGTGAACTTCACGGCATTGCTGAGCAGGTTCCAGAAGACCTGCTGCAGCCGGCTCGGGTCACCGGAAATCGCAACTCCGGACATCGCTGGATCGACATCGATGACCACGCCCTTGGCGTCAGCGGCTGGCCGAACGGTGTCGACGGCGGCGGCGACCACCAGTTCGAGATCGATCGGCTGTACGTCGAGCCGGACCTTGCCGCTGACGATCCGGCTCATGTCGAGCAGGTCCTCGATGATCCGCGTCTGGGCCCGGGCGTTACGCTCGATGGTCGCGAGCCCCTGCTCCAGGTCGGCGGGCGAGCGCCCGGGAAGCTTGAGCACTTCGGACCACCCCATGATGGCGCTCAACGGCGTGCGCAGTTCGTGCGAAAGCGTGGCGAGGAACTCATCCTTGATCCGGCCGGCCCGTTCAGCGTCGGCCCGCGCGGCCCGTTCACTTTCCAGCAGCTCGCGCCGCTCTTCTTCTGCCCGCTTCCGTTCGGTGATATCGACGATGACGCCAGCCCAGCCGATCGGCGCGCCTTCGCTGTTGCGCTCGACCACGCCGCGCGCCACGATCCACCGCTCGCCGTTAGGATGCCGGATCCGGTATTCCGACTGGTATGGTGCGTCGTGCGCGAGTGTCGCCTCGACCGCCTCCCGTACCATCTCCCGGTCGTCAGGATGAATCAGCTCCATGAAGGCGTCAATCGGAGCAGCACCCAACGCGTCGACTTCAACGTCGAAGAACGAGCGGAAGTTGGCGTCGCCGCTGAGGCGGTCGCTGGCGACATCCCAGTAGTAGATGCCGACCTCGCCGGCGAGCGTCGCGGCCTCGACCTTGCGGCGCGCCTCGCGCAACTCGAACTCGACGTGGCGCAGCTTGGTTGAATCGTAGAAGTAGCAGACGACGCCGAACTCACCCGGGAGCTGCACCCGATGCAGTTCCCACTCGTACGACTCGATGTCACCGACATCTGCCCGCACTTCGGTGAGCGTCGGGGCGATGTACGGTTCGCCGGTCTCCAGTGTGTGCCGGAAGCGCGCCACCGCCTCCGCGGCAAACGCCTCGGGCCAGAGAATCCGCATCACCTCGCCGAAGTCGCGGCCAATCAACGGATGCACGTTGGCAAATGCGCCCTGCGAGCTGGCGTTGACCGAGTACATCCGCAGTTGCGAGTCGACGACATAGACGCCGAACGGTGCGCTGTCGAGCAGATTCGAGAAGGCCGCAACCAGGTCGCGATAGCGCGCTTCCTCTCGGCGCAGCGCTTCGCCAGCGATTTCGACCTCACGAAGCCGGTCACGCACTTCGTATTGCCGGCTACGGGCGCGCAGCACCGAACGGATCAGGGTCAGGAACGTGGTGATCCGGATCGGACGCTCGATCACCGTGGCGTTGCCGATTGCCGGCAGGACCGCCGTCAGTCGCGGCGATTCGGCACCCGACCGCGACAGCACGATGGTCGACAGGTCGGACCAGACCGGCTGATGCCGGATCACGTTGACCAGGCGCTGCGCCTCGGCAACGAACGCCTCTTCGGAGATGAGGACCGCCGCGGCCCCCGCTGTGATTTCGGCGCACAGTTCTGGCAGCGACCCGCAGACGACGCACGGAATCGCGGCCCCTTCGAGCAGCTTCCGGATGGCGTCGGCATCACGACGCGTCGGTGGCAGGAGCAGCACGCGGGCCTCACGGACCGCGGCACTGTCAGTCGTCACCGAGCGCCTGGCACCTTGGGCATCAGTACCTGATCGGAGCCCACAAACATCGGCACGCCGGTGAGGATCCCCTGGAACTGCTCCAGCGGTTCGCCGATTGTCATCCCGGCGCCGGTCACAGTCAGCTCGCGAATCGTGAGCTCATGTTCACCGCTGCGCTTCTTCACGACCGAGATCGCGCGGCGGACCATCCCCCGCGCCTCGAAGTAGCGGAAGAGGATGACATTGTCGGCGAGGTAGGTGGTGTCGACCGGCGACTGCATCGAGCCGACCATCCCGGCCTGCGTCACGGTCATCAGCGTCACGACCCCTTGCTGGCCGAGGTAGGAGAGGAGCTCGTGCAGCTGGGCGGTGAGGAACTTCTCCTCGGGCATGGCGTTGAGGTAGCCGTTGAGTGAATCGACCACGATCACGCGCGCCGGTACGCCGGCTGCATCGGTACCATCGACCGCGCGACGCACGATCGCGGCGAACTCGCCTGACGAGAGCTCGGCGGGGTCGACCTGCTGCACCGTCAGCATGCCGCTGGCGATGTGGCTTTCGACCGGGATGCCAAGCTTGCGGGAGCGGGTGCGGAAGGTGCCGATATTCTCGTCGAACACGTACATGGCGGCGCGCTCGCCACGCATCGCAGCCGAGACGGCAAACTGGGTCGCGATGGTCGACTTGCCGGTGCCGGCGGGGCCGAGAAGGAGCGTGCTGGTACCGAGCGGAATGCCGCCGCAGAGGAGCGCATCGAGGCCGGCATTGCCGCTGGGGAGATCGCCGTCGATCACCTCGGTGACGTGCTCTGATGCGACCAGGCGCGGGAAGACGTCGAGTCCGCCGCGGCGAATCACGAAATCATGGTAGCCGCCACGGAACTGGACGCCACGCATCTTGAGGATGCGCAGCCGCCGCCGCTCGGCGCCATACTGGTTGGCGAGCTGTTCGAGGGTCACCACGCCGTGCGCGATGCTCTCGAGCTGGCCATCGCCGCTTTCGGAGGTGCCGTCGTCGAGGAGGAGGACGGTGCAATCCTTGCCGGCGAGGAACTGCTTCAGCGAGAGAATCTGCCGGCGATAGCGCAGTGAGCTCTGCGCCACCAGGCGGAGCTCGGAGAGCGAGTCAATGACGACGCGCTGTGGCTGGTACTCCTCCACGGCGGCGATCATCGCCTCGGTCGTCTCCGCGAGTTCCAGTTCAGATGGATTGAAAACTGTGAGGAGCGCGTCACCGGAGAGAGCGTTCTCCGACGGGATCAGTTCGCAGATCCTGATCCCCGAGAGATCCCAGCCGTGACTGCGGGCGACCTTCTCGATCTCGCGGCGCGACTCGGAGAGCGTGATGTAAAGCGACCGCTCGCCACGGCGGGCCCCTTCGAGGAGGAACTGCATCGCCAGCGTGGTCTTGCCGGAACCGGGGGAGCCGCTGACCAGGTAGAGACAGTTGGGCGACAGGCCGCCGCGGAGAATGTCGTCCAGGCCGGGGATCCCGACCGGGAGGGGCCTCTCGTCGTCGGGTAGATCTGCAGCAACAGGGCTCATCGGGATGTTCCGGGAGTGGAGAATCGAGATGGAAACCGACGACAGAACAGGAAACTGGCACTGCCGTTGGAAAGATACCTCGAATCAAAGACCACCCGCGAAGCCAGAACGCTGGCACCGACATCGAGATCGGTGCCAGCGCGTTGGCGGGCGTTTGGGGAGTCAGCGCCCGGAGACGATCGCCTCCGGGCCGCCGCTTCTTCCGCTGGGCCTAGCGGACCAGCAGAATCGGTGCTGCCACGAGCTGCACGCCGCTACCGGTCGTGCCCACCACCTGCAGCAGGTCGGTCCGGTTGGTTACCGCGCCCGCTGATACCAATGCCTGCTTGCTGAAGTGCAGGGCGATACTGGCGTGGCCTTTCACCGTCGCAGTGACCGGCACTGTCTTGCCCACGCTGCCGACCCGCACCGATGACAGGTCCAGCGTCGTGACGTCGACTAGTGCGTCTGAATAGAGTGTGACGGTGATGTCACCCGCTGCAGGGTGCGCGAACGACATCAGCGCCGGCGCGCCCACACCCAGAACTGGCTGGCGCACAACGTTGACCGTCACCGTGCGACTGCCGACACCGCCATCCTTGTCGGTGACCGAGAGAGTGATGTTGTGTGAGCCCACATCGAAGAGGCGCGCTGAGGCGTTGAAGCTGCTGCCCTGGGTGAGCAGCGTCTGGCTGCTGGTCGTGCCATTGCCCCAGTTGAACAGCGCCTGCCATGGGGAATCCGGGCCCGGATCAGTGAAGCGGCCAAGAGCAAAGACCTGGGTACCCGACACGACGGTGGTCGGGGCCGCCGAAAGAGTCACCGTCGGCGCGACATTGTTGACGACGACGTTCTGCGTGATGCTCTTTGGCCAGCCGAATGCGTCGGTCACCGTGAGGGTCGCGGTCGCACCGGCGTTGTCCTTGAAGGTATGGGTAACGACCTTGCCCGACGCGTTGCCACCATCGCTGAAGGTCCAACTGTAGCTCAGCGCTTCGGCGCGGCCCAGATCAGTGCGACCGAGGTCAGGATCAGTACTGGCAGAAGCGTCAAGCGTGACCGGTGCGTCCTCGTTCGCGGTGACCGTCTCGGCGAATGCCGCCACGGGCGGCCGATCGCCCGCTTCGAGCGCATTCTGGTAGGAGATCTGCAGCAACGACAGGAAATCATACCCGGTGGAAGCTTCGATCTTGTCGACCGTGGTCAGGTACTTCTGCCATGGATCATTTCGCACGCCGGCAATATTGGGCATGTTCACCGCCAGCAGCGTCAAGCCGGCCAGGTCGTCCCATGATTGAATGGTGCCGCGGGTGAACGGATTTGCGCCGTTGCGCGGGCCGATCAGCGCAACTTTCCAGGTGCTGTCGGGAATCGCGATCTTCCCTTCGTTCCTGATGAAAGTCAGGCCGTGTGACGCCGAGAAGAGCGGGCCGACGATGATATACACTGCGCGGCCGGCTTCGGCAGAGTCAGCGAGGGCATTCTCGAACTGCGCCCAGACACCCTGGTTGAGGTCGGCCTGTTGCGGCACGACATTGCTCAGCATGAAGGTGAAGGCGTTGTCGACGTTCCCGGCGGTACGATCAGCCGACCGCGCCATGTGGCCGCGATCGAAACCGCCGTTGGTGTAGTCCGACGTGACGATCTGCTTGTCGGTTGGCAACTGCGGCTCGGCGGTAAAGCAGTTGCAGCGATCCTGACCGGCGACCATCTGGCGGGCATCGAGTTCGTATGAGACCCAGTTGGGTGTACCGCGCGATTCGTTGTATGAGATGGTGTACTCGGGCCTGGTGATCAGCAGGTCGTTGGGATTTGTTGTGGTCGCTGGCGTCGGATCACCGAACTCATCATTGGTCGCATAGATCGAGATCGGCGCGGGCGCCGGATTCTCAATCGTGATCGGGTGCGTGACAAAGACATATGGCGTACCGCCGCCGACCGGCGTTGCGGTAATCCGGAAGCCCGGACGCGTACTGGCGTCTGACTGTGGTCCGACACCCGTGACGAGACCGGTGTTCTGGACATCGGTGATCGTCGCAACCGTCGGGTCGAGCGCTTCGAAGGTGAAATCGGCCGGGATGATCGTACCGCCGCTGGCGACACGCGCGGTCACGAAGAGTTGCGTCTGGAATCCCGGCGGGAATGAGGTGGACGACGATGAGACATCGATCCAGTTGATCCCCGGCGTGTTCACCGTAATCTGGATCGTACCCGTTCTAGTGATGGCGTTGTCGACCGCGGTCGCAGTGATCGTGACGGCGCTTGCACTCGCCGCAACGCCGAGCACCTTGCCGCTGTTGTCGACCGTGGCAATGGTCGGGTCGCTCGACTGCCAGGTGACCGTCGCGGTCGACACCGTCTGATTGTTGATGTCCTGTGGCGTGGCAATCAGCTGGATGGTGCTGCCAGGAATCACGGTATTCGGACCGGATACCGTGACATGGTCGAGCGCTCCGACTGGTACCTGACCCGCACAGATGCTGACGGCCGTGGCACTGTTGCGCGGCGCCGGGGCGGCGACCGCGAAGTCGGCCGAGTTGTCACCGGTATAGGCGCAGCCGGCGTCGCCGCGACTGGCTGCCGTCGTGTTGCTCATGGCGGCTGTCGTCTTGGCGCCGCAATCGGTGGCGGTTGTCCCGAACGACACGAGGTCGACGGCAGTGGTGGGGCAAGCGCCGCCCGTCAATGCCGTGGTGCTTGAGGCAAGAGCGACCTTGCCGGCCGTCGCACTCATCGCGATGGTGCCGCTGTCATCGGCAACCAGCGTGGTCGTGCCGCCGGCACCCTTCGATTCCTGGACCAGCCAATAGCCGCCCGCCGGAATGCTGCCTGTCAGCGCGGTGACCTGCCAGGTTGTCCCGGCAGCTGACGCGTACTGCACCGACCAGCCGGCGAGACTGACGGTCGACCCGCTGGCATTGTGCAGTTCGATGAAGTCGTTCGTGAGCGTCGCACCGGAGTTGCCGCCACCGCCATAGATCTGCGAGATCACGACATCAGGGCGGGAGCCGAGCGAGGCATGTTGGATCGTTGGTTTGAGCTGGATCGTGCCGGGAGTGTCGGAGGTGTCGCTGGTGCAGGATACGATGGTCAATCCTGCAGCGAGGACAAGAGCGTTGCGTGCCGTGCGGACGATGCGCATGTCGGACCTTCTTCCGGCAAGGAATGTGATGAGAGATGTGGGCGTGCGACGCGGCTGGAACCTATGTGGCGGACATCACGTGGCAATATCCGGCTGCAACGAGCGAGCGTCAGCTCTGTCACGAATGCAAGCGTGCTATCATCATTCAGCTCTCAGCGCCGGTACCAACGCCTCGCGCCGCTATTCGTGCGCCGCAACCGCGTATTGATCCGGCTCGGCGCAATACATGGGCGGGTTCATTGGTGAGAGTTGGGCAAACGCGTGAAGCACTTCGTCGACCGAGATCCGGTGGATGAACCCCTGCTGTGTCGTGAAATAGCGTTGACGGATGCCGCGGCCGTTCGACTTGTCGATGGCAACATTCCGCGGGTCGGGGGAGAGATAGATATGAGGGCCCGGGCCGTAGATGATGACGTTCTTGAGCCCAGCCAGGTGCGCCACATTTCCCGGCCCGCTGTCAATCCCGATGAACGAGTCGGCCATCCCCATGAGCGCGACTAGGCCGACGACACTCAGCCCGATCGCGGAAACCACGGCGCAGCGCGCGACCGCACAGATCTGTGCCAGGTCGCCGCGATCCTTTTCCAGCCCTGCAAAGATGATATTGTAGCGGTCCGTCGCGGCGAGTTCTGTCACCAGCGCAATCCACCGGTCAATAGGCCACCGCATCATCGGCCAGCTCGCGCCGGTGTGGATGACAACATTGGTGCGTCGCGGGCAGATCAACGTCGCGGCGTGTCGTGCATCCCAGCCGTCGGGATCAATCGACAGCAGGTCTGCCAGGGCGATTGGCCGAGGTGTACCGCCCAGAAGTTCAAAGCCAAAATCGCGCAGCTGCGTGGGGCGGGTGCGAAACAGCATGTGGCGGAGCAGATCACAGGCGATATAGCGGGCGATCTCGCGGGTCCTGGTGACGACCCGTGCCGCCCGGATGCAGGGAACGAGGTGATGCAGGACATCGGCGCTGGCGCGGAGTACAATCACTTCCTCGTAGTCGCCGGAGAGCCCCGCACAGGGTTGTTCACCGGCACGCGCATGGGTTGTCCGCGCGACGTAGACCGCACCGATGCCGCGAATGCACTCAGCGAGCGGCTTGAGTGTGGTCGTGACCACAATGTCACAGGTCGTCTCGGCGCGCCGAGCGACGAAGTCGGCGATCGCCGGCAGGATCGTCACGAAGTCACCGATCAGCGACGGCACGATGATCAGGGTCCGGCCGTTGTTGCACCGGATCCGTCGAATGGCCGCCGCCGATCGCTCGATGATGCGCGCTTCGGCAAAAAGTGTGAGGTACTCGGCGTTCACTCGGCGGTGGGTGGATCGTTCACGGTGGGTTGGCATGCTGCAACTAGCACGTAGCTGATGGCGCTTGGATCACCGCGGTGTCACGATTGGGCATCGGAGGCGGAGGGAGGCGCTTGAACCCTCGGGGCGCCGCCCGGCTCAACGGTCGTGGATGCCAGACCCAATCAGGCCGCCGATCACGGCAAACAGAAACGTCGATATCAGCAGGCCGCCATAGTTGAAGTGCCGGTACGGATCATCGCTTTCGCCCTGTTGAATGCGGTCGGCCAGGACGCCGACCAGGGCGCCAACGGCGCCGCCGATGAGGGCTCCTTCCTGCCAATGGCTTGGCGGGATGGAATCACGTGACAGTAGCGCGCGGGATGGCATCGCCACTGCAGGTTGAGAGCCAAGCCCTGCGCGCATGCCGTTCAGTCGCTGGGCGGATAGGTGCAGCGTGTTTCCACACGCAAGCGATAGCACCATCGCCAGAACGATACGAGAATATGTCATGTCAATAGCTCCAGGCGCGTGAACGCCGTGAACGAAGGACGGATTCTAGGACGCTCCCGTAGCACGCAGCCTAGGGCTTCCGTGGAGTAATCACCGCGCCGGTCAACAGCGTTCGCACCTTGCCCAAGCCCAGGACGACACTCAATTGCGGGCCGAAGGTCGCAGTGAAGGTCACCGGGGTGCCGGGTGCGATCGCAATGTCTGCCGAGTCTTTCATCAGGAGATTGCAACACTCCAGGACATACCGCTCGCCGGACTTGGTCGTTGCTGCTGAATCTGCAAGCACAGTGGACACGACGGCGAGCACGCGGGAGCCGCCGCGGCGGGAGCTTTGGTAGGTGCCCTGCCACGTGACTGTCTGGCCCATGAAGGTTGGGCCAAGATCGCAGTCAGTCTTTACGCATGATCGGACCGAGTCCATGAACTTCGAGAGATCGGTGTGCCATGTCGTCGGAGCCTGGGCTTGCGCCCGCGACGCCATGACAACAACCACCGCCGCAGCGCACAGCATGATTCGAAACAGGGTGACACGCATGACGAGATCCTTGGAAAGAGAAGTGGCTACGGTTAACGATATCTATTGTTGCTGCCGGATGGACGCGGGCAGGATCGCCCACTGGGCATTGCTCAACACACCGTGAACGGCTGTTGCGGCGGTTGCACGCAAGTCGACGATCTCCCGGGCGACGGCGATTGCCTGGGACGGATCGAGCGTCCCGTGATTCTCACGCAGCATCTGGTGTACCGATGCCCACAGCGGAGTGGTGCGCTGAACCCAGCTGTCAGAGATGGCCCGCAACTGATCAATCTGCGTCGGCAGCAGGGCCAGCGTATCACTCCGCACCAGCACCTGCTGCGCCAGGTCGGGCGCGGTGTCCTTGAGTCGCTGCACGATGATCGAATCGGCACGAGTGGAATCGCTTTGCCGCGATTTCGGGCCCGTCAACTCCCCCATCAGCTCGGAGAGAGGGTCGTGGCCGATAGCATAGCGAATTACCAGTGTGAGTTGCACTGGGGCGGCGGTCACGGCGCTGGTGGCACCGAAATGGTTGTTGACTGCATACTGAAAAGTCTGGCTGGCGCGATTGAAGCCGGTCACCACCAGCAGGGCGTTGTCCACGAATGATGTGGTGCTGCCCCACCCATGCAAGTCGTTCGCGCCATGTACCAGGCGATCCACGCCGGCCAGAAGGTTCGTCGTCACAAGCGACAGCTGCATCCGGCGATCATGCCACGATGGCCGGACGTTCAGCTGGAAGTCCAGGGCGGGGTGCCAATCGCCAAGACAGCTATTTCGTGAGGCGATCTGTCCGGCCTGGCTGAGCAGGCACGAGCGGACATTCGCAGAGGCACCGGCGATCAGCGTCCGCATCCCCACACCGACAACGGCGCCAGATGCCGTGGTCGTCGGAAAGACATAAGCCAGATCGTTTCCGGTGATGCCATCGCCGTTGACGTCGCCGAGGACGATGGGGGAATAGCGCGACGGAGAACTGAGTGACCCCGAACCGGTGAGTTCGACCGACGGACTGGTGCTCCACGCGATCTGGGCCTTGAACACACTGCGCGGTGCCGCCGACGGGGACCAGACATGCGCACGCGGATCACCTGCGGTCTCCTCGCCAATACCGATGCCCACCAGTGGGCTGCCGCCATCGTCCTCTGCGTGCAGCCAGGTGTACGACAATCCCAGGCTGAGATTGTGCGTGGCCTCGAGCGTGAAAGTCAGGGCAGCCTGGGTATTGGCGCTACGGCGGTCGGACGTGAGCAGGTCGACGACGCCGTACGCCGCGTTCTGACGCGACGACATCAAGGCGATGGCGCCGGTGGCGGGATCGATCTCACTGGCATCGCCGTAGAACGGCCTGCCACCCTCCGACGTCAGCGTGAATGCTGGCAGCGCTCGCAAATTGCGGTCTTCAGCACTCGTGATACCGCTGCCCGCATTGTAGGACAACTCCAGGGCAATCGTTGCCGTCCTGGACAGATCCCGGTTGAGCGTCAGCCAGGTGGCGCTACGCCGTGGCGCGCGATAGCCCGGTGCGAACGCCGCCACCTGGGCGACCGGTCCCGCAGCCCCGCTCCCCGACTCGCCGCATGATGCTTGGCCCTGCATCGTGCCACTCAACAGGGTCGACCAGTCAGGAGTGTCGATCCCGGCGCCGATGCAGTCGAGAGCGTTGGCAGCAGTCGCGAGTCCGGTGTGTGCGCTGGCCACCAATGGCAGCCCCGTGGATGGGGCGTTGCGGTAGACGCGATACCCTGCGCGGATGTACCCAAGCTGCGGACGCGCCTTGCCGTTGAGCGGGGAGCGAGGAATCGAGATCCCTAGCGCAACACCGGGCAACAGCGCCGTTTCTTCCGGCAGCGCCGACGTGTTGATGCCGAACGCGTTGAATACGTCGCCGTTAACCGGCACGGTCGACGCATACCACGAGTGCTCTACGCGTAAGCCCAACTGTAACTGTGGGTTCAGGTGACCAGCCCCCGTAAGCGCCCGCGCGCGCGGTCGCCAGGCATCGGTGAGCGAGAACCCAGTGGCGTAGGTCCGACCCGTCGCGGACACCCCACCGATTGCACGAGTGTAGGTCGCCGGTGTTCCGGAGACCAGATCGGCAAGTGAGTTGTAGCTGTACGTGCCATACTGATTGGCGCCCTGCTGCACGGATGCCTCATTGATATTCAGCCGGCCGCTCAGTGCGAGGCGGTGAGCACCGGTGATCAGTGAGAGTTCATCGTTGAGCTCGAAGATGTCGGACCCGGTGTGGCCCGACAATGAACTGGAGCCGCCAAATCCCAGTTCGGCAAACTGCTGACCGGAGTCAGCTGGTGAGGCAATGCGGACCTGACCCGCGGCGCCAACGACGAGCGGATCGCTGACCCCTCGCGCGCGAGTCCACCCGGCGGTCGCGTAGTCGATGAGCTGGCCAAATCTCGCCGTGAAGGCGCTGGTGGCCTGGAACGAGCTGCTGTGTGAAGTGCTGCCGGTCTGCAGCAGCTGTGTTGGTCCGGAACCGGTCGCCGGTGCATTGCTGCGACTGCCAAGCAAGGTCAACGTCCAGTAGGTGTGGTTCTCGCTCAGGTCGGTGCGCAGCATCCCCGACACTCGGCTGCTGGCTGCACGTTCAGCAGGATCTACCACTCGATCAGACCCTTCCAGCTGCTCGACCACGCCAATAAAGCGTCGCGCCGAGTAGGGCGACACCGCAAGTCGTGCGAGCGCGGCGTTGTCGGCGACGTCAAGTGACCGAACCGGCAGCACCGCCCGGCTCAAGGTGGCCGAGCCGAAGACGGCAAGCACCTTGGGAATCAACGCGGCGCCGAGGCCGCCGGAAATGTTCTGGGTGGAGACTCCGCTGCCAAAGGGGCCGGGCACGACGTCGAAATCCAGATGCCGATCGCCGAACCGACCGCTGAACGTGCCGGTCGGCGGACCGAATCCCGACTTGGTGTTGACGATGATCTGACCCCCGGAAAATCCGGCGCGCGCCATGTCGGCGCTGTTGGTGATCACCCGCACGGAGCGCACCGCATCAGCCGAGATCGGCGTTCCGGACCCAGTGACACCGTTGACGACATAGTTGTTGGCACTCGTTCCCTGGCCGGCCACCGAGAACTGGGCCACGCTGTCGCCTGCCGGCACGAGGGTCACGCCGGCAACCAGCGCGGCGAGGGCCGCGAAATCTGTCGGGTCAACCGGATACCGGAACTGTTCGTCGTGGCCGAAGAACGTTTCGGAGCTACCGGTGGAAGCCGTCTCTCGATAGTGCATGTCCGACGCGAGGAGTCGGCTGTGAGCAACCAGATCTTGCAGTCGTACGGCAGCCGTATTGAACGTGGCGTTCAACACGATGCGGTCATCCTCGGCACGCCGATTGACGATGGCGATTTTCGGGGTGACACCAACGGCCTTGATGGTCACCTGATAGCGGCCGGACCCCTGAAAGAAACTGAGTTGATAGAAACCGCTACTGTTGGATGTCGTGTGTTGCGCAAGGCCGCTCGTAGCGTCGATCGCGTCGATGGACGCGCCGCGAAGGGGCTTGGCATTCGAACCGAGAATGACGCCGGTGATGATGTCGATGTCGCTGGTCGCCTGGGCGTATACTGCCACCGGTCGGGCGCATGCCAGGATCGCCAGCAGGCGCGCAGTGCTTTTCAGCGAACAGAATCGCAGCGCAGACGACGTCAGTGATCGGCGGATGGCAAACCTCGGGGGTCGAGGGTGACAGCAGTCCAGTGCGCGCAGCGGGCTGAAGTGGTATACGGCTATCGATGCGCTTTGGTCAAAACGTCCCGTTCTAGAACAATCCCCCTCACAGCGCTCTGCCGCCCGCCGCTGACCCTACCGCACCCTCACCCGCGAATACCCGATGCCATCCGACCAGGTGCCGATCGCGGCATACCGCACGATCAAGCCATCTTCAAGATCGATCGTGATCACCCGGTTGCGCCCCTGCAGTGTCACGAACGCCCAGCGACTGTCGCTCGACACGGCCACTCCCTCCGGCGACGGCGAGCCAGGCACCTCAGCGGTCGCGACCAGTGAATCGCGCGGCACGGCGATCGTGAACCTGGGCTTCCGGTCGCTCACCGTGAACACGCGCACTTCGGCGCGCACCGGGTCGGTCACGATCGCAAGCCGGCTGTCAGGCGTGATCGCAATACGGTAGGGCAATCCAAAACCACGCAGGGTGTCAATGGCGACGCCGCGCCGAGGATCGACCACCACCACGACGCTGTCGACATCGCTCCCCGCCCAGACGCTGCCGCCGTCGGGCGCCACCGTGATCCCCTCGGGCTGACGCGCGACCCGGAACGTTTTCGCCGAATCGCGCGTCACGGGATCGAGCTCAGCGACGGTGCCATCGCCGATATTTCCGGTATAGATGCGGTCACCCGTTGCGGTCGCCGACACGATGTGCGGCGATCGGCCGCGGGTCGCGAGAGTCGTAACGACCTCGCCGGTGCGGAAATCGACCAGCAGCACCGCCTGCCGCATTTCGGACGTGACAGCGACGAGCGTGTCGCCTGGGAGAAACGCCATCCCGTGCGGACGGAGGTAGCCATCGAGGGTGATGGTCCGGTCGACCCGCGCGCGGGCGATGTCGATCACTGTGAGCGAGTTGCCCGGCTTGCCGCGCACGCCATAGTTGCTCACCAGCGCCCAGCGGCCATCACGCGAAATCGCCACTTCGTGCGGCCCCTCGCCGGTGGGCAGCGTCGCGACAAGACGGCCGCTCGCCGCATCGAGCACCATCGCCGTATTGTCATTCATGTTGGCGACCACAAGCGTGCCGGCGGGGCCGCTCGTTTGCGCCGCAGCGCTCGCGACGAGCGAGGGAAAGAGCAGGAGCGGAAGGATCTGCCGTACGATAGTATTCATGGGTCAGCCGTCGGTTGTGGGACTCGTCGGCCGGGGCCGGAGGTCGACTTTCGCCAATCTCTTACAAAGCAAAGACTAACGCCGTTGCCCAGCGGGTGACCACGCCAGCACAATTCATCCCGTCCCCAGCTGCGGGAATGCCCGACCGCCTGCGCTCGCGCAGCGGCACTGAAGAGAGGATCAGCCGATGACGCGGAGCCGCCGCGAGTTCATCCAGGTTGCTGCCGCACTTGGCGCATCACTCGCATGGGGCCGGGATGCCCACGCCTCGCGCGTGGAATGGCGAGAACGGCGCGACCTCTATCCCGAAGGTGTGGCCTCGGGAGATCCCGACGCGAATAGCGTGATCCTCTGGACGCGCCGGCCATTCGACGACGTCGGACGCCATATGCTGACCGTCGAGGTGGCGGAAGACGAGCATTTCCTGCACGTCGTCGCCCACGCATCGACGCCCGTTTCGGCAGCCGCCGACTGGACGGCGCGCGTCCTGGTCGGCGGGCTCAAGCCCTCGCGCACCTACTGGTACCGCTTCAGCGACGCCGACGGTAACGGCAGCCGCGTCGGGCGAACCATCACCGCGCCAACAGCCACCGATTCGCGCCCGGTCAACTTCGCCTTCGTCAGCTGCCAGGACGTCAACGAAGGGAAGCTCAACGCCTACCGCCGCATGATTTTCGAGGACGAGCGGAAGGCGACCGAGGATCAGCTCAGCTTTGTCCTCCACCTCGGCGACTTCATCTACGAGGTCGTCGAATATCCCGACGAAGTGAAGACCCGCTACGACCGGACGATCTACGAAGTCGCGCGGATCCCCGATGGCGGTCAGGTCGGCAAATTCCACTTTCCGCTGACGGTCGACGGCTACCGCGCAGTGTATCGCGGCTACCTCGCCGATCCGGACCTCCAGGATGCGCGAGCGCGCTGGCCGTTCGTGGCGATGTGGGATAACCATGAGTTCTCCTGGCAGGGATGGCAAAGCATCCAGATGGCCGGAGGACGCGACCGCCCGGGCCAGAGCATCAAGGTCGCCGCCAACCAGGCGTGGTTCGAATACCTCCCCGCGCGCGTCGCGCCGCCGAGCGGATCGCTCGAGGCGTTCGGACCGCCGACGGTCCAGGATGTGAAGATCGAGCACTGGGATGAGAACGGACTGGGGATCGAGCCCAACAATATCGCCGCGATCAACTCGCTGATCGGGTACCGCGCTTTCCGTTATGGCCGGCACCTCGACCTGATCATCACCGATCAGCACAGTTACCGCAGTGCCGATCCGTTCGATGACAAGGCCGTCAATGCCTTCGGTCCGGAGTTCACCGGCATGTTCCCGGAGTATGCGGCCCAGATCCTGGATGGCGGGCGTGCCTTCAACGACGGCAATCCGCCGGCGACCATCTCGTTCAACGACGCGCACGTGCCGAACCCACGTAAAGACGCGCCGCCGCAGACGATCCTCGGTGCGACCCAGAAGAGCTGGTTCAAGGACCGGCTGCGCCAATCCACGGCGACCTGGAAGATCTGGGCAAACTCCGAAGGCGCGCCGGATGGGCGTTGCGACCCGCAGAACCTGCCGTCCGGACTGACCAAGGAGGCATGGCCGAAGACCACGTATGCCGTAACGAGCACGGGCGACTATGGATCGGCGTATCGGGAGCGCGCGGAGATCTATGACCTGGTACGCGACGACAGGATCACGGGCTTCGCGATTCTTTCGGGCGATCGACACAGTTTCTGGGCGGGCTACGCGACGTCGGAGTTGCCGCCGGGCAAGTTCGAACCGGTGGGCCTGAGTTTCGTCGGCGCATCGCTCTCGAGCGCTGGCACCATGGAGTCACTCGAGCATACCTTGTCGAAAGCCGATCCGCTTCGTGCCCTGTTCCTTGCCGATCGAGCCGCCGGAGGCACACCCGATTGGACCTTCAACATGCTGCACAAGCACGGCGTGCGCTCGTGCCTGGAGTATGCCAAAAGCTTCGACCTGACGCGCGCCCATGCCCTCTCGAACCCGGAGCTCGCACCGCACCTCGAGTTCATTGATCTTGGCGGCCACGGCTACGCGACCGTGAAGCTCACTGCCGACGACATGCGCACGGAGTTCGTCTGCATTCCGCGGCCAATCACGCGCAGTGAACGGAGTGACGGCGGGCCACTGCGCTATCGGGTGGTGCACAGCGCGTCGCTGTGGCGAGCGGGCGAGAAGCCGAGGCTCGTCCAGCAGGTGCTCGAAGGGGATATCGGCCTTTCGAGTTGAGAGGGCCCGCTCGCCAGGCTTACCTTTGACGCACTCTCAGCGGAGCGAGCCATCGATGCTGGATAGCGAGCGCAATGCGGTGCTGCAGCAACTGGCTGACAGTGAAGCGGAGTTGCTGGCGCTCACGGCGGAGTTGACGCCCGGGCAATGGCATTTCCGGGAACGCGCCGACCGCTGGAGCATCGCCGACAACCTCGAGCACGTCACCGTCCTGGAGACCTTTCTCCTCGCGGCGATCACCCGGGTGCTGCAGGAATCGCCTGCACCCGAGAAGCGCGCCGGTGCGGCGAGCAAGGAAGCATTGGCACAGGGGGTCGGCACCAGTCGCGACGTGCCGCTGCCGGCGCGCGAGGCGGCGCTACCCACCGGGCGGTGGCCCGCCGGCGATGAACTGCGGGCGCAGTTTCGTGCAGCACGGGCGCGCACGGTTGCCTTTGCCGCCAGCACCGATGCTGATCTTCGCGCCCATTTCTTTCCGCACGTCACCTTCGGTGATCTCGATTGCTACCAGTGGTTGATCGTGATGGGGCAACATGGCAGCAGGCATGCGCGGCAGATCGAGCAGGTGATGGCGGATCAGGGCTTTCCGAAGGGCGGGGCGAGGTAGGGGATCCGGCCGGCGCTGTTTCACTAAGTCTCAGCCACCGGCCGGACCCAGAGTATCGTGAACTTGCCCTCCCTTTTCACAGACTTGACCTCATACGTAACCTCCGACGCCCAATCCGGGTGGCTTGGAGACTGCCATGTCGTCACGTCAATGCGGACGAAAAGAGTATCGCCCGACGCACGCAGCCCCTCTGTGCTGATGGTCGGGCACGGGCGACCGTCACACCTGGCTTCATGATCACTGGTGGCCGAACGTCCAATCGAACCCACAAGATCCGAAAGATCGGTGGATTCATCCAGATGGCCGACGGTCCGAAACCCTTTGAGGTACACTCGGACGCTATTGGCTTCGCGTTCGGTCGTGAACACGTGTTGGTAGACCGCCACGATAGCGTCCCGGAATGCGGCGTGAATTGCCGCGCTATCCGGCTGTTGCTGCAACGAAAGAAGCAGGCCCAAGCTGATCATTGCGCTGCACCGGGTTTAGTGGACAGATAGTGAAGCCACTGCTGCCTGCCGTTTGTATGCGATCGGACTGACATCCGGCCTGGTGACGAGGCGAATGGCATCAAGCTTATACTCCCGGCCGAACTTCCGTCTAGTCCGCATACTGCCCGCCCGGATGGGTAGAAACACATGGATGAGCTGTCCTCCAAATCCGGTACAGCTCAGATCAAGGATTCCCAACAATGATCGTGGTTGACGGGGATATTATCCATGTTTACCATTTCGGCTCAGCCGCGGGCAAATACGTTCAAACTATTTATTCACGTTCAAGCTGCGACCCCGCGGCTTGGGGATGGTTGCTATGCCACGGGCATTCTGGATGATCGGCTTAGCGTTCACGTTTCTCGTTTCTGCCCACGGAGCTACGCGATCGCGTCTTGTTTCCGCCCAAGGGGCTGTGCGGTTGCGGATCCCCACGCCTGGGTGTGGGGCCGACGCTTCGTGGGGTCCAACGTTTCTGCAGCTTTCCATGCATCGGGCTACGGCGGCGAACATGGCGCAATACGGCTTCAGCAAACTTCCGACGACCGCAACGATGTTGACCAACAATGCGATTTGCGATTCAATAATCGCGATCCATAACGCCAGCGAAGCAACGGACACGATGTGGCAGATTTCAACGGTGGCTCCACTCATCGCACATGTTGGGACGTCGTATTTCCTCGAGACGCGGAGTCGCGACGGCTCTGGAGTCGTGACGTTCGTGTACGATTCGACGCTGGCCTTGAAGTTACGACTCATTGAGGACTGAGAACACCGGGAACTGACGTCTCCCCCAAAAATTTGGACAGTGCAAAACTGGAGTAGACGACGGCGTGGGTGGTCCCCAGATCGGAGAAGGAAGGGCCCATGAAGCGCCCGAAATTTTCCGAGGAACAGATCGCTTACCCGTTACCCCAGGCCGAGGGCGGTACGCCCGCCAGCGATATCTGTCGACAGCTCGGCATCAGCGAGGCGACGTTCTACCTCTGGAAGAAGAAGTTCGCGTGAACTGCCGTGCGAGACGACTCGGGGTTACCGGCAACGTTGGGTCTGCCTGCGTCGGCAATGGCTGGCCGCAGAGTCTATCGAACCGACGATGGTCGTTGGATGCTGAAATCACAAGGAGGCGGTGAACTTACCGTCGTAGGCCGGGGCGGCAAAATCAGATCTAAAGACACGGTGCCACACGGTCGCGACCCGTTTCCACCGAAAGGGTGAAGGCTCGAGATCACCTGAACTGCCTTTCGGTAAGCCAGCGGTCGTGGTGAACCGGCCGCTCTACATCAGCGGATGCTTTTATGGCTCCAATCATTTCGGCGCGGGTGCTTACGTGGCCGAACGCTACTTATCACGTTGTATTACCCGGATCTTCGAACGTCCACGTTTCACACACCTGGCGTACGCCGGAACGTGCGTAGGATTTTTGGTAGTTCGGTTTTGACTTCACCCTGATATCGCGTAAAAACGATCGTACCTCCAATGTCGTTCGCGATTCGAATACAGTGGCCTAAGGACGCTCGGCAATCCGAAAAAGCCGTACATCATACGGTGAAGTGGAATCGGACGTATCGCAGCCGAGCGCCAACCAATGACCGCGCACAGCAGCCGAGGGCCCAGGGCACTGAACGAATTCTATCCAGGGCGCGGGAGGCCTAAGGAGCCTCGTCGGGCAAGTCTTCGTATGACGAATCAGGCACGTTGGGATCACGAGGGAAACGGAGACGTGGCCAACCGCGAATCGAGTGATCCACATATTGGCCCTCGTAGCCGAGGGCTGCGAAAATCAACATTATTAGTGCCTGGCAAACGTTATTGCAGTGATTCAACAAAGCGGCGTCCTCAACGCCACTCTCGATGCGGTGTGCCGTCACGTTGCGAATGGCGCCCCACGATCTGCGCTGCCTATCGGAAATGATTCTCTTCGCAACCAGATTACGAAGCGCCGTTGCGGTGCTCGGGCGGGCTAGCGAAGCGGGTATCCCGCGCGCGCGCTTCATCATCTGATCGCTTCCAATGTATGCGTCCAAGTATGCCGCGAAGTGTGCCAAGTCGCGCGCGGCATCGCCATCTTCTTTTTCGTCTTCCCGAAAATATGAGTGGACTACCGTTTCAACTGCGACGCTCAACGCCCGTGCCCTGTCCACGATCGTTGTGTTCCCTGATTGCAGCACCACACGCCAGATCGTTGAAAGCGGGTGGAATCGCTCGTAGGGAGCGACAAGGACGTGCCGAAGAACACATGCGTATAGTCGATCATAGTCTTCGACATTTCCTTCGGGCCAGAAGGGCAATGGCGGATTGACGTACGTAAGGCTGTGGTCGGCCACCGCTCGGATCGTCGTTCGCGATTTCAAGTCGGCATGCTCTTCGAGAATCATCCAATCGGTCAATCGCCCAAAGACAAACCAAGAGGTCTCATCGACTCTGGTATCAAGACCGCGAGGTAGTGGGCCTTCCGTCGTTGCGCACCTGACCTGCGTTCCCTCGTCAACGTTTCGGTACCATAGTTTGAACGTCGGTTCATTCAGTTGCCATAGATCAAACGAAAGGCTGTTTCGGCCGCCGTCAGCAGATTCGGCTTTCACCTCCGTCGATTGGTTGCGGGGGATCGGTAAATGAACCGGGGAATAAAGGGTAAGAACCTGCGTCTCACTCATTTCAGAACCGATGCTGCTGATTTCTCTGGCAAATGCCCGGATAACGACTCGGTTGTCGCCCCATGTGAAGTGCGGATTCAGGTACAGGTCATTGCTACCCCATTCCCTTCCGAATTCGTCCACCGCGTAGAGTGAAAAAAGACAACTTGAAGGAATCAGCTGGCCGGGTCTGCCATGAACCGCTCCCAACAGTGTGTCTCGATCGAAGCCGGAGTGCGAATACAGTGTAACCTGGATCTCGTGATAACCGTGCTGAGCAATCGTGCCTCCGCCAACGACCTCGATTGCTGGTCCATCCTGCCTTCGTAGAACCATCGTGGGACAATGGAGCAACAATTTTCCGCGCCGTGCATCGGCCTGTTCTTCATCTCGCAGAATCATTGATACCTCGGAAGTGCTCGTGTCATGCTGTAGAGCTACACCAGTTCAAATGTCTCACCGCGAAACATAGAGTTTTACGGTCATATGTGACCGTATGGATGGTAACTCAACCGTCGCGGCGCTATCGAGCCAGTAGAGGCTATGGGTTGGCGGGGGGGGGGGCGGGACTGCGGCTTGGCCTCTCCTCTTTGCCGGCTGCGCTCCCCGTTCCGCCCTTATTCCCCGCGGGGGGTGATGTCTCTCTCCTCCGATTCTCCCGTCGCCGTCCTCTCGCTCGCGTACTCGTTGCTCGTCTTGCTCCCCTCGTTGTCTCGATGCCTGCCGTTGCGTCTCCGGTCGTTCGGGGCTGTCTCGTTCTGGTCGTGCGCCTCTCTTGCCTTGACTGTCGTGCTTGTGCTCGGTGCGCGCCTCGATTGAGCGCGGGCGCGAGCGTTTTCTTCTCGCTTCACTGTGATGGGGGTGGTTTGTGGATACTCGGCATCTTGGGTGTTGGGATGCAATGTCGTCGTCGGACGTCCGGTTCGCCGCGTTCGCGTCAGAGGTTACGGGCGCCGGCGGCGCATTGGATTCTCTCTATCCTGTTGGCTCACTTGGCCGGAAGGAGGTTGCTTGTCGCCGTGCGGGGTTGGCGTTCCTGTTCTTCCGCGCATTCCATGGTTATCCGGCTCATCGGGCCGCGCGTGGTGCCGTTTCGTTCAGCAGGGATATGATCCGACAGCGCCTCCATAGCACCGATTCCGCTTCGACCACTAGGTGGCTCGAACCTCTGTTCGGCTTCCCGAGGGGCGCGACGGCTTCGGCTCGGCTAGCAGTAGTACGAAAGCCTACACGCTCAAGCCTAAGGTTCGGGCTATGCTGCAGCCAGTGGCTCTGACGTCCGGACAACGAATTGAGCTGGAAGGTACAGACGGATGGGAATTGGTGACGCTGCTCAAACAGCCCGTGATGGTGCCGTTGGCCCTTCAGGAGATATCTCCTGAGACCTTCAACAAGGCACGGAAATTCCTCGAACCAGGCGACGTTGCCGCTCACAGTTATCTGGACCAGGCCGAGCTGGCTGCGATTGATGCGGGCGGCTTGCCTAATCTCTACAATGGTACGAGCGTCACTGGCCGACCGCGTGCTGTCGGCGTACACCTGGTTCACATGCCTCGTCGTGTAAGGCGAGTGCTCTTGCAGGACACCGGCTGGTGGGACTACGACATCAGATCGTGCCACATCAGCATATTTCTCGCGCTTGCGAGCTATCACGGTATTCGTCTAGCGAGGCTAGCAAGGTATTCGAAGAACAAGGACTACGCCCACGCGCGCTGGTCCGAGGCAGTTGGCGGAAATATTGGACCAAACGCATTCAAGGCACCGACGCTCGCCCTAGTGACGGGAGGCCGTAACTCTCCCTTCATTCACAGGCAATATCTAGGGTATAGGGCGGCCGACCAGTGGGTCCGTCGCCCATTCGTAAGGCGAATGTACACAGAGATTCGGGCGGGCCATGATGCGATCCTGAAAAACGGTGCCGCCTCGACCGACGACAGCACGGGGTCGAGCATAGCGGTCACAAACGCGGTTGGCCGAACGCAGACCGGGGTCACGAGGACTCAAGCGATCGCTCATCTGTTCACTGGATTGGAGCAATATGCGATGCGATACTTCATGACGCGTCTCAGCGACAGCGGGTCTCTTGTCGCTACGATATACGACGGATGGATTTCACGCGAGCGTCTCGCTGATGAGCTTGTGCGGCGCCTCGAACGCGGGCTCGTCCGTAAGAGCACGAAAGAGCTAGGCTACGGACTGCGGCTAAAGCTCAAATGCACCCCATTCGAACCAATCGAACCACTGCATCAGTGAAGACCGTGCATGACAAGGTTTCCGACGCCGATCAGCACAAAGCCGATTCCCCAGTAATCGATAGGGATGAAGAAGAAGTGATGACGCTCGGCAGTCTGGTCCTTACCGTTGACGGCCGCCTGAGAGCGGAGCAACCGGCCGTACCTCCAGCACCACGTACCTGCGAGAACGAATGCCAGGGCACCGACCCATTCGGGCTGGTCCTTGGGAAGACGTCCAGTCACCAAGTAACCGAGCACAAATGATGCAGCAGCGCCGAGCATGAAGTAGCCGAATACTCGGGTGCCTTTCCCTCTCCAAGCCAGCACAATCACGGGACCTCCAATGTTTGGAGTAAGCCAATTCGCCACGGGAATCCGCTACCATTGGGATGCTGCAAGGGTCGGGCCAAACCGGCCTCCACTCGGTATGGCAACCTTGCGACTCAGGCTTGGAAAGACGATCCGGAGGCTTCGGACAGAGGCGGGATTCTCCCAAGAAGGCTTCGCTGAGGCAACCGGATTCCACCGAACCTACATCGGAGCCTTGGAGCGTGGGGAGAAGAACGTCACGACCGACACGCTTGAGCGCGTCGCCAAGACGCTCGAATTGTCTGCGTTCGAACTTTTCCGAGAGGCAGAGGATGAGTTATAGACAAGTCGTACTCCGCAGATTCAGGAGCCGTCCACACAGGCGTGAACCAAGCGCATAAGTGATTTGAGGTGCGGCGCCAACGCTGACACCAGGTCCTGCGATTCGCCACCTTTTCTCAACTCCTCTGCCGCCGCGCCGACCATCGCCGCGAGCTCGTCAGGTTCAATCGCGATATCGTAGTTGTGGATGGATGAACTCGTAAAGTCTTTCACGCGCCGAGTTCTGAGGACGAATGCCTTTTCGGTGGCAGACCACGCAAACGTGCCATGGTGCCGCTGGGTGCGAGTGCCAGCGTATCGCCCAGCACCACGACGATCGATCTTCATATCTTGCTCCTAGATGTTACGGCGGTCAGAAAGTTCGCCCAACTGCTTTTCGGTAAGCGCACCATACTCTCGCATCCTTCCATTTATTGAGATGTCCTCCGGATGCGGCGCAGCAATATTACCCAGAAGGTCGACAGATCGGATCCAATGACTGAGCGCCCGCCCCTTCGACGTTATATCAGTCCCCTTGAAATCACTTACAGCAGGAAGACCTGCGTGTAGACCATTGATCTGATCCGCGCCCCTAAAAAACTCCCGAAGGGCCCCTTCTGCACTGCGGGCAGTTCGGCCTCGCAGGGGCGCAGCCAATTCCGTCAATCTCTGAAGTTCCCGTTCAATCGGATTGAGCGATGACGCGTCGCCAACTCGCTCAACCCACGCAGCCAGTGTCCCGCCCCGTGCGGAATTGATTCTATCGATCAACATGCGCCGCGCGGCGCGAGCCGACATGGTAGCCCGTTGACTTCCCGCTTGCCTGTCGACAAGTAGCCGGTGGACTTGAATGGTACCAAATGCGAGCGCACCTAGCCCTCCGGCTTGTGTCATGAAAACGGCGGCCGTCGCTGCTATAACTACGGCATGGGCAGCCTCGTAGAACGCTATGGCTCCTACCGCCGCCCCGATCAGCTGGATAGCGATGTCCGCCCCGCGTACAAGAGCAACGCTCATCGTAGCTCGACAATGAATCGAAAGTTTTGTACCCATTTGCGCCTCGCATGTGTGACGTACGCGAACGTCTACGGTGCGGATACAAGGTTTCCGATAAGAGCCACCGCGTGCTGAGTCATTTGCACCACAAACACAGCTTCGGCCCGGGTAAACTGAGGTGGCCCGGCGCTCGCATGAACGGAAAGGTTCGTAACATCCTTGAATGCAACAACTAGCTTCGCGTACTCCGCACCCCGACGGTCATCGGTGCAAGTTGAGAGGGCATCAGACAGCTCTCCCCTACCCTGCTTAGCAAGGCCGATCAACAGTTCCATAGCGAGGCGGCACGCTACAACAGCATCACTAAATTGCCCTTCATCCAAGCGGGTCAGCGCGCGCGACAGATGAACACCGACTGCGTTAAACCCGTCGACATGCCGAGAGAGGCAAGGCACCTCCAATACCAAGAAGCGCTTTTCTTGAAACACGTCGAGTACGGACAACCATGCTTCTCGCGGAACAGAGCAAGCGAAAGATTGGATCGACGTGTCGTACCACCCGTGATCCACACTGACAATCGACGGCCACAATTGAAGCCAGAACACAGGAGGCTTGCCCGCACGCCAGAGTTCCAGCCTCTCAAGCCGCCACGGATCGAGCTCCATTCCTAAGATTGACTGCCATTCGCCGGAGTCGGGATTCACCAATGGTGTATTGCCTGGATCCAGCCATCTTAGTTCGCCAATCGAGTCGCCATACTGCTGGAGACGTAGCTCGCCTGTTAGCGCTCGTATCTTGTACCTTGCGATCGGCCGCGGCTGTGCTGCCTGACTGTCGCGCTCCTTGAGTTGAAAAGATAGCTGGATTGTCATTCTCGGGAACACTCCGGGACCAGCGGTCAGCCCAATCACTTGGACCGTACCACAATCCCGTTGATCTATCATAACCGACTGCCGGCCAAAGCTGACCTGACTCATAGATATCCTCAAGAAACAAGCGACACTGGCTGGACTTAGCTCATCATAATAACGGCACTTCGCTGAGGCGACGAGTTGTGGCTCGATTAGTTGGTACCTTCTACAAGCCTGACCCAAACGGACTCCGCCGCCGAATCATCACCACGAGATAGGTAACATCGGCGGACTAAATATTAGACTTACAGGACATTTGCTTTCGGCTTACGTTCGGACAATTGGGGCCAATGATACTGACGTGCGCCGTGCCCCAAGCTCTACAGATGGTCCGAGCTCTCGCACGAGCGCCGGGCATTGTGACGTCCTTGAAACCCCTCCAAGAAGTAAAAACCGTCGCGAAACGCGGAGGCCGCCCATGCGAGACAAATACCGGAACCCCTTCGATCGCACGGTCCCATCTCAATCTACGGTAAGCATTTTAGTTACGCCCGGTGCCATCGAGTCGGCGCATTCCGAGGAACTTGCACTACTAGCCAGCATAGCTGAGTTCACGTTCCTCGACATCGCAGTCGCATCTGACGACAGCGCAGTCCAGAAAACAATGGTCTCAGCAGGATGTGCTGCCGCCACGTTCAGCGATACCAATGACTTTGTCCAGTACGAGCAGATCGGGAACAAGGGACGGATGCAGATGTTCTTCGCAATGAAGGATTTCGCAGTCCACTGCGGGCGCGGCAACCAGACTTTACCCCCGCATCGCTGGATCGATCGCGTCTTGTCTCTGCACGACGATCGCACACACGACTACATTGTCGTCTCCCCAGCGTCATATGAGGAGCAGTCGCCCCCCAGACCCATCTCGCGTATACGCACGTTTGCAGGGCTCTTCCATGAGCTTCGGTATGTCCAGGTTGCGCAGAACAATTTTGAGGTATTGCCTCGGACACGGGTAAACAAGGGACTGTATTACGCATACCGCCGGCATACTCTCTTCCGCGAGATCGCCCGCGCCCGTTTATCGGGCGTGCCTGGCAACCGGGATCAGGTACAGAGCCTGACGCAGCGAACAGAGCTTGCCTGTCACGCGCACGATTCGGTAGCTATAGCCTCGCTTCGAAAACCGAATAACGACACAGGGGCGGACGCTCTATTTTACCTTGGCTACTTATTCATGCTGGCGACCGGTGCCCACGATGATCTGGCGTGGCTCTGCAATGACGCGTACGGGCTTGGGCTTCACCGTACGGATATAGGTCTAAGACAGAAGCCAAAGAAACCGAGCTCCCCTTTCCGAAAGGCAGTGGGTGCCGTTGTACCAGCACTTGCCGCTTTTCTTGCGGACGAGAGGGCGCGAGCTGCGATCGACTCGCTGTATCCAATGCGCGACGCTCTACAACATCGGACATTTCCTCAACCCTTCGGCAGTGCGAACGGCGACGCCAATACGGTGTTTGTACCGGAAGAAAGCGCAAGGTTGTTGGCGCCATTTATGCCTCGATCGACACTTGGTATTCGCCTCACGGTTACGGGTATGGGGCACTCACTGCCCTATGGGCCGCTGGCGACAGGGGTCATGCGCGCTTTGCAGCATGTTGTGAACGGAATGCTGACAATCATGACAGAACACACGATTGCACAATCAACATCGACGGCGGCACAGGAAAAGCGAAATCTACTATTGGCCAGGCTCGACAAGGGCCCTGCTTCGTTCCTCCAGATTGGCGTACCGCCCTTGCTATTATAAACACCACGTACAGCGCCTGAGCGATTTGCCCTGACTCCTATACACCTGGGATTATACGACAGCTATGCTGCCACTTCCCGCGAGCGCACGACTAGTTACCATCTTTGATACAAACGTGTATCATGGGATCTCGTTTGAGCGGTTGCGCGGCCTAACAGAACGCGAATCGACGCTGGGCGTCTTTGCCCTGGCAAGTGTGTGGCCGTGCTGCGAACTGTTGACCCATTGCGGTGACGCCGACGATACAAGAAACGGCAGAGCAAGAGCGGCAGTCGAGCGCCTCCTCTTGCACGCCGGGCGCGATGCTCCAGATGGTCGCCATCTCCGAATGCACCTTGACGGCGAAAATACGCTGGGGCTGGGACTGTTCAACTATCAGCCGGAGCATGATCTCCGAGAGTATAATCAAATCGCCACGGTGATTCGCGACCTGGTTAAACAACATTGGCACGGCACTACAGAAGCACAAGCCGCGCTTCTAGAGCACATCGTCAGAATGGTCGCCGACAAGGAGACGGCTTTTGTAAGCGATATGGCTGCCGTTGCGCGCGTCGAAGCGACCCACGACAACTCGCGACAACAGGCCCGCGCTAAAGTTGTTGCTGAACTCGATGGGCCCGACGGCGTTTTCTTAGTTGCCAAGCGTAAAGTCCAGGAGACTGCAGCCCGACTCAACATCGCGTTGGGCGACAACGAGACAAGCGGGCTTGCTGCGATAGCGGCCGCTGGCTATCCGGTTGCAATGCACTTTCTCAAGCGTATGACCCGCAGAGCGATAGCATTCCCTGAGATAAACTGGGTACACCAGCAGAACTCATACTGGGACTTTCATATGTCATTTCACGCGGGTTGGGGAGCGACCACCCAACGCCGGCCAATGGGTACTAGTTACGGGCGACCTAGAACTTCATGCGGCTGCGATGGAGGCGCGCTGGGCTGCTTCAGTCATGCAACTTGAAGAGTACGAAGATATGCTCAGCCGGAGCATCGTGGATGAACGAGTACAGGCTATTGCAGCCCAACTGTCGGAAGGGGCAATGAAGGTCCTCAAGGTATCGACGCAGAGCAGCGATATTTGAACGTCGAAGTGCAGCCGCATATCCGGGGGCTGGCCGCCTCCGATTGACGATGACAGGCTTGGCGTACGTGAAGGCCGGCCGCAAGCGACAAAACAACTATCCAAAAAAGTAGTAGGGATTTTAGCGCGGCGTTGCCCAGAGTCGAACGTTTTACCTGCCCCCGTGTATAAGCAAGGCACAGACGGTGGATTCTTGGCAAAGGATTTCCCGCAAGAAGGCTTAGCACACCGCTCGCACATCCGGCCGGAGGCGAGAAGTCGTAACTAGTTGCGATAGCGAGAGATGTTCGAGCAGAGCGCTCTGATTGCCAATCAGAAGACACGCAGAAGACACGTCCGATTCCGGGTCGCGAATCGGATGCACCTACGCTGAGAACATGCCACGAGCTCACACACGCGCGCGGTTCCCTGTTCTTTTCGACTGCTACTGTCGCGCCGATCCTGTAGCATCCTCGCACTTCGCCTCAGCGGGCGATGCCCAATCCCAGCGCACTGTGCCGCCTAACGGCAGGTCAGTTAATGCCTTAACTCTACGTCCGCCCTGTGGCACGCAGTTGGCGTACTCGATTGTTGCTCCGAGGAGATTCCTAGGAATTAACAACAACGAGGATCACATGGCACAATATCGGGGTACAATCAATGGGCAGCGTGGCGAGGCATCACGGCTCGGCACAAAGAGGAGCGGACTAGTCGCCCATCTGGCGAGCTGAGAAGGTGCGGTGGATGTCAGGCTTTGGCACGACGAAGGATCGGGCCTGGATATGGCGGAAGTTTCGCTTGGCAGGCATTGCGGTGTCGGCACAGAGCGCACGTTGTATTGCGGCCCCGTCGCCGGAGATAGGAGCATCACCCGATGAACCGAGAGATGCCATCGGCGCCTACTCGGCGAAATCAATCGAACAATCACCGATCGCTAAGCGTGAAGACACGCGAGGCGCCGTTTCGGCGTCCTATTCGCGAGCGCCCCACCTGCCGAAACGCAGGCGATGCCAGGGGGATTATTACGGTAACGGTGGTACTGCGCGGCGTCGACAATTCGGCGGTAAAGGGGAACCGGACCAAGACACTGCGGGTGGCCGACGCCACGGTTTCGGAAGTTGGCGCCTTCCTGAAGTTGGCGTTGTTCGGATCTCCTGACGACCCTACCGCCAATGGGCCAACTCGCCCGCAGGAGCCACGTAGAAGCGTCGCATGAGGTCTGGGCGAGGCTGGTGCCGCCCAAGGCTGGCAGGGTATTCTAAGAGCCTCCTAGGACAACCAAGCCGAGAGGTGACGCCGTGGCCGATTGGGGCGACAAGAAACAGGTAGGCGTCATGCTGACCCCTGAAGCATTGGCGCTTGCCGATGGCCTTGGGGAGCTGCGGTCAGGCAAAGTCGGTCCCAAGTACACGCGGTCAGACCTGATCGAGGCGCTGCTCTGGGAGGAAGCGAAGCGAAAAGGGATCGAACCCGACGCTAGGCGCGCCAAGGAGTTTGCAGCGACACTTGGAGAAAGAAAAGCGAAGGGAACAAGGCGCTCGCGATAGGTCGCGCAAAAAAGCCTCCGCACACAACTCGCACACTTTGCGAGAGCGAACGGAGGCCAAAAAAAGCGACGCCACATGCCAACCGATTGCGCTGGCTGGGCTTGGAAAAGTTGCCCCGCCTGGGATCGAACCAGGACTCTTCTGATCCAGAGTCAGACGTGTTGCCAGTTACACCACGGGGCAAAGACTGGTCCTGCAACAACTTACGATACCGCTTCCGGTTCCATCACTTTCTTGAACTGGACCACGGACCAAACCATTCAGGCACGAAAGTAGGGGTGTCCCGGTCAGTTGACAACCAGTTTCCCCGCTCCCCGCTCACCTTCCGCTCCCTCTTCCAGCCTGCCCACCCGCGCTTCGTGCAACTCGATCGCCCTTTGCAAGCCGGCAATCACTTCGCGCAGCGAGGTGTCCTTCTTGAGTTCGGTGATCTGCGCCTGCAGCGCCGCCACCTGATGGTCCACCGACGGGCTCCCCGCCAGGAACTTCTTGCCGCGATCGGCCCGCACGAAGATCACCGCCAGCGTGCCGGAGACCAGCAGCGACATCGAGACAGCAAAGATCGGGAAAAAGGTGGACCAGCCAAAATGGGCCGCCTCATAGATGATCGAACCCGGCCAGGCCAGGATCGTGATCGCTCGCAGGGCCGACATGCCGTAGCCCTGGACACGACCCATCACCTTGTCGCGGTTTGGTGCCGATTCGATCGCCACCACCAGCTGAAACAGCGTCAGGCCGGACGGGACGACGATTGCGAGGACTTCCAGGGTCTTGGCCATTCCGCCTCTCTCTGTCGTGGTTCACCCAGAACGTAACTCTTTTGCGACCCCCGCCGCCTCCCCCACCGCGGTCCGATAGAGCACGTGGCCCTCATAGGACCCGTCCAGCGCCCGGTCAAATACCATCCCCGCCTTGACCATGACCCGCTGCGACGCCACATGCCCCGCCCCGGTTATCGCCACGATCGAGGTCAACCCCAGCCGCTCGCGACCCAGCTGCACGCACGCGTCGGCGACCTCCGTCGCCAAGCCTCGCCCCCAGTGCGTCGCATAGAAGCCGTAGCCGGTCTCGACCTCGTCCACGCCATCAATCAGCACGTGCCGCAACAGGCCGCGGCCGCAGATCTCACCATTTTGCGGATCGCGCAACAGCCACAACCCGAACCCGAACTCGTCCCAGTGCCGCAGGTTGCGCTCCATGTATGCTGCCGTCTGCGCCTCGTCACGCACCCCGCCCAGCATCGCCATCTGCTCCGCATCACGATGCATCGCCGCGATGTCGGCCTCGTGCGCCGCCGTCAACCTCTCCGCGCGCAGTCGTTCGGTCGCGAAGTGATCGGGAAAGCCCATCGCATTGACTGTCACCGTCACAGCTCGAAGGTCCAATGGTCAAGGTCCACCCGATTCGATCGCACCCCGAAGGTCTGGTCAACCAGCGCCTCGGTGATCGTTGCGGCATCAGTGGTCTGATGCACCAGCCGCCCTTGGTCGAGCAGATAGAAGGCGTCGCCGTGGCGCAGCGCACTGTTGAAGTCGTGCAGCACCGCGATCACTGTCACTTGGCTTGCCAGCAGCCCGCGCGCCACCTGCAGGATCTGCAGCTGATAGCGGATGTCGAGGTTGGACGTCGGCTCATCCAGAAAGAGATAGCGTTCTCCATCACCGGCTTCGCCCGGCCAGATCTGCGCCAGCACCCGCGCCAGCTGCACCTTCTGCTGCTCGCCCCCCGACAGCGTGTCGTACGATTGCATCCGCCGCTCTGCCATGCCAACCAGTGCCAATGCTTCGGTCACGATCTCTCGATCGCGCGCCGACGGCAGCTGGCTGTAGTACGGATAACGCCCCAGCAACACGACATCCTCGACCGGCAGCGGAAAGGCGATCGCCAGCCGCTGCGACAGCACCGCTCTCCGCCGAGCCAGCGCCTGCGACGAAAGCTGCCGCGCGTCGGCGCCGTCGTAGCGCACTTCACCACTGGTCGGACGCAGCACGCCCGCCGCTGCCCGCAACAATGTCGACTTGCCGGCTCCGTTGGGGCCGAGGATGACGTTGAAGCGCGCCGGTGCAAAGGCGAGCGAGACATCGTCGAGTATCGTGACTCGCCCCACTCGATAGGTGACCTGCTTGAGCTCAAGCATCAGTCACCGCGACGCCATTCTGCCGCTGACGCTGCAGGATCCAGAGAAAGACCGGAGCACCCACCACCGCCGTGATGATGCCGATCGGTAGCTCGGCGGGGCGAATGACCAATCGCGCCACGACGTCGACCACTGCCATCATCGCCGCGCCCAGCAGCGCCGACGCCGGCACCAGGAAGCGATAATCCGACGAGCGCAGCAGTCGGAGCACATGCGGAATGACCAGTCCCACAAAGGCAATCACCCCGACCATTGCCGTCGCCACCGCCACCATGACGGTGTTGATCACCAGCAGCCGCCAGATGAAGCGGTCGGGGTCGACACCGAGATAGCCGGCCTCTTCTTCACCCAGCATCAATGCGTTGAGCTCGCGGCGATAGCGCATCGCCGGAATGAAGCAAAGCACGAAGACCGCCAGCACGATCAGCGCACCGTGCCAGTCGGCGGTGGTAAAGGTGCCCAGCGTCCAGAAGGTGATGTTGCGCGCCTGCGGGTCGCGGGCGTTGTACGAGAGGAATCCAGTGCCGGCCGCGCACATCGCGTTGACAGCAATGCCAGCGAGCAGCAGCGTGAAGATGTCGACGTGATTGAATCGTGCCGCTGCCCGATAGACGACGATCGTCGCCACCATCGCGCCGGCAAAAGCCATCACCGGCACGGCCACCGAACCCAACGGTGCCGTGAATGCCAGCACCGCGTGACCGCCGAGTACGAAGACCAGCGATGCGCCGAGTGCCGCACCGGCTGACGTACCCGCCAGCCCCGGCTCGACGATCGGGTTGCGGAAGAGTCCCTGCATCAGCGTACCCGACACGCCGAGCACCGCACCGGTCGTGGCGCCGAGGATGACGCGCGGCAGCCGCAGGTGCAGGAAGACGTTGCGATCGAGCGTATCGTCGGTGGTGGGCGGCGAGAGATGGAGGAACTGGCTCAGGAAATGGAGCATTTCCTTGAGCGAGAAAGTGAACGCGCCGATCGACGCCGACGCGACCAACGCCACCAGCAGCGCGATCGCGAGTCCGAAGTAGATCGCCCCGAACCCGCGCCGCGCCGTCACGTCAGTGGTGCAGCAGGCCGGCGAGCTTGCGGGTCACGTCAGGCGTGCGGGGACTGAAGTAGAGCAGCTCCTGTTCGGTGATCCGGTAGATGCGGTTGTTGCGTCCCGCCGGTGTCAGCGCGACGCCCGGCATCTCCTTGAACTTCGCCGCACTGCCGAAACGATCGAAGCCGACCTCGGTTGCCAGGATCACGTCGGGCGCAGCCCGCGCAATCAGTTCCGGCGTGACACGGGACATCCCACCGATGGAATCAATGGCGTTCTCGGCGCCGGCCCAATGCAGCATCTGGTCAGCGGGCCCGCCACCCTTGACTGCAAGGTAGCTGTTGCCGATCTGGCCAAAATGCAGGATCAGGACCCGCGGCCGCTTGCCATGCGCCCACTTGGCGGTGTCGGCGAAGAGCGCCTGCATCCCCTTGCGCCAGGCAGCCACCACGCTGTTGGCCGCTGCTGCGCGTCCGAACTGTTCTCCCAGGCGCAGCATCAGCTCCTGCGCACTGTCGACCGTATTGCCGGGCAACAGGGTCAACATCGGAATGCCGACCGTGCGCAGCTGCTCGGTGACAGCGGCCGGCCCGAAGTTGCCATCATTGAGGAAGAGCGTCGGGCGCATCGAGATGATTCCCTCGGCGCTCAACGCACGGTGATAGCCGATCGAGGGCAGCTTGGTGATCGCCGCGGGATAGATCGACGTCAGGTCGCGGGCCACCAGCACGCCCTCGGCACCAATGTCGTAGATGAACTCGTTGATCTGCTTCGACACCGACACCACCCGCGGCGCCTGACCGATCGCCGTAGTCGTGACGATCGCCTGTCCCGTCGGAATGCCGCGCGCCAGGTAGACGCCGCGCTCATCGCTCACCGCCGCACAGCCATCCGCCCCGACCGACACGCATGCGCCACTGACCAGCTCGCCATGCTCGGTGCCGGTGATGACGGCGCGCAGGCTGCTCTGGGCCTGAGCAGAAAGGTTCACGAGAGGAAGACAGAGCAAAGCGGAGGCGCCTATCGCAAGAACGCGTGACGAAACGGACAGCTGCAGATGCATCAAGCGGGATCCTGAATGAGTAGGCCCGGAAAATAGCGCAGATCCGGCAGGACCGCACAGGCCCCGACGCCTGAGAGCGGGGACGCGGGATGAAACGAAGAGCAGAGGACTCAGTGCAGCAGTGAAACCGTCGACCGGACGGCCAGCGCCAGAAAGGCCAGCCCTGCTACGCCGCGCATGACCTGCCGAAACCGCACGTTGGCCACGCGGTTTCCCGCCACCCCGGATCCGACCGCCACCGTGGACATCACCAGCATCGAGCAGCAGTTGAAGGTGAGGCCGAGCTCGAGCAAACGCAGGGCGACGTGCTGATCTCCGGCCGATACGAACTGCGGCAGGAAGGCCAGAAAGAAGAGCGCCAGCTGGGGATTGGTCAGCGAGATCAGCAAGCCGCCGCGGAAGGCCTGGTTCCCTGACGGCGCTGCGGCGGGCATTACGGTGCGGTCACGCGACCGCAACAGCAGGCGAATGCCCAGGTACACCAGGTAGACGATCCCGCATCCCTTGATGATGTCGATCACCCCAGGATGCGTAGCCATCACCGCTGAGAGCCCGATCGCCGTGGTGACCGAGTAGCAGACGCCACCGGTCACGACCGCCAGCGCAGCCAGCAGACCAGCGGCCACACCGCGCTCCGCGCCACGGGTCGCCACATACATCATGTTCGGCCCAGGGGTCAGGATCGTCGCGAAGGCCGTACCGAAGAAGAGACCGCTGAGCATGCCGTGCTCCCGAGTTCCGTGAACCGGCCATCCTGCCCGCAGCAGGAGTAGATTTTCGCATGGGCAAAACGCGCATGGAAGCATTCAGCGATGGCGTCATCGCCATCCTGATCACCATCATGGTGCTCGAACTGAAGGTGCCAGCCGGCCACGACTGGCCCGCGCTGCACGCCGTGATACCGACGCTGGCGTTGTACCTGCTGAGCTTTGTGCTGGTCGGGATCTACTGGAACAATCACCACCACATGCTGCACGCGGCCACTCGCATCAACGGCAAGATCCTCTGGGCCAACCTGCACCTGCTCTTCTGGCTCTCGCTGGTGCCGTTCGCGACCACCTGGATGGGAGATACCGGCTCCGCCGCCTTGCCGACCGCAATGTACGGCGTGGTCCTGCTCTGCTGCGCACTCGCCTTCACCCTGCTCCAGACGCTGATCATTGCCGACGAAGGACCGACTTCCAAACTCGCAACCGCAGTGCAACGCGACTTCAAGGGGAAGATATCGATCGTGTTCTACCTGGTCGCGATCCCCACAGCATTCGTCAATCACTGGATCGCCGATGCCTGCTTCGTCTGTGTCGCGCTGCTCTGGCTGGCTCCAGATCCACGGATTGAGCGGGTGATCGCGCGCTGACTACTCGGCCAGGATCTGCCGCGCAATCACCATGCGCTGGATCTCGCTCGTTCCTTCGCCGATCGTGCAGAGCTTGACGTCGCGATAGTACTTCTCGGCCGGATACTCCTTGATGAAGCCATAGCCACCGAAGATCTGGACGCCCTTTTCCGTCGCACGAACCGCCACTTCCGACGCGTACAACTTTGCCATGGACGACCAGAGCGTGGTCTTCTCGCCGGCATCCTTTGACGCCGCGGCACGGTAGCAGAGCAAGCGAGCCGCCTCGATTTCGGTGGCCATGTCGGCCAGCATGAACTCGATTGCCTGGAAGCGCGCGATCGGTTGCCCAAACGCCGTCCGTTCCTTGGCATAGTTGCGCGCGGCATCGTAAGCGCCCTGCGCGATCCCGAGCGACAACGCGCCAATCGAAATCCGGCCGCCGTCGAGCACCTTCATCGCATCGATGAACCCGTATCCAACTTTGCCAAGCACATTCGCCTGCGGCACCCGACAGTCCTCCAGCACCAGCTCGGCGGTGTCGGAGATCCGCATCCCGAGCTTGTTCTCCTTCTTGCCAGCCCGGATCCCCTTGGTCGACATCTCGATCGCGAACGCCGTAATGCCGTGCTTCTTGTCGCTCTTGTCGGTCACCGCCAGGACAACGGCGATCTGGGCGTGGGTCGCGTTGGTGATGAAGTTCTTGGTGCCGTTCAGCACCCACTCGTCGCCATCGAGCACTGCGGTACACTGAAGGCCCGCAGCATCGCTGCCCGAGGCCGGCTCGGTGAGTGCCCAGCAGCCGATCCATTCGCCACTGGTCAGCCGCGGCAACCAGCGCATCCGCTGCTCTTCGTTGCCGCCAAGGTAGATGTGACCAGAGGCCAGCGAGTTATGCGCAGCGACGGCGAGCGCTACTCCCGATTCAACCGCAGCAAGTTCAGCGATGATATTGACGTAGTCGACGTAGGAGAGCGCTGCGCCGCCGTACTGCTCGGGAAAGATCGCGCCGAGCAGGCCCAGGGCACCGAGCTTCTTGATGGTATCGAGCGGAAAGTGCTGCGCCTCGTCCCACTCCATCACATGGGGCTTGATCTCGCTGGCTGCAAACTCACGCACCATCTGCTTGATCTGGTCCTGCTCGGCAGTCAGACGAAAATCCATGATCCGTGCATCCAATCGGGGTGTGGTTGGCGGTGCGCACCACCTCAGGTCAGCCTCGGCCCGCGGCCGCCCCCCAACTTAGCCGGATCGTCGAACCCGCCACCGGCCAGCCGACCGCGGGCTGCTCAGGCGACCAGCGTCTCGTGGTAGAGCTCTTCGCGCACGACGCCGGTAAATGAAGCCTCGACAGCCGCCGCCGCATCGGCACAGAGATGTCCCCGACCGACGAGGTTCCGGAGAATCGGGATCGCTTCGTCGCGCGGCATCCCGGCCCGATAAGGCCGATCGGCCGAAAGCGCTTCAGTCACGTCGGCCACCGCCAAGAGACGCGCTACCGTACCGAGCTGATCGCCGTGCAACCCGAGGTGATATCCGGAGCCGTCGAGGCGTTCGTGGTGCGCGGCAGCGGTGCCGGCAAACTGGCGGAACCGCGACACCCGCTTGAGGATCTCGAGCGTGTACCGCGTGTGCTGCCGCATCGATTCCCATTCGTTCGGGTCGAGCGCATTCGGCTTGTCCAGGATGGCATTCGACACGCCGAGCTTGCCGATGTCATGCAACAGCGACGCGCGCTGCAGCGTGCGCAACGCGTCAACTTCAAGCCCCACCGCCCGACCGGCGTTGACTGCGATCACCGCGACGTTCTGCGAGTGGCGCGACGTGTACGGGCTCTTCGCATCGATCACACGCGCAAAGGCCTCGGCCACGACATCGAGTTGCGTGTCATCGCAGAGAATCACCTGGTCTTCAGGTTCCAGTGCGCGCACGCTGGCGAGGGTACCTGCGCCACGCAGCGTCCCCCAGAATGCTTCGTCGAACTCGAACGTGGCCAGCGCGTCGACGATTGCCGGGTCAAACCAGCGACCGCGGCGCGCCCGGGCCATTTCGTAGGCCGTCGCGACGTCGAACGCACTCTGGAACACTTCGACCGTCTGGGCCAGACCGGCGATCCGGCCGAGCAGCGGGATCGCGTCGCCACGATGACCGTAGGGCAGTCCGCCACCGTCCCAGTGCTCGTCCAGGGTGCGAATCGCCTCGGCGCTGCCGAGCGGCAGCTTGAGCATCGTGGCGATATCGGCGCCGCGTTCGCAGCGGGTCTGGGTGATTTCCCGCCCGAAGCCCTGCTCCTTCACGCCGAGCATCAGCATGTGCCAGGCCTTGGCGATCCGACCGCGGCCAGGCAGCGAGTACTTGAAGGCGTAACGGGCAGAATCGCTGGTGGCGCGCCAGTTGGTCAGCTTGAAGGCGTGCTTGAGGAGGCGGTCATCCGCTCCGAAGAGGGACGAGACCCGGGCGGCATTACTGGAGCAACCGAGATCCTTGAGCAGCAGGGCGTAGTAGAGGGCACTGCACTGGCTGCTGGAAAGGCCCAGCACCGAGGCGATCTGCATCCCGATCAGGCCGGTGCGGACGGCATGCCCCATCGGTTGGCCCTCGGTGATATCCAGGGCGTACGACAGCGCGCTGACTACCTCGGAGAGGCGAACCGCCTCTCCCGGCCGGTCCCCGGGCTCGATTCGACCGGCCAGGCCGGGGCCATCCTGCGACCGCATGACCGGTCATTTTGGCAAAAAGAATGCCCGTACCGGATCGGTACGAGCAGTGGAGCTGAGGGGGATCGAACCCCTGACCTCTGCAATGCGAATGCAGCGCTCTCCCAGCTGAGCTACAGCCCCTTGAGGGGCGAAAACCTAGGCCGGGACGGGTGGCAGAACAAGGGAACGCTCAAATGTCGCGAAACGGCACCTCAACGACGACGCCGTCGCGCGCGATATCGGTCGGTGTGAAAACTTCGCGCGCTTCGGCGGCAAGTTCAGGCGCTTCCCGCGAATAGCGAGCCGATATATGGGTCAGCACCAGCCGGCGGACCCCGGCGTCGCGGGCGAGCATGGCGGCGTCCCGGGCGGTCGAATGGCCGGTCTCGCGCGCCCGCTCGCGTTCGTCGGTGCCGAACGTCGCCTCATGAATCAGCAGATCGGCCCCGCGAGCGAGTTGGGCCACGCTGGTGCAAGGGGCGGTGTCACCGGAGTACACCAGGCGGCGACCCGGGCGGGGCGGGCCGACCAGCTCGTCCGGGCTGATCATCCGGCCATCGGCTCCTGGGACAGCCTCGCCATGGTGGATCTTCCGCCAGAGCGGCCCCTCGGGAATCCCGAAGGCGCGGGCCCGGTCCGGATCAAAACGGCCGAGACGGTCATGCTCCGCAAGCGCATAGGCCAGGCAATCCCCCTTGTGCTTCGCTTCGCCGACCACGATATCAAAATCGCCACGGGCAATCACGTCGCCCGGTTGCAGTTCGACGATCGAGACCGGAAACTTCGGCCGCTCCATTCCCAGTGCCACCAGTGCGCCGAGATGCCGTTCCGCGCCGCGCGGTCCGTGTAACCGCACCTCGGCGGTGCGACCTTGCAATCCCATGGTGCGCAGCAGTCCTGGAATCCCGAGCGTGTGGTCGGCGTGGTAGTGGGTCAGGAAGATGTCCTCGACACCAAACCCGGCCGTGTAGCGCATCATCTGGCGCTGAGTTCCCTCGCCGCAATCGAAGAGAAAGAGTTCGCCCTCGCGCTGGACCATCAACGCGGCCACGCTGCGATCGACCGTGGGCACCGCGGCACTGGTTCCGAGAAACGTGACCTGCATCATCGTGCGGCGTGGACCAGCCGGAGGAACTCCTCGCGGGTACGCGGGTCGCTGAGGAACTCGCCGCGTAATGCCGAGGTGGTCGTACTCGACCCTTGCTTCTGTACCCCCCGCATCATCATGCAGAGGTGCTGGGCATCAAGCACGACGCCGACGCCGCGCGGATGCAGCTCGCTTTCGAGCGCGTCGGCGATCTGGTCGGTCATCCGTTCCTGCACCTGCAGCCGCCGGGCAAAGACATCGACGATCCGTGCCATCTTCGACAAGCCCACGATATGGCCATCGGGGATGTACGCCACGTGCGCCTTGCCGAAGAACGGCAGCATGTGATGTTCGCACAACGAGTAGAACTCGATGTCGCGCACCAGCACCATGTTCTTGTGGCACTCGCGAAAGACCCCCGCACCGATCACGGTCGCGGGATCCTGCTGGTAGCCCTGCGTCATGAACTCGTACGCCTTGGCAACCCGTTCCGGCGTGCGCTGCAGCCCCTGCCGATCGGGATCCTCACCAATCGCGCGCAGGATGCCGCGGACATGTTCTTCGATGTCGTGCATATCGCTCCTCAGAAAACCTTGACGGTCACGCCGATCTTGCCGGGATTCTTCTTGATCTCGTTGAGCAGGTCGGTCATCGCCTGCATCGTCTTGCGCAGGTCGGAGTAGAATGTCGTGTCGTTGAGGAACTTGCCGATGGTGCCGTTGCTGCCCTGGATCTTCTGGATCAACGAGTCGGCGTGCGCCGTCATCGTCGCCAGGTGCGCCGCCGCCGCACCGGCGGATCCCATCGTGGTATCGAGCCGCGACTGCAGCGCCTTGACATCGAGCTGGCCGAGCGTCGAATCGAGGCGTGCCGTGGTGCGCTGCAGCGCCAGCATGGTTGGATTGATCTGGGCCGTCGGCCCGTTCTTCTCGTCAGCGAGGTGTGCCATGAGCTGTCGGGTCGACTGCAAGGTCTGGTGCAGGTCGGTGACCAGGTTGGTGTCGAGCATCGCGTCGATCTTGGTCATCGTCTCGGCGGCCTTGTCGGCGATCACGGCGGCCTTGTCAAACATGCCGACCGCGACCGAACCGCGGATCGTATCGCCCCGGGCCAGCACCGTTCCCTTACCCGGATCGAGCACGATCATCTCGTCCCCGAGCACGCCGACCGGGGTCACCACGGCGGTGCCCGCCGAGGTCACCTGGACATGGGACGCCTTGTCGAGTGCCAGACCGACCAGCACGCGCCCGGGTGCCAGATAGGTGATGCCGTCGACCCGTCCCACGGCCGCGCCGGAGATCCGCACCGCTGAGGCGTCCTTGAGGGTGCCGATGTCGGCGTACATCACGTACACGTCCGGCCCACCAAAGCTCTTGCCGCGCAGCCAGAGCGCCCCGCCGATGAAGACGAACGCGGCGATGAGCACCACGGCGCCGACCAGTGGATACTTGTATGGGTTCATTTTGCCGTTCCATTCTGGGGAGCAGTCTCGAAGTCGCGCTCGAGAAAGGCCTTCACTTCCGGCACTTCGGATGCCCGGAATTCATCCGGCGGTCCGATTGCCACGATCTTGCCGTGCGTGAGCAGGGCGATCCGGTCGGCGGTACGAAACGCGCCGCGCACATCGTGCGTCACGGTGATGCTGGTGACGCCGAGTTCCGTCTCGAGTCGCTTGACCAGCGCATCGATGATGTCGGAGTTGACCGGGTCGAGCCCCGACGTGGGTTCATCGTACAGCACGTACTTGGGCTTCCCTGCGATCGCGCGCGCAATGCCGACCCGTTTGCGCATGCCACCCGACAGTTCCGACGGCATCTTCGTCAGTGTGTCGAGGTTCAGGTTCACGAGGCGCAGCGTCTCGGCGGCACGCTCCTTGGCGTACTCTTCATTGCTGAACTCCTTCTCGTCGGTGAGCCCGAGCCGGATGTTCTCGAAGACGTCCATCGAATCGAAGAGGGCGCCATTCTGGAAGACGTAGCCAATCGTAGCCCGCAACTTCGAGAGCGCGTCACGCTTGAGCTTGCCGACATTCTGGCCATCGACGATGATCTCGCCGCGCTCCGGCTTGATCAAGCCGATGATCGACTTGAGCAGCACACTCTTGCCGGTGCCCGATGGGCCAAGCAGCGCGAGCGTCTCGCCCTCCTCGACCACGAGGTTGACGCCGTCGAGGACCACCTGGTGGCCAAAGCGTTTGCTGACGTTACGGATCTCGATCATTTCTTGAGCAGCAATTGGGCGAGGAGAAGATCGAGCAACAGGATCAGCACCGAGCTGGTGACCACCGCCCCGGTGGTCGACTTGCCGACGCCTTCGGCGCCCTGCCGCGTCGTAAAGCCGCGGTAGCAGGATACCAGCGCAATGGACACCGCAAAGAAGAACGCCTTGATGATCGAATACCACGCGTCGAAGGCGTGCCAGAACGCCCGGGCACCGTAGGTGAAGTCCTCGTTGGAGATGCCGGTCGACGAGCGCGACACGAACCAGCCGGCCAGCAGCGCGATCACGTCGGCGAAGACGACCAGCACCGGAATCATCAGCATGCAGGCCAGCACGCGCGGCAGCAGCAGGTAGCTCGACGGCGACCGGCCGAGTGACTCGAGCGCGTCGATCTGTTCAGTCACCCGCATCGTGCCGAGCTCGGCAGCGTAGCGCGCACCGATCCGGCCGGCGAGAATCAGCCCGACCAGCACCGGACCGAGCTCCAGCACCACCGATTCCGTGACCAGCGAGCCGACCACATAGATCGGCACGTTGCCGGTGAACTGATAGCCGGCCTGCAGAGCGGTCACGCCGCCGGTAAATGCGGAGATGAGGATGACAATGAACAGCGAACCGACCCCGATGGACCATGCTTCCTCAAAGGTCCTCGGCAGCCAGACACGCCACTCGGGCAGCCCGCGGATCATCTCCCAGACCATCTCGGAGAAGTACCCGACAGAAGCAAGTGCATCGAGCAGCTCGAGCGCAGCCCTGCGGCGCACCCTGTGGATCACATCTAGCATGCAGCTCCGGCCGCTCGACGATTCATCATTGAACCTCTATCTTGCCCGACGGTGACCAGAAAGTCCATCCTCGATGCAAAAACGCAACGGTTGCGTTTTCGCCGCAGCCTGTTGCAGTGGTTCCGGCGCCACGGTCGCGACCTGCCCTGGCGCCGCACGCGTGACCCCTATCAGATCCTGGTGTCCGAAGTAATGCTCCAGCAGACCCAGGTCGCCCGGGTGACCGAATACTGGCCACGGTTCCTGGCCGATTTCCCTACCATTCAGCACCTTGCCCGCGCCACCCCGCTCCGGGTGCGAGAATCGTGGCAAGGATTGGGCTACTACCGCCGGGCCGACAACCTGCAACGGACCGCCCGCGCCGTCGTCGACGATCACAACGGGGTAGTCCCCAGCGCCGTTACCACGCTGCGGACGCTCCCGGGTGTGGGGCCGTACACAGCCGGCGCGGTCGCAACCTTCGCCTTCGAACTGGCCGAGCCCGCGGTGGACACCAACGTAGCCCGGGTGTTGCGCCGGGTCTTTCACCCCCGCGTGAAACCGGACGCCCAGGGCACCCGGCAGCTCTGGGCTACCGCGGCCGAGTTGGTTCCGCGCGCCGGACCGACCGCGTGGGCCACCAATCAGGCCCTGATGGAACTGGGTGCGCTGATCTGCACGGCCCGAGTCATGCACTGCGATCGCTGTCCAGTCCGGCGATCGTGCAAGACTGGCCGCCGTACCCTCTAGGGCGCTTTTGCCAGCAGCGCCAGCGTCCGGTCGACATCGTCGTTCAAGACGTAGATGTGGGTGCTCAGGCGCAGATATTCGTAACCGAACTCGGCGATGCGGCGAGTGCGGATCCTGGCGGCGCCCAGATATCCCTGCAGCTTCTCCGCCGTCGTGCCCGCCATCTTGAACGAGACCATCGCCGAGCGCAGCGACGCCGCGCGGGGTGATACCAGCTCGACGCGATGATTGCGCGCCAGCCCGTCGAAGAGACGCGTCGCGAGTGTGCGGGTGCGTTGCTCGATCGCCTCGCGCCCAATCGCCTGCTGAAACGCCACTGCGGCACGCATCCCAGCCACCAGCGATCCGTTGCTGGTGCCGACATCCTCGAAGCGGCGGATGTCGGTGGCAGCCCAGTCGCCGGAACCGATCAGCGGCCAGGTGGTGGCGATCCGGTCCGGGCGCACCACCAGCAGGCCAGTTCCCTTGGGCGCCAGCAGCCATTTGTGCGTCGACGTAGAGTAGAAATCGGCGTCGAGGGCCTGGAGATTCGTCGCCAGCATGCCAGGTGGATGGGCGCCATCAATCACCGTGATGATTCCGCGCGCACGGGCCCAACGCACCAGCGCCGCCACCGGCTGGATCATCCCGGTACTGAACAGGATGTGCGAAATCGACAGGACGCGCGTCGCCGGTGACACCGCCGCCTGCCAAGCCGCCACGAGTTCGTCGTCGTTGGCGGGATCGAGTGGTGGCACAAAGGTGCGATAGATGATGCCGCGCCGCTTCGCCAGCAGCTCCCAGCAACAGCGGCCGCCAATGTGTTCGTGAGTCGTTGACAGCACTTCGTCGCCCGGCTTGAGATCGAGTCCGGCAGCGGCGTTGTTCATCGCCTCGGTCGTGTTGCGCAGGACGGCAACGCTGCCGGGCCAGGCGCCAATGAAGGTTTCGAGCTGGGTCTTGAAGGCAGGGTAATCAACGGCTTCCTGACCGATGATACGCTCGAAGGCACGGAGGTGCTGCACCGTCGCGTCGATCACGGGCAGCGGGCAGGCGCCATACGTACCGGTATTGAGATGCAGTCCGTCGATCACGAACTGCGCCTTGATGGCGGCCCACGCGGCTTCATCGTCGGCGCGCGGATTGATCGGCAGCGCGTCGGCGCGCTCCCTCGGGATGCGGGCGTGCGCCAGCCCGCCCAGCGCCGGCATCGCGACGCTGAGCTGGATCATCTCTCGACGGGTGAGCGTCACGAGTGCTGGTAGAGCGCGCCGGCCAGCAGGGCGAGCAGCCCGAGAGTCCCGCCGATCGAACCGGAGATGGCCAAGCGGCTTCGCAGGTGATCAAAGGCGGCGGCTTCCGGACCCATCGGCTCCAGCCGCGACAGCTTCATCGCAGTCGGCATTGCCACAACGAGCGTGACCAGCGCGCCAAGAATCCCCGCGCCCTGCATCGTGCCAAGCCAGGGCCCGGCTGATCCACCCGAGAGACGTGAATACATCTCCATCGTCATCACGACACCCGAAATCACGACCACCGCCGCACCGGGTCCGATCAAGGTCCGATAGATCGCGGCCTGGGCGTCGACCACCGCACCCCACACCGAGCGGTGCATCCGCTGCATCGCCAGCCCCGAAACCATGGCCGCCAACGCCCCGCCAATCCACGCCGTGAAAGCCAGGAAGTGGACGAAATACCAGATACCGGTCACGGTTCGGTGTCCGAAAAGTTGAATGGGTCGAGTGGCTGGCGGCCGACAAACCCGGAATCGAGTTCGTGCCAGTACATCACTCGCGGTTCATCGTACTGCCAGCAGAGGTAGACATCGCGCCCGCCGAGTTGCGACGGGAAATCGACGAGCCCGGCATCGAATCCCTTGAAGTCGCAGCCAATGAGTTGCAGCTCTTCGATGCACGCCTCGATCTCGCCCGCCAAGCGCCCCGCCTCCAGGCGCGCAGCACGAGAGGCATCCGATTCGGCGCCACCGCCGAGGCGTGACTGCTCCAGTTCGAAGGCCGTAACAGCCGCCCGCCAGCGTGGATGCAGCCCAAGGAGGTCGCGCACGATGCGGCGCACCAGCGGCAACGTCGCATCGGCCTGTTCGATGGTGAAGTGACGGACAGCGGTCTCGGTCATTGCATCTCCTCCAGTACGTGGTGCATTGCCTGATAACCAGCCTCGGCGTACCGAGCGGTGCGTTCCGCCGCGAAGATTGCTCCCCGATCGGTCACCGGACGCAGCCAGATCAACGGTGGCCGACCAGTGGACTCCTCCCATGCTGCCCGCTGCAACGCAGTCGTCGTGGCCATCAACCACCCCATGGCGCTGTCGGTCGCCGCCACCAGCGGAGGCGGTACGTCCACAATATCACCGGTGGCATCGAAGCCGGGTCCGGTGTCGATCGCGACTACAAAAGTGCACTCGATCCCGATTGCCCGCTCGATCGGCACGGCCGCCCGGATTCCGCCATCGTAACAGGACCGCCCGTTGACCCGGACCGGCGGAAAATAAGGCGGCAATGCACATGCCGCCGCCAACGCGTCGACCAGCGGAGCCGGGTCGCCGCCGGCGCCGAAGACCAGCTCCCGGCCAGACGCGACATCGACCGCCGTGACCGTCAGCGGAACGGCCATCGCAGCAAACGATTCGACCGGTACCAGACGCTCGATCATCTGTCGGAGTGGCGCCGGCTTCATCAGGCTCCCCGCCCAGATGCCGCGAACCAGCACCCGCCAATCCGTGCGCAACACGTCGCGCCGCTGGATCGCAATCACGCGTCGAAGGACCTCATCGGGATCGGCGCCGCTGGCGAGCATCGCCGCGACCACCGCTCCCATCGACGTACCAATCCAGCGAACCACTTCGATCCCGGCTTCCTGCAGCGCACGCGCGGCCCCGATGTGTGCCGCCGTCTTGGCGCCGCCACCGCCCAGCACCATCACCACTCGCGTTGGCGTCATCGCGTCGCGTGACTCTGCCGGTATTCCTCAGCGGCGACGTACCGCTCCCGCTCTTCCTCGGTCCCCGGAATCAGCCGTGGCACCCGCTTGGGCCGACCATCATCGTCAATTGCGACGAAGACGAGGTGCGCGGTGTGCGTGTGCGTCCGTTCGCCCGTACTCGGACGCTCGGCGTACACCTCGACGGTGATATCCATCGACGAGTTGCCGACGAAGTCGACGCTCGATCGGCAGGTCACCAGTGATCCAACCGGAATCCGTTCGCGGAAATCGACCCGATGAATCGACGCGGTGACCGACGGCCCGCCCGAATGGCGAATCGCCGCGATCGCTGCCGCCTGGTCGACCATTGCCATGAGGTCGCCGCCAAAGAGGTCACCGAGCAGATTGGCCATGTGCGGCATGACGAGCGTGGAAATCTCGCCGCGGGAGTGGGACATCGGGTGGGACTTGGCGGTCATGGCGGGCTCGGTTAAGGGGTTTCAGGGAGCTGATGGCTGCTTCGTGCCGCACATTGACGATCGTCTCGCAACGATCGGCCATTAGCCATCAGCCATCAGCCGCTGTCAGTAGTCCACCGGCCGCAGGTAGTACTCGCCGATGGCCGTCTGCGACACCATTGCGACGCTGGGCAGCCGCCGTTTCCAATGCGTGCCATCGAGACGGCGGCGAACCAGCGCGATCTCGTCGGTCGTAAAACCAGCGGCACAGATCGCCTCATCCCGGTACCCGCGCAGCAGCAACTCGAGGATCGGGTCAGCGCGCCCATAGCTGATACCGAAGTCACCTTCATCGGTCTGTCCTGCTACCAGGTCGGCGCTCGCCGGCTTGTCGACAATCTCGCGCGGCACGCCAAGCGCCTCGGCGAGTTGGCGCACCTGCGTCTTGAACAGGTCGCCGATCGGGTTGACCGGTGGCGCGTCGTCGGCGTGCCACGTGAAATACCCGAGCAGCCGTTCGCTCTTGTTGCCGGTACCGAGCGGAATGGCGTCGTCGGCGGCGCCAAGATCGAACAGCGTTGCCATGCGCAAGCGAGCCATCACGTTGCCGAGGCGCGTCGGACTCGGCACGCTGCCGCAGGCTGACACGTATCCGTCGACGGCGGCACTGATGTCGACGGTGCGTGTCTCGATCCCCAGCGCAGCAGCCATCGCGGCCGCGTGGGCCAGCGAATCGGGATGCGACGTGCGATAGGGCATCCGAACCGCAATCACGTTGTCCGCACCCAATGCCTCAACAGCGAGTGCCGCGACGACCGCGCTATCGATGCCGCCCGACAAGCCGACGATCACGCGGGCGAAGCGACGACGGCGCACGACTTCGTCTCGGAGAAACTCCACCAGCCAGCGCCGAGTCAACGCGACGTCGATCTGCAGTGATGGCACGGCGATCTGATGCGGCGCGATTGACGGCGGGTCGATCGGCTGCGGTACGGGCACCGGGTCGCGACGGATCCGCTCGGCGCGGCGCGCGGCAAGCGCCTCGATCAGATGCGACAGCCGCAACTCCAGATCTGCAAGCAGCGGCGCATCGGCGCGGACTCGCGCAACCTCATCGGGATCGACGGTGGCCGAAATCATGGCGTCTTCGAACAACGGTCCGCGCACCAGCACATCGCCGCCCGGCCCGATCAGCAGCGATCCGCCAGGAAAGCCCTTGCCACCTTCGAAGCCAACCAACTGGCTGAGGGCGACATACACGCCATGCTCGGCTGCCATGTCCTGGACGACGCGTTCCCAGCGGATCAACGAAGTAGGCAAGCCGGGATGCTGCGGATCGGGGAGCAACCCGCGCGCTGGACTCGCCGAGACGACCGCGATCAGCTGTGCACCATCGACGGCGGCAATGGTACCGGTGATTGAATGCCAGGCATCCTCACAGACCAGCATCGCCACCCGACCGACCCGAGCGTCGAACGCCCGGATGTCGTGACCGGCTTCAACGAAACGCTCTTCGTCGAACACACCGTACGTCGGGAGAAATACCTTGCGATGGACATGGCGGATGCCGGCATCGGAACCGCCGAGCGCGATCCAGATGGCCGCGTTGTAGATCCGCCCTTCATACGCTTCATAAAAGCCAATGCACACTTCGAGTGGCGGTGCGCCGCTCCGGGCGTGCCGCTCGGCAAGCAGGTCAAAGACCCGGCCGGCAGGAAGTGCATGCTCGCGAACGCCGCCTTCGAGGAAATACCCGCTGAGCATCGCCTCGGCGAAGACCAGCACCGCAGGCGCGGGCGCGCTTTCGGCGGCCAGCTGGAAAGCCCGCTCGACCTGGTCGAGATTGGCATCGAGCCGCCCCTTGGCAGGGCGAAACTGGCAGAGGGCAACCGTGTACGGTACACGCATCGTGCATGTATCATACACGCGCCTGACCGTCCTGACGCCGACCTTCCGGGAGAACGCATGTCGCTGCTCGATGCCGCCGCCGGCATCCTCAATGCCTCACAACCGCTGCCGTGGCTTCTGGTATCGGGACAGCCCACTGCGGAACAGTTTGCCGCCGTGCAGAATGCCGGCGTGGCGACGGTAATCGACATCCGCGAAGCGATGGAGCATCGCGACTTTGATGAGCCCGAGCGGGTCCGTGAACTCGGCATGTCGTATCAGAACGCGCCGGTCGTATCTGGGGCGCTGGATGATGCGACCATGGAGCGGGTGCTGGTCGCACTTCGGGCCGCGGCGGGCAGGCCGACGCTGATGCACTGCAACAGCGCGAATCGCACTGGCGGGCCGCTCATGGCGTACCTGATGCTGGATGAAGGGCTATCGGCGGACGCCGCAACCGACCAGGCGATGCGAACGGGATTGCGCAGCGTTGAACTGCTCGAGTGGGCGACCGATTTCGCCCGAAGAAACAGCTGAATACCGCAACAGAAAAGCCCCGCCGGATTGCCAGCGGGGCTTTTCTCTGTGAGGAGCCGAACTCAGTGCCGTCGACCGCCGCCGCCGCCGCCGCGAGGAGCCGGTGCGGGGCGGGACGCCGGCGCGGAACGTTGCTGTGGCGCGCTCCGGGCAGCCGGCGGCGGAGAGTTCCGTTCCGCCTGCGGTGCACTGCGCTCGACCCGCGGCGGTTCGCGGTAGGCCGGGCGTTGGGTCGGTTCAGGGCGGCCAACCCGTGCTCCCTGTGGCTGACCGTAGCCGTTCGTCGGCTGCCGGAACGCTGGCCGAGCCACCCTTTCGGGCCGGAAGTTCTGCAGATCAGCTGGCCGCGGCCGAGCGCGCACCCCAACCGGGGGACTGGCCACGCCACCCCGGACATTGCCGATCGGGGCCCGGGCTCGAGGTGCTACGACCGACGGCCGCGGGGCCGGAACCGGACGGGCACGGTAGGTTCGCGCCCCACCGCCGTAAATCGGATACGTCCCTGGGAACCAGCCGCCGCCGTAATAGCCGCCGTAGCCAAGCCCGTAGCTGTAGGCCCACGGCGAATAGAGGTACGGGTCCCAGTAAGGTGAGTAGCCGAAGTTCAGGCCGATATCGCCGATCCCAGTGCCCCAGCCACAACCGAGGCAGCGCCAGGACGGGTTGTAATACGGGTCGTAGAAGCCAGGGTAGTAGCCGTTACCCACACCCACTGCGGTAGTGACGTCACCGACCTCTTCGACCCGATAGCCGACGGCGTCATAGTCAAAGCGACTGCGATTGGTCATGGTCGAAATCAGCGCGGTCAGGTCGGTTTCCGCATCGCTGCTGCTGTCGGGCAACCGGAGGGCGTTGTAGTCCCAATGACCGTTCGCCGTGAAATCGCGGAACTGGTATGGGGTGTGCGAGATCGCAGCGTAGACCATTCCGGTCCCGCCCTCGTTGTCGGCGAGAAAAGTGCCGGCGTCCTCGCGACCGCGCAGCTCGTACTCCTTGCCGCCCCGCACAAAGGCATCGCCATCGGGGTCAAGCGGGAAGAGCACCCGGATCTTGCCGTCGGCGTCGACCCGAAAGACGGTGAGATACCCATCGTCGGTGGTCTGGACTCGAACCTGGACGAGCCCGCCCGGGGTGTAGTTGCCGTCGTTATTGAGTGAGATCGAAATCGGCGCGGGTGCATTCTGAACCGGCAACGGCGCCGTAGTGTCAGCCGCTGGAAGAGCGGCGAGTAGTGCGGCAAGCAGGACAACCATGACAAACCCCCAATCAAACAGCTGATGACACAGGAAAACACGGCAGCCATTACTTCCAGTTCCGTGCCACCGGCAACTCGTTGTCACCAAACAACTTGGCAAAACAGGTCAGAGCCATTTGTCCATCCAGAAGAACAAAGCGACCCGCCGCTGACAGCGGCTCAGTCGACTGATGTCTCCCGTCCGCCGTTCCAGCGATGCCAGTACATCCGCAGCTCGGTCACCTTGGCGCCATCGGTTTCGGCGAAGAGCGCGCCCCGGGCATCGACCCATTCGCCGGTGCTCCGGCGGCGGAAGATCAGCTTGAACTCGCACGAAAACCACGGCCCGGCAACAAAGACTTCGCCGACGGAAAAGGTGGCTTCGGATTGATGATAGGGGATGTCGCTGGCCCATTCGCGGACAGCGACGGTGCCGCTGAGCGGCGTCGAAAACGGCGTCTCGAGGAAGACCGGATCGGCGCCGAACACCGCCATCATCAGGTCGACCCGTCCGCGCGTCCAGCCATCGGCGAACTGATCGGCGAGCTGTCGGGCAACGTCGTGCATCGAGCCTTCGGCGGCATCGGTCATTACTTGCTCCCTTCAACGGTCAACCGTTGCAATGCTTCCCGCGCGTCGCGCACGCGCGGTTGGAAGTTGGAGTCGGCGTGGTTCCAGAGGCGAAGGAATTGGCCGTACGACGCCGCGGCCTTGCTGCGATCGCCGGCGGCTTCGTAGGCCCGCCCAAGGTCGAACTGGATGATCGGCGCAAGCTCCAGTCGATCGGTGAAGCCGTTTCGCAACCGCTGAATCCCGTCGGCGCGCGTCGCCGGTTGTGAGGCGAGAAAGAGCGCGTAACGCAGCGCCAGGGAACCAAAGGCGACCGGATTGCTGAAGCCGCCAATCATACGCAAACCGGAGTCGGCGCGCGCGGCACCGCGCGTCGTGTCACCGACCTGGATCATCCGGAGCCCGTCGAGTCCGATCGCGGCGCCATGCAACCAGCCGGTACCTTGCCCAGCCGGTGCGCTGAGGATCGACTGGATGAACGATGCCGCCCGCGCCGGCTCGTGCAAGTCGATGGCGACCAGCGCACGGTAAAAGTCGGCGGAGATCGCCGGCGCGGTGCCAGCGACGACCAGGCTGTCGAGGCGGTGCGCGAACAGGCGCAGCATGGTGGTATCCGCAAAGCCACCAAGAATCGGCACCAGAGTCGCGAACTGTGACATGTCGGGCTGGTGATAGACGGTGCCCGCCGTGTCGGCAAACTGGCGTGCAACCGCCTGCCGCCCGAGCCCGCTGTTGAGCGCGCCTTGCAGTCCGTACCATTGACCCATCATGCTCGGATCGCTGCCGCTCGGCGGGTGGACAAACGTCGCCAGCACGCTGGAGCCGTCGGCATCCGGTGCGTGCATCCTGGCGTACAGCAGTCCGATCCATAGACCGGTGGTTGCTGGTGCCAGGAGGGTCGACAACCCTGTATCGCTACCCCGCATTGCGGCGAGCGCCTCGCCAGCCCCGCGTGCTTCATCGTCCGCATGCGCGTCCTGAAACACCTTGCGGTAGCGCTTGAGCAATGAGGTATCGCCCTCGGTCGCCGCCACCTCGGCGGGATGGATGGCCGCCGCGGTCAGTGCCGAATCGAGCGCCAGTACGTGATCAAACGGCGCGATCAGTTCTGCTGGCGACAGCGGACGATAGTTGCGCGTGTGATACTGGGCCTCACCGAGCAGGTACCAGCCATCGGCGTCGTCGGGGTGCAACGCGGTGTAGTTGCGCATCGAGTCAGCGGCTTCGGGACGGCCGCGCTGGAACATCTGATAGGCGATCAGGATGCTCCTCACCCGCGGCGACAGGGCCGTGGAATAGGTCACCGCATTCTGGCCAGCAGCCATCGATTCCGCGGTACCGACCTGCCCTTCCCAGCCGAGTGTGGTCGCGAGCTTGTACCATGCCATGGCGAAGGTCGAGTCGGCGTGGACCGCGTGTTCATAGCTGGCCTGCGCCGAATCCCACTGGCCGCGGCGATACCACTTTTCGCCATCGAGATAGGCGCGAATTGCTTCGAGCGACGTCGACGTAATCGCTGAGGTGCGAGCCGACGGCAACGGCTCCTTGGAGCGCCAGATATCATGCAACACTTGGAGCGACAACGCGTCGGCAAGACTGATCACCGAATCGACAGGGCCGTCGAGTTGCGCGCGGGCCAGCTGCTTGCCGCTGAGATCATAGAGCTCGGCGGTCAATCGCGCCGTCTGGCCGGTGGCCACCACGCTGCCAGTGAGCACCGATGCCGCATTGACGTTGCGGGCAACGGCAATCGCATCATCGAGTGTTGGCGTGCCATTGCGGGCGCGACGTTGCCAGGCGCGCAGCACCAACCGCGACTCGACCGTGCGAATACCCCCGACGCCGTCAAGGTTGCCGTTGACAAGATCGACCATTCCCTCGCCCAGGCTTTCGACGCCGGCGCCCGACGTGTTGAACGGCACGACCGCAATCGTCTCGGCACCCGAAACGACGCTCGGATGCGGGCGGGCGAGCACCATCGCAACAATCACGACGACGGCGACCACCACGGGAAGAATCAGCGCCAACCGCTTCCAGCGCCGGCTCTCGCGCGTCGCTGCGGCACGCCCGCTGCTCTCAGACGTGACCGCATTGGCAAAGGCCAGAATGTCGGGAAAGCGGGACGCCGGATCCTGGGCCAGCGCGCGTTGTACCGTGGCATCGAGTCCGGGCGGCGTGGATGATATGATGGTCGCGAGGCGCGGACGCGGGCCCGTGAGCACCTGGGTCAGCATGGCCTGCATTGTGGGGCCGCTGAACGGCTGCTTGCCACTGACCATCTCGTAAAAGACGCACGCCAGCGCGTACTGATCGCTGCGCGCATCAACCTGATCGGCCGTCGCCTGCTCCGGGCTCATGTAGGCTGGTGTTCCGATCGCAATGCCGGTGCCGGTCAGGCCACCCATCTCCTCGCGCGATGCATCAATTGCCCGGGCGATGCCAAAATCAGTGACCACCGCGTGGCCACCCGAGAGCATGATGTTTTCCGGCTTGATGTCACGATGGACGACGCCCTGGCGATGGGCATACGCGAGCCCGCTCGCGGCGTCATGGACGACCTCGGCGGCGCGCTCCAGGGATAGCCGCCCCTCGCGTTGCAGCAGGTCGCGCAGCGATTCGCCGTCAATGAATGGCATCACGTAGTACAGCAGCCCATCGGCGATACCCGAGTCGTAGACCGGCACGATGTGCGGGTGCTGGAGCTTCGCCGCAAGCTCGATTTCGCGCAGAAAGCGTTCAGTGCCGAGTGTCGCCGACAGCTCGGGGCGCAGCACCTTGATGGCCACACGACGGTGATGCTTGCGGTCCTCGGCAAGCAGGACTGTCGCCATCCCCCCCTGGCCGACCTGGCGGTCGACTGCATACGACTCGCGAAGCGCCGATTTGAGGCGTTCAAGAATGTCGGCCATGGGACCGCGTCGATTAAGGTGAGTACAGCGCGTGAATCTAGCGATCCGCCGCGCGAGGGCGAGTGGCCCACGTTTCGAAAAAGCCCTGACCGCTGTCTGCCACTGGCGCGCCGACCGCCCTGCCAACCAGGCGCCAGGCGCCGCGCATCTGCAGAAAGACCCGATCTGGTCCAGCCGCTCGAGAGGTCGAGACCGCCACGTCGGCTACCTTGACCATCAGCCGCACCGAGTCGGCATCACGACTGGCCACGATCAGGAACGAGTCCGCAGCAACCACTCCAGACATGCCCGCGATCGACCGCCGCCCGAACCGCTGGATCCCTCGAAACCGATACAACTGCCGGAGGCCAAGCGAATCTTCAATTGCCAGCAGGAACGGGACGTCGCCGGCTGCGGCCGTGGGCCCCAGCACTCCGCCGTATAGCAGATCGATCGAACGTCCACGGCCTGCCCCCCATTCCCAGGTGACGGCCCGCCAGGTACCCCAGTTGTGGTCGTGGTAGGCATCCCCTGCGAGGATGCGGGTGCAGGCCCCGCCGTCGCACAACTCGCCGGTCGCAGTGCCGCGGAGTGCCGCCACGGCATACCCCGATTGAGTACTGGCGCCCAGGTCGACCGGCGGGAAATATCGATGCGGCGCGGGAGTGAGCTGAAAATCAAAACGGGCGGCGCCAGCGTGTCCCTCAAAGTGATAGATACCGTCACGCTGGGTAACTCGACCGGGGCCGACAGCGATGTCGGCGTGCAGCGTGTCGAACGTCACCGCGCTCCTCGGCACCGATTCGACAAAGCGATGGTATTGACCGTTCGGCAGGCGGTGCGTTACGAGGACCTGGCCACCAGAATGGCCGCCGTTGACGTCGCCTGCGACCATTAAGGTGATGTACCACCATTCCCGGTCGCTGACCACCACGTTGGCATACTGCCATTCTGCCCAGGTGGAGTCGTGCCCCTGGGGTCGATGGAAGTGATCGATTTCGTCATACAACTGTTGCGCACTGGGCGTCGCCCAGGCCTGGTCGGTTGCATCGGTGCCCCAAGCACCCGAGGTCACTGCCAGGCCGTTGCCCGCCGCCGCCGCCGCAGCCGGCAAGTCGCCACCGGCGCGCACGGTCCAGTTGCTATCGCCCGCAGCAAGGGTCAGCCGTTTCTGCTCGAGGGCCGGCGAGACACTCCGTACCAGAGGTGTAAAGCGCGGACCGCCGAGCAGTTGGCGGGTGACAAAATGGGCGGCCGGGATGCCATAGAACATTCCAGTGAGGCCGCCGCTTCGCAGCGCCTCCCGGTCGATCCCGTGCGGTAGCGCGGTCAGGTCGCCGCCGCCGACCAGAGACACATCGCGCGATTGATCGAGCATCGCGTCGCCCACCGAGAGCAACACGATCATCACCGCGACGCCGAGTGCATAGCCCAGCAGTAACAGCGCCGCGCGGCCTGGGCGCACCATCAGGTTGCGCCAGGCCAGGATCGCCCATGTCACGACACGATCCGCCCGTCGAGCATGTGCACGACCCGGGCCGCATCGGCGGCGAGGCGATCGTCGTGAGTGACGACGATCAGCGTGGTTCCGTCGGCGTGCAATTGCTGAAAGAGCGCCAGGATGCCTCGGCCGGTGGCGGCGTCGAGTTCACCGGTGGGCTCGTCGGCAAGCAGCACCGAGGGCCGGTTGGCGAGCGCCCGCGCAATGGCGACTCGTTGCATTTCGCCGCCGGAGAGCTGCGATGGACGGTGATCTGCGCGACCGGGCAAGCCGACGTACTCCAGCAGTTGCGTCGACCGATCGCGACGTTCGGCGCGGCCGATGCCGCGTTCGCTCATCGGTAAGGTGATGTTTTCGCGTGCGGTCAGGACCGGTAGCAGGTGAAAGCGCTGGAAGATGAAGCCGACCTGTTCGAGCCGCAGCCGCGTCAGCGCGCGATCACCGAGGGTTGCCAGGTCGCGGCCCAGCAGCGAAATCCGGCCCGTCGTCGGTTGGTCCAGCCCGCCAAGCATTGTCAGCAGGGTCGACTTGCCTGAGCCCGATGGACCGACGACTGCGACGTATTCGCCCCGGGCCACCGACAGCGTCACCCCGCGCACCGCAGCAACCGGTTGCGCAGCGACCCGGTAGTGTTTGGTGACATCGACCGCTTCGAGCAGGTCCGTCATGCTGCTTCGCTGCGCAGTGTGGGTGCAATCGGTACACTTGCGGCGCGCCATGCCGGCACCAGCCCGGCGAGCACGCCGGTCATCAGCAGCGTGGTTGCCGCGATGGCGAGCTGACGCGGGCCGGCTACGAAAAAGGAGATGGCCGCCGGGAGTCCGGGAAACGATGTCAGGATCGCGTCGAGCCACCGCGCGGTGCCCAGGCCGATCACCAGTCCGGCCGCCCCGCCCACCACGGTAAGCACGACACCCTGAGCCATCACCTGCCGTAACACCGTCGTGCGCGCGATCCCAATCGCCCGCAAGGCAGCGATGTCCGCCCGCCGTTCGTTGACACCGATGGTGAGCAGCGTGGTCACCAGCAGCACGGTGACGACGAGGGCGATCGATCCCAGGATGAGTGACATCTGGCGAAAGTACGACAGGCGCTCGCGAAACTGCACCATCATTGCTGCGACGCTGCTGACGGTCACATCGGGGAGTTGCGCCCGCAACGAAGCAGCCACACTGTCGACCGCGGCATCTGACGTGATGCGCACCATCAGCAACGAAGCGCGATCAGACAGTGCCGCGCCACCCAGCCGTTGTGCCGTCTGCAGGGTGACGGCCACCGACGGCTGGTCACGAGCATCGTAGCTGAATCGCGCCGCGCCACGCACGACGAGCGGACGCGACACCTCGGCGACTCCGGTGCGCGGATCGAGTCCGTTCGACAGCGTGACGCGATCACCGATACCCAACTCCAGGCGCGTCGCCGCCGGCTCGCTGATCAGGACGCCGTCGGAGTCGCTCGGGTCCAGGTCGTGCCCGCGGATCAGCTGGTAGATCCCCTGTGCTTCCGGTGTGATGCCATAGACCACCAGCGACACCAGCGAGTCGGCGTGCGGTGCGAAGGCCGCCACACCAAGGACAGCGCCGGCGGCAGCTACTCGGCGATCAGCCCGGACGGTGGCGAGCAATGCGTCGGCGTGCGCCATGCTGGCATCGGTATCAAACGGCAGCGTCCCTGCGGGGCTGAGTCGCAACTGGAATCCCCGGCTGAGGAGCAGGTCGCCAAAGGAATGCTCGATGCCGCCACTCAGCATGACCATGTCCAGCAGCAGCGCCGCAGCGATCGCGACGCCGAGGAGCGAAAGCGCCGACCGGACACGATGCCGGGTCAGGTCACGCCAGGCGTGACGCCAGGTCATGCGGCGCGCCGCCAGAGATCGACGGCCGGAGTGCGCACCAGCCGCCACGATGCGATCACGCCAGCAATCACTCCCAACGCGACCGACATTGCCACGGCAAGCACCACGGTGTGTCCGGTCAGTTCGGAAAAGAGCAGTGTCGTCTGGTATGCACCGCGATAGTAACGATTGATCACGCCGCTCGCTGCCGCCGCGATCAGGGTGCCCAGCAGCGATCCACACAACGCGATCATGGTGGCCTCGGCGACAAGCGCCGCAAACACGGTCCGGCGCGAGAGCCCGGTAAAACGCAGCACCGCAACGTCGCGTCGCCGCTCGTCCACCTTGAGCAACATCAGGCAGAGCAGGAATATTGTGCTGGCTAGTATCGAGATGATGGCGATGGCGCGATGAAAACGGCTGACGACGACAAACGTTGTCGAGCTTTCGGTGGCCAGTTCGTGCGAAGGGATGACGTCGTACCCGTACGCAACCCGATTGAGCACGGTCGCGGCACTGTCGGTCGGCACGCCCGGCTGGAGGACCACGCCAATCCGGTCGACCTGGTCAGGCTCACCCAGCAAGGTGCCAAGATCGGCGAGATGCAGCCGCACATGGTAGTCGCGCCGCATGATCGTGGCCGGATCGGGCTGCGGCGAGTAGATCGCGGCAATGCGCACCAGCATGGGTGCGGCCACGGCGCCTGTCAGGTGTACGGTATCGCCCACCCGCAGGTGGCCGACGTCTGCCAGGCGCTGCTCGATCGCGATTGGCGCGACGCGCGCCGGGGGCGGGCCCTGCCCGGCCAGGGGCAGGGCCGCCGCGAGAGCGAACAGGCTAGCGGCGAACCGCGACACCGAAGCCAGTGAAGTAGCGATCCGCATCGTGATTCAATCCCACGCCGAGCCGCGCGTCGAGCTGCACATTCTGCGAGAGAAGCAGCATGACGCCGCCATTCAGATAGGTGGTATTCGGTGCAGCACTGCTGAGCGGCTGCTGCGAGAACAGCTCGCCGTAGAGTTGCCAGTGCGTCGAGGCCTGGTATTGCACCGACAGTGAGGCAATGCCGAGGGCGCTCTTGTCGGCCACTTCCGTCACGAAGCCCTCGACTCCGGCTGACCAGGGGCCGGCCGCTTCCCAGCCGAGCAACAGTGCGCCGCCCGGCAACGCGCGGCCCGCCCCGATCGCAGCAGATCCGGTGGGAAGGTTCACCTTGGCTTCCGCCGACAGCGACGGCAGCCAGCCGTGACCCTCAGTCAGCGCCACCTTGGTCCCGATGAACAGGTCATCAAATCCGGTCGTGTTAGGCAGGCCGCCGCCGGGAGATTCAATCAGGTAGTTCTCGCCCAGCCTGAGCTCTGCCCGCTGCAGGATGCCGACGCGCACCAACAGCTCCGGGAAGGAGCTCAGTGCAGTGGCGTCGTCGCCCCGCGCGCGCTGGTATGTGTACCCCGCCTCGAACTGCAGGCGCCCGCGCGCCAGCGTGTGGGTGCCATCGGTGAAATCAGGACGATCGGTGTCGATCGGCAGGGTGTCCGGCACCTGCGCGCGAAGCACCGCCGGCACCAGCATCAGCGCAGCATACCAGGCCTTCATGCCAGCCACGCGCGGGTGATATCGATCAGCAACCAACCATTGAGTACCACAATTGCCGTGGTGGTCATCCACGCCATCGCCGTCGTGACGCGACGATTCACGAACTCACCCATCTTGTGACGCGATGAAGTAAAGAGCACCAACGGCACCACGGCGAACGACAGCTGCAATGACAAGACCACCTGGCTCAGGATCAGCAGCGACCCGATGCCGCGCTCGCCGTACAACGCCGTGACAACCACAGCCGGGATGATGGCGATGAGCCGGGTGACGAGCCGGCGCAGCCAGGGCGGCAGCGAGATATCGAGGAAGCCTTCCATCACGATCTGGCCGGCCAGCGTGCCAGTGACGGTAGAGTTCTGGCCCGACGCCAGCAGCGCCACCGCAAAGAGGACGCTGGCGAACGACGTGCCGAGCAGCGGCGTGAGGAGCTTGTATGCATCACCAATGTCGGCGACGCCGTCGTGTCCCTTGCCATGAAAGGTGGCCGCCGAGAGGACGAGGATCGCTGCATTGATGAAGAATGCCAGTGAGAGCGCGACCGTCGAGTCGAAGATGCCGTGCCGGATCGCCCGGTGGCGTGACGCCGGATCGTCGCTGATCTTGCGCGTCTGCACGATCGCGGAGTGCAGGTAGAGATTGTGGGGCATCACAGTCGCCCCAAGGATGCCGATGGCGATGTACAGCATCGCGGGGTTCGTGGCGATCTGCGTGCTCGGCACCAGTCCGTGGAGCACCGCTGCGAGGGCCGGGTGAGCGAGGGCGATCTCGGTGATGAAGCAGATCGCAATCGTCACGATCAATCCGATCACGAACGCTTCAAGCCGACGGAAGCCGCGCCCCTGCAGCAAGAGGATCAGCAGGACGTCGAACGCGGTCAGCAGGACGCCCCAGATCAACGGGATGTGAAACAACAATTGCAGTGCGATCGCGGAGCCGATGATTTCGGCGAGGTCACACGCCGCAATGGCGATTTCTGCCAACAGCCAGAGGGCGATCGACACTGGCCGGGAATAGTGATCGCGGCAGGCCTGGGCCAAGTCGCGCCCGGTGGCGATGCCAAGCTTGACCGCCAGTGCCTGCAGCAGGATCGCCATCAGGTTGGAGATCAGGATGACGCTGAGCAGCGTGTAGCCGAACCGCGCACCGCCGGCGAGATCGGTGGCCCAGTTCCCCGGATCCATATAGCCCACGGCAACCATGTAGCCGGGACCGGCAAATGCCAGCGCGGTTCGCCACCACGGCGCCCCGAGTGCCGGCACGGCTATGGTACCGAATGACTCGGACAACGACCGGCGATTTGACGATTGCCGCCAGGCAGTATTCGTCATCGGTCGCGAGTGCACAGCAGTTGAGCGGCAAGGTCGCGACCGACCACGCGTTGGCCAATATCGAGCCCAACCGTCACGGGGCCATTGAACGGCTGCTGATCCCGAACGGTGAGCCGAGTGCCTGGTACCAACCCGGCCTCGGCCAGCCAGCGAAGGCGGTCAGGGACGCCGGTGTCGACCCGCGCAATGGTCACCTGCTCATCGACTGGAATATCCGACAGCGGAGTGGTGCTGACGTCTGCGATCCTGCCATCTGCCGCCGGGATCGGATCGCCATGTGGATCAAAGAGCGGATGCCCGAGTGCCCTGGACATCCGTTCAACCAGGTCTTCGGAAACTGCGTGCTCAAGCTTTTCGGCTTCGTCGTGGACGTTGTCCCACGTAAAGCCGAGCTGCGACACGAGATACGTCTCAATGATCCGGTGACGCCGGAGCATGCGAAGCGCCGCCTGCCGACCATCGCGCGTAAGCGTGACGCCCTTGTACGGCAGGTGCTCAAGCAGCCCCGCCTCGGCCAGGCGCTTGATCATTCCGCTGACGGACGGCGCCGCCAGGTCGAGCGCGTCGGCGATATCGGTCGTCGAAGCCACCTCGCCGTGTTCGGTGAGATGGTAGATGGTCTTGAGATAGTCCTCCACCGACCGGGAAAGGTCGGCAGGCGAAGATTTAGTCACACCTAAAGATTGGTAGAGATTATACGAAAAGTCAACTACCTGGCGGGTCTATCGCGACACTGGCTGGATCCGGGTATGGATCGTCAACGGATACCGCCGCCGGCCGCCCGGCACCGATCCGCTACGTTTCGGGCAGTCCATTTTCCGGAGTGTCACCGTGTCCGAGCCAAAGAAACCGGCGCCGCCGCTCAAACGCGCCCCTGTCAAGGAACCGATGTCCGTGCCTGGCCAACGCCATAGCAACGGGCGCGGCGCTGGTAATGTGCCGACTGCGCCAGCTAAGCGGGTCGGTCGCCGCCGGCCGTAGCGGCGCGCCAGAGATCAACGAGCGGCGTCACAATCCGCTCGGTCATTCCCCAGAGCACGCCTGCCTCGAGTGGGTAGGCCGCGACGTCGCGCCGCTCTCCCCGGATCATCACCGTTGTTGTGCGATAGGCACCGGACGCCGCCAGGGTTGCCAACGGTAGCCACGCCACTGATGCCACTTCGTCGCTGACCCCAACCGATGGCACATCACCCACCAGAAAGAGAAACGGTCGCACCACGATCGGTGGCAGCACCGCCGTCATCGGCACAAGATCATCGAGTTCCGCCATACATTCCGATGTCGTCAGCGTGATGCCGACCTCTTCATGACTCTCGCGAATCGCCGTGTCGAGTAGCGTCGCGTCACCGACGGCGCGGCGCCCACCCGGCAACGCGAGATGACCTGACCAGGGATCTCCCGCCCGATCGGCGCGACGAATCAGCAGCAGGCGATCGGGATTGCGCACGAGAATGAGGGCGACGGCTGCCTGGGGGCGCACCACATCCGCGCGGACCGGCAGCCGGCGCCGCAATGTGGCAATGACGGAATCGAGTGGGGTGTCAGCCAAGGTGACGCGTGAGGTAACGAACGGTCTCCCCGAACAGCGTTTCGCTGGCGGCGGTCGTCCCGGCCCACGGATGAGCCGCACCGTAACTGTGATTCGCACCGGCAATGAAGAGCGAGGCAAATCGCGGGTCGGTGGCGCGAGCGGCGAGTCGTTCCCCTTCAGCCAGCGATACCACATCATCCGCGGTGCCCTGGACCAGCAGCCACGGGCGGGCCAGCGTGGCGGCGGCGAGTTCAATGTCGAAGCGGTCGGCGTGCGCCAACGCATCCTCGACGATTTCATAATCCATCGGCAACCGGATGCCGTCGCGGGTTTCGGTGTAAATCCGCTCCGCCCGTCGCCATGCCTCGACTTCTGCATCGGTGTAGCGCCGGATCGTGCTGATGGCCGACCAGGTGACGACCGCATCGATGGCCGGCGTCTCGCGCGTCACGCAGAGCGCGACGCCACCACCGCGCGAATGACCGATCACGCCAAGCGAACGTGGCACGCCGCTCCCAAGGCCACCGGCCATCAGTGTCGCGATGACCAGCTCGATATCGGCGAACTCGCGCGTGTAGCTGTTCCGCGCGAAACGTTCGGGAAAGGCGAACTCGCCTGCAGCATCAACTCCCGATCCGCTCACCGAGAGGGTGACAGCGGTGAAGCCCGCTCGCGCCAGCCGCTCAGCCATTGCGGTGAGCAGTCCGTAGTCCTTGAAACCACGAAAGCCATGCACCAGCAGGACGGCTGGCTGCGTCGATGGACGGACGGTACTGCGCACATCGATCAGAATCGGACCGAGCGCGCCGGGGAGGTCCTGATGAGTCAGCACCGCAGTGGCCATGCCGGAAGATAGACCGACCAGGAGCGACCAGTCAGCGCACTGCCGGCTCAAGAACGTCGACCGTTCCGACCGTGGCATCAAGCGTTGCGCGGATGCCAATCGGGACTGTCCATTGCTCGGTCACGTGACCAATCGGAAAGCCTCGGGCGGTGGGAATGCCGTCCGGTTCGAAGTAGTGGCGCAGGACGTCGTCGAGCCGCAGCGCACCTTCGGGGGTGGCGTGCCGCATGCCGGAGAAGTGTCCGATAGCCACTCCGGCCACGCCGGCGAGCACGCCAGCCATCCGCAGGTGGCCGAGCATCCGATCGATGCGATAGAGGTCTTCGCCGACATCCTCGAGGAAAAGGATCGCGCCGGAGAGATCCGGAAAATACGGCGTCCCGATCAGCGCCTGCAGTAGCGTGAGATTGCCGCCGAACAGGTGCCCCGTCGCGCGTCCGGGCACGACGGTCACGATTCTGCCGCGTTCTGGAACGAGGGTATCGCCCCGCGGGGGCAGCTGATCCAGGCGACCGGCCGGCTCCGGTTCAGTGAGCATCCGTTCGAAATGCTGCCGCGAAAAGCGCGGCATGGCGGCACGGGCCATCGGGCCGTGAAACGTGACGACGCCCGTGGTCGTCGTGAGCGCTAGCAGCAGCGCCGTGATGTCGGAATAGCCGATTACCGGCCGTGGCGCGCGTGCAAAACCGGCAAAGTCGACCTGATCTACGATCCGGTTCATGCCGTTGCCACCGCGCAAGCACCACGCGGCGTCGAGGTCCGGGTCGGTGAGCGCCATGTTGAGATCGGTCAGGCGCTCGTCATCGGTGCCGGCGAGGTAACCATGCACGCGGCCGGCCGACGGCATCAGCACCGGCTGGTAGCCGAGGGCAACGCATAACTCGACGCCGCGACGCAGGTGATCGTGTTCGACGAGGGGGCCCGACGGCGCCAGCAGCGCTACCCGCGCGCCGGCGCGAAGTCGCAGTGGAAGAATCGGCTTGGGCGGCATCCGGGCTCCGATTACGATTGGGTCACTCTGTCGAGGAGACGCACGTTGAGTTCGTCACACCCCACCCAACTGGCTGCCGCGAAGGCCACGCTCGACGCTCGTGACGCCATGGTTGCTGATTGGTCTGACTGGCTGGTCGACCGCGCAGGATCGCACCGCATTCCCCGTCCCGTCACCGAGCGCCAGTTTCGCCTCGTCATCGAAACATTGGTCGAGATGCTCGGGCCGCTGAAGCGCGAGGCGCGCGTGGTCTGGCAGCATGTCATGGAACACTATGGCCGCACGGCAGCGGCGCGCGGACTCGCGGCCGGCGAGGTGGTCGAGGAGCTGCAGCAACTCCGCGTGCTGCTCATCAAGTATATCGGCGCCTTCGTGGCGGCGATGCGGCCGCGTCGTGCCGTCGCCGTCTTCCTGCGCCTCAACGCCATCGTTGACCGCGGCATTGCCGCGGCCGTCGTGGGATATACCGACGCCCTGGTGGCCTCACTGCTGTTGACCGATCGCGACGCGCTGCAGCTCAGCGAAGCAACCGCCGAGGATGTCGGTCGACAGCTTCAGGAACTCGAAACTGAGCTCGGCCCGCTGGCGGGACGCCGCTGAACGCGCACCCCTCACGGGTGGCTGGTCATCGAGTGATCGGACAATGCCTCGTCCAGCATCCGGGCAAAGAGCACCCGCTCCATCGGGTCAACCGGGGCGTCCTTGACGGTGGCCATGATGCGTCCCCCTTCGGCACCGATCGCGGTGGCCAGGCGGCGGTAGTCCGACGCGTTATCGGCGGCACGCGCCACATTCAACAGAGTCACCATCCGGTCGACTGAGTCCCGCTCGACACCCAGCGTGGTCATTACCGAATCGTAGTGCGACGTCCCGCCGAATCGCGACGCGGTCGGAATCGGATGCAGGGCGAGCGACAACCCCAGCGCGAACGAACGCGTTGTCGCATCGTCGAGCCATCCGGCGGGCGGATACGGCAATCCGCGCTCGAGAAAGGCGAGGCGCGGATTGTCGTGCGCAAAAATTCCGTTGGGTGAATCAATGAACCAGACGTGAGTCATCACCAGGCGATGCCCAGGCAGTGCAAGCGCCGGGTGCTCGTGCCACATCGCGGCGCCATCGAAGCCATCGGGGGTCGGAGCACCCTGTTTCACTTCGTACGCGTAGGCCACGCCAATCAGCTTCTGCGTGCCATCAATCGGGGCGAACATCAGGATTGGCGGATGCTCGATGTCGAACGTGCCGGTCAACACGAGTTGCGGATTGCTCCAATGCTCGCCTTGCAACGGGACATCGCCGAAGCGCGGGCGATACCCCGCCGCGCGCGCCTTTTCCGGCGTGTCAAGCAATAGCGCTACGCGATGGGCTTCGGCGACCTGATCGCGGGCATGTTGCGTCAATGGCGCGGGCATCGCCATGGTGCCGTGATCCATCGTCATGGTGGGCGACTGGGCCGCGAGCCCGATCGGACCGGCCAGCAGTATCCCGAGACACCAGCACCGCATTGGCTGCTCCTCTGCATTACGGAGTACCGGTCAGGGTTGCCGAGGACATCGCGACGCCACTGACGGTATGGAATCTACCGCCGTGCCACCAACCACCGGCGGTTCCACACTTCTCGTTGACGCCGCGCGACTGATCCATCAGTTGGGCGGCGAGGCGTACGCGCTGGGCCGCCCTGCGGCCGAGCGCGCCGAGCTGATCGAGATCGGCACGCTCGCTGCCCTGCCTGCCTGGCTGTGCACCGGTGATTCCCGGGCAGTGGCAACGGTGGCACGGCGGCTGGCTCGGTCCGGGCAACTCGGGGTCGTGGTGGCGCGCGATCATTCGCAACCATACTGGCGAATCGCCGTGACAGTCACACCGGTCCAGGTGGTAGTGCTGCCAGTTGCCGAGGGCGCCGGGGTAATCGCCCGTCGCGTCCAGCGTGCGGCGTGCGGGGGTGGCCCTGGTATCGAGCGGGCCCTCGCGCTCGCCGAGGCTCTCGACATGGACGCCGCCGGCAGGCGAACGTTTCGTGCACTCCGTCGCCTGCTGGACAGTGGGGTCGCGTTGCTGCCGGCCTCAGTGCCGGTCGACGATCGTCATGGCTGGATACTGGCGCAGATCACCCGGCTCCTCTTTCTCAGATTTGTCGAATCGGAAGGGTGGCTCGACGGCAATCCCCGTTTCCTGACCGAGGCGTTTGATCGGTGCCTCGGGACTCGGCGCGATCCCACGCGCCACCTCCTGCATCCGCTCTTCTTCGGCACGCTCAACCGGCGCTGGTCTGATCGGTCACGATGCGCGCGTGCGTTTGGTGCCGTGCCCTTCCTCAACGGGGGACTCTTTGAACCACATGCGCTTGAGCGGCGATATCGCCTGCATCTGCCGACCAGCTATTGGTGCGACCTTTTCGCGGCGCTGGTCGAACGGGTCGATGTCTCGCTCGACGCAGAGGTCGATGATGGCCGCGTCACACCTGAAGTGCTCGGCCGGGTCTTCGAGGGCGTCATGGCGCCGGCGGAGCGAAAGGATCAGGGCGCGTTCTTCACGCCGCCGGCACTGGTCGACGCCGTTGTCGTAACGGCGCTCAGTTGCCATCTGGCGCACCGCCTGGGGCGGCAGGAGGCATCCGTGCGACGGGCACTTGATGACCCCGATCCGCAGCTGCAGAGCGCGCTGCTCGACGTCACCGTGCTCGATCCTGCGGCAGGTTCCGGCGCGTTCCTGGTTGGCGCCCTGCAGCGCCTGCATGGGCCCGGTCCCCGGGACGCGGTGCGGATTCGTCGGATCATCAATCGGTCGCTCTATGGTGTCGATCGCAATCCTGGTGCCGTGCGATTGACTGAACTGCGCCTCTGGCTCGAAGTGCTGCGCGGTATGCGCGGCAGTGCCCCGAGTGCCGTGCCGCCGCTTCCGAATCTCGATGCGACGGTGCGGGCGGGCGATGCATTGATCGATCCATTGCACGGGCTGACTGTGGATGCCGCAATCGCGGCGAACTTGCGCGCCCGCCAGCGCGCAATTGGCGGCCGTCACGGCGCTGACAAGCGCGCGGCCATCAACGCGGCCCGGCAGGGAGAACGCACCGCACAGATCGACGCGCTGCGTCGGCAGGAAGCGGTGCTCGACCGTCAGGTCGCCGAGTTGCTGGCGGCCGGGCGAGCGCCGACGCTCTTCGGTGACCGCGCCCCGCTCGACGCCGGCGCGCGAACAGCGTTGAGCGCGCTGCGTCGCGAACGCGCGGACGTCCGACGTGAATGCGCGCGAGTGCTGCGCGACGGAAGTGCGCCGCCATTTGCAATTCGCGCGGCCTTTGCTCCGCTTTTTGCGGCCCGCGGCGGATTCGATCTGGTGCTCGGCAATCCGCCGTGGGTGCGGGCGGAGCGACTGCCGGCACCGACACGAATGGCCCTGCAGGCGCGCTATCGGTGGTGGCGTAGCGGGTCGGCACGCGGGTGGGGGCACCTGCCCGATCTGGCCGTGGCGTTCGTCGAGCGCAGCGTCACGCTGCTGGCGCCGGGCGGAACTTATGCATTGCTGGTACCGGCCAAGCTCACGACCGCCGGATACGGACTGGCATGCCGGGCAGGGCTGGTGAGCCAGACGACGCTCCACTGCGTGGCGGATCTGTCGGCGGATCCGCGCGCCACATTTGACGCGACCACCTATCCGCTCGCGCTGATCGGATCCCGCCGGGTTGCGGCGATCGACCAGCAGGTCGCGTTCACGCTCGATCAGTCTGGCGGCACGACGTTGCAAGGCGATTGGGTGGATCAATCCCACTGGCTTACCGGAGCTGCCACATTGCAGCGCCTGATGCGTCGCCTGCAGCATGCGCACCCGCCGCTGTCCGACACCGTACGCATCCAGCTGGGCGTCAAGACTGGTGCCAACGGAGTGTTCGTCGATCCGCCGCCAGAGCTTGATCGATGGTGTCGCCCGGCGATCCGGGGGCGCGACATCGGGGCGTTCGCATCGAAGGCCGGCGCCCGCCTGCTTTGGCCAGCCGATCGACGCGGCGTGCCTTGGCAGGTGCTGCCGGCCAGGGTCGCGCGCCATCTCGCGCCGCATCACCCACGGTTGATGCGACGCGCCGACCTGCATCATGGACCGATCTGGCAACTCTTCCGGGTTGAGGCGGCGACTGCTCGGTATCGAGTCGTCTGGGCGGACCTGGCGCGATCGCTTGCCGCCGCCTGTCTGGACGACGCGGATAGTGTCCCGCTCAACAGCTGTTACGTCGCGGCGATGCCGACCGCCGTTGCGGCTCGCGCACTGACGGGATGGCTGAATAGCGCGCCGGTGCAAGCGATGGCCAGGCTTGGTGCCGAGGCGGCCTCAGGCGGGTTCGCCCGCTTTGGCGCCCGCGCCGTCGGTCTCGTGCCCTTGCCGGCCGATACGCTCGCCGATCCCGAGCTGGTGCATTACGCCGGTTCGGAAGTGCGTGCGCCGGATCGCGACGCGCTCGATGATTACGCCTGTCGCCGCCTCGACCTCACCGCCAGCGAGAGAAAGGAGCTCGGCGATGTGGCCGCGAATCGTCGCTGAATCGTTGCGCGCGGTTGATCGCTGGCTGCCGACAGCACCCGGCGCGGCAGCACAGGCGTCGCTGGACGATTGGGACGCGTTGCTGCGCGCCGCCGAGCGCCCGGGCGAGAGCGTCGCGACACCGCCGTCCTTCCTGCTGCCGCATCAGCACGCCTCGTGGCGACGGGTGCGTCACGCAATGACGGCATGGGGCGGCGCATTGCTCGCCGAGCCGGTGGGGCGTGGCAAGACATGGATTGCACTCGCTGCTGCGGTGGACGAGGGAGCACCGGCGGCCGTGGTCGTGCCGGCGATCCTGGCAGGGCAATGGCGGCGCGCCGCCGCAAGAGCCGGTGTCGCGATCAGCTGTATCAGTCACGAGGCGGTCAGCCGGGGGCACTTGCCGCCGCCGGCGACCAGCCTGGTCATCATCGATGAGGCGCATCGCTTTCGCCACGCCAGTACGCGGCGCGTTCGTCATCTGGCACCGTGGTCCGCTGGTCGGCGCATGCTGCTGCTCACCGGCACGCCGATCATCAATCGCACTGCCGACCTGATCGCACTACTCCGACTCTTTGCCGCGGAAGACGCGCTCGCCCTGGATGGCTGGCCGGAGTTGACGGCTGTGGCGAACCAGTCGCGCCCACCAGCGGCGCTGCGGCGGCTGGTAGTGCGCACCAGTGACGATGGTCGTGCGACGATCGCCCGACGGGATGGGATGCTCGAACCGGGTCCCGGCGAGCGCGCCCGCGCGGCACGAGCCGTCGGCGCCATTGGCGAGCTGACCCTGAGCGTCGACCCGGCCATTCGCCGCCTGTTGCGCACGGTGCTGCTCGACGCCGCGGCATCGAGCGACGCGGCGTGGCGTGACGCGCTCGGACGCTATCGCGCGCTGTTGCTGCAGTCTCGCGACGCCGGCGGCGCCAGCCGCAGCATGCTGCGTCACTTTGCAGGTCCCTCGCTTGACCAGCTCGTGCTCTGGCCGATGCTGGGCCGTGAGGCCAGCGCGGTCGAGCTGCCTGATCAGGACATCGCGACGGTGGACGCAATCCGCGCCCAGCCGGCGGCCGATGGCGAATGGCTTGACGCGATGAAAGACGCCGTGGCCGATGGCGCGACGACGGTCTGCTTCACCCGGCACCGCGCGACGGTGACCATGCTGCAGGCGGCGCTGGGCCCGGCGACGGCCTGGGTGACCGGAGCGGGCGCCGGAATTGGACCGCACCGGATGCGGCGGGAAACGGTGTTGTCGGCTTTCGGTCCCGAACGCCCGGCGTGGTCAGTCTTCCGACGCGTGCCGACAGTCCTGGTGGCAACCGACATCGCCGCGGAAGGACTCGACCTGCAATCGGCAGCGCGGATTGTCCACGTCGACTTGCCGTGGACCGCCACGCGTGTCGACCAGCGGGAAGGGCGCCTGCTGCGCATCGGCCAGATGCACGGGACCGTGCAGGTGCTTTGTCGCCAGCCCGCACCGGCGATCGTGACGTCGCTGGGGCCGCAGGCGCGCCTGCGGGTGAAGCGCGCCGCCGCCACCGCCTGGCTGGATTCGTTGACCGCTTCGCCGGTCATGGATCCGGCGGTAGCATCGGGAATGGTGACCGCGACATTTCGGGACGACGAGCCGGCGGCTGCACTGGTGGCGGTGCGACTCGAACGCGACTGGCGCGAGGGGGTCATCCTCGTGGCACGTCAGGGCAGCGAGCCGTGGCGCCTCGATCCGTTCGCGATCGACCGACTCCTGGCCCGGGCCCGCAGCGCCGAGCCAGTCGTCGGCGACGATGCGCTCATTTCTGCGACGGCGCAATCCGCTACCCAGGCCGCCATTGTGTTCGCCGGAGCATCGGTGCCGGGCGACGCGATGTTGATCACGCGAGTCCACAGGATGGCCCGCAGCGCAGCGCACGCTCGAGATGGCGCGGCGCTGGCACGGCTGGACCGCCTGCTACGCTTCGTCAGCGCGCCGCCCACGCTTGGGGCCCGGCGGGTACTCGACCAGATGCGCCTCCGGGACGACCGTGCCATGGCGCGCATGGCAGTGCCCGACCTGCGGATGCCATCGCGACCACATGCCGTGCCGCTCGCTGTGTTGATCTGGCTGCCGTGAAGTTCGCTTCCCTTCGCCACCGACGTCGCTACGTTGCGCCATGGCTCACTTCGATGCAGTTCTCTTTGACCTTGACGGCACGCTGATCGATTCGGTGGACCTGATTGTCGACAGCTACCGCCACGTCTTCGCTGTGCACAGCATCCCGGCCCTCAGCCGGGATGAGATCATGGCGGGCGTCGGCACGCCACTGCGATCGGTCTTCAATACGATGACGAGCGATCCCGACGAGATCACCGCCTGGATTGCCACCTATCGGGAATACAACCTGGCGCATCACGACGCGCGGGTGCACGCCTACGATGGCGTGGTCGCAATGATCCACGCGATTCACGATGCGGTGATTCCGCTCGGCCTGGTGACCAGCAAGAATCACGCGGGTGCGGTACGCGGCCTGACGCTGGTGGGCATTGGTGACGCCATGGACGTGATCATCGGCGCCGACGACGTGACCCATCCCAAGCCGCATCCCGAACCAGTACTCGCGGCGCTCGCAGCGCTCGGCGTGTCGGCGAGTCGCGCCGTGTTCATCGGCGATTCGCATCACGACATTCATGCTGGGTGCGCGGCCCACGTAACGACGGTCGGAGTGACCTGGGGGCCGTTCGACCGGGCCCACCTTGCGGCGGCGCGCCCCGATCATTTCTGCGACACGCCGGCGGAGCTCCTGCAGTTGATCGGAATCTGAACCGGGACGCGGGGGCGCCACGGCGGCGACCCATGCGATCAGGCGCTGCCGTCCATCAATCCCCGTAACTCGCGGACAATGCTTCCCTGCGCCATCGCGTTGCGGGTGGCGACAAAGATCGTGTCGTCACCACCGATCGTCCCAACCACTCCGGGCCACGCCAGGAGGTCAATCGCACTGCCGACCCGCTGCGCCTCTCCCGGTGGTGTGTGCAGCACCAGCAATGCGTCGCCCGCGGTCTCAACGGAGAGCAGCGACTCTGCGATGCGCCGTCGATTGGGGTCGGCGATTTCGTGCATCCGCATCGTCGACGCGCGCTGGTACACGCCATCGACCTTGAGCAGGCCAAGTACGGCAATGTCGCGACTGACTGAGCTCTGGGTCACGTCCCACCCTTCCTGGGCCAGCGCTTCGCTCACTTCTTCCTGAGTGCGAAGAGGGCGAGTGGCGACCAACTCGAGAATCTTGAGATGGCGCTGCCGGCGTTCATGACTCATCGGCGCACCGTCAAGAGTCGACGCATCGCGCCGTCGATATGACGCCGGCGAGCGGCATTCCACCGTTGTTCGCGCCGAATCGCGGTGGTCAGCGCGACAAACGGGATGTTGCCCATGGCGCCGGTACTGCGACGGTGAGCGAGCAGTGCCGCTGGCGCGACCGCCGGCATTGCCTTGCCTTGCTTCACTTCAGCGGCCACCTCGTGATATGCGGATCGAAAGGTGGCGCCGGCGCGCACCCGGCGGATCGCTTCATCGGTGGCATAGACTTCGGCAGCGAGTCCGGCCGCCGCGCGCGTCGCATCGACACCGAGGCGAGGGACCACCGTGCGCAGCATCGTGAGCATCTCCGCCATCCGGTCGATACCACGCCAGAGCGGTGCCTTGAGGAGCTGGAAGTCACGATGATAGCCGCTGCCGAGTTTACCCTTGATCGCCATGAGAGCGGCGAGATCGCCTTCCAGCGCAGCCGCCCGGCCGCGGGTCAGTTCAAAGAGGTCGGGATTCCGTTTCTGCGGCATGATGCTCGAGCCGGTGGCGAACTCGGCGGGCAAGGTCAGCCAGCCAAACTCGGTCGCGCTGAAGAGGATGGCGTCCGTCGCCAACTTGGCGCAATCGTGGGCGGCCGTCGCGCACCAGAAGAGCACCTGGGCTTCCAGCATGCCGCGTCCGTTCTGCGTTGTCGTCACGACCTGGTCGATGCCGGCAAAGCCCAGCGCGCGCGCTGCGGCTTCGCGAGCAAGCGGCAACGGCACGCCATACCCGGCTGCGCTTCCAAGCGGCGATCGATCAAGTCGCGGCCAGAAACCGGCGATGCTCGCCGCCGCGTCAATCAGCCCTTCGGCATGGGCAGCCGCCCAGAGCCCGGCCGATGACGGCATCGCCAGACGCTGGTGCGTATATCCCGGCCACACAACTCGCCGATGCAGTCGGCCAAACGCGAGGAGATCGCCGGCCAGTGCCAGCATCCCGGCGTGCAGGTCGAGTACCTCCTGACGAAGGCAGAGGCGGACGTCGGTGGCCACCTGATCGTTCCGTGACCGGCCAACATGAATCTGTTCGCCAACCCCACGCGCGTGTGCCGTCAGCCAGAACTCCACCGCGCTGTGGACATCTTCGTGGTCCTCGCGAATCACGAGTTCACCGCGATCGACGGCACGCAGCGCAGCGCGGAGGGCACGACGCATTCGATCAGCTTCGGCGCGGGTGACAACGCGGCCGCCAGCGAGCGCTGCGACGTGGCCCAGCGATCCGATGATATCGTACCGCAGCAACCGCGCATCAACGGAGCGGTCGTCCCCGACGGTGTACGCCAGCATCAATGCGTTGGCGTCGGTCGCGGGCGACCAGAGCGTGCGAGCACGCGTCATCGGAGGTACTCCTGGCAGACCTGGCCGTAGAAGAGGCGGGCAGCGGTGACTTCAGCAAGATCGACGGATTCATCCGGCGTGTGCGACCGCCGCGATGTCCCCGGACCGACCTTGATCGCGTCGAGCGAACGCAGGAAGCACCAATCCGAGCAGGTCGGCGAGCCGTACTGCCGCGCGGCGGGCGCTACCCGTCGGACGGCGGCAAGCAGCAACGAATCAGGCGGTGTCTCGCACGGCACCAGGCGGGTCGACGTGACAACGACTTCACTCGAAAGCCGATCACGCAAGGCGGCCTCGAGCTCGTCATGGCTCCACATCGGCGTCGATCGAATGTCGAGCACAGCTCGCGCGGTGGGTGGCGTGACATTGCGGGAAACGCCGCCATCAAGCATCGTCGGTGTGACCGTCGTGCGACCAAGGACCGGGTGGACCCGCTCGGAGACCAGACCGTCGAGTCGGACCAGGTCGCGAGCCAGCTCGACAATCGCGTTATTCACGCCGGCCTCGGCGGCGTAGCCGGCGTGCTGTTGCACCCCGTGCGCGACGAGATCAACCATCATCAGGCCCCGCTGGGCGACGGCGAGCTGCAGGTTGGTCGGTTCACCGACCAGCGCGGCGTCGAGGCGGCCGGCGCGGGCCACTGCCTCCGGCATCGTGGCAAAGCGGGTTTCTTCACCGTACGTGAAGATGCCGAGTGCGCGACCCCGGGCTGGACCGCCGACCTGGGCAAGATCAGCGAGCGCGAAAAGCATCGCGGCAACTGATGCCTTGGCATCGCCCGATCCGCGACCGAACAGCTGGCCGTCCATGATCACCGGGTCGAACGGCGGGCGGGTCCAACCTTCGCCCGGCGGGACGACATCGAGATGCGAGGCGAGGGCCACGGTCGCCCCGGTTGCCTCGTCGCCTACGCTGACGCGGACGCTGGTCTCATCGCGCACCACGTCGAGCCCCAGGCCGCGGGCGGCCTGCTCCACCAGCTCGGCGGCGGGCCCTTCGTTACCGCTGATCGAAGGAACCGCTACCAGCTCGCGAAGGAACGCGACTTCAGCTGGCCAGGTCGACACCGAGATACGTCGCCTTCTCCTTGCGGCCCACGATCATGGTTCCACATCCGGATCCAGTGAACACTTCGAGCAGCAGGGCGTCGGGGACTCGACCATCGAGGATGTGCGTCCGCTCTACTCCGCCAGTTGCGGCGCGAATACACGCCTCCACCTTCGGTCGCATGCCGCCCGCCAGCGCGCCGCTCGCCATCAACTCGGCGAGCTCGTCAGGATCGGCAAACGCGACCAGCGTCGACGGATCGTTGCGATCACGCAGCACACCGGGCGCGCCGGTCAGGAACATCAGCTTCTGGGCATGAAGCGCAATTGCGACCGCTTCCGCCACGGTGTCGGCGTTGACGTTGTAGACGTTGCCTTCGCGGTCGCCAGCCAGCGAAGAGAGCACGGGAACGAAGCGCGCGTCCATGAGGGTGTGCAGCACACGCGGGTCGACCGTGTCGATGTCGCCGACGTGACCGTAGTCGACCAGTGCCTCGACCCCATTATCGTCACGCACCTGGACCGGCGGGCGGCGGTGTGCGGTAATCAGCTCGGCGTCGACCCCGGAGAGCCCGGTTGCCTGCACGCCAGCACGATGCAGCGCTGATACCAGCTCGGTGTTGAGCAGTCCACGGTACACCATCGTGGCAACTTCGAGGGCGGTGTCATCGGTCACCCGCCGACCCGCCACGATCGTCGGCTCCACGCCGAGCCGGCGCGAGAGTGCTGTCGCCTGAGGACCACCGCCGTGTACCACGACCAACCGGATCGACAGCGACGCCAGCAACGCCAGCTGTTCGGCGACCTGGTCGAGCTGGTGCCGGTCCGCGATGACGTCGCCCCCCAGCTTGACGACAAAGACATTGTCGCGATAGGCGCGCACGTAGCGCAGCGCACCCTTGAGGCCCGAGATACCCTTGGTCGAATCAATGGTCATGGCGTGCTCATCAGCTCGAGGAGAAGTGCCCGCTGCGCGTGCAGCCGGTTTTCCGCTTCATCGATCACCGCACTGTGCGGGCCGTCGAGCACCGCGCCGTCGATCTCGACGTTACGGCGTACTGGCAGGCAGTGCATCGCGATGCCGGCGCCGCCAGCCGTAGTTGCCATCTGTTCGGCGGTGAGACGCCATGACCGCCGTCCGTCGCGACCGGCGCGTTCTGCCTCCGGGTTGCCGAAATGCGCCAGGGATCCCCAGGACTTGGCGTAGACCACATCGGCACCCGTGACCGCACCATCGAGATCGTCCGTCACGGCCAACGAGCCACCTTGTCGCGTGGCCAGCGCGGTGATCGCGGCATAGTCGTCCGGGTCAAGATCGTACCCAGCCGGGCGCGCGATGGTGATGTTCATGCCAAGGTGGGCCGCCGCGATCGCTGCGCTAGCTGGAACCGCGGTCGGCAACGCCTTCGGATGCCACGCCCACATCAGCGTGAAGCGCTTGCCAGTCGTCGCACCCAGTCTTTCGCGGATCGTCATCGCGTCGGCCAGGCCCTGACAGGGGTGACGCCGCGACGACTCAAGATTGATCACCGGCTTGCTGCTGTATTGGGCGAAGTTGCGAATCGTCCGGTCCTGGCGTTCGATAGCCCAGTCGTTGCCCTTCGGGAAGCTGCGCACCGCCAGCGCGTCGGCGTACCGGCTGAGCACGCGTGCGGCCTCGATGATGTGCTCGACCGTCGCGCCATCCATCACGACGTCAAGTTCAGTTTCGAGTGCCCAGCTCCCCTTCCCTGGCTCGAGGCAGAGCGCGTGACCGCCGTGGAGGAACATCGCCGTTTCCATCGATGCCCGTGTGCGCAGCGATGGATCCATGAAGATCATCGCGAGCACCTTCCGCTCCAGCCCGCCGAGCAGCTCGCCCCGCTTGCAGCGCGCGGCCAGCGCCAGCAGTGCATCGACCTGCTCGGGGGACCAATCCTCCATCGCCAGGAAATCGCGACCGCTCACGTCAGGACCGCCGTCAGCGCGCGGAGCAGCAACGCTGCCTCGTCCGAAGAAAACGACAGCGGCGGCAACAGCCGGAGCGTGTGCGGATCGGTGGACGTCCCGGTAAGGACTCGATGGCCCCACAGCGCCCGCTGGACGTCGGCCGCCGGTCGATCGAGTTCGATGCCAAGGAGAAATCCGGCGCCATGCACGTGCACGACGTGCGGCATCCTGGCGGCGGCGGTCGCGATCTCAGTGCTGACCTGACGGACATTCGCCAGCAGATGCTCGTCATCCATTACCTGCAGGTTCGCCAGCGCGGCTGCGCAGGGCACTGGTCCGCCGCCGAACGTCGAGCCGAGGTCGCCAATCGCGATATCATCGACCAACGATGGCGCGGCGATCACGGCGCCAATCGGCAACCCGGACGCAAGCCCCTTTGCGAGCGACAAGGCGTCAGGCGTCACGCCAAAATATTCGGCGGCGGTGAATGCCCCGGTGCGGCCGACGCCACACTGCACTTCGTCGAAGAGCAATCGCGCACCACGTTCATCGCAGAGGCGCCGTGCTGCCGCAAGAAACTCCGGCGTCGCACAGCGCGCACCGCTGAATCCCTGCACGGGCTCGATCAGTACCGCGGCCACGCTATCGTCCATCGCCGCGTCCAGTGCGGCGATGTCGTTGAATGGCACCTTCCGCGACAACGGCACGCCGGCTCGTCGCGCACCCGCTTCATAGCGCGCCCCGTCGGTACAGGCGAGCGTCGCGGCCGTGCGGCCGTGCCAGCCGCCTCGCATCGAGACGACCTGCATGCGGCCCGTCTTCCGGCGGGCGAGCCCCAGCTGGTTCTCGTTCGCTTCAGCGCCCGAGTTACAGAAGAACACCTTCCCGAGGGGCGACGGACAGCGTGCGACAAGTTCGGCGGCCAGCATTTCGCGGCCAGCGTGCGGCACCGCTGTGGAGTAGAAGATCAGCTGCGCTGCCTGTTCGGCGATGGCAGCCACGACCGTCGGATGGCAGTGTCCGGAGCTCGCGACGGCGTGCCCGCCGTAGGCGTCGAGCCATTCCTGTCCATTGTCGTCGACCAGCCACGAGCCGTGTCCCGATACCGCGCGCAGCGGAAAGGTGGCGTACACGGGAAGGAGCGCGTCGGTGGTTGGTGCAGTCAGCATGGGAACACTCCTGGTGCTGTCAAGCCGGTTCGTTCATCGAGGCCGAGCGCCAAGTTCATCGCCTGCACGGCCTGGCCTCCGGCGCCCTTGATCAGGTTGTCAATGACACAGAGCACTTCGATTTCGCGACCGTCGGGCGATTGGGCCGCGTGCAGCAAGGCCAGGTTCGATCCCACGGCCTCGGTAAGCTGTGGCGGGCGAGAAAGCACGCGTACAAACGGATGGCCGGCAAATCGCGCGGCGATATGGGCGTTGACATCCGGTACCGGTGCCGACAATGTCGCATGCAATGTCGCGTGAATGCCGCGCACGAACGGCCCCGAGTGGCAGAGCAGGCGCGCGTGTGCCATTGGATCGCCCCGCCACGTCCGCCACTGCTCAAGGATTTCGCCTTCGTGACGATGCCCGAGCGGCGCATACGCAAACATGTTGTGCGCCCGCTCAGGGTGATGCGTCGGTGCCTTCGGCTTGGCCCCGGCGCCGCTTGATCCGGTAACGGCAAAGACCACTGGCGCACCGGCCAACGGCAGGTCCGCAATGCCGTAGAGCGGCAACTGCGCCGCGGTCGCAAAACAGCCGGGCGCCGCAATTGCGACGGCACCCCGCAGGGCAGTCCCGTGCACGTCTGCAAGGCCATAGGCAAACCGGTGTACCAGCGAAGGTGCTTTGTGCGGGCCGTAATGTTGTTCGTGCAAGCGCCCGTCGTGAATTCGGAAATCGGCCGCGAGGTCGACAATCATGCCGGGGCCGCAATCCACCAGATTGCCCATCAGGCTCGTCGATTCGCCGTGGTCAAGTGCCAGAAAAACGACATCCCGACCGCGAGCCGCTGCCACCGGATCGTGTGCCGCAAAGCGTGCGTCGGTCAGCAATGCCAGTGCCGGGTGATGATCGGCAATCGGCACGCCGGCTTGCGATCGCGACGTCGCAGTGACCTCAGTGATGTCCGGATGCTGCAGCACCAGACGCAACAGTTCGCCACCGGCGTAACCGGCAGCACCGACGACGGCGACCTTCACGTGGTTACGCCGCGCGCCATGCGCCATACCGCGACAGCGTCCTGCACCCGGGCGACCAGTCCGGCCGCATCGCGCCGGGCGTTGTGCGCCGGCAGGTCCAGCGAGTTGACGATGTAGCGGCGGCCCACTTCATTATCGGTCGCCGGTCCGGTGATGGCAGTGATCGGCAAACCGAACTCGGTTCGCATCAGCTGCTGCGCGCCCCAGCAGGCGACCGGATCGGGTGCGGCCACCACGAACGCCGCGCCCAGCGCCATGAGATCGGCGGCCTCCAGAATATCCTGCACGCCGTACTCGCCGAGAATGCCGTCACCCAACTCCGCAACGATGATATCGGGCCGCGCACCGCGCGGTTCGACCAGCTTGTTGAAAATGCCCCGGGCTACCGGCACCGTCATGCCAGCGTGCGTGCTCGCCGCGCCGGCATCGTTGAACGTCAGCGCCGTGACGGCGCCGGCATCCTGCATCGACAGGGCATCGCGCATCAGTGACACGCCGGTCAGCTTGACGGCGGCAACCCGCAGCCCGGCTCGACTCAGTCCGCGCACCAATTCGGTCGCTGCGACCGTCTTGCCGGCATTCATGCAGGTCCCCGCGACGTAGACCACCGGCAGGTTGCAGTGCAACTCGTCAGCCGGCGGCACGGCATGATCCCGGATGTGTGCCGGCCGGCCAACCCGGTCGCCGAGTTCGGGAAATGCCAGTACCGCGCCGAGGACTTCGGCATCGAACGGTGGTCCGATCTCGGGGTTGACTGACGTGCACTGGCCGAGAATGCCGCCGAGGTTGAGTACATGGAGCACATCGCCCACGGCAATGCTCTTGGGCACATCACCAGCATAGCCACGCAGTGCACGGCGAATCCCAAGCGTGCCGGCGAGGACATCGCCGGCGCGCAGGGCAACCATTCGCCCGCCGAGATCTTCCACCTGATTGTAGGTGGACTTGTCGGTCAGCAGGCGCACGGCCAGGATGTAACCTTCTTCGGCCACGATGTCGTCACCCAGGATCACTTCGCTGGCGAGCGCGGCGTTGCGCGTCGACGACGCGATGCGATCGAGGCGGATCCGGGTGGTGACCACCATCAGATATCTCCGATGGCCCGAGCAGCGGCGCGCAGGGCCAGCAACTCGGGAATGGCGCTCACCTGGGCGAACGCCTTGGCCGCCTCGCCAGTCCAGAGACGATTCTCTTCGCCATAGGTCGCGACCGCGGGATCCATCATCGAGTATGGCGACCGTGCGCCGGTTACCGCATGACGACCCGGGCCGAGTCGCACCCTGGTCTGGCCGGTGACCTTGCGTTGCGAAGACGCAACCATCGCCTCGATGTCCCGAAGCGCTGGATCGAAATAGTGCCCTTCATGGAGCCGGTCGCCATAGAACCGCCCGGCCTGATCCTTCCAGAACGACTGCCACTTGGTGAGCACCAGCTTTTCCAGCTCGCGGTGGGCCGCAATCAGGATGAGCGCAGCTCCAGCTTCGAAACCGATGCGCCCCTTGATGCCAAGCGCCGTCTCGCCGACGTGGATGCCGCGGCCGATTCCATACAACCCCGCTTGCTCGGCGAGCAGATCGACCAGACGGTAGCCCGGGCCGCGAGTGCCGTCGATCGCCATCGGCACTCCGGCTTCCCACTCGATGACAATGTCGACTGGCGCGGGGGCGTTGGCCGGAGGATCGAGCAGGTCGGCTGGCGGCGGGGCCCAGGTGTCATGCGTCCAGCCGCCGCCCCAGGTGGTCCCCCAGAGGCCACGATTGATCGAGAACGCCCCGGAGCTGGGCGGAATCGGCAGGCCGCGAGTCTCGAGATAGGCGATCGACTGGTCGCGCGACAGCGACTCGTCGCGGATCGGTGTGATGATCTCGAGTTGGGGCGCGAGCACCCGAAATGCGATGTCGAAGCGCACCTGATCGTTGCCAGCGCCAGTCGAGCCATGCGCCACGGCGGTCGCCCCGATGCTCTTGGCGACTTCGATGACTGACATCGCCTGCTGGGTCCGTTCGGCTGCGACCGAGAGCGGGTAGACCTCGCCCCGCAGCACGTTGGCCTGAATCAGCACCCGCACGAAGCGGTCGAACACCGCAGCGCGCGCATCGACCTCGTGATGGCGGGTCGCGCCGACCGCCATCGCCTGATCGCGGATCGCGTCACGCTGGGCCGGCGAGGTACCGCCAGTGTTGACGAAGACGGTGTGCACGTCGAAACCCCGCTCGCCGAGCCGGGGGACGCAATAGGAAGTATCTAGGCCGCCAGAAAAGGCGAGGGCAATGACTGGTTTCTGCATATTCATGCAATATGCAGAAATTGCGCCCCCGCGCAAGGGCTACTTCGGTTTGCTCTGCAGCGAGAGCCCGTACTGGATGTGGAGGGCGAAATCGGTCGTCTGGGCGTGACCGTTGGCGATCGGCACGTGCAGGTAGGCCGCCGTCCCCTTGAGTGAAATCAACCCATAGGTGAATGGCAGCAGCCGCAGGCGCCGAGTCACGTCCGCCTCCAGCCCCGCCCCGCCAAACTCGTATTGCGAGTGAAAGATTCCATGCGCCTGGCCGTATTTCAGGCCGCGTACTTCGCTCACCGGTACTGCCAGCACCGGGCCGGCAGCGATCCCGAACTCCCAGCCATGACTGCGGTGCATCCGCTCAACCAGCAGGAAATTGACCCCGTTCGTGATCCGGAAGTATTGGACGTCCGGTGGCGGATTCTCCATGTACATCTTGTGGTGGGTGTACTGGAATCCCCAGCCGTCGTTGCCCGACCAATGCGCGATTTCGCCACCGTAGTACCAGGTCGGCTCCCAGGGATGGGTGGCCCAGTCGCCGGTAACGGAGATATCGGCGTGGCCCGCCTGGTGGAAGGTCACCGGGGTGGGGAGTTGCACCGCGTCGCCAAACCAGCCTTCAACCCGCCATTGGGCGGCGAGCGGCTGCGGAGCGGCGGCAGCGATCAAAATCGCCCCCAAAGCCCACAGGTACCGACCGGCTGGCCGGGGAATATCAGATCGAGATGTGGGGCAAACCATCGCTGAACCGTCGTTAGTCGTGGCCGCACCAATAGTAATCGCGTCCGGGTAGATGTTTCGCCGGTGAACGATGTGCAAAGCGCGGTGATATTGGAGTCTCTCTTGCGAAGAGCGCCCGGCAATGTTTCCATAGTGCACGTTCGCTAGTGCTTTGCCCTCGTAGCACTTAGGTCGCCTGACCCGGATCGTCCGGGCGGGCTGTTCGGTAACCAGGAGGATCGGATGCGTCGCGCAGGTTTGCTCATGTTCGCCACTCTCGCCGGGGTCGGTTCGCTGGCCGCGCAGGGAAAGGGCATCGATCGCGGAACCTTTGAAATCGGCATCTTCGGCCGGTACAACAAGTTCCCTGATGTGTTCGAGGTCACCAACGCGACGAGCGATCGGTTCGGCGGCGGCGGCCGGATCGGCTACTTCTTCGCCCGCAACTTCGCGCTCGAGCTGGACGGATCGTCCAATCCGTTCGATCTGGCGCCCAATCAGCCGTTGATTCCAGCCACCATCGGCGCGTCATCACGGCCGGTCGTGTACACACCGTTCCACTTGCAGCTGGTGTACAACGTGCCGATCAGCAACCGCTTTCAGTGGATGATCGGCGCCGGCGCGAATGACACCCGCCTGACCAAGACGATCAAGGAAAGCGACGTCGGCTTCGGCGGCATGACCGGCTTGCGCTGGCGAGCGTTGCACGACTTGTCGTTCCGCCTTGAAGGCACTGCCGACGTCGTCCCGAGCGGCTTTGCCGACCGGAGCAATACCTACCTTGGTGCCCAACTCGGCCTGTCGTTCCTGCTCGGCGGCAAGGGATGTGATCACTCGACGGACATGATCAACATCGTGCCGACGTCGGCGACACTCCAGCCCGGCCAGAGCCAGACGTTCACGTCGTCCGCCAACTACTGCGGCGCGACTGACATGGTCGCCTACCGACTGAACGGACCCGGCACGCTGGATTCGATGACTGGCGTCTACACGGCCACCGCACCGGGCAATGCGCAGGTGACGGCGTACAGCCGCAAGGGGAAGCTGACATCGGTCGCGTCGGTCACGGTTGCTGCCCCGGCTCCGGCCGCGCCGCCGCCGCCGCCGGCTGAACCGCCGCCAGCTCCGGCGCCGCCGCCACCACCAGCTCCCGTCGCGGCCCCGCGGTACATGCTTGACCTCGCACCGGTCCATTTCCGGTTCGACCATGCCGACCTGACGCGTGGCGGCATCGATTCGGTGATGGCAATCGCCGATACGCTGAAGGCACACCCGGAGGTCAATGTCGACCTGATCGGGCACACCGACTGGATCGGTACGGAGGCGTACAACATGAAGCTGTCACGCGCTCGTGCCGAAACGGTCCACCGCCTGCTGGTCAAGCAGGGGATCGCCGACACGCGGATCACCGTCAAGTGGCGTGGCAAGGATGAGCCGATCGCCGACAACAAGACCGATGCCGGCCGCGCGCTCAACCGCCGCGTGGAAGTGAAGCAGAACAACTAGGGCGGACGATGGACGCGGGACGCTCGAATGAAAAAGGGACCTCGAAAGAGGTCCTTTTTTCACGGGCTAATGGCTGATGGATGGTCCGCGAGCACGACACGAATCTCGGGCACATTGAGATCAGCCATCAGCCATCAGCCATCAGCCATCAGCTCCGCTTGAGATACTCCTTCTGATACATCACCAGTAACTCGAAGAAGTACGACAACGCCAGCGGTCCGATCAGCAGACCAATGATCCCCAGATAGCTCACGCCAGCGATCGCCCCCACCAGCGTGATCAAGGGATGAATCTGCGCATAGCGATTGGACACGTACGGGCGAATCAAGTAGTCCACCCCGAGACCCATCAGGATTCCCCAGAGCGCCATGCCGACGGCCGCGCCGACGCGGCCATTCGAGAAGAGTACGACGACCGCCGGGCCCCAGATCATCCCGCTTCCCACCACCGGAAGCAGGGAAAAGAGCACCACCACCGCGCCCCAGAACACCGCGTTCGACAGTCCGAACACGGTGAACGCCAGCCACATCAGGACGCCCTGGATCAGCGCCGAAACGCCGGTGCCGATGATCGTGGCGTTGGTGACCGCGCGAAAGCGATCTCCGAGCAACGCGACATTCTCGTCGGAGAACGGGATGAACGGTCGCAACCCCTTCCAGGCCGATTCGGGGTCCATCAGCAGGTAGTAGAGCCCGAACATCGTCAGCAACAGGTTGATCGTGACGCGTGCGGCAGTACCAAGCAGCGAGAACGCGCTGCCGGCGAGAAACGACACCGCTTCCGATCCAGCCTGCCTGATCTGCGGACCGATGTCGTAGTCACCAATGTGCAACCCGCCGATCCGGTCGAGCAGCGGCGAGGCCAGCACCGCCGTCGCTGCGCCGTGCGCCTGCCCGACCAGCAGTGTCACCAGCCACACCATCGGCAACACCAGGCCGACCAGCACCAGCACGATGATCGCGAGACTTGCAAACCAGCGAACGTGGATGCGCTGGTACAGCCTGGCGTGCAACCCGGCCACCGCGACATAGAGCACTGGGGCGCCGAGCAGTCCAGAGGCATATGGCGACAGGGCGATGACAACGATGACGCCGAGGATGGCGACCAACCATGCCGCACGTTGGTGCTTGGTGTCGAAGATGGCCATGGGGCTCTCTCTGCTACGGATGAGTGTGCTGCAGAGAATCGAGCAGTGGATGCAGGGTGCGCCAGACGTTGTCAGCGACCAGCACTGACCCGTGGGCGTTTGGATGGATACCGTCGCCCTGGTTGAGCGAATCAACACCCGCGACGCCCGCGAGTAGAAATGGCAGATAGACGTCGCGGTGGGCGCGGGCGGCCGTGACAAAGACGGCGCGAAAACGGTCACCGTACTGGCGGCCAAGATTCGGCAGTGCTTCCATCCCTGCCACCACCACAACTGGCCGCGGCTGCAGCTGGTCAAGGCGGGTCAGGATGGCGTCCAGGTTGGCCGCGACGGAATCAACCGACTGACCGCGTAAGGCATCGTTGGCGCCGGTTTCGACCATTATCAGCGCCGGATGCGACGCGCCAAGCAGCCAGTCGAGCCGGTGGAGCGCATCGGCGGATGATTCGCCGCTCACACCAGCATTCCGGATCGCAAAGGGCAGTCCTGCCGCATCGATCCGCTGCTGCAACTGCGCCGACCACGCCTGCGATGGATCGAGTCCGTAGCCCGCCGTCAATGAGGTGCCGATCAGCAGGAGCTCTGGCCGGGTCGCCGGCGGCGCGGCGTTGCTATCCTTCGCAGTCCCGGAAGCCATCGGTCCGGGTCGGCTGCAGGCGAGCAACAGCGGCCCCAGGACCGCGTACCAGCGTGGCAGTCGTGATTTTGGCAATCGTACCTCCACCGCGGATCGAACATGCTGTCGTGCGAGTCGTTGCACCACGAATACCTGTCGGGCGGCAAGCGGCTCGCCGTGCTCAAGGATATCACCTTTGAGATCGCGGCCGGCGGCTTCGTCGCCATCGTCGGCCCATCGGGCAGCGGCAAGACTACCCTGCTTGGGCTGCTGGCCGGCCTAGATCGTCCCACCAGCGGGCGAGTCCTTCTCGACGGTGTTGACCTGGCGTCGCTCGACGAAGATGGCCGCGCCCGTTTTCGGCGGCAACGAGTCGGGTTCGTATTTCAATCGTTCCAACTGCTGGCCACGCTGACGGCCCGCGAAAATGTCCAGGTGCCGATGGAACTCGCCGGTGACTCTGACGCGGGCGCGCGGGCCGACGCCCTCCTGGAGCGCGTCGGGCTGGGCGCGCGGAGTCACCATTACCCGGCCCAGCTCTCCGGCGGCGAACAACAGCGAGTCGCCGTTGCGCGCGCCTTCAGCACCCGGCCGCGGGTGCTCTTCGCCGATGAACCCACCGGCAATCTTGACGCCGCTAACGGCGCCATCGTGATCGACACAATGACCGCCCTCAACGCCGAGTACGGGACCACGCTTGTCCTCGTCACGCACGACGCCGATGTCGCCCGGTTGGCGCGTCGCACGATTCGCATGGTGGATGGCGCCGTCGTCGAAGATTTCGCCAGGTGACCAGCACCGGTTTCGTCATGCGAATGGCTTGGCGTGAGGCCCACGCCGCCCGGCGACGGCTGCTCCTGCTTACGGCATCAATCGTTGCCGGTGTCGGCGCGCTCGTGGCAGTCAACTCGTTCACGCGGAACCTGACCGTTGCGGTCGCCCAACAAGCGCAGGAACTGCTCGGGGCTGACCTGTCGGTCGCCGGCCGGTCGCCCGCGAGCGACGTCAAGGTTGCCCGCCGCCTGATCGATTCGCTTCGCACAGCGGGCGGATCTCCGGTCGTCACCGCACTTTCCGCCACGATGGCGGCGATGGCGTATACGCCTGGCAGCGGCAGCGCCCGACTCGTCCAGCTCCGCACGGTGGATCCCGGATGGCCCTGGTATGGTGCGATCACCACGGCGCCAGTGGGCATATGGACCGCACTTCAGGCGGGCGGGGCGATCGTCGATCCCTCGCTGCTGCCCGCGCTCGGTGTCCGGCTCGGCGACACGATCGCCATCGGCGATGGCCGCTTTCCGATCATCGGCACCGTCGTCAATGTCCCCGGCGATATCGGCCTGCAAATGGCGTTTGGCGAACGCGTATACATCGCGACGAACGCGTTGGCAGCCACGCACCTGATCACCACCGGGTCGCGAGCGCAATACGAGACCTTTGTCCGGCTGCCGGCACGCATCGACCCACAGGCTGTTGCGCATGCCAATGCTGTGCCGCTGCGCAGCGCCCACATGACGATCCACACCATCGCTGACGATCGTGACAACCTGACACACGGTCTGGTTCGCCTCGGGAACTATCTCGGACTCGTCGCCCTGGCCGCCTTGCTCCTGGGTGGCCTCGGCGTGGCCAGCGCCGTGCACGTCTACATCCGCCAGCAGCTCGACAGTATCGCGATCCTGCGCTGCCTGGGTGCCACATCGACACAGGTCTTTGCGATCTACCTGCTGCAGGCTGCCACGATGGGCTTGCTCGGCTCGGTGCTCGGGGCGTTGTGCGGGGTCGGCCTGCAACAGTTGATGCCGCTGGTGGTCCGCGACTTTCTCCCGGTTGATGTTCGCGTACTCCCCTCGGCACCGGCCATCATCATCGGCATGATCAGCGGCATGGGGACTGCCCTCGCATTTGCGATGCTGCCACTGATGGGAATTCGCCGCATCCCGCCGCTCGCCTCATTGCGGCGCGACGTCGAGCCCACCGCACGCCGCCGCGATTTCCCCCTCATCATCGCAGCCCTGGTCGTGCCGGCAAGTGTCATCGTGCTGGCGACCATTCAGGTCGGCTCACTGTATCGCGCGATGCTGTTCGCCGCGGCATGCGCCGGCGCGTTGCTGCTGCTGTGGCTCACGGCGCGCGCCCTGACCGCGCTCGCCCGGCGCTGGACCCCGGCGTCGTGGCCGTACCTGCTCCGCCAGGGACTCGCCAACTTGCACCGCCCCGCCAACCAGACGGTGACCGTCGTGCTCGCCCTCGGCTTCGGCGCCTTTATCCTCGCAACGCTCTTCACGGTGCAGCAGAACCTGCTGCGCACGATCCGGGTCGAGGACGTCACCACGCCAGCCAACCTTGTTCTCTTCGACATCCAGGGTTCGCAGCAGCGAGTCATCGACTCGATTCTGCACGCAGACTCGCTGACCCGCACTCCCTATACGCCGATCGTGCCGATGCGCATCCGCGACCTCAAGGGCGTGTCAGTCGCCAGCTTGCCAGTCGCCGACTCGGACGCGACGCCAGGTGGTGATCGCAGTCGGCGCGACACTCAGAAGGGCCCTTCGCCGTGGGCGGTCCGGCGTGAATTCCGTTCCACCTACCGGGCCGAACCCGGGCCCGCCGAACGAGTCACCAGCGGCGCCTGGTTTCACCTCGATCGACATGCGACCGGACAGCAACGAAGCGATCCGGTCGAAGTCTCGGTCGAAGCCGATCTTGCCCGGGAACTTGGCGTGGGGCTCGGTGATTCGATCACCTGGGACGTGCAAGGTGTCCCGGTGTATAGCGTGATCACGTCGCTACGAGACGTCAACTGGGCGCGCTTCGAGCCGAACTTCTTTGTGGTATTCGCTCCTGGCGCGCTCGAGAAAGCGCCGCAGAGCTGGGTCACCCTGGTCACCGCCGCTGATCCGGTAGTCCGCGGTCGAGTCCAGCGCGAAATTGCGGAACACGCGGCCAACGTCACGGCGATCGACCTCGGTGCCGTACAGCACGCGATCGCATCGGTCGTCGATCGCATCGTCCTCGCGATTCGTTTCATGGCGATCTTCTCGTTGATCACCGGCGCCATCGTCCTGATTGGCGCCATTGCCACCAGCCGCTGGCAGCGCATTCGCGAAGGCACCTTGCTGAGAACGCTCGGCGCGACCCGGCCGCAGGTGCTGGTCATCCTCTCGGTCGAGTATGCGGCACTCGGGCTCGGATCGGCAATCGTCGCGTCGCTGCTGGCCACGGCGGCCAGCTTCGGCCTGGCGCACTGGCTCTTCGACATTCCGTTCACCGTACCGGTTGCGGCGCTCTTTCTGCTTGCCCTGGGCCTGGTCACCATGACGACGGGAGTCGGGCTCTGGAACTCGCTTGAAGTGCTGCAGCGCCCGCCGCTCGAGGTCCTCCGCTCCGAATGAGCACGCCCGCGCGTTTCCCTTCTCTCCGTCGCGGTCGGCATTAGCTTTTCGGCATGCTGCCAATCAATCTTGCAGGGAAACGCGCGTTCGTGGCTGGCGTCGCTGACGACGGCGGGTTCGGCTTTGCCATTGCCAAGGCCCTGGCTGAGGCCGGTGCGTCGATCTGCCTCGGAACCTGGCCCCCCGCGATGGGGATCTTCGAAAACCTGATCGAGCGCGGCAAGATCGCCGAGTCGCTCACGCTCGCCTCGGGCGACAAGTTGGCATTCGAACGGATCTATCCCCTGGATGCAGCGTACGACACACTGGACAGCGCGCCGGTCGAGGTGCGCGACAACAAGCGCTATCGCGAACGCGGTGATTTTTCCATTGCGGGCGTCGTGACTCGACTGCGTGAAGATTTTGGCGAGCGGCCGCTCGATATCGTGGTACACTCGCTGGCCAACGGATCCGAAGTGCGGAAGGCACTGCTCGATACCTCGCGAAACGGGTACCTCGGCGCGATCAGCGTCTCCGCGTACAGCAACGTCGCGTTCGTGCGGGAAATGGGCCCGCTGATGCGCGACAACGGCGCCTTTGTCTCGCTCACCTACATGGCCAGCGAACGCGCCATTCCCGGCTACGGCGGCGGCATGTCGTCGGCCAAGGCTGCGCTCGAGGCTGACACCCGCACCCTCGCATTCGAAGCTGGCCGCCGCTTCGGCGTGCGCGTCAACACGATTTCGGCGGGCCCCTATGCCTCGCGCGCGGCCTCGGCAATCGGCATCATCGAAAAGATGGTCGAGTACACCCAGGCCAACTCGCCGCTGACCCGGCAACTCGATGCCATGGACGTCGGCAACGCGGCAGCGTTCCTCTGCTCGCCGCTCGCCGCCGCGATCACCGGCGCCACGGTGTACGTCGACAATGGCTACCACGCGATGGGCATGGCGGTGCCCGCCGACTCATGACCGCCCGGCTCGCAGCGACCGCTGGCGCACTCTTTGGCGCGCTGGCCGTCATCCTCGGCGCGTTTGGCGCGCATGCGCTGCAGGCAAGGCTCGACGCGCATGACTTGCAGACGTACGAAACAGCGGTGCGCTACCAGATGTACCACGCCTTCGCACTCTTCGCCGCCGCGTGGCTGATTTCGCAACGGCTGCCGCAGGCTGGGCGCGCCGCTTGGCTCTTCCTCGCCGGGATCGTGATTTTCTCGGGATCACTTTATCTGCTGGTTGCCACTGGTCAGCGCTGGCTTGGTGCCGTGACGCCGCTCGGCGGCCTCTGCTTCATCGCCGGATGGATCTATCTCGCGGTGGCCGCGGGCCGCCTTTCGGAATGAGCTATGGCGCACTGCTCGGACAACTGGACGAGTGGTTTGTGCAGGGTGTCGCGGAAGCAGGCCCCGACGTAGTGCTCTGCCGCCAAGGCTGCAGCCAATGCTGTCACGGCCCATTCGATATCTCTGCTGCCGACGCCGAACTGCTGGTGACGGCCGTGGCCCGCCTGGATCCTGCCATTCGCGAGTCCGTTCAACAGCGCGCCGTCAGCCAGCACAGTCAACAGGCTGCGCTTCTCCCCGAGTGGCAATCGCCGTGGGACGCCGAAGCTGTTGACGAGATCCGCTTTGACGAGATGTGTGATGCGCTCAGTGCGCTGCCGTGTGCAGCGCTTGACGCGGCGGGCTCCTGCATGGTCTACGACAGCCGACCCGCAACCTGCCGGATGATCGGCCTGCCGCTGGGCAGCCTCGCTGGCGAGGTGATTGAAAACGCCTGCCCGATCATTGATACCAGCGCGTCGTATGCGGCGCTTGGCCCGGTCACCTTTGACATTGCCACCTTTGAGCGCAAGAGCGAAACCGCGGAGATCGATGCGATGAGCCGCGGTTGGGTACCCACGACGATCGCCGCCGCGCTGGCACGGGCGCTACTGCAGGAAATGCCGTAGCAGGTGGACGTTCCCGTCGGTCGGATTGAGGAAGGTTTGCAGGTGACCCAACGAACCGCCCACCTGGACGACAACATCGGCGGACACGGGCGACACCTTTGGCACCACCAGTGGCGCGGACTGACTGAGCAGGATCTGCGTTACTCCCGTCGTGATCGAGGCCACCACCAGTTGTTTTGATCCGCCCCCATAGTTGACGCATGGCCCGGTGACCGGATCGGTGGCCACCACGCAGAGCACCCCCTTGCAGCTCACGCCAAGCAACAAGGCGCCGGACCCCCCAGGGATGCTGGCGACGCCCACGGGCGCGCCACCGCTCAGCGGCACCTTCAGGAGGCGGAGGTCATTCGCCAGCGTGAACACCACCGATGCCCCGCCCTCCGCCAGCGAGTAGCCCGCCGCGCCACCGGTTCCCGGAACGGCCTGCATCACTGCCTGACCGTTCACGATCGTGCCAGTCACGACCAGGCCTGCGGTCCGGAACGTGGTGTCTTCCACAAAGTTGCAGGGCGGAGTCAGCTCGGAGTTCAGGCTGAAGTCCTGCGCCAGGGCGACGAATGTCGTCGGCCCTGTCCAGGCGATGTCCGTGAGGACAGAATAGGCGGTGTCGTTGAGATGGAACGGCAGGCTCAGCAACGCCGTGCGGGCAAATGGCGCTGCCGAATCAGCCAGCCAGAGGACGGTACTCACGGGTGACAGATTGCCGGAACCGGTATGCGACACCGCTTCGGTGTAGAGCAAGCGGCCGTCGCTCCCCAATGCATATCCGGCAAAGCTGCTGCTCGAGTCGTGGTGCACAAACCGGGTGTCGCACAGGTTCCACTGCTGGGTGCCCCCGGCCGCAGGCAACAGGCCGACGCAGCGCTGGCCGACGTGCGCCGCGTCGACATACGCGTAAAGGATCCCGGCACCGTCTTCGGTCCAGGTCGGCCAGTAATCCTGTTGTGGATTGAATGTCAGCTGAACGTCAGCGCCACTTGATATCGGCCCGATATCCTGGGGCGGCGCATCGAAGGCGTCCGTGTGACAGCCGGCGACAAGGCAGAGCGCAAGCGCGACCAGGGCTGATCGTGACATGGTAACCTCACTGTTGGGTATCCGGTCGCACATCTGGACCCCCGAAATGCCACACGGTGACCCCGCAGGATCACCGTGTCAGGCGCAGGCTGGAGCGGGCGGGATCCCTGCCTACTTCCAGGGTCCTGACCACCACCAGAGCGAGCGATTGTACGTGAACAACGTGAACAACCCACAGATCACCACGGTAGCAATCACCAGCGAGAGCGAGAAGACCCATCCCAGCAGCTTCATGTCGAACTTGAGGTGCATGTAGAACATCGCGACGAACCAGAACTTGGCCGCCGACAGCACGAGCAGGCAAAGCACGAAGTGCGGGGCCAGTGAGGGGCCGATCGAGCCGAACGACTCTCGCAAGTGCCCAAAGCAGGTTTCGTAGAGCACCACTTCGGCCGCCGTCAGGACGAAGAGAATCACGGCGATCTGGACGTATTTGGCGCCACTCACATGCGCCATTTCGCCCGCTCCATCATGCGCATCCATCGCGTGAGAACTCATGGTCAGCGCCCCAGACTCATCAGGTAGACAACCGGGAAGATGATGATCCACACCACGTCGACAAAGTGCCAGTACAGTGCCGCAATTTCCAGGTTCAGCGCCTTCTTCGGCGGGATACGACCCTTCCAGGCATCCTTGAGCAGGGTCGCGAGCCACAGTGTCCCGATGGCGACGTGGGTTCCATGGAAGCCAGTCAGCGTGAAGAAGCTCGAGGCGAAGAGGTTGGTACCGTAGTGCAGCCCTTCGCGATAGAAGTGCGTGAACTCGTATACCTGCATCCCGACAAAGAAGACGCCGCAGAGCACGGTCAGCGACAGCCAGGTGATCAGCTTCTTGCGGTTGGCTTGCTGGGCACCATTGAGGGCCATCACGACGAAGAACGACGAAAAGAGCAACACCGCCGTTCCGGCCGTTACCAGTGGCACTTCAAACACGTCCTTCGGGCCGAGTCCCTTGGCGTGCGAATCGCGATAGATCACGAACGTCGTGATCAGCGAGGCAAAGAACAGGCACTCCGAGCCAATGAAGGTCCAGATCGCCAGCTTCCGGTTGTCGACCGGAAGGGACGTATGGTGCGCCTCATGCGCGGGTTCGTGGTCGAGCACGGCAGCAGTCATCTCGCGCGCTTCCTCAGTGCTGATGGGACATGGAGTGATCAACCGGCTGATACGACCACTTGAAGATCGAGAACGCAACCATCAGCACGCCGAAAATCGAGATCGGCGAGAAGGGGAAGCCGGAAGCGACCTGACCCTTGAGCAGGATACCGATGAAGAAGATCAGGATGCCGATGGCAGTGGCCAGCGGCCACCACGACGGCGACGGCAGGTGAATCCCCTCGCCACTGACCAGCACCGGCTCGGGCAGCGTCCGCACGCCGGCGGCGCGCTTGCGGGCCCACAGCTCGTCCTTCTCCGTCACGACCGGCTCGACGTTGAAGTTCCACTCCTGCGGCGGGGACGGAATCGACCACTCCAGCGTGGCACCGCCCCAGGGATCGGCGGGGGCGTGTACGCTGGCGCGCGTCGTCTTGATCACATTGTAGATGAACACCAGGAACGAGAAGCCGAGGATCCAGGCGCCAATCGTCGATGCCAGGTTGTAGCCGTCGAGCCCGAGGCTACCCGGATAGGTGTAGACCCGGCGTGGCATGCCGAGCAGGCCGGCGAAGTGCATCGGGAAGAAGGTCAGGTTGAAGCCGATCAGCATCAGCCAGAAATGCAGCTTGCCCAGCCCTTCATCGAGCAGGTGCCCAAACATCTTGGGCCACCAGTAGTAGGTGCCTGCCGTAAGCGCGAAGATCGACCCGCCAAACATGACGTAATGGAAGTGCGCCACGACGAAGTAGGTGTCGGTCTGCTGGAGGTCGGCCGGTGCGACCGCGTGCATGACGCCCGACAGGCCGCCAATGATGAACATGGCGATGAAGCCCACGGCGAAGTAGAGCGGCGTCTTCATCTGCAGCGAGCCGCCCCAGAGCGTGCCGATCCAGTTGAAGATCTTGACGCCGGTCGGGATGGCGATGAGCATCGTCGTCAGTGAGAAGAACGAATCCGCCAGCGGCCCCATGCCGGTCGCAAACATGTGGTGCGACCAGACGCCGAAGCCCAGGAACGCGATCAGCGCCATCGAGAACACCATCGCGGTGTAGCCGAACAGCGGCTTGCGCGAGAAGACCGGCAGGATCTCGGAGACGATACCGAACGCCGGCAGGATCAGGATGTACACCTCGGGGTGTCCGAAGACCCAGAAGAGATGCTGCCAGAGCATCGGATCGCCACCGGCGCGTTCAAACGAGAAGAAGCTGGCACCGAACGATCGATCGGCAATCAGCATCGTCAGCGCAACCGTGATCACCGGGAAGGAAAGCAGCACCAGCACCTGGGTCACCAGCACCGACCAGACGAACATCGGCATCCGCATCAGCGTCATGCCGGGCGCCCGCATGTTCAGGATCGTCGTGAAGAAGTTGACACCGGCCGCCAGCGATGCGATGCCGAGGATCTGCAGGCCGATTGCCCAGAAATCCATGTTGTGACCGGGCGAAAACTGCACCGACGACAGCGGCGCGTAGCCGAACCAGCCGCCATTCGGCGCCGAGCCGAACAGGAACGACACGTTCAGGAAGAGCCCGCCCAGGATGAAGACCCAGAGGCTCATCGCATTCAGCCGCGGAAACGCCACGTCGCGTGCGCCAATCAGCAGCGGCACGAAGAAGTTGAAGAACATCGCGCTGATCGGCATGATCGCGAGGAAGATCATCGTGGTGCCGTGCATCGTGAACAGCTGGTTGTAAAACTCGGGCGACACCAGGTGATTGTCCGGACGCATCAGCTGGAGGCGGATGATCTCCGCCTCGATGCCGCCGATCAGGAAGAACATGAACGCCGACGCGCCGTACAGGATGCCGACGCGCTTGTGATCAACAGTCGTGAGCCACTCGACCAGCACGGAGCGCTTGTAGGTCGTGGCGTGGGCCGGATCGAGAGCTGCAGTAGCCATGGGGTTCAGTATCCTCGTCCGGGCGTCAGCGCAGAGTGCGGAGATAGGCGATCAGAGCGTTCGCCTCGTCATCGGAAATTGGCGGAAGCCCCTTCATCAGGACGTCCGGCTTCACCTTCTGGGTGTGCTCGATCCAGTCGCGCAGGTTCTCGTCGGTGTTCGGCAGCCAGCCGGCGCCGATCATCTTGCGCGTCCCGATGCCGCTCAGGTTGGGACCGACCTGCCCGCGCAGCGGATGCATCGACGAAACCGAGTGACAGCCGGAGCAGGTCTTCGACAGGAAGAGCTTCTTCCCTTCCTCGACCTTGGGATCGACGACGGCGAGCGCCACCGACGAATCGGCCGCCGCGGCGACGATCGGCATGCCGTTGAACTGCATGGTGGAATCGTTCTTCCGCCTCGCCACCCAGGCGTCGAACTTCGGCGCCGAGTCAACCATCAGGTAGAAATCCATCCGGCCATGCTCGGTGCCGCAGAACTCGCCGCATGCGCCCGGGAACTCGCCGGTCACCTGAGGCGTGAACCAGAGCCGCGTTTCACGGTTCGGGAAGATGTCGCGCTTGCCGGCAAACTGCGGCACCCAGAACGCGTGGATGACGTCGTTGGACTTCATCCGCAAGTCGATGGTCCGGTTGAGCGGCACGTGCAGCTCGTTACCCACGGTGATGCCGAGGTCGGGATAGCGAAACTCCCAGAACCATTGATGGCCGATCACCTCAACCTTGAGCGGTTTCTGGCCATCGGGCGATGTGGTCGGCACGGCTGCGGTCGAGAAGATCGCCCGCACGGTGGGAACCGCAACAACCGCCAGCACCACCGCAGGGATGATCGTCCAGAGAATCTCGATCACCGTGCTGCCGTGGATCTGCTCCGGATCGGGGTCCGTGGGCTTGCCCCGGAACTTGAACACTGTCCAGAGCAGCGCGCCTTCGACCAGAACAAAGACGATGGTCGCCAGGTACACCGTCTTCATGAAGACCGCGTCGACGATCTCGGCGAAGTCGCCACGAGGATTCAGCGTGGACTGAGGGTATGGCCCGCCACAGGCAGCCACCACCAGCGCGAGGGCGCATAGCAGGCCAAGGAGTCGGTACCACCGCCTCGGCGCGCGTAGATGTCGCATCTGTAGCAAGTCCTGGCTACGAGTTCCGTTGCATGTGAAGCGTTTCACAATAGGGATTTCGGGGTACAGATATAGCCGACCGGGCGCGCAGGGTCAAGGAAAATAGCTACCCCTGCCGACCCAAAATGTGTTCCGATATGGAGTTACGGCGTGAAGCCGACGCCCCCGCCATAGCCGACCTGCACGTAACGATGTCCGATTGGGAAGTTGCACCACATGCTGGCCACGCATCACCAGCGCTCCAACGCGAGGTCGTAGGGGACGGGATCGGGAACGTCAAAGCTGAAATGCCACCACTCGCCGACGTAGTTGACGAACCCGGCCCGCCGCATTGCGTCGCCGAGCAGCGCGCGGTTGGCGGCCTCCTGGCCGGTAGCATTCGCCGTGTGAGCCCGGGCGTTGAACGCGTCAAAGCCGGTCCCCATCGGCAATTCCCGGCCAGTGGCGAGGTTGACCACGGTCAGGTCAATTGCCACCCCCTGATTGTGTCGCGAACGACGGGCGATATAGCCGCTGTCGAGCAGGTCGACCCGTCCGTTTCGTTCGCACCAGGCCACCATGCCCAGCGTCGCCCTGACCGGGCGATAGCCGTCCCAGACCTTGAGTCCGAGTCCACGGGCCGCGAGACGCCGCTGGACGGCGCCAAGGGCGCGGACGGCCTCGCGTCGCAACAGGGGCACCGCAGCGCCATATCCCGGCAATACCGCGCCAGTGAAGTTCACGGACGTGGCATACCGCAGCTCGAACCGCAGGCCCGGAATCGATCGCAGGTCCGCCAGTGCACCCCGCGCCAGGGAATCGGCGGCGACCGGTTGCTCGACTGCATTTGCCTGGGTCGCCGGATTCGCGGTCTTCTGGGCGACCAGTGGGCGCGCCAGCAGCGCAACGGCGACGATGCATGCCGGAACCGATTTCATGACGTGAAAGTACCCTCCGGGCGTCGCGCAGGCGGGTCGATCCCTTTTTCACCGAAAGAGCGGTATTCTTGAGTCAACCTGCGGTCCATCCGGCCGGTAAGCGCCGAGTGGACCGTGCCTTGTTTTGTGCGTGGACAGGAAGTGTATCGATGATCAGGGAAATGCGCGAAAAGCTGAGCAAGGAAATCGACGATCTCACCTTTGAGCTCGCCGTGACCTTGCCACAGGCCATCGCCACTGCGGTGGAAATGGGCGACCTGCGTGAGAACTCCGAGTACAAGTCGGCGCTCGAGCGCCAGCAGTTCGTGCAGGCGCGGCTCGGTCAGTTGCACCAGCGCGTCAACCAGCTCACGCAGCTCGCGAACACCGAGGCACCGACCGATCGCGTCGGCCTGGGATCTCGCGTCAAGGTCGAGGATCTCGCGACCGGCGACGAGGAGGAGTACACGCTGGTGCTTGCAGAAATGATGGACATCGACGCCGGCCACATCTCGCTCGCGTCGCCACTCGGTCGCGCCCTCAAGGATCGTCAGGTCGGTGACGAAGTGGTGCTGCAGCTGCCAACCATGAAGCGCAAGCTGAAGTTGATCAAGCTCACCACCATCCACGAACAGGGCGCTGCCCGTTAGCCGCCGGCGCGGGCTCCAGGTCCGCGCACCCCACGTTCCGCCAGAAATCTCAGATATCGCGCCGACACCTCGGCCGGCCGCGAGGCCGGGCAGAGATGACCGCAATCCGGAAAGACCGTCAGCTCGGCGTGGGGCAGTCGGCCCGCCAGCCGCGCCGCCGTCGAACGGTGGAAGATCGGATCGTGCGCGCCCCAGAGGACCAGCGCCGGTGCGGCAATGTCTGGTGCCAGCGAATCAGTCAATACTCGCATTGCCGGTTCACTCAACTGTGCAAAGACCGTGTCCCACTCCGGATTGCGCGCTCGATATTCCTGCACGGCGGCGCGACGGAACAGTCCGGGAATCGACATCCCAGAGTCCGCAATCCTCATCACCAGCGTATCGAAATCGGCGGCCGTCTCGACATGAAAGATGTTGTCGCCCGCCAGCAAGCGCCGACCAATCGGCGTCAACGTGTCAGACACCGTCCCCGCACTGCTGATCAGCGCGACACTCCGCGTCAGCTCGGGTGAAGCCGCCGCGAATGCCGCGGCGATTTCGCCACCCATCGAGACGCCAGCCACGTCCACCTCGCCGACGCCGAGCGCCCGGATGAATTCTGCCATGCGCCGCGCCTGGGCTGGTGGCCGATAGTCGCCATCGGTCGCTGCATGATTGTCGCCAAAGCCGTGCAGGTCTGGAATGAGCACGCGATGCGATGCCGTGAGCGGCGTTGCAAATCCCAACCAGCTTTCCTTGGAATCCTGGAACCCGTGCAACAGCAGGACGACGGGGCCCGAGCCGCCATCGAGGTACGGAACGACACCCTCGTTGGTCTGGACTTGCCGGACGCGAAAACCATCACGACGCTCCACCACTGCCGTCGCTGCACGGAGGATCATCCGCGGCCACAGGTAACTGCTCACCACGACCCCGAGAGCCAGCAGCAGTACCGCCAGCGCCAGGCGGCGCCACCAGTGGCGTGTCACCGAATCAGAGATATCGCGCGACCGCCATGGCGACAATCGCGATGATCACGAACAGCCCGCTGCTCCCGCCAAAGGCGGCCAAGCGGGCCCGTTCCGCTCCGATCGCGGCGCCAATCGCCGGCCGTTCCTCTGGCGTCGCCTGTGTCATTCGCGCCGCCAACGCCCCGATGCGCCGCATCGCCGGCTTGATGCCGACGATCGCAATGATCACGGCGATCAGCGCCGCGATCATCCCGGTCGACAAGCCCATGCCGAAGCGCGAGTGAAACCAGCTCGGGTTGAATCCGCCGGAATCACGGCGCATCAAGTCGAGCCCGGAGAGAATCGTGACAATCGCCGCCCCGAGCATGATCTCGAAGTAATGGCGCTTGTTCAACTCCTGCATGAACTTGATTCCATCCGGGCCGGCCGCCGCCATCGCTGGTCCGACCAGGAAGTTCAGGAACAGCACCGACCCGCCCCAGAACACCGCCGACCCGATGTGCAACACGCGCAGCGCGATCATCGCTCCCATCTGTGGCTCCCGTCAAAGAGTGCGTCCTACTTTGGCTTGCTGAACAATCCGGTCGGCGGAACGGCGGGGACACTCGAGGATTCGCGCGGCGGAGTGGCGTCACTCGCCTGGTCGAGCAAGCCACCCCGGGTGACAAGCTGGGCGGCCAGTACGGTCTGGATCACGCTGGCAATGTTGTTGGTCGTCGACTCAGCCGCACCACCGGTCGATCCGCCAGAAATCGTGATCATCTTCGCCGTGGCCAACGCGTCGGCAATGGCGGGAGCAATCTGCGGCAGCATCTCGATCTGACGGTAGCGGAAATAGCTCTCGCCGCCGGCCTTGATCGCATCATTGACCTTCTGGATGCTCTCGGCCGTAGCGTCAGCAATGCGGCGGATCCGGATCGCTTCCGCGTCGGCTGACGCCTCGGCTTCGAGGCGCACCCGCGCCGCATCGGCCTTCGCTTGCGCAATCTGGGTGGCATCAAGCTCGGCGACGCGCTGCAACCCCTGCGCTTCCTGGCGCTTGGCCTCAGCCTGTGCCACCAGCGCCGCGTTGGATGCCTTGGTCTGTTCCAGCTCGCGCTGTTTGTCGGAAATCGCCCGCTCCGCATCGAGCTGCGCTTCCTTCGCCCGGCGCGCCTGCATCGCCGACACGATTTCTGCGTTGGCCTGGGCCTCGGCCGCTGACTGACGGCGTCGCGCATCAGCGACTTCCGACTGGACGATCTTGATGTTGAGAGAGTTGAAGATCAAGCCGAGGTCAGTGAGTTCGCGCGAACACGCCTTGCGAATGATCACCGCCAGCGGATCGTCGTCGTCCTCGATGACCGCCGCTTCGGCGGGCGTCAGGTCGTGCCGGGCTGCCGGCGCAACGGCGACCGGCGTGGCCGGGGCTATGACGATCGGCCCAGGTAGCAGCGAGCGCGACGCACTCGGTGTCGCCTTGGCCGAGAAGAGCTGGTCGTGGGTCAGCAGGTTGATCGCGCGACGTCCCGAGCTCGACAGCAGATCGGTCAGCGTGCTGAGCTGGTCGCCGTCGCTCTTGGAAAAGAAGCGGTTCGCGGCGGTGCGAATCAGCACGTCACTATCACCCACCGACACGATCGCGCTGGCAAGCACCCGCACCTTGATCGGTCGCGGCGTCCCGGTGTCGTCGACATCGGCGGTCTGGTCGGTGATATCAAGATCCACGTTGATCACCTTGCTCGAAATCGTCGTGCCGGTCGTGAGCAGCGGGATCTCTTTCGACTTGCCCGGGCCGCGGTAGATCACCGTGCCGCCCTGCAGCCAGCTCACCATGCGAATGGTGCCCGCTTCAACGTTCCGCAGGAATGATGCGACGATCACCGGGATGACCACCACGAGAAAAACCACCCCACCGACTACGACCAGCAAACTCGTGTTCATGTCCGCTCCGCGACGCGAGAAACCTGCTGAACCCTGTTACAGCACCGACACGATGCAGCGATGGCGCGCCCCGTCCACTTCATCGACGCGCACCAGCTGCCCGGCGCGCACCCGCGCACCGTTGGCGCGATCCTCTGGTGAAAGCGTCGCCAGGATCTGCTGCACCTGACCGTCCACTTCGAGGGCAATGATCCCCTGGCCGTGGTGGTCGAAGTTGGAGACGACCCGCGCCTCGCTGAACGTCGCCGATTCGATCGTCAGCGCCGGATTGGAGGCAAACCGCATCGCAAAGTTCCAGAGCGGATTGACGAAGAGCCGCTCGACGACAATGCCCGCCAGAATGGCGACCAGCAGCAACACCGTCCCGCCGAGCAACGATCGCAGCGCGATTCCCGCCAGGCCGAACCCGATCAGCGCGGCGAAGAGCAGCCGCGGCGACATCAGCGCCCAGCCGGCGATTCGGCCGCCGCTGATTCCGTGCGCGCCGGCATGGCTTCCGTGACCAGCGTGACTCCCGCCATGACCGGCGTGACCACCACCATGGCCACCGTGTCCGCCATGGCCGCCTGAGCCGTGCCGGCCAATACCGGTCACTGCCATCGCCGCCAGGCCCACGAGGCCCAGAATCAGGGAAAAAATGTAGGGATCCATCGAAGCTGAAAGCATAACCAGTCCCCTTGGCTGGCGGACTTGAACTGGCCAGCTGTTGGTTCGGTTTTTATTCGGTATATTGCCACGGAAACGCCGAATGGAGCCTGAAATGCCTGACCCCGCCGCGCCGCCCGATCTGCCGTCTCCCCAAGGTCACACCGAGCCAACCGGCGCTCCGGCCGCCGGCCGATGCCCGGACTGCGGCGGAGTGATGACCAGATCCGGGGGCTGCCCCTATTGCCCGGCCTGCGGTTGGGCGCGCTGCGGATGACCTGGCAGGAGCTGGACCGGCGTGAGCGTGGCACACGGTTCGTCGCGATCACGCCGCGCACCGTGCTCAACTCGTCGTCCGCGACGCACATGGCGTTCTGGTCGATCAATCCGTACATCGGCTGTGAGTTCGGCTGCGCGTACTGCTATGCGCGCGACACCCATCGCTGGACGCTGCAACGCGCGCTCGACGCCGCCGGTTCATCCGAGGCCGCCCGCGAAGCCGCGGCGCTGCCTGCAGCCGAAGCGTTCGAGCGACGCATCCTGGTCAAGCAGCATGCCGCCGAGCGGCTGATCGCTTCGCTGCGGCCTGACCGCCTCGCCGGAGCGGCGCTCGTCATCGGGACCGCCACCGATCCGTACCAACCGGCCGAACGGATATTCGGCGTCACCCGGTCACTGCTGGAAGCGCTACTCAACTACCGCGGCTTGCGGCTGGGCATCATCACCAAGTCCACCCTGATTGCCCGCGATACCGCATTGCTCGCCGCCTTGAGCGGGCGCCATCACGTCACCATTCACCTCTCGCTCGCCGCGATTGACGCTCCGCTGCTGCGGCGCATTGAACCTCGCACCCCGGTGCCGCTCGCCCGGCTGCGCACGATGCGCAAGCTCAGCGAAGCGGGAGTTCGAGTCGGCCTGCTCATTGCACCAATTCTGCCGGGCATCACCGACGGCGAGGATCAGCTCCGCGCGCTGATCGCGGCCGCCATCGCACACGGGGCATCGTGGGTGGCGGGATCGCCCTTGCGGATGGGGCCGGCAACCCGCGCGACACTGATGCCGTGGCTGGCCCACCACCGTCCCGACCTCAGCGCTCGTTACGCCGCCCACTATGGCGCGCGGCAGCATGTATCCCGAGCGTATCAGGACGCGCTCGGCCGGCGCCTCGATGCGCTCCAGCGTGCACTCGGCATTGAACCCCGCGACGGAATGCGCCACGAGCGTGACCTGGCCCGCGCCCGGCGCGCGGCCCAGCTGTCCCTGGAGCTATGATGCGCGGTGCTGCAGGATCACCTTGCCGAAGGTGGCGTTGCCCTCAAGGCGCTGGTAGGCGGCCGCTGCAGCCGTGATATCAAAGATGGAATCGATCACCGGAACGAGTCGGCCGCTCGCGAACATCGGCAATACTTCCGCGGCGAAACGTTCCACCAAGGCGGAGCGCTCGACGCCGCTGCGTGACCGCATGGCGGTGCCGATCACCTGCAGCCGCCGGGACAGCATCGCACCGAGGTCGATCGGCGGGCCGATCCTCCCCGTCATGGTCCCGAGCACGATATAGCGACCCTGCTGCGCCAGCAGCGCGAAGTTGTCGGCGAAGAACTCGGCGCCGAGCGGGTCGACCAGCACATCGATCGCGCCGCCCACCTGCCCGGGCCAGTCGTGGTCAGTGCTCAGCACGCCGTGCTGCAACCCGAGCGTCGTGGCCCGCACCAACTTGTCTGCGGTGCGTGATGTGCCCACCAGGTTCCAGCCAAGCACCCGAGCCAGCTGCACGGCGGCCGTGCCCACGCCACTGCCGATGGCGTGCATCAACACCCGGCTGCCGGGGCGCGCACTCCCTTGCAGCGCGATGGCGTCCCACGCCGTGAGAAACGCTTCGGGAAGCGCTGCGGCTGCCACGAATGTCAAGCCATCAGGCACCGCGAGCACTTCGTTTTCAGGCACCACCAGCGCGCCAGCATGGCCACCGCCGCCTACCAGGCCCATGACCCGGTCGCCAACCCGCCAGCGCGTCACCGCTGCACCGACGGCGTCAACCTCGCCGGCATATTCGAGTCCGGGAATCTCCGCTGGCCATCCGGCCGGGGCCGGATATTTTCCGTCGCGCTGATGCAGGTCGGCCCGATTGAGACCGCTCGCATGAACCGCGACCAGAATCTCGCCTGGACCAGGCGACGGAGCGGGACGATCGACCAGCGCGAGAGCGCCGGGTGCCGGATGAGTCAACGCGTGCATGACGTCGAATGTAATTGCCGTGCGATCGCAACCAGAAGTCCTCGCGGGCCGTACTGTTGATCAGGGGCGGACCCGCCGGTTTCGGCGGCCGCGCCCTCACGGTCTGCCACTGCATTGTCGAAGGAGTTGCTGGATGATTGGTCGGAGCTGGTGCGTTGCCATCGCTATGTTCGTCGCGCCCGCCGCCGCCGCGGGCCAGGGCCGCAATACCCGCGCGCCACGCGCGGCCGCACCGGTATCGGCACCGACGCAGTGGCATCTGCCAGCAGACAGCAGCAACACTGCGCGCTTTACCGTGCGCGAACAGCTGGTCGGCGCCGAGCTCCCGAATGACGCGATCGGCATCACGCGCTCCATCACTGGCGGCATCGTGCTCGACGCGGCTGGCCGCATCGACTCGATCGGTTCCCATGTGACCGTTGACATGCGCACGCTGACGACCGATCGTGTCAACCGCGATCGATATATCAAGAGTCATACGCTGGTCACTGATTCGTTCCCCTACGCCACCTTCGTTCCCCAGCAACTTCGGCTCACGTCGGGGTCGCTCACGGGCAGCGGGCCCTTTGCCGGTACGATGCTTGGCACGCTGACCTTGCATGGGACCACCAGCCCGGCAGCGTGGACAGTGACCGGGACCGTGAACGGCAACGACATCAAGGGCACCGCGACGACGCACATCCATTTTGCCGACTATCGGATGACGCAGCCGCGCCTGATGCTCGTGATGAGCATCGTCGACGACGTCAAGCTCGACTACGACTTCCATTTCGTGAAGTCGTAGTCGGACGGGCCCACTTTTCCCGCAGTCCTACTTTGCGAAGACCTGATGCATGTCGCGGAACGACTTGAACTCAAGCGCGTTCCCGGCGGGATCCAGAAAAAACATGGTGGCCTGTTCGCCCACCTGACCGGCAAAGCGGATCCCCGGTTCGATCACGAACTGGACACCGGCGCTCCGCAGTCGGTCCGCCAGCAGATGCCACGCATCCCACCCGAGAATCACGCCGAAATGCCGTACCGGCACGTCATGATGATCCACCGCGTTGGTCGCCGCGGGTCGCAACTCCGCCGGCGCGAGATGCGCCACAATCTGGTGACCGTAAAAGTTGAAATCGATCCATTGATCGGATGAGCGCCCTTCCGCGCACCCGAGCAACGTGCCATAGAACTGGCGGGCGGCAGCAAGGTCATTGACGGGAAAGGCCAGGTGAAACGGCGGCTGAGCAGTAGACAAGGAAGCGGCTCCGGTGAAAGCGGTCATGGGGAATGAATCAGCAGGGGAATATCGCGCATCCAGAGCACTTCGCGCGCCCGCTTGACCACGAGGCGCACCACGGGCCGGCTGCTGCCGATGGCGGCCAGCAGCCAGCGCGGGTCGACAATGCCGATCTCGACCGCTCCGTTCACGTCCCGCACCAGGCCGCGCGCGGGTCGCGCGCATTCGAGGACCAGATCACTGGGTTGGCACTGGCGCAGGTCACCCGCCATGTACAAGTCACGAATCGTCGCGACGTAGTGCATGCGGAGCGAGTCGTTGGGCGGCAGCACGAGCGCCGCCAGCATCGCCTGGCCACCGGATACCAGGGCCACTCGCCATTCATAGCCCGAGAAGAGGTCCTGCACCGGCATCTCGCGAGTTATCGAGTCCGGCGACATCGCCCGTGGAAAGCGCACGACGATGCCCGAGTCACTCAGCGTCGCGGTACCACTGTCGGCGATCTGTGCACTCACGACCGGCACTCGCGTGAGCAGGACCGCGCCAGTGATCGCCACCGACGCGAGAACCTGCCGCATCCGCCGCCCTGGCACCGGGACTCGTTGCGGTGCCCGACGATGATTGAGGGCTGACACCTTGCGCTCGCCTCCGTTCCAACCGATCCTGCGGCATGCATCCGAGCTGGCCGGACCCTGCCCACATCGCGGAGCTGGCTCAGCGCGTTCCGCCCGGCATCCGATTCGGTGCATCATCGTGGACCTATCCCGGATGGCGCGGCCTGATCTACCAACGCGACTATCCAGCCACCGGCGGCGCCGCGCGACAGCTCGCCGAATACGCCAGCTGGCCGTTGATGCGCACGGTCGGGATCGATTCGTTCTTCTATCGGCCACCGAATGCGGCGACCTTGCGCTCCTACGCCGACGCGCTGCCCGCCGGTTTCCGCTGTGTGAGCAAGGTGTGGGACCGTCTCACCGTGCGCACCTTCAACTCGCCTCGCGAGCGTACGCTGGTGGGCCAGCGGAATCCCGACTGGCTCAACGCCCCGCTCTGCATCGCGGAGGTCCTGGAGCCGATGCAGGAACACTTCGGCGAACACCTGGGACCATTGATCTTCGAGTTCCAGACCATCGGCCCGCGGGAGGGCTGCGATCTCGCGGCATTTGTCCGGGCGCTCGACCGATTTTTCGGGGCGTTGCCACGCGGCCTGCCCTATGCCGTGGAGGTGCGCAACCCCGAATTCCTGGCTCCGCCGTACTTCGCTGTTCTGCGCGAGCACGGCGTTGCTCACGTCTTCAATGCCTGGACGCGCATGCCATCGATCGGGGAGCAGCTGTTGTTGCATGATGCCCTGACCGCCGATTTCATCGTGGCGCGAGCGCTGCTCCGGCCCGGTCGCACGTATGCGCATGCGGTCGAGGCCTTCGCGCCCTACGACCATATCCAGGATGCCAACCCCGCATTGCGTGCCGATCTCGTCGCGCTGGCGCGCACGGCGCTCAACCTGCGCATCCCCGCCTATGTCATCGTCAACAATCGCGCGGAAGGTTGTTCACCACTGACCATCGCCGCCGTCGCGGAGTTGCTGGTGGGCCAGTGATCAAGCGATCAGTTTGCGGGAAGCGGCTCGCCTAGCGTTTCGCATACCCGCGCGATCGTTTCACCGATCTTGTTATTGGGGGTGGATGCGCCGGCCGTCACCCCGATTCGCCGCGCGTCGCCGAGCCAGCCACTTTCACGGATCTCATGCTTCGTCCGCACCGGCTGGTGCCGGATCGCGTCGCCAGCGACATCGATGTTGTCGGCGTCCTCGATGTGATATGTCCGGACGCCGCGGCTGACGGCCAATGCCGCCAGCGCGCAAGTGTTCGACGAGTTGTACCCGCCGATCACCAGCATCACATCGATCGACTGGTCGAGCATCTGGGTCACGGCGTCCTGCCGTTCCTGCGTGGCCGAGCAGATGGTATCGAACGACCGGAAATGGTCGACGACGTGTTCGGCGCCGTAACGGATCATCAGCGACTTGCGGAACTCGGCCGCGATCGCCAGCGATTCGCCCGACAGCATCGTGGTCTGGTTGGCCACCCCGATCCGCTCGAGATCGCGCGCAAAATCGAACCCGTCCGAGGTCGCCAGCGCGAATCGGCGCGTCAGCTCTGCCGCATCGCCGCGCCCCTCGATCAGGTCGCAGGCCGCACGCGCCTCGGCCATGTCGAAGACGATCAGGTATTTGCCACCATCGTGGCGGCTCACCTGACTCGCGGTCGCCTTGGTTTCCTCGTGGTAGTGCTTGCCATGAATCACTGATGTAAAGCCGTCACGGGCATAACTCTCGACCCGCTTCCAGACGTTGAGCACCGAACCGCACGTCGTGTCGACCACGACACAGCCGATGGCGCGCAGCCGCTGGAAATCACGCATCGTCACACCAAATGCCGGAATGATCACCACATCGCCGTCGGTGATTCCCGAGAAATCGAACTCCTCGTCGGCGCCCCGCACCAGGAAGATGATCCCCATGGCGGCCAGATTCGCGTTGACGTGCGGGTTGTGAATGATCTCGCCCACCAGGAAAAGCCGGCGGTCGGGAAACTTGGCCCGGGCTTCGTAGGCGTAATCGACGGCGCGGTCGACGCCGTAGCAGAAGCCGAACTCCTGCGCCAGCGTAAACTGCAGCCGGCCAGTCACCAGCTGGTTGCCGTTGGCCCGAAGCCGATCGACAATCCCGCTGTGGTAGTCGGCCGAACGCTGCTGCTCGATCTCGGCCTTGAGGCCGAAGCCGCGCCGGAAATAGGTCGTTTCCATCAGGAGAAGATAAGGGTTACGTGCAGCCGCTGGCGGTCGTCACGACCGGTACACCCTTGAACACCAGGTGCAGCGTGGCAGTGTCGGCGCCCAGCACGGCCCGCATGCGGACGGTGGCTTCGCCCGAGACAACCCCGCCCACTACCCGCAGCTGGGCAGTACCGCCCTCGGAACGGAGCCCGACAACGGCGGTGTCGATACCACGGACTCGCAGCCAGCGCAGCGCCGCGGTGGCGGCCGGCCGCGGTCCACCCGTTCCGCCGGCCGCAGCGAGCACCGGATGCACGCCACTCGCCAGCGCATCGCGTTCGAGAAACACCACCGCGATTCCGGTGTCGCCGGCCACCGCTTCGAGCATCGCAACGTGAGTCACCGGGCACCAGTGCAGCTGGGCGGGCAACGTGACCTTGCCGGTGGTGCTGCCGTACCATCGCGCCGCGAGCTCCGCGGTCCCGGGTCGGAGGCTCACACTGCCTGCGCCGTTGCCCCACCAGAGGAATCCGCCGGCTGCGACAACCACCACGAGCGTCAGCCCGGCCAACGCGCGCTTCACCGGATGCTGCCGAATGTCAGGTCGAATCGCGGACCGCGGCCGCCGGTTGACGTCAACGGTTGGCTCAGGTCTGCTCGAATCAACCCGCCCAGCACGGAGACGCCGACGCCGACGCTGGAAAGGAACGGCGCGGTACTGAAATGACTTCGAGAACCAGCCTGTCCCGCGTCAGCAAAGCCGATGAACTTGACCGCCCGGCGTGTCGGCCGACTGACATCCACCTGGGTGGACCAGAGTATGTCGCCACTGCTGCGCGCAAAGTCATAGCCACGTACCGTGTTGAGGCCGCCCGCCCGCAAGGCAAACTGGGGGACCGAATCGACGCCGACCGCGAGACCCGCCTTCAGGCGCACCCCGACCCAGCGACCCAGCAGCGCTGGAAAGCGGAGTTCGGTCGCGAGGCGCGCCGCACCAGCGCCGCCGACGGCACCGCCGCTCATGTCGACCAACCAGTGCACCGCGAGCCCGTCATGCTGCACCCGCAGCAGACCCGTCGCCGCGAAGCCGTCGCGCGCCGGCGTACTGACACCGAAATAACCGTCATCGCCCACGATGCGCGGCAGCAATGCTCGGCCGTGATTGGTGACATTCGTTTCGTCCTCCAGCGTGGCACCCCAGGTAACGTCGGTGGCGCGTCCGTGCGACGTCTCGTACCGGATCGAGCCACCCTGGCCAAGCAGGTATGCGCCGTCGTCGTGACCGGTCAAGATACCGCGCAGCGAGTTTCCGAGCGACAGACCGTCGGTGTACGGATCCGCGTCGCGCAGGTCGCGGCTCACCGCAACTGTCAGCCGTCCTCGCGGGGCATCACGCACCAGCGCAAGCCGTGCCATGACTCGCTCGTCGCCAAACCCGTAGCGAAGCGTGCCGTACAGATCGGCAAACGACAGCGGCAGCGGCAGGTGACCCGCAGCTGAGAGCGTCGTCCCCTCGACCCGATTGTAGCGCAGCACATCGGATACTTTCTCCCAGCCGAAGCCAGTGCCCGGCCGGCCCGTCATCGCCCGCGGCAACTTGTCGGTCAGGCGCGCGAGATCCGTCATCGCCTGTTGCACCCGCTGGTGATCGGCAGACTGATCGTCGAGGACCAGCGAATCGCCCCAGTCGTTGTAACGGCGCATGGAATCGGCCGGCGGGCGATGAATCTCGTAGCGACCGCCGCCAGCGAGGTAGCCGGTGCGGTTGCGGGCACGGAGGCGGAACGCCAGCGTGTCCGGCCGGCGGCCAAGCGAATCGGGACGGCGCGGCGGCGGGCCGCCCCGTCCGCCAGCGAAGACGCGGCCACTGTTGCGGCCGCGTGCCATCGTATCGCGCGGGAATGGCGCGTCGAACACGACGGGCGTTCCGGCGTTCACGTCGTAATCATCGAACGTCGTCTGTGCTTCGAACGGTATGGCGAAATCCACGCCGAGCGGCACGGTCACCTTGCCAGCAATGGTCTGGCGATACGGCAACCAGTGCGTGCCGTTCTGCAGCGCATATTCAAGATCGGCATTCAACTCGAGGATGCGCGACACAAACTCGCTCGCCTTGCGATCCGATGCGCTGTCCTGCGACGTGCCGTGACCATCGTTCCAGAGTTGCGTACCGACAAACCGGAAGGTGAAACGCACCACATCACCGCTGTGCACATCGACCCACATCCGGCCGGCCACAAACGCGCCATCCGCGCGCTTCGGCGTGATGGTGATCGATTGCACCGTGATCCGGCGACCAGCGGTCGCCATGACGATCGAATCCCCGGCAGCATAGCGATAGTATTGCTCCGCTCCGGTCGCGAGTGGATGCGGCGCCGCGCGATCCGGCGTCTGGCTGGCCCCAAAGATTCGCAGCGAATCCCCCAGCGTGCGCGGCACGAACCATGGATGCGAAAAGGTCGATGCCAGGTCGACACCCTGCAACTGGCTCGCGCTACGACGCCCCAGCAGGTTCACTCGCAGGTCATTGGGGAGTTGCCAGGCAATCGTCGCGTCCTGCTCTTCGACCGCGACCGGCAGCGGGTCACCCCACTTGCGGCGCGCAAAGCTGAACGAAACCCGGTAACGGATCTTGGCGGTATAGCTCCGGACGGTAGAGTCCTGCTCGCGGTGCCGTGCCGCAGCACGGGCCACCAACTGCTGGGTGGCCCGGTCGGCGTATGTTGCAGTGTCTGGCGGTGGAGCGCTGCTGAACAGCAGCCACGGGCCGATCAGGCAGTGGAGGAGTGCTGGTCCCATTTAGTGCGCCCGTCGCGGTGGAGACCGTAGGCCCGCAACCGTCGCCAGAGCGTCGTCCGGGAAATGCCAAGGGTCTTGGCGGTTTCCGCCAGACGCCAGGCGTGCGCCTCCAGCGATCGGACAATGGCGTCCTTTTCCCGCTCGGCCAGCGTCGTCGGACCTTCGCGATGCGGCAAGAAGATCGCTTCACCGAGGTCCAGCGCACCGACCCTGAGGGGTGAGAGGCGGCCACCAATGGCAGCCAGTTCCGGCAGCAGGTCGTCCTTTTCGCCTGCCGGATCGAGCCCTGCCTCGGTCAATACCACCCTGCCCGACGCGTTCGAGTAGAGAATCCGCCCTTGCCCGTCGAAAACCACGACCCCTTCCTGGAACGAATCCAGAAGGGCCTTGGCAAGCGGCGAGAAGACCGATGGGAGAGACGCGGTAGTCATCGGCTGAGTCATGATAGAGAATACGCCAGGTTGAGGTAAAAGGTTCCAGAAGTTGACATCACTGACCGCGGGACCGCCCAGACCCCGCATATTCCTGCCAGACCATGACCGACACGCCATTGACTGACACCGCCGCCACGGCGCTCGATCGATCCCGGATCGTGGCAGGTTGGCCGCTGCTGCTCGCCGTGATCGTCTGGGCGATCGGCCTGCCCTTGCTGCCCGAGCTTGTACCGTCCGCCGCGCACGGGGTCTCGATTGCCATTCTCGCCGCGCTCGCCGCCATCGCAACCGCGTCGGGAATCCTCGTATTACTACGGATGCCGTCGGACCCCGCGGCGCTGCCATTCGTCGGTTTCACTGCAGCCGTGGCCACGTTGCTGATCCTGGCACCGCTGGACCAACCGGCACATCGCGGCGGTTTGGTCGCATTCCTTCTCGTTTCCCCTTGGCGATACGCACTGCCCCCCTTGGTCGTTCACTTTGCCCTCGAAATCGGTTGGGCGCATCGGCGCGAACGTTGGTCTGCGGCGATTCTCGGATGGTACGCAGTCCAGTTGGGGATCTTCCTGGTAGTTACCGTCGGCCTGGTGATCGACGAGACGCCGCTGATCGACACGATCGATGCCACCTTCCGCACGGCCGTCATCGAGCCATTCAGCGTGACCGCCGCAACGCTGGTCCTGCTCTTCGCGTTGAGCACGCCGATCCGCGGTCGCACGCTGCGCACGCCGCTCCTCTGGGCGCTGCTGCTGGTGGTGGTTGGGGTGTTGCCGCTGGTGGCCAGCGAATTCCTCGCGGAAGTGGCGTGGCCAGTGGTGGCTGGCATCAGCCCCGCCGTCCTGGCACTGGTCCTCGGTCCGGTCTTTGGCGTGCCAGCCATGCTCACGCTGCCCTTTCGCGATCCGATGGCTCGCGACTTGATGGCCTACCGCCTGGCAGCCAGGTTCCTGCAGGGCGACGACTTGGCGCCGGCGCTTCGTGAGCTCGCCGCAGCCCTGCATCAGACATTTCAGACCCGCGGCGTCGCGATCCGCTTGAGCGATCCGCCGATGCGTGTGGAGATCGGCGAGATCTTCACCCACGGCACCATCTCGTCCAGTACGAGTTCCGTTGACAGCACCGACGATGTCCGTGAGCTGATCGCCCCCCTCGGCCGCAGCGCCAGTCCGCTCGGCGAGGTCCAGCTGGCGGCACGCGCTGACGGCGCGTTCGGCGCCACGGAACGTGACTGGTTGACGGCGCTGCTCCAGCCGGTGACCGCAGTGCTCCGGGTGCGGCGACGGGAAATCGGGGCCGAACGCCGCAACGCCCAGCTTGCCACCCAGTTGTCCGCCATGTTGACGAGTCTCGCCACCGAAGCCACGATGTTGCCGATGGCGCTGGTGGATACCCGCGTCGCGGTGCCCCCGCCGGTCGATGCCCGCGAAGTGCTTTCCCAACTCAGCGATGGCGTGACCAGCGTCGCGCGCCACGGCGAAGGATTGATTGCGAGTGCGGTGGATGCGCGCGAATCAGCCCGGGGTAGCAGTGATGCGGTCGCCCGCGCGCTCGATGCATTGGCGCGCCTGCACGCCGAGGTCGGCGAAATGGCGCGTCACGGTGAGGATATTGCCGCCAGCAACGATGTCGTGAGCGGTATCGCCTTCCGGACCAACCTGGTTGCCAACAACGCGGCGCTCGAAGCAACGCGGGCCGGATCCGGAGGAAGAACATTCGGTGTGTTGGCCGAGGAAGTGCGCCGCCTGGCGGAGACAACAGCCGCAACGTCAGCCGCGATTGGCGAGCGGACCACGGCGATGGCCGCGGCCGTGACGGAAATGGCAGCGACGCTCGATGGGACCCGGCATGCGCTGTCAGCGGCTATCCGCGATGCCGAAGCCGGCGAGGCGGCCGCTCAACGACTGAACGAAGCGGTGGCCGAGCTCGAAGACACCGCCCGCTCGCTACGCCCGGCCGTGGCCGAGGCGAACGCCGTCGCGCAGCGACGCACTGCACGCGACCAGCACCTCACCTCAACGCTCGAGCGCTTCCTGACCGAACGGGCCGAGCTCACCCGCGCCCTCAATGCCCATCGCGATGTCATGGATCGGCTCGCACGCTCACTGGGCCAGATTACCGGCGAGTCAGCGGTTCCGCAGTAGCAGCACCTCAGCGCCGGCGGCGGTGTCCCGGCTTGCCTGACCCCTTCGGGCGACCGTGCGGACCGCGCCGCTTGCCACCTGCCGCTCCGCCGTGCGGTTGCTCGGGTTGGCCGGTTCTGGCTGACGCTTCGACTAGCTGCTTGAGGCCCGCGAGGGTATCCGACTGCAGCACGTCGCCGCGACGGCGCATCGCAAAGGTCAGCACCCGATCGAGTACCGGCAGTTCATCGGGACGCAGCCGCCGCACCTGCCCCTCGCGCAAGTAGACCCGTGCGATCGGCAGTCCGTCGCGCACTTCGTACGCCAGTCGCGCCGCATCGCCGCGCAAATGCAGGCTCCCTGGGAGCGCATCGAGGTGCGCCCGCTCGTCGGCCGGCACGATTGCGTTGACATCAAGATGGACCGGCGTCTGCTGAAACCCCTGCCACGATCGCACGTCATCGAGTTGCGCGCGGATCAAGACCAGCAGCGCGTCAGGGCTGACGTTCCGCAACACGCCGCCAGAGCGGCGCCAGTATTCGTCCAGACGTTCGGCCGCATCGGCGATGCGCGACCGCGCGGGATGATCAACGTCGCCATGCTGGAGCGCGCGCGCCAGCAGGTCGAGCGCAGGCTCAAGAAATTCGCGAGGAATGTCGCCGCGAATCCGGTCGACGCCACTGCTGACCTGAAACCCGAAGTAGTCAAGTCGCCGGGTGATACCGAGTTCCTGGCGTTGTCGATGGGCCGTGAGAATCACCCGCGACGGGCCCGCCACCGCGTATCGGCGCACGAGGTCGAAAGGGATCGTTGTTCCCTCGATGCTCGCACGCGCCGTGCCCGAGCGATCAGCGAAATAGCGGAGATTGCCCGCGATCGCACCGCGATCGGTCGCGACCGAGCTGCGCGAGATGCGCACCGGCTGGCCATCGCTGGTGTGCTCATCGATCACGACATCAAACGGCTGAATCCGTGCCAGCAGGTCAATGAATCGGCGTTGCCGCTCGGTGTCGGCAACCGGAACCGAGGCCGGCAAATCGGCGTCGAGCGCCCGATAGGCGGCCGCCATCCCCAGCGCGCCATCCTCGATCGCCTTGACCAGGACCCCACGCCGCTCGCTCCACTCGCTCAGGGCAACCTCATCGAAGAGATGGCGTCGCAAGCCATTGACTTCCCCGATGGTGCTGAAGCTGTTGATCGCCTCGGCGAGCAAGTTGTACGCGGTGAGGTGATCGCTCCCCGGGACAATGGCACCAATCAGGTTGCGCTCCTCGCGCGTCATCCGATGCAACGAGTCGATGCCGCTCGCGCCGGCCACCAGCGGCAGCTCCTCGGCGCTCGCATGCACCAACAGCTCGGCCCAGGGCCGATCCACCGGTAGCGCCTCGACCTGCCGGCCGTAGCGGGTGAGCCGTCCCTCCTCCACGAGGCCGCGAGCGGTCAAGCGGGCGATCGCACGCCGATAGGCCACCTGATCGAGCGGCACCGGCAAGTCGAGTCCGGTCGCGTCGACGCCAATGGCTGCGCAGGTAAGCGCAACCCGCTCGGCGTCGCCGGCCAGCTGGAACTCTGGCGGTCCGGGCGTCAGCGCCGCAAAATCGAGCTCGCGGTCGGAAAGAATCACCACCTCGCCGCCGGCCACCCGGCCGTGCACCCGGCCGGCCATCTGGAGAATTTCGTTGGCGCCGAGATAGAGCCGATGCAGCACGTTGCGACCGCGCTCGACCACGTTGCCGTACCGCGCATCATAAATCACGACCGTGTCGAGCCCGGGCAGGTTGAGCGCCGATTGCCCCGCCGCCGTCATCGCAATCAGGTACGGCTTCGGGACTTCGCCTTCGAGGAACGGCCGCAAGACCCGGATCGGTTCGCCGCCGTGGTAGAACGCAGTCGCCAGCTGCGGAAATCGATTACCGAGTTCCTCACCGAGTCGCTCGACCTCGGCTCGCGTTGGCAGGAACACCGCAACACCACGCTTTGCCGCAATGAACCGGCGCACCGTTCGATCGTCCAGATACTCGGCGGGCTGGCGAGCGGTCACCGTCACCCGGGCCTTGAGCGCGGGATTGAAGGCGCTCGTCTGCAGGACCTCATCGCTGCGCAGATAGTCGCGATAGACCGCTGGATCGACGGTCGCCGAGAGCCAGATGAAGCGACAACCGGCCCGCTTGCCCAGCGCAAGACAGAGCTCGAGCTCGGCGGAGGTCTGGTGAATTTCGTCGACCGCAATCGTGTCACGCTGTGAAATCAGGTCGTCGGCCAGCCAGCGACGGGCAATGCCGGTTGTCACGATGACCACATTCCATTGGGGAGTGTCGGCCGTCGCCTCGCGTTCGCGGTTGACCACGCCGATCTGCAGCGGCGCCTGGAGGATCTCCTCGGCAATCATGCGCAGGCCAAGCGTCTTGCCGGTGCCGGTGCCGGCAACGATCCCGAACGCCTTGCCGTCGCGAGCCCACTGCCGCAACACGCTGCCGTGCTCGCGCTGCAACACCGTGTCGACATGCGCGTGCAGGGCGAGTTCGATCGTTTCGCACGCTGCCCGTGTCGGGGCGATGATCAGCAGGCGGCCGCGCGGGTGCAGGGCATGACGCCAGGCATCCATGTCGGGTGGCAGCAGGTGATCGCGGGCCGGCAGCACGCGCGAAAACTATCACAACGCCCGTCACGCCGAGCGTTTCGCTATATTTGACGCTTCGCAAGCGTCTTCTGGAGGAGTCCATGCGCGGCAAGACCTGTCTCGTCACCGGGGCAAATCGCGGCATCGGCCGGGCCACGGCCGAAGGATTGGCGAAACTCGGGGCGCGCGTCGTGATGCTCTGTCGCGATCCACGGACTGGCGAGCAGGCGCGCAGTGAAATCATCGCTGCGACCGGCAACGCCGATGTCGAACTGGTGCTGGCCGACTTGAGCATCCAGGCGGAGGTGCGACGGGCCGCCGACGAGATCCGGCAACGATTCGATCGCCTCGACGTGCTGGTGAGCAATGCGGGTGCGTTTTTCCTGCGCCGTACCATGACGGTGGACAGCGTCGAGGCCACGTTCGCGACCAATCACCTTGCATCGTTCATCCTGATCAACGCGCTCACCGACCTGCTCGTGGCCAGCGCGCCGGCCCGGGTGGTGATTGTGGCATCGGAAGCACATCAACGGGTGAGCGATCCGGAAGACTGGACCAGCTCGCGCGGCTACAGCGGACGCAACGCGTATAACCGCTCGAAGCTCGCCAATGTCATTTTCGGATATGACCTGGCTGGCCGACTCGAGGGCACTGGTGTCACCGTCAATAGCTGCCATCCTGGGTTGGTCGCGACGCCCGTCCTGCGCGGCCTCACCGATCACTGGTGGTCACGCTGGGCATGGCCAATCGTGCAACGGTTTACCATCACGCCCGACGAGGCCGCCCAGACGTTGATCTATCTCGCCATGTCGCCACAGGTCGAGGGCGTCACCGGCAAGTACTACAAGAACTCCGCGCCGGCGTCATCGTCGCTGATTTCGCACGACTCGGTGATCGGTGCCCGGCTCTGGAACCTCTCGCTGCGCCTGACCGGCGAGTTGCCGCCGGTCACCATCACCGGCGAAATCATCGCTGCGCAATAAGGGAAGCTGATCTCCAAATGGAGCGGCCATGCACCGGCATATCCGCCGGGTGCATGGCCGCTCTGTTTCATCTCCCGCTATTGATCAGATGGGCGTTGCCGCTCATCATCATGGCCGACCCCGACCGCCGTGGTTCCCCGACTGGCCAGACCGGGGTGCGTGGCCGCTCGTTCGGCCGCCTTGGGCGTGACTACCGCCAGATTGTGCCCGCGGCGGTTGATAACTGCCACCGCGCCGCGCGGGCCGGGAATCACCGCGACCCTGAACCCGGGTCGGCGGCTGCCGGTAATCGATGCGGCCACGATCATTGCGCTCTGGTACCGGCCGGCTCCGGTACTGATAGGTGCCCGGGCGGTAGTCCCGGCCGATGTACCGTGTCGAGCGCCACTGGACGAAATCCCGGCCCCGCGGCGCGAAGAACATCTGGTCGCGATAGCGGTAGACAATCACCGGTGTTGCGTACGCGACCACCGGGTAGTCGTAGTACTGCCCGTCATACAGGTAGACCGTCTCGGGCGCCCAGTCGTCGTAATAATCCTGCCAGTCGCCAACCAACGCGGGGTCATACTCGCGCACAGCCAACGGACGGCCAACGACCCGTGCTGCAGGACGACCGATCGGAATGTCAACGTGCAACCGGGCCGACACCTGCGCCGACAATGGCAGCGCCGCGAAGGCAGCAAGAACCGGGAGAGTGATCAAAGAGATGCTCCGCATACAAACCTCCAGAAAAGCGTTGAACTACACCCCTCTCTGAACGCGACCTCCGTGCCAAACTTCAACTCGTTACCGCACAACGACTTGACGTTTTCGGCCCTGGTCCCGATGTCCATTGATTTGGACAGTGTGATAACTTCGGGACAGTCTTCCGACCCTTGTGCGGAGTGCCGATGGGATCGTTTCGCGTCAACGTGAGCAAGCAATACCTCGGCTTTGCCGCGGCCCACTTCATCACGTTTCGCGGCCATCTGTGCGAGTCGCTCCACGGCCATAACTACCGGGTCGCCGTGACCGCCGAGGGGGAAGTCGACCCCGAATGTCATTTCGTGATCGACTTCGCAATACTGAAGCGGGTCGTACGTGCACACGCGGATGCCCTGGACCATCGAGTGCTGCTGCCGTCTCGTAATCCGAAGCTTGCCTTTCGCGTCGATGGTGACATGACGTTGGTCGATTACCTGGGACGCCAGACCTATCAGTTTCCGACCCGCGACTGCGTCATGCTGCCGATCGCGAACTCCACGGCCGAAATGATTGCGGAGTGGCTGGCCAGCGCAGTGCGCCGATCGCTGGCCGAGGAGGGGATCTCGCCGCAGGTACTCGAGATTGAGGTCGAGGAGTCGCCGGGCCAATCAGCCTTTTACCGTGAGATCCGAGGCGAGCAATCATGACAAGGACAAATGAGCCGGTGTATCAGGGAAGCGACCTCGCTGCGAGACTCGTCCCGCTGCCGCATTGGTCAGCAACAGATGGTTGGCTGCGCCGCGAGTTCACCACCGACGGTTGGCGGAGCACCATCATGCTGGTCAACGCCGTCGCGTTTCTGGCTGAGGCCGCCAATCACCATCCTGATCTCGAGGTGCATTGGAGCAGGGTTATCGTCCAGTTGCAGACGCACTCGGCCGGCGGTATCACCGACAAGGACCTCGAACTTGCCGCCCGGATCGAAGATCTTGGGATGTGGCAGCCAGCAGGCGGGTTTCCGGGCCTCGAAGGCCAGGGCAGCGGCTGGATCAAGAGCTGACCGAGCGGTCGGCGGGCCCGGTGGCGCCCAGCGTCACGCTGCTCGATCGTGCGTGGACTCCGATCAGTGCGCTCGGGCAGCTCACCCATCTATCCCATCTCGCCTTGCTGCATAGCGCGGCGCCCGACCACCCGCTCTCTCGTTATTCCTACCTCGCCGCCGACCCGGTCGCCCGCATCAGTGCGACCGCCGAGGGATGGAGTGACGCCGTCACGATGATGCGGCAGACGACTGGCCGAGGACCACACCACGAGACACGCCACCGCGCCGTCTTTGGCGGTGGATGGATCGGGTGGCTCGGCTACGAGCTCGGCCACGCTCTGCTGGAACTGCCGCGGCACCGAGCGCCAAACGAGGATGTCGCCGACCTGTCGTTCGGCCTCTACGACTGGGTGATCCGTTGGGACCATCACACTGATGAATGCGCACTCGTCAGTACTGGCATCGATGCGCGCGGCGTCCCCGACGCGCAACGGGCACAGGAACGCAGGGATTTCGTATTGCGCGCACTCGAACGCCCGGTCGGCGCACCGGCCCGGTCGTACCACGTTACCATGAATGCGGACCTGTCAGCCACAGCGTATCAGGAGATGGTGGCGGCAACGATCGAAGCCGTCCTCAACGGCGACATCTTCCAGGCAAATATCTCCCAGCGATTCACGGCACCATTCCGCGGCGACCCAGTGGAACTGTACCGGCGCGTCGTCGCAATCACGGCCGCGCCCATGGCGGCGTTGCTGCAGCACGGAAGTGTCAGCGTGATCAGCGCGTCGCCCGAGCTTTTCCTGTCTGTCTCGCCCGATGGCGTCGTCGAGACTCGTCCGATCAAGGGCACCCGCCCGCGCGGTGGCGACGCTGGCACCGACCGGCGACTTGCTGAAGAGCTGCAGGCGAGCGCCAAGGATCGCGCCGAAAACGTGATGATTGTCGACCTGATGCGCAACGATTTGGCGCGGGTCTGTTCGCCGGGATCGGTTCGCGTCGAGGCACTCTGCACCGTCGAATCGCACCCGACCGTGCATCACCTCGTCTCGACGGTGGTGGGCACCCTGCGCCCGGAATGCGATGCGCTTGACCTGATCGGTGCTGCGTTTCCGGGCGGGTCGGTAACCGGTGCCCCCAAACGTCGTGCGCTGGAAGTCATCCAGGATCTCGAGCCGGTCGGGCGCGGCGTGTACACCGGCGCGATCGGATGGATTGGGCTCGACGGAGCAATGCAGACCAACCTGGCGATCCGCACCATCACGCTCGCCGGTGGGGTCGCCTCGTTGCACGCGGGCGGTGGCATCACGGCGCGATCCGAGCCCGTCGCCGAGCATGCCGAAACGCTTGACAAGGCGCGGGCGCTGATCGCCGCACTTGGCGGCACGGCGTGATCGTCCTGCTCGACCACGACGACTCGTTCGTGCACACCCTGGCGCACTATGTCGCCGAGCTCGGCCGGATACCGATGGTCCTCTCAGCGCGAAAGTGTTCGGCGGCCGACATTCTCGCCCTGCAACCTGCGCGCGTGATTCTCTCGCCGGGCCCGGGCACTCCGGACCGCTGCCTCGTCGCCCTCGAGCTGCTCACGCTGGCGCCGATGCTGCCGGTGCTTGGTGTCTGCCTTGGGCATCAGTGTATCGCCGTCGCGTTCGGCGCCAAGGTGCCGCGGGCCCGGACACCACTGCATGGCACGGCGTCACGCGTGACGCACGACGGTCGAGGCGTCTTCACGGGGCTGCCGTCGCCACTGAAGGCGGCGCGGTACCACTCCCTGGCGGTCGACCGCGCGTCCCTGCCAGACGACCTGATTCTCAGCGCCACTGCCGATGACCACGAAGTGATGGGAATCCGCCATCGCAGCCGGCCGGTCGAGGGTGTGCAGTTCCACCCGGAGTCGGTCTTGAGCGAGTGGGGACATCGCCTGATCGGGAACTTTCTCGATCAGACGGGGTCGTTATTCTTCGGACGATGAGCCTCTCGCGCAGCATCTCGATGACGTTCGCCTGCTGCGCGGCCACATTGGTCGTTGCGCCGTCCGTCCACGCTCAAGCGGCCCAGCGCACGGTGCGGCATCCCCGGCACCGCGCTGCAGCGCCGGCGGATTCGACCCGGCGGGTCCATACCGTCACCTGGCCGGTGGTACCAGTGTTGCCTGGAGCGCTGTTGCCTGCCTCGCGCATCGTGGCGTATTACGGCAATCCGCTGTCGACGGGAATGGGGATTCTCGGCGCGCTCCCACCAGCCCAGATGCTTGACAAGCTTGCGGCCACCGCGAAGGAATGGGCGCACGCCGACTCGACCCACCCGGTGCGGCCGGCATTGCAGCTGATCGCCACCGTAGCCCAGGAGCACAAGGGACCCGACGGGCTTTACCGGGTGCGGCATTCCGATTCGCTGATCGCGAAGGTCGCCGGCTGGGCCCAGAGTCGCGACTGGCTGCTCTTTCTCGACGTTCAGGTGGGCTGGAGTACCGTCCCGGCTGAGCTGCAGCGCTTGATCCCCTGGCTGAAGAAGCCCTGGGTGCATCTGGCGCTCGACCCGGAGTTCGCGATGTACGACGGCCGGATTCCGGGGAAAAAGTTCGGCACGCTCGACGCGAAGGACATCAATTATGCCATCGACCTGCTCGCCAGAATCGTCGACGAGGAGCACCTGCCGCCGAAGGTGCTGGTGGTCCATCGCTTCACCGACGACATGCTCACGAACTACAAGCAGATCAAGCGCGACCCGCGGGTGCAGGTAGTGATCGACATGGACGGCAACGGCGGACCGGCAGTGAAGAAGCACATGTATGACCTCATCATCGCGCCCCATCCGGTGCAGTTCACCGGTCTCAAGCTCTTCTACAAGCAGGACCGCCCGATGATGACCCTCGATCAGGTACTCGGACTGTATCCGATCCCGCTGTACATCCAATACCAATGATCGTTCGCGCGCTGCTCGCCACCATTGCCATGATCGCGGCTGCCCAATCGCTCGGAGCTCAGACCGTCGATTCAGCAGCCCAGGTCGCCCGGGGCAAGACGCTATTTGATGGGCGCGGCCTCTGCTTTTCCTGTCACGGCAAGGGAGGCGAGGGGGTCCTCGGCCCGACGACGAAGCTGGTCGGGCGGGTACTCACCCATACCAAGGCGCTAGCGCCGGAGATCGCGGCGCTGATTCGAAGCGGGGTCGACAGCAGCCACTCCACCAGCGGCCAGTTGATGCCGCCGCGCGGCGGATCGCGCATCTCGGACGACGATGTTGCGGCGGTGGCAGCGTATGTCATGGTTCTCCGTCAAAACCACCCGGATTAACAGGGAGTCTTAGCCGCTACTCCGCGCCATAAGTCATTGGCTGTAAATAAGATAGCTGATTATCACAAACCGGGCATCGGGGCGGGCGTCGGAGCCGCGAGACTGGTTTTTCAGGTTCGATCCCGCTAGATTACTCGGGTTACAGCGCAAGAGACTTCCGAACCTGCTCGCGAGGAGTCGTGCCTGGACCTACCAACCACCCATCGCATCCCGATCACCTGGCTCACTGAGCACGGCGGCCCGGCGGTGCGGTACCGAACACTGGCAGAGCTTGCACCCAAGGGGTCCGTTTCCGCCGAAGTCCTGACGGAAGCGATGCGAGTGCTGATCCAGTCACCAGAAGTGTCAGCGGTCACTACTCGGCAGGCCGACAACGGCCTGTGGGGCGACAACTTCCTGGCATTCCAGCCGTCCGAGCGCGACCAGATCACCGAGGTCGGCACCGTCGCGCAGTACCGGCGCCTGGTGCAACTCGGTGTGCCGCGCACGACCCGGCCGTTCCGGATGGCCGACCGGATGTTGTTCCGCACGTTGTCGCGCGACGACGACCCGGAGTTGCTCGGCGAGTTTGCCGATCTGGCTGACGACGACGCGGACAAGGCAGAGCCGTTTCGCAACCTGATTCGCGAGGGCTCCTCAGCGGCACTCGCCGAAGCTGGGCTCGATGCCGATCCGCGGTTGCGCGGCGCAGCGCACAAGGTTGTGTCCGCGGTGTCGTCCTTCCTGCGGTCACCTCTTGCCGAGGATCCGTTCGTCAAGAAGGGGACCAGTTATCAGTTGCACCCCGATGCGACGCCACCGACCTGGTGGTCGCTGGCGATGATGTCGGCGATGCCGTCGCTGCAGCGTGAGCGCGGCGGCTTCCTTGAGCGACTGGCTCAGTACCTGGCGCAGCCCGCGCCCGACCGGTCGTACATGGCGGTCGTGAGCGGCCACACGATGAAGCCGCTGCACGTGTTGCTTGGTGATCCGATCGAGCTGGATCCGAAGGCCAAGGGTTTGCCCAAGGATATCCCGCTCGCGTTGCATTATGTGGAGCTGCTGGCGGGTTTTGGCGCTTCGCAGCTCGCCGCCGCGGAGAATGCGTCGGCAGGCTTCGCGAGATTGCTGGAGGATGTCGATACTGATGGGGTATGGCACCCCAAGAATCTGCGGTCGCAGCCCAAGGCGCTCACGCCGGTTACCTATCATTGCTGGCCGCTCGCACCGGACGACGGCGAACTCGCGTCGCGTCAGGCGGATATCACGTTCCGGCTGGCATGCATCGCGAAGCGCCTGGGTTGGCGTCTCGAGTACTCGTAACCATGCCGGGCGCGATCGACCTGACTCCATTCGGCTTTACGCCGACGGAATCGCTCATCTACGAAGTGCTTCTGCGCGGCGGGCCGGGGACTGGCTACACCATCGCGCGAGCGGCAGGACTCGCCCGAGCCAACGTGTATGCTGCCCTCGAAGGGCTCGCCGCCAAGGGAGCCGCCCGGATCAGCGAGGGACGGCCCAAGCAGTTCCGTCCCGAGCCGCCGAGCACATTGCTCGCCCGGCTGAGCGACCGGCAAGGTGAGGCGATGGATCATCTGGGCGCGGCCCTCGCGACGCTCACGGTTCCCGATACGCCGACGCTGGTCGAATTGTCATCGCCACGAGGAGCCGTTCAGCTGATGGGGCACGAAATCGCCCGGGCCACCGAAGAGGTTGACCTGGTGGCTCCTCCCGATGGTTGCCTCGCGCTCGCGCCGCAGCTGCGTCGGGCGTCGGCAGTGGGCGTGACGCTGGTGGTGGCATCGACCGGACCAGTCCCGCTGGGAGTCACCAGTGTCGAGGTCATCTCCCCGACAGACTGGCCAGGCGAACCGGTCCTGCTGGTGGTCGACCGGCGCGCGGCGCTGATCGGCAGCCGGCATGGCGACACTTTTTCGGGGCATTGGGGCCGTGGCCCGGCATTCGTCGCCGCTGCGCGACGGGCCTGCGCCGCATTGCGAGCGGGACAATGATCGACCTCCCCGAAGAAGATGGCGCCGACAAGCTGCTGACGCTGCAGCGCGACTACCTGCGTGACGCGCCAGAACGCCTTGCTGAGCTGCGGAAGGATCTTGCGGCGTTCCGGCAGGGAGAACCTGACGCGCTCGAGTCACTGCGGCAGCGGTTTCATCGACTCGCCGGGTCCGGCGGGTCGTACGGTTTTCCGCGGGTGACTGAAGTCTCGCGCGAGATGGAACACTGGATCCTCACGGCGCCGTTCCCCACGCCACAGCAGGCCGACCGCTTCGAGCAGGCGATCCTCGACCTGCGGACGGCATTCGACGCCGCAGCGAATGATCTCGACATGCCGCTGGTGCTGGGGCGGCTACCGGGATTCGCATACCGCGTGCTGCTGATCATGCGTGAGTCGCCGATTCGCTCCGCCATCGCGACATCTCTGGAAAAGATCGGCTTTGAAATCGAGCTGCGCGACGGCGAAATCGATCCGTGGGGCGTGCCGCCGTCGCGCCGCCCCGACCTGGTCGTGATCGGGACCGACATCCGTGAGGATGCGCTGTCGCTGGCGCGCTATTGGGCAGCCGCCACCCCGGAGCGGCCGCGCGCTGTGGTGCTTGCGGACACGATCGGACAACTCGACCGGTTGCGTAGCGCCGCGGCCGGCCTCGACGCGGTATTTACCGCGGCCACGTTACCGGCGGAGCTGGCGTTGTATGCTCGCGGATTGGCGCGGATCGGTGCACCGCCTCCCAATGTGGTGGTGGTCGAAGACGATCCGGCGCAGGCGCAACTGATTGCCGCGTGGCTCGGTCAGCTCAACGCGCGCGTATCGCTGTGCGACAGTGCGCAGATGGCGACCGACACCTTGAGCCATGAGACACCGGACCTGGTACTGCTCGATGTCGACCTTCCCGATGTCGATGGCTACGCGATCGCCCGGCTGATGCGGCAGGAGCCGCGCCTGGCACTGGTTCCGATCGTCTTCCTGACCGCGCGCCGTTCGCTCGCCGACGAGATGGAGGGGCTGCGTGCGGGTGGGGACGATTTCCTGGCCAAACCCGTCGAGCGGGGACACCTGCTGCAAGTGGTCCTCACGCGCACCGAACGCGGCCGACGCATTCGCGAGCTCGTTCATCGTGACGGACTCACCGGCGTGCTCAACCACGCCACGCTGATGGCCGAGCTCGAGCATGCCATCGCGTTCGCATCGCGGCATGGGGAACCACTCTGTTTCCTGATGCTCGACCTGGATCATTTCAAGCGGATCAACGACACGCACGGACATCTCACTGGCGATCAGGTGTTGATGCATGTCGCGGCCGTGTTCCGGAAAGCGATCCGGAACTCCGACCTGCTGGGGCGTTACGGGGGCGAAGAGTTCGGTATCATCCTGCGGCGCTGTCCACCAGCGAATGGACGCGCGATTGCTGAAAAGATGCGGCTGGCATTGGTCGATTCGCCGGTGCGCCTGTCCACTGGGATCGAGATCGCGCCGCGGGTCAGTATTGGTGTCGCGACCTTCAGCGGCGAACGGGAAACCACCGTCACCGACCTGACAGCGGCGGCTGACCAGGCGCTCTATATCGCCAAGGCAAGCGGACGGGACCGCGTGGAGATGGCGTAGCCGCCCGGCGAGCCTGGTTGCTGGGGAGCGCAACAAACGGTGCGTTGACAGGGGGATCTGCCAACGCACCGTTGTCGTGTTACACCGCTACGCGTTGCTCAGTGCGGAAAGACCTGACTCAGCACCGCCACGTCGCGGGGATTTTCGTCGCCGAAGAGCAGCTTCCCTTCCGAGAAGCGCGCGTCACGCAACGCCAGTGCGAGCACTTCGCCGAGTTCCTCGACCGGATAGACTTCCAACCGCTTGCGTGCTTCAGCCGGCAGATCATCAAGGTCGGGCTCGTTCTGCTTCGGAATGATGATCTTCGTGATGCCGGCGCGGAGCGCGCCGAGCAGCTTTTCTTTCACACCACCGATGGGCAGCACGCGGCCACGGAGCGTGACTTCGCCAGTCATGGCGATGTCGTGGCGCACTTCACGGCCTGAAAGGGCCGACACCAGCGCAGTGGACATGGTAATGCCAGCACTGGGGCCGTCCTTCGGGATGGCGCCGGCCGGCACGTGGATATGCACGTCCCGGTCGAACATCTCATCCTTGATGTGGAGGGCAGCGGCGTGCGAGCGTGCGTATGTCCACGCCGCGCGCGCCGATTCCTTCATCACATCACCGAGCTGTCCAGTGAGGACCAGCTCGCCCTTGCCGCGCATGGTCGTCGCTTCGACGAACATGATGTCGCCACCCATTGGGGTGTAATACATGCCGGTGGCCAGGCCAACCTGGTCGGTGCCGGTCTTTTCCTCCGGATGCAACTTCGGGCGGCCGAGAAACTCGCGCACCATTGCCGGTGTCACGTCGACCCGCTCCGCTTCCTTGGCCGAGAGTCGGCGGGCCACTTTGCGGGCCACCTTGCCGATTTCGCGCTCGAGTTGGCGAACGCCCGCTTCACGCGTGTACCGCTGCACCAGTTCAAGAATTGCCGGCCCGGTGAACGAGATCTGCTCGGCCGTGAGGCCATTGTCCTCGATCTGCCGCGGCACCAGGTACTTCTCGGCGATGGCGACCTTTTCCACCTCGATGTAGCCCGAGAAATCGACGATCTCCATCCGGTCGAGCAGGGGGCCGGGAATGTTCTGCACCATGTTCGCCGTCGCGATGAAGAGCACTTCGCTCAGGTCGAACGGGATGCCGAGGTAGTGATCGGTAAACGAATCGTTCTGCGCCGGATCGAGCACTTCGAGCAGCGCCGAGGCCGGATCGCCCTGGAACGAGACGCCGAGCTTGTCGACTTCGTCAAGCAGGAAGACCGGATTCTTGGTGCCGGCCTGCTTCATTCCCATGATGATCCGACCAGGCATGGCGCCGACGTAGGTGCGCCGGTGGCCGCGGATATCGGCCTCGTCGCGGGCACCACCCAGAGAAATCCGGACGTACTTGCGGCCCATCGCGCGTGCGATGCTCTTGGCCACCGAGGTCTTGCCGACGCCCGGCGGGCCGACAAAGAGCAGGATCGGCGAATGCTTCCGCACTTCGCCCTTGTCATCAACCGCCGGCGGCGGCACTTCGGCCGCACCAGGAATGCCGCCGGCCATCGGCACTTCACCGGTGGTCTGCGAAATCGGCGTATCGGGCGTGTCAGCCTGCAGCTCTCGGTCGCGCTGCATCCGCATGGCGCGCACGGCGAGAAACTCAAGGACGCGATCCTTGACGTCGCCCAGGGCGTAATGGTCCTGGTCGAGAATCCGGGCGGCCTCGATCATGTCGAGGCGCTCCTCGGTGCGGTTGCTCCAAGGCAGCTCGGCGACGTGCTCGAGATAGGTCCGGATGACCTGCGATTCCATCGACTCGCGACCGGTGCGCCGGAGGCGGCCGAGTTCACGATCAACTTCCTTGCGCGCCTCGGGGGGCAGGTCGAGCGCCATGATCCGCTGCTCGAGCTCGTCCATCTCGCCAGCTTCGTCCTCGTCACCCAGCTCGCGACGAATCGTCTTCAGCTGCTCGCGCAGGTAGACCTCGCGCTGGCGCTCGCCGAGTTCTTCCTGAACCTGGGTCTTGATGTCCTCCTGCGCGTCGAGCACGGCAATCTGGCGCTGGACGTGCACCAGCACCCGGCGGAGCCGGTCGTCAACGGCCAGCGTTTCGAGCAGCTCCTGGCGCTGGGTTGTGTCGAGATCGAGGTAACCGGCGACCAGGTCTGAGAAGCGGCCGGGCTCATCGACGCCGTTCAGTACCTGCTGGACCACCTCTTCGGGGAGCCCGGACTTCTGGCCGAGTTCGGCCGAGCGGGCGCGGAGCTCCTTATGGAGGGCTACGAACGACGGATCGTTGGCGCTGACAGGGGGCATGTCCTCGAGCGGGCGGACGACGGCCACCAGATGGCCATGCTCTTCGGTCACATGCAGGGTCATCGCACGGCGTTCGCCGTGAAGCAGGAGCTGCATGCCGGAAAGGCCGCGCTGCAGCTGGCCGATCCGGGCAATGGTGCCCACCATGTAGAGCCCTTCGGGGGCTACGGACTCCACATTTTCACGCTGGGCCACGGCAAAGACCAGCTTGTCAGGGGAGGCCAGCGCAGCCTCGATTGCCTTGATTGTCATCGGGCGGCCGGCGCCAATCGGCGCGGTCACGCCCGGAAAGAGCACTACATCCCGCAGCGGCAGGACCGGAATCGTCATTCTATCAGTCACAGAACTCTCCTTTGCCAGAAGACCGTACGCAGCAACGAGGGTATTGATGCGCCGGCATTGCCGGTTGCGACCACAGGGGGCATCAGGCGTGCCAGACTGGAAGGAGTATCAACTGCCGGGCTGGCGGAAGGGGGACGGCCGACCCCCGCCACCCCGGCACGACCGTCGCTGGCGACGATGATTCCCCTGTCGCGACGGCAGTCACCCCTTGGCACGTTGCTCGCCTACCCATCTCCGTGCAGATTCAAGGGTTAGTACTTCCTTCCCGCCCTGCCCGAGACCTGGAGCGCATGAGCGATCCGTCCCAAGCCCTACCTGCGCTCCTCAAAGGGGCCCTCGGTGATTCGTACACCATTGAGGGGGAAATCGGCCGTGGCGGCATGGGCGTGGTCTACCGTGCCCGGGACGAGCGGCTGCAACGGCGGGTGGCCGTCAAGGTGTTGCCGCCAGAGCTGGCGTTCTCCTCCGAAATCCGGCAGCGTTTCACTCGTGAGGCGCAGACCGCCGCGCGGCTGTCGCATCCCCACATCGTCCCGATCCATGACGTTGGTGAAGGCAACGGCGTTGTCTACTTCGTCATGGGGCTGATCGAGGGCGAGTCCCTGGCCGCCCGGATCCGTCGCCGCAGCCGTATTCCGGCCGAAGAGGCCCGCCGGATCATGCGAGAAACGGCCGATGCGCTCTCGGCCGCCCACGCACTCTCGATCATCCACCGCGACATCAAGCCGGACAACATTCTCCTTGAAGGGACCCGCGGGCGGGTGATGGTGACCGATTTCGGTATTGCCAAGGCGCTCTCGGCGACCAGCGGTGCCACGCTGACGAGCGCCGGGATGGCGATCGGCACGCCGGCATACATGTCGCCGGAACAGGCCGCGGGCGAACGCGAAGTCGACGGTCGCAGCGATCTCTATTCCGTCGGGATCGTCGCATATCAGATGCTCTCAGGCGAGCTGCCGTTCAATGCGCCGACCGTTGCCGGCATCCTGATGAAGCAGATCACCGAGACGGCGCCGCTGCTGCACGAACAGTTTCCGGATGTGCCAGAGGATCTGTCGCTCGCAGTCGCGCGCTGCCTGGAAAAGGACCCCGAGAATCGGTGGCCGTCCGCCGACGCGTTACGTCGCTCACTCGAGAGCCGGACCGTCGCCGGATACCGACCGACCGGACTCGGCTGGAAGGCACAGACCCGCGAAGCAGGTTCGACCGCCCGGCCAGTACCGACCCGCAATGGGCGGACAACTCCTGAACGGACCACGCCAACCCGTAGTGGCCGGACTTCGGAACGGGCGTCAACTGTTCGACCGACCACACCCGGACGACCACCACGGCCGGTCCTGCAGAATCGCGTTGCGCAGGGTGGACTCGGCGGTCCGAACGACTTGCAGAGTCATCAACGGATGGCGCGGGGCGACCAGAAGCAACGGCGCCGGGATGAACGGATGGCGCGGCGCGGAAAGAACGATACGCCGCTGCCCAACACCGGCGAACCACAGATTGTCTTGCGGGTGCGCCGTGACTTTTCGCGCTGGGCGGTGCTCACTGGTGGCACTTTTGCCATCAACATGGCGTTCATGGGCGGTCCTCATAATCCGTGGTTCCTGATCGTCTCGGCCGTCAGCGGCTGGAGTCTGCTGAAGCACTATTCTGATCTCTGGCAAGCCGGCTATTCGTGGCGTGACGTGCTCAACCGGCCCGATGCGCCGGACTCGGTGGGGTCAGGCAACAAGCAGCCGAGAATCAAGGGTGTCAAACTGGTCGGCGAGCCGAAGGCAGCCGAGTACGGCGCATACTACGACCGGATGCAACAGGTGTACAAGGATCGGAGCGTGATCATCTCATTGATGGGCCAGCTCAGTGCGGCCGACAAGGAGATGCTGCCCGATATTGTCGATACCACTGAAAGCCTGTATGCCCGCGCAGCTCAGCTGGCGCAGACCCTCGGCTCGATGGATACGCTCGACACTCCGCGCATCGAGGCGCGCCTGGCCGAGTTGCAGCAGCGGCCGGCTGGTGAGGAGCGCGACCGGCAGATCTCATTGCTCGAGTCGCAGCTGCAGCGGTGCCGGGAGATCAATGGGCAGAAGACGCAGTTTGCCGATCGCTTCGAAAGCTGTGTACTGGCGATGCAGAACGTGCGACTCGACCTGATGCGCTTGAAGCAGAGCGGCATCGGATCGGTGATCAACGGCTTGACCAACGCGACACAGCAAGCGCGGGCGCTGAGCCGGGATGTCGATCATGCGATTGATGCGGCGGTGGAGGTGCGGGAGTTGTAGGGCTGATGGCTGATGGCTGATGGCTGATGGCTGCGTTAAATCAGGGAGCCGGCCCCATTTTGGGACGCCGGCTCTCGTTGTGATTGGCCATCAGCCATCAGCCGGTCCTGCGGATGATCACGTGAGTCGCCCGCTCACCAACAGTGTGTTCCGCCACATCGTAACCCAGCGCACGGAGATCGATGCCGTTGAAGAGCGATTCGCCACGGCCCAGGAGAATCGGCCGCAGCGCGAGGTGGAGCTCGTCAAGGAGGCCCGCTTCGAGGTACTGCCGGATGGTCGACACGCCGCCACCGATCCGGATATCCCGATCGCCAGCGGCATCGCGAGCGTGGCGAAGCGCTGAATGAATACCGTCGGTGATGAAGTGGAAGACGGTGCCGCCCTTCATGGTGATGGGCGGACGAGCATGGTGCGTCAGGACGTAGACTGGGCAATGATACGGCGGTTCGTCACCCCACCATCCCTGCCAGCTCTCGTCGGGCCACGCGCCGCGGATCGGTCCGAACATGTTGCGGCCGAGGATCCAGGCACCGACCCCGTCCATTGCGCGGGCGGCAAACTGATTGTCGATGCCGGTGTCGCCGCCCTCCTGGCCATGCATCTCGCGCCAAGCCCGGGTGGCGAAGAACCATTCCATCAGGTCGAGGCCGCCAACGCCGAGCGGGTTCTGGAGGTCCTGACCGTGACCAGCGGCAAATCCGTCGAGCGAGACCGCGAACGAGGAGACACGGACCTTGGGCATCTGGAAGCGAATATCCTTTCAGTGGGGGCTACGCCATCGGGATCACGGTCGCCGGCATATCGACCACCGCTTCGTCAAATCCCCCGATGATACGGCAGAAAACTGTAGGTGTAGATGACCGCCGCAGCGGCAATCGAGCCTCCTACCACCAAGGCGCCGCGGTCGGGCGAGCGCAGGTCGATCACGAATCCGATCACCCAGATGAGCGTGGTGATCGTTGCGATCATCTGGACCTGTTCGCGGTCAACCTGGTCACGGTAGCGACCGCGCTTCCAGCGATACATCTCCAGCATGACTCCAGCCACTAGTGCAACAGCCACCAGCGCGACGATCGGTGCCCGCCGGTCGCCAGCCAGCCGAATCCAGGCTAGCGCGGCGCCGAAGACGAGCGTCGACATTGCACTGTGCCGCGCGAAACTGATCGCCCGCATCTGGCCATCCCTCCGAGCAAGGCTTCGTCCCTCCTTGAATAGTACTGTCAGGGGAGGTGATTCGCCGGGGTGGCAAGAGCTCGGCGCTACTCCGCCCGCAAGGCACGAATCGGGTTGACCTGGGCGGCTCGCCGCGCCGGGATGTAGCTCGCCAGCGCGGCGACAGCCAGCAGCACTGCCGCCACCACGCCGAAGACAGCCGGATCGCGCGCCGATTCCTCGAACAGCAGCGGCGCAACCCAATGACCGAGTACGAGTGCCAGCACAACGCCGCAGCCGACGCCGACCACCGCAAGTCGCAATCCGCCAGTGACCACATGTCGCACGATGTCGCGTCCGCTGGCGCCGAGGGCGACGCGAACACCCAGCTCGTGCAGGCGCTGGCTGACGGTGAATGCGATCACTCCATAGAGTCCGATCGCCGCGAGGATGAGTGCCAGTGCGCCAAAGATGACAAACATCGACGCGCCCAGTTGCCATGGCTGCGTCTGCTCACCAATGATGTCACCAATCGGTGTCACGGTGATGTACGATGCGCCGGGCATCAGGCGCTGCAGCGCCTTGCGCACCGGTTCCTTCATCCGGTCTGGGTCGCCCTGTACACGCACGAACAGACCGCCCTGATTCGGGTGAAACTGTGCTGCCGACAGGTAGTAGAAGAGTCCCGGGTCATCACCCAGATGATCGGCCTTGATGTTTTCAGCCACGCCGACGACGTATGTGCACGGGAGCGTGTCGCTGTCGATCCGGACGCACTGACCAATCGGGCTCGCCCCGGGCCAGAGTTTCTTCGCCATGGCCTGGCTGACGACCATCGCACCTGGCGCCCCCGCGGCGTCGCGCGCCTCGATGCCGCGTCCCTGCATGATCCGCGTTCCCATCGTCGCGAAATAGGTCGGTGACACCGCATCGAGGTTGAACTGACCGAGCTTGTCGACCGAATCGATACCGGCCACCGTGAGACCGAGACTCCAGGTGCTCCAGAACGGCATCGTCAACTGGCGGGTCGCATTGGTCACGCCCGGCACAGCAGCCACCGCGGCCTGCAGCTGCTCGACCAACGCCTGACTGCGAGCGCTGTCGAGTGGTACTCCGCGCATATTGGTTTCGACCATGACGACGTGCTCCGGCTCGAAGCCGAGTGGCACCGCCTTGACATGACGAAGACTGCGGACAAAGAGCCCGGCACCGACCAGCAACACGACGGACAGCGTGCCTTGTAAAATCAATAACCCCGCTCGCAATCCCGACCGCTGATAGCCGCCTTCACGCGCGCCGGCCTTGAGGTCACTATTGAGGTTCATCCGCCGGGTTTGCAAGAGGGGTGCCAGCCCTGTCAGGAGTCCGGCGACGAGGGCCGCCGCACCAGCGTAGATCAGCGTCCGCGGGTCGGTCATCACTGATGCGGTCGACGTCTTCGACAGGAACTCGGCGCGGAGCACTGCACCGCCCCATTGCGCGATGAGAACGCCGCTGAGACCGCCCAGCAGGGCGAGGATGGTGCTCTCCGTGAGCAGTTGCGCCGCCAGGCGACTGCGCGTCACGCCAAGCGCCAGGCGCACTGCGATCTCTCGACGGCGCTGCAAGGCACGAGCGAGCAGCAGATTGGCGACGTTGGCGCAGGCAATCAACCAGACGATCAGCGCGACGCCACCGATCCAGGTGGCGACCTTGGCGAGGCTCGATTCGTTGGGACCGCGATCGCTGAGAATCGAGGCAACGGACGCATGGGGTCTGGCAATCGCGACCGGTTGCTCGCCAGGGCTCGCGGCGACTTCAGCCTGGTAGCTGTGCAAGTACGCCTGTGAGAGGTCCGCGTTGGCTTGCGCGATAGTGACCCCCGGCTTGCGCTCGACCATGCTCTGCGCCCAGGTCCAGTGGTAGGTGGTCCACCACGGATCACCCTTCCCCCCGTACCGTTGCTCGCCCGCCCTGGCGCTGGCCGGGATGTAGGCGACCGGTGGCGTCTCGGGCCAGACACCGGCAAATCCACGAGGCGCTACGCCAATCACGGTGTAGAGCGTGGCGCCGACCTGAATATGCCGGCCGATCACGTCGGGACGCGCGCCGTATTGCGACTCCCAGAAACCGTAGCTCAGCACGACCACCGCAGCACCGATCGGAGGAGAATCTTCCGCGGCGGTGAAGTAGCGTCCCAGGATCGGTCGCGCATTGAAGAAGCCAAAGAATCCGGACGTCACCGCGCCGACCTGCATTTCCCGCGCATCGGTACCGACGCCGACGGCGAGTTCGTTCTCGGTGAAGAGCGCCGTACGCGAGAAGGAATGCGTGTTGCGTGTTACATCGACGAATCGGGCGTAGGGGATGTAGGTGTTGTGGCCTTCCACGCCGCGGTAGCTGGTCGATAGTACCACACGATGCACCATTGCCGGGTCCCGCATCAGCGGCGGCGCACGAAAGAGGAGCCGATCGACAATCGAGAACATCGCGGCATTGGCGCCAATGCCCAGCGCGAGGGTCAGCACGACTGCCAGTGTGAAGCCGGGGCGATTGCGGAGCCCGCGTACGGCGTAGCGAATGTCCTGGCCACGGTGCTCCAGCCAGCGGACGCCGCGCACGTCGCGATGTTCCTCGCGCATCCGCGCCGCACCGCCGAGCGCAATCATTGCTCGCCGCCGCGCTTCTGCCGCGGACAGGCCTTCACGTTCCATCAACTCAGCGGCCTCGAGGTCGACATGCAGGCGAATCTCGTCGTCAAGTTCGCGGTCGATGGCACCACTGTGGAGCAACGCCCGCAGGCGACGGCGCAACCAGGTCCGGATCTTCGGCATGTTCTCTCCTTCAAGTCGCGTGGAGTACCTGATCGACAGCCGCCGAGAAGCGGCGCCACGCCGAGCGTTCGACGGCGAGCTGCTTCCGGCCGAGTGCGGTGATGGTGTAGATCCTGGCGCGACGCCCTTCAGGGCTGGTGCCCCATTCGGACCGGATCCACTCGTCGTCTTCCAGGCGGTAGAGCGCCGGATAGAGGCTCCCCTGGCCGACATCGAGCACGTCGCTGGACAGGGCGCGGAGCCGCTTCGAAATGGCCCAGCCATGCAGGGGCCCGAGCAGGAGGGTCTTGAGTACCAGGAGATCAAGTGTCCCCTGGAGCAGGTCGGTTCGCTGTGGCATTGGCATCTCCGTGATACTATGACGTTCGACAACCGAAAATGGTTGCCTGTTGTCGACTGTCAAGGTATCGACGGGCGCGACGCTGGCCTGACCACCGGGATGCCGGTAACTTTGGTGACTGGGATACTCATCCGGAGATGACCATGTCCGACGCCTGGGCCCGTGTTGATCAGTATGTGACCGATACCATCGTTCAGCAGGACGACGCCCTCATTGACGCGCTGCGCGAGAGTGCGGCTGCCGGATTGCCGCCGATCAGCGTCTCGGCTCCACAAGGGAAGCTCCTGATGCTGCTGGCACGGGCGCAGCGGGCCCGATCGATTCTCGAGGTCGGGACGCTGGGCGGATACAGCACCATCTGGCTGGCGCGCGCGTTGCCGTCGGACGGGCAATTGGTCACCCTGGAACTGGACGCCAAGCACGCGGCGGTCGCGCGGCGGAATGTTGACCGCGCCGGCATTGGCGGCATGGTGGAGATCATTGAAGGACGCGCGATCGAAACGCTTCCCACGCTGCTGAGCCACCCGGCGGCACCGTTCGACCTGGTGTTCATTGACGCCGACAAGGCGACGATTCCCGAGTACTTCGGGTGGGCGCTCCGGCTGACCAAATCGGGCAGCGTGATCATCGTCGATAACGTCGTCCGCAATGGGGCATTGGCCGATCCAGACAGCCGCGACGCCAACGTGCAGGGAGTCCGGACGTTGCACGACCTGATTGCCGGCGACTCCCGGGTGAGTGCTACGACGATTCAGACCGTCGGCGCCAAGCAGTACGACGGCTTTACGCTCATCCTGGTCAACTGATCCGAAGCAACCACGGCGGAGCAATCCGATCGGAACCTGCGTGACGTACCTGCCGGTGTGACCTACTCACTCGCACCGGAGATTGACCATGTTTCGTCACGTTCTTCCCGCCCTTGCCGCCCTCTCCCTCATCGCGACGGCCAGCGCCAGCGCCCAGAAGGACCCGATGGTTGGCGGCTCGGCGATGTACCCCTCGAAGGACATTATCGACAACGCCGTCCACTCGGCTGACCACACCACGCTCGTCGCGGCCGTCAAGGCTGGTGGCCTGGTCGAAACGCTCAAAGGCACAGGCCCGTTCACGGTCTTCGCGCCGACCAACGAAGCGTTTGCGGCGCTGCCGGCCGGTACCGTGGACAACCTGCTCAAACCGGAAAACAAGGCAACACTGGACAAGGTGCTGACCTACCATGTGGTGGCCGGCAAGTACGACTCGAAGATGATTGAGGCAATGATCAAGAAGGGGAACGGCACCGCCATGCTCAAGACGGTTGAAGGCGGATCGCTCTGGTTCAGCACCATGGGTGGCAAGATCATGGTCAAGGATGCCAAGGGCGGCATGGCGACCGTGACGATCGCCGACGTCTTTCAGTCGAATGGCGTGATCATGGTGGTCAACAAGGTGTTGATGCCGTAACCTACCATCCCTGCCACACGCGAAAGGCGCGCAGCGATGCGCGCCTTTCGTGCGTCTGGTCGTTCGCCTACTTCTGCGTCAGCTTGCCAACGAAGAGTGGCGGGGTCGTCGGACCGGGGGAGCCACCGGTTGGCTCCTCGGTAATGGCCGTCGCAGCGAAAGCGCTGTCGGGAAGTGCGACGGACTTGAGCAGGGCGTGGCCGGCCGAATCGGCGACGAAGGTCACCGAGGGTACCGGCTTGCTGCCGACAATGAACCAGAGCTGGTAGACCCGGCCCTCGGGCAAGACCGGTAGTGACGCTGCAGAAAGGATCATCGTCCGACGCGCACGTACGATATACGCCGTCACCGACGGCTTCGCAGAGCCGGTGGCGGCCAGGGTCACCGTTTCGGTCGACGGATCGATCAGCTCCGCGATGAGCGAATCGCGCTGTTGCAGAGTGTGCTGATCCGCGGCCATCAACTGGCTGGCCGCATCGTTACTGTCGCGAGCATGGCGCAGGTCCACCGCCTGCTTGACGATGAACGCAAGTGACGCGGCGAGCGCGGCACCGAGCCAGAGCGGGACTCGCGACCGTGCTGGCGTCGGGAAGAGCAACGGCGCGGCGCCGGACCTGGGCGCTGTCGCGGCGACGCGGGCGAGCACCCACTCCTTCAGTGCAGGCGGCGGTGCGACCGGCGCGCTGAACGCCAGCAGGCCGAGGGCATCCTGTGCTGCGGCCACCCCGCGGCGCAGTGCTTCGTCGGTGGCAAGCCGCGATTCGAAGGCGGTCCGTTCGGCGTCATCGAGGGTGCCGAGGACGTAACTGTCCGCGAGCTCGTGCAACGGGATGTCGGCGTTGTCGCTCATGAGCCGTCTCCAGGTCCGATCGACGCCAGCAGGTCGCGCAACCGCCGCATGCCGAGTCGCATGCGTGTCTTTATGGTACCGAGTGGTTCGGCAAGACGGGCGGCGATCTCCGTCTGCGAAAGTCCTTCAAAATACGCCAGCTCGAGTGCGACACGCTGCGCGGCGGGCAGGTCGGCGAGCGCGGCGCGCACCCGGGTCGAGCGTTCGTCGGCGAGGACATCGCCAACTGGCGAACGCTGCGATGCACCCATTGCCACTGGTACGACGGGGCCTTCGCGTTCAGCAACGTCATCGAGTCGAGTACGGCGAGCCCGCGAGCGAATGAGGTCAAGCGCCCGGCTCCGCGTGATGGTGGCAAGCCATCCGGCGACCGAGCCGCGTCCCGGGTCGAACCGGGTTGCTTCACGCCAGACCTGGTCGAAGGCGTCGACCAGAACGTCCTCGGCATCGGCGTGTTCGCGGGTAATCCGCAGCGCCAATCCGAGCATCGGCGCGGCATAGCGATCATAGAGCAGCGCCATCGCACCCTGGTCGCCCTCGGACATGGCACCAATGAGCGTCACGTCGTCGCACCGCGGCGACAATTTGTCGCGCGCGGCTCCAACCAACCCTGCAGAACTGCGGCTTTCAGTGGTGGGCATGCGTGACAGAACATAGCACGGCCCCCTGCCGTCCGCGCACCGCGACGTGCCACCCGTATCGGTGTCGCGGGGCGGACATGCTGGAGTTCAGCTCTTCAGGCCGTGAAGCTTGTACGGCGCGAGCGGATGCTGCACGCCGATCAACAGCTCGGTGCCTGAGCCAGAGTTGAGCGATTTGCCGATCTGACCAAAGAGGGTCACCACGTGAATCGGCGTCCGGTAGGCCAGCTGAGCCTGGACCCAGCCTGCGGCGGCGCCGGTCGAGGTATGGCCGGTAATCAGCCCGATACCGCCGCTCAGGTAGAAGGCCGAAGTTGCCGGGATCGGCGCGAGCTGCAGCACGATGGACGCGGTCGGGTCAGCCTTGGTGAACTTCGGTACGAACTGGATATCGCTGGAAACCTGGATGACCGGCGACGCGATCGCCATCTGCAGGTGCGCGCGAAAGAACGCGGCGTTTTCTGACGTCCCGTCGTTCGAGAGATCATAGTATCCGGCTGCGATGTCGAGATGCGGCGCACCGACCGTCCACCCCTTGGGTGTGCCGTTGGTGAACGCGCGGACGTGCATGTCCGTGCCGTACATGGGATCCTGGGCCTGCGCATGGGCAGCTGTGGCGGTGGCGGCAAGCAGTAGGGCGGCCAGCGTGACGTACTTGGGCATCATCGAACTCCGGAAACAGGTGACGTAGCGGTTCGTGCCTCTGGATACGTCACTGTACCGGAAATCGGACCTCTTGGCGGATGCAGTCAGTCATTGGTACAGGACAGGCCGAGGGGGTTGTCACAGCCATTCGCGAAGTGGCCGATCGGGATGCTGATCCGCCGCAGGGAGTCAGGTTATCCCGCCGCGCCAAGCACCCCGTCAAGCATTGCCCCCGTCACCGCCAACAGCGGCATCACCGTTGCAAGGACGAGCTGGTACCAACGTGGCTGTGTCGCGCCGGCCTGACGCATCGATGCGATGCTCATCAGCGCCATCAGGACACCAAGGGCGAGACCGTGCGCGACGGGCGCATGGGTGGCAATCCGTGCGGTGATGAGTCCGCCAACCAACGCTGCGATGCCACTGACGCCGAGATTCACCACCAGGTATGCAGCCGGCATGCCTGCGTTGAGCGACGGCCCGCCACGGCGAAGCAGCCGCCGCATGGCCACCGCAGTGCCGACCACGACAACGAGCACCATGCTGATGAATCCCGCCAGCACGGCGAGGATGCTACGGAACATCTGGAGCCCCTTTCGAAGGTGTCGCGCGGGCCGTATCGACATCGGCATTGATCGGGCCGCCAAAGAGCAGCCGGATGTAGATCGCCGCGAAGAGGGTCACCGGCACCGCCACCCACCAGAGCACCGACAAGTCGACGTGTCCGCGGATCGACCGGAATAGTGTCGTTGCGCCGATGAAGTAGAAGAGCGCGTTCGCCAGCACGATCGGCCGAGCGTAGATACCTCCCAACACGGACGCACGGCTGAACCAGTTGAGCACTGCAAGCGCGAGCCATCCTGCCGCAATGAGCTGACCGAGCCAACTGGCAGTGACCGGAAAGTTCGGGATGACGCGCGGCAGGATGTCGTCCGGCGCGAAGAGCAGTGCCAGCCCGCCAACAGCGAGAAATGCCGCGCTTGCACGTGAGATCAGGGCAGAAATCATGGCGAATACTACTGCAACATCACCGTTCTGAACGGACGGCTAGCCAACGACCGGTGTCTGGGACAGATTTCCGGCACTCCATGACCATCCTTGCGTCAAAGCGCACTCCACTCATTCCGCTCATCATTTGCGGCCTTTGCGTCGTGATGGACGGCTTTGACGTGCAGTCCATGGGATACGTCGCCCCGGCAATCCTGCGCGACTGGCACATCGCCAAGGCCTCGCTCGGCCCGGTGTTCGGTGCTGGCCTCTTCGGGATGCTGATGGGATCGCTGGCACTCAGCGTCGTTGCCGATCGTATCGGACGGCGCCCGGTGCTGATCGGTGCGACACTCTGGTTTGCTGCGGGCACGCTGCTGACAACCCAGGTTCACACCATCGAGCAGTTGCTATTGCTCCGCTTCCTCACCGGGCTTGGCCTCGGCGCAATCATGCCGAATGCGATGGCCCTGGCAGGGGAGCAGAGTCCGGCCGGCCGACGCGTCACGCTGATGATGCGCGTGTCGGTCGGCTTCACCCTTGGCGCGGTGTTCGGTGGACTGATTGCCGCGGTGATGATTCCGCGCTGGGGGTGGGCTTCGATCTTCTACGTTGGTGGCGCGGTCCCGCTGATGATCGTGGTCGCGATGCTGCGCTATCTCCCGGAATCAACAGCGTTCCTGGAACGTGCCCGCCAAAACGATTCGCCGGTCCAGGCACTGTTCAATGACGGACGAGCGCGATCGACGACGCTGCTCTGGATCGTCAACTTCCTGAACCTGCTCAATCTCTATTTTCTCTCCAACTGGATTCCCACCATCACCAGCGGCTCGGGATTGTCAACGTCGCACGCGGTGCTGGCAGGGACGACGCTGCAGATCGGCGGAACGCTTGGCACGCTGGTGATGGGGCAGCTGGTCGATCGCACTTCGTTCCGGTCGGTACTGGTGCCGGCATTTGCGGTTGCGGCGGTGGCGATCGCGTTGATCGGTCGGCCGGCGCTCCCCGAAGTGATGCTATTCGGGGCAATCTTCGTTGCCGGATTCGGGATTGTCGGTGGTCAGCCGGCACTCAACGCACTTGCGGCTGAGTACTACCCGACGGCGCTGCGGTCGACCGGGATCGGCTGGAGCCTGGGCATCGGGCGGGTCGGCTCGATCATCGGACCGGTGCTGGGCGGCGTGCTGATCCATTGGGCGTGGCCGAACAGCAGCATTCTGCTGGCGGTGGCGTTGCCGGCGGCGGTGTCGGCCGGGATTGTGTGGATGATCAGCGTGTAGGATTGAAGTGGAAAGTGCAAAGTGCAAAGTGGAAGGTGCACAGGGCACCGCTCCCTACCGTTTGATCACCGCCGCGTCGGCCGGTCGACGATATGCCAGAGCACGCTGGTCGGGTCGGAGAGATAGAGGACCCGCAATCCCCACGGCTGCATCGCTGGCGGCTTCGCCATGCCGAGTGAGTACTTCGCCTTGAGACCGACCTCCTCGATGTGCGCCCACCAGGCGTCGGGGTCCTCGACCGTCAGGCTCATCATGAAGTTCTCCGACTGACCCTTGACGTAGTAGTTCTGCAGCAGGAAGCGATGCCCGTCGATCTCGAACTCGGCAATTTCGGCGTTGGCCCAGATCTCCTGAAAGCCCAGGTCGGCGTAGAAGCGGCGGGAAAGGTCGAAGTCCCGCGCCGGGAGGAATGGCTTGAGGTCGACGACGGTGCGATTCCCCGCTCCATCGCTGGTCACAAGCAAGCCCTCACGCTGCGTACCGCACGTTGGTCACCCATCAGACACTCCTGGGACGAGTCGCTATGCACTTGCCCTGAGCAAACAATAAATCTCCGTCCGCAGTTTCGCCGGGTCGGGATCCCAGTGGCCGTACACTTCCCATGACGGACCGGCGAGCGTGCAGTTTCGATCGCGGCACCACTGCTGCACGGCGGCGTGCGCCGCCCGCAGGCCACCGTAGTCGCCGACATGGGTGGTGGTGACGACGCGTCCGGCTGGCGTCTGCCGCCACTGCACTGCCCCGATCGGCTCGAACGGCGCCGCGGTGCCGACAGCGAAGTCGACGGTGAGGAGACCCGGTGACTTCGGATGGTAGATGAAGATGTTCTGGCCATCGAGCACCAAGGCACCGGTCCGCCCGACCGCGTAGACCTGGTCGAGCGCCTTGCCGAAATACTCGGGGACTCGCCCCACCGGAACCTCGACGCGCACCGCGGCAACCGACCGCGGCGCGACATCGACTTCCCGCACATCGTATCCGATCAGCTGCCGCTCTTAGCGGACTAGTGCCCGGCCGGCGGCGTCGCCGGCGTGCCATCCGACCAGCGCCTCACCGGCACCAGCAGCGTCACCGGCGACGCCGGATCGCCCCCCGTCCCATCAATCACCATCGTCGATCCGTCCACGGCGCCCCAGGTCGACGGCGGCAGCGTGCGATCGTAGTAGAACATCAGGTGCGGTGTCCAGTTGTGCGGTGTGTCGTCCTGGAGATACTGCTCGGGCGACGTCATGTACGCCATTGCGCCGACGGCCGGAGTCGGAAACTGGTGCGACGCATATCCCTTGCTGGTCCGCGCCTTGATTTCGTCGGTACTGACGCCAGCCAGGATCCACTCGGCGCGCTTCTGCATCTCGGGAAGAACCGTGCGCACCGCGGGCGGCGTGAGGCAATGCGGCGCGCGCACCTTCGGGTTCCAGAAGTTCGGGTCGCCGATGTTGGCCGCAAACGATCGCAGCACGAAACAGGTGAAGCCGTTGGTGCCGTGCTTCGCCTCGACAAATCCCTTGGGCGTGAGCACCAGGACCGTCGCGGCGTCGGAAACCGCGGCCGGCGCCGCACTGCGCGCCAGGGCGATTTCGGCAGCGCGATCGGCAATCAGGTACGGCGTGAAGTCGCGCGGCTGCTGCGCCTGCGCGGCGCCAGCGAGGAGGACAGTGGCCGTGGCGATCAACGCTCTGGTGCTTGGCATAGGGAGCGGGGTCCTTGTTGGTGAGTCGCTTCGCGGACGAGTGCGACGGGTCCGCCGAGGATCGTGGTCCGTTCACCCAATCTACGGTCGAACGCGTCGAGCCGATATCGGCCAGGTCAGCGGCCTGTCAGACGCAACGGGCTGTAGCATGGCAGGGACGCCGTCGACCGGTCCTCGCTGCCACCATTCGGTACTGGGCATCTCGGCTCTCCAGGTGAGCGCCAAATTCGTTGCCGTCGGCTCACGAATAGTAGCAATGTCGTACATTACTCAGGATCAGCGTTGTCGCCACCACCGTCCTATGGAGCCCCGTATGCCATCCGAACCCAGCTCATCCCCGGTCATCACTCCCGAACAGCTCCGGCAACATTGGCAGGGCCACCGCGGACTGACCCGCCGCGTGATCGCCGCCTTCCCGGACGACAAACTCTTCAGCTACTCGCTGGGTGGCATGCGACCGTTTTCGGGCTTCACGATGGAGTTCCTCGGCATGGCGGTCCCGACCCTGCACGGCATCATCAGCGGCGAGTGGAAATCGTACCAGTCCGCTGCGGCGACAACAAAGGACGACCTGCTACGGCTCTGGGACGAAGCGACGGCGGAAATCGATCGCCTCTGGCCGACGATTCCAGCAACCCGCTTCCAGGAAGTTGACACCGCGTTCGGTCAGTGGAAGATGCCAATCTACGGATTGCTGCTGTATATCGTCGACAACGAGATCCATCATCGCGGTCAGGGCTATGTCTACCTGCGCTCGCTTGGCATCGAGCCGCCACCGTTCTACGAGCGCTGAGACAGAGGGCAACCGGTAATGCGCCGTCAGCGGCACGAATCGTCGCCCGCATTGCGGGCGGCGCACTCGAGCAAGTGAAAGAGCGCTGCATCCCGCTTCATTCCGGTGGCCGTACTATCCGGAATCCTGGGAACTTGATAGCGCCAATAGGCTGCCGACGTGCGCAGTTCCAGCGTATAGTCGAAACCGTCGGTCCCGGTGCAACCAGTCCAGCCCGTCACCTGCGTACCGGGGTCGACGGCAGGCGGGTGGTGATTGCAGCGCGCTGGCCCAACCGGGTCGGCTGGCACCAATGCGAGTCCCAGGCTGTCCAGTTGTCGCAGCACCGCCGATCAGTCCCGGAGACCTTTCTGGCGGGCAATACACAGCGACCCACTTGGCGATGACCAGCGATCGGCACACCGCGCTTTGGCAAAGCTCCCGGTGGCTATCTCTGAATCGCCCCAGATCAAGAGCAGTCGACCAGTTACACTGTCGCCTCGCTGGTGAATCACGAGGACCCGGTCCGGCTCGAACAGCCCGCTCACGATCCAGAAGCGGAGCTCGCGCTCCCCGGGCGCAAGCGTGACGTTTTCGAGCGGCTGAACGCCGCCGGCTTGCAGTGCGCAGAGCAGATAGTCATCGTCCGGGTGACCACAGGTCGGCGCCGGTAGCGATTGGCCGCGGGCAATGCCGACGAGCGCCATCAGCGAGATAGCGCACAGAACAGTCTGTTGCATCACACGATCGCCACTGTCCGCCGCCGGTTCGAACTACTCTGCCGTCGTCGGGTCAATCACCGTCATGATTTCCGATACACGGTCGGCAGGAAAGCCACCCTGGCGGGCGTGCTCACGGACCATTGCTTCGTTCGGCGCGCGGTACAGGCACACAATCTGATCGGACGTGACGTAGCTGTGCACCCACTGGATCTGCGGGCCCATCTCATTCAGCACGCCGCATGACTTCTGCGAGATGGCCTTGAGATCAGCGGCCGAGAGCTTCCCCGCACCGGGGATATTCCGTTCGATCAGGTACTGGGGCATCTGTCTCTCCGGGAGCCAAATGGTGAGTGGCGTGAACCGTCGCAATCAGGGTGCGATACACTCAATATACGGCCAAAACGGCATCACGGTCGCCGATGCGCTGGCCTGATGTTGTGCCCGGCCCCGACCGACGCTATCGTCAGGCAACTCCCGCTACATCGAGATCCGCACATGCCGACGTCCGCTTTCCGCCGTCTCGCCGCCGCAACTGCTTGCATGGCGCTCTTCGCTAGCGCCGGGCTCAGCGCCCAGGCCGGGGCCCTGCCGAGCGAGACGCCGGCGAAGTTCACGCCAGTCACCAGCTCGTTCGACTACACGCGACGCGACGTGATGATCGCGATGCGCGACGGCATCAAGCTGCACACGGTGATCCTGGTGCCCAAGGGGGCATCGCGAGCGCCGATCCTGCTGACCCGCACGCCCTACGATGCCAGTGCGACGACGACCTATGCACAGAGCGCGCACCTGGCCCCGAATCTCAATGGCTACGACAACGCGCAGGACGTCATCATCCCGGGCGGCTATATCCGCGTGGTGCAGGACATCCGCGGCAAGTATGGCTCGGAAGGCGATAATGTCATGAACCGGCCGCTGCGCGGTCCGCTCAACCCGACCAGCGTCGATGAATCGACCGACACCTACGACACGATCGATTGGCTCGTCAAGAATATTCCCGAGACGAACGGCAAGGTCGGCGAACTTGGCATTTCCTACGATGGCTTCGAGCCGCTGATGGGGCTCGTCCATCCGCACCCCGCGCTCAAGGTATCGGTGCCGATGAATCCGATGGTCGACGGATGGATGGGCGACGACTGGTTTCACAACGGCGCCTTCCGTCAGCAGAACCTTCCGTACATCCTCGAGCAGGAAGCGACTCGCGACAACTCGGTGAAGTGGTGGACCGACCATTTCGACGATTACGACGCCTATCTGTCAGCGGGCTCCGCGGGCGACATCGCGAAGAATCACGGGGTGGAACAGGTGGGATTCTGGAACAAGATCCTGGCGCATCCGAGCTATGACAGCTGGTGGCAGCAACAGGCGATGGACAAGATTCTTGCCAAGGAGCCGATCAACATCCCGGTCATGCTGGTCTACTCGCTCTGGGACGCCGAGGACATCTACGGTGCGATGGCAGTGTATAACGCTCTCAAGCGCAATCCGAACGTCTATCTCACTATTGGTCCGTGGCACCACGGTGGAGAAATCGACGACGGCAGCAAGATCGGCGCGCTCCGGTTTCCGACCAACACTTCCTATGATTTCCAGACGCAGATCCTCGGCCCGTTCCTGGCGCACTACCTCAAGGACGACGCGCCGGCGGCCAACATCGCACGCGTAAACGCATACGAGACCGGCACCAATCACTGGGAGAAGCTTGTCAGCTGGCCCGCGGGCTGCGAGGGGAACTGCGCCATCGCGCCGACGGCCTTCTATCTCAACAGCGGATTTCATGCCGGCTTCACGGCGCCGACGGGCGCGGGCTTCGACGCCTATGTATCAGACCCGGCGAAGCCGGTGCCATTCCGCAAGCGACCGATCGCACAAGCCGGCTACAGCGATCCATCGGTCTGGCCCGACTGGCTGGTGGACGATCAACGCGAGGCAAGTGGCCGGACCGACGTGCTCGCTTATACATCCGACGTACTGACATCGCCGGTGAAGGTCGCCGGGATGCCGGTCGCGAACCTGATCGCGTCGACCACGGGCACGGACGCCGACTGGGTCGTCAAGGTGATCGACGTCTACCCCGACGAAGTCGGCGGCGATCCGCACATGGGTGGCTATCAACTTGCCGTGTCGATGGACATCTTTCGCGGTCGGTATCGCGAGAGCTTCGAGACCGCCAAGGCGATCACGCCGAACACACCTCTGCTCTACAAGTTCCCGCTCCCGACGGTGAATCACGTCTTCCTGCCGGGGCACCGGATCATGGTGCAGATCCAGTCGAGCTGGTTTCCACTCTACGATCGCAACCCACAGACCTTTGTACCCAACATCTTCTGGGCCAAACCGGCCGACTACCGGAAAGCCGAGCAGCGGATCTATCGCGAGCCGGGTCATGCCAGTTTCGTGGAGCTACCGGTCGTAGCAGGTGGCGGCTGAACCCGGGATCAGCCCGCTTTCTTCGCGTCGCCCTTGAAGATCCACTGGACGCCGAAACGATCATAGAACTGTCCGTAGGTGCCGAACGGCATGTCGCGCAGCTCCTGAAACCGCGATGTTTCGGCACCATCAGCGAGTCTGTCGAAGACCGGCTTGAGTGCTTCGTAGGTTTCGCCGATCACAAAGAGCGCCGACATGTTGCCGAGGATCGGATCGAAGGCCGGCGACGCCATCCAGTCGGTGGCCGAAATATCAATGGCGCCGCTGTGCAGGTGCGCGTTGATAATCCGCCCGTGCTTCTCGGGCGGCAGATGATCCTTCATCGGAGAATCGCCGAGCTTCGTCAGTCGCAGATCGCCGCCGAGGCAGCTGTGGTAGAACGTCATCGCCTCGGCGCAGTTGCCGTCAAACAGCAGGAAGGGGGTGCAGCGTAGCATCGCGGTCCACTCCTCGAAATCAGCCCATGATGGTGGCGAAGCGCGGGTCGCGCCTGAAGGGAAACTACTCCAGCCGCAGCACGCGCATCGGATCGGTACGCGCTGCACGCAGCGCCGGCACCACGCAGGCCCATGCTGCCACGAAGAGGAGCAGCAGCGGTATCGCGATGAAGGTCACCGGATCGGTCGGCGCAACATCGAAAAGCAGGCCCTGCAGGAACCGCGTCAGGGCCAGCGCTGCGACGATTCCAGTGAGCGTACCTGCCACCGCGAGCGCGAGTCCCTGCTCGAGCGCGAGGCGAAGCGGGACACTGCGCGGCGCACCAAGCGCCAGACGGATCGCGATTTCCCGCACCCGACTCGCTACGGCGTGACTCATGACGCCGTAGACGCCAATCGCCGCCAGTAGCAGTGCGACCAGCGCGAATCCGCTGAGCAGGGCGAGATAGAAGCGTGGCTCGGCGACCTGTTCGTCGACGGCGTGTTGCATCGAGATCACATCGGCTACGGGCGCATCGCGATCCAGCGAGGTGACCACCTTGCGCACCGCCGCCTCGGTCGCCGCACCGTCGCCTCGGGTGCGCACCACGAGCGTCATCGCTGAGGGAGTCAGCAGATTGGTGAAGCGTCCTGTCGCGCCGCTGCTGTCCGAACGCCAATAGGGAAAGAACATCTCGCCCTCGCGGGCGGCGCCCCAATCCGCTTGCTGCACGTTGCGCACGACGCCGATCACCGTGAACCACTCGGGGCCGGTCGATGGGTCGTCGATCGTCAACTGATGACCGATCGGATCGTCGCCCGGCCATGTCGCTGCTGCGAGATGCTGATCGACGATCACGACGTGGGCGCGGGCCTGCGCGTCGGACGTGGTGATATCGCGACCACGGACCACGGCGATCCCCATGGTGCGGAAGTAGTCCGGCCGCACCAGCCGGAAGAATGCGCTGGGCTGGTTCTCCCCAGTTGCAAGCGGATGTTCCTGAGTCCAGAAACCGAACCGCCAGGTGTCGCCGTGCAGCGGAAGGTGGTTGATGGCACTGGCGGCCTCGACGCCAGGTAATGCTCTGATCCGGTTGAGCAGCTCATTGAAGAATGGCTCTCGCCGCGCCAGCGCGTCGTCCGCGCTGCCGCGCACGGCCACCTGCATCGTACGCACATGCCGGGCGTCGAATCCCGGATCCACGTGCTCCATCGCTGCGAATGACCGCATCACCAGCATGGCACCAACTAGCAGGATCACTGCCATGGCGAACTCGGAGATCACCAGCAAGCGGCCGATGCGTCGACGCCGAGCGCTATCGCCGCCGCGGCCGGACTGCTTCAGCACACTCGCCGGATCGACCCGCGCGGCCGCGAGCGCCGGAATGAGCCCCGAGAGGACGCCGGCGCCGCAAGCCACCAATGCGAGAAAGCCGAAGACGACCACGTTGATGTGCACGTCGTCGAGCCGTGGAATGGCAGGCGGGGCCAGCGCTACGAGCGCGCGGACGCCGAACACCGCCAGGACGAGCCCGAGCGCCGCACCGGCGAGCGCAAGCAGCAGGCTCTCGATCAGCGACTGCTGCGCCAGTCGAGCCCGCCCTGCCCCAAGCGCCAGGCGAACTGATGCTTCCCGTTCGCGCGCCGCGGCGCGCATCAGTTGCAAGTGCGACACGTTGGCGCAGGCAATCAGCAGCACCAGCATCACGGCCGACAACAGGATCCAGAGTTCGGTGCGCACCGACCGGACCACTCGATCGCGTAGCGGTGTGACCTGCAGTGGCGCGTCAGCCTTGGGATGCTCGATCTTGGTTGCTGCTGCGATGCGGGTCATCAACGCACCGGCCTGGGTCACCGATACCCCCGGCCGAAGCCGAGCAAAGACGCGATACGCGGCGGTATCCCAGTCGTTCCCGCCACCGTCCAGGAAGAGCGGCGTCCACAGATCGTTGTGCACTGCCCAATAGGGCGCAAACAGAAAGCCACGCGGCATCACGCCGACTACAGTGTACGGTTGACCATCGAGCAGCAGCGCCTGGCCGAGTATGCCACGATTCTCACCAAAGCGTGTGTGCCAGAAGGCATAACTCAGGATGACACGATGCCGGGTGCCATCGTGTTCCTCTTCTGGCGTGAAGGTGCGGCCCAGCAGCGGCGCCACCTGCATCATCGGGAAGATGTTTGCCGAGACCGAGAGTTGATTCACCTGCTCGGCATCACCGCGACCGGTCAGCGTCGCGGTATGTACAACCGCCCCGCCGATCGCCGTGAACGCCGACGAGGCCTCTCGCCGCCAGCGGATCAGCTCTGCCGGAACGGCGTTGCCTCCTGACTGATGATCGATGACCATCAGTCCATCGGCATGGCCATACGGTAGCGGGCGAAGGATCACCGCATCGACGATCGTGAAGATCGCCGCGTTGGCGCCCGCTCCGACAGCGAGGGTAACGACGACAATGGCGGTGAACGCCGGTGCGTGGCAGAGGGTGCGGATGGCGTAGCGGACGTCGCGCAGCAGATGCTCGATTGGGCCGGTACCACGCGTGGCCCGCAGCTCCTCGCGCCGCCGTTCCAGCCCGCCCAGGTCACGCAGCGCCGCGGTGCGGGCAGCCACTGGAGTCATCCCGTGGCGCTGGTATGTCGCCACCTGCGCGGCGATGTGGTCGTTGAGCTCGTCCTGGTCGTCGCGCTCCACGGCCGCGTGGCGAAAGAGCGAGCGGAGGCGAAGCGGCAACGTGTACCACCAGTGTTCGATCCGCATCTCATGCCTCCGTCAACCGCACGACGCGGTCGATGGCGCCCGACAGCCGTTCCCATTGCTCGGCTTCCAGACGGAGCTGGCGATGGCCCAGGCGAGTCAGCGAATAGAACTTGGCACGACGGTTGTTCTCGGTGGCACGCCACTCCGACGCGATCCACCCCGCCTGCTCCAGTTTGTGAAGCGCTGGATAGAGGGACCCGTCACTGACGGCCAGGACGTCGGCGGAAACGAGACGAAGCCGCTGCGACACTCCAAAACCATTGAGCGGCTCCAGCGCGATCAGCTTGAGGAGCAGCAGGTCGAGGGTGCCCTGGACGAGATCGGCGGGACGAGTCATGCTGCGCTCCTATCGGTTACCGATGGAACGCTAGCGTGGCTCCTCTCGGTAAGCAAGTGGAGCCGACGCGGCCGTTCTATTCCGCCCGCATCACACTCCCCGGCGCCACCCGGGTGGCACGCCACGCTGGCACCAGGCTGCCAACGAGAACCATCACAGCGCAGAGCAACATCGCTGCGGCAAAGCTTGGGATGTCGAACGCATCGACGCCGGCGAGCAGGCTGTTCATGCCGCGCCCTGCCGCGTAGCCGATCAGCGCACCGGGAATGACCCCACCCAGAGCCAGCGCGCCGCCATAGCCCAGGATCATTCGGACGATCTGGCCTGAACGGGCGCCGAGGGCCATCCGGATTGCCATTTCCTGGCGCCGTTGGGAGACAGCGAAGGCGAGCAGGCCGTACAGTCCAATGCCCGCCAGCAGCACCGCAACCAGTGCAAACGCCGCCAGCACACGCACCTGCACGGCCCGCGACACGGTCTGTTGGTCGACGACATCCTGCAACGACGCCACGTCCGAGATTGCTTGCAACGGATCCGCGTCGCGCACGATGCGACGCACCAGCGGGACCAGCGCGGTCGGCGGCAGGGTGGAACGCACCGCGAGGTCCGCTGGCGCATAGGAGATCAGCGAACTGTCGCCCACCTGCTGGAACGGGAGATAGACCTGTGGCTCGCTCTCGCGCTCGGGACCGCGCACCCGCACATCGTGAACAACGCCGACAACGGTGCGATCGGCAAAAGCAAAGTTGAAGTGCTGACCGATCGGGGAGCGGCCGGGCCAGAAGCGCTCCGCGAATGACGCGCTGACGACGGCCACGAATGGTGCAGCACGCGTGTCGCCGTCGGCGACCGTTCGACCATTCTGCAACTGGATCCGCATCGCCCCGAAGTATCCCGGCGTCACGAAACGCAGTGATGCGTGACGGAAACCGGTGTCAGGAACAATGCCTACGGTCCAGATCCCGCCGCCCCATTTCATCGGCAACGACGAGATGTAGCCCGCCGCCTGCACGCCGGGCGTCGCCCGGATCCGGTCGAGGACCTGTCGGTAGAACGCGGCCCGTTCGCTCACCCGCCAATACCGGTAGAGCGGCAGCTCGGTGTGAAAGGTCATCACCTGGTCCTGCCGGAACCCGGGATCGACCGCGCGCACGCGCGAGAGTGCGTGCAACAGCAATCCGGCCGCGACCAGTAACACGACCGAGGCCGCTACTTCGGCCATGACGAGGATGGAGCGCAAACGAGCGCGCCGCCCCCCGCCGCCGCGAGCGCCGTCGCGCAATCCGTCGAACGATGAGCCGCCTCCGGCACGAATCGCGGGCAGCACACCAAATCCCACGCCAGTGAGCACGGTCAGCAACGCCGCGACCGCAAGCACCCGGACGTCGATCGATGACGACTGCGCCAACGGCAATGTGGACGGCACCAACTGGCCAAGCAGCGGCATCGCCGCGAACGCCAGCCCGACGCCAGCCACTCCGCCAGCCAACGCCAACAGGAGACTCTCCGTCAGGAGCTGGCGCACCAGCCGATCGCGCCCCGCTCCCAACGCCGCGCGCACGGCCAGCTCGCGTCGCCGCATCATGGCCCGCACCAGCAGGAGTGACGCCAGGTTGGCGCAACTGATCAGCAGCACGCAGAGTGCCGCGCCGCAAAGCGCCAGGAGCAATGGGCCGCCGCGTTGCTCCGTCGCGACACCGTACGTGTCGCGCAGCGACATCACAGTTACACCGCTATCGGTCTGCGGATAGAGGTGCTCCAATTGCGTCGAGACCCGGTTCATCTCCTGGCGCGCCTGCGGCACTGTGACACCAGGCTTGAGTCGAGCAACAACGTAGAACCAGCTGTTGGCGCGCTCGGTATCGTGGGCCTCGGCGGCCTGCATCGGCGCCCAGAAGCGCACGCTACGATCGGGAAAAGCAAATGCCCTGGGCATCACTCCGGCGACCGTGTACGGTGCACCTTCCAGCGTAACCGCGCGGCCCACCACGTTGCGATCGCTGCCAAAATCATCTTGCCAAAGCGAATAGCTCAGCACAATGACTGGTGCCCCTTGTGCGACTTCGCTGGCGCTCGGCAGGTGACCGATCAGCGGTGCGACGCCGAACAGGTCGAGCAGCGGCCCATGCACCGCGATGCCGGCAATCTGTTGCGGCGAGCCCCCGCCGAGGAGAGACGCGGAGAGTGTGTGGTAGGCACCCATGGCATCGAACGCGTGCGACATGTCGCGCCAGTCGCGATAGTTGGCTGGCGACGGCTGCGTCATGCTGTAGCTCGGCTCGCGCTCCCATATGGTGACCAGACGGCCGGCAGTGGGAAATGGCAGCGGGCGCAGAAAAACAATATCTGCCAGCGAGAACGCGGCGGTGTTGGCGCCGATACCGATGGCGATGACGCCGATGGCAGTGATCGCGAACAGCGGCGTGCGCAGGAGGTGCCGAATGCCCTGCCGGAGGTCCTGGCGCAGCAGGTCCCAGTGAACCAGCAGCGCGTTGCCGACGGTATCCAGGATGGTATCGATCCAGAGCGATATCAGGCCGATGCCATCTGCCTGCGCGCGACGCCGGCGGTACTCGGCGGCAATGGCGCCGCCGTATTCGCGGCGGAACCCGGTGGGATAGAGATGGAGCAGCCAGCGCATCAGGCCTTCGCCGGCAGGATGCCTTGCGCGCGCGCGAGGCGGACCAGCTCTTGCAGCCGGTGCGCTTCCGCGCGGGCGGCGGCACGGCCCAGGGGCGTGATACGGTAGTAGCGGCGACGCTCGTCGTCGAGGTTGGCCGCAGGACGCTCATGGGTTTCCTTGAGCAGCCCCTGCTCCAGCATGCGCTGGATCGAGCGGTACAGCGTCGCGGCGCTTAACCGCAGCGCGCCATCGGTCCGCTCGGCCACGTCCTGGATGATGGCGTAGCCATGGCGTTCGTCGTGGGCGACGGCGAGCAGGATATGAAAGGTCGCCGCAGGGAGCGGCAGCAGGGCGGCGACAGCAGCGGAAGTGGCCATGCAGGGAACATATCCGATATGGCTATATCCGCAATGGGTATAGTTGGACGGATTCGACGCCGTCCCCATCGCGGGCCACACCGAGCACGTAGTCGGGGCCGATATCAGTCGGCGTGAATCGCGGCGGCATTGCCACAACGCCGAGCCATTGTCCGTCGACAGCAAAGACATTCCAGCGGCTCGACATGGCGGCCACCTTGCTGTTGCGCACCCAATCGGCAAGCTGGCTTTCACGAACCCAGAGTCGACCGCTATGATCGGCAATGAGCGCCGCGAATGCCGGCAGCGCGCTGACTTGGGATGATTTGCGAAGCGCAGCGCGGCCTATCGCCGCTTCCGACGCGGTCAGCGTATCGTCACTCTTGAGCCACAGCCTGGTCCACGCATCATAATCCACCGGTTCCGGGTCCCATTGCCGCCGAATGATCTGCGCGAGCTGGCCGTCGGCCCTGTATACCCTGACAGAGTATTCGGAACCAAAGCCTGCAAACCAGCGCCGCCCTGTGCTTGCAGTCAGCAGTTGCGGCGAGAAACCGACGAATAGCAGGTCGAGACCTTGCCACTCCAGCATGCGTGCGGGCAAGGCGGCGAGAGTCTTGAGGGAGGTATTGTGACGATCGAAGAGAGCCAGGTGAATGGTGTCGATCCAGCGCATCCCCGCTGCCGGATGATGGCCCGATTCCATCGGATGCGGTATCGATCCGATGATCGATGTCCCGCCAGCAAAGAGTCCTTGAATCATCGGTTCGCCGACCGGAAGCGTCACCGGGGGAATCATCGCATCAACTCGGCGAGCATACACACCGGCCGCCGTGAACACGGAGAGTCGCGTTGCCGAACCGGCGACGATGGAATCGCCGACGAACTGACTGAGCTGAGACAATCCGGCAAACTCTCCGGGACCATCGCCGTGGCGACCGATCGATCGGAGAAAGGTTCCCTCGGCATCGTAGAAGCGAAGCTGACTACTCCCGCCGTCGCCCACCACGATCCGGTGATCGGACAAGCGGAGCGCGCCAGCGACGTGGCTCAGCTCGTATGCCTCGCCGGGTTGAGTACCGATCACCAGCGATGGCGCGCTGGCGAGATGAGGCGTCTGCGACGGCGTCCAGCGCGGGTGGCTATTCTCGACGATCCGGATGCCAGCGCTGTCGCGAATCACCGGCGCCTGTCCCGATAGCTGGACTGCCGCGACCGTCGCGCAGGTCAGCAACAGAACTGTCCGGAGCGGGCGCGTCGGTAGCATGCTGTGCCCTTCCCCCGGACCGCCCTAAAACGCCCGGCCGACAGAAAAGACGAACTCAAGGCGATGCGGTTCGACCGGTTCCGTCGTAAACATGAATAGCGTTTCAGCACCAGTGCCGCTCTCAGCGACCCATACCGTCAGGCGGTCGCCAATGTCACTCTTCACCTCAACCGGCACCAGCTCGCCCTTCGATCGATGAAACCCCAGCATGGCGCTCACTCGCGCAGCGGTCGGCCCAGCCGAGGGAAATGTGCGCAGCATGGTGGTATCCGTAACGAATGCGGTGATCTGGAGGGAATCACCGGAGTTCACAGCGTCGAGCCATGCGTTGGCCGCGTGCCCCAGGGCGTTGTCAGGCAGGGCGACCGCTGCGCGCGTTATGGTCTGGGCGGATGCGGCGGAAGCGATCATGCAGACGGCCGAGCATATGGCAATCGGAAGACGGTGGCGCATGTTACCCTCCTGGGGGTCGTGGGCGGTGGGCGGAGTTCTCACCTAAACCATACTCTCAATCGGGGAATCCCGGACCATGTTTGGGGTCGCCCGGAGCCCATTCGACGGCGCCTGCCTCATATCTGCGTCGCCCGGTCCCGAATGTGGGAGACCTCACTTACCAGGCTGGCAGCGGGCGGATCAGGTTCTGTTTCCTAACACATGTTGCCGCAATGACTTGCGACGAGAAGTTGCTCGCCGGCATTATCGGTCCGTTCCACTGCCACCTGGAAAGAAGATGGTCTCGAGCGGGCGTTCGAACAGCCGCGCGATGGTGAAAGCCAACGGCAAGGATGGATCGTACCGTTCGGTCTCGATGGCGTTGACCGTCTGGCGCGACACGCCGAGCTGTTCGGCAAGTTGAGCCTGAGACCACTGCCGCTCAGCCCGTAATGTTCGTAACAGGTTCTTCACCGCGGATTGACGCGCCGATACACGACGATCCAGCACGACATGGAGATCAGCAGTGGGACCACCCAACTGGTCGCCCACGTCTGGGAGTCGATCGGATACCCGACGTTGACCAACCCCATGCCGGCATAGAACGCAACTGTCAGGTAGAACGCGTAGACCATCGCTTCGCCGGTGACCTGTCGCTCCATTTCAGTCTGTCGCCGAGTGTCGCGTACCATCATCCAAAAGCCAATCACGCCTGGAGGAAATGGAACCAGACACCAGATGAGGCGGGCGGCAGGAGTGATTCCGGGTGCCCGAAGCTCGTGCAAGGCGAGAAAGAACAGAACCATCCAAACCGACGCAAGAAGGTTGGACCAGCGCCACTTCTGCTTGAATTCTGCCCATGTCACTGCTTGCGAACCGGAATCGACCATGAGCTCCACCAGGATGAGGGTGAGGGCTAATGGTAAAGTGTGCTTTACCTTTTGTCAACGTTACTTGTCACCCCCGGTGGCACTGAATGTTCTTCCGTATGGCTTGACCGTAAACCATACTATTCGTCAAAGCTGAGTATGGGATTGGGCAGAACCCATACTACGCGGGTAGCGAGTCGCCGCGCGGCGGCTTGATCGCAACCAGAGTGAGCACGAATCCGAACGTGGCAGGCGAGCTCATCGGAAGCATCCAGGCGATGCCCATACCCAGGTCTCTCGCCTCCCCTCCCCGCCCCGCCTATCGTTCTCCACCCGCACCGGACCAGTCAGTGCCACACGCCAAGACCCACCTCGCCTTGCTTTGTGCCATCGCGTCACTGGCTGGTCTCGCCGTGCCGGCCACAGCCCAGCGCCCGCGCATCTTCACGCACGCCGATTCGCTGCGTGGTTCAACTACCGCACCCGACCGCACCTGGTGGGACGTGACCTTCTATGACCTGCACGTCGCCGTGCATCCCGGTGACAGCACGATCGCCGGTTGGAATACGATCACCTACAGGGCACTTCGGCCAGCGCAGGAGATGCAGATCGACCTGATGATGCCGCTGCAGCTCGACAGCGTCACGCAGAACGGCACGACGCTCGAGTTCCGTCGAGATGGCGACGCGTACTTCGTGACACTCGTCGCGCCACAGCGCACTGGTGCGCAGGGTACTGTGACGGCCTGGTACCACGGCCGGCCCAAGACCCTGCCGAGCGACGGCTTTCACTGGGCAAGCGACTCGCTCACGCGCCCGTGGCTGATGACCGTGGATCAAGGGGTCGGCTCGTCGATCTGGTGGCCACTCAAGGACAGCTGGGCCGATGAACCCGACAGCCAGCGAATCGCGGTCACCGTTCCCGATCCGCTGATCCAGGTCGCATCAGGCCGGCTGCGGAGCACGACGCATCATCCCGATGGCACGACGACCTACGAATACTTCGCCAGCGCGCCAATCAACGCCTACGCCGTCAATGTGACCGCCGGCAACTATGCCCATTTCAGCAACACGTATATCGGCGAGAAGGGTCCGCTCTCGCTCGACTTCTACCCGCTAGACTATCACCTCGCCGCCGCCAGGAAACAGTTCCTTCAAGTTCGCACGATGCTGCAATGCTACGAACACTGGTTCGGTCCCTATCCGTGGTACCAGGACGGCTACAAGCTGATCGAGGCGCCGACCACCGGCATGGAACATCAGACTGCAATCACCTATGGAAACAATTACGCCAACGGTTACCGTGGTCGTGACGTCTCGGGCACCGGCCTCGGCATGGGCTGGGATTACATCATTGTGCACGAGAGTGCCCACGAATGGTTCGGCAACAGCATCACGGCCAAGGACCAGCGTGACATGTGGATCCAGGAGAGTTTCGCGAGTTATGCCGAGGCGCTCTTTACCGAGTGCCTGTATGGCAAGGCGGCGGGCGAGGACTATATCGTGGGCGATCGCCGTGGCATTCGCAATGATGCCCCGATCGAGTTACCGGAATCGGGCGTCGGGGCGCCGGGCCCCGGCGACATGTATGCCAAGGGTGCGTCACTCCTGCACACGATCCGGCAGCTGGTCAACAACGACGAGAAGTGGCGCGGGATCCTTCGCGGCCTGAGCCAAACCTTCTACCACCAGGTGGTCACTGGCAAGCAGGTCGAGCAGTTCATCAGCGCGCACGCGGGAATCAAGCTCGACCAGGTGTTCGATCAGTACCTGCGCACGACAACGGTCCCGATGCTCGAATACCGGATCGACCATGGATCACTATCCTATCGCTGGAGCGACGTCGTGCCGGGATTCGCGATGCCAGTCCGAGTGCAGCTCGCTGGGAACGCATTCACGCTGATCCGTCCGACTGCGTCCTGGCAGCGCGTGCGGACGACGCTGCCAGATGCAGGGACGCTGGTGGTGGATCGAAACTTCTACGTGAAGAGCAGGAAGGCCGGTGGCTGAAGCGAAGGATCGACCCGGTAAAGGCGACTCCGCAAACAGTGAGACCCTACCGTTCATATCGCTCCAGATACACGAGGTCGTCGGCCGGATCGGTTCTCGCCACATATACCACACCGGGTCCGAATCCTACGACCTTGGAACCGGCGGCGATCTTCGCGACCGCAACGACAGCTCCGCGAGCGTCGAAGATATCGTAGTACCATAGATGCTCACCGGCGGGGTGACTCCTGCCGATCCAGAGCTGTCCATCGGGCGACATCGCAACGCTCGATGCGACGAACGGCGGCATCGACAGCGGAAACTCTGCGTCAGGGACAACGTCCTCCGAACGTTGCGGCCCGGTGCCGCCTCCCTTCAGCGAGGCACCAGATCGCACAAAGGACATCTGCTTTCGATACGCCGAGCGGTCGGCTGCGGTAACTGGTAGTGGCGGGTAGCTTCTCGGCGAACCATGCCTCACCACGCCGGTGGCACTCACTACATCCAGCCGGAACGGCTGATGATGTACGATCGCAATATCACCATTGGGATATACTGCCCAGGCATCAAGCGCCGGATACGGAGTGATGCTCCGGGCGAGAGAAGCCTTTCCAGTCGGCCGGTTGACGATGACGCGACCGCCGCTCCAGACGCGACCGATACGGTCGATGCGACTGTCGTGTGGATTCCAGCGCAGGATACTCACGGAGTCTGAGAACGTCCCCCGGTCAGGATCGAAGCTGTCTTGCTCGAAATAGACTCTTCCGCTTCGATCCGAACCATGCGGATTGGCTCCGACTGGTAATCCGGCGCGCGACAAGCTCACGGTCGAAACAATGGCGCCTGCCGTTGACACCAGCAGCATTCGTTGCAGCGACGCATCCACGACGTAGGTGGTATTCAACGGTCCCGGCAGCGGAGCCAGGGGGAATCGATATTCGGCGGGGCCCTCTCCCTGCCGTCCGATCGGCGTGGCGCTGCCATCTGCAAAATTGACGAGCAAGAGGCGCTGATCGGCTTGATCGGTGACCACCGCGCGCCCATTTGGCAGCGCGCGCACCCCGGCAATGGAGGTGAACGATTCGTGGATGACACCAAGCGGCCGCTGAGTGAGGTCGATCACTCGCTGGGCAGCAAGGGGGTGGCAAGGCGGAAATACCGCGAGCGCGAGCATCACGATGCCGACCGCACGCAGTGCCCAGGCGCAACGATCGAATACCCTGCAGTCGGTCAATGCGCCCTGGGCACCGTCGACCCGATAAAAGCGCCAATGACGGCAAACAATGCAGTGGGCACGGCGATGTAGACCGGATGGAAGTTGCAGGGTTTCGACTCGCACTCGGCGTGATCGAGCGCGACGAACAACGCACCCACGGCGAGCCCGGCGATGCCGCCGATCAGGGCACCGGTCTGCCAGTGCGTGGAACGGACGGCCGCACTGTCCCGGCTGAATCGATACAAGTCATTCGACTGCACCGGCTGGGTCATTCGCGTGTCGCGAGGGCCTGGTGGCGCCAGCCGTTGTGCCGAAAGCACTGGCGTCAGCGAGAGCAATAGTCCAACACCAACCAGCGTACGTCGCAGTAATCCGTGAAGCACCAGTCCTCCGTTCGGGGGGTGCAGAAGCGAGAAGGCCAGATACGTCCATCAAATGGAAGCCGGGCGTGCCGCGAACTACGAAACCCATGTTTGCCAGGTACCGACAACATGCCAAGAGCCGGCGTCGCGCTGCGTCAGGACGATTGACCCTTCGCCACAGAGGCCTCCACACCCGTGGTCGACCATGAGCACGGCCTTTCGGGGTGCTCTCAGGATACCCACTCAGGATCTCGGCGATGTCGCGGGTCGGTGACGATCGAATGACAAGGCGATGTCAGACCGCCCCTCAATCCTCAGGCAAGAACGCCGGGTTCCATGCGACTTCCCACAGGTGGCCGTCCGGATCCTGAAAGTACCCGGCGTACCCGCCCCAGAAGGTCTTCTGCGCCGGCTTGATGATCATGCCGCCTGCCGTCCTGGCCTGGGCCATCACGGCGTCGACTGCAGCCTGGGAGACAACGTTGTGTCCAATGCTGAAGCCGGGCGAGCTTCGCTCTGACTTGGCGATGCCGGCATCGAAGGCCAGATCGGCCCGCGCAAAGACGGCGAGCTTGAGGCCGGCCTGCAGGTCGAAGAACGCAACCGCACCGTGGTCGAACTCCGTGCCGACGATCCCGGCAGTCTCGAAGCCGAGACCGTCGCGATAGAACGTGACCGACCGCTCCAGGTCATCGACTCCGAGCGTAAGCATCGTGATTCGTGGTTTCATGGTGCGCCTCGGATAAGAAAATGCCTACCCCCGCCGAGCGGCCTCGATTGCCGCGATATCGATCTTGCCCATTGTCATCATCGCATCGAAGGCGCGCTTCGCAGCAGCTCGGTCGCGATCGGTGATCGCCTGCGTCAGCGCTACCGGCGTGATCTGCCACGAGAGTCCCCATTTGTCCTTGCACCAACCACAGGCGCTTGCCTGCCCGCCGTTGCCGACAATTGCATCCCAGTATCGATCGGTCTCGGCCTGATCCGCGGTAGCGACCTGAAAGGAGAACGCTTCGCTGTGCTTGAACGTCGCGCCGCCATTGAGGCCGAGGCACGGAATACCGAGCACGGTGAACTCGACCGTGAGGACATCGCCCTGCTTCCCGGACGGATAGTCGCCCGGGGCGCGGTGTACGGCCCGAACAGCTGAATCAGGAAAGGTCTCCGCGTAGAAACGGGCGGCCTCTTCGGCGCCGCCGTCGTACCAGAGGCAGATCGTGGTCTTCGGAGGGGTAGTCATTTCGTGCTCCATTTTGATGAGCGCGGTATGGCCGCGCTGGGACAGGTCAAGGGATGAATGTACGACGCGGAACGCCGGCGGCACAATCGTGCTGTGGCGCGCGGCGAATAATAGACGAGCCCTTCTTTGCACGGCGGTATTTTTCAGGGCAACGGCAGGTCATAGTCCGGCAGCACGATGTCATCCCGGAACGCGCGGCCGACCGCCAGGTCGGCAATCCAACGCACGCGCATGAGCTTGGTGACCTGATTGCGGAAGGCAATTCCCCATGACGTCTTCGGTGCAAACGATGAGGCAAGCTTCGTCGCGGAAAGCTGCTTCTTCCGGAGAAATGGCATCAGCAACTCTTCGTACCGCGCGAAGGCCGCCGCATGATTGCCTTGACAAGCATGCAATTCCCCCGCGAGCACGTAGGCCTCCACCATCGCGAGGCCGGTCCCTTCGCCGGCCATCAGCGACACGCAGGCAGCAGCGTCGCCAACCAGCGCGACGCGCCCCTTGGTCCAGCGATCCAACCGGATCTGGCTCACCGGATCGTAGTAGATATCCTCGGCCCGCATCAGCGCCGCCTCGATCGCAGGCCATTCCCAACCGGTGCCAGCAAAGACGCGACGCAGGATCGCCTTCGGTTCTTCCTGAATGGTGATGTACTCGTCGCGAAAGATGAAGAGGAAGATGGTCGAATCATCACGCGTGGTGAACCGGGAGATCTGACGGCCGGGCCTGTCATTGCTGACGTATACCAGTTCGTCGCGTGGCCGGTAGCCGTCGACTTCGAACGCGGCGACGTGATAGCCGAGCGACGTCTGAACATCGGCCCCTGGCCCGAACGCGAGACGGCGGACCCGCGAATGCAGGCCGTCAGCGCCAATGACGAGGTCGACATCCCGCGCCGGCGCGTGGTCGAATGTCACCCGCACCTGGTCTCCCTGGTCGTCGATACTGGCAACGGAATCACCGAAGATCGTCTCGACGTTGCGTTCGATCGCGCGGTAGATCGTCGCCGACAGGTCGGAGCGCCTCACGCTCGTGAACCGGCCATTCGTTATGCGACCGAAGACATCCACATTGAAGCCGCCGCGCTTCTGCCCGTTTCGGCCGACGTAGCGGACTTCGCGCACCTGATAGCCGAGTGCGCGAATCTCGTCGACGAGCCCCATCTTCTCGGCGATGTCGTAGCCAAGGCCCCAGAAGTCGATGACATAACCATCCGTGCGAAGCTGCGGCGCGGATTCAACGATCAGGACTTCATGACCTGACTTGCTCAGCCAGTATGCCAGCGCTGGTCCTGCGACGCCGATGCCGTTGATGACGATGCGCAAGGGGAGAGCCTCCTCAGGTTTCCGCGGGTGGCTGCTGGACACGGGACACCGGATGATCGCGACCCCGATGTCGTCCTGAGCGAAGTGAAGGATCGGCCCGAGGACCATCCTGGTCAGCTCCCGCCCTGCTCACGGCCGCTTCAGGAACCGGAAGTAGAAGGCGCCAAACACCAGCACGATCCCCGCGTTCACCGCCAGCCGCTGCCAGAACCTGTCCCTGAAGAACAGCACATCGAGCGCGACAATGACGAGGATCATTAATAGCACATAGAGGACGGTCATCATCTGGCTTCTCATAGCCGTGCCCTTTCAGCAATCCGGCGAGCTGGCCCCCAACTCAATCTACGATCGAAACCGCCGTCGTGGTCACCACGGCCCCACTTTCCAGTGCAATGACGTTGATCCGAAGAGCGCGCCAATTCCGGCACCGACCGCACCGGTCAGCAATGCGCCCCGCACAGCGTACGTTTCGGCCGAACCGCAATGCGTACAGTCAGTCAGGCCGGCAGTCACCACGCCACCCAACGCTCCCACAACTGCGCCAATGATGCCGCCAATCAACGCGCCCTTTCGCGCCGCAGACCCCTGCCGCAGGTCAAGATGCAAGACTTCGGCGACGGGAATCGCGCGCGCGTCGCCCGGATCGAGACACGGCGGCCCGGGATAGCGGCAGAAATGCACGAGCGAATCGGTATGGGAGAGTGGCGCGAGCAGTCGTCCGACGGTCACGTCGGTCGCGGTATGCAGGCGAACGATACGCCCGCTGTCTACCCGGATCTGGCGATCGGGACGCTGGGCCGGCGACCGCACGGGGAGCGCCAGCGCGGTAAGCAATGCGACTCCCGCAACGCATACTCTCAAGGGGCACCTCCGGACGGAGAAACGGTGCCCCCGAGCGCCACAGGCCTTGGCGCCGAGGACACCGTCCCAAGCTACTCTATCGGTGAAGCAGATGGCTGGTGACTGGCAGCCTCGGTCAGGGAATTGTTACCGGAAAACTCCCACCGACGGCCCGGAGGCGCATGTTCGATGCTGCCGCGACGTCGCCGGTGAAGGTGCCATTCATCACCGCGTCGACGCCGGCGGCGGTGACAACGCTGTTGGCTGGGATGCCGGAAGTTGCGAGGGTGACAGTGCGCGCACTGCCCGCGACAGTCTTGTTGATGCTCGCCGTGCTGCTGTCGGAGAGTCGATAGTCCAGGTATACGTTGACCGAGTCGGACGACGTCGCAGCCGTCCAGTTGATCGTGACCGGCGCGCCGAGAGCTCCGTGCTGCACATCCGTGATGACTGGCGCCGCCGGAACGAGTCCGTTCCCGACGGCGGTGAGCGTGCCGTTGGTGACGCGCACCTGCACCGCGCCGCCCTCGGCGACTGCCGTGGTGAGGTGACCGCTGTAGAAGCCCGAACCGCTCGTGGTGGTGAGCGTATCGCCGTTCACGGTCACCGTGACCCCGGCAGCAACCGCATCGTTCAGGCTGACCACCACATTCTGACTATAGCCACTCATGTCTGAGCCCAGGATCAGGAACTGCTGGGAGGCTGGCGGCGGATTGAGTCCGCCGGTCGTGTCGGAGTTGCTGGAACAGGCGCCGAGCAGGAACAAGGCGGCCAAGGGGATGGCGCTCAATGGGCGGGTCACGGGGAAGCTCCGGAGAATGAGTTCCCGTATTATCGGGCGGAAGGAGCCGATCTTTCAGTTCGAGACGTTGGCCCCCACCTTGGGCGGCTCAAACCGCCGTCAGGGGGCGTGCGTCCCCGAGATAGTGAACAGGAAGCCGTCAGGATCCCGCAGCCGGAAGATGCGCGGACCGTGCGGCGCCGTCATCGGCTCGGTCTCGAGGTGGCCGCCGTGAGATCGCACCCGTGCAGCCAGTACGTCCGCATCCTGCATGGTGGTGATCTGGAGCGAGAAACCGATACCCTTCGCCCGCTCAACGCCCTTGGCGCCATTGTCCTGGGTCAGAAGGATCGGCACTGGACCAGCCCGCAGGGACGCAGCAAAGAGCCGACCTTCCCGCTCATGCCGACGGTCGACGGTAAAGCCGAGGACGTCGCAATACCATGCGACACTGGCCGGGAGATCGGCAACTGTGAGCGAGGCTCCGAGGGTGTCACCTACCAGCGCGAGTTCATCAGTCATTGGGAATCCGAGTCAGAGTGCGCAGGTAACGTAGCAGCGCGCTAGTCGAACTCCGCCCTGATATCCGATTGCTCGGCGCCCACTCGGCCCGTTGCGATCTCGGCGCGAAAATAGTTCTCGGCCCGGATCGGCGCGTTGGCGAGCCGCCGCAGCATGGCCAGTTGCCCGACATGCGTCAGTGCATCGGCGATGGGGCCCTGAAAGAGCTGTTCTTCAGAACAACCCAATGGTGCCGGCGAAATCAGGCGCTGATCGACGCGCTCAAGGGCAACAAAGAAGCGAGCGACTTCTGCGTCCCATGCCAGTGGATCGGACGTGTGCCACCGATGCACGCCTTCGCAGAGGCCGAGCGACCAGTCGAGGAGATCACCGATGTGGGCAAGGATGGCGACTGGGGTACGGGCACCCGGGCCAGCGGAGAAAGTCCCGAATGCTGGCGGCGCATTTCGCACCGCCTTGCCGCCGCGATAGGCGAGGGTCGCCAGTGTGTGCCGCAGCATCTCGCGCTTGGGGTCTGACATTGATCACTCATTCCGAAGGAAGCACGGCAAACTTACAGCGCTCGGTTATCGTAACGTTGCGATCGCCGCCAACGGCTTGCGCGACGGGTTGGGCACGACCGCATCGGCGTCAGGGTATCCCGCCACGATGCGCTCCGCTCGGCGCAGGCCCGGCCGCTTGGAGACACGCCTCGATCACCGCCCGTGGCACCGCGCGACCACTGGACTGGCGTACGGTACGCCGCATGCCACTAGCGGCGGATCCGATAGAGGCGAATCTCGTACCCGCCATCCTCATCACGATAGCGCACCAGCGCAACCCGATCACTGCTGAACGCCGTCATCCGGTTGGCTGCGGTGTCCGCAACAGTGAACGCGCCGACGATCCTGTTGCCTTGCCACGCTTCCCACTGAAAGCCGTGCGGCATGTACCGTTCAACCCACATCCGGCCGATGTTGTCCGTTGCCAGGTCACGAATTGCCGGTTTTGACGCCGGGCGCACCTCACGGCCGCTGCACGATGCATCGGGATTCTTGGCGATCCAGTCCTTGTACTCCTGAAGCCCCGCCGACCACTCCGCGTCGCTGATCGGTGCGCGAGTGATCGTGTGCTCGAGCACCTTGACGGTGTCACCCGGTGCAGTCATCACCGCGAGGCGATAGTCGGCATCGGACACTTCGACGAGCTGACCTTCCCAGTTTACCACTCGATGCGTCGTGATCTCGGAGAAGGGCGAGTAGAACCAGGTGAAGCCGCCCTTCTGGGTGCAGACCAGATATCCGTCGCTTCCCTTGGGAGGCGACGTACTCACCTTCGACTCATGGTACGGAAACCAGATCGTGTCATGCTTCCCGGTCGACGGCAGGCGAGTGAAGTTCGTCTGATACTTGCCGGACGGCCCCTCCCCACCCTGATAGAGCCAGAGCGTTCCGTGCGGGCCCGCAAAGACCGGCAGCTGGCCGGTCAGGCGGTTGGTGAGCTCCCATTGACCGAGGTACTTCGCGTCGCGAGTCCAACGGAGGATCCTGGCATTCATCGGATCGAATACCATCAACTCGTCGCCGAGCCAGCCGAGGGCGTACGGTACGCGAAACTCTGACGGTCCGGAGCCGACCCGACCGACGGTCCCAAGCAGCTTGCCGGTGTCATCGTATCGGTAGATCACCTGCTCCTTGCGATCCACCACCATCAGTCCACCGCGCGGATCCAGCAGCACGCTGCCGATCCGGCTGAACCCAACGCCATCGGGTGCGACGATGACCGCCAGCGGCTCGAGTCGCCAGGCAGGCGGCTCTCCAGTCGCCTTGACGACCGGGTATGAACCGAATGCGAGACCCGTTGCCCAGATGAGTATCAGTGCCGATGTGCGCATTGACATACTCCCTTGAGAGACCGTCGAGAAGCGTTCTGGAGGAATGAATCAGGCGTCAACCCATTTCAGAAATCGCTTGTCAGCCGCTGCCACCCATTTCCGACGGACGCGCGCGGGCGACACATTTTTCCTTGTCAAATCGCGTCTGGCGGGGAAGCAGCGCGCCTGCGAGCCGGATCGAATCCGGCCGCGATCCCGCCGCTCCCGGTGTCGTGACGCTGAGCACGACGCCACGCCGCTCGTTGAGACCGACTACCCGCCAATCGCAGCTGCTCGACCCTTGTACCGGCGCCCAGATCGTCCACGCCGTCGGGAGCCATACGCCCGATGGCAGCGGCGCAAAACGAACCTCGCCGCCAGCAGCGTGTGAATCGACCCAACGAGGCAGATTTTCGCCGCGAAATGAGAGGCGAAGCAACGCCAGCGTCCGCGGATCGAGGTCGAACTCGCCCGAGATATCAATCAGGGAGCTCTTCCGCACTGGCGTGAATGAAATGCGCAACGGCTCGGTGCGCCCCTTGATCCGTTGCAACGCAAAGCAATGATTCTCCAGGAACCAGTCTGAAAAGAGTATCCGGGCGTCGGGGCCGGCAAACGAGGTGAGCTGCGTCCCCGGGATGCCTGCCACTTCCTTGCCATCAATCCCGTCAAATGCCATCCCGCGATCGATGTGCCCGAAGCTGTAGATGCCGTGTATTCCTGCGTCAACGCCTTCGAGCGGCCAGCGCGTCAGCTGTTGGTGCACGGTGTCTGTTGTCGCGCGGCCAGGTTCGACGTGGGTTGCAACGGTCATCGCCGCAAAGGTCATCTGACCTCTATCAATCGATGCCGACATGACCTCGAGCGCGGTGTGAGCACTGGCCAGCATGCGGCCAAACAAGTCGTCGGTCACGATGCGCTTCTTGCCGCAGCTCCTGGCCTGACCGATCGCCACCAGATCGGGCAACGTGAATTCCTGGCGGGTGAGCACGAGGTCGCCGAGCACGACGCCGGCGAGCGGAATGACAATCGTCTCGAGCGGTCGAGGCGCGAAACCGATGGCAACGATGCGGAGCGTATAGTCGCCCGCCGCTGGGGCAGCCAGCAGAAAGCTGCCCGCCGACGACGTGAGTCCGGTGACCACCGATTTGCTGTCATGGTCGCGAAGCTCGACCAGGGCGTTGACGACGGGAGTCCTCAGGACGGCATCGATCACTCGACCACGTGCGGATTGGGCAGTCATGCGGAGCGGCGCGCCAAGGGTCACGGCGAGCATGACCGCAAGTGCGAGGCGACCTGACGGCGTGACCGGTCGGTTGAGCAGCATGCGGTCTCTCCGATTGGGAAGAACCACTCGACACCTGGGTCAGCTCTGTTCGTTGGCGATCCTGCCTGTCGGCGCCAGCTATTGCTGCCGCAAGGTGAGGGACAAGACCAACATCCTACTTCGCCGGCCGCGCCGCCAATCCGCCGATAAATGCGACGACCGTTGGCGCATCCCACGCGGCGGCACCAACATGCCGAAGCACGATCGTCCCGCTCTTGTCCACGATAAAGGTACTTGGAATACCCCGGCCCTTGAAGCATTCCGGCGGATCACCGGACAGCAAGTAGATTGGCAAGTCCAGCTCTCGCTTCTCCATGAACGCCTGCACAACCGACGATTCTTCCGTGGTGACGAATGCGAATCGCACGCCGGCCTCGCGCGTTGCATCTCGGAGCCGCTGCAAGCTCGGTAGCTCCGCCACACAAGGCGCACACCAGGTCGCCCAGAAGTTCAACACGACTACGCCACCGGCCGCATCGACAAGGTCGATCGGGTTGCCATCAATGTCCGTCAGCGCAATCCGGTAATCCCATGACGCAGTTGGTAGCGGCGGTGGTGAGAGTTCCCGCGTGGGGCGCTTCTTCGCCATCACTTTGGCGAACAGTGTAAGCCCGCCCGCCAAGGCCGCAATCGTGACGACGATCCCGATGATCATGCCGTGCACGAACGCGCTCGGCGCCAGGAACCAGGCAGCGATCACGATCCCGGCTGCGACGGCCAGAATGACGTTGCGTTTCATGGCCATTTTCAGATCAACCTCGCTTGTCGCATCATGATCCGACGGTCACCTGAGCGGGCTGAGCGCCCACCGTCCCCAAGCCACCAGCAGCGCGATCACCGCCATCGGGACGACATAGACCAGTGGATTGGACGCGGTCACCGCCCGTGAGTATCGTGCGTACACCGCGGCAAGCGCCAGCGATTCCAGCGCCAGCGCGGCGGCGGCCAGCACCGTCAGGTTCAGCATCCAGTGTGTGGCCCCCGGAACAATCAGCAGCACGGCGCATAGCATTTCGAACACGCCGAGCGCAGCCCACATGCCGCGCGAGAAGGCCTGCATGGAAGGAATCGACGGGTCGGCCTTGAACGCGAACGCCTTGAACGCTCCCCCGGCACCGGCGAGGAAGGCGAGCAGGACTTGCAGCACCCACAGGACGACATTCATCGATTGCTCCGTGCTCAGAAGCGTTAGCCGACCGACTGTTGCAACGATCCCATCGCCGTTACCACTGCATCGAACAAGTCACAGAGTCCGGAACATGACCAGGGCATCAACGTACCCCTCGTGGGGATGCCGGAACGCCTGTGGCAGGCGACCGACAACCAGAAAACCAAGACTTTCCCACAGGTGAACCGCCCGCTAGTTCGTGCTGACGACAAAGTTGAACTGCATCGCCCGGTAGCCGCGCCCCTTGGCGTGTTCGAGCGAATGCGTGCCCATGGTACGGGCGATCCCACGCCCCCGCGCCCAGAGTGCCGTCATGTACCCGCAGTTGGCGACATGAGATCCACCGCCGGACTGATTCGGTCGCAGGTAGTACGTGCCGACGATCTCGCCCGAGGCCTCCGCGACGAACACCTCATGGCCCGGTGAGCGCCAGTAGCGTATGGCGTCGGCCTCGGTCATGTCGGCCGGCAACGTGTAGGTGCTCCCCTCCCGAATGATCGGCTCGAGGATGTGCCATATCGCCGTCTCATCACGATCTTCTGCGTTGCGAATCACGACCGGAGCGCTCATGAAGGTGCCTGACAGGTATTGGGCGCCCGCTTGCTCGCGGGTGTGCTGGGCGCTGCCCATGAGAGTCTACTCGATCCGCCCGGGAGGCGCCAACACGGCATTGAACTTCTGGTCCCTCACCGTCGTCCCTACCATGTAACCTTATCCAGAGTGTCTCATGTGGAGCGAACGTGAACCAGCCAGGCATGGCGCAGCGGCACGATCTCCGGCTCCATCTCCTGGTGCTACGCTGCCAGGCCGGCGACGAGCGCGCCTTCGCCACGCTGATGGAGGAGTTCGGTCCGCACATCCACCGCTACCTCACCGGCCTGGTAGGCGCGGACGCCGAGGATGTGCAACAGGAGGTCTGGTTGACGGTCTTCCGGTCGCTTGTCACGCTCACCAATCCGGGCGCCTTCCGGACCTGGCTCTATCGCACCACGCGGCATCGTGCCATTGACCACCTGCGACGACAGCGCCGGGAGCGGGAGCTCTTCGTCGACTCGGAGACCGAACGAGAGCTGGTGCGGAGCTCCGACGTCGATCCGCTTCCTGACATCGACGCTGCCGATCTCGACACGCTACTCGCAAAGCTTTCTGTCGCGCACCGCGAGGTGATCCTGCTCCGTTTTCGTGACGGACTCCAGTACGCGGAGATCGCGCTGGTCATCGGATGCCCGGTCGGCACCGTCAAGACCCGCGTCCATCACGCCAAGCTCAGGCTGCACCAACTTCTCACCCGAGGTGAACCATGACCGCCACTACTCCACGCGGCACCGCACAGACCTGGGCCATCATCGACGAGGAGAAGCGGCGCGACCGGTTCGTCCGACGGGTGAGCATAATCGCCTGGGCTGGCACAGCCGTGTGCGTGCTTCTCCTCGGCGTCGCATATGCCATTTCAGTCGTCCAGATGATCAAGCTGATGGGCGTCGGCCTGCTTTCAGGGTTCGCGATTCTTGCGGCAGCAACACGCGTCCTCATTGCTCTCGGCCTCATCTCCCTGCTGATCGCCACGCTGGCCACGATCGGGACATTCCTGCGGATGCGTACGACCTCACTCGCCGAGATTCAGCTGCGCCTGGCCGCACTGGAGGAGATGATCACCGCGAGGGGTGATGGGCAGGCGGGCGAATGACGATCGCCCGCGAGCGTCAGTAGTGCGCGATGGATCTGGGGTTGCTACCGCCGCTCAAGAAACCCGCGCCCCTCGAGGATCGCCGGGACCGCCTTTTCGATCCGCGCCACTCGGGTCGCCGACTGCTTTGCCCCGGCGAAATGGTAGAGGTAGCCTCGCTGCCGCCCAGGTGTCAGCGCCTCGAACGCCCGCTTGAAGCGCGCATCCTTGCGCATCCGCTCCGTGAGCTCCGCCGGAACCGGAAAGTCCGACGTCTTCTTCCGCGTCACTCGCAGCCCCGCCTCCTCGACCGCAATAGCTTCGCGCACGTAGCTCTTGATCATCGCCGCCTGGGCCGTGATCTCCTTGGCACTGGCGAACTTCATCACCCGCGCAGCCTGCACCTGGCCGAGTTGCACCAGCACTTTCCTTGAATCCTTCAGCAGCGCGCCCTGAAAGAAGCCCAGCGCGAAATACTCCTTGAACCCCTGCATGATGACGATGTTCTTGCCATCGACCGTGAAGGTCGGCTTGCCCCACTTCGACTCTTCCTTCATGTGGAACGAGGCAAGCACTCGCCGCATCGCCACAATCTCTGCCTGCCACTGCTCCCGATATGCCATCTCCATCGATCGTCACCCTCCGTGCAGTTGGCCCACGAAAACGTAAGGTCGCGCCCTGCCCTCCAAGAATACATCTCGACGGCGACCGCCCCACCGACCGCCTCTTGCTCGCCCTGGTCAACCCGGCAATACTTAGGCCTTGACCTTAGTGTTTTCCGCTGATAGTATCCCGGAGGCAACCCGCGTCACCCCAGCGATCGGATCGCGCTCCAATGGTTCAAGCCGCAGTCAGGGACCACGTCTTCCAGGCCCTCGCCAGCCCGACTCGGCGGAAAGTGCTGGAGCATCTGGCGGCAGGACCCGCCACCGTCAGCGAACTGGCGGCGCCATTCGACATGAAGCTCCCCTCGTTCGTGCAACACCTGGCGATGCTCGAACAGAGCGGACTGGTGAGCTCGAAAAAGACCGGGCGGGTGCGGACCTACGCCATCGCACCCCAACGATTCAAGGTCGCCGAAGCGTGGCTCGCCGAGCAACGGAAGTTGTGGGAGGCTCGGCTCGACCGGTTCGACGCCTACGTCAACACCCTCAAGGAAAAGGAAGCCGCACGATGAGCAAGCCGTTCACGCTCAATCCGAAACTCGACTTTGCGATCGAACGCTTCATCGATGCTCCCAGGGAACTCGTCTGGGCCGCGTTGACAACGCCGGAACATCTCAAGGAGTGGTATATGCCGAAGGAGTGGGGGCAGGTGTCGGCGTGCGAGCTGGACGTCCGGCCCGGCGGGATCTTCAGCGTCACAATCTCCGTGCAGAACGGCGCCGAGGTTCCCAATGTTGGCTGCTTCCTCGAGGTCGTGCCGATGGAGCGACTGGTGTGGACGTCGATGCTCTTCCCTGATTATCGTCCCGCCACCTTCGACGACATTCCGATCACGGCCATCGTCACGATGGAGACGGTGGGAACCGGCACGCGCTACATCTTCACGGCGCTGCACCGGAACGAAGCGGACTGCGAAGCAGATAACGCGTCAGGCTTCCGCCAAGGCACCGAAATCGCCATCGATCAGTTGGTGGCTCATGTGCAGTCGATCAAGTAGCTCGACACCCACAACCTGAAAGACGGGTTTCGTCATGCCGGCTCGCAAGCCAGTGAAGACGCCAAAAGCCGCCGTGCGCAAGTCGGCCAAGCGCGTGGCGCCCGCAAACGTTCTCACCAAGTTGCCGCAAGCGATGACCGGTCGGGCAAGCCCCGCGAAGGCGGCTGACGGCGACAAGCCGGTCTTCGCCTACATCGCCACCTTGCCCGAGCCGCAGCGCGGCATCGCCGAGCGGGTCGACGCGTTGGCGGCGAAGACGCTGCCCCGGTTGCAGCGCTCGGTCAAGTGGGGGATGTCGTACTACGGCGTCGGCGATGGCTGGTGCTTCTGTTGCGGCGCCTTCGCCGGCCACGTCAAGCTGATGTTCGTCAACGGCGTGACACTCACGCCGGTGCCGCCGGTGACGCCGATCGGGATGGGCAAGTCGACACGCGGCGTGGAGCTCGCCTCGGTGGGCGACATCAACGAACGCCAGGTCACGGCGTGGATGAAGCAGATCACGGCGGTGCCCGGCGTCGGCGGGAAGAAGCGATAAGGCCGGTGTCGCGCTATCGATACCGCGACACGTAAACGGTATCCGCGCTACTCCAGGTACCGATCGTAGATGGCTCGATAGCCGAGCGCTTCGGCGAGCCGGCCAAATGTGGCGCCGACAGCCAGCTGGAGTGGCACAGGCAATGTCGCATCGAATCCGCCATGCTTCATCAACAGCCGTATCGTCGCGGCCACCTGCAGCGGATTTTTCGGCACGCCGCGCGCGCTGACCCGTCCCTCGCGCGCGAGTCCATTGATGGTGGCAAACGCGCCCAGCACGTCGTGAACAGCTTCGGGGGTCGTGGCGCCAAAATCGTTGCTTTGCCGAAAGACCATCACGCCCGAGCCGGTATTCCAGGGATGCCGGTGCGGCACGCCCGGCGGCATCACCACCGTCTCACCCGCTTGGAGCGTCTGCACCACCCCACCCAACCGATAGCTCGCACTCCCGGTGAGGACCTCGAACGTCTCGGTCCAGGTCCGGTGCATGTGCGGCGGCCCCCAGGGCGCTGCGCCCTCGGGACAGTGGACTTCGGTCACCCAGCCACGACCACCGGTTTCCCGGGCGCCCTGCACCACGACAAGACGCGTCATGGTGATTGGATCGGTCGTTTCAAAACCCTGGCTGATCATCGGTCGGCTCCGTGATGTTGGCCGTGATGGAATCATGGTACCGCGTAGGGCGTGGCCGCCCGTCGGCTGGCCCCTACAACCCCATGCTGCGCAACGCCGAACTGAATCGCGGGCTGCCGCGCACCCCGTCGTACATCCGGTCGGCCGGCGAACCAAAGAGCGGCCACGCTTCGCGATTCGCCGTAGCGAGTTCCATTGCATCGAGGGCACCAGCAGTGTCGCCGGCTCCCAGCAGCCCGAAGAAGCGGGCCGACTCTAGCCATGGCGTGATGCGCTCCTTGGTCATTTGAGCGAGCCGTTCACGCACGATGGCAGTGTCGCCGGTCCTGGCCAGCACATAGAGGCTCGGCCCGAGATACGGCGGCGCCGTGGCCATCAGCCGCCGAGCATCCTCGCGGCGACCGAGCGCGAGCAGCAGCATGCCACGATAGAGGACCGTGCTGACGTTGTAGGCGTTGCTCTGCATGGCGCGGTCACTCTCGACGAGCGCACTGTCCAGCCTGCCTTCGACCAGCCAGGCGTACGACACCCAGCTGTGGACCAGCGCCGATGCGGGCTCATCTGCCAGGGCTTGCGTGAACTGTCCCTTGGCCGCGGCGACCCGGCTTCGTGCAAGAAGCAGCCGGCCGTACTGGACCCGCGCCTCCACATCGTGCCCGTCGGCGGTGACGGCCGCCTGGAACTCGCTCTCGGCGCGATCCCATTCCAGGTTGTGTTCCAGCACCAACCCGAGTGCCGTGTGCGGCTCCGCCAAGGAAGGGTCGAGCTGCAAGGCGCGACGCGCCGACCCAGTGGCTTCGTCCGCAACGGACGCGACAGATACGCCCTGGAAATAGGGCGCCAGCGCCAGGGCGAGACTGAGCCCCGAATACGCCTCGGCGTACAGTGAGTCGAGCGCAATCGCCTGGCGGAACTGATCGATGCTATGCCCGATGCTGGAGCCGCGCTCGCTCAAGTTGCGCTTGCCGACCAGATAGAGCAGATAGGCATCATTGTTCCTTCCGCGGGACTCCATGCGTGCGTCCGCCAGGTGGACCGGCTGTTGTCCGCCAAGCGGGCGCAGGCGCGCGCCGACCAGCGAGACAATGCGATCCCGCAACGCGGCGAGATCGGCGTGGGCGTCGAACTGATCCGCCCAGAGCACCGACGCGTCGGAACTGTTGATCAGTTGCGCGGTAAAGGTGCGGCGCCCCTCGAGCTCGCGCAGCGTTCCGACGATGACGTACCGCGCGCCAAGTGCCTTTCCGGCCACCCGCGGATCGACGACCGATTGGCCACCATAGTTCGCCGCCCCTTGCCGGCTCATCACCCGCACCCACGGCACGTTGACGAGCGCCATGGCGATATCGTCGCCGAACCCCTCGGCGAGGAGCGCCTGCGCCGAATCGCCGCCAGTGCTGCGAATCGGAAGCACCGCCAGCGTGACCGGACCGGTGGCATCGCGGTGGGACGCCACAAACCAGATCGAGACGACCGCCAGGAGAAGTGCAGCGCCGATCACGGCCGACCACCGGCGGGAGCGAACCGGCCGGACCACGCTCTCACCGGACGTGCGCGTCGTATCGCGCAGCGCATCGAGCAAATCCGTGGCACGCTGCGGCCGGTCAGCCGGATCCCGTTCGAGGCAGCGTGCCAGCAGCGCGCTCAGGGCGGGAGGCACATCCGGCCGGCGCTCGGTGAGCGGCTGGGCGACGCTCTGCATCTGCGCGGCCAGAATCTGGTAGCCCGATACGCCGGCGAACGGCGGCTCACCCGTCAGCATTTCAAAGCCCAGGCAGCCGAAGGCATAGATATCGGCGCGGTGATCCGTGGTGGGGTCGGCGAGCCGTTGCTCGGGGGCCATGTACGCGGCGGTGCCGATCGCAGAGCCGGTCTGCGTAATCGACTCCGCCTCAGGCTGGACAAGGGCCGCAGTGAGGGCCTTGGCGATTCCGAAGTCGGTGACCACAGCAGCATCGCCTGCCGTCAGGACATTGTCGGGTTTGATGTCGCGGTGGACCACACCATGGTCATGCGCATACGCGAGCGCCCGTGCGACATCCCGCAGCATGCTGAATGTTTCGTCAATTCCGAGTGGACCCGTGCGGCGCAAGCGATCGCCCAGCGAATCGCCCGGCTCGTAAGGCATGACGAAGTAGAGCAGCCCGTCGGCATCGCCCGAATCGTAGAGCGGCATGATGTTGGGATGATGGAGCTTGGCGACGATTTCGATTTCGCGGAGAAAACGGTCGCGTCCCACCGTGACAGCCAGGTCGGGCAGGATCACCTTCACCGCCACCCGGCGGGCGTGCTTGAGATCCTGGGCCAGATAGACGCACGCCATGCCACCGCGACCGAGCTCGCGCTCAACCTGGTATCGGCCCCCCAGCAACGCAGGGACTGGCGTGGGCTCATCTGGCATGGGAGTAACCTATGCCGGTCGAGAAGAAGGGCAACGCGTGGGCGTCAATGCCCGACTGAGTTCCGCGTATTCTGGCTGCCCCTCTGGCGCATCGCACGCTCGATCTCCACCGCCGAATATGGCAGCCCCTTGGTGAGGATCTCGAATCCGGTTGGCGTGACCAGAATCATGTCTTCCATGTAATACCCTTGCCCGCCGACGGCGAAGATCGGCTCATAGTCCAGCGTCATCCCCGCGCGCAGCGTGTCGGGCAAGTCCTCGGCGGCATCGAGACCGATGCCATGCACTTCCCAGAACGGAATACCGTCGGGGCGGGCCATCACCGCCGCTGCCTCCTTCGCGAGCGACGTGTGCAATGCGGGCCGGCGACGGGCAACCGCAGCGAGGCTGGCCCGGACCACGGCGTCGCCGGTCACGCCTGGGCGCAGCACAGCGAGCCCTCCCCGGTACGCGGTGACGAGCAAGTCGATGACTTCCGCCTGACTGGGCGTGAACGTGCCCGACACCGGCACCGTTCGGCCGACATCTCCCTGGTAGTGGTCGACCTGACAGCCGATGTCCAGTCGCACGACCTCGCCGGCCTGCATCACCCGGTCGAGATGCTGAGGGTCAGCAAGGGAGGTGAAGGCTTTGGAAAACTCGGAATTGGGGCCGGACATCGCCCACGGCCAGAAGGACACACCACCGCCGTTTCGCACGCACGACTCGACGACGGCCGCTTCCACGTCGCGTTGACGCCGGCCTGGCGCAAAGCGAGCCAGCCCTGCGATCAACGCCGCCGCGCTCGTCGCGCCTACGCGGCGCAGCGTCGCGATCTCGGTTGAATCCTTTACCGCCCGGAGATCACTGAGGATCGGGCCACCGCTCCGCACGGCAGCCTCGGGCCAACGCTGCTGGATCATGTGCCGCCACTCGCGCCATGGGTTACCAAGCGTCGCCAGCGAATCCAACGGAGTTCCAAGCGCTCCCGCGAAGTCGCCTGCGCCACCGCCGTCGTCGACGTAGATCACTCGACGCGGATCGGCGCGGAGACGGCTGTCGATATACGACGAGAAGTCACCCCAGGCGGAGACGTGATCGATGTGCACGGCGGCCGGAGCGAGTGCCATCGGTCCTGGCTGCGTCGGCGCGAAGAAGCGGAGTGCTGCTGGAAGCTCAGCCGGCACGAACAGCTCGGCCTGGCGCGTCGCGCCGTCGAGCACGAGAACCGCGGCGAACAATCGCTCGTCACCCGTCAAGTAATAAAAGTTTGGTTCCTGCTCGAATGCGGCATCGTTCAGTCCCGCGGGCGTCCAGCGGGAACGAATGACGAGCAGGCCGTTGCCGAGATGTGCGTACGCGTGCGCCAGGCGCTGCGTGTAGATCGGCGCGTTGGGCGCCGATGCAGCACGTTGTGCGGTTGCGGCGGTCGGCCTGGTCATGCTCGCAACCAGAGCCACCGACAGCGCTACAGCGCCTCGGATAAGCCGGGTCGGATGACGCTTACATGAGGCAGGGTTGCCAAAGAGAATCGGAGTCACGCAATATCTCCATTGTACAGACGAGCCTCCGGGCGAGGCTGACGTTCATCAATCGAGCGGTCGCGGAAGCCGGGTCGACATCACCTGCCGAACACCCACCCGACCATCAGCGGTCTGCAGCGTGCGCCGCCGCCAATCACCCCGGGCGCTGGTACGGCGTGCAGTCGCCCTCTGCCACCATGATCGCCGCGTCAGGCGACTCACGAAGCCATGGTGTGGCTCGGGTCATGTAATACCGTGAGCTGGTGAAGCCAGCAGTAAACCTGCTGGTGTGCCGTTCGCTGCAGTGCGAGTGCTTCAGCGTCAGGCTGACGGTGTCCAGGTCCACAACGAGGTGTTCAATGCTCTCGGCGTTGGTATAGTACGCTACCGAATCGGCGAGCGGCGGGAGTGCAGTGGGTCGCTGTTGCCTGATGGCTCGGGCGACCAGACGATTCCACGCGTTGGTCGACGTGTCGATGCGAAAGGGCGCCGGACCTGGTCCCGACACGAATGGTTGTTCGCGACCCAGATAGAACTGTGCAATGACGCCGGCGATGCTGGCACTATCCACCACCGGTTGGCCGGCGGACGAAATGGTCCAGGAGGTCGGCGAGGCGATTCGATTGCGACCGAGTGTGTCCGCAGCCCGGGTCGGCGTCAGGCCCATCTCCGCAGCGTCCCAGTTGGCGGTGCAGCGAACGCTTCCGCTGCCAGGCCGAAGCTCCGTCATCGTCCGTAGCGATGTGGTGCCACTGACGCGATTGATGAGCATGGCGACACCGCCACCCGGGGAGGGGAATTCCACGGCGAAGTAGACGTCGCCGGGTTGCCCGTACGCGGCATGTCGAAGGTCGAGCGGATGGACTCTCGCACAATACGCCCGCGCAGGAATGGCGCGCACTGCCGTGTCAGGACTGGCCGCAATCAGGGTTGAAGCGGCAACCAGCAAGTTGCAGCGCACTGAAGTCGCGAGTGCGGTGTCTCGATGCGCCCGGCCTGATACAGGAGCCGTCGGACCGACCCAAAGGTCGGGAAGCGCGGCCGGACAGGGAGAAGACGCTCTTACCGTAGCCAGGATGCTCGAGTCCCGCAGCGGCGGCAGCTGCGCTGTCACCGCCGGGCAATATCCGATCACGAGCGCGACAGCTACGACGCGTCCAGACAGTACCGGCAAACTCCGGAATATCGGCATCATTCCCCAAGACCTCCGGCCACGTTGTCAGCTGCAGCGTTCGTTCGGCCGCGGCTCCGGCCCTCCGCCCGGGGTAGCAGCGCCGCAATGTCCGCCTGATCCTTTGCAGCTGTGACGATGTCCGATCGAACGATTGACTTGTCAGCGATCAGTGAGTCACGTCCGACGACCCGGGCATGCACCCCAGAAAGGGTGCCAACCGCGTCACCAAAGCTGTCCCTCGGCCATTCCCCGCGGCCGTCGCTCAGCGGCGTATAGATGTCGCCCTGCTCGTCGCGGGCGAGAAACGCGACCTCGAGCCGGATCTCCTCACGCTGGTAACATGTGTAGCCATCTTCGCCCACATCCGGTTGATGCAACCAGTCGCGATCGTGAAGCAGCGCAGCCAAACGCGCGCGGTCGTCCGACCAGATCGCGATGTCGATGTCGCCATGCTCGCGGGTGATGCGGCCAACGTGAAAATCGACGGCCCAGCCACCGAAAAGCCAATAGGCGACGTCGTGCCGCCGCAATAGCAGGTCAAGCTCAGCAAGTGCGGCGAGGTAGTCTGGGATATCGAGAACTCCGGCACATCAGGATGGAGAGGAGCTGCCTGACGACCCGGCGCTTCTGCCGCGGGTCCAGCCAAGGCCGTCACGTGTCCAAGCAATCTACGTCGCGGCGGTTGAGGCAGATGGCCCCGTCCGCAGCACGCGTGGGTCAGGTGCCAGCGGCCGGCCCAAGCAGGTCCCAGCGATTGCCTTCCAGGTCGAGGAAGACAGCCACCCGGCCGTACGGTTCTGAGCGGGGCGGCGCCACGAATTGCACGGCATTACCAAGGAGGCGCGCATAAGTCGCGTCGAAATCGTCAACCCGCAGGAAGAAGCCGACTCGCCCAGCGAACTGCCTTCCTGCGGCGCCCTGCTGGTCAGCTCCATCGGCCCGCGCCAACAGGATCCCGGTGACTGCTCCCCGTGGACGCACGACCACCCATCGTTTCGGGCGGCCATCATTGGTCTGCGCCGGCTGATCTTCGACAAGCTCAAAGTCCAGGACGTTCACGAAGAAGTCGAGTGCGCGGTCGTACTCGCGGACAATGAGGGTGACGAGTTCGAGTTGTGCCATTTGCCAGTGACCTCAGGGCCGCGAGTCGAACCTGAAGACGCGTAGCTCCTGCTCGCAGCGGCAGGCCTTCGCAATGCGCGCGGCCCACGCGCCGGCCGAGCTGCCACGACGACGGGAAGCGCGTGTCAGGGCGCCTCGCTATTGCGATCATGCAAAGGCCACTCCACATCCAGCATCGCGGGTTCTCGGCCGTGCATGATTGCAGGTGCCCGCCGCAACACAACGCTGATGGTATCGATCGCACCAGGACGAACCTGGCGATCCCACAGCGCTGGAGTGAATCCGAGGCGGCGAAACGTGACGCGATACGGTCCCGGAGTCAGGTTGGTGAAGCGGGCATCACCGAGCGAATCGGTCGTCCCGGAGACAGTCACCGGTGCCATCGGCGGCATCGCGAACAGATCGACCTTGGTACCACTGAGCGGGTGCCCAGCCGAGTCGCGGACGGCGACAAAGATTCCCGAATCAACAACTGTGCGAGAATTTGCGTCGACCGGGGCCGCACGCGTCGCAAGACCGAACAGCGCCGCAACCGCGAAGGTTGAACGCAACTCAACCGTTGTCGCCACCCGATATCCTCCTGGATCGCCCTGACGCCTCTGCGCTTCTGCGCCAAGGCCGGGAACGGCCTCTGCAGTCGTTAATCAAGAATACGTCGCAGCCGGTCGAGCCGCTCAGCCTCTTCGCCAGCGAGCGCGGGTCAGGCTGCATCACGTCGGCTGTACCACGTGAATCCCATCGTCACTATCACGGCAGGCCAGCCGTGGCGGCTGACCGCCAAGCTCGCTTGATCTCTGCCCAAGGCGCGCCGAGGACGTTCTCGAATACCGCCTTGTCCGTGCCAGTTGTCGTGCCGACCCCATACAAGGATCTGACGCCCGCCATCCCTCGCTTCTCGAAGACCATCTGGATGAGGACCGCACCAACGGTTCCTTGACTCCAGTCCAGGGTGCCCGGAATCGAATCCAACGACACCGCTGGGTGCGCCAGCAGTTGCGCGCCGAGCACGCGCCGCGCCGAATCGTATGACATTCCCTTGGTACCGCCGAGCCACACGGCAACACCCTCTTCGACGAGATAGTCCGTCCTGCCGTTTGCTGTCAGAGGCGCCAGCATCTGATGAACGAGTTCGTGCCGGTAGTTCTCGCCTTGTGATGGATCGCCTTCCATGATGCGACCAGGTGCTGCCATCCCACCGACAACGCCGGGATACTTCTGGTAGTTGTCGATCCCTTGCAAGCCGAGGGCGTCATCGCCGGATCGGGCCAGATAGTAGTCGAGTCGTGGCAATGATCGGACGCCGAAGCGGTCTACGAGGGAATCAGTGAATGCGATTGCGGCTCGTGCTTTCGCCGAATCGAACCGGTGGGTGGGTGGATAGATGTAGGTGATCGGGCCGAAGGTCACGCGCGACCAGGCGGCCGTGTTGACGTTGATCGCTCCCAGCAATACCCAGTGGCCACTCTCGCGAACGGCGTAGACCGTTTCGACCGCACCCTTGAGCGGGTCAGTGCCTGTCCAGACCGCCTGGATACAGTACATCGCACGCGTCGAATCCGTCGGAACGATTCGCAAGACTCGAGGAATGAGCCCTGCGGGAATGAAGGTCTGCCCCGCATCATATCCCGACGTGATCCGCTGTTCGGCGGCGGACCAGAGCGGAGATGGCGTGGGTGTTGTTCCGGCAACCCGGCCGCGAATGAAATCTCCGTACAGACGGTAGATCACGCGTTCGACGCTCGTGGATGCCGGGTTACGCCATTCGTACGGTGTGGTGGTGGTATCGACACGGAAGCCGCGGGACGCGGTCCCCAACGGAGCAAGTGCGCATGCAGTCGACGGGGCACTGGCCTGCGCGCCAATCACCTGCCGATGTCCACACGCTAATGCAAACGGGGTGAACAGCGCGGCAGCATATGAGGCAATTCGGAATTGCACCCTTGGCATTGGCTATCCCTTCATTCGTCGGCCTAACGGCTTGCATATCGGTAGCAGAGCAACGGCCGCCTGGTCACGCTCCATACTGTTCTCAATCTTGTCAGATCGGTGGCGCGAACGTCTTGAGGTACCCGCATTGGGGACACCGGTAGCTGACTACCGGCAGGAGTTCCTTGCCACGGGTCTTGATGCCCATCAGCCGCTTTATTTCCACTGGGCCGCGAAGCCATGTCTGCGTCCGACGGCTTTCGAGGTCGACGGTCACACCCGCTTCCATCGAGATGTTGCACTCGGGGCATGTCTGAGGCTTCGGCATCAGTCCTCGTCTCTGAATACGGTTCCAGCTGGAGGCTGCGACCACGGCGAGCACCAGTTCACCGCGACCGAAAACCACTTGCGGCCCGGGTGCCAACGCCTGAGGGCAAGCCGCTAACTCACTCGCCCCGCAATGATACCACCGGATCTGCGCGCGCGGCACGAGTCGCCGGGAGCCACGTCGCCAGCAGCGCGGTGATCGCGAGGACCATCGGCACCACGACCAGGGTCACCGGATCGGTGGACCCGGTCTGGTACAGCAGTGCGGTCATCGCGCGGCAGACCACGAGCGCGGCGCCGATGCCGAGCGCGACACCGATCGCCGTCAACGCCAGACCTTCGCGAAGCACCAGCCAGCGCACCGCCGGACGCTGGGCGCCGAGGGCGATACGGATGCCCATCTCTCGCGTCCGCGCGCGCGCCGCGTGAGCCATGACCCCGTAGACGCCGACGGCGCCGAGGAGCAGTCCCGCGCCGGCAAACGAAAAGAGCAGCAGCATCAGGAAGCGGGCGTGGGCCAGTGATTGATCGCGCACCTCGTTCATCGTCTGGACGCTGGTGAACGCGATCGACGGATCGATCCGCGCCACCACGCGCCGGATGGCTCCGACGACTGCCTTCGGATCGTGGCCGGTGCGCACCATGAGATTCATGTACGTGGACGGCGCCTGCAGTTCGGGAGTGATGACCTCGATCTGCGGTACCGTCGCGAGCGCGGATTGCCGCTCATCGCCCACCACGCCGACAACGGTGCGCCACACCGACGCGGAATCCGGAACACGATCGAAGGCGATCCGCTGCCCGATCGGGTTCTCGCCGCGGAAATAGCTCCGCGCCAGCGCGTCGTTAATGACGACGACCTGCGCGCCGTCGGGCGTATCGGCTGCGGTAAAGCCGCGTCCGCGGAGGATCGGCACCCGCATCGTCCGGAAATACTCTGGGGACACCGTACGATGGGCCACCTCGGTGCCGTACCCATCTGCTCCGCGCCCGGCCGCAGTGAAATCGCTGGTCCAGCCGACACCGCCCGCCAGCGGCAGGGTCGTCGTCACCGCAGCCGAGCGCACGTCAGGAAGTGCGCCGACCTGGCCGAGCACGTCGTGGTAGAATCCGCTCACCTTCGTCGTGGTATCGTAGCGATTGCCCGGAATGTTCATCGTGATGGCAACCACACCGTCGGGATCGAAGCCGGGATCCACCCGCTCAAGCCTTTCGAACGACCGGACCAGGAGTCCCGCGCCGATGGAAAGCAGCAGCGCGAGCGCCACTTCGGCCACCACGATGAATCGCCCCCACCGGCGCATCCGGTGCCCGACTCCCGCCCCCCGCCCCCCCTCCTTGAGCGCGTCGCCAGGCGCTCGACGGGAGGTCCAGAGAATCGGCACGATGCCGAACACCAGTCCACTCGCCAGGGTGATCGCGATCACGTACGTCACGACGTGCCAGTTCACGCCGATGTTGTCGACCGGAAGCATCCCCGCCGGCTCGAGCGCCATGAGGGTGTGCGTCCCCCACCACCCGAGCGCCAGGCCCGCCGAGCCTCCGATGACGGAGAGGAGGAGATTCTCGGCGAGTCCCTGACGGACAAGTCGACCGCGGCCCGCACCGAGCGCGAGGCGGAGCGCCGTCTCGCGGCCGCGCCCGGCGGCCTGGATCAGCATCAGGTTGCCGACGTTCGCGCACGCGATCAGCAGGAGCAGACCCGCGGCGGCGAGCAGAATCTCCAGAGGCTGCCGTGTGTTGCCGATGATGAAATCATGGAGCGGCACCATCTCGGCGCCCATGTGCGTGTTGGTCAAGGGATACTGGTGCTGAAGCCGATCGACCACGACTTGCAGCTGCGCATTCGCCTGCTGCAGGGTGACGCCGGGCTTGAGTCGCGCAATCGGACGGATGAAATGGGCGCGACGGAAGAAGACTTGCGAACGATCCGACGTCTTCCAAGCGGTCGGCGTCCACATGTCGACGCTGCTCGACGGATACGCGAACGTCGCCGGCATGACCCCGGCGACCTGGATGTCGCCGCCGTCGAGGTGGATCGTGCGCCCGACGATCGCGGGAGTCGCGCCAAATTGCGCCCGCCAGAGGCGGTCGCTGATCACGGCGACGGTCGGCCCACCGTCCCACGTCTCTTGATCGCTGAAGGTGCGTCCGAGTTCGGCGGGGACTCCGAGAACACGAAAGAAATTGCCCGTCACGGAGATGCCGTCGACCGAACGTGGATTGCCCGGACCGGTGAGCGTCGCCGTGCCTTCGTTCGGAATGAACGCCGCGACGTCCTGGAATGCGGCGACCTGCTCCTTCCAGTCGAGGTAGTTCGCCGGCGCCGCGACGTTGAGATGCCAGCCGCGATCGGGGTTCTCTTCGGTGAGCATCACCAGGCGACCCGGATCGGCGAACGGAAGCGGCCGGAGGATCACGGCGCTGACAGCGGAATAGATCGCGGTGTTGGCGCCGATGCCGACCGCAAGGGTAATGATCGCGGCGCCTCCGAGGACCGGCGCGCCGCGCAGCGCTCGAAGCGCGTGACGGATGTCGGCGATGAGGTCCTCGATCCAGAGGATCCCGCGGCCGTCGCGGTGTTCCTCCTTCATCGCCTCGATGGCTCCGAAGGCGATGCGCGCCTGGCGCCGCGCCTCGGCGGGCGAGAGTCCCGCCGCAATCCGCTGCTGCGTTTCGAGCTCCAGGTGCAGCGCGATCTCATCGTCGAGGCGCGCATCGCTGTCGGTCTTGCCGAAGAGGCCGCGGAGGCGGGCGAGGAGAATCCGGATCCCGGTCATCTCAGACCTCACCGAGGATCAGGTCAATCGTCGCGACATAGCGGCGCCAGCTGACAGTCTCCTGATGGAGTGCCCTGCGCCCGGTAGCGGTCAGGCGGTAGTACCTGGCGCGGCGATTGTTGTCGCTCACGCGCCAGTCACTATCGATCCACCCTTTCTGCTCGAGACGTTGCAGCGCCGGATACAGCGAGCCCTGGTTGACGTCGAGGACGCCGTGGGACAGCTGCTGGATCCGCTGGGAGATGCCCCAGCCGTGCATTGGCTCGAACGTGAGGGTCCGGAGCACGAGGAGGTCGAGGGTGCCGCGAACGACGTCGGACGAGGAGGCAGCCATGCAGTGCTCTTCTGTCGGGTTCCGACATAAGATGCGCGGCTTCCTGTTGGAATGCAACAGGAGGGGGCTCGGGATTACTCGGCGGCGAACTCGGGACGCGCGTACGACTCCAGGAAGCCGCACGTCGAACAGCAATAGGTTCCCACCGGAACGCCGTTCCCCGGCGGGACCTTCGCGCGCTTCCATAAGGACTTCTCCGGCGCCCCCTCGACCCAGCTAACGACCATGCGCCGCCAGCCGTCGCGTTTGAAGGACCCTTGCACCATCTTGCCATCGCACTTGGGACACCGATTCGCTTCTGCGCTCATGCGTGAATCTCCGAAGAAAAGAGTGGCAGCGCCGCGAGCAAGCACGGGTTAGCGTGCTATCAACTCGCGTGGCGCAGCGGTTGCAGATGAGCAATCTCTGCCGCTTCATCCGATCGCAATGCGTGCCAAAGATCCCAATCCTGCTGCAGTCCAAGCCAGAAATCCGCACTCATTCCGGTTACCCGTGCCAGCCGAAGCGCCGTGTCGGGTGTCACCGCACGCTTTCCGTTGACGACTTCATTCAGTCGAGGAAACGACACCCCAAGCTGTAGGGCAAACGCTGACTGCGTGATGCCAAGTGGCACGAGAAACTCCTCCCGGAGCATCTCACCGGGATGAGTCGGCGGCAGATGCGTCGGGAGGCGACGCCGCACGAGTGGCGCGCCGCTGGAGCGCTTAGTGGTAGTCCGTGACTTCAACTTGATCGGCATATCCCTCCTCCCACCGGAAACAGACCCGGTATTGATCGTTGATCCGAATGCTGTACTGTCCCACTCGGTCGCCGCGCAACCGCTCCGACCGATTCCCCGGGGGTACTCGCAACTCCGCCAGGTCGCGAACCCGGTTGAGCTGCGTCAGTTTGCGCCGAGCGACCGGCCAAAGCACCGCCGGACAGGCTTGGCGTGCACGGCGAGTGCCGGTGCCATTGAAGAGGTCCTCGGTGGCGCCACCCGCAAAGGAGCGTATCACGGATGGTATTATAACGGATGGTGTTACAGCGCGCCAGTCCCGGTAGTCACGCTACCGACGCTGCGTTTCGGCGGCGAGGCCAGGTGACGCCGCCGCAGTCCAAGGCAAGATCATGCCCAGTATCGTGAATGATGCACACCGTCAACGAGGTCGCAAATGTATAGGACGGCTTCTCATTGCCCATCACCGCCGCGGTGTCGGCGCAGGAGAGCGCCAGACCGCAGGCGAGGCGGTCTTCCTCGCCATCAACCGGGAGCTGTTCGGTGAACGACCTGATGGGCCCACCTCGGCCAGCCTCCGACCGCAGCACGCACCTGCTGGGCTGCAAAGGCGACGGGAGTTCGCCACGCACTAGGGCATGACGATACGAAACACTTGAATCACTGGTTCACCATCCTCGTTCTCGGCGAGGCGATACATCCGCCCGCCTGTAAAGACCATGTTCGTAAAGGGAAGTGCTGCACCATCTGGCGCCCGCACCGTTCCGAGCCACCGCCCGTCCGCCGCGAGGACATCGAACGCGTCGATCGTTCCCGCCTCCGTGGGCCGTCCGAGCCAGAGTCGATCCTCACTGTCGAGATTGAGACTGATGAAATAGGGCCATACCGACGCCAAATCGCTCTGGTGGAGTACGGGCGACACCATTGGCGACGCCATGAGCTTTCGGTACGCCGAATCACGCAGGCTTGGCGAAACCGGCCGCCGAGCTCCCGGCATCTCGATCACCTGGATCGAGTCCTCGTTGGGCCGCAGGACAATGAGGTGATACTGGGAAGCGTTCCCGTATACATATCGGCGGCGTACGTCGAAGACGCCGGCGCCGATGGCGCCGAACGGCAGGTGCACCATCGATCCATCGCGCAATCGCAGCCATGCCTTTTCGGATTCCGGCGCCGGAAGGAAGGTGGTGTCGTGTGCCATCCCATTGAACGTCCAGCGCACCATCGCCAGTTGTCGCGTGCCGCTACGCTCGACCCGTACGGGGGCGAGAACGCCTCCCCGGCCATCAAGCACCGGCGAGGTGCTGCAGCTACATGGATCCGTGCGCCATTGGGCGAGCAACGTTCCGTTGGTTCGCCAGGTAATGGCCCGGCCCTCGTCGAGAACCGCGACAGTATCTCCGCGCACCGCGATCCGGGCAAAGGCGCTGAACTCGCCCGGGCCAGCGCCGCGATTCCCGATCGATCGGAGGAAGCGCCCATCGGGCGCAAATACCAGGAGCCCCGGTTGCTTGAGGTCGTGGACGACGATCTCACCTCCACTGGCCACTGCCAGTTGGTCTGGCTGGGCGAGGAGGCTGACTCCCTCGTTGGAGAGAATCGTCCGTTCGAGGACCATGTGCCGGCTCGCGGCGCCGGTCCAGCCCGTGGGAGCATGATTGCGAACGCGCAGGACACCGCCAGCAAGGGTATCAATGGTTGGCGCTTGCGGTCGCGACTGCCCAGCGGCGGCCGCGGTGACCGCGCACACCATCGTCAAAAGGCACGATGCAATCCTGACGCTCATGCTGCACTCTCCCGAAGAAGGGGCTGCGTGCTGCAGCACAACCACGCTGCGTTTCGGCGGCGGCGCACTATGCGGCCGTCCGCAGCCAACGCAGGTTAGCCCGTAGGCCCGACAACGTCACCTGGCGAGCGCAAAGTCCGCTGCGTGGTCGGCCGCCCACGCCCCGAACGTCCGCGGGGCGGTGCCAAGGATGTCACCGACCGCCGGCGTGACAAACGCCGGATGGTCGAGCGTCGCGTGCCACGCGCCGAGGAGCATGTCCGCCACGCCACCGGGCCAGGTCGCCGCCGCGGCTCGGCGGAACTCATCAGGCGACTCTTCTTCGAACCGGAGCGGACGGCCGATCGCCTCGCCGATCAGGTGCACCTGCGCGGCTTGACTCAGCGACGCTGGACCGGTGAGCACCAGGTCGGCGCGTGCATGCTGCATGTCGAGCAGCACACGCGCCGCTACGGCCGCGAGATCTCGCTCGTCGAGCGGGGCCGTCTCGGCCGCACCGTACGGCCAACGTACCACGTCCCCCGCGCGAACCTGGGGCGCCCACCAGTGGAGTGCATTCGACGCGAACATGCCCGGCCGCAGGATCGCCAGATCGAGAGGTGTCGTGGCGAGTGCCCGTTCCACCTCGGTGTGCAGGTCGCGCATCGGGTTGGGCTGCTGGAAGAACGGGTGTGGCGTCCGGAACGGCGCGGAGAGGTACACGACGCGGCGAGTGGGCGACCGATCCGCCGCGAGCCGCGCACTGACGGCGGCAGCCGTCGCCGCCGCTGCCGACCACACCAGGAAGACTGGCCCGATGCCGTCGAGTACCGCGTCGAGCGAGCCGGGCTCCGTCAGATCGCCAGCGACGACTTCCACCCCCGGGGGCAGCATCGCATGCGTGGGCCGGCGCGTGACGGCGCGGACCGGCACATCGGCACGCACAAGCTCGTCGACAACGCGGCGGCCGACGCGCCCCGTCGCACCGATCACGAGCACAGTATCACCGTTGTTCGACATCAGGGATTATACCATGAACGCGCAGCCGAATGGCGGCAATGACTGCACGAGAGCAGCGTTCGGAGGCAGCTGGCATCGCCTCGGCGGCAGCAAGCGCGTCTCAGGTGACTCAAGGCATGCGGCCAGCAGAATCCCTGACCGTAACAGCACGTGTTCTTGGCGCCTCCCACCCTGCTCCTATCACGTGACCGTGAGGATGGGCGGCCCGACCTTTATGATTTCGTTGAGCATGATGGTCTGCATGTACACGAGTGTATCGGCGATGACCGTGGCCGAGATGGGACCGGTACCGTTCGGTACATAGTAGTTCTGGCCCATCCTCGTGTAGTAGCGCCAGAAAACGTTGGCCTGGCCGGACGCCGTGACTTGAATTCCGTCCGGCGACACGTAGAGCGTGTTGGGTCCGGGGAAAAATGCGTAATTCATGTTCAACCCGATCATGCCGTTCCCGAGCTGGACGAATTGCCCCCACGGCGCCCCATACCCCAGTACGGTTGTGGCAGGGAAGTCAAGCACGTCCGTCGCCAGCGGCAACGCCGCAATGCTGTCCGCGGCCAGGTTGTACACGTTCTCCTGGGGAGTCACAATCTGGTAGTTGGTGGCGCCCGGCGTCACGGGGAACGTGAAAAACCCCTCGACAGTGGCGAATTGGTCGGTTGCCGTTGGGTCGCTGAAATTGTCATCATCGACCGACACGGTCCAGGTGCGAACTGCAAATGCGTTCGGTACGGTCACGGCGATAGCGGCCACAGCGGTCCCGAGTGAATCCGTGTTCCCGCCTGATTCGACAAAGAACCCTTCAACCGTGAGTGTCATCGGGTGCACGTCATTCGACGTGGTGAGGAGAAAGACACTCATGGAGCCGATCTTGCTCAGCACCGTCCCCTGGTGGCCTTCCTCGTCGGTGATCTGCGCGGTGGAACCGCCGGTCAACGTCCAGGTCCACACGAAGTTTCCGGTGGCTCCGGGAGGGAGCGATACCGTGAATTGTTGCGGCGTCGAGGAACCTGGCGTGATGTTCACGCTCGTGGGGCTCACGTGGAACGGAAGGACGCCGAGGATTGCGCTCCATACGTCGCCCTGTTGCGCGTGGAGGACGTCGTATATGACCGCGGCAAGATCGCCCACGCCGAGGACAATCGACGCTCCCGAAATCGCCCCGGCGATCAGCCGGAGACCAATCGCCAGGTTGGTGGTGAAGGTCGCCTCCGCGATCGCTGCCACAGATGCATCACCGGCCGCTTCGCCCAGCGCGGTGACGGTCTTGAAGACCTGGTGTGCCCACGCGCTCGAGGTCTCCGGGAACCCTGCGTTAAGGAGAAGGATCCTGGCGGCGTAATTGACTGGCGCCATCATATTCGTGCCTGCGGCGGCGGCCTGAATCGATGCTTCCCAGGCGGCATCGCCGATCGCCTCCAGCGATGCGACGGCAGCATCGATGGCCACGGCGTGAGCCTGGATCGACGCCACCCCGATCATGTTGAGAATCAGGCCCAGGAAGAGGTCGCCGACGCTGGTGCGAAGGTTGAGCCTGGCGACCTGGCTCTCCCAACGTGCGTGTTCTCCCGAGTAGGCCGCCTGGCTGAAAAAAGCTGGCGGGTCTGCAGCTCCCGACGACCCGAGCACGATGATATCAAAGGTCGCTTGCGTCGTTCCCGAGGGCAGCGAAAGCGTGACGGCATCCGATGTGACCGGAGTCAACGGCGCTGTCATCGAAAAGATGTCCTTGAGCGCCGTGATGAAATTCAATCGCTGGGTCGAGTCCACGTCGATCGGCGTGCCGGTCAGGAGCGCTTTCGTCAGCGTGGTCTTTGTTCCGCTGGTGTCCGTTGAGCCGGTCTGGTAGGCGTACATCGTGGCGTAGCGGCGGAACGTGTTTTGACCGGTATAGGATGTGGTGGCCCCGGTCGGATCGACGTTGATGTTGAAACCGCTCTGCAGCCCACCGCTGATGGCGAGTTCGGTGCCACCGCTTTCCAGCGCCGCAGTAGTGACTGGCGCCACGCGCCGGCCCGAAAGGGCTGCTCCGGTGATCCCGGCGTAGGCCGTCGCCAGCGCGGCCGTGATCGCCGAATCGCTGCGGTCGAGCGCGTAGGTGCTGGCCAGCATGCGCTGCGAAATGGCATTGGCAAGGGTGGTCGTATGCGGATCGGCCGCGATCAGGGCAAGAATGGCCGCGTTGTTGGCCGGAGGCAGCGAGTAGGCGTCGAGGGCGAAGTAGATGAGGGCGATCGCTGTCGACAAGGCTCCCAGGGTGTTGGATGTTGACGCTGGATCGACAAACCCCAGGAAGATGACCGCCCCGGTTGCATCCTGGAGGTACACCATCGACGGGTTGGACGGGTCCGTGGTCGCGCCGAACCCCATCGCACTGTCAACGGTGACCACACCGTGGCCACTCGTCACCGTCAACCCCGTGAGTTTGGGCGCAAACCCCGTTGGGAAGACGATCGTTCCCGATCCCGGACCGCCTGACGCGGGCGGTGGCGGTGGCGGTGGGGGTGTTCCGGACTCAGCGGCACTGCCCGCACCACAGCCGGCCAGGTTCAATCCACTCAGCCCGACGAGAACAGCCTGCATTCCCACCAGGAATTTGCGTCGGGCAATCGGGTGGAGTTCAAGAAACTCCGAAATCGTCCGAATGCCGCTCGTCGATTCGTCAATCATGGGCCCTCTCGCGTTTCTGAAAACCGGGGATAGCCAGTGGCGCAAGCCGATCGCTCGCCTCGCATTCTCACGTGACCGTGAGGGTGGGCGCCCCGGCGGAGGTCATTTCGTTGAGCATGATGGTCTGCATGTACACGAGTGTGTCTGCGATCACCGAGGCCGAGATGGGATCGTACGTGAGTTCGGTACTGCTGCTCTGCCCGTCGATGATGTAGTAGCGCCAGACAACGGCGAAAGACTCAGCCGCCCCGACTGGAATCCCATCGGGAGAGACGTAAAGCGTAAATGGCTCGGGAAAGATGGCGTAATTATTGGTGAACCCGATCAGGCCGTTCCCGAGCTGGACGAATTGGCCCCACGGCGGAGTCGCCTGCTGTGAAGAAACAGAAGGAAAGCCAAGCTGGTCTGTCGCCACTTGCAACCCCGCAATGGCGCTGGCACTCAAGTTGTACAGGTGCTGGTCGGGAGTGACAATCTGGTAGTTGGTAGCGCCCGGCGTTACAGGGAACGTGAAAAATCCCTTGACATTGACGAACTGGGTGGCGGCAGTCGGGTCGCTGTTGAAATCCGAATTGACCGACGCGGTCCACGTGCGAACAACAAAATTGGCAGGTGGAGTCACGGCGATAGCGGCCACAGCGGTCCCGAGCGAATCGATGGTCCCGCCGGGTTCGACAAAGAATCCGTCGACGGTCAGCGTCATCGGGTGCACATCGCTCGACGTGGTGAGCAGAAAGACACTGGTGGAGCTAATCTTGCTCAGCGCCGTTCCCTGGTGGCCTTGTTCGTCGGTGATCTGCGCGGTGACGCCGCCGGTCAACGTCCAGGTCCAGACGTAGTTTCCGGTGGATCCGGGAGGGAGCGATACCGTGAATTGTTGCGGCGTCGAGGAACCTGGCGTGACGGTCACGCTCGTCGGGTTCAGGTGAAATGGCAGGACGCCGAGGACCGCGCTCCACAGGTCGCCCTGGTGCGCGTTGTTCATATCGTGAATGACCGCCGCAAGATCGCCCACGCCGAGGACGATCGACGCTCCCGACATAGCACCGACAATCACGCGAAAACCAACCCCCAACGTGGTCGTGAAGGTCGCCTCCGAGATCGCCGCCGCGCTCGCATTATTGGCCCCTTGGATCAGCGCGTCGTAGGCCTCAAACACGTTGTGCACCCACTGGGTTGAGGAAGCTGGGAAGCTTCCCCCTTCGAGAAGGATGTGGGCAGCGTAATTGACGGGACTCCAAAAATTCGAGCCGGCGGCTGCATCCCGAATCGCCGTTTGCCACGCGGCATCGCCGATCGCCTCCAGCGATGCGACGGCGGCATCGATGTTTATGGGCAGGGCGCTGATCGATGTCACCCCGATCATGTTGAGGATCAGGCCGAAGAAGATGTCGCCGATCGCCGTGCGGAGGTTGAGCCTCGTGATCTGGCTCTGCCAACCCGCGACTTCTCCCGCGTACGCCGCGTTGCTGAAAAAAGCTGGGGCGACCGCGATTCCCGACGAACCCAGCACGATGATATCGAAGGTCGCTTGCGTCGTTCCCGAGGGGAGTGCCAGGGTGACCGGATCGGTTGTGACCGGACTCAACGGCGTCGTCGTCGTGAAGATGTCCTTGAGCGCGGTGACGAAATTCAATCGCTGGGTTGATTGCACGTCGATCGGCGTGCCGGTCAACAGCGCGTTCGTCAGCGTGGTCTTTGTTCCGGTGGTGTCAGTGGTGCTGGTCTCATAGGCGTACATCGTGGCGTAGCGGCGGAAGGTGTTTTGACCGGTATAGGATGTGGTGTTTCCCGTCGGGTCGATGTTGATGTTGAAACCGCTCTGGAGTCCACCGCTGATGGCGAGTTCGGTGCCGCCGCTTTCCAGGGCCGCCGTGCTGACCGGCGCCACGCGCCGGCCCGCAGGGGCTGCCCCCGTGATCCCGGTGTAGGCCGTCGCCAGCGCGGCGGTGATGGCCGAATCGCTTCGGTCGAGCGCGTAGGTGTTTGCCAGCATGCGCTGCGAAATCGCATTCGCTAGTGTCGTCGTGTGCGGGTCAGCCGCAATCAGGGCAAGAATCGCCGCATTGCTGGCCGGCGGCAGCGAGTAGGTGTCCAAGGCGAAGTAGATGAGGGCGGTCGCCGTCGATAGCGCCCCCAGGGTGTTGGATGTTGACGATGGATCGACAAAACCCAGGAAGATCACCGCCCCGGTTGCATCCTGGAGGTACACCATCGACGGGTTGGACGGGTCCGTGGTCGCGCCGAACCCCATGGCAGCGTCCACGCTCGACGGGCCGTGGCCACTGGTGACCGTCAAGCCGGTGAGTTTGGGCGCAAAGCCTGTTGGGAAGACGATCGTTCCCGATCCTGGGCCGCCTGACGCGGGCGGTGGTGGTGGCGGCGGCGGTGAGGTTGTTCCGGACTCAGCGGCACTCCCCGCGCCGCACCCGGTCAGGTTCAATCCGCTCAGTCCGACGAGAACAGCCTGCATTCCGATCAGGAATTTGCGTCGGGCGATCGGGCTGAGTTCAAGAAACTCGGTGATCGTTCGAATGCCACTCGTCGATTCGTCAATCATGGGCGATCCGTCCTCGGGCATGCCGTCAGGCCGGGTGGTTCGGCCCCGCGGCCCAAGCGCCGGTCGTCAGACCGCCAGCGCGTGGGGCATCGTGAGTGAATGGACTCTCCCTAGTTGGCGCAAACGCGCCTGAAAAGGGGCCACACGCCTTGCCGGTATGCCGACTTTGCGGGTCGACGGGCTGGGCCACCGGACTGCGGGGATTCATCTTCCAACGGAGGGGACAACGGATCGCTGCAGCATGAAACAGCATCGCTCCAAGGCCGGATGAGCGTTTGGATCCGACCTGGTAGATCCGACCTAAAGAACGCCACCGCGCGTTAGAACGCCCCGGAGCGAAGCCCTTGTGACTCAACACCTTGCACATCAATCCGATGGAGCGCCCGGAACACCAATCGCCGAGCGACCTCTCGGATGCGGCGCACCGTAGTCTCGCCCGGCGCGGCGCCGGTGCCATCCCACGTATCGAAAGCGCGGTTGAGCAAGAACCCGAACGCCGCGGCCACGAGCCACCACATACCGAGCCTCGCGACAGTCCAGGCAGGGAATCGGTATGACCCGCCGAGTGGGATTTCCAGGACGTCCTCATACAGCTGCATCGCGAGATAACTGATCCAGAGAGCCGCGTTCGCGATCTGGAATCGCGAAGGGCGCCGATCGCGAGCGGCGAGCATCCCGGCTGTCACACCGATCACGAGGGTCAACCACTGGCTTGGCAAATTGAAGTGGTGCCAGTCATACCACCGGCTGATGAATAGCCCTACGAACCAGCCTAGACAAATCGCCATGGGCCAACGAAGTGTGACCCGATACCTGGTAACAGCATGAGTGACTGAGTTCCGCCGATGCTCGGTGAGTGCTGCCTGAACGGCCTCGTCACTGATTCCGACCTCGCGTGCGATATCCACTACCTGCGATTCGGTGAGATTTGCCAGGTCATGCTCGATGTGCAGTGCGCGGCGAACGATCGCGGTCAAATCATGGTCGGTGTATCGCATGGAGTCCTCGGTTACGGGTGTCGCGGTGCGGGACGACTGCTTGGCGCTCTAACGACCTGCGCTTCCGTCGCGAGGCCAGGTGAGGCCGCCGCAATCCTCCCATAACAATACATCGCGGCGGGCGAACCGACTTGGCCTCAACCGCAGCAAGCGCGGGTTAGAGGGCCTGATTCGAGCGATGTCGGCGCCGGGCATGCAAGGTCGATGGGCGCTCCTGCCACCACGCCTCGCGGCGTGAGATCAATCCTGCTTGAGAGGCAGCGGCGATAAGCTCGTCCGTATCGACGCCTGTTGCCACGGCCCAGTCCCACCAGCGAGGAACCGTGACCGCATGCCAAGCCCAGGCAATCCCGAACGCAAACCCCAGGCAAGCGAACATCAATAGCGCGGGGAGAAATCTGTGCCATGAGTCCGGCTCGGCCATTACGTGGCTGCGGACGATCGCCGCGACTATCAGACTGGAAAGTGCGATCGCAGCGATGGCGAGCCCGGCGGGTGCCTTGATGGCACTGTTGCCCCGCTCGACAACTTGGGCGACCGTGAGCTGTTCGCCCGCTGGTGATTCGAACCGCGGCCACATTATCCGATGGTCTCCATCTGTTGGTCAGGTCCCTCGAACGACTTGTGTTTCTGCTGGCGGGCCAGCAGCAAACCCTTGTTGGACGGCAGGCTAATCAGTGGCGCTTGTCAGCTGGCGCGCTGCAGCACAACTGAAGCACCCTGGCTCAGGAACAGTAGAATGACAGCGTGTCGGTAGCCAAGTTGCCTGGGCTCGCGGTGACGACGGTGTCGCGCCAGACATAGACGAAGGGGCCGAAGGTCCGAGCGGCGAGTACGTGGGTGCCAACGGTCACGGCGAACGCACTCGATGCGGTGTGGTCTGGTGGAAAATGCACACGGAACGTGTCGTTTCCTGCAGTGATGCCATCAATTGCGAACTGCACAGGCAGGACGGAGCTGCAGAATGGCGCATCAAGCACGAAACGCACCTGAGCTGGTTGCTCAACAGGTACCGTGCTTCCGCATGCGACCAGCGCGGCGGTTCCGAGAGAGAAGTACCCATGGCGCACGACCCGCATCTTTCTACTCTGCCTCCCGGACGTATGGCGACACTCGCTGACTGCCTGTTGAGGACTGCCTGTGCCTACCTTCGAAATGCGCGCGGGGCCATCTAACGACGCGGCGCTTCCGCGGCCCGGCGAGTGCCGGCGCGGCGCAGTCCTCTGATCAAATCATACCTCGCGCCGCACCGACACGCTCTAGGCCGGTCGGCAGCAAGCGCGTGTTAGACCGCGAGTGCCAGCCGGTGCTATATGTACGGCCGCTCGATCACGAACCGTATCACTCCCGCAAAGCCTGCAGCTGCAACGAGGGCACCGAAGTACCAGTGCAGGCGCCGAGGCAGTAATGACTGGCCGAGCCGCGCGAGAACAATGCGATTGAATAGATACGCAAACAGCGATACAAGGCACGCAAGGACGAATGCGCAGAGCAGACGGAGCCCGCCGATACGGTACCAACCGGCGGTTGTGAGTCGGAACGCAAGCTTATCTGAGATGAACCAATCAGACAGCAGCCACGTCATGAACGCCAGATAAACCGCACCGAGGCATTCGGCCAGGAACGCAGCGATCAATAGACCCCGCTTCACACACTAACCATATGACGCTGACCGTGATCCCGTTGCTGGCTCGGCGTGTTCACGTCAGTCAGACATTGCACGCGCGACTGCCTTCTTCGCCACCGATACCCTTCGCTTCGCCAGTTCAAGCTCCTGCTCCGCCGCGACGAGCAATTGGAGGGTCTTGTCAACGTCGGAGCCAGCGAGCCAAGACGCGACGATTGTGACGTCCGCCTCGTTCGCGCTGTTTACGCCGGCAGCATCGCCCGACAAGATCGCCAACCGGTGCTTGCAGTACTGGCCCGTGACGCCCGCTTGGCAATTGCAGGTGGCCGTCAGATTGCCGCCATCTCCGCGCGTGAATGTCACCCGGTACGGCTCCGGTGCAGATCCCCGCACCGAGAATGTCACGACCGCCACAGCGTTCCTCCTCATTCGTGCGCGCCGGGTCTTCAGCGAGCGGTCTAACGCGTTGCGTTTCTGCTGCGGCCGCATTCGCGGCGAAGCCGCTTCAATCTATGCAGCCGCCCGCAGCAATCGTGTGTTAGGCCCCACGCTCGTCACGGATCCGAATGGACTCGCCAATCGCGCGACCAAGGCCATCGAGCCCCGGAAACAGTGACTGCCCGGTAATGTTCATGAGCCGGAGTTCGCGCAGGAACGGCAACTTGAGAGCTGACGGAATGATCCACTTTTCAAAGTACATCGTTCCCGGATTCTGCCGTCGCAGTGGCTCACACTGTGAGCAGATAACGTCATCGTGGCTCGCAAGTACGTTCGGACTGACGCTGAATTGCCCCTGCTGTGGGGACGACCGCTCTGACTTGATGCCTGGCCGGAAGAAGTAGAGGCTCAGGGCCGCGTTCTCGCTCTGAAAGTCGCTAACATCGAACGATCCGAGCGGCGGAAACGTTTGCTGCACGGCATTCGGATGGACGACGAACATCGCCCCGTCGGTTGTAGTTAGCTGTTCGACTGCAAAATATGCGGCGACGAACGGGGATGCCGTCCAGTCGAGGAGCCGCGACGGACACGAATGGTGCTGCATGAGCGCCCACAGATCGTATCGCTCCGCGTTGGTCAGTACTACGGGAATCCAAGTGCTTCCAGGCGCCAAATGCGCGTTACTCAGGAAGTCCCGTTCAGCCTGCGCCTCCACCGCCAGAGCCGTCGCGACAGACGTATTGGGCGGCAACGCCCTACGAAGCGTGGTATCCAAGCGCCAGCTAGCGTTAGGCTGACCCCGAAAGAGATTGTTGGGCGGGAATATCGCGCCGCGAGTAACTCGCCCAGCGTGGTGGAGGAACTCCTTCCAACTGCTCACTGTGTGCGTCGGCCATTCGGCCATCTGCAACTCCTCACGCGCGCGCTTGTTCAGTACGGGCCTAACGACTTGCGCTTCTGCTGCGAGGCCAGGTGAGGCCGCCGCAGTCCTGACTCGAGAATATATCGCGGCGGCCGAACAGCTTGGCCTCGCCGACAGCAAGCGCTAGTTAGGATACGGTGACCCACGATCCTCATTGCTCGTTTTCCTGCCGCCAAATCTTCGCCAGAGAATACCCAATCCGAGGAAAGGCAATATGAGTGACACCCCAAGCGCGACATTGGACTCCCGTTGAGCTAGGCGTCGAGGCGTCCAAAGAAAATCGTAACACCAATCAACATCGCCACCGATGCCCTGTGGGTGCGCGCTCCCAGGACAATTTGCGAGTTTTATGGTGAGGGTGTTGACCTTGGTCTCAAGGTGATGATATGAGGCGAACGAAATCGCAGCGGCCAACGCCACAGCTAGCATCATGACGACAAGCTGACCCCGTGTCCAACTCATAACCCACGATTGGGGCGTTCGAGCTGTGGTGCTACTCACAATCTTTCCACCTTTGCGTTTGGCGGCAGCTTTCCATCTTTCCAGAGTTGCTCTAACCACTCGAAGTATGCCTCAGCGGAGACAATGTCGTCCTGCACGGTAAGTGTTGCTGCATCCGGGGTTGCTTTCCACAACGCGAGAGCCATTTCGCTCCGAGCTACTGCCAAGTCGACAGCCTTGGAAAGAAAGAGCTCTCTCTGCCGTGCCTTACGCTCAACCATTGAATTCACAAAAGTCGCTGCAGCAGAAATCATCGCCGCCACCCCGGCGGATGCCAGTACCACAAGCCATACACTTTGTCCGTCCATCCCACCCTCCTCTGTCATCCTAACGACGCTGCGGTTCCGCTGCCGGGCGTATGGCGGCGCGGCGCAATCCTCAGATCGAATCATACCTCGCGCCGCACCATCGCGCTTACGCCCGGGCGGCAGCAAGCGCGCGTTAGACCGCGGGCATTGTCACGTCCATAGGTGCGGCTCGCGACGGACGGCCCAGATGACACCGCCAGCCCAACCGACGGTCGCCCCGGCCGCGAGTACGATCAGCGCTCGCGGAATGCCCGCGGCGATGGTCGCCGCTACAAAAGCGGGTTGTGACGACCCAGCGGCAGCCAGCAGGAGTGCAGACAGACCCAAGGCAGCAACGATTCCACCGGCGAGGAATCCCGACCTTCCTCGGCGTCGGGCGAGCCAGCCGGCAACGCCCGCGCAGATGAGTTCGATCCACATTAATGTGCCAGCGTGCGCTGCGATGACCCCGCCGCCAAGCCCGAACACGACGAGCCCGCCCATGAGCACCTCGATACCCGCTGGCAGCGAAACCGCTTTCATTGGCAGGCACCAACAGCGTTGCGCCATTCGTGAGCGTGACGTGAAGCCGACTGTGGGCACGCTCGAACCGTGCCTTGGCCGCGATGGGGTGCGTCCCTTGCGCCCGCCGATGGGCCCAGCCTGACGACGACGCCAACGACGATAGAAAAGAGGTAGAGGTCCATGTCGTATCAGTGAATTAAGCGCCAGAAGCCGGTGCCCGGGTGAAACGCTGCCGCCACTGGCGCCCCGACGCGAATTGATAGCATTATTCCAACCTGTCGCCAAGCTGTCAGCGAACCGTCGCGCGCTTTTTTGTCACGATCACCGCCTGCCCCGGCAATTCCAGGATTCTTTACCATGAAAATGATTGCCTCCCTGCTGCTCCTGTGGATCCTCCCGCTGACCCTCCGCGCGCAAGCAACGGTGCGCGGCCGCGTCGTTGATCAGCGCAATGGCGCCCCAGTCGCCGGGGCGCTCGTCACGGTGACCGGCAGCTCGACCCGCATCGCCACCGACAAGGCCGGCGCGTTCACGCTGACGGCGCCAGCCGCGATCACCAGCCTCACCGTGGCCGCCGTTGGCTACGCAGGGCGCGTGGTGACTGTCTCGTCGACAGCAGAACCGCTGCGCATCGAGCTGACCGGGTTGCCGGCCGAAATGCCCGGAATCGAGGTCGTGGCGGGGAAGCCAGCGCCGTCGACCGCCCTGCTCACTCGCAGCGACCTGGACCGTTTCAGCGGGCTGTCCCTTTCCGACGCCATCAACACGGTGCCGGGCGTCTTCATGCAATCGCGCACGCCGTTCGGTGGCGCGCACATCGACATTCGCGGCTACTACCCGAGCGTGAGCGGGAATAGCCCGAACTCCAACGGCATGGGAGCCAACGTTTTCCTGAACGGCATTCCGATCACCGATGCAAGCGGCACGACGGTGCTCGACGACGTCGATTTCGCCACGCTCGGCCGGGTGGAGGTCATCAAGGGGCCGGCGTCGTCGCTCTACGGCGGGGCAATTGGTGGTACCGTCCTCCTCGGCACGGCGCGCCCGAAGCCAAACCAGACGAGTGCCGGGATGCAGTACCTCGGCGGCAGCGATGGACTGATGCGCTTCAACGCATCGTTGCAGGGAGCCAATAGTACCTCGGATTATGTGCTCAACTACGGCGACCAGGCCTACAACTCCTGGCGGCCGCACAGCGAATCGCGCAAGACGTACGCCCGCGGCACCGGCGACTTCCAGGTCGGCACCAACCAGTCTGTCACCGCGTACTTCTCCTACAACAAGTCGTATGAAGAGCTCGCTGGCGAGATCGACAGCACCGACTACTACAGCCGCAACCCGGTGAGTGATGCGAACTACCTCGCCAATGACTCACACGTTCAGCTGACCAGTTTCTTCACTGGCATGGCTGACACCTACCAGATCAGCGAGCACTTCAGCAATCAGACCTCGGTGTTCGGCAGCGGCCGCTTCAGCAACCAGCCGTTTGCGCATGGCTTCACCGATGCGACGCAATTCAATGTCGGTGCGCGTTCCGCGATCGATTACTCCGGCCAGGCCGGTCACGTCGGGATCAGCGGCACGGTCGGCATCATGGCGCAGCGTTCGAACGTCACGAGCAACGGCGTCTTCATCATTCCGGCTCCGCCTTTTGTCGAGCGGCCGAGCGCGTCGGAGAACTCGGCCACGAATTCGTTCGTTTTCACCGAATGGAAGTTTGCTTTCCCAGGCCAGTTCACCGTGACGGGCGGCGGCAGCTACATCAACAACTCCTTCAGCGTCCACAACCTGCTGAAGAGCGGCGCCCTGTTCGACACGACCGCCACCGTCACCAAGTCGTTCGCTGCCGTATTCGCCCCGCGCATCGAAGTCACCAAGGGATTCGCCGACAAGGCGTTGGTCTATGCCAGCATCAGCACCGGCTACACCCCACCGCTCCTGACCAACATCACCGCAAGCGACGGCACCGTGAACACCGGGCTCAAGCCGGAACATGCGATCCAGTACGAGGTGGGATTGCAGGGCAAGTTGCTGACGCGGTTGAGTGGCCAGCTGGCGCTGTTCGATCTCGACAACACCGACAAGCTCGTGAGCGAGACGATCAACACCGTGACATCGACGACCAATATCGGCGAGCAGCGCAACGAGGGCGCCGAGGTCTCGCTCAGCTGGCTTGCGCTGTCTGATAGCACGCGGATGCTGTCGCTGGTGCGGCCGTGGCTGTCGTACACCTACACCGACGCCAAGTACATCGATTTCAAGAGCGACAACAACAACACCGCGACGACGGTCGATTTCTCGGGTAACCGTGTCGCCCGCGTCCCGAAGACTCGCTATGCGATCGGCCTCGACGCCGGTACCAACAACGGCTTCTCGCTCAACGGCACCTACCAGTTTGTGGGCGACGTGCCGGTCACCTTCGACAACTCGACCTCGGTACGCTCCTACTCGCTCCTGAGCGCCCGGCTCGGCTACCGCACCTTGCTGAACCACCGCTGGAACCTCGACCTGGCCGTCGGCGGCGATAACCTGACGAAGCAGACGTATTACACCTTCCTCTTCGTCGGACCGAACTACAAGGGCCTGGCGCAAGGACCGGACGGTGGCACCGGCGACGGCTACATCCTTCCGGGTAATCCCAACGCCCAGCTCTACGCGAGCGTCGGACTTTCCTACATTCTCAAGTAGGAATCGCTCTTCGCCATTGCGCTGATCCGCCTTCGGTTATTTTCGGTATTGTCCATGCCGAACCGATGGCGGATCCGCAATGGTGAACCGCCAAGACGACGCTCAAAGCGTCGAAATCTCTCGGCAATAGCCGGAAGCGCGCCCGAAGACACGGCGAATCGCTTCAGATTGCCATCCTGGCCCAGAATGTGGTACGCCGGTACTTGGGCCACCCGTTGTCGTTAGCTAGCGCCATCAATTTGTGAGCATAGTCAAGGAGCCCGTATGGACAACCCGGTTCCTCGGCGTTGACCCTGCACCAAATACTGTCGGCAAATGTGACGACGTAGCTGTGCGCGCGCCCGAAAGTGGGCGCGTGACGCGCCGCCCGTTGAAACGCTCGCAACCGCATTACAGTCGTTACCGTGTCCGCTTGGTACTCCGCTGCGAGGGCCGATTACGTCGAAATAGCAGATGTATACATCTAAGGTCAACAAGCCTGACCCTCCGAGGAAATCGCGATCTAACGGCCTGCGCTTCTGCTGGATGGCCAACCGAGGCCGCCGCACTCCTCGCACAAGAATACATCGCGGCGGCCGAGGTGCCTTGGCCCTGCCAGCAGCAAGCGCGTGTTAGCCAGCGGACTGGGTCCCAATGTCCAGCGCGAGGAGAAACCTCAGGGAGTCCTCTGTGACACCCAAGACGAACTGTGCTTCAGGTGGAGATACGTCATCACCGCTGCCACCGCCGTGGCGGGTGCTCGGTGCGCTATTCGTGAAGTGCCAGATTCGCTCGATAAGCCCTATCAGATGGCGGCCAGCGTCGTCCGTACGTACTCGGAAGGATTGTAGCGCATCGCCGAGGGTTGCCGACGGTTTGCCAACCACAAGGCGCGCCAATGCCTCGATTGCGAAGACAGATTCTCGCGCGGTCTCGGTGGTCAATGCGGGCGTCTGTTGAAACGCCGCAGTAGCAGCGTCGAAATGCCGCCACACTGCCTGGTAGCGCGGCGGTGACAGGAGGTCGGAAATAGGAAGACGGCGCCGTTCTTCGCGAAGGACTTGAAACGTGAGATCCTCTTCAATCAGACGTCGTGCGATATCTTGTGCACTCGTGATCTCACCCGTGCCCTGCTGCTTCTGTCGTTCGCCGACCATCGAATCTCGGAGTTCAATCAGCCAGTTCCCATCCGTCACCAATTCGCTCTGAAGGAAGGCCTGCATTTCGGCTCGCAGTGGCTCCGTCCATGCTTGCCGCAGGTCGCGGAGTCGATCCAGTGTTTTGATGAGGAACTGGCTTGCTCGCTCCCGGTACTCCTCGGCGACTCGTGAGTCGAGCTGAAGGATTAGTCGGGATCCGGACCCTCCCTGCTCCCTAATCTGAGCACAGGAACGCCGAAGCGGTCTCTCGCGAACTGCGCGGATCGTCTCGAACTCACGATGCAGTAGGTCCACTATGCGAGGGTCGAGGCTCATCTATACGGGTCTCCGCTCATCAGATAGTGCGACGCGTCTTGAAGCTGCTGGTGCGCCCGATTACTCCCGGCGCTACCGCGGCGGGGCCGCCGACGCCACCGGATCGTTAGAAACGAATCTAAGTCGCGGTGGCCGCGGCGCCCGGCCCCGTCCGCAGCAAGCGCCGGTTAGCCCGCAATCATCCGTTGAACGGCGGAGTTCCAAGATGCGGGTTTCTCGCTTCCGCTCGGTCTGCTCGGTCCGTCAGGATTTCATCCTTGATAGCCCGCAAGAACGAGATGAGTGCCTCGATCCTCTCCGGAGATACGGCAATCACGGCCTCGTCATCGCCAAACTGGCCTTCGTGCTTGATACCTACTAGATCGGATTGGGTACGATAGACCTCGATTCCCCAGTCAGTCGGTAGAGAAAATTCTGGCGCTTGCTTCTCTGACACATGCACCTCCGTCTTGACAATCGCAACTCCGGGAAGTCATCCTGCCGCTCTCGCCACCGCTTTGAAGAACTTGCGAAGGCGCGCTTCGGACAACTTTGTGTCCTGCTTTGGATCGAGACCCGTTTGCTGAAACGGCAGCTTAGCGGCCGGCAGTATTCCCGTGCCGGCAACACCGGATCGGAACCCTGCTTCCGAGTGGGCGTCCAGCGTGAACTTGGTCACCCGAATGCCACCGTGCTCGACAAGCGCTCGAAAGTATACAAGCGCCGGTATCACGCAGTTGAACCAGTCCTCCCCAACTGCCCCTGCCTGGTCCAGCTTCGGATAGCGCCATGAAGAACCACCGATGTGCTCCCAGCCAAATCGCGAGAAGGCAACCTGGACGCGGGTGCGATCATTCGGGTCCGTTACACTGGCCTGGTCGAAGTCGAAAGAGAGCGTGATCGGCATTCATACCTCGATTTGTCTGGCTGACGATTTGCGCTTCTGCGGCCGCCCGCAGCAAGCGCGTGTTAGCCACCCGCCGTTAAAGCGATGAGATGAATTTCTCTGGGACAACATTCGCAACGTATGAACGGATTGTCTCGTAGGTTCGCTCCGACCGTGTCCAGTTGCGATGGTTGAACCCATCACCCTTACTGGCCTCTTGGTAGCAGGTCGTTACGGCGCCGCGGGCAAGTTCGTACAACTCTCGCGCAGCAACGTATTTCCGCGAGCCAGGGTCATCTGCCCAATCCGGCTTCCAGAGTTTGCGAAGTTCAGCCTTCCAATCCGCGTCGCCTGCCTTCTTTGTGATGAGTGCCCGAAGTGCGACGAAAATGAAATAAGTGCGCTCCAGAGCGGCAGCCTCAAGGTGCTTGCCCTTTGCCACCAACTCCTTGCGCTCAACAGTACGCCATTCGGCCGCAAGAGCGCAGAGAAACCAGGCGGCAGAATACTCGTTGAACTGGTCCCGGTCGAAGGCAGTGTAGACACTCCTACCATCCCCAAAGAGCCTCGCGTACCCTCTACCCTCGGCGTCATCGAAGAGGAAGGTCGACGAGCTTGCGAAATCGATGGGGTTGTAGAAGAACGCATACAGGTTCTTACACAGCTCGCCGATGCCGATTGTGTAGACGGCGCCGCCGGGCTTCTTGTCCGTGCGCTTAATCTGGTAGTGAACGCGCTTGCCTCTGAAGGTCAGTTCCGCAAAGCGCTTTTGGAGATCGATTTGGACTGGATCGTTACTCCTGAAATCGACGTCCTTGATCACATTCTGAGTATTGCTATAGCGAATCACGCTGCTGTAGAAACGCTCCTCATCCGCGCGATAGTAGTCCTCGATCGCCGTGAGCTTGAACGCAACCAACACTCCATCTGTTAGTGCAGCACCAGCTGCGACCAAGCAGCGCACGGTCTGAGCGCCGTTCACGATTTGCAGACGATGGGCTACGAGTCGGCGTGACGTCGGCTCCCAAGCGTACGACTTGCAGACACATGCGATGCCGTTGTTATAGTTCAAGAACTCTTCAGGCCTATTCTTGATCGTCGCAACGATCTCACGATTTGTTTTTGTGCGGCCCAAATAGCTTCGAATATTCAGTGTGAAGAGTGGCTCCTTGAATTGCCGATAGGCATTTGCCAACACCGTACCAGAAATGACGCCCAACAACGTGCGGTGCGGCGCCTCGATTTCGATGACCGCAGAGGACCTACCGGTAACGGGTGCGACAAAGAGCTCAACTGATTCCGGAATGCCACCGCTTTGGCTAAGGGCAATACGTAGTTGGGTGTTCAGGCCGGTTTCGTCAAAAAAGGCGAGCGTTGCCCTACTCTGCAGATCCGGTAGGTCACCGATCTCCTTTATTCCTTGCGACAGTGCTGCCGCCGCCGATTCTTGGAGCCGTCCGAGCGTGATGTATTCGAGGTGAAAAGTGTCCTGTTGGAAGTCAATCTCGCGGACAATATCCGCCAACTTCTGGTTCTTGTTAGCTGATCGCCCGTGCTCGGGGTGAAGCCGTCGAAGCACATCCTGAAAATGCGTGATTGAGTCAAGGATTTCAGGCGCGTTCCCGTCAGAGCGGTACTTAGCTTGGATGATGACAACACGCCCATTGTCGCGGCGCACGAAGTCGGCTCCGGCATCAGTTCCATCACAATACCCCTCGTCGATCTCGTCGGCTGAGAGCTCCTCGACGGTATGACTGTAGACGTGTCTTAAGTAGTACCGGAGAACAGCCTCGCTTTGTTGCTTCCCATTGAGCCTCGTAAACTCTTTCCCGAAGAAGTCCTCCGCAAACTCCCGCACCTGGGTGCGGAACGTGGGTTTCTTAGCGCCTGCATCGGACATAGAACAACCTCTCCCTCGAGATTGGGCCAGATGGTTGTTGCGTTACAGTCTGGCTAACGACTCGGCGCTTCTGCTGCGAGGCCAGGTGAGGCTGGCGCAGTCCTTGGATAAACAATACATCGCGGCGGCCGAACCGCTTGGCCTCGACGGCAGCAAGCGCGTGTTATCCCGCACCTTGACGCCGGCCAGCAGCTTGTACAGATTACCTGTACAACTAGCATGGAGACGAAATGGCCACTAAGACCAGCTACAGTCGCGCCCGGGAAAACCTGGCCACGCTCTGGGACGAAGTCGAAGACTCGCGCGAAGCTGCCGTGATCGAGCGCCGAGGACACGAAGATATGGCGTTGATCCCGGCGGGTGAGCTCACGACGCTCCAGGAGACCGCCTATCTCCTCCGCTCGCCCGCGAACGCCGTCCGCCTCCTCGCCGCGCTCACCCGGGCGCGTCGCGGCAACACGAAGGCGGTGGACATGACCACGCTGCGTCGCGAACTCGGGGCGGCACGCTGACTTCCCCGGCCAAGCGGGCGCGGCGTGCAGTCGTCCAAGACGAGTGCCTGGAGGATCTGCGGTACTGGGTCGACACCAACCGAAAGACCGCGCTCCGGGTGCTCGACCTCATGGAGGCCGCGCTTCGAGATCCCACGGACGGTATCGGCAAGCCGGAACACTTGAAGCACTTTGGCGGCAACGTCTGGTCGCGACGGATTAACGACGCCGATCGATTGGTCTATGAGGTCTTTGGCGATCGGATCGAGTTTCTGCAAGCGCGCTACCACTACAACTGATCGACCTGTGTCGGCATAACGACTTGGCGCTTCTACTGCCGGGCGAGTGGCGGCTCGGCGCAGTGCTTGAATAAAGGATACTTCGCGCCGCGCCGACACGCTTTCGCCCGGACGGCAGCAAGCGCGTGTTATGCATCCGCACTTGGCGATGTGGGCGGCGGCACCAAGTGTTCACGCGGCGCAACCTCTGATGCCCACAACTTTGTATATCGGTCAGCAGCCTCACGGATTGCGTCTAGACGCTCCTTGCCCCCCACGGTGTGGTCGGCGAACCACGTAGTAATCGCCTCGTCCTCAAGCCAGAGTCTGATCGCGTTCGCAAACACCGGCTTCGTGGCAAGATGCAAGTCGTCGGCATCCTCAATGAAGCCCGCCTTCCAATGCACGAGCATTTCCGTGACGCCCGCCTTCCCCGACCCAGCCACCCCGATTTGCGTCGCGACTATCTGATTGTACAGTGCCGCCAGGTATGTCCATTGAGCCGAGAAGCGCGAGTACAACGAGGCATAGCATGCCGCGAAAATCGCACCGAACCACGGAAGGGTCTCGAGAAGCTGCTGACGCGCCGCCAAAACCGATGGTCGCCACGAAAGCGAGGGGTCGATCAGGTCGCGGAAGATCAGGATAAGACCGTAAACGATCCCTGCACACCACAATGAGCGAGCCAAGATGACGCTGCCGCCGTTCGGCCGACGGCTCTTGAATGTCAGCATCCACTCGCCGGAGAGGACGTGTACGCAACGATGCCAATTCTTCGCGAGCCAACGCCCCATGCCGAACTCCTGCCCGTGTGCCAACGGAATGCCTAACGTCTGCGCTTCTGCGGCGAGGCCAAGTGAGGCCGCCGCACTCCTCAACTAAAGCATACATCGCGGTGGCCGAACCGCTTGGCCTCGACGGCAGCAAGCGCGTGTTAGGCGGAGCCGCTCTTCGGGAGGAACGTCACCGTAACCGAGGATGAGCCGGACACGGGTTCGTGCGCGAGAAGCTCAAGCCGCCCGTCACTCATGCGTGCTTCAGCCAAAGTCGTCACCGTTGCAGCGTGGACAACGGAGCGGCTTCGGACGTGGGCAACCTCAGCAACTGTTGAGATCCCGATCACCAAGCGATTTAGGGAACGTTCAACGCCGTTCGGACCCACTGCGGTCGCGGGAAACGGCGGATGGTAGATCCCATGGAAGCTGCCGGAACCATCTGGGGCGTGGTCCAAGAGGGCGGTTCGCACCTCTGGACTGTCTGCAATCTGTCGTAAAATGGCGCCGACCGTTGCGTGCTGCGATCCACCGCTCTGTTTGAGAATCATATCGTTGGGCGCTGGCCAGCGCTCGTTGATCCCTGAGCCGATCTCAACATCCGCAAACACCTCAAAACTTGGGCGCACGAGCTTCACAGTGGCACCTACCAAATCGCGAGCCAATAGAGCCCACGGAGCCTTCGTTCCATCACCGGGGGCGACGAGGTCAATGGCGAGCGCACTAGCCTTTACTCGAGCAGATGAGGAAAACCCAGTCGGTGACCACAAGACCAATTTGTTTGTGGGCAGGTCTTGGTGCTTTCTCGCCATGGCTTCGACCCAAGTCACGTCAGCCGGACGTTTGCGGTCCCTTACCTCGATGCAAAGCAGGACACGGTAACCGCCAATCGTCGCATCTGCGACGACGTCGACTTCACGGGGTTCACCGGTAACCGAATCCGTAAGCTCGACTGACTCCGCCACGGCCCAGCCCGCCCCGAGGGAGCTATGCACCCCGGCTACCAATCTCTGAAAAATGTTCGAACGTTTGGGCATCGGGACTCTCGTCTAACGGCTCGGGCTTCTGCGGCGGGGCCGAGGCCACTGCATGAGTGCATCGAATCTACGCCTGCGGTGGCCGACGTGACCCGCCCGCAGCAAGCGCGGGTTAGCTGGTCACTGCTTCGAAACCGTTCTCAGAAACCGGACCGCACTAGACACGTGACGAAAGATCAAGAGCGCCTCTTCAAATGAAAGCATCGGATTCGGGTGTGCAAGCGATCGGTTGTTCCTGACCTCGTTGAACGCCTCGAACGTAGAAATCGTCGACCGCAGAATTCGGTCTGTCATCTCGGTCTCAATGGCCCGCCGCACCCGGAGCGCCTTGACAACCTCGCCGAATAGACTATGGAGCGGTTTGCCTTCCGTAACCTGTACCCCCTCACTCTTCGCAAGAGTGACCAAGAAGGTCATCAAGAAAGTGTGAAGCCGATCTAGACCAACCTCAGGCTCGCCCGCCTGAATGGCGTCATGAACCGTGCGTGCCAACACTTCAAAGGTTGTACTGGTCGCGTTCGGGGTGAGCGCATTGAGATCATCTACCAACGCCGCACCTTGCAGACGTGCAACGATCGCCAGCGCTTTCTCCAGAAGGCCGGAGAGCGCCGTTGCGACGACCGGGTCTTGCTCGAGATCCCAAAACGCACGCAGTCTGTTGGCTTTCGATCCAGATCCTTGCGCGTAACGGTCGTCGTAGATATCGACATTTACAGAGTCTGTGAAGAATTCCGCGAGTGTTCGATTGGATTGCCCAAGTATGTATCCGGTGTGCATCTCGAAGAGCTTCTCAAAGACCCGCTTGTCCAATGAAGTCATGCTCGACATCCCAACCCTCCGGGTCCAGCTAACGGTGTGAGCTTCTGCTGCGGGGCCTGCTGAGGCCAGGGCCATCCTTTGACCATATTACATCCGGCGGCGGCCGAAGCGCTCAGACCTTGTCCGTAGCAAGCGCGTTTTAGACGGCCGTCGCCAGTGGTTCAACATCGACAAATGCATTCACCACTCCAGACGGAGCCGCAAGAAGCCCAAGCGCTGAATAAACCGCCCGAAGCGACCGTTTCCATTCCTCCGTCGAGGCAGGTCCCTTCATCTCGATGTCTCGACAGAAGTAGACGAAAAGAAGGTGGGCTCGCAGTCCATGCGCTTGGAGAAAGTGCAGATACGCGAGTCGATTCGCGTACTGATAATAACCTTCGGTCCATGCGGCAGTCACCATCGTCCCAAGGTGCGCGAGCCGCACCTGTAACTATGTTGGCTCGGCAGCAGCAACGCCGGTTAGGGGATCGCTTCGGGGTCACCTCGAGTTACCACACGCACCTCGCCAGCCGATGACCTCGCGGCCTCCGTCTCAGGGAAGGCGACAGCGCCGGCGCGCGCTGCGGCTATGAAGGCGTCACACTGCTCGGTTGTTGGCTGTAGGATTGCGCAGGCAATCCTCGCAAGTTCCAAACGGCGGAGCGGATCGGGTATCCTGTTGATCCACTGCCGGTCCGCAAGCAGATCGACAACACCCTTGAGGTCAGGCGGCGACCCAGGCAGATAGGCTTCGATGTCCCCTTCGCGGAATACAAATATGTTGTCGGAAGCTAGGCGTAGAATCTCAGCCTCAAATGCAGCTTTCTCGATGTCCGACGGAGACGTCTTGAACTTTGTTGCGCGTGTGCCGAGATATTCCCAGAAGGCCTTGAGGTCGTCCAATTCCCCGTCGCGGATGGCTGAACCCAGGCGGTCAACAAGCGTGGCGCGGTCAAGGCTCCTTTTGTCCTTTGTGAGTATGTCGCGTAGGCCGTTCGCGTCCGCAACGAACAGCTGCCTAACTGCTGCCGACCCAACATCAGACAGGTAGTCGCGATCTGCAATCGTGAACGCGGGTGTAAGCAACCCTGCTAGCACAGATCGGTAGTCGGCGAAGTTCCCCTTGCCGCCGACTTCCACTACCTCGACGGCCTCATTCCGACGAAAGAGCTGTGCGCTCGATTGAAGTAACGCCGATATCACGAGCCGGTCCGTAATGCCTTCGACCAGAACAACTTTGTCCGCGAAGAAAAGTCGCTCGTTGTTCTGGCTATTGATCATGCGTACTAGGCTTTTTTTCTCCGGTAGCTGCACGTCCTTGAGGGCGATCCGATCGCTACCGGCCGACGGACTTCGAAAAATTCTCGTGATGCTGTTAACCGTGTCGGGCGTAACAAAGACTGGAGAGTGCGTGGTAATGATAAATTGACAGTTGCGTTCGGGCGCTAGATCGCGGAAAAGGCCGAGGAAGATACTTTGCCAACGCGGGTGGAGGTGCAGCTCAGGCTCATCCACCAGAACAAGGCCGCCATGCACGTTTAGCGCAAACATGGCCAACAAGAAATGCACAATCTCACGCTCACCCGAGCTGAACATATCAGGTGTGAGTTGAGCGCCATCCTTGATCAGAATGAATACATAAGAGAGCTGTTCTCGATCGTGAATGAAACTCCACTCGTACCCGAGCTGCGTCATGTACCGTGTCAACAACTGAACGTCCGGGTACTTGGCGAAGAAGTCGGACCACACCAGGGGTGACGTCGAAGCTTCGATGACGGCGCTGCGGTGGAGGCGAGCAAAGTGCTGCGCACCCCACTGCATGAGATTCATACTGTCGCCCGTAGCGGCATGATACGCAGATCGAAATCCGTCAAAGTACGCTTGGTCCGTGAGCTGCCCAGCCTGAATTTCGAAACTACGACTTAGCGCTCGATCTGAAGAAAAGAAGAACACCGGAGCCGAGAGACTCATTTCCGGAACGTGACTCGCCACCCGCAAGAAGATGAAGAACGTGCGGAGGTACTCAAGGAACGCCCAGGCGGGGGTCCCATGCTCGGGGGCCTCAAGCTGAAGGTTCCGTACCACAAACGTGAACGACGTAGCTGATTCGATTGAATCCACGAAAGCCAACGGTTCATATGAATCGTATTTTTTCTCCCAATACGACAGCTCGCGGTTGAGCTCGCCCAAGTGCGCGCCTATGGAGCGGATGTTCGCGACGTCGGTAGGCTCAGGCGCCAATTCGATTTCGATTATCTGTTCGAGGTCGTCTTCGCCGGCGTACTTAGGGAACGCACGCGCAATGATTCGCTGATTCCATGGATCATGAAGCTCGATCGCCACTTCCTGATCGTTACGCTTGAACTGATACTGGTGGATAAAGTACTTCGTTAGAGTCAAGGCGATCAAACGCTGAAGGTTCGTCTTACCACCTCCATTTGTGCCGATCAAAATATTAATGCCAGCCTCGAACCTGAATTCGGTGCGGTTCTTGTAGCTTGTCACGTTCTGCACGGCGAGCCGCTCGAGCTTCATTGGCGTGTCCTCAAAGAAGGGCCTGTGAGTACGGTCGAGTCCGCGTAGATTGGATGCTCCAGTCGCCTGACGCCCTGCACTTCTGCGGCGGAGGCGCAGAGGTCACCGCTCGATTGCAGTGAATCTATCAGGCGCGATGGCCGAGGTGCCCCGCCCGCAGCAAGCGCGGGTTAGGCATCGTTCGGAAAGCCGGTGATCGCCTTGCCGAAGACGTACATCGCCTCGAGCCACGCGGCAAGATCTCTTGCAGGTAGCGTGATGTCCCCGATTACCAAGTTGTCTCCGTCAATGAGTAGAACGACCGGGGACCCATCCGGTATTTGTTCATTAAGGAGTCTTTCATCAAGATGTTCGATCGCGTCCCGAACGCGGATCAATGATTCTTGAGTGCGGGCTTGGAAGATCGCAGCCTGTCGTGGCGGGGTGGGGGCGCTTTGAAGGCTCTTGAGGCGGTATGCGAAGCGTAGCGCTCGACGCATCGTGAGGACACAGTTTTCCAAGTGCCCTGCCGCAACAAGCAGTTGGTGCGTTGTTGCACCCGCAAGCGCCGCAGTTGTGGCCTGATACTCGCTCACTCCCTTATCGACGAGACGGAGATACGATTTTAGCAGGACCGCGACTTGCTGATCGGGCGAGCCCGCAGCGTTAAACACAACCTTTAGCGTGTGCTCGCGGCTTAGATGAGGATCCAATTTCGACAGATCGGGTAACGTCCAAGGGCGCATTTTGCTCCGGTGGATATGGGCCTGCATACGCCTAACTAGTATTGGATCCGACCGGGCCCACCCCAAGATCGCGGCCCCTCCACGAGAGTCTACCTCATCCGCCGAGGACGCGCCAACCGGACCCAGCCCTAGTGCATCGCGCGGCCTGACGACCCCCAGCCCGCCGCGATTCATGACACGCGTAAGATCATCGTCGCGCTCACACACCAATGCCCCAACAGCTCCTGGACGGTGCGGATGCCAGCGCCACTCTCCAGCGGGTGGGCGGCGAATGAGCGCCGGAAGGTGTGACACCACGCCTGCTTGTCTCCGACTCATACTGCCCGAAACCAGCGTCGGGAAAGCGCCCGGCGCACACTCCCCTCACCCCGCCCCGATCCGCTCCATCTCAACCGGCGCAGCGATCCGCCCCCGCCGCGCCGCCACCAGCGATCCGCCCGCTGAGATCGCCCCAACCAACGCAAACCAGCTGGCCTCCGCAAAGAGCGAAACAGGTGGCGCCTGCCCGCGCACCAGCTGAAGCATTGCACCAGCCAGCACCGCCGCAGTGAACGCGGCTACCGCGCCCCACAGTGCGGTGCGTGCAATCGGAAGGTCGCCGACCGTCCGGTTCCGTTCCGCTCGACCGAGAAGCAGCGCGAATGCCAGCCCGCACACCGCTCCTGCGATGGCGAACGG
>DASYEH010000008.1:0-724744 GCA_036499125.1 Gemmatimonadales bacterium
TGATGGCTGATGGCTGATGGCTGATGGCTGATGGCTGATGGCTGATGGCTGATGGCTGATGGCTGATGGCTGATGGCTGATGGCTGATGGCTGATGGCTGATGGCTGCGCGAGCCAACGCAGCCACTAGCCCGTGAAAAAGGGACCCCGAACGGGGTCCCTTTTTCATTCCATCAGCCACGTTCCATCAGCCACGTTCCATCAGCCACATTCCCCTAGAACGTGTACTTGCCGCTCAGCAGCAGCCGGTACCGGGTGCTCGCGGCGACGACGGCGTCCAGACTGGTGACGTTCATCAGCGTGTATTGGCCGCGCTGGTTTGTCACATCGTAGCCGGTCTGATTGAGCAACGGCTGGTCTTCAAATCCGACCGTCTGGTGCACCACGCCCCAGGTCGACTTGAGCAGGTTGGGCAGGTTGAAGACGTCGAGCGAGATCTCGAAGTTCTGCCCGTGCACCGTCGGGAAGGTCTTGCCGATGCGTGCGTTGAGGAAGCTCTCCCACGGATTGCGGCAGGAGTTGCGCGTCATGACGGTGCCGCGCGCCTTGACCAGGCACGGTTCGCTCTGGATGTACTTGTTCAACGTGGCCCAGTCTGACGGCGTCTTCAGTGAAATGTCGGCCGAGTCGCGCGGGACGTAAATCGGATCATTGCCGCCGAAGCCGTCACCGTTGGCGTCGTTGTTGACGACGTAGCTGAACGGCGTCCCCGACGTACCGGAGTAGGCCAGCGACACCTTGAACCCGAGCGGAAGATCGAAGATGCCGGTCAGGGCAAGCTTGTTCGGCACATCGAAGCAGGAGGTTTCCAGCGGCCGGTTATCGAGCGGCCCCTGCAGCACCGCAAAGCGGAGCGACGAGTTCGAGATGCTCGACGTCAGGCATTCGCGATCCTGCGTCCGCGAGTGGGTGTAGCCACCGTTGAACGAGAGGTGATCGCTGAACCGCTTGTCGAGCTGGATCGTGCCGGAATACGAGTTGTCGCCGCTGGAGTTGCTCTGGTGGATCACGTCGGCGTATGAGGCGCTGATGCGCTTGACCGGGATGACCGCAGCAATGCCGGAGCCATTCGGCGTCCCAGCGATGCCATACTGCAGACGGCCGCCTTCGCCGGCTTCCTGCGACTGCACACCGACAATGTTCACGTCATTGAGATAGAACTGGTTCAACGTGCTCGTGTAGAGCAGGTCGATCGAACCGACGACGCCCCACGGCAGACGCTTGTCGAGGCCGAGCGCCGCCCGGAAGGTCTGCGGGAACTTGAAGCCGTGATCGAAATACACGATCGACGGAACCGGCGGACTCGCCGTGCCGCCGCCAGCGCACTGGGTCGGCTGATTGGCGATATCGGTGGTGAAGGTCGGAATGCTCGAAGGCGTCGAGCAGGTCAGCGTCGCCTGGGTCAGGCCCGAGTTGGCAAAGGCGTTGGAGACCCAGACGTAGGGCGGCCGGCCAGTAAAGACACCAGCGCCGCCGCGGATGATGGTGGACTGGTCACCATTGACATCGAAGTTGAAGCCGAACCGCGGTGACCAGAGAGCGGCCGTCGAAAATGCCGCCGTGTTAGCGACATCGACCGACCCGTTCACCCCCTGGTTCACATGCTGGAAGGTGACGGCCGCGAGCGTCGGATTGGCGTCCGGCTTGGTCGGCAGCATCGGGTCGTCCACCCGCACGCCCAGGGTCAGCGAGAGTCTGGGCGTGATACTCCAGAGATCTTCACCGTAGAACCCGAGCTGGTTGACATTGAACTGTGCCAGCGGGCCGTTGGGCCGCAGCGGCAGCGCGATCTCGTAGTGATTCGGGGTCCCGGCGTACAGGTCTGCTGCCGATGCGAATCCCCAGACACCATACGACCCGGCAAAGAACTGATCGTAGAACTTGAGGAACTCGTTGTGGGTACCGAGGGTGAAGAGGTGGTGCCCAGTGCCGATCGAGAGGTTGTCGGTGACTTCGTAAATGCTCTGCTTGAGTTCGTTCCCTTGCGAGAAGCGTTCAGCACCGATGGCGATGGCGCTCCCCGTGCCGACGAAGATCAGCGGCGTGTTCATGCCAGGGTTGCGCAGATCATCGATCTTCTGGTAGCCCAGCAACAGTTCATTGGTATAGCGGTCGCCAAGGGCCACGTTGTACCGCAACCGGGCGGTATGGGTGGTGTTATTGATGCGATACCCGGCGTTGCCGAGTTCGTAGCCGCTGCGATAGCCGGAGAATGACGAGCTGCGGATCAAGGTGCCATCGCTCGCGGTCACGTCGTTGAACGAGAGCTCAAGCTGGCTCCGGTCAGTCAACTGGGCATTCAGTTTGCCAAAAATGTTGTGGTCGGGGGTATTGTCGGTGACCTGACCGCTGGAGCCCGCATCGCCGAGATGGGCTGCCGACCAGCTGGCCACACTGTCCGCTTGCGCGACGGTGACACCGAAGGCGCCCTTGTCGATCGAGTCGACGCCCTGCAGATAGCCGGTAAATGGAGCGGCGCGACTCTTCAGGTCGACCGAGGCGAAGAACTGCAAGCGGTTCTTGATGATCGGACCGCTGAACGTGCCGCCATACTGATATTCATGGAAGGTACCGAGCACATCCTTGCCGAGCGGGCCGCGGTCGATGCTGTCGCGGGCGAAGCTCTGGTTCTGGCCGAAACCGAAGAGCGACCCGTGGAACTGGTTGGTGCCGGACTTGGTCACGGCGTTGACCAGACCGCCGGTGAAACCGCCCTGCCGCACATCAAACGGCGCGATCAGGATCTGGAACTCCTTGATCGCTTCGATCGAGATCGGCCGCTCGTTGACCTGTCCACCTGGTGTGCCGGTCGAACCGAGGCCGAAGAGATCGTTGTTGACGCCGCCATCGATCTGGATGTTGTTATAGCGATTATTCTGCCCGGCCACCGAGCTCCCGCTCACCAGCGGCGAGGTGCTCATCAGGTCGGTAAAGTTGCGCGAGAGGGTCGGCAGGCGCTGGATCAACGAGTCGCTGATGGTCGTGGACGCACCGGTCCGCCCGCGCGAGAGCAGCGGGTTGGCAGCCTGGGCGTTCACCGTCAGCTCGCTCAGCGCGACTGCGGCCTTGGCAATGGTGAAGTTTTCGGTCAGGACCTGACCAAGGTTGACGCGCAAATCCGCACGCGAGACGGGCTGATAGCCAATCTTCCGGGCGGTCAGCGTAAACGGTCCGCCGGGGCTGACGTTCTCGATCCCGAACACGCCGCCCTCGCGGGTTTGCGCGGTCGTGCGAACACCGGTTGAATTATTGAGCAGAAGGAGCTCGGCTCCGACAACCGGGGCGCCTTGATCGTCCACCACTTTGCCGCGTACGGCGCCTGTTGTAACGCCCTGGGCGTAACCTCTCGCGGGAATCACGGCGAGGGAGATGGCCGCCGCCAATGTGGCGAGGATCAGACGTGCGTATCGCTGCATTACTACTCCTGTCTGGAGGGGTGAAAAGCGGGGATCAGCCCGCCGAGGGATAATGTCGTTATGAAACTCCGCCCTCGCAAGCTCACTGGCCGCCGTAGCGGCACTTCGTGGCGCAGCCGTGACCGATCCGCGATTCAGGGCCGCGATGCGACCGTCCGACCCCGTTCCCAGAGCTGCCAGAGCCAGTAGACCGGCACCCCTGCCCCGATGATCCCGAAGGTGACCAGGTTGTCACGCGGATTGGCGATCATGGCGTTGATCATCATGCCGACCGACGCGAGCAGGAAGAGCAGCGGCGTGATCGGGTACCCAAAGGTGCGATATGGACGTTCCATATCCGGACGTTTCCGCCGCAATATGAAGACTCCAAGCACCGCCAGCGCATAGAATGGCCATGTCCCCAGGATGAACCGGTCGGCCAGTTGGGCAAAAGAGTTCTGGAGGACATAGGTGACCGCCAGCGCTGCCGCCAGGCAGATCGCCACCGATGGCGTCTTGAACCGGGGCGAGACCCGCGCCACCGCCGGAAAAAGGAGACCACGGTCGCTCATCGCAAAGAAGACCCGCGGTCCGGTCATCAGCGACCCGTTGAGCGAACCGAAGCAGGAGAGCATGACGATCCCGGCCACAATCGCCGCCCCCGCCGCGCCGAACGCCGGGATCCGCTCGGCGGCGCTGGCGGCAACGCGGTCAGCACTAGCGATTTCCGGTACCGTCAGGAGATGGACATAGGCGGCATTCATGATCAGGTAGATCACGACAATGGCGGCAGTACCGAGAATCAGCGCCCGCGGCAGGTTGCGCCCCGGGTCCTTCACCTCGCCACCCACAAAGGAGAGGTTCGACCAGCCGTCGTAGGTGTACATCACCGGCACCAGCGCGGTGAGCACGGCCGAGACAGTGACGGCGGCGACGGGTGACATTAACGGGGCGACTGCATGGTGCCCAGCGGTGAACGCGAACAGTCCCAATCCGAGCAGGGTGCCGTACTTGAGGACCGTGGTGACGTTCATCAGCGCTGAGGCGTAGGAGACGCCGACGTAGTTGAGCGCGGCGATCACGATAATTGTGACGGCCGCGACGTAGCGTTCCTGCTGCGACGACAGGGTGACGAACTGGCCCAGATAGCGCGCAAAGATGGCCGCAATGCCGCCGATCGCCGAGGCGCGGATGACGGTGAGTTCAGACCAGCCGTAGAGAAAGGCCCAGAAGCGGCCTTCGGACTCGAGGATATAGGCAAAGATGCCGCCCGAGCGTGGAAAGGCCGCCGCCATCTCGGCAATCGAGAGTGCGCCGGTGAGGGTGACGAGTCCGCCCAGCACCCAGACCATCAGCATCGCCCCCGGCGATCCGATGTCGCGGGCGACTTCGCTTGGCACTCGAAAGATGCCGCTGCCGATGGTGGTGCCGACGAGGATGGCCGCGGCACTCCAGAGGCCGAGATTGCGAGGCAGGCGTTCTTCGGGTGCGATCGCGGTCATGGGGCTCCGAACGGGTATCTGGCTGGCTGATCAGGTCTGGTGTGCTTCTTTGTCCTGGGGGCGATCGGGTCCGAGCCACACCGCGGCGTCCAGGGCAGGCATCTCGCCTGGTGACTTTTCGATCGGGTCCGAGCCACGCCGCGGCCGACAGGGGCCTACGCGTCGTGAGAGACGTCGCAGAACCCGACGCCGGGCCTTCTGTCGACCGCTTGGTGGCTCGGACCCGATCGGTGGAATGACCGCTTTATGGATCTGGCGCTGCTCCACTGGGTGACCGGATCAGCTATTTTGCGCGTGCTGAATACTGCCACCACCAAGCCGCCCCGCCTAGGGCCCGGCGGGAAGGTCCGAATCTCCTGATGTCAGATACCCCGAGCACGGTTACCCTGCCGGTCCGGTCGCCTTCACTGGCCCAGGACCTGGTGACGCTGACCAAGCCCCGGATCATCTCGCTCCTGCTGCTCACTACCATCGCCCCGATGTACATCACTCCGGCCGGCATTCCCTCGTGGCAACTGGTCGGCTGGGTGGCCCTCGGCGGCTACCTGATGGCCGGCGGCGCCAATGCCATCAATATGTGGTTCGATCGCGATATCGACGACAAGATGATTCGCACCCGGACCCGGCCAATTCCGTCGGGCCGGATTCCCCCCGGCGCCGCCCTGCTCTTCGGGCTGACCCTCGGCGCGGTGTCGTTCGTCCTCTTCTGGCATTTCGTCAATCCCCTTAGCGCCTGGCTCGCCCTGTCAGGGCTGGCGTTCTATGTCCTGATCTACACGATGTGGCTGAAGCGCTCCTCGCCGCAGAATATCGTGATCGGCGGCGCCGCCGGCGCGATTCCGCCGATGGTGGGCTGGGCCGCGATGACCGGCTCGCTCTCGCTGGGCGCCGCGTACCTCTTCGCCATCATCTTCTACTGGACGCCGCCGCACTTCTGGGCGCTTGCACTCAACAAGCAGCGCGATTACGGCGCCGCTGGCGTGCCGATGATGCCCAACGTGCACGGCGTCTACGAAACCAAGCGGCAGATGCTGCTCTATACGCTGATGCTGATTCCGCTGACGATCATGCCGTCGGTGGTTGGCGTCACTGGCCTGGTCTACGGCATCGCCGCAGCCCTCCTCGGCGCGCGCTTCCTGCAGCTGGCCTGGCGCATCCTGCATGAAGAGGGCGTGACGCCGACGACGTGGAAGCTCTACAAGTATTCGCTCTCCTATCTGGCCCTGCTCTTTGTCGCGATGGTTGCCGACCGCTGGGTACCATTTGGACATCGCAGCCTTCCTACTCAGCTCATCATTTCGACCCACCCGGTATCGGGCAGTGCCGCGCCTGATGCCGGGATGACCATGCCGATGAGCGATTCGACGAGCCAGAAGCATTGAGCACGCCGCGCGCCCGCAAGGCGGTGTCGCCCAAACCGTTGCTGCGGTTCTGGCCGCGGATCCGCCCGTATCGCGGCGGGCTGTACATCGCCGTCGTCACGCTGCTGCTGGCCTCGGGCATCACGCTCGCCTTTCCACTGGTCGCCGGCCTGCTGCTCGATGCCCATGACCAACACACCCTCAACAAGCTCGCCCTCGGCATGCTGGCGCTGTTTGCCGTGCAGTCTGTTCTCAACTATGTGCAGACCTACTATCTGTCAGCGACCGGCGAACGCGCGGTGGCGGGGCTTCGCAGCGAGCTCTTCTCCAAGCTGCTGGAGATGCCGCCAGGATTTTTTGCCGACCGCCGCACCGGCGAGCTGACGTCGCGCCTCACCAGTGACATCGGGTTGCTGCAAGGAGTGATGAGCCACCAGATCGCCGAGGGTGCGCGGCAAATGCTGGCGCTCGTCGGCAGCGTGGTGGTGCTCTTCATCCTCGATTGGAAGCTGATGCTGACGACGCTCGGCGTGGTGCCGGTGGTCGTGGCGTCGGGATTCTTTTTCGGGCGGCGCCTGCGGCGGATGACGGTGAGCGTACAGGATCATATCGCTGACGCGACCGCGATTGCCGAAGAAGCGTTTTCGCAAATCCGCGTCGTGCAAGGCTTTGCCCGCGAGACGCACGAGCGGATGCGCTACGGCCAGCGGATTGCCAGCGTGGTCACCATGGCGCTGCAGCGGGCCGACGCGCGGGCGATGTTCTTCGGCACGCTGACCTTCACCGCCTTTGGCGGCGTGACCGCAGTGCTCTGGCAGGGCGGCCGCATGGTGCTCGCTGGCGAGCTCACCCATGGCACGCTGGTGTCGTTCCTCCTGTATACCGTGACGATTGCTGCGGCGATCGGTGCGCTCACCTCGGTGTATTCCGCGTACCAGGAATCGGTCGGGGCAGCGGAGCGGGTCTTCCAGCTGCTGGAAATGCAATCGCCGATTGCTGACCCGGTGCACCCGGTGCAGCTGGCCATGCCGGTGCGCGGCGAAGTCGAGCTTCGCGACGTCCGCTTCCGTTATCACGAAACGCCGGGCCACGCGCCGACGCTCGACGATCTTTCGCTGCACCTGGCGCCGGGCGAAGTGGTGGCCCTGGTGGGCCCGTCGGGCGCCGGCAAGACGACGATCGCGTCGCTGATTCCGCGCTTCTGGGATGTCGAGTCCGGTGCAGTGCTGCTCGATGGCGTCGACATCCGCACGCTGGCGCTGGGCGACCTGCGCCGTGCGATCGGTACGGTGCCACAGGAGCCGACGTTGTTCAGCGGCACGATCAGCGAAAACATTGCGTACGCGCGGCCCGACGCGAGCCCAGCGGAAGTAGAAGCGGCAGCGCGGGTGGCCAACGCCCATGAGTTCATCGAGCACCTGCCGCAGCAATATCAGACCCTGGTCGGTGAGCGGGGTATCAAGCTCTCCGGCGGCCAGCGGCAGCGGATTGCGATTGCGCGGGCGGTGCTCAAGAATCCGGCGGTACTGGTGCTCGATGAAGCGACCAGCTCGCTCGACACCGAGAGCGAGCGGCTGGTCGAGGCGGCGCTCGAGCGGCTGCTGGTTGGGCGCACGACGCTGATCATCGCGCACCGGTTGAGCACGGTCCAGCGCGCTGACCGCCTCGTGGTGCTGGACCATGGCCGCATTGTCGAACAGGGGACGCACTCCGAGCTGCTGCGCCAGGGCGGGATCTACGCGCGGCTCTTCCAGATGCAGTGGCGCGACGGCGATGATGTGCCGGATGCACTGGCGGTGGTGCGGGCGATGGAGTAGGGTGTGGCTGTCGTCAGCGGAGATGGCAAGTTCGTCATCGCTGGTGGATCGGCGGTCGATGGGTCTCGCGCCCGGGAGCTCGCGGCTTAAGCCGCGGCTCGGCACCCAAGTGCTGAAGCACTACCTCCTGTTCTTCTGAGCGAGGGCTCGACGACAGTAGCAATGGTAGTACCCAGTTGATGTCGTCCAGCATTCCGCCTGCAGGCCGACGTCGCAGTAGATATCGCGCACGTCCAGAATCCTTTCGCCGGCTGGCCTGCAACAGCAATCCCCGCGACGGCCAGACTTGCTACCAGAACCAACCTGATCGACCCAAGTATTTACGCCTCTCGGGTAATGGTGAGAGTGTGAAATCGCTCACCTAATGCTGCGGGTCCAATGAGTCGATGAGCGGTATGACCGCCTGAGCGGTACCCCTTTCGGCGGCGCCCGCAGCCGCCGATGTTAGGTGAGTTGACCCTCATCTACCCCCGAGGCGTTCGCCGTGCCAAGCCCCCAGCTTCAGCAGGTTCGCCCGTTGGCGCCCAGCGCCCCGAGCCAGCCAATCACCGCAGAAGTCGTCATCCATGCCATCCTGGCCTATCCTCACGTCTACGAATCAGCCGACGGTTTCGCCATCCGGATTGGATTGCGCAACCGCCATCAGTTGAACCGGGCGATTCGACACGTTGGCCTCCCGAGCTACCGGATGCTCGCCGCGTTCACGCGGGTGCTGGCGCTGCGCGACCAGGCAGATGCCAGGCATCGGTCCTTGTGCGCGGAGACGATCGACGCCGGGTTTGACCCCGCGTGGGCATACCGCACGGTAAAGCGGGTGACCGGACGGCGCTGGTCGGACATCCGGACCTGCTCTCACGATGAACTGGTGGTGATGGCATTGCGGCAGGCATGTCAAGATGAGCGACGAGGGAGGACGGCGGACCGGCGCAAGCGGAAGCGGTAACCATGGCCGCGCCGATCGTGCCTGCCGATCGAGATAGTGCCGCGCCGATCTGAAGAGCCGGTGCGGAGTTCAAGTGAGGTGCCCGTGTTCGTTCCACCCGTACGTCCCCGTCCAACCATGCCCGGCGACCCCGACTGGGAACCTGCGCTCGACGTGCTGCATCGTCGGGCCGGATTGTCGCGGCGTACAGCCGAAATCGGCCTCTGCTACCGTGCCGGACTGAATCAGAAAGAGACGGCGGCGCGAATCTGCTGTACGACCGCGAGCGTCTCGGAGCACACTCGCCGCATCTACGCCGTTGGTCGGCAATATGGTATCGGTAATCAGGCATCGTTCGCGGCGTATGTCGAGTGGGTGATCATCACTGCGTCCCACAACTGAGGGACCTCTGGCAAAGGGACTGACGCTACTCGTTACCACTGAGGTAAGCTCCATGTGCAGCGTTCGCGTAGATCCGGATTACGCGCGCAGATACTCGAATGCCTGCACCTCTCTCGTCTCACCCTTTCAGGAGTGTTTCCAATGAACCAGAAGTTCATCATCGCCGCCTCGGCGGCCATCATTGCGGTAGGATTCACGGCCCGCCAAGCACGTGCCGCTGTACTACCAGAGTGCGAACCGCCGTTGATGACCTGCGCCGTAGAGGACGGCGGTGATTGTCCAACTGACATGGGGTCAATCTGTGCCTCAATCCAGCCGGACCCGAACTGCGCAGTCGTGTCCGTGGATTGCGATCTCGGCGGCTGTACCCACAAGGGGCAAGAGGCGGCCGAGCTGACCTGTTACTACGCCCCGATCAACTAACCCGAGGTCATTAGGGGGCCCGCTGGCATCCACTGTCGGCGGGCACCACTAAGTCAGCCAGCTAACAAGGAGACGCTATGATCGCGAGAAATATAGCGGGTAACATTCTCACCGCCGTTATTGCGGGATGCGCAGTGATTGTCACGGTCGTTACAGTTCGCCGAAGCGTGTCGACGACTTCTGACGCCGAAAGTATTTCGCGTGCTGACAAGACGGTCCCCGTCTGGACAACATATCTGGCGGCGGGTAACAGAATTGGTAACGCCGGCTCACCCGTCAAGATTCTTGAGTTCGGCGACTTCGAATGCCCAGTGTGCGGAGAGTTCGCGCGTAGCACCTTGCGAGGAATTCGAACCAAATATGGCGACCAGGTTCAGGTGGTTTTCCGGAACTGGCCCTTGCCGTACCACCGTTTCGCCTACCCGGCCGCCCGCGCGGCAGAGTGCGCAGCGGCACAAGGGAAGTTCGAGTCTTACTTCGATGCGGTCTACAACAAGCAAGACTCGCTTGGACTAAAGACATTTGAATCCTTTGCACGGGAAAGCCACGTGCCGGATATCCCGGCGTTTGATCGGTGTAACAGCATCGCCGGCACCGTCCCGTCGGTAGAAGCGGATATCGCTGCCGCAAAGGCGATTGGAGGCCACGGGACACCGACCATCGTCATCAATGGAATGATGATCGCGAACTCGCTCGACAGCACGCGGATTGATTCGCTGGTACGAGCGGCGATCGCCGCGGCACGGTAAGCCGTCTCCAACATGACCCGCGTGCAAAAGCCCCCGCCGAATCGACGGGGGCTTTTGATACCTAATAGCTGCGGGCACTTGGCCAGCGGCAGCCGCTTTGCGGGACTGGCAACCCAAATCGGGACATGGTCCGCAGGCCATGTAGCAGGGTTATCCCAACGATTGCCGCCGGTACGTACAGCTGTCGAGCCCCCACCATCCCGTCAGACCTAGTCAGCGCGCCCCTTCGCGGCGCACGCTCCGCCTCGGACATCTGTGGCGGGCCAAGCCTACCACAAAACCCAACCGCCCCGACCCAGTAAACTGGATCGGGGCGGTTGGTCAGACCAAGTGCGTATTACGGCTGCGAGATGCGGACCTGATACCAGGCCGGATTGGCCGGACCAAAGTTCACTACCGTCAGCAGATACGTCGTGCTGGCGGCCAGCTTGGCGGTGGCGCTGAAGTTACAGGTGACGGTCGGGCCAGCGTATCCGACGTTGCCTGCGACCGGACCAGCACCGTCTGCGGCACCGAAGGCACAACCGGTGTTCGCGGCGTTGTCAATGTAGAGCGCCAAGTCAGTGGTCGTCGAGGCATTCCAGTTGATGTTGACGCTCATCGACGTCGAAGTCGACTGCGACACGTACTTGTAGTAGCGGCAGGTTGCGCCGCTGCCATAAATCGCTGAGCAGCTCGTAGTCGGCGCGCCATTGTCGCTGATAACCGTGCTGCGCGTACCGGTCACGGTAACGGTGCTGGCTGCCGTTGGCGAACTCGAGTTCGGATCGGTCGGTCCGGCGTACGGGCCTGTCGGCGTGATCGTCTTGCCGTCGCTCGGCAGCGCAATCGTGGCCTTGGGCGCGCCGGATGGCGCAATGTTGGTGAAAGTCACCGCACCAGAACCATTGGCCATAGGAACAAAGGTGGCCGTCGAGCTGTCGGCAGAAACCGACTGGATGCCACCTTCGATACCGCCCACAAAGATGTGGGAGCTATTGAGGAACCGGAATCCGCCGCCGAGTGCAACGGTCACCGGCGCGCCAATGCCCGGCGTTGCGGTTGACAGCGTGGTCGGCACGTTCGCCGGAGCCGCGACATGCAGCACCTTGTCACCCTTGGATGCAAAGGCACCGGCGCTGATGGTATCCGCTGCAGTCTTGCGCGCCGGAGCGGGGGCATACGCCGACAACGCGATGTTGGTGAAGGCGATCGAGTCGTTCGAACCTGGCGCTGGGAAGATGATGGCGCTGGTGCTGTCCGGTCCGATGATCTGAGCCAGGGTAGCCGGGAGCTGGCCGACCGACACGGTCGAGTTCCTGAGGAAGCGCAGTCCGCCGTTGAGGGTCACCGTGATCGGCGTACCAAAATCCGCTGAGGTCAGCGAGACGGTCACTGGCACCGGATTTGGAATCGGCGTGGTGACCAGGGAGTCGCCCGTAGCCAAGGTCACCGGGGCGACGTTCGGTGCGGTCGGCTGGCTGACCAGCGTCACGCTGGCCGGGCCGGTGATGTTGCCGCCGACAATGAACGTGATCGCCGACGAATCAGCCGAGCGACCAACGATCGTCACCGGTGTACCGGATGCGAAGGTCACTGCCGATGCCTGCGAGAAGACCAGGCCTGCCGGTGCGGTCACGGTGACCGTGTCGCCCGGAGCGGCTGTGTGCTTGTTGAGCGCGGTGAAGAGCGTCTTCGGCTCGACCAGGACGTTGACCGTCGCGCTGACGCCGGTGTTGACTGACGTCGGCGTGATCTTGAAGGAGTAGCGGCCGAGCGCCTGGCCGACGATGTAATACTCCTGGGCGTTCTTGTCGGTCGTGTTCACCAGCGTGTCGCTACCGGCGTCGTAGATCGGCCGATAGGTGGCAACATAGTGCACGGCGATGCCGCTGCCGACGTTGCTGATGGTGTACGACGTGGTTGCGCCGTTGTTGTTGTCATTCACCAGCCGCACAATCACCTGATCCGAATCGCCGACCTTGACGACCGAGAAATTCGGAGTGGCCTGTACGGTGTTGAAGTTATGGTTGTTCACCGCGTCGGATGCATAACTGTAGCATCCAGCCAGCGAAGCCGCTCCGAGCAGTGCGACCGCCCCCCACGCCATGTGCTTCATACCACGCTCCTCAGGAAAGGTCCACGGTGCCAGGCGGCACCCGTCACGAATCGTCCAGCGGTCCAGCTAGTTGTCATTGATGAAATACGTCTTTGGAAATCCGAGCCACACTGCGATGTCACTGGCGCTCTCGTACGTCGTCAGCTCCCGCCATCCTGGCGTGCCGACAAACCCCGGCTCATTCGACGAGCGCAACAGGACGTAGCTGTTGTTGTTATCGCGGTCGCCGAACACGAACCAGCGCGACTTGCCGTGCGTGTAGCGCCAGACCAGATACGGAATACCGCGGCCACCCATCGTACTGACCAGTGAATCGTCCGGTGCACCAAACGAAGCGTACACCTTGCCCAGCGGCGTCTTCCAGCCCGGCGTGAACCGGGTGCTGTAGTGCGCGTTGGCGTAGTTCACCGCGTTGTAGAACTGGACTCGGGCTTCGTTTTCCACCGTTGCCTTGTTCGGATCGCGCTTGGACCAGAACTCGGTAAGAAAGTGGCGCTTGGCCTGCACCGAGAGCTCGTCACGCTTGTAGACGGCCAGGTCACGACGCGGCACGTCTGTCAGCAGTGAAAGTTCTTCGGCTTCGGTGTCAAGCGAGTCTTCCGGCTGCGAGTTGAAATACGCCTCATCCGACCCGCGCGCAGCGTTACCGCCACCGGCCTGGGCCACGATGGTCGGCGTATTGTTGACCACAAACGGCGCCTGACGGTCCACCGATTTCCCGCCGACGGTGAGCACGGCCTTGAGCAGGTACTGGCCGGCGGGCAAACCATCGAGCGAGAACTGATTGGCAATGAGACCGCCACCGGCCGGGATCGCCTTGTGGCTCGGCATGAGCGGCACGAGATCAGTGCCATCCATGCTGGCAATCCGGAGAGCCAGCGTGGCGTCGGCGGAATCCTTGGTGTAGACCTCCATCAGGAAGCCGATCACCGGGGCGCCGGCGTCGATATGCGGCACCGGCGCGGTATTGAACCGGTAGCTGCCGCGGGCCATTTCACCAGCTTCGGTGTTCGTATCGCCAGTCACCAGTCGCAGGCGGCTGGCGAGGAGCAGGTCAGACGCACCCGGTGCCGTGGGATATCCCGAGACCTTGATACTGTCGCGAGTCACCCGGCCACTGATCGAATCCGTCACGTCGACGGTGAGCATGTAGTTACCCGGAACGACGCCGAAATCGAGCTCTTCAAGCCCCGATCCACCTTCGGAGCGGAGCGAGGCGGAGGCGTGCCGACGCCACCGTTCCTCGTGGAGCACCTTGCCGCTCTCGTCGGTCACCCGCATGCCCACCATATAGCTGATGTAGGCATTGTCGCCGGTGCCGGCCGGAGTGGCCAAAGCATAGGGAACATTCACGGTTGCCATGACACTGGTGTTCCTGGCTTCGGGCAGCCAGAACCGGACGGCACGCATTTCGATGCCGTTGGAACCGGACTGCCCAGCGGTGTGGCTCGCCAATGCGGCGGCCGCCGCGATCGCAGCGATCAACATGACAGCACCTCCTCGGTGCGCGTCACCCTGGCCGGCCTGCGCGAAGCGTGGAACGTCACGCGCTTACCAGCCCAGGGTGACAGTGAAGAAGTCGACGTCGCCGAGGATACCCATCTTGCGGCGCGCATAGTCGACACCCAACTGGAACCCGCTCTTCGAAGCCACCCAGATCCCGCCGCCGTAGGCGAGGCCGGCCGACTTGTCTTCACTCGGCTCGTTGTAGTTGACGAAGCCGGTGTTGCTGTAGCTCAGCGACGGGTTGTAGCTGTAGGAGCCCCGCAGCGCGACGCCGAACCCGGTGCCGGCAATGTGATCAGCCGTAAACTCGGCACCGCCGCCAAAGGCGCCCCGATTGGCACGCATCTGGTTGAACTCGCCCATGATGTCCAGCTTGGCGTCCTTGGTCGACAGCACGTCGTACGCCAAGGCAACCCGGAACGTCGTCGGCAGGCCGAAGCTGCTGGCCAGATAGCCGACCGGGATGTCGAGCGTGGTCACACTACCCTGGTCAGGGAGCGTGTCACGGGTGCTGATGCGGCCAACCTTCTGATTGAGCGCCTGGCCAGAGTAGCTCATTTCGGTGCCGAGGTTCGTCAGCGAGAAGGCGAAGCGAACGGCCTTGCCTCCGAGCTGCGAATGGAAGTGGGTGCCGAAGTCGACCGCGAACGCGCTGCCGTCGACGTCACCCAGGTGGTCCGAAATCCCCTTGGCCGTGATACCAACCGAGAAGCGGTCGGAAAAGTTCTTCGAGATGGTGGCCGCGAGGAACGTTTCATTGACCGAGTAGAAGGCACCGGTGCCGTTGGGCTGGCTGGCGGTGTAGACCGGCTGATCGGAGAAGCCGAACGTGCCGATCTGGAATCCGATGACGCTTGACCCGCCGCCAAACGGGAGTGCAACGGCACCCCAGTTGAGCTTCGTGTCAGCGACGTAGTTGAGCTGCGACCCTTCGATCGACGGTCGCTTGATCAGCGCCACCGCGCCCGGGTTGGCGTTGAGGCCGCCGACATCGGTCGCGACGGCAGCGTAGGCACCGCCCAGTGCCATGCCGCGGGCATTCGCGCCGAGCAACAGGAACTCGGCCGAGGTCGTGCCGTAGCCGGTGTTGTCGTTGTTCGTCTGGGATTGGGCCGAAGCTACGGCCGGCACCAAGGCCAACACACCGACCGTCGCGACCTTCAGAACAGAGAACCGATTCATCTGGTTGAGTCTCCTTCGAACCGGCGGCCACCTTCGTGACCGCCGGATCGGATGTGGATCGTTGGACGTTACTGGACGGTGCTCGCGTAGTTGACGATGGTCATGCGGCCGCTGTGGCTCACGCCACCGGCTTCGACATTGTAGAAGTACACGCCGCTGGCGACGAACTGATTGGTCCGGTTGCGGACGTCCCAGATCACGGTGCCATTGTTGGTGGTCGTGGTGTTCTGGAGCACCCGGATCAGGATGCCGCTGGTGGTGTAGATCCGGATCGTGGCGTCGGTCGGGACGTTGATGAACTGGATCTGCTTGCTGTCCACGCTGATGTCAAACGCGCTGGTGACGTAGTAAGGATCCGGCACCGTGTGGACGTTGGCAAGCGCTGCCGAGGTCGTCGCAACCAGGGCGTTGTTGACCGTAAACGACAGCTTGGCGGATACCCCCGGCGTCGTGAACGGACGGACCGGCGCGGGATCAAAGGCGTACTTGCCCAGGTTCGCCTTCGGCCCGATTCCGCCGAAGATCATGCCGACGTAGTCGCGCATCGTCCAGACGGTGCCAGCTGCTGGTACGGCGCCGCCGGTGAGCTCGAAGGTGAAGAGGCGACCCTTGAGATAGAGACCGAACCCGTTGTTTGCGGCCAGTACAGATTTGGCCGGAAGCTTGAAGTTCGGCGTGGAATCGTTGGTGTAGAACATCGGACCTGGCACTGCCGTGTTGGCCAACGGCACGACCGTGGAACATCCGGTGATTCCACCGCTGTACTGTTGGATCCCCGCGACGCAACCGAAGTCAGATGCGCTCAGTTCCGGGCGGCCATCGTAGCTGCCAGCGACATTGGATGCCGCCTGATTGAGCACGCCCCACGAGTTACGCATCGTGGCGTTGAACGGGATTGGCTCATCGTTGGAGACGTCGATGACTGAGTCGATCTTGCCGGCGGCGCCCCAGTACAGCTTGTAGTCCGACATGGCGATGAACGGAGCAATTGCGGCCTGCATGTCGCGCCACTGGGTGCCGACGAAGTAACCGTAGGCATCAGGCTGGTTGACTGCGACAACGCCGGGCAAGGAGCCGGCATTGCCGTAAGTGACTGTCGGATCAAAGATCACGGAGCCCGTTGCCTGAATGACAGGCGATGCGGTTGTCGGATTCGGCGTCGATTCGTTGGCACCGGAGAACCAGCGCGGGCCATTGAAGTAACAGGCTGTGTAAGAGCCGCCGGCCGGTGGAGGTGCTACCACGGCGCTCGACGAGTTGTTGGCGCAGCCACGATTTGGCAGGCCGGTGGAGTAGTACCCCGTCCTGGTTACAGTATATGACGCCGCAATCGTGTAACCGGCGCCGCCGCCGAATGGCGTGGTCAATGCTGAGTCGACGCTGATCCCCACGAACGTACTGCTAAACGACGGACCAGCGAATGTAAGAGCGCTGATATCAAACGGAATGGTCACGTGCGTCACCACGCCGTTGGAATTGGTCAGCGAGTAATAATCGTTGCCCTTTGAAATGGCGGTGGTGAGCGTGGAGTCGAACGTGACGCTGACTGCCGACGCGCCCTTGAGAGCGTTGGTGGCAAAGCCGGCCAGCTTGACCGTCGTACCATTAGCGGCCGGCATCTGCTTGCTGAACTCGCCGGTGGTCGGATCGATGGTCGGGACCGTCATGTCGGTCAACAGGCCCTTGCGACCAAAGGTGCCGCTCTGAACCGTGGCGCTGTTGTCGTAGTTGCCTGGTGCAGCGTTCGGCATGGCCTGCTTGGTCACCTTGGCCGACTCGAGCGACGTCGGACCATGGCCCGGGGCGTTCACGTCAAAGGCGGTGACCGAGTAGTAGTACGTCACGCCATTGACCGGACCGCAGGCCGGACAGCCAACGACACCGGCCTGGTCGATGAAGATGAACGGAACGCCGGTATCCGAAAGCGCTGGGAAGCCGCTGCCGCCACCGGAGATGACCGTGTCGATGACCGTGCTGAATGATGTGGTACCGCCCGCCAGCGCGATGCGCGAGTTGGGCGTACCGAGGTCGATGAAACGCAGCGGGGAGCCGATTGGTGCCTGCTGGATGCTGTCCGTCTGTGGGCCGATGTTGTAGGCCTGGAAGACGGTATACGGCTGCAGCGGCGCAATCGGACCGGAGAGTCCGGTGGGCACCGGGGTGATCGTGGTCGGGAACGCCTTGGGGCAATCGGTGGCCACGCCCAGTTCCGGCGCGCAGTTGCCGTTCTCGACGATACCGGTGTAGTCGTTGAACTTGGTGCCAGCGTAGTCATACTGCACCAGCAACCGGAGCGCGCTCGGCGTATCAGAGCGACCGCGATAGATGCGGTACCCTTCCACGTCGAACTTGCGATAGTTCGGGTCGTACAGGGCGTTCGCGATCTGCGTGCCGCCGGGGCCAACGCTGGTCGGCTGGGAGACGAATGCGTAGTACGGATCGCCGGTCGTTTCGGTGGTCGACGGCTTCCAGAGCACGGTGACCTGACGGTCGCCCGGAATCAGGAAGAACGCCGGCGCATCGGGCGCAAACGGCTGCAGGAACTTCAGGTCGAAGATCGACTGTGCGACGACAGCCTTGCCGAGCAGTGATCCGCGCACCACGGTGAAGTCGGTCTGAACCGGTACGTGCGTGCTACCATCACCATTGAGGTTCGGACCATTGTAGTGCTGGAATCCAGTCAGCGAGTCAACGCGGTTGAGGCCGTTGTACTTGATGATCGAGTCCGACGAGTTGCTCCAGGTCGGATTGCCCGGATCGGTATTGACGCCATTGTTGGCGACGAAACCAGGAATCGCGACGGGCGGTGCAAAGATCAGCGCGATCACGATGGTCCGGGCAGCGCCCGGCGCCAGGGTGAGTGCCGTCGACGACTCTGCCATGCGGGTATCGGCGCCAGTGGTGCCGAAGAGCATGAAGCAGAAGTGCGTCTGGGCCGGAACACCAGCGACGTTGCACTGACCGTCGGTCGCAGCGGGCGTGCCAGCCAGCAGCCGGTAGTTGATGACGGTGTTGCCCGGATCCGAGTGTCCGGTCGTACCGCCGCAGTTACCGTTGCAGAAGGTGGTCATCAACTGAATCTGGCCAGGACCCTCGGGGCCCTTGAGGTACTTGAAGCCGACAAAGCCGACGCCCGCAAAGAACGGCGCCGAGAAGATGTTCGGATCGAAGGTCCAGCCAGCGGTGCCCTTATCGAAGTGGCCCTCGTACGTGTAACCCATCGCGAACGGCAGGATGGCGCCATTGTAGTCATCGTTCGCATCGCCGACGTCGTTGTCGCCAGCGTAGGCCATGTACATCGGGCCGATGGTGTAGCCACCAGTGGGCAACGTGATGTTGAACTTGGCGTTGTTGGTCGCCTGGAACTTCTGGCCCTGCTGCAGCAGCAGGTCACGAATGCATGGCGTTCCGGTCGCGTTCACGTCCGGCGCACAGCGATGCTGGGCGTAATCGGCAGCGTTGGCAGAGGTGATGTTATAGACCGTGGCGACCAGGAAGATGATGTCCTGCGCGCCAGCCGGATAGTTCCAGGCCAGCAAGCGGTAATCAACCAGGATGCCAAGCGGGTGGATACGCGAGTTCGAGAAGTTCGGGTTGCCTTCCCAGGCAATGAAGTGCACGTCGCCCTGGGACGCAGAGAGGAGCCCTTGCAGCGCCGGGTCGTACACCGAAGCTGCCGAGTCACCCTGTGGCACGTAGGCGTCCGACGGCCAGTTGGCGACGTCGCTCGGGTTGCTTGCCTGGTAGACCGCCGTCACACCTTCGGTCTGCTGGCGGCCACCGTTACCGTCGAAGAACCAGCCGCCGGTGGTGTCGCCGGCCCAGGGGTTGGTTGCCCTGGTCCCCTGAACGACACCGGCCACCTGCAGACCCGAGTTGAAGACGTAGTTGTCATTGGTGCCGCGCGGCCAGTAGCCGCCCTGCACCGTACCGCGCCCGGCGGAGTCAACACAGACCTGGCCGATGTTGTTGATGCCGCAGTAGACGCGGTTGACGTTGATGAAGCTGATCGCCTTGGCGAACAGCCCCTGCTTCACCTTGCCGGACGTGCCTGGCCGCGGCAAGGCGGCCGCAGATGCCGACCCCGGGGCCATACCCACCACAAAGGCAGCCAGGCCGAGCCCAGCCAGGAGCGTCCGCATACTACGCAGTGCTTGCATTGAGAATTCCTCGGGTCTGAATAGTCGTCCGGATATAGCGGCGGCGGATGCCGCCGCTACGTCCGGGCCGGGGTCAGAAGTTCACTTCAAGGCCGAAACGGATGGTACGGGCACCAGTGACAAAACTCCAGATGCTGTTGGCGAAGGCGTTCTTGGAGTCCGACGCGGCGCGCTGTTCTGCGAGCGTGTAGACGTGATCACCGTTGCCGAACCGCTGTTCCGACCGGAAGTAGTAGAAGCACTCCGGTGCAAACGAGTTGCTGCCGTTGGCGACCTTGCCACAGCCTGCAATGGTGCTTGGCAGGGTGATGGCGCCGTCGGCGTCGCGGTATTCGCCCACGTCGGAGGCGTAGGTCTTGAACTGCAACGAATCGTTCGAGTACCGCTGCTGCGTGGCCTTGAGGTTGGTCGTGGTACCGGTCTGGGCATAGACCGAGACGACGTTGGTCAGGTTGAGCACGTTGCGGGCATCGACGTACGCGGTGGTCAGGTACTTGCCGATGTGGAAGTTGCGCGTGAGGCGCAGGTCGAGCTGCTTGAGCGCCGGCAGGCGGGCACCGTTGTAATCGCTCGACAGCGCGAGGATCGACGTGCACGAGCTGCCCGACGTGGTCAGGTAATCGGCAGCCGATGACGGGTCACACCGGGTGTACGGCGTACCAGACGCCAGACGCCCCGTGACGTAGAGCGATGTGTTGTGCAGGATCGTGCCGGCCAGGTTGCCCTTGTTCCAGTCTCCCGGCAACGAAACGTTGAAGATGCCGGTAATCGACTGGGGCCGTGACGTGCCGGTGGTGAGTGCTGCAGTCGGCGGCGTACCGGTGAAGCCCGACAGCGGCTCGAAGAAGCCGAGGTACGACGTCGGATCCGTGCCCGTATCCTTGGCATCCTGGTACGAGTAGGACAGCGACCCGTTGAAGTAGTTGCCGATCCGGCGGTCGAGGCGAACGTCGATGCCGCGGGTGTTACCGAAGTCGGTGTTCTCGGCCAGATAGAGGATGCTGGCGTTGCCGGTGACCGGATCGATCGGGTGCTGGAACGAGTACGACGGATTGGCGACGTCATCGTTGTTGTAGACCGCGACGTCGAGCACCATGTCCTCGTTGAAGGCGTGCCGGGCACCGAACTCGAACTTCACCGTCTTGCCGAAGTCGAGATCCTGACCCCAGCGCGACCGGCTGTTGACGCCGCCGGTGTTGATGTCGGTCAGCGCGTTGTTGTAGATCAGGCCGAAGTCCGGCGCCTGCACCGCCTGCGAGTACGAGAGGCGGAAGTTGGTCGCGTCGGTCACCGGGAACGACACCTGCACGTGCGGCGACAGGTAGTTGTGCGACGGATCCTGCACCAGCGCACACTTCGCCTTGTAGTTGGGCGTAGCACCTGGCGCGCAGAAGAGCGAATCCGGCGTGAAGCCCGGGCGGGTCGAGATTTCCGGGTACTCGTTCCAGCGCCAAGCCTTGGTGCTGTAGTAGTCGTACCGGATGCCGCCGACCACGACCACGTCACCGAGGTCGATGCGATCTTCGGCGTAGGCGTCATAGACGACCGGCTTGCCGGTGTAGTCGTTGTTGCCGGTGGTATTGCCCTGGAAGGCGCCGAGGTCGTAGCTGTTGTACTCGCCACCAACCTTGAGGCGGTTGTAGCGGTCAGCCTGGATGTCGAAGTCAAGGCGGCCGTACCAGCTGTTTTCGTAGCCGTAGCTCAGGCCGATGTCAGAGTTGCCGTTTCCACCGGCCGCGTAGCCGACGCCGTCCTGCGGCAAGGCGGTGTTGAAGCCGGCCACACCGCCGTACTGGCCGGAGTTGAAGGCGTCGGTCAGGCCAATCCGGTGTCCGGACTTGTTGAGCAGGACGTTGTAGAGCAGCGTCGAGTCGAGCGGGAAGTCCTTCTTGCCGTACTGGAACGACAGCTTCTTGGTGATGATGCCGAGCGGCGAGTTGTTCTCCGCGCTCTGCTGCGAGGCATCGGTCAGCCGGCCAGTGATGGTATTCGACCAGCGGCGGGCTGCCGTCGCGTCGAGGGTGATCTGGTGCGTCGACGACCGGAGCAGCGTCTGCGTCCAGTTGAGCGAGGCCAGGTTGGCGCCCTGGATGTTGCCTTGCGTTGACCCATCACCGATCACACCGGCCGACTGCTGGCCGCTGTAGTTGTAGCTCAGCGCGATGCGCGAACCCTGACCGAAGGTGTAGTTCAGCTTGTCGCTGGTGAAGTACGACGTGGTCGGCGATGCGTAGCTCTGGTTCGCGTGGCAGGTGACGCCGTAGTTGCTGGCGATGCCAGGATCGGAGGCGTTCTGGTACGAATCGCAGCCGCCCTCGGTCACCGCGTACTTGTAGACCGGGATGCTGACGCTGTCGGTGGCGGCCGCACCTGCGGCGCCGCCCTTGGCGATGGTGTAGGTGGTGTCGATGCCGACCCTGGAATAGCCGGGAAAGAGCCAGCCGTGGTTGCCGCCGTTGGTGCTGTTGTTGCCGTCGACCTCGCCTGAGGCGAAGAAGGTCAGCCGCTTGGTGATCGGGCCACCAATCGACCCCTTGAACGTGTTGAAGCCCTGGCCGTAGTAGGCCAGGCCGAGCAGGCCGGTTTCAACACCGAGGCTACCGGTGAACTTACTGCCGCCGGTCTTGGTCGCGATGTTGATGATGCCGCCCTGCGCGTTACCCTGCGAGGCGTCGGAGGCGCCGGTCGTCACCGAGGCTTCTTCGAAGCCGTTGGTGGCGATCTGCAGCTGCGGCGCGCTGTTACCCAGGATGCTGGCACCAGTCATGTTGCTGGCGCTGCCGATCGCACCGGTGCCGGTGTGCACCGCGTTGCTGACCGGCACACCGTCAACGTAGGTGTTGTTCTGGTCGACACGACCGCCGCGAACCGAGATCAGCGGGGTGCAGGGACTGTTGCTGCTGCAGTTGCTGACCTGTGCCACGCCCGGCTGCAGGGCGAGGAGCTGTCCGATCCGATCGACCGGGAGCTTGGTGGCGTTGTCGCCAGTGAAGCCCTGCCGCGACGTGACCTGGTCGCGGGGAACCAGCGCTTGCTTGGTCTGCACCGTGACGGTGATGTCGGCCAAGGTGACCGGCCGGGCTTCGAGCTGGAAGTTGAGGGTGAGGGTGTTGCCACCCTGCACACGCACGGACTCCTGCAGCAGCGAGCTGTAGCCGATGAATTTGGCCAGCACCGACGTCGTGCCGACAGGAAGGTTTTCGATGAAGTAGTAGCCCTGCGCGTTGGTCGTCGCGGAGAATGCGGTGCCCGGGACGCTCACGGTGGCTCCGACAATCGGCTGCGACTGCACGTTCTGGACATGTCCTTCGATCTTGCCGGTGGACTGCGCGCTGAGCGCCGTCACGCCTGCGGTGGTGACCAGCGCAACCAGTCCAAGCAGGCTGCGGGTCAGAACTTTCAAACAACGCTGCGTCATGGAACCGTCCTCCGAAGGCGTGAACACGGGATGATCGTTCCTTCGTTTCGGCACCCGCCGAAGGGGCGTGGGATACCGACTCCTGCATTGTCCCGCTGGTGCGGAACGACAGCTATGCGTACTGCGACGCGACGCAGAGGTCGCGCATCATGGAGCGTGCGGGCTGACTTGGGAAAATCCGGGACTTTTTCGGGTTGCCGAGAATATGTCGGCAGCCGGAACATGTGTCAAGCTTGTGTCAGTCCGCGGTCACCAGGTCGCGCTGTGGGGTGTGGGGAGTAACCATCAGCCCCCCCTCACCCCAGTACAGGTTGATCTCACTGCGCACCCCGAACTCGCCAGGAAGATAAATTCCCGGCTCAACCGAGCATCCTGTTCCGGGTTGTAACGCCCGGTCGTCATGGGTCTCGTAATCATCCAGGTGCGGCCCTGATCCGTGCAGGTCCCGATCGATGCTGTGGCCGGTGCGGTGCACGAAGTATTCGCCATAGCCGGCCCGCTCGATCACGCCCCGCGCCGCTTGATCGCCCAGGTAACCAAGCACCGGATTTCCAGCCCGCTGCAAGGCTTGCAGCGCGGTGACCGCTGCATCACGGGCGTCGCGGACGGTGGCCCATACCTCGGCGACTCGCGACGGAATTTCACTGCCGGAAAAGCCCATCCAGGTCTGATCGGCAAAGACCGCCCCCGGCCGCATGCCGCCCCAGAGGTCGAGCAGGACCACTTCGTTGGCCGCCAAGGTCCGGTCGGCGCCCGGATGCGGCTCGTAGTGGGGCAACGCCGCGTTGGGACCGAATCCGACGATCGGATGACTCGACAACGTCATCCCGGCCGCCTCCATGGCACGCACGACTTCCTGCTGCAACGCTGATTCGGTCAGGCCCTGGCCGCCGCTGCGTACCGCACGCGCCAGCGCGTTGAGCGCGATGGTGCGCAACAGCTCGGCGGCGGCGATGTGCTCGTCGCGTTCATGGCTCGACCAGACCGCGGCAAAGCGAGTGACCAGTGCGCCACTCGACACCACCTTGGCGCCCAGTGACTGCAGCAGGTCGACCACGCCCCACGGAATCCGGTCGAGGTACGGCACGGCGTCGCGCGCGGAGACTTCCATGGCAGCCACCTGGCCGCTCAACACCCGGCGCAGCGCGTCATGCAGCTCGGCGTGCCGGGCGTAGGGGATGATGGTGCCGTCGAAATCCTCGAACGGCTGCATCTCGATCCGATGGACGATCGCCGTCATGGGGCCGCTCTTCGGCACCCAGACGAAGACGCGCCGGGTACCCATGCCGCCGGGAAGAATCCGCTTGGCCACCGGGTTGCAGCCGTGAAAGTCAAAGAGGAGCCAGCCGTCGGCGCCGAGCTCGGTGAGCATGGCAGCGACCTGGTCGCGATCGATCGTGGCAAGTGTCGTCATTCGTAAGCCTCGGCGCGGCGCGCCAACCAGACGCAGCGCGGGTCGCCCTGCCCTCGGCAGGTCTCGTGAGTCACGGTCCACTCCAGCCCGCCGACCTGGCGCAGGAGTTCGGCAAAAGCGGCCGTGTAAAAATGGCAGCCGGTCCCGTCATCGCGGGCACGGAGGGCCGGGGAATCGAGCATTTCGCAGCGGAGCTGGCCGTCAGTCGCGCGGAGGTCGGCGAGCAGCCACCGGCGCGCCAGCTGACAGCTCGCGCGCAGCGCCAATGCCCGGCCGGCGCGGCCAGGTGCCGCGGCGATCATGGCACGGCGGCCAGTACTCAGGCGGCGGGCAGCGTGGCGCGCGGCGCGGCGGCCGGCATCGGCGTAGACCAGCGCGGCATCCGGCCGCCGGCCGACCAGGCGAAAGACCGCCAGTGCCTCGTCCTCACCGACTTCGGCGCCAGCCCGCGCCTGCTCGCGGTAGCGCGCGACCTGCGCCGCAACCGTCGGGGAAAGGCCGAGGCGCTTGGCGGCGAGCTCGTCCTGCAAGGCGCCCAGGCCGTCATCTGCGGGGGTATCGATGTTCTGCACCGCCTCGAAAACGGAGAGCGGCAGGAGCGCGGGAACGGATGTCGGCATTGGTGCGGGGAAGAATAGCGCCGTCGTCCCCCAAGAACGGGTTCTCTTTTCCTCTTACCTTTGCGGACCATGGCCACTGCCGTCTTTGAACAGGAAGCACTGCCCCACCTCGACACCCTCTACCGGGTGGCGCTGCGGCTGACTGGTGATCGTGCCTCCGCCGAGGACCTGGTCCAGGAGACGATGCTGCGGGCGCTGCGCGCCTGGAGCTCGTTTCGCCCCGGCTCCAATGCCCGGGCGTGGCTGGTCACCATCCTCAGGAACCAGTTCATCAACGGTTGGCGTTCACGCAAACGAGCCCCTACCGGTATTGACATGGACGCGATCCCGGAACCGCCCGACCTGGGCGATCCGGATCCCGAAGGACGGTTTTTCGATGAGCTGGTGGATGACGAGGTGCTCGAAGCCGTTGACGCACTGCCGCCCGAGTTCCGCGAGGTCCTCGTGCTGAGCGATATGGAAGGCCTGCCGTATGCCGACATTGCCACGACCCTCGGCATTCCGGTGGGGACCGTCAAGTCGCGCCTCTTCCGGGCGCGGCGCATCCTGCAGGGACGTCTGCGCACCTACGCCGAATCCACCGGCCTGATCAAGCCCATCGAAAGTCCACCGGAATCCTGATGATGTTGCCACCTGACTGTGAAGCTGCCATCGATCAGCTCGATGCCCTGCGCCGCGGCGAACTTGCCGACACTGCGCTCCGCTCGCTCTACGAACATCTCGAAGCATGCCGCCGCTGCGCGGCGTTCAAGGTCCACGAGGAAGCGTTCCTCGAGCGGTTGATCCAGGCGACGCGATCGTGCACCTGTCCCGACGAGGTGCGCGCCACGATCTATCAGATGATCGCCAAGGAGTCGCGTGACAACTGACCCGGTCACCGAAGTACTGGTGATCGGGGGTGGTCCGGCGGGAAGTGCCACGGCGCTGCGCCTGGCACGGGCCGGGCATCACGTCATGCTCGCTGACCGAAGCCGCTTTCCCCGCGACAAAGCCTGCTCCGAATACATGAGTCCCGAAACCGTACGCCAGCTCGACGCGCTCGGCGTGCTGGAGCAACTTGACCTGGCCGGTGGTGCGGCGCTCGACGGCACCCGGGTGACCGGGCCGGCAGGCAGCGAGTTGACCGGGCGCTTCGCGCGCGCCGGCGGCACGCCGTTTCGCGCCACCGGATTGGGGCTCTCACGACGAACACTCGACGCGGCGCTGGTGCAGGCCGCCCGCGATGCCGGCGTGACAGTGATCGAAGCCGCCCGAGCAGACGCCCTGGTGCGCGACGCGCGAGGCGGCATCGGTGGTGCGGTGATCGAGGTCGCGGGCACTCGCCGCACGGTGCATGCGCGCGTCGTTGTTGGTGCCGACGGGCTCGGAAGTGTGGTCGCGCGGCGGGCGGGACTCCATCGGAGCGGTCACCTGCGCCGGGTCGCGTTTGTAGCGCACCTGCGCGGCGTAGCTGGGCTCAGCGAGACCACCGAACTGCACGTCGCCCACGGCGGCTACGTGGGCATCAACGCGCTGGGCGGCGATCTCGCCAACGTGGCACTGGTGCTCCCTGCGGCAATGGCCCGCGCGGCGCGCGGTGATGTCGCCGGATTCTTTCGGGCCCAGCTGCAGCGGTTTCCCGGCGTCGCGGCACGAGTAGCAGGGGCGTCAGTGGTCCGCGAGGTACTGGCGACCGGGCCGTTTGATGCGCAATCGCGCTGCAGCACCGCCGACGGCCTGCTGCTGGTGGGTGACGCCGCCGATTTCTTCGATCCGTTTACCGGCGAGGGGATCTGTACCGCGCTGATCGGTGCATCGTTCGCGGCGACCGCGATCGATGACGCGCTGCAACAGCGCGGCCCGATTCGCCATGCCGACTTGCGGTCGTATCGTGTCGCGCGACGGCAGGCGTTTCTCGGCAAATGGATCGTCGAGCGATTGATTGGGTATGGCATGCTCGCACCGGCGCTCTTCGATCGCGCCATTGGCCGGCTCGAGCGGCGCGGCATGGCCGACACGCTGATCGGCGTCACCGGACAGTTCGTGTCGCCCTGGCGGGTGGTCAATCCGGTCTTCCTGGCACGGATGGTCTGGTGATCCCGCGGAGATTCGCGTGACGCTGACGTTCTCTCCGGTCGGCGTTGAGGCGCTCGATGATCCGGCCGCCGATCCGCACCTGGTCGAGCGAATGCTCAACGACATCGCGCGCTCGAATCGCTGGCTCGGCGGTACGCTCGCCGCGCAATACGGCGTCGCCGCCCTGTTGCGCCCGGAGGACCGCGGCCACGGATTGGCGCTGCTCGATATCGGCACCGGCGCCGGCGACATCCCCCGCGCACTGCAACGCTGGGCCGCACGCCGGCACGGCGTGGCGCTCGACCTGTTCGGCGTCGAGCGAATTACCGCTGCAGGCCGACTGGCGCGTCGCGGAGATATTCGCACCATCCTGGCGTGCGCCGGCGCGCTGCCACTGCGAGAGCGCAGCGTCGACATCGTGCTGGTGAGCCAGGTGCTGCATCACTTCGATCACGACAGCGCGGTCCGGCTGCTCGCCGAGGCACAGCGGATCGCCCGGCGCGGGGTTGTGGTGGCCGACCTCGCGACGGGCCCGGTGGCGCAAGTAGCGTTCCGGATGGCGGGACGCGCGCTCGGCATGCATCATGTGACAATCAGCGATGGTGTCACGTCGCTCAAGCGGGGCTATTCGACCGGCAGTCTCAGCGCGCTGCTCGCCAATGCCGGCGTGACGCGCGGCGTCGTCTGCCGCCGACCGATTGCCCGGGTCGTGGCGTGGTGGGCGGTGGAATCGTGATGCGCACCGTCGACAGGTTGACGATCCACCAGCCACCGGCGCGGGTCTATCAGCTGGCCGCAGCAATCGAACGGTGGCCTGTGCTGTTGCCGCACTATCGCTGGGTCACCCGCCAGAGCGGCATGCCGGGTGGGGCCGGAGTCGTGGAAATGGCCGCATGGCGGCCGTTTGGCCCACTGCGCTGGCCGACGTGGTGGCAGTCAGAGATGACTACCGATCCAGTCGCGCAGCGCGTGACGTATCGCCACGTAGCGGGCATTACCCGGGGCATGGCTGTCCTGTGGACCATTGAGGCAACCCCCGAAGGGTGGAGCGACGTGACAATCGTGCATGAGTGGAGCGGACCGCGCTGGCCGCTGATCGGCTCACTGGTCGCCGCCGCAATCATCGGCCCTGTGTTTGTTCACGGCATTGCCTCGCGCACATTGCGCGGGCTGGCGCGCGCCGCCGACATGCCGCCATCGGCGGTGACCGGATGACCGATTCCCGACGGGTCGTCATCACCGGGCTTGGCCTGGTCACTCCGATCGGCATCGGCGCCGACGCGGTGTGGCATCGCCTGCACGAAGCGCGCTCCGCCGTGCAGCAGATTACCCGCTTTGATTCGACGCCATTTCGTTCGCACATCGCCGCGCAGATCGATGAGTTCGATCCGGTGGCGATGTTGTCGGCCAAGCAGGCCCGGCGCACCGACCGCTGCTCGCAGCTCGCCCTCGCCGCTGCGCAGCTCGCGATCGGCGACGCGGAACTGCAGCTGGCAGACGAATCGGCCGACCGGGTCGGCGTGCTCGCCGGCACGGCGCTCGGCGGGATCGGTTTTGCCGAGACGGAAAACGAGAAATACGTCCGCGGTGGCCCGCGTGCAGTCGATCCGCTGCTCGCGTTGACGGTGTTCGGTGGCGCAGTGTCATGCAACGTGGCGATCACCCATGGCATCAGCGGTGTCAACTCGACCAATGCCATGAGTTGTGCATCGGGCACGCTGGCCATCGGCCAGGCCTTTCGCGCCATCAGGAACGGCGATGCCGACGTGGTCCTCGCCGGGGGCAGCGAAGCGCCGCTCTATCCGCTGTGCTACGGGTCGTTTTCGCTGATCCGCGCCATGAGCACGCGCAACGACGATCCGGCCACCGCGTCGCGGCCCTTTGACGCCGCACGCGACGGCTTCGTGATGGCCGAAGGCTCAGCCATGCTGGTGGTAGAATCGCTGGAGCACGCGATCCGTCGCGGCGCACGCGTGTACGCCGAGATTTGTGGCTTCGGGCTGACCAACGACGCCTTTCACATGACGCAGCCGCGTCCCGATGGCCGCGAAGCGATGCGGGCGATGCGGCTGGCGCTGGCGGAGGCGCGTTGTACGCCGGACGAACTCGAATGGATCAACGCCCACGGCTCGTCCACCCCGCTCAATGACGCCACCGAGGCGCGAGCGATTCGCGAGGTGTGCGGGGCCGCCGCCGACCGCATTCCCGTGAGCGGCACCAAGGGTTGGCACGGCCACGCCCTCGGCGCCAGCGGGGCGATCGAAACGGCGATCAGCTGCCTGGCGATGACTCGCGGCTGGATTCCGCCGACGCTCAACTGCCTGGACCCCGATCCGGCTGGCGACATTTGTCATGTCCGGGAGCAGGGCCTCGACCGCAGGCCTGGCGTCGTCCTCAAGAACTCGTTCGGATTCGGCGGCTGTAACGCCACGCTCCTGCTTCGGGGCGCAAGCGTGTAGATTCGCGGGCGTTGCTTCACGCCCCATTCCGTCCAGACAGGAGTCACCCGGATGTCCTCGCTAGCCCGTCGCGCGACCGCCGAGATGCTGGGCACGGCGTTTCTGGTCTTCTTTGGCTGCAGTGCCGTGATCATGGATTACTTCGCCGGCTACCACCTCTTCGGCATCGCGATCATTCACGCCATCATCCTCTCGCTGGCCGTCTCGATGACGATGGGGATCTCTGGCGGCCACTGCAATCCGGCCGTCACCATCGGGCTGATGACGGTCAAGCGGATCCCACCGGTCGAAGCGTTCGTGTACGTGGCGTCACAGTTGATCGGTGCCCTGCTCGCATCGTTGCTGGTCCACTATGCGATGCCGGACAATGTCGGGCGCGTGGTAGCGTACGGCGCGCCGACGCTGGCAAGCAATGTCACCTTCATGAATGCCGTGGTGCTCGAAGCGATCATCACCTTCCTGCTGATGTCGGGCGTCATGGGGACGATTGTTGCGTGGAAGGCACCTCGCCTGGCTGGATTTGGCGTCGGGCTCACGCTGATTCCCAGCATCATGATCGCGGGTTCGCTGACAGGTGCAGCCGCCAACCCGGCGCGCGCCTTCGGGCCGGCGGCGATCAGCGGCATCATGACGGCGCAGGCTGTCTGGTGGATCGGGCCGATCGTTGGCGCGGTGTTGGCGGCGCTGCTCTGGGAGCATGTCCTGTTGAAGAAGGACTTGCCGCCAGCTGGCTTCGATCCGTTGCACGAGTCGCTGCAGGAAGCCGACGAGTAAGCAGCAGCGTACCGATGGCAGCATGAATGACACGAGGGCCCCGTCAAGCGACGGGGCCCTCGTTGTGTCCAGATCCGCCTCTATTCAGCGCCGACTGGCGCGCCAGAGATACCAGGCGAAGCTGAGCAGGATCACCGCCGTGATAATGTACGCGGCCGTGAGGAAGTTGCCGTTATTCGGCATCGCGCGCCTCCAGGGCAGCCCGCTTGAGTCCGATGCCATAGCGCGTCATCACGAAGCCAATGTAGAGCAGCGTGAACGCCGCGAATGACCAGAGCAGCGGGCGGAGCAGGATCCACGGCAACGGCGACTTGGCCGGCATCATCAAGACCGGCCGCGGATGCTGCGAGTTGAAGAGGTAGACGGTGAGATGAATGAATGGCACCAGCAGCGTGCCCATGATGCCGATCACCGCGCCAAAACGGGCGCGATCCACCGGATCACGCAGCGCCGAGCGCAGCGCGAAATAACCAGCGAAGAGCAGATAGAGCAGCAACGTGAAGGTCAGCCGCGGATCCCACGCCCACCACGCGCCCCAGATCGCCTTGCCCCAGATCGGACCGGTGGTCAGCAGCACAGTGCCAAAGGCCATCCCGACCGTCGCCGAAGCCTCGGCGAAGATGTCGAGACGCGGATCCTGCAGCCAGAAATAGAGTGCACCGACGACGCCGACCAGCACGAACGCCAGCTCCATCGTCCACGCCGAAGGCGCGTGCACATAGAGAATCTTGAAGGCGAGTCCCTGCATCCGCTCCGGCGGCGTGTAGCGGAGCGCCAGGACATAGATGCCAGCCACGGCCAACAGGCCGGCCAGCATCACCACTCGTCCGCGCCGCATCACCCGCTCGGCTGCGTCAATATCGAAAGTCATTGGTCCATCACCACCGGAAAGAGCAGCACGGCAATCACCAGGAACGACAGGTCATAGAGCGCCAGCAATCTAAGCCAGAACCAGAGATCGCCGAGCGGGGCCTGGTCCAGCAGCCGCACCGTGGCCGACGCAGCAAAGAAGAGCGGCGGAATCGTGAACGGCAGCAGCAATACCGGCAGCAGCAGCTCGGCGAAACGGGTGCGCACTGCGATGGCGGCGAAGACGGTGCCCGGCAGCGTGAAACCAATCGCGGCAAGGACGGCGACGGCCGCAACGCCCAGCAGGCGCATGGTGGGCTCGATATTGAAAAAGAGCATCCAGAGCGGCAGCGCGACCAGTTCGACGACCAGCACCAGCACCAGGTTCGCGAGCCACTTCCCCGCCATCACCGCGCTGGTCGAGACCGGGGCCAGCAGCAGTGCGTCGAGGGCGCCATTTTCGCGTTCGAGCAGAAAGCCGCGATTGAGCGTGACCACGGTCGCGAGCGGCAGCGTAACCCAGAGCACTGGTGGCGCGAGGTCGCGCAGCGTCACGCTGCCCGCCCGGGCAAACACAAAAGCGGTCAGCACGAGCACGGCAAAGATTACCGCCGTGGTGAATGCGGTGCGGTGTCGCCATTCGATGCGCAGGTCCTTGGCTGCCACCAGCAGCGCGATGCGGGCGCTGTTCATGCGACGCACCGGGCGTGGTAGTCGGCCAGGAAGTCGGCGAGAAGGCCAGAGCGCGGCTGGTCGGCCACCACCCGCCCCCGCTGCAGTACGACCGTGCGAGTGGCGGCGCCCCAGATTTCGTCGGGATGATGGGTGACACAGACGACAGCACAGCCGTCGGCGGCGACGTCGGCGACCCGTTGCCGCAGCAAGGCTGCCGCCGCAGCATCGAGCCCGGAAAAGGGCTCGTCCAGCAGGAGGAGACGAGGCCGGTGCAGCAGCGCCCTGGCGATCGCCAGTCGCTGCCGAGTGCCATGCGACAGCCCGCCGGTACGCAGGTCAGCGCGTGGCGTCAGCGCCGCAGCGTTGAGTGCATCCATCACCCGGAGTTCGATCTGGTCGAGGCCGTGCAACGCCGCCGCGAAACGCAGATTTTCCCGCGCCGTGAGGTCCTCGTAGAGCAACGATTGATGGGAGAGAAAGCCGATCAGCGACCGCGCCGCAGGATCTCGGCGGAGCGAGTGCCCCCCGACCAGAATCTCGCCGCCCGACGGCCGGACCAGGCCGGCCACGCAGCGCAGCAGGGTCGATTTGCCGGCGCCGTTCGGACCCGCCAGCAGCACGACTTCGCCTGGTCCCGCGACGAGGTCAATACCCTGCAACGCCGCCACGGCGCCAAAGCGGCGCTCGATGCCGCGGACTTCGAGAATGGGCGAAGTGGTGGATGCCATGCGGCGCGAATAATAGACGGCGCCGGCGAAGTGGCAGTCAGGCGGGTGCTTGCAGCGGCGCCAGGCGCCGGGGCTCAGGCGCTGGGCGTGCCATGGAAGAGGTCGTCGAGCTTGGTCAGGACCAGCAGGAACTCGATCTCCGGGCGCACGTGAAGCAGGCGGACCTGCTGACGCCGGTCGCTGGCGTGCCGATGCACCATGACCAATGCGCTCAGCCCGGATGAGTCGATCTCGCGGGTCTCGCCGAGGTCGATCTCCAGCTGACCACGGCCCTCGGCCATCTCGTCGAGGAGGTCGTTCGCCCTGAGGCGAAACCCTTCCCGAGAGAGCAAGCCAAGGCTCGCTGGTGCTTGCAGGACCCGATGATTGGGCTGCATGGTTGGTACGGTCAACGGGCCTCCAGCCCACAGGTATACCCGGTGAATCAGCAAGGCCCTTGCCAAGGCCGCCCGGCGCGAAGCCGCACCGGGGAGCGCATCGTGCTGTGGCAGCAACGCATCGCCCGAACGCCCCCCTTCCCGTTCACGGCCGGGGTCCGCACCTTCATCCAATGACCGACCAACTCGACACCCTGCTGCGCGAAGAGCGCCGATTTCCGCCGCCAGCCGAATTCGCGGCCCACGCGCTGGCGACCCAGGCGATGTACGACGAAGCCGCCGCCGACCGCCTCGGGTTCTGGGCGCGGATGGCCGGCGCGCTCGACTGGATGACCCCTTGGACGTCGGTATTGACATGGCAGTCGCCGCACGCCCGCTGGTTTGACGGCGGCACGCTCAACGCCTCGGTGAACTGCCTGGACCGCCACCTGAGCGGTCCGCGGGCCGATCGCCCCGCCCTGCTCTGGGAGGGCGAGCCCGGCGATCGGCGGACGATTACCTATCGCGAACTGCATCGCGATGTCTGCCGGGCCGCCAACGCGTTGCGCCGCCTCGGCGTGCGGCGCGGCGACCGGGTCGCCATCTATCTGCCGATGATCCCCGAAGCGGCGGTCGCCATGCTGGCGTGCGCGCGGATCGGCGCGGTGCATTCCGTAGTGTTCGGTGGTTTTTCCGCCGAATCGTTGCGCAACCGAATCAATGACGCCGAGGCGGTCTGTTGCATCACTGCGGACGGTGGTTATCGCCGCGGTCAGGTGATTCCGCTGAAGACCTTTGCCGACGAGGCTCTCGCAGATTGCCCGTCGATCCGCAGCGCGCTGGTGGTCCGCCGTGGCGGCGACGCCATGGCCGACGCGAGCTGTGCCATGACGCAGGGACGCGACCACTGGTGGCACGACGCCCTGGCTGCAGAATCCGACGAGTGCGCGCCCGAAGCGATGGCGGCGGAGGACCTGCTCTTCATCCTCTACACGTCAGGTACCACCGGCAACCCGAAGGGGATCGTCCACACGACCGGTGGCTACCTCACGCAGGCTGCCGCCACGACGCGCTACGTCTTCGACCTGCATGACGATGACGTGTACTTCTGCACGGCCGACATCGGCTGGGTCACCGGACATTCATACGTCGTGTATGGACCGCTCGCCAATGGCGCCGCCGTCGTGATGTACGAGGGTGCCCCAGACTGGCCAGCCCGCGACCGGATGTGGGCGATCTGTGAGCACTTCGGCGTGACGGTTCTCTACACAGCGCCGACGGCGATCCGCGCCTTCATGAAATGGGGCACCGAGCATCCCGCCCGCCACGATCTGTCGCGACTCCGCCTGCTCGGCAGCGTGGGAGAGCCGATCAACCCCGAAGCGTGGATCTGGTATCACGAGCAGATCGGCGGCGGCCGCTGTCCGGTGGTGGATACCTGGTGGCAGACCGAAACCGGCAGCATCATGATCACACCGCTGCCGGGCGTCACGACCACCAAGCCCGGGTCGGCGACGTTTCCTTTTCCGGGGATTGAAGCCGAGCTGGTCGACCACGGCGGAAATCCGGTCACTGCCGGCGGCGGCTACCTGACGATCAAGTCGCCGTGGCCCGGCATGCTGCGGACGATCTACCGCGACGACGCGCGGTATCAGGAGACTTACTGGTCGCGCTTTCCGGGGCGCTACTTTGCCGGCGATGGCGCCAAGCTTGACGACGAAGGGTATTGGTGGATCCTCGGCCGGGTCGACGATGTGCTGAATGTCGCGGGACATCGCATCGGCACAATGGAGGTCGAAAGCGCGCTGGTCGATCACCCGGCGGTGGCCGAAGCGGCCGTGGTCGGTCGGCACGATGACCTCAAGGGGCAGGCGATCGCGGCGTTCGTGACGGTCAAGGATGGACGCACGGCGTCGCCGGAGTTGCGCGACGAGTTGCGTCAGCATGTCGCCCACAAGATCGGAGCGATCGCCCGCCCCGACGACATCCTCTTCGCCGCCGACCTGCCCAAGACGCGTTCGGGGAAGATCATGCGCCGGCTGCTCCGCGACATCGCCGACGGCCGTGCATTGGGCGACACCACCACGCTCGCCGATCCGAACGTGGTGGCGCGACTGAAGAGCGAATACGAGGGGAAGGAGTAGCCTAGAACTTCGTCAGGCGCGCCAGCGCAACATGCCATTCGTTGTGGGCGCTGTCCCAACTGACCCGATACGCTCCGGGGTAGTAGCCGCTCCCTTCCCGCGCCACCACGCTGGCGGTCGCGATGACCTCATTCGGCCTGGTCAGCAAGTACGCTCGCGTTACCATCGGTTCGTCGAAGATGAAGTGTCCGTTCCACGATCCGGCGACGAAGGTTCGCGTGAATGGCTGACCGTGGAACTCTGCTCCCGTGGTATCCGTCCAGTGCACCCCCATCTGAGCCACGGCGTTCGCCGGTGGATCGGCCACATATCCCGGCGGCCGGAATGAGACGCCAGGATATGTGGCCGCCTCGGCGTAGTAGGATGGGAGCGCAGGATCGATCCGCGAACGATCGCTCGCAGCGATGGTGTAGAAGTGAAAGTCGAAGTGGGGCACCGTGTACACCATTGGTGGCGGGTGGCCGGTCGGATTCCAGTTCAGGCCGACGACCTTGTACTGGGTGGTATTGCCGGCCGGCAGCGGCAGGGCGTACTCGTAGCCACCCATCAGCGGCACCGACGGGAGGCTATCGAGCGCCTCGGCACTGAGCGCAATCCCAAGTTCGGTCGGTTCGCCATTGGTGCTGGTCAGATAGGTCTTCGCCGTCCCGTGGCCGAGCGCCACTGCCGTCCCGTACCCAGTCGTTGTTCCCGGATCTGCGCCGGCATCGCCGGAACACCCGGCGACCATCGCACCGATGCTGATCGCCAGGCCGAGTCCGATTGCGCCGATGATCGGCGCCCTTCCAAGGCGGTTGGTCATACCTGCTCCCGTTCCGGCACCGATTAGCGCCCAGCCACGCCGGTGCCGGAAGGGGCGTGACTGGACAAAATGACACTCTTATGCATTATTGGCACTGTCGTGCCATCACTCAGATGAAGCTAGATTTTGCCTGCGACCCTGTCAAGCCGGAGTCCTGCCGATGGCCGCCAGCCCGCCCGCCCAGCCCGACGATGACGTGCCACTTCGCGGCCCCAGGCGCCGCACCCGACAAGCGCTGTTGCAGGCTGCCGGTCGCCTGATCGCGGCAGGGGCAACGCCATCGGTGACCGATGTCGCGGACGCCGCGGAGATCTCCCGACGGACCGCATATCGCTATTTCCCAAGTCAGGATCAGTTGCTGGTGGAGGCGGTGCTGGAGGCATTGCGCCCGGAGGTGGCGGCGGCAGTGGCCGCTTCGGTGCCGGTGGCGAGTGAGGCCATCGACGACGTGGCGCAGGCCGAACTGCGACTCGACGCGACCGTGCGCGTGATGCATCGTCTGGCCCAGCAACACGCGGCGCTGTTGCGAACGATGATCCGGTTGACCACTGGGCGGAGCGACGGCCGGCAGCCAGTACGCGGTTATCGGCGGGTCGACTGGCTCACGTCGGCGGTTGAGCCGGTGCGCAGCCGACTCGGCAAGGCCCGCTTCGAGCGACTGGTCTCTGCGCTGGTGTCCTGCGTCGGAATGGACGCGTTTTTTCTGCTGGAGGACACGCGCGGCCTGACCGCCGCCGCGGCCGAACGCGTCGCGCTGTGGACTGCGCGTGCGCTCCTTGCTGCGAGCGTCGCCGACGCCGGTGGGCACCAATAGTGTCGGGCGCGGCCGAGGACGCGATTCGGGAGATCATCGCGCAACAGGTGTCCGCGTGGAATCGCGGTGATGCTGAGGGCTATGGGGCCGCGTCCCGGGCGGAGCTTGGCTTCACCAATATTCTGGGGATGCGGTGGGATACTCGCGAGGCGTTCATCACCCGACACGCCGAGATGTTTGCGGGTCCATTTTCGGGCAGCACGCTGGCAGTCACGATCGAACGACTGGGCGCGCCATCCACTGATGTTATCCTGGCCGAACTGCGCACGACGCTGACGGGGTTCCGTGGTCTTCCGCCGGGGATCACGGCGGTGGCCGGTGTGCTGACGACCCGGATGCTGCAAGTCTTTGTCCGGGAGCGCGATGGCTGGTACATCGCGGCATTCCACAACACCGCGGTGCTGCCAGCGCCGCGCTCGCCTCAGACCTGAATCTGCGCGCCGAGCTCAACCACCCGATTGGGTGGTAATCCGAAATAGGCCGTGGCGCTCTGCGCGTTGCGGCTCATCACGCCAAAGAGCCTGGCGCGCCACCCCGGCATCGTCCCGACCCCGCGCGCCACGCCGCGGACGCGGGGCATGACGATCAGCGTTTCGCGGCCGAGATAGAAGGTGATCTCGCTCATCCGCAGCGACGGCATGCCATCGGCGCGCTCTTCGTGCAGCTGGTCGGTAATCAGCGCGAGGATCTCGGTGACGTTGGGTGATTCGAGGAAACCGTACTTCGCGACCACCTGATAGATCCCCTCACCGCGCCCGGCGACCGTGACGCGGTCGGCCTGCGCGACCTGCGGGATCTCGGCCGCCTGCACGGTCATCAGCACCACCTTCTCGTGCAGCACCTTGTTGTGCTTGAGGTGATGCAGCAGCACCGGCGGCGCGACATCGGGAATCGACGTCATGAACACCGCGATCCCGGGGACGCGATACGGCTTGCGGCGCGCGATGTCGGGCACGAAGAGGTCAAGAGGCAACGATGATTCGCGCAGCAGCTCGGTGACCAGCCGGCGCCCGCGCTTCCAGGTACTCATGAGGAGATAGACGCCGGCGGCAGCGACCAGCGGCACCCAGCCACCATGCGGAATCTTGAGCAGGTTTGCCGACACCAGCGCCACGTCGACGATGATGAATACGGTCGTGATCAGTGTCACTCGCCACATCGGCCAGTGCCAGAGATTGGCCATCACGGCGGCAAAGAGAATCGACGTCGTCAGCATCGTGCCAGTCACCGCGACACCGTAGGTACCGGCCAGTGCTTCGGGCGTCTGGAAGCCGACGACCAGGCCAACGCATGCCAACCAGAGCGCGCCGTTGACACCGGGCATGTAGATCTGGCCCATCTCGGTATGCGAGGTGTGAATGATTCGCATCCGCGGCGCGAAACCGAGTTGCATCGCCTGCTGGGTCAGCGAGTACGCCCCAGAGATCAACGCCTGTGACGCCACGACGGCGGCCGCTGTCGCGACGACTACCATCGGATAGAGCGCCCATCCGGGGACCAGCGCATAGAACGGATTGTACCCGACCGGCAGCTGGCCGCTCTGGACATGCTCGATCAGCAAGGCGCCCTGACCGAAATAGTTGAGCACCAGCGACGGCAGCACGAGAGAGAACCACGCCAGACGAATCGGCTTGCGGCCGAAGTGTCCCATGTCGGCGTACAGCGCCTCGCCGCCGGTGATCACCAGCACCACCGCGGTGAGAATTTCGATACCAGCGATGCCGTTGACCCCGAAATAGTGGATGGCATACCAGGGGTTGATCGCCACCAGCACTTCGGGGTGGCGGAGAATGCCGCGGACACCGAGGATCGAGATCGCGATGAACCAGAACGTTGTCATCGGACCAAAGATCCGGCCGATACCGGCGGTGCCGCGCTTCTGGACCAGGAAGAGACAGGTGAGGATGGCGACTGAGAGCGGCACCAGCCAGGTCTCGAAGAGTGGCGACGCCATCTTGAGGCCGTCGACTGCGCCAAGCACGGAGATCGCCGGCGTAATCACGCCGTCGCCGTACAGCAGCGCGGCGCCGAAGAGGCCGACCATCAGCAGCAGCGAACGGCGACCGGCCGACTTGCTCTGACCGCCGGGCCGTACCAGCGCGAGCAGCGCAAGGATGCCGCCCTCGCCACGGTTGTCGGCGCGCATGACCAGGGTGATGTACTTGAACGAGACCACGAAGTTGAGCGCCCAGAAGACCAGCGACAACACGCCGAGCAGGTTGTCGCGCGTCAGCGGCACCCCGTGCGGACCGGTGAAGCATTCCTGCAGTGCGTAGAGCGGCGACGTCCCGATGTCGCCGTACACCACGCCAAGCGCCGCGATGGCGAGGCCGCCAAGGACCTTGCCCGAGGGCGCCGGCCGGTCAGCCGTCATTGGCCGCCGGTCGGAGTCACCGAGCCCGCGGGCGGGCTCGGCAGCGTGGCAGTAACCGAGTCCACCAGGGCGATCATCCGGTCGCTGTTGAGTCCGGGATAGAGACGGCCAGCGATCAGGAAGGTCGGCGTGCTGTTGACGCCCAGGACCGTCCCTTCGTTGAGCGACGCCTGAATCCGTCCAGCGTACTTGGCGGACTTCATGCAGGCCTCCCAGGTGTCGGTGTTCAGCCCGGCGTTCTTCATGATGTTCCGCAGCGGCGGGATCGGATCGGCCACCTCGGCGTAGTCCATCTGGTTCTGGAACATGGCCGCCTGCACGTCCCAGTACTTCCCCTGATCATTGGCACACGCTGCAGCGTGGGCTGCGACGCGCGGATGCCGGTGCGGTCCATCGAGCGGAAAGTCACGATAGCGGTAACGGATCTTGCCGGTATCAATCAGCCGCGCCTTGATCTCGGGAAACTGCACCGTGGCAAAGGTCGCGCAGACGGGGCATTCCAGGTCACCGTATTCCGTCACTTCGAGCGGCGCGCTGGCTACGCCGGTGACGTACCCCCGGAACCCGGAGGTGTCAGCGGTGGTTACCACGACGTTGGCGGGGATCGAGATCGATCCGCTCCCCATCATCCGGATGCCGATGAAGGCGATTCCTGCCAGAACGAGGACGCCAAGAACGATGTAGAAGGGCTTTTGGCCGGACGCCATGCTGCCTCGGATACGCCGGCCGACGAGCGCGAGCCCGGAAGGACCGGGCGGGGCAGCCGACGCGTGGAACAAGGGATTGCGCGCTCGCACCGGGCCGAATTGCCCGGTCGCAAGCCACTAATCTAATGGGCGAACCCCCGGAATTGGCCTACAGAGGCCCGATTCCCTATATTGCCCGGGCAACAGGTCACAAGGCGGGGCTCCTGCCCCGACAACCCATGAAGGAAGGTCGATGACGAAGAAGAAGCCCGCGCCACGCACCCCGGCCATGCCGACGGTCCTGGACCAGGCGCGCGATGAACTGTTCAGCCACATCCTGCGGTGCGGTGTGCTGGAAGCGGCACCGGAGCACCAGAAGGAATGGCTCGACGATACCATGCAGTACATCGCGGAGCGCTACTCCGACCTCAAGCCCGAAGAGGTGACGCAGGTTCGGACCCTCGGCGATCGGTTCTGCCAGCCGGTAGTGAAGCGGGCAGCGGTGGAGGCTGAAGCGGAAGCGCCAGCGGAGAACGAGGCGGAGACGGTGGAAGCGGGGAGCTAGTGGCTGATGGCTCTAGTGGCTGATGGCTGATGGCTAATGGCTGATCACAATGAGAGCCGGCTTCCCAAAATGAGGCCGGCTCCCTGATTTAATGCAGCCATCAGCCATCAGCCATCAGCCATCAGCCATCAGCCATCAGCCATCAGCCATCAGCCATCAGCCATCAGCCCACCACAATCTCCGTCGTCACCACAATATCCGGATTCAACGACAACAGCACGCTGCAATACTTCGTCACCGACAGCTCCACCGCCTGCTTCGCCGCCGCCTCCGTCAGTCCTTCTCCCGCCAGATGAAAGCGCAACCACACCGACGTGAATCGCTTGGGATAATCATCTCGGCGTACGCCGCCGGCTTCCACGTGGCACTTGGTCAGCACGATCCGCTTCTTCTCCAGGATGCTCACCACGTCGGCACCGGAGCAGGCTCCGGCCGCACAGATCAGCGTGGTGACCGGACTCGGGCCCGCAACGCCATCACCGTCGAGCACGACGTGCGGGCCGTCGGGCGTACCCGCGGAAAAGCGGAGCCCGCCAATCCAGTCGAGCGTGGCGTAGCGCTTTGGTTCGACGGTCATGATCGCCTCATCTTCTGAAAAAATGGCTTGTGATAATCAAAGATCGCATAGAGACCGACGGCACCGGTCGCCCACGCGAGCTCGTGCAGGCGCGGCAGGTCGAGCACGAAGGCCACCAGCGTCAACATCTGCAGAAGAGTGACCACCTTGCCGCCGAGCCGAGCGGGGACTGCGGTCACCCGACCGCGAATCAGCGTCAGGATAAACGCCACGGTGGCAATGATGTCACGTGAGAGCACCGCGACCACGACGTACCAGGTCAACCGCCCGGATAGCCAGACCACCGTGAATGCGACCGCGACAAAGAGCTTGTCGGCGATCGGGTCCAGCATGAAGCCGATCCGTGATCCGCCGAAGCGGCGCGCCACCCAGCCGTCACCCAGATCCGTCACGGCAGCGAGCAGGAGGATCAGCAGCCGCAGCGGGGTCGCGGTGACCAGCGGAAAGAGGATCGCCAGTGGAATGCGGAGCAGCGTCACGCCGTCGGCCGGCGAAAAGTCGCTCGCGCGTGCCGTAGTTTCTGCGCCAGTCATGACGGCAAGCTACTCCGCCCGCGACGCCGCGACGATGCCCTCGGCGCGACGGTCGGGGTCGAGATACTGCGCAGCCACCGCGTGCACCGCTTCGGCTGTGACACCTGCGTATGGCGCCATTGGATCTTCGAGATCGGCCAGGCCATCGCCGAGCAACCAGGCGTCGGCAATCTCTCCAGCGACGGCCCCAGGTGTCTGGCGCGCCATCTCGATCTCCCCCATCAGCATCGCCCGCGACCGGGTCACTTCTTCAGCGGTCGGAGGCTCGGCCCGGAACGCGGCGAGCTCCTCGAGCATCGCATCGCGCGCTTCGTCGAGCCGGTCGGGGTCCATTGCGATATAGGTCAGCAAGCCGCCGGCGCGACGACGTTGCCACGAACTGGCCATCACCGTGTAGGCAAGCGAGCGCGCACTGCGCAGCGACTCGAAGAGTCGGCCGCCCAGGCCCCCGGCAATGCCGCTCCACACTTCCGCCGCAAAGCGATTGGCATCGTGCCGGGTCGGGCCGGGAAAGAGCATCGCCAACGCCGACTGCTGGCGGTCACGTCCGTCGCGCCGGACGCCGGCCTGCACCGCGATCGACGTGTGATCCGCCACGACGGCGGCGCCATCACCCTGGCCGCACCACGTCGATGTCGCGGCCGCGATCGCCTGGGCGAGTTGCTCGGCGTTGCCGTCACCCACACCGACGATGGTGGTACGGCCACCACGAATCGCGGCCTGGTGCCACTGGCGAATGGCGGCGGCATCAAGCCGGTCGATTGATGCGTCGGTGCCGAGGGTTGGCGCACCGTAGCCGTGATCGTTGAATGCCACCCCAAGGGCGAGCTGCATCGGAAAGCGCACCATATCGTCGGCAACCGCATGCGCGTCATCACGCAGTTGCTGGCGTTCGATCGTGATCGCACCGGTATCAAGGCGCGGCGCAAACAGCACCTCGGCGAGCAGCGACGCGGCAGTGCCGGCGTGCTCACTCAGCACATTGGCGTGAAAGCCGATCAGGTCGGCGCTGAGACTCGGGCCGACTCCGCCGCCGAGCGATTCCATCGCGAAGGCGAGGTGTGCCGCGTCGAAGCGTTGGGTGCCGCGAAGCATCGACCGGATGGCCAGGGCGCCGAGCCCGGCGTTATCAGGGCCTTCGGGCTGGCGCCGCGCGCGATAGATCGCCAGCGACGTCTGGCCGCTGTCACCGAAGGACGCCGTGAGGATGTCACACGAGCCAGCAACCAGGTGGTGCACCGACAGGCGAGCAGGGGCGCCGGCACGCGTGATGATCTCCGGGACCACTACGCGCTCCGGCGGTAGCGCCGTGGCGATCACGGCAGAGGAACCGCTGCGGGCAGACGCCATCGCGTTCTGCAGCGTGGCGACATCGAACGGCACCTCGCTCGCGCTGGGCAGGTACGCGACCGCCGACAGCTCATCGAGCCGGAGCCAGCGCTGCGCCGCCGCGCGGACCGCGTCAGGTGTCACGGCAAGCAGCCGGCCGATCTCGCCGTCCAGCCGACGGACATCGCCGAGCGCTTCGGCATCGGCGAGAGCGATGGCGCGGCTCTCGTACCGATCAAGCCGGCGCGCGGTGCCGGCCCGCAGCAACGTCACGGCGCGGGCCAGTTCACCGTCACTGGGGATGTCACGCGTCAAGTCCGTCACGGCGCCAGCGACGACAGCGAGCACATCATCGAGCACCGCGGCATCGAGCTCCGCGCCAATCGAAAAGACGCCCGTGTCGATCACGCCGTAACTGGAGACACCTACGTCGGTCACCAGGCCGGGCTCACGGAGCGCCTTCGCAAAGCGCGAACCGCGACCGGTACCCAGGATGGCCGCCGCGACGTCGAGCGCAGGAACATCGTCGTGCAGCTCGCCGGGTCCGCGCCAGCCGAGCACCAGTTCGCTGCGCGCCACGTCACCGCTCATGCGACGCGCTCGCAGCACGGCAGCGTGGTTCTCGACCGGGCCCGGCGGAATCTCGGGCGGCGCGCCGGTCCAGTCCCCCCATTCCGCGCGCAGCATGGCGGCCGCGTCCAGTGGATCGATGTCGCTGACCAGTGCGACGATCACCCGGCTCGGCACATAGCGACTGTGGTAATAGCCGGCGATGTCGTCGCGCGTGAACCCTTCCAGCGCCGCTTCGGTGCCGATACGCCAACGACGGATGCGATGGCGGTCATACAGCAAATCGTGCAACGTTTCACCGGCAACTGCGCCGGGGGAATCGAGCTTGCGGCGCGCTTCCTGGATGATCACGCCGAGTTCGCGGCGCAGCTCGTCGGGATCGATCAGTGCGTGCTGCACCTGATCGGCCTGCAGCGCAGCGAGGTCGGCCAGATGCCGCGATGGCGCGGAGGCGTAGTAGACAGTGCGGTCATATGACGTGTACGCGTTGAGGGTACCGCCGAGCGCCTTGGTGCGCTGCGCCAGTTCGCCGGGGCCAAGCGACGGCGTCCCCTTGAACAGCATGTGCTCAAGCACATGCGAGGCGCCCTGCAGCGCGTCCGGCTCGTCGAGAAAGCCGGCGCGCACATGGGTGACCAGTGCGGCGGCGGGCACCGAGTGACGCTGCTGGATCAGCAGCGTCAGGCCGTTGGGCAGTTGTTCGCGGAACAATCCGCCGGTGGGGCGCATCGTCAACTCAGGCGGCCGTGCCGGCTCCGAGCGGACGGTAGCGCAGCAGTAGCAACGCTGCGACCAGCATCCCCGCTCCGTACCCGAGGATATGCCAGAGCGGGCCACCGTGCGGCAGCGGGTTGCTCACCCCAAGCAGCTGGAACGGCGGCAACGCATCGTGCATCCAGCCCAGCCATTTGGGCGCAAAACCACTCTTCACCATCTGCTCGATCACGTTCTGCAGGATGGCGATCAGGAAGACAAAGAGCCAGCCGCGTGCGATGAAGATCGAGAGGAGAAAGGTGGCGCTGGCCACCAGCAGATACGACAGCCCGAACTGCCCCATGAGCACCCATGTCACGCCGGTGCTGCTGCCGAGTCCGAGCTTGAGGCCAAGGCCGAGGTAGAGCGGCAGGATGGCGATCACGATCGCACCAAGCAGGAAGCGCTGCAAGTAATACCACCACGCGCTCATCGGCTTGCTGAACCAGCTGCGGTAGTAGCCGCGCTCGAGATCGGTGCCGGCAATGCCACCGATCGTCATCAGGATGGCGACGACAAGACAGGTGCCCCACACGCCCAGCTGTACGGCCTGGGCGCTGTCGCTGATGGAAGCGCCACCTGGTGCGGCCCGCGGAATGTGCATGTTGGTCGCGAAGCGCCAGACAATCAGCGACAGCAGGGCGCCCAGCAGCAGGAAGACGCGCAACGGCCAGACCATTGCATCGCGCGCCAGCCACCGGACATAGCGGAACGGATTGAGGTCGCGCTTCATCGTTGCACCGCCGCGCGGAACGCTGATTCGAGGTTGCTCTCTTCGGGCGCACATTCAATCAGGACCGCGCCGTTCGAGAGCAGGCGACCGAGTGCGGCGCTGAGTTCGGTGCGCGTCGCGTCGACGCGCCACGTGCCGGTGCGACCGTCCACGGACACCGCGCCAGGGAGTATCGCCGCGAAGTCCACCACATCCTCGAAGGTCACCCGCCAGCCGATGCGTTGTGAGGCCGGTCGCGCGGCGTCCGATGCAACAATACGCTGCAACTGGCCATGATCGAGAATGGCCACCCGATCGGCGAGCCGCTCCAGTTCGTCGAGATTGTGGGACGCAATGAGGATCAGCCGATCCGGCCGCCGCAAGCCCTCCACGACGTCACGAAAACGCTGCGTCCAGAGCGGATCGAGGCCGTGCGTCGGCTCGTCGAGCACCACCACGTCGAAATCGCCGAGCAGCGACTGCGCCAGGCCGACCCGTTGCAGATTTCCCTTGGAGAGCTGCTTGATCGACTTCAGCGCATGCTCGTCGAGACCGAGGTCCGCCTGCATCTGCGCGGCGCGAACGTCGGCATCGGCAGTGGTGAGCCCGGAGAGGCGCGCGAGCCGTCGCAGTGTCATCTTCACCTGCCAGGTGTTCGGCAGGTTGACGAGCTCGGTGAGGTACGATATGCCGTGGCCTTCGATGTACATCCGGGGCACCGCGCCGTCGATCGTGATGGTGCCCGACGTCGGCGTAATGAATCCCATCAGCAGCGAGATCAGCGTCGACTTTCCGGCACCGTTGGGTCCGGCGATGCCGACGACTTCGCCGCGCGCCAGCTCCATCGAGAACCCGGTGAGCGCTTCCGTGCGGCGACGCGAGACGAAGGTCGTGTAGACCTTGCCGACATTCTCGAACCGGATCATTGCAGGATCCGGATGACACCGGCGGCAGCAGCGCCGCGCAGAAAGACTTCAGCATTGGCCAGCGGAATGCTCACCCCGGTCTCGGCGCTACCACGCCGCGCGAAGACCTGCATGAACTCCTGCAACGTGCCGTGCGCCCAGGCGCCTTCGAGCGTCTGCAGGTCGAGCACGAGGTCGTCCCAGCTGCCGCGCAACGTGGCGCCGCTCAGCGTTTCGATCACGTGCATGCCGGACGTGAGCGCCGGACGCTTCTGCATTTCCGGCACCTCGCGCATCAGCGTGCCGAACAACTCGAGCTGGTGCGGATCGCGCGACGAACCGTCGGGTTGCAGGCTCTCGATCTCGGCGAGAAGCAGCTCTTCGCTGTCGGTCTCGCGGCCGAGTTCCGCCAGGCGCGCGAGCCAGGGCCGCAACTCGGCGTCGTCATCGCCGGCGTTGCGTGCGCTCTTGAGCAGCTCGATCGTGCGCCAGACGCCGAGGTCGTCGATATGATCCTCAGGCTGCACGCGCGCGAAGTGCAGCAGGGCCGCCGGAATCTCGCCGCGATCGTAGAGGATGTTGGCGAGATAGATGCGCGGTTCGGGATAGTCGGGCTCCAGCTCGAGCGCACGACGCAACCAGTAGAACGCATCCGCGTCCATGCCGAGGCGATGGGCAGTGTAGCCGAGTGATGCGGCGATTTCGGCCGATGCGGCATGATGCTGGTGATTGAGCTCGAAGAAACGGCGCGCTTCGACAAAGAATCCCTCGCGAAAGAGGGCGCGTCCGACCTGCAGCATCAGTTCGTGATCGTCGCCGAAGCCGAGGTCGATCAATCGCTGAAAGGCACGCAGCGCGCGCTCGAGCTGGCCGAGTACCAGCAGCGTTTCGCCGAGGCCGGCGAGGGCATCCTCGTGCGCCAGATCGAGCGCCAGGGCGGCGTCAAAGGCCTGCCGGGCCCAGGCGTACTCCTCCCGGGCCAACTGGGCATAGCCCAGCCCCACGTAGAGCTCAACGGCCTGGGGGTAGCGCCGGAGCCCCTCGCGCAGGAGCGCCAGGGCGGTGTCGTACTGTCCTTCGTTGTAGAGCTGGTGGGCCTGTTCGTCGTACTCATCGGAGCTGAGAAAGGGCTCCGTCATAGGCGATGGGCCTCCGGTAAGTTGCTGCAATATCAGTAGATGTCCCGAAAAAGAGAAGGGTCAGCTCGGTGCAATCTGGTCCGGGTTGACGTGGCGGTCCGCCCTGCTACATTACTGACCAGTCAGTAACCAAGAGGGCGCTGCATCGTGTCAGAGAGCAGCCAGATCCCCCGCTTCCATCGTCGGCCGGAGGCACGCCCCGAAGAGCTGGTCGAGGCGGCGTTGACGGTTTTCTCGGAACGTGGCTTCCGGCAGACCACGCTCGAAGAAGTGGCCCAGCGTGCGGGCGTGTCGAAGGGGACGGTCTACCTCTACTTCGCCTCCAAGGACGCCCTGTTCGAGGCGGTGGTCGAGAAGAAGGTGATTGCCCTGCTCGAATCGGCCGAAGCCATGGCGCGGGCGCATGCTGGCACGGCCACCGAAGTGCTGGTCGATGTGGTCAAGAGCATGTGGGAGTCGATGTCGCAGACGGACATGGTGTGCATGGCGCGCCTCGTCCAGGGCGAGCTGCGGCATTTCCCCGAGGTGCGCCGGTTCTACTTCGACCACGTCGTTGTGCGACATCGCCGCCTGCTGAGCGACATCGCGGAGCGGGGCGTGGCGTCGGGCGAGTTCCGGGCCGAGGCGCTGGTGATCCTGCCGCGCATGGTGCCGTCGCTGGTGATGAAGCTCAACCAGACGCAGTACGAGTTCGGCGATCTCGACCACGACGCACCGCCAGCCAGCGTGATGCGTGACCTGATCCTGACGCTGGTGCTCGATGGAATCTGTACCCCCGCCGCCGGCGCGACCTGTCAGCTGATCCCGGGCGAGTCCGCCGCAGGTAGAAAGAAGGAATGATGGCTTTCCGTATTAACTGTCTGCGCCTGCTGCCGTGGGCTGCGCTTTGTCTGGTCGCAACGGTGAGCCCGCTGGCGGCGCAGACCGCCACGGCACCGACGACGCTGACGCTCGCGGGCGCCCTCGCGCGCGGTCGCAGCAGCGGCATTCAGGCGGCGCTGGCGCGCCTCTCAGCCCAAGGCGCCGTGCTCCATGGCCAGGAACTCGGCGCGGCGAAGTTGCCGCAGGTTACCAGCGCGGTGACCGTGGAGCGGCAAACGGTCAACCTCCATGAGTTCGGTATTTCGATTCCGGGGTTTCCGCCAGTGACCGATCCGTTCACGCTCTTCCGGGCCCGGATCGGTGCCAGCCAGACGATCTTCGATCCGGCGCTTTCGGAGCGGTTGCGCGCGGCGCGCGACACTGCCGTAGCCGCCGGGCTCGATGCCCAGCAGGCTGGCGAGCTGGGAGCTGCCGCGGCAGGGGCGGCGTGGTTACGGGTCGCCAGTGCGCAGGAAACGTTGAATGCGCGGACCGATGATTCGGTGACGGCCTTTGCTTTGCTCGACATTGCCAACTCGCAGGTCGACGCAGGCACCTCGCCGCGGATCGACCGGACCCGCAGCGAAACGCAGGCGGCGGCGGTGCGCACCCAGATTGCCGTGGCGCGCAACCAGCTGGCGCGCGCACGCCTCGACCTCGCCCGCGCGGTCGACTTGCCCGCCGCCGTGCCAGTCCAGATTGACAGCACCGCTGCGTTTGTCAGCGACAGCATGCCCAGCGATCTCGAGGCCGCGATCGCGCTGGCTCGCAGCAAGCGCCTCGACCTCGCCGCCGAGCTACAGCGGCAGGCAGTCCTGCAACGCGGCTTGCAGGCGATCCGCAACGAGTTCATTCCGACGGTGGGCGCGTCGGGGTATGCCCAGACATCGGGCACGGACTTGTCGGATGACATGCGCGGCACCTGGAACATTGGCGTGGCGCTGAGCTGGTCGATCTTCGATGGCTACCGCCGCAAGCGTCGCGAGGATGAGCAGCGGGTCCGTCTCGACGCCGAGGGCCTGCGGTTGCACGATCTCGAGGCGCAGATCGACGTCGAGGTGCGCGAAGCGGCGCTCGATGTCGCGTCGTCGCACGATCAGGTCGTGCTGGCTGGCGACCGGGTCCGGCTCGCCGAAGAAGAACTATCGGAAGCGCGCGAGCGCTTCCAGGCCGGCGTCGCCGGCAGCGTGGAAACCACCAATGCGCAGGCGGAACTCTCCGCCGCGCGCGATGTGCTCATTCAGGCCCGTCTGTCGGCCGGTGCCGCGCAAGTCAGCGCAGCCCGGGCGCTCGGACTCCTGGATCAGGTTCACTGAGGAGCAAGACGAATGGCTAACAGGACACCCATCATCGTGGTCAGCATCGCCGTCGTGGCCGGTGCCATCTGGGGCGGCAAGAAGTATCTCTACAGCCGCAATCACGTGGTCACCGACAACGCCCAGGTCGACGGCACGCTGATCCCCGTCGCACCGAAGATCCAGGCGTTCGTCACCCGCGTGCCGGTGGCGGACAATCAGGCGGTCAAGGCCGGTGACACGCTGCTGGTGCTCGACGCGCGTGACCTCGATGCCAAGGTGGACCAGGCCAAGGCGGACCTCGCGTCGGCCGTCGCCATGGCCGGCAGCGGCGGACATCCGGGCCAACTCGCCGCGCAGCTCGACGCGGCGCGCGCCACGGCCGCCGGCGCGCAATCAAGCGTGACGAGCGCCGAAGCCAACGCCCGCAAGGCTGCCGCCGACCTGGAACGGATCAAGGGACTGGCCGCCAAGCAGATCGTACCGGCGCAGCAGCTCGACGCCGCGCAGGCCGCTTCCGACGCTGCCAATGCCGCGCTCGAAACCGCTCGGCGCCAACAGGCAGCAACCCAGGCACAGATCGGTGCGGGACAGGCCGCGCTGACCGGCGCCGATGCGCGTGTGATGGCCGCTCGCGCCGCGCTCGAGACCGCCGAGCTGCAGCGGAGCTATGCCGTCGTCACCGCACCGGTGGCGGGCATCGTCAGCCGCCACCTCGCCGATCCCGGCGCGCTGGTGCAGGCGGGGCAGAATGTGATGATGCTGGTGCCCACCGACCTGATCTGGGTCACCGCCAACGTGAAGGAGACGCGGCTGGGTGATGTCACGGTCGGCGACTCGGTCGAGTTCACCGTCGACAGCTACGGCGGCCACGAGTTCTATGGCCGCGTCGCGTCGTTCTCGCCGGCGACCGGCGCCAAGTTCGCGCTGCTGCCCCCCGACAACGCCACTGGCAACTTCACCAAGGTGGTCCAGAACGTCCCGCTCCGCATCGACGTGACCCGGCCGCTCGATCCGAAGTATCCGCTGCGCCCGGGGATGTCCGTCGACGTGGCGATTACCACGCACTAGCCCCAGCCGCCTGACCGGTCGCCGCCTATTTCTTCCGGGCGGCGACCTTCCCACCGGCGGTTTCCCGCATCAGCGCCGTCGCAAAGGTGACGCCCTCGCGCAGCGACTTGACCGGAATCCGTTCGTCGTTGCCGTGCATCCGTTCCTCGCCAATCGCAATCCCAGTGACGCCGTAGACCGGCACACCAGCATTCCGGAAGAAGAGTCCGTCGGTGGCACCATTCTCCTGGACTGGCGTGACCGGAATGTCGCGGCCCCAGGTCGCCCGCGCCGCCGCCTTGACCAGGGCGATCCGTTCCGGCAATAGCGGCGACGGCGGTGACGGCTTGGCCGCGGTCACATCGGTAAAGGTGACGGCGGTGTCGTCGACCACCCGCCGGATCGCGCGCAGGATGTCGGCCGAGTTCTCACCGGGAATGATGCGGCAGTTGATCGTCGCGGTGGCGAGCGGCGGCAGTGCGTTCTCGGCAACACCGGCAGTGAGCATGGTCGGGATGCAGGTCGTGCGCAGCAGCGCGTTGTACGACGGGCTCACGCGAGTGAGACGGTAGGCGGCATTCGAATCGAGCGGTTCGGCGAGCGCGGCCCGGATCACCGGTGCGTCGCTGGACGGGACAAAGGGCAGCTGTGCGGTCAGCTGGGCCCGCGCGATCGCGGTGATGTCGATCGGAAAAGTCAGTGTCTGGAAGTTGCGCAATGCTGACACGAGCCGGTAGATCGCGTTGTCAGCGCGCGGCAGCGACGAATGCCCGCCGCTGTTGTGCACCGACATCGCGATCGTGTAGTAGACCTTCTCCGACCCCTGCAGTTCGATCCACGGCACTCGCCCGCGTTCCAGCGCCGGTCCACCAGCGTCGAAGTTGAAGACCCATTCTGCGTCCACCAGTTCCTTGTGGTTCTTGACCAGCCACTCGGCACCCGGCACATCGCCATTCTCTTCACCTGACGTGAACGCGATGATGATGTCACGATCGTGGGTCGCGTGCGAGCGCACCAGCGCGAGCGCCGCGGCCATCACCGTGGTCGCCGGGCCCTTGTCGTCGGCGGTGCCACGGCCGTACAACCAGCCGTCCTTTTCGGTGAGCGCGTACGGGTCAAACGACCAGTCGGTACGCATCGCGTCAACCACATCGAGATGAGCAAGGAAGAGCACTGGTTTTGCCTTGCCCGTGCCACGCAACCGGACCACGAGGTTCTTGTTCTTCACCTCGGGCCCGATCAGTTGGACGTCCGCAGCCGGCACGCCGGCCGCGCGGAATCGTGCCGCCAGCTTCTCGGCAAGTGGCGTGACGTCACCGCGTTGCAGCGAAGTGTTGAGGGAAACCATCTCCTTGAGGATTTCGCGCGCTTCCTTTTGCGCGGCTTCGGTCGGAGCCTGCGCAACCAGCGCGCCGGGAATGGTCACAGCAACGAGCACGGCGATCAACGAACGCATCATGACTCCGGCGAAAGACAGGAAAGCGGGGTGGGTGCCCTGCTGGCGCGCTACTGCACTCGGCGCACAATGATCCGCTGATCGACCACGGCCCGCAATGTACGCCCGGCAAATCGGGTGGTGGCGGTGGTCTCCAGACGACGGCTCCAGGCGACTGGACCGCGGGTCGGGTGCCATGCCGCCACGCCGGTTTCGTTCAGGTCGGTCGACACAGAGATCGCGACGCTGTCTGGCGTGACGTAACTGCTGTCGGCGTGGCGTGGGACGGTCCAGCTGTAGCGTTGCTCGCCCGCGGAATCGGCCAGCCGTCGCCAGGTGCGGTGCGCAAGGTCGGCCACCCGGGCGTTGACCGCGAGCCCCGGTGGCGGCGTTGGCGGGAAGAAGTCATCCATCGCCCGGCCGAGGTCGCTGACGTCGAGTATTTCCTGGGGGACGAACGGGCGATCGACGGTGGCTGCAGTGCCGTGGGCATCGAAGGTCAGCAGCCAGCGGCCGCCGATGACCGCGTCCACGTCGACGGTACTGGGCACGTTGTCGGAGGTCTCGCTGAGCGCGAGGGTGTCGGCGGTGACCATCAACGTGTCGTGCCGAGCGACCATCGCGTACCGCGCCGTCTGGACCACGACTCGATGCCGGTCGGCGGTACCAGTTGCGGTCACCACGTCGCTCCGGACCTGTTCACCGAAGACGGCATGATCGAGCATCGCGGCCGTTGGCCGCGCGATCACCTGCGCAGCCGCCGCGCGGCGGCCCGCGATCGCCGCCGCGACGACGATCGCGGCGGCGCGCCACTTACTCCGACAGCAGATACGGATAACGCCAATCGGTGGGTGGGTTGCCGGTTTCCTTGATGGTGCGCGGCGAGACCCAGCGATACATGTTGAGAATGCTGCCCGCCTTGTCATTGGTCCCTGATGCGCGTGCCCCGCCAAACGGTTGCTGGCCGACGACGGCGCCGGTCGGCTTGTCGTTGACGTAGTAGTTGCCGGCGGCGTGACGCAACCGGCGATCAGCGGCGGCGACGGCCGCGCGGTCCTGCGAGAAAATCGCGCCGGTCAGCGCATACGGCGAGGCGGTATCGACCAGCGTGAGCACGTCGTCCCAGTCGGCATCGTTGTAGACGTACACCGAGAGAATCGGCCCGAAAAACTCGACGCTCATCACCTGATGCTTCGGGTCGCTCGTTTCGAGTACCGTCGGCTGCACGAACCACCCCTCGCTGCTGTCGGTAGTACCGCCGGCAATGACGGTGATGCGCGGATCGGCCTGTGCCGCGCGCAACACCTGATCGAGTCGCTTGAAGGCGCGCTCGTCAATGACCGCGCCGACGAAAACCGAGAAGTCGGCGGGATCACCGACCTTGAGCGCCGCGATCTCGGCCTGCAGCTGCTCCTTGACGCGGGGCCAGAGCGAGCGCGGGATGTAGCAGCGCGATGCCGCCGAGCATTTCTGGCCCTGGTATTCGAACGAGCCGCGAACCAGGGCCGTGACGAGCGCGTCAACGTCGGCACTCGGGTGCGCCAGCACGAAATCCTTGCCACCGGTTTCGCCGACCAGACGCGGGTAGGCGCGGTACTGATCGAGACGTTGCGCGACGCTCTGCCAGAGCGAATGAAAGACCGGCGTCGACCCGGTGAAGTGGATGCCGGCCAGGCGCGGATCGGCAATCAGGACATCACTGACGGTGGCGGACTGGCCCGGCACGAACTGGATCACGCCCGGCGGCAGACCGGCTTCGCGCAGGACCTGGTAGAAGAGCCAGTTGGAAAGCATTGCCGTCGCTGACGGCTTCCAGAGCGCCACATTGCCCAGCATGGCGGGCGCGGTCGGCAGGTTGCCGCCGATCGCCGTGAAGTTGAACGGCGTGATGGCGTAGACGAAACCCTCGAGCGGTCGATAGTCGAGCCGGTTCCAGACGCCTGGTGCCGAGAGCGGCTGTTCGTGCATCAGGCGCTCAGCGAAATGCACATTGAAGCGGAGAAAGTCGGCGAGTTCGCAAGCGGCGTCGATCTCGGCCTGATGCGAGGTCTTGCCCTGACCGAGCATGGTCGCGGCGTTGACCCGCGCACGCCAAGGACCGGCCAGCAAGTCGGCGGCCTTGAGGAAGATCGCGGCCCGGTCGGCGAAGGCCCAATGTTCCCAATCCTGCTGGGCCCGGGTGGCGCCGTCGATGGCGTCCTGCAGCAGCGCGGCCGGCGCCTGATGCGCCGTCGCGATGACCTGGCGATGGTGTTGCGGCGACGTCACCTGGTTCGGGGTCCCGGGCCGATGCTCCACGCCGTTCACGACGACCGGAATGTCGGTGACCATCCCCGACAGTTCGGCGAGCGTCGCCTGCAGCTCACGGCGCGCGGCGGTGCCGGGGGCGTAGGAGAGGATTGGTTCGTTGACGGGGACGGGGATGTTGGCAATGGAACTCACGCGGCACTCCTCAGGCGCAAAGATCGGGTCGGGACCGGATCAACGATGCTCGAACCAGCCGGGGTTCCCATTTGGAGGTGGGAAAATAGCATCACTCCCGCGGGGTCATCAGCGCCACAAAATCAGGACGACGGCGGACGCTGGCAAAGGCCGGATCCAGATGGATCCAGAGCGGCCAGGCGCCGGCGTCGCGCGCATCACGAGTTCGCAGCACGGCATCGTCAGGACGCCCCATCAGCGCGGCAAGGCGCGCCCGGTAGATCAATGCGGACCACGCCACTCGCGCAACCGGCTGCGCCGCGAGCCAGCGGTCGAGCGTTGCCGCCTGGGCGGTATCACCCTGTTCGGCGGCGAGAGAGGCGAGCATTCCCTGGTAGTCGACATTGTTCGAGTCCGCAGCGGCCAGCTCGGTGGCGAGCCGGGTCGCCTGATCGTAGTCGCCGAGCAGCTCGAGCGAACGGATCGCGACAATCCGCTCCTCGACGGTGCCCCGCTCTTCCAGCGATCGGCTGCGATACCACGCCATTCCGCGTTCGGCCGCTTGATGCGCCGCAACGGTGTCGCCGTGCACCGCGAGCTCGTGGGCAATCCAGTCGGCGACCCACCCCGGGGTCGCGGTGTATTGCGGCCGGCCTTCGGTATACGGCGCCAGCCCCACATTCGGCATCTCCACCGGCAGCGGCAACGCACTGTCAATCACGGCAAGCGCGGCGCTCGGGCGGCCCAGCGCGGCGAGGGCCCGGCCGCGCATCCACGCGCGACTCAATGGGGCACTCAGCGGCACGCGGTTCGCCATTGCCAGCTCTTCATCGTGCCGGCCGAGGAGATGGAGCGCCTCGGTGACATCACTCCAGTAATCGAAGTGGGTGGTGTCGGTACTCCAGCCCAGGTCGGTGGCCGGATTGACGCGCTTCAGGATGGCGAGCGCGCGGGCCGGCCGATTGGTCCAGAGCGCGGCGGCGGCGGCGGAGATCTGCAGGCTTGACGTGGCCGGCTCGAGGTCCGCGCGTTCGAGGGCAAGCCGTAGCAGCTCGTCGTTGTGACCGTGGCAGAGCGCCACGGCAATCTGGAAGGTGAGGCGATCAACCCGTTCGAGATGCTGCGCCGGCCGGTCGAATCGTTGGGCGAGCGAGTCAGCAGTGCCGCAGTCGCCGCCATTGGCTGCCGTGGTCGCCGCGGCGGCCGCCGCCGGGGCGAATGCGGTGTCGCGGGTAGCGGCTTGCAGAAAGAGCGCCTGGGCGCGACGGCGATCACCGTGCCAGAACGCATCCCATCCTTCGACATACGGCTGATAGGCGTCGAACGGCGGCACCTCACCGTGATCGAGGTCCTGCGCAGCGTGAATGTCGACCACCGATGAGAGCGCCGTCATCACCCGCGATCGCAGCTCATCGAGCGCCGCAACCGGCGTCTTCACCGCGGCAAGAATCGGCCCAATCGCCCGCACGATCCTGCCGCTGCCGATATCCATCAGCGCAGCCTGGAAGAGCAAGGTGTCACCTGAGCGGTAGTAGCTCCCCGACACGACAAACGCGGCACCGGTGCGATGCGCCAACGTGACCGGGTCGACCACGCTGCCGGTGGCAGTCCGGCTCTGGGTATTCGCGGCGCGGGGATCGACGACATCGACCAGCGCGGTGCGCAGGATCCCCTGCGCAATCCAGTCCTGCGTCATCCGTCCCAGCGAGACCAGTGCCGGGTCGCCCGTGCGATTGTCAAATACACTGACGAGCACCCGCCGGTGACCGACAAGCGCGGCCGGATCGCCCGCGCGTGCGGAGCGTAGCCACCATGTCCCGCCCAGCACTGCGATAGCAGCGACGGTGACCAGCACCGGGACCGGCCAGCGCCGCCGACGGGGCGGCACCACCGGCAGCACTACCGGGGAGTCGACTTTCGGCTCGTGGGGAGTGGCAATCGCCAAATCCACGGCGGCGGGCGCGACGATCGCGATCGGCGGCGTTGCTGCCTCGGCAAGTGGCGGGCGGCGATTCTCGGCGCGAATCCTCGCCGCGAGCATTTCGGTTTCAGCGCTCGGCCGGGTGCGAAACTCGCTCGCCAGGCGCAACACGAACGCGTCGTAGAGGCGCAGGGCACTGCCAGAGTCGTGGGCACGATCGAAGAGCGCCATGGCACGACGCAACCAGCTCTCGTCTCCCGGCACGATCGTCCCGGCCCGCTGGGCCCAGTAGGCAGCAGCTGGAAAGTTGCCTGCCCTCTCGTCGCGTTCAACCAGCGCGCGAACCGCCTGCATCACGAGGTCGTCGACCTCCCGCCGCTCGCGTGAGAGCCACTCCTCGAACACTTCGCCGGCGTTGGCGAAGTGGATCCCGGCCAGCAGTTCGCCCCGATAGAGATCGACCGCGACATCGTAGGCCCCACTGGCCAAGGCGGCGCGCAACCGTGCCACATCGCAGGTGATCATCGCCGGGTCGACCGACACCGCGTCGTCCCCCCGGGTCACGACGACGTTATCGCCCAGGGCTTCGCGCAAGTGATAGAGGGTGTTGCGGAGGGCGCGGCGGGCGGCGAACTGATCGAGATCTGGCCAGAACATCGCCGCGAGCGTGTCGCGCCGATGATATCCGCCTCCTGCACCGAGGGTGAGGCAGGCGAGCAACGCGAAGCGCTTGGGTTGGGCCGGCAGGGAGGTGAGCTCTCGTCCATCCGAGCCGCGGAGGGCATGAAGCCCCAGCAGACTGAGCTCGATCATGACCGATCGAATGTACGTCTCGCCCCGTCGCCCGGCAACAAACGGCGGCGCGACGCCGCCCCGATAGAATGGCGCCACAGATCACGTGCGCCACTCGATCGGGAGGATAGCATGCTGAAAATTCCAAGGACGTTCGCGGCCGGAGTCGCGGCCATCGTACTGGCCGGCCTCGGCCTCGGCGGCTGCAGCGGCCGGGTCGCGGCCCAGGGTTCAGCCGACAGTCAGGACCCCTGCACCCTGCTCTCGGCGAGCGAGGCAGCGCCCTATGTCGGTGCGCTATTGACACCGCCCTATCGAGTGAGCGACGGCGCCGCCGACGTGCACGGTGATCAATGCCGCTACCTGGGTCACGACGGCCGCTCGTTCACGGTGCAACCCGCCTGGAGCGGTGGCGCTGCGGCCGGGAAGGTGGCCCACGATGTCCCGAACCTGGTCGGCGGCGCACTGGCCAAGGCCGGCGACAGCGGCCACGCCACGATGACACACCAGGTCATGAAGTCGGAACTCACCGGTCCCTGGGACCAGGCGACCTGGATTCCTGGTGGCTCGCTGCTCGCCACCAAGGGAGACGTCGACGTCAACGTTGACGTCAGCGGCTCGAGCGGCCTCGAACGCGATGCCGTGGCCATTGCCACGCTCATCATGCCGCGATTTGCGCACCCTCTCTCCTACGACGGCGCCAAGGCCGTCGCCCTTGCTCCAAAAGCTGTCACGCATCCGGCGAACGCGTGCGACTTCGTACCACGCTCCGTGGTCGAAGCCGCGATCGGTCCGTTGTCCGCCGAGCCCACCTCAGATTCGCCCGAAACGTCGTGCACCTGGAAGGTCGCGACCCCGCAGGGCGAGCGTGACTACACCGTGGAGTTCGTCTGGCAGAATGGCGGCAAGAACTACAACTCGCTCAAGCACAGCATGGCCACCGTGGGTGCTGCGACGGGCATGCCAGCGAACTCGCCGCTCGACACCATGCAGCTCCCGGCGCAGATGAAGGGAATGCTGGGCGGCATGGTGAAAATGGTCGGTGGTGCAGGCAGCGCAGGCAAGGCGCCGGGCGCGACCTCGACCATGGGATTCCGTACCGACACCACGTTGACCGGTCCGTGGGATAACGCGTCGTTGCTGCACGGCACTCAACTCATCGCCGTGCGGCACGATGTGTTTGTCGGCATGGGTCTCGAATCCGCTGACTACGACCACGCCAAGGCCCTGATGGCCGCGATCTGCTCGCGGCTCTGAACCCGACTCATTCACCAACGACTCACCACGGAGCACACCATGCGGTCACTTCTCTTGCCCTCACGCGCCCTCGCCTTCTCCCTTGCTGGCCTGCTCGCGGTCGCGGCATGCTCATCGGACAGCAGTGACACCGGCGGCAGCGGCAGCACGAGCTGCAGCTTTCAGTTGAGCGGCGGCCTCAGCGGATCACCGACGTGCACACCGCTTGGCACCTTCTACGTTGCCGACGGGAATATGACAGAGTTCGGATTCACGCCGGCGTTCGGCGGAGACCCCAGCACCCTCGTTGCCATCTCGTTTACCGGCCAACCGAGTCAGAAGACCTACCACGAGACCGACGCTGGAACGGTCGCTGCCATCTCCGTGTCGTCCGGCTCCAGTGCGTGGGCGATGCAAACGGCCGACACCGCGAACGGAATTCCTGCCACCGGTTCGTTTGTGCTCACCGTAACGTCGGTGAGCACCATCACCACGGCCAGCGCGGGGAACAGCTACCAGTTGCACGGAACGCTGACCGCGACGTTGCCCGCCGAGGCCGGGACCAGCGCCACTGGCACGGTGACGTTGAAAGCGACCTTCTGATGCGACATGCCGCCCTTGTCGTAACATGTGTGCTCGGTGCCAGCTCAATGGTCGCTTGTTCGGGTCGTACGCCAACTGCGGGGAGTGGGACGAACGCACCACCCGCCGCGGCCAAGGTGGCTGCCGGCAACGCCTGCGATCGCAAGCTGCTGACGACCGCCGACGTCAGCGGGCTGTTGAGCGCAACGGTCGATTCGGTCTACACCATTCCCGGCGACCCCGAGAGCTGCAAATTTTCGACTGCGGCGTTCGCGTGGGTCGAAGTGACGTTGCGACCTGGTCAGGGGCGCGTCACCGTCCAGACCTGGAACAGCGGCAAGATGCCGCTCACAGCGGCACCCTTCAGTGGGGTTGGTAACGAGGCCGCGTGGGTCAATGACCTGCACGAAGTCGTGGCGGAAAAGAACAATGTCCTCTGCGACATCCAGCTCACCGGTCCGGCGCCTGCATTGGCGCAATCTCCGGTCGCAGAGCAGCAACAGAAGATCGGCGCGCTCTGCAACAAGATCTTTGCGGGGACGGCACCTTGATCAACGAAGACCCATATGAGCATGCGCTATGACTACACCGGCGTCCACGCCCCGGCTGGGGTGCCGTAACCGTCCGCGCTACGGCGTTGTGTACCGCGCTGCCTGATCTGGCCGTCCCCAGGCAAGGTATAGCGCGGCGAGTCGCTGGCGATTGGCCTGATTGCGATAGTCCGCTGGCGCAATGACCCGCTGGTATCTCCCGGCCGCGTCGAGCAACAGTGGCTCGGCGCGCCGATAGTCCTTGACCAGGGTGTAGTGCTCTCCAAGGATGCTCTCACCGCTGGCGATGACCCAGCTGTCGGGCGAGTTGTACCGGCGACGCAGGTCCAGGCTTTCGGTGAGGGCCGCACTCGCCTGGACATGATCGCCAAGTTGATCGAGCGAGCGGCCCAGCGTCTGGAGTGCCGCCGCCACGGCAGGGTGACTTTCCGGCAACGCGGTGCCCCGCAATGCCAGGATTTCCCGGGCGTAGCTCGCCGCCTCCTGATAGCGGTGCTGGTCGAATACGAACCCCGAATAGTTGAACAGCGTCAGTGCATAATCGGGGTGCTGCGGGCCGAGCACAGCCTTGCGCAGGGCGAGCGTCTCGCGGTACGCGCTATCTGCCGCAGCGGTCTTCCCTTCGAGATCGAGCACTCCGGCCAGCGTGGCGAGCACGCCGGCTACCCGTTCGTTGGGCTGCGGATTGTTGCGACGCACAATGGCGAGCGCCTGACGGTGCAGCGCTTCGGCTTCGGCGAGCCGCCCCTGCTCTCCCACTGTCACCCCGACGTCGGTCAGGGCAATGGCGACCTGATCGCTCTCGGGACCATCAATGCGCAGCCGGAGCGCGAGCGCCTGCCGATGGTAGCGCTCCCCTTCCGCGGCGTGTCCCTGCATGTGCGCCAGCGAGCCGAGGTCACTCAGGCTGCCGGCATAGAGCTCATCGCCGGTCCAGTGGTGCGCTTCCTCGGTCGCAAGCGCGCGCCGGAAGCAGTCGCCAGCGCTGTCGAGGACTCCCTGGTCGAGATAGAGGCGGCCGAGTTTGCGCACGTCCTGCGTCGCCGCCCGACTGTCCGCGCCGGCAGTCTGCTGCCGGAGAGCGAGCGCCGCCTTGAGATGCCGCTCGGCGTCGTCATAGCGACCGAGTCCGTCGTAACTCTCGCCGATCACCGATTCAAGGTCAGCGCGAATGTCGGGAGCTCTCGCAAACTCGTGGGCCACGCGGGTCGCCGCGGCATCGAGTACGTCAGACACCTTGGCATCACGGCTGCCGGTTTCGGGATGCACCGAGGCCAAAAGCTGGGTGAGGAAGAGATTGGCCTGCGTCGCGCGCGTCGCGGCGACGCGAGCGCGTTGCGCTTCGGTGGTCGTGATCGCGACGCCGGCGAGCAAAGCGACCACGGCGAGGAGGGAGATGAGCGTGACGGCGCGGTTGCGACGCACGAACTTCGCCGCGCGATAGCCGAGCCAGTCGGGTTGCGCCCGCACCGGCCGAGCATCGAGATGGTGCTGGACATCCTCGCCCAGTGCTTCGGCCGACGGATATCGCCGCGCGGGCTCCGGTCGCAGCGCCATCAGTGCGATGCTGTCGAGGTCGCCGCGCAGTCGCTGCCGCGCCCGCGCGAGGGGCTGGGCCCCCAACGCAGCGCTCGCGTGACCCGTGATGACAGTACTCGGGCGGGGCACCGGGGTTTCCAGCACGGCGCGTTCGATGTCCACCAGTGCGTGACTCGCCACCACGTGCGGCCGGCTCCCCGTGAGCAGTTCGAAGAGGACCACGCCGAGCGAATAGATATCGGAGGCGGTGGTCAGCACCTGGCCGCGAATCTGTTCTGGCGAAGCATATTCTGGCGTGCAGGCGCGCACCCCACCGCGAGTGAGCGGCATCGCGTCCGCTGCGTCGGCACCGTCGTCGGCCACCAGCTGGGCGATGCCGAAATCGAGCAACTTCACGGTGCCGTCGTGCGTGACCAGGATATTGGCCGGCTTGAGGTCGCGATGAATCACCAGGTTGCGGTGCGCATGATGCACTGCCGCACAGACCTGGCGAAAGAGTGTCAGGCGCTCGCGCAATGGCAGTGATCGCTCGTTGCACCAGGTCGTAATCGGGCCGCCATCGACGTACTCCATCACCAGGAACGGGCGCCCGTCTGCCATCACACCGCCATCGTGCAGCGTCGCAATGTTCGGGTGATCGAGCGAAGCGAGGATCTGGCGCTCGCGACGAAAACGCGCCAGCGTGACATCGGAATCGATGCCGCGCTGCACGACCTTGATGGCGACGCGCTTGTGGTACTCGTCATCGGCGCGCGCGGCTTCGTATACCGCACCCATGCCACCGATGCCGACAAGGCGGACCACCGTGTACGGCCCGATCCGCTCGCCGATCAGGGCGGCCGCGGCCGTGGCCGGCGGGGCCCGTTGCGGCAATGCACCGCTATCCAGCGGCGAAGTGTGCGCTTCGGCCCGGGCGAGCACCGCGGCCACTTCGGCGCGCAACTCGGCATCGGTGGTGAGCTGGTCGAGCGCCGCATCGCGGTCGGCAGGTGCAAGGTCAATCACCGCGTCGAAGAGTGCGCGGACCTGGCGAATATCGACCGTCAGACGTCCTGCCAGGCGCGATCGTCCATGTCGTGGGCCAGCCAGCCGCGCGCAAACTGCCAGTCGCGCTTGACGGTCGCCACCGAGAGGTCGAGCGTCTCCGCCACTTCGGCAAGGTCGAGGCCGCCGAAAAAGCGCAACTCCACCACCTGGGCCGAGCGCGGGTCGGCGGCGGCCAGGCGGGTGAGCGCGTCGTCAAGGACCTCGACGTCGAGAGCCGCCGCTGCCGTCGGTGCCGGGCTCTGCAGCGCCTCATCAAGAGTCACATGCACGCCGCCGCGCTTGGCCGTGCGCCGCCTCCGGGCGTGATCGACCAGCACCCGACGCATCACGCCCGACGCGACGCGAAAGAAATGCAGGCGGTCGGTAAAGGCGACCGGCGCCCCGCTGGTGAGGCGGAGAAAGGCTTCGTGTACCAGGGCAGTCGGTTGCAGCGTGTGATCGGGACGTTCGTGCGCCATCTGCCGCGCGGCCATCCCGTGCAGGTCGGTATAGAGCAATGGCAGCAGCTCATCGAGCGCGCCGGCGTCGCCCTGCCGAAGCTGGTCGAACAACCGGGTCACCGTATGTGGCAAAGGCGCGTCGTTGGACATCGGCGCAGCAGGCTCGACAGGTGTGAGAAGGAAGACCAAAGGTAACGTCAAGCCACGCACCCGGCGGTCGGCCCGATTGGCCCGCCGGGCGGGTACATTTTCTCGGTCCAACACCTGCGAGACGCCGATGATGAGCCAACACTCCTTCCCGTCGCACCTGACGCGCGCTGCCGACCGGATGCATGACTGAACCCGGGGATGACGCGCTGGGGATGCACCGCCCGATCGCCCGACGGGACTTCGTACAGGGCGCGGCCATAGCGGCAGGCTCCCTTGCCACAGGCCGCTGGCCGCTGTTTGCCCAGGGCGACCCTGAACCGCAGAATGGTGCCGGCTATTACCCGCCCGCCCGCCTCGGCATGCGCGGCAGCCATCCGGGATCGTTCGAAGCAGCACACGAACTTCGCGATGGCGATTTCTGGAATAGCGCGGGCAGCCTTCACGATACCGGCGAATCGTTCGACCTGGTGATCGTGGGTGCCGGAATCAGCGGACTGGCGGCGGCAACCTTCTACCGCGCCGCACGGCCACATGCACGAGTGCTGCTGATTGAAAATCACGACGACTTCGGTGGTCATGCCAAGCGCAACGAGTTCCACGTCGCCGGGCGGATGCATCTGCTCAACGGCGGCACGCTCGACATTGACAGTCCGACACCGTACAGCGCTGTTGCCTCCCGGCTGCTCACATCACTTGGCATCCAGCCAGCTGTGCTCAGCGCTGCATGCGATGACCCGGCGATCTATGACCAGCTCGGCCTGGTCGACGGCGTCTTCTTTGACAAGGCGACATTCGGCGTGGATCGCCTGCTCCCGCTCGCCACTCGCGATGGGCACCCGACCGCCGCTGCGCTGCAGGCCTTTCTCGCCAACGCACCGCTCACGCCAGCAGCACGACAGGGCATGCTGCGCATCGAGACCGGGACCACCGATTATTTCCCCGGCTTGACGTCCGCTGCGAAGAAAGATCGCCTCTGGCGGATGTCGTACCAGGATTACCTGCTGCATGTCGTCAAGGCCGACCCGGCCGTGCTCCCCTACTACCGCCACCACACCGATGACCTGTGGGGCTGCGGCATTGACGCGGTCTCGGCGCTCGATTGCTGGGGCGTGGATTTCCCGGGCTTCCGTGGGTTGCAGCTGGCACCCGGCGGGACCAATCGGATGGGCTACACGCCGCGCGGCTATGCCACGCCACCCGGTGGGTCAGAGCGCTTTCATTTCCCGGACGGCAACGCCTCCGTTGCACGCGCGCTGATCCGTACCCTGATTCCCGGCGCGATCAGCGGGCATGACGCGCGCGACATCGTGACGGCAACGACCGACTACAGCCAGCTCGATCGCAGCGGCGCACCGGTGCGCATTCGCCTCAACAGCATGGCGGTCCGGGTTCGTAACACGGCGACCGGCGTCCAGGTGGCCTACACCGGCGCGGCGGGCGGCGGCCCGGTCTATCGTGTCAACGCGCATCACTGCGTGCTGGCCAGCTGGAATATGATGATTCCCTATCTCGTCCCCGAACTGCCTGCCGCGCAGCAGACAGCGCTGCACGCGCTGGTCAAGACCCCGCTGGTCTATAGCAGCGTGGCGCTGCGCAACTGGCAGGCATTCCACAAACTCGGCATCAAGAGCGTCTACGCGCCGGGCGGGTATCACTCGCGCATCGCGCTCAACCAGCCGGTCAACATCGGTTCATATCGCAGTGTACGCTCGCCCGACGAGCCGATCCTGATCCAGATGACCCGCACGCCGGCGCATCCCGGACTCCCCGAACGTGAGCAGCACAAGATCGGTCGCGCCGAGTTGTTGGCCACGTCATTCGAGACGTTCGAACGGGAAATTCGTGGTCAACTTGGCCAGACTCTCGCGGCCGGTGGCTTTGATCCGGCGCGCGACATCACCGGCATCGCCGTCAATCGCTGGCCGCACGGGTACGCGCCGGAATACAACGCGCTGTGTGATATCGGTCACGACGCTGACCACACCCCGAACCTCGTGGGGCGCGCGCGGTTCGGCCGCATCGCCATTGCCAATGCCGATGCCGGCATGGGCGCCTACACCGATGTCGCAATCAATCAGGCCCACCGCGCCGTCACGGAAGTGCTGGCGAGCTAGATGCAGCGTTCACCCGGTTCCCGGAGCATGCGATGACGGTCTCGGTGGGCCAGCGCGCCACGCGCTCGATGACAGTGACCGCCGATCATGTGCGCCGCTTCGCCGAACTATCGGGCGATTACAATCCGCTGCACTTCGACGAAGCGTTCGCCGCCGGTACCAGGTTTGGCCGGCTGGTAGCGCAGGGTGGCCTGACGACCGGCCTGCTGCACGCGTTGGTGGCGATGGACATGCCGGGGCCCGGCACGGTCTTTCTCAGCCAGAACTGGAAGTTCACGGCGCCGGTGTACATCGACGACACGATCACCGCCGAGGCGACGGTCGTGAGCGTGCACGCCAGCAAGCCGGTCACCCAGCTGGCGATCCGCGTCGTGCGCAGCGACGGCGAAACAGTGCTCGAAGGTGAAGCGTGGTGCTACCAGTTCGAGCCCAAGGAGACCACGATGCGGACCAACCCGACATGACGTCGCGACGCGAATTCGTTGAACAATCAGCGCTGGCCGGGCTGGCAATGGCACTGCCGCTCTCGCTGCCGCGTCACCACGGCGCGATCGGCCCCAGTCCGCGCGGATTTCTTTCACTCCTGCGGCCCCCCGACCGCATGGTGGTGGAAAGCGCGAGCGGGATGCTGACATTGCGCCCGATGCCCGACGGAACCCGGTGGAGCGGCGATCAGGGGATTGCCGTGACCACGGCACCTTCGCCGGCAGCGCTGTCGGTTACGCTCGCGTCGCCGGCGCTCGCGATCAAGCGGATCCGGATGCGCTGGCATGGCGCGCTGGCTGACACGCGCCTGATCCTGGGCGACGCGTGGGAACGCGCCTACGGCGATCTCGAGTGGCGGGGATGGGTGCCCGATCGCGTGATGCCGTGGTATTTCGCCGCAACGACCAGCGACGCGACGCACTGCTACGGGGTGCGCACTGGCCCGGCCGCGTTTTGCAGCTGGTCGGTCGACCCCGACGGGATCACCCTCACCGCTGACGTGCGCAGCGGCAGCAGCGCCGTGCAACTCGGCGAGCGCGTGCTGTCCGTATGCACCGTAGTCTGTCGACCGGGCCACGCCGGTGAGTCTCCCTTCGCCGCCGTGCACGCCTTCTGTCGCCAGATGTGCGCGGCGCCTCGCCTGCCAGCCGATCCGGTCTACGGCAGCAACGATTGGTATTGGGCCTACGGCAACAACAGCGCCGCGTCGGTGCGCGCCGATGCACAACGGATTGTCGACCTGTCACCCACGGGCAGCAATCGGCCGTTCGTGGTGATCGACGACGGCTGGCAGCCGGAAGGTGGCCACGACAAGAACGGTGCCGGCCTCTGGGATCGTGGCAACGAAAAATTTGGTGACATGCATGCGCTGGCAGGCGATGTCCGCCGCACCGGCGGCCGTGCCGGTATCTGGATTCGTGCGCTGCAGGCGCCGGCCGACGCCCCGGCGAGCTGGCGCCTGACACGCGACCGCACCACACTCGATCCGACCATCCCGGATGTACTGCACAAGGTCACTGCCGATATCACGCGGCTCCGGGAATGGGGCTTCGACCTGATCAAGCACGACTACAGCACCTTCGACATTTTCGGCCGCTGGGGTTCGCAGATGGGTTCGGCGTTGACTCGCGATGGCTGGACCTTCGCCAACGGCGCCGACCGCACCAGCGCCGAAGTGATCGACACGCTCTACGCCACCATTGCCGCCGCTGCAGGGGAAAGTCTCGTGATTGGCTGCAACACGGTAAGTCATCTCTCGGCGGGACACTTTGCGCTCTGCCGCGTCGGTGACGACACCAGCGGCAATGAATGGGGTCGCGTCCGCAAGATGGGCGTCAACTCCCTCGCCTTCCGCGGCGCACAGCACGACGCTTTCTATGTGACAGATGCCGATTGCGTCGGGGTGACCACACAGCTGCCGTGGGCACTCAATCGGCAATGGCTCGACCTGCTCGCCGAAAGCGGGACGACGCTCTTCGTGTCACTGGCGCCTGACGCCGTCGGCGACGAACAGCGCCGGGACCTGCAGCGCGCGCTCGCCATGGCGGCAACCCGGCAACCGCTCGGCGAACCGCTCGACTGGCAGCACAATCTGTCGCCAGATGCGTGGCGCCTGCGTGGCCAGCAGCGAACCTTTGACTGGATTGGTGCGGACGGCGGCCTGACGACCGGCTGAATCAGCGAACGACCAGCAGGGCCGGCGGCATCAGCGTGAGCGCCGCACCGCCGGCGTTCGTGCCAGGCACGCGGTTACCCGGGCGACGTAGTTGAGGTCGGCACAGACCATCAGTTGCGCCTTCTGGTCGGCGACGCCGGCGGCATAACTCGCCGTCCGCAGGTGATCCATGGCGGCCGCGAACTGCGCCCGTGCGGCGCGAAGAGGTCCAGCGCTCGTCCGCATCTCCTGTTGCAATGCTGCCGACCGCTCCAGCAGGTCCAGTCGCTCGTCGTCGTAGTTGGCACACAACTCCGGCTTCCCCTGCAGGTATTCACACTGCTCTTCGTTGTGGTGCGCGAAGTCATCGCGCAGCGATCTGGCGCGCACCTGCAAGTCGGAATCGGCGGCAGCCATCCAGGCGATCGAGCGGGCCACGTTCCGGGCGCCGGATACGATCGCACGCAGCGAATCCGCCGTCAGTGGCGCCTGCGCGCCAACGGCAGGTGCACTCCAGGTCGCCACGCCCATGGCAAGCAGGACGGCGCTCAATACACCGGTGAAGATGCGCATGGAATAAAGATACGCCGTCATTGGGATGCCGTTCATGGTTTCATCGCGGCACGTGCCACGGCATTCTGGGGATCGAGATCGAGTGCAGTCCGCAGTTCGCGGTTGGCCGCAGTGCTGTCGCCGCGGCGCAACTCGACCAAACCCAGGGCCGCGTGAGCATCGGCATCGCCCGGGACAAGGGTGGTCGCTCGCACGAGCGGGACGGCGGCCTGCTCGAGCGCGCCACGGGCAAAAAGCAGCGTGCCGAGCTTGAGTAGCGCCGGCTCGTCATCCGGGTCGAGCGTGGTCACCCGGCGCAGCAGCACTTCCGCGCGATCGAAGTGGCCATCCTGCAACTCGGCAACACTCAGATTGAAGAGCGCTGGCGTGTAGGACGAATCGGCCGCGACAGCCGCATGAAAGAGCGCGGTCGCTTCGGCAGCGCGATCGGTTGACGCATCACCGATCACTGATGCAAGGTTGTTGAGGGCGCGCGCGTTGTCAGGGCGAACCGTCACTGCACCGTGCCAGAGCGCCTCGGGATCGTTGTACTCCGCGCTGCGGCGCCCGGTAAGGACGAAGCATGCGGCAAGAGCGGTCACCATGATGCCTCCACCCAGCGCACACCGCCGACGGACCGGTGCAGCAGTCGCGCCAGGCCAGATACGCCGCAGCAACACCGCACCGCCGAACACCAATGCCACCAACACTGCGGCCAGTGCCAGGTAGATCCGTCGCTCGGCGGCAACTTCGGCAGGGACCGGCACCACGCTTGACGACGGTGCCAGCAGCAGGAAGAACCAGGCGCCGCAGAAGCCGAGCCAGCGCGTCGCCGGCGTGCGCCAGGCGCGGATCGTACCAACGGCAAGCACCGCGAGCACCGTCAGTCCGGGCAGGCCCTGCCAGGCGCCCACACCGCGCATGCCGTAGTCGACCGACAGGCCCACCGGCCAGACGACCAGCCGCAAATAGCGCAGCACCGCCCAGCCCTGGGTGTGGAGATAGTCGAGCGGGGTCAACTCGCCGGCGCCGGCGGCCGTGCGCGGGCTGCCGATGACCAGCGCGGCAAGCAGCAACCACGTTGCAGCGAGCCCGACGTAGAACACCTTGCGGCCCGTTGCGATTGTCGCAATGTCACGCCAGCTGCGAAGCCGGAACGCGACATCGTAAAGCACCACGACAATCGGCGCCGATATCATCACTTCCTTCGACGCCATCCCCACCGTGCACGCCACGACCCCCACGACGTACCACCATCCTCCGCGCGACGGGTCGGCATCCCACGCGCGAATCGAGCAGTACATCACGGCGAAATAGCAGAACGAGACCAGCAGCTCGGTCCGCTGTGTCAGGTAGTCCACCGCCTCCGTCTGCAACGGATGCAGCAGCCAGATGGCCGCGACGCCGAGCGCGAGAAACTCGCTGGCAGGGGCCAGTTCGCCACCGGTGCGGTGACGGAGGGTCCGGCGCAATACACCAAAGAGCAGCAGACCGCTGGCCAGGTGCAGAGCAATGTTCATGAGGTGAAAGCCGAGCGGTTCCCCGGGCGTCCCGATCACCCGGTCGAGCGCCGCGCTTAACGCCAGCGAATAGTTGCTCGCCGGCCGCCCGGCAACCGGGCTATTGGCTGGCGGCGTAAGCGGGATCTCGGCTGGCCAGAGCCGTGCGATCGTCGGGTTACGGACGATCGCTGACAGGTCGTCGAAGAGGAACGGTGCCCGACTCGCCTGCCCGAGCGCGACGGCCGTGGCCACCAGAATCACCAACCAGGCCGCGACTACCGACCGGCTTGATCGGGTTCCGATGACGGCATCGGATATCCGCCGCTTGAGGAACCGAATACGGAACTCCGGGATGGAAGAAGACCGCGCGACGGCCAGTTCGGGAATGTAGCGCGGCCTCGGCAACAACCCTCGCCGAGAGCTCCGGCGACCCCACTGTGGAGGCCCACAGCGCATTGGCCGCGGCTCGGCGACGTCGTTACCTTTCCGCGCCGGCCGGGCACTGTAGTGCCCCGGCGACGGACCGACCCGCTCGAGGACCTGCCATGCGCCGCCTGCTTGCCTGTGCCCTGCTCGTTGCTGGTGTCGCGGGCTGCCGCGACTACGACCGCTATACCTATGTGTCGAGCCAGGCTGGCCTGCTGCCCGCCGACAGCTTTGCCAAGTACGGTCCCGACCAGGCGATTGCCACGGCGGTGGGACGCGAATACGGCAAGGCACATCACGGCACGTCGCCTGAGGATTACACGAAACAGGCTGACGTCGCCGTCGCCTACGGCAAGAAGTTCGCCCAGGTGAAGAGCATCACTGCCGATCCGCTCGGCTTTCGCCTGGTGATCAGTTTTGTCGATGGCATGTCGTCGCAAGTCTCGCCCATCAGCGATGGCAAGAGTGGCGACGAGACGGTGAATTTGCCGAAAACGCGATAGGACTCCACGGACACTGGACACTGGACATTGGACGGGCGTACCAGCACGGGCGATGTAGTCCAGCGTCCAGAGTCCAGCGTCCAGTAGCGCCATCGATTGGCTGTACCGATTACCGTTGAGGTCCTAGCGCCCATGTCGTCGTCCCCGCCGCCTGCTACACCCGAACAGCTCACACCCGAGTTCCTCTACCTCCTGAGCGGTGACGCCGAAGATTTCGCGGCGGCCGTACAGGACCTGCGCGCCGCCGACATTGCCGAAGCGCTGAACCACCTCCCCGCCGAAGCGGCCGCGCGCGTCGTCACCGCATTGCCGTTCGAGCTCGCGGTCCAGCTCTTCGACGAACCGGAACTGGAACACCGCGGCGATATCGTCGCCGAAATGCAGGTCGCTGTCGTCGGGCCCCTGATCGATGCGCTGTCGGCCGACCAGCAGGTCGAACTGTACCGCGAGCTGACGCCCGACGCCCGCACGCACCTGCTGCCGTTCCTGCACGCGGCCACGCGCGACACGCTCCGGACGCTGATGAACTACCCGGCCACCTCGGCGGGCGGCATCATGACGACCGAGTTCGTCAGTGTGCCCAACACCTGGACGGCCGATGCCGTGAAGCGCTATATCGCCGAAGTGGGCGAGGCCAAGGAAACCGTCTACGCGATCTACATTCTCGACCCGGCCGACAACACGCTGCAGCACGTCATTTCACTCCGCGAAGTGATGATGGTGCCGGGCCATACGGTCGTCTCGGAAATCGGCGATGACCGCACGCCGATCACGGTCGATCCGCTGGTCGACCGCGAAGACGCCGCGCGACTGATCTCCAAGTACAACCTCCTGGCACTCCCGGTTATCGACGATCATCGTCGCATGCTGGGCATTGTCACGGTCGACGATATCATCGATGCACTGGTGTCGGAAAACACCGAGGACGTCCAGAAGCTCGGCGGCATGGAAGCGATCGACGAACCGTACCTCCAGATCTCCTTCCTCGAAATGCTGAAGAAGCGCGCCGGCTGGCTGGCGATTCTCTTCGTCGGCGAAACATTGACGGCGCAGGCGATGGGACACTTCGAGGCCGAGATCGCCGCGGCGCCGGTGCTCGCCCTCTTCATTCCGCTGATCATCTCGTCGGGCGGCAACTCGGGGTCGCAGTCAACTTCGCTGATCATCCGCGCGATGGCGCTCAACGAGCTGAGCCTGCGCGACTGGTGGCGGGCGCTGGTGCGTGACATCCCGACCGGCTTCTCGCTCGGTGCGATGCTCGGCGCCATCGGCTTCTGCCGAGTCCTCCTCTGGCAGTACTTGTCGAAGAGCCACTACTCGCTGCTCGGAATCACCCTCGGCTGGGATTACGGACCGCACTACATGCTGGTCGCGGCGACCGTCTTCGCCGCGCTCATCGGGGTCGTCCTCTTCGGCTCGGTGGCAGGATCGATGCTGCCGTTCGTCCTTCGCCGCTTCGGCCTCGACCCGGCCAGCGCCTCAGCGCCATTCGTCGCCACCCTGGTCGACGTGACCGGGCTGGTGATCTACTTCTCGGTCGCCTACAGCATCCTGCACGGCACCCTCCTGCGGTGAGGCCGATGTCATGAAACCCCGAACCCTCGCCGCGATCGCCGGCATTCTCCTCTTTCTCGCCTTCCTGACCTGGTCGACACTGTCTGCCCAGAAGGTCCGCTGCAACGTCTGTGTAAGTTTCAATGGGAAACGAAACTGCGCCTCGGCGTCTCAGGCCACCGTCGAAGAAGCGACTCGCGCCGCCCAGACGACGGCTTGTGGCCCTGTCACCAGCGGGATGAACGACGCCCTGGCCTGTGACCGCCTGGAACCGGTCAGTCAGCAATGTCACACGAATTAGTGGTAAGTTGCGTCGCTGCAATGCTTTGGCCCGCATAAAGCCGCGCCGGACCCGAGCCGGGTGGCTTTGCTATTGGGCTGAACCGGGCGATGCTTCATGCAGCGTACTATTGCGAGCCGGTGCGCCACGAGCAGGACCGGAATGGGAGTAATGCAACCAGCATGACACTGACCGACGCAGCACGAAAGATGTGGCACAAGGTGGAGGTCCTTCGCGACCTCGAGCCGACCGTGCACGCCATGATGGCGGAGCACGAAAAAAAGCGCGAGCTCTGGTTCCCGAGCGACCTGCTCGCGGCGCCTGATGGACAGGACCCCGAACAGTATCGCCTGATGATTCGCGAGCGCGCCGCTGGCATCCCCGATGCCTGCCGCGCCGCGCTGGCGCTCAACACGCTGACCGAAGAAGGATTGCCGCACTTTCACCGCTTGCTGGCGGTGTATCTCGGCGAAGATTCGCACTGGCGCAACTGGAATAATCTCTGGACTGCCGAAGAGGATCGCCACGGGACCGTGTTGAGCGAATATTCGCGCGACACCGGCGTGGTTGACCAGCGCAAGTTCGAGGAACTCAAGTTCGAGTACATCAAGGCGGGCTTCAATCCGGAGTGGGACAAGGATCCGTACCGGGTCTTTGTCTACACCACGCTGCAGGAGCGCGCCACCCAGTATTCGCATGCCAATACCGGCCGGGTGATCGAGGAATACGAGCCACTGCTGGGCAGCATCCTGTCGCGCATTGCGATGGAAGAGGCGCGGCATTTCACCTTCTATCGCAAGATCTTCACCGAAATCCTCAAGCGCGACCCGAGTGAGGCATTGCGCTCGGCGGTGCACATCATGCCGGCGATCGACATGCCGGGCGTGACGATTCCGGGGTTCAAGGAATTCGCGGACGTGATCCGTCGGTCGGGCATCTATGGCCCGCGCGACTATCTGCGCATTGTCCACGAGCAGCTGGCGCACTGGCGCATCGAGGCACTCGAAGGGCTCGACGAATGGGGCCGCAAGGCACAGGAACGGCTGCTCGAAGTGCCCGATCGCTTGCGCCGCATTGCGGACCTGATGGAAACACGCTCGCGCACCAAGACGTTCGCGTTCGAGGTGGCATTCGCGCGCGAGTTCTCGATGGAATAGGCACGGCATGGGCGAGACCGTGCTGCTGAACATCCAACCTGGCGTCCGCCTGCTCGTGGCGGTCGCCTTTGTGCTGTCGGTCGTGGTGGCGTCGACCCACTGGGCCGTCCGCCACCAGAAGATCAGCGCCTTCGGTGCCTGGGCCCGGTTTATCCGTCGGTGCAGCGATCCGCTGCTGCTGCCCGTTGAACGCCGACTGGTGCGGGCCGGCGCCAATCCCCAGGATGCACCGATCTGGCTGGTCGGCCTGACCGTCGTCGCCGGCCTGGTGCTGATCGCCCTGGTCGACTGGCTGCTCAACTTTGCCGTGACGCTCTATCAGACGGCGCACGGTGGCTCGCTCATCCCGATGCTGGTGCACTACATCTTTGCGATTCTGGAGCTGGCAATCTGGGTACGGGTGATCGCGTCATGGCTCCGCCCCTCGCCGCATGCGCTCTGGGTACGTGTGGTCCATGGCCTGACGGACTGGATTGTCGAACCGCTGCAGCGGATCATCCCGCCGATCGGGATGTTCGACTTCAGTGTCCTCGTGGCCTATCTCGTGCTAGTATTCGCAGAGTCTGTGGCAATGCGGATGCTGATGTAACTCCGCTACGTGGCGATTTCCGGCGACTTGCGGCCACGCAAAACAACCCGCTAAGCGAGACCAGGTGAACGACCCGAACCCCCGCCGTACCGCGCGCATTGCGCGCCTTCCCTCGCTGCTCAGCGAGCGGATCCTGCTGCTCGATGGCGCCATGGGCACCATGCTGCAGCAAGCCGCGCTCACCGAGGCGGATTACCGCGGCCAGGCGTTTGTCGACGCACCGCGCGATCTCAAGGGGAATCACGACCTGCTCTGTGTCACCCGTCCCGAGCTGGTCGGCGCAATCCACGCCGAATACCTCGCTGCAGGCGCCGACATCGTCGAAACCAATTCGTTCAATGCCACGCGAGTCTCCCAGGCCGAATACGGGATGCAGGAGGAAGTGCACGCCGTCAACGTCGCCGCCGCTCGCGTTGCGCGCGATGCTGCCGACCGGTTCGAGACCGCCGAACGGCCGCGATATGTCGCCGGGGTGCTGGGCCCCACGTCAGGCACTGCGTCGCTCTCGCCGTCCGTCGACGACCCGGCCTTCCGCAATGTCACCTTCGATCAGCTTGCGGCAGCGTACCGCGAAGCGGCGGACGGCCTGCTCACCGGCGGCGCCGACCTGCTGCTCGTCGAGACGGTATTCGATACGCTCAATGCCAAGGCGGCGATCTTCGGCATCGAGGAGCTGTTCGACGCCCTCGGTTTCCGCGTGCCCGTCATGATTTCCGGAACCATCACCGATCGCAGCGGACGCACCTTGTCCGGGCAGACGACCGACGCGTTCTGGATTTCAGTGGCCCACGCGGCGCCGCTCTCCGTCGGGCTCAACTGCGCCCTCGGCCCCGACCTGCTGCGCCAGCATGTCCAGGAGCTGTCACGCATCGCGCCAGTTGCGATCAGCGCGCACCCCAATGCCGGACTTCCCAACGCCCTCGGCGGCTACGATCTCGACGCGGAGACGATGGCCGCCGAAATCGGCGAGTGGGCGCGCGCCGGCCTGGTCAATATTGTCGGTGGGTGCTGTGGCACCACGCCGGCGCATATCGCGGCGATCGCACAGGCGGTGCACGGTGTGAGACCAAGGGACACTGGACACCGGCCACTGGACAACGCGGACACCGATCAGGCCAGCGTCCCGCGTCCAATGTCCACCTCCCTCTCCGGCCTCGAGCCGTTCGTCATCACCGACGACTCGCTCTTCGTCAACGTCGGCGAGCGGACCAATGTCACCGGGTCGCGGCGCTTCTCGAAACTGATCCAGGAGCAGCAGTTCGAGACGGCGATGGAAGTCGCCCGTCAGCAGGTCGAGGCTGGCGCCCAGATGCTCGACGTGAACTTTGATGAGGCGCTGCTCGATGGTGAAGCGTCGATGACCACCTTCCTGCACCTGATCGCCTCCGACCCGGCTATCGCCCGCGTCCCGGTGATGGTGGATTCGTCGCGCTGGGGGGTGCTCGAAGCCGGCCTCAAGTGTCTGCAGGGCAAGGGCGTCGTCAACTCGCTCTCGCTCAAGGAAGGCGAAGCGATCTTCCTGCACCAGGCCCGCCTGGTCCGCCGATACGGCGCGGCCGCCGTGGTGATGGCATTCGACGAAAAGGGGCAGGCCGAGACGGTCGAAGCGCGCGTTGCGATCCTCACCCGCGCGTTCCGTCTCCTGGTGGACGTCGTCGGCTTCGCGCCGAGCGACGTAATTCTTGATGCCAATGCGTTCGCGGTCGGTACCGGCATCGAGGCGCACGCCGAGTACGGCAACGCCTTTGTCGAAGCGGTGCGCCAGGTCAAGCTCGCCTGCCCCGGTGCGCGCACCAGCGGCGGCATCAGTAACGTGTCGTTTTCCTTTCGCGGCAACGACCCGATCCGTGAGGCGATTCACGCCGTCTTTCTTGAACGGGCCATCGCCGCCGGTCTCGATATGGGAATCGTCAATGCGGGGCAGCTTCCGGTGGTGGACGATCTCGACCCGGAGCTTCGCGAGCGGGTGGCCGACATGCTCTGGAATCGGCGGCCCGACGCCACGGAGCGGCTGCTCGAAGTCGCCGATCGCGCCAAGGGGCGCGTGGCCGCCGGCGCCGACTTGGCCTGGCGCGATGCCGGCGCGCCTGAGCGCCTGTCGCATGCGTTGGTGCACGGCATCGTCGAGTTCATCGAGGCCGATGTCGAGGAGGCGCGCGCCGCCACCGACAATCCACTCAACGTGATTGAAGGCCCGTTGATGGCGGGAATGAACCGGGTCGGTGATCTCTTCGCCGCGGGCAGGATGTTCCTGCCGCAGGTCGTCAAGAGTGCCCGGGTCATGAAGCGCGCTGTCGCCTACCTGTTGCCGTATTTGCAGGCGCAACGCAGCACCGAGGCGCCGCGCGCGCGCGGCCGCATCCTGATGGCGACCGTCAAGGGTGACGTCCATGATATCGGCAAGAACATTGTCGGCGTGGTGCTGCAGTGCAATGAATGGGACGTGATCGACCTCGGCGTGATGGTTCCCTGCGCCACCATCATTGAAACGGCGCAGCGCGAGCAGGTCGACCTGATCGGACTATCAGGGCTGATCACGCCGTCACTCGACGAGATGGCGTTCGTAGCATCGGAGTGCGAACGCGCCGGCCTCGACATCCCGATCCTGATCGGCGGCGCGACCACATCCCGCGCGCACACCGCGATCCGGATCGAGCCTGCCTACTCGGGCCCTGTGGTTCATGTCCTCGATGCGTCACGAGCGGTGCCCGTTGCGAGCGCCCTGCGCGACCCAGCCCGCCGCGCCGAGATGGCCGCCGGCGTGAGCGCCGAATATGCCAAGCTGCGCGCTGACCGCGCTGGCGAGCATGAGGGGAAGTTGATCTCGCTCGACGCAGCGCGCGCCAATCCGGCGCGGATCGACCTTTCGCTCCCTGTTCCGACGCCAACGTTCACCGGGCGGAAGACATTCGATTCGTGGCCGATCGCCGACTTGCGCGCCCGCATCGACTGGACGCCATTCTTCCGCACCTGGGAGCTGGCCGGCGCCTATCCGGCGATTCTCGACGACGCCGTGGTGGGCGAGGCGGCCCGCGATCTCTTTCGCGATGCCCAGGAGCTGCTCGACCTGATCGAACGCGACGTGCTGCTGCAGCCTCGCGGCGTGATCGGTTTCTGGCCCGCCAATGCAGTCGGCGATGATATCCATCTCTATCCCGATGCCAGACGCGACCGCGCCTTTGCCGTTGTGCACACGTTGCGACAGCAGGCCCAGCGCAAGGATGATCGCGCGGCCCGGGCACTGGCCGACTATGTCGCGCCGCGCGACAGCGGCGTGGCAGACTACTTCGGCGCCTTTGCCGTGACTACGGGCCACGGACTCGACGCGATCGTCGCCGACGCCAAGGCCGTGCACGACGACTATCGCGCCATCCTGGCGTCCGCGCTCGCCGACCGTCTCGCCGAAGCCTTCGCCGAACGACTCCACGAAGAGGTGCGGCGAGTACACTGGGGATATGCGCCGGATGAGGCACTCGACAATGCCGACCTGATCGGCGAGCGCTATCAGGGCATCCGGCCGGCTCCCGGCTACCCCGCGTGTCCCGATCACACCGAAAAGGCCACGCTCGCGACGCTGCTCGACATCGAACAGACCACCGGGATCACGCTCACGGAGAGCTTTGCGATGTGGCCGGGCGCCGCGGTGAGCGGCTGGTATTTCTGGCGCCCCGACGCCGCGTACTTCGGCGTGGGGCGCGTCGGCCGCGATCAGGTTGTCGATTACGCCGCGCGCAAAGGGTGGGACGTGCCCACCGCCGAACGATGGCTTTCGCCAATCCTTGGCTATGCGAGGACCAAGTGACCACACTGTACGATCTGGTCGCCGATGGTCGTGTGCACGTCGTGGATGGCGCGATGGGCACCATGCTCTACGATCGCGGCGTCTTCCTCAATACCTGTTTCGATGAACTGGTCGTCCGCGCGCCCGACGTGGTGCGTGACGTGCATGCGGCGTATATCGAGGCCGGCGCCGAGATCATCGAGACGAACACCTTTGGCGCCAACCCGATCAAACTGGCCGCCTACGGATTGGCCGGCGACACCGAGACACTCAATGCCAACGCGGTCGCCGTTGCCCGGACCGCCGCCGCGCCTGACTCCGTGGTGATCGGTGCCATCGGCCCGCTCGGCCTGCGGCTCGAGCCCTTTGGCGACCTGAGCCGCGAGGAAGCGATGGCGCTCTTCGGCCGGCAGATCGATGGCCTGATTGCCGGCGGCATCGACGGCTTCTGCCTGGAGACATTTTCGGATGTCGCTGAACTCGACGCCGCGATTACGGCTGTCCGCGCGCGGAGCAGCGCCGCCATCATCGCGCAGGTCACCGTCGGACTCGATGGCCGCACCGCGTATGGCACCACACCGGAAATTTTCGGGCCGGCACTCGAAGCGGCCGGCGCGGATGTGATCGGCGTCAACTGCTCCATCGGCCCGCAAGTTGTCCTCGAAACGATTGAACGCCTGGCGCGAGTCGTGACGCGGCCGTTGTCGGCCCAACCGAATGCCGGCCTGCCACGCGACGTCGCCGATCGCAAGATCTACATGGCGAGTCCGGAATACATGGCGGAATACGCTCGCCGCATGGTCGAGGCCGGCGCTCGATTTGTCGGCGGGTGCTGTGGCACGACTCCGGCACATATCAAGGCGATTCGCAGTTTCGTGCGGAGCGCCCAGCCTCGCACCCACGCCACTGCGCCGGTCTTGCCGGAGAGCTTCGAGAGCGATCGCAGCGTGCCAGCGATTCCGCTCGCCGAACGGTCAGCCTTCGGGGCCAAGCTGGCATCGGGTGCGTGGATCACGACCGTCGAGATTGTCCCGCCGCGCGGCGTCGACCCGGGCCCAATGCTGGCGCAGGCTCGCGCGCTCAAGGCGGCCGGCATCGACGCCGTCAACATCCCTGACGGGCCGCGAGCGCAGAGTCGGCAGGGGGCACTGCTGTCCGGCGTGCTTCTCGAGCGCGAAGTGGGCATCGAGGCGATCGTCCACTACGCCTGTCGCGATCGCAATCTTCTCGGCATGCTTTCCGACCTGCTCGGCGCGGCGGCCGCGGGACTCCGTAACCTGCTGGTCGTCACCGGCGATCCGCCAAAGATGGGACCGTATCCCGATGCGACGGCCGTGTTCGACATCGACGCAATCGGGTTGACCAACCTGGTGGCCCGGCTCAACCGCGGGCTCGATCCGGGCGGCAACCCGATTGGCACCCCGACTCGCTTTGTGCATGGCGTCGGCGTCAACCCAGCGGCGCCAGATCTCGACCGCGAGTTGCGACGCTTTGCCTGGAAGGTCGATGCTGGCGCCACCTTCGCCATGACCCAGCCGGTATTTGATGTGCGACAGTTCGAGACCTTTGTCGAGCGAACCCGCGAGTTCGGTGTGCCAGTGATCGCGGGCATCTGGCCCCTGGTCTCACTGCGCAACGCCGAGTTCCTGGCAAATGAAGTTCCCGGTGTCACGCTGCCGGAGGAGACGCTGGTCCGCATGCGCCGCGCCAGTGATCATGGCAAGGAGGCCGCCCTCGCCGAAGGGATCGCCATCGCACGCGAAATGATCACCGCAGTCCGCGGTGCGGTGCGGGGCGTTCAGGTCGCGGCGCCGCTGGGGCGGGTGGATGTGGCGTTGGAGGTGCTGGGGGAGGGCTGATGGCTGATGGCTGATCCCAATGCAACACGGGCCTCTCGATGTTCGGGAGGCCCATTTGATCTTCGGGCTCTTGCGATCAGCCATCAGCCATCAGCCATCAGCCATCAGCCATTAGCCATCAGCCATCAGCCACCAGCCCGCCCCTGTGCCACCCCCCGCACCTGACACGTCTCTCTCACCTGATGCCGCCGGTCCAATCGTTCTCCGTATCCGCTGCGCCAACTCTGACTTCCAGCGCGACTGACATCCTCGCCCGGGAGCCCAGTGGTAGCCGTCGGCTCCACGATGCCTGGGAAACGCCGCACAACTGGCTGCCCCGGCTCTGTACCGTCGATCACAAGGCGCTCGGCATTCGCTACATCGTGACTGCGTGCGTTTTCCTCGTGCTCGGCGGGATCGAGGCTGGCGTGATGCGGTTGCAACTGGCGCGACCCGAGAACCGCCTGCTTTCCCCCGAACAGTACAATCAGCTCTTCACCATGCACGGCACCACGATGATGTTCCTCTTCATCCAGCCGGTGCTGTCGGGCTTTTCGTTCTATCTCACGCCGCTGCTGATCGGCGCACGCGAGCTCGCCTTTCCGCGCCTCAACAGCTTCAGCTACTTCGGTTTTCTGCTGGCCGGCGTCTTCATGTACACGTCGTTCGCGATCGGTCAGGCGCCCGATGCCGGCTGGTTCAACTACACGCCGCTGTCGAGTCAGCCGTACAGCACCGGGCTCAACATCGATTTCTACACCATCGGCCTGCTCTTCCTCTCGATTGCCACCACAGTGGGCGCCGTCAACCTGATCGTCACCATCCTCCGGATGCGCGCGCCGGGGATGTCGATCGACAAGATGCCGCTGGTGCTCTGGAGTTCGCTGACCACCTCGTTCGCCACACTCTTCGCGATGCCAGCGCTCACGGTCGGTCTCCTGCTGCTTGAACTCGAGCGACAGTGGCATTTCGTCTTCTTCGCGCCGGTCGGTGGCGGCTCCCCGTTTCTCTGGCAACACCTCTTCTGGGTCTTTGGCCATCCGTGGGTCTACATCGTTTTCCTGCCGGCCACCGGCATGCTGTCGATGGTGATCCCGTCGTTCTGCCGTCGGCCAATGATCGGACATCACCTGGTGGCGCTTGCCACCGTCGCCACCGGACTCGCGGGGTTTGGCGTCTGGGTACACCACATGTTCGCCACCGGCATTCCACAGGTGTCGGTGAACTTCTTCAGCGCCGGCAGCATGATCGTCTCGATACCCAGCGCCGTGCAGATCTTCGCGTGGCTGGCGACGATGTGGTATGGGCGCGTGGTACTGAAGACGCCGATGCTCTTTGCGATTGCCTTCATCGTGCAGTTCATCCTCGGTGGGATCAGTGGCGTGATGACCGCAGTCGTCCCATTCGACTGGCAGGCGCACGACACCTACTTCGTCGTCGCGCACATCCACTACGTGCTGGCCGGCGGGTCGCTGTTCGCCGTCTTTGCCGCCGCGTATTACTGGTTCCCCAAGATGACCGGCCGGATGCTCAGTGAGCGCATCGGGCGCTGGTCCTTCTGGATCATGTTTGCCGGCTTCAACCTCGGCTTTTTTCCGATGCACATCGCCGGGCTCCTCGGCATGCCGCGTCGCGTCTACACCTACCTGCCATCACTCGGCCTCGACACGGTCAACATGCTGTCGACCGTTGGCGCCTTCGTCTTCATGTCCGGCACACTGCTGACACTCTGGAATATCATGAAGAGCCGGAAGCATGGCGCCCTGGCCGGCCTCAACCCCTGGAATGCCAACACGTTGGAGTGGGCCGCCACCTCCCCGCCTGAGCCGTACAACTTTGCGCGCATTCCCGTGATCCAGGGCCGCGATCCCCTCTGGGATGGCCTGGTCACCGCCGGACCGCCGCTGGACGAGGGCCGTCAGACGTCACGTACCACGCCGCTTGATGCCCACTGGGAAACGGCTGTCACCCTGCCCGACCAGAATGCCTGGACCCTCGTCCTGTCGCTTGCCCTCTTCGCCGCCTGTTTTGGTGCGCTGCTTCGCAACTGGTGGGTGATGGCACTCTGCCTGCTCCTGGTCGTCGTCTCGCTGGTGCGCTGGATGTGGCCAGTACACCCGCGCGTGCTGGAGACACAGGTATGACCGCCGCGACGTTCCCGGACACGGTCAGGCCGCCCAGCAATGATGCAGATGAACCAAAGAAGTCTTTTGGTTGGTGGGCAATGGCCTGTACCTGTGCTACGGAGGCTTCGCTCTTTGCCTACCTGATCACCGCCAATTTCTATCTCGACCTTCGCTCGCCAGCGTGGCCGCCACCGGGCATCAGCCGCCCCGCATTGCTCAAGCCGTTGATCATGACCCTCCTGCTGTTGTCGAGTAGTGCGGTGCTGGTCTGGGGTGAACGAGGCATCAAGCGTGGCCAGCCGCGGCAACTCATCGCTGGCCTGCTCGGCACGCTCGCGCTCGCGGCCGGATTCCTCGCCCTCTTCGCCACAGAGTATCGCGACAAGCTGCACCAGTTCCGGCCGAGCGGTTCGGCGTACGCATCGATCTTCTATACCACCACGTCACTGCACTGCCTGCACGTGCTGGTGGGGATGCTGCTGCTCACCTACACGCTGGTGCGCACGCTGCGCGGCCATTTCACCGAGACCGCTCGCACCGGCGTCGCAGTCACGACGCTGTATTGGCACTTCGTCGGCGTGATCTGGCTCACGGTGCTGACCACCTTCTACCTCGCGCCGCACTTTACATGAGTCACGCCACCGCCGCCGATATCGCGACACCCTCCAAGGCACGCCTCTGGATTGGCGTCGGGCTCGCTCCTGCGGCATGGTCCGTCGCCGAAGTCGTGGGATACATCGGTGCCGGGCGCGGCTGCTGGGGGAACTGGGCCGACGGGCGCACCGTCGGGCCGAGCAACAGCAACACATGGGTCCTGGTGATCGGTGGCGTGGCCCTGCTCACTGCCGCGATCGGACTCGCGGTTGCAGTTGGCAACTACCGTCGCACGTCGTCCGGACGCAGCGACGAAGCGCGCGCGCATTTCATGGCGACCGTTGGCACGGCTGGCAGCGTGCTTTTCCTCTCCGGCATCGTGCTCTTCCTGCTACCGCCACTCTTCCTGCATGCCTGCGTGGCCACCCGATGATGGCAACTACCTGGAGCACCACCGCATGGGTCGCGGCCTGGCGAGATACCGAGTGGAGCATCTGGCTGGCGCTGGCGTTCGTGGCCGTGCCGTATGCCTGGGGGATCACGCGCCTCTGGCGCCGGGCGGGTGCCGGCCGCGGCATTCCGGTGTGGCGTGCGGCACTCTATGCGGCCGGCGTGGTGTTGCTGATCGTGGCGCTGGCGTCGCCACTCGATACGATGGCTGATTCCCTCTTTGCCGCCCACATGACGCAGCACATGCTGCTGATCGCCGTGGTACCGCCACTCCTGATTCTTGGTGCGCCGTTGACGGCACTGGCTTGGCTCGGACCGTTGCAACGCCTGCTGCAACCAGCCCAACCGTTTCTTCATCGAGTCGGCCGAGTCGCGACGATACCGGTCTGGGCCTTTTCGGCACATGCTGTCGTGCTCTGGGCCTGGCACGCGCCGCCATTCTATCAGGCAGCGCTGCTCAACCCGACATTGCACGCTGCAGAGCATGCGACGCTGTTTGGCACCGCAATGCTGCTCTGGTGGAGCGCGCTGCGGCCCACCGGAATCCGTCGGGTTGGCTACGGCATTGGTGTGCTGACCCTGCTTGCCACCGCGATGCAGAGTGGCGCACTCGGCGCACTGCTCACGGTGTCGCGCACGCCGTGGTACGCTATCGGGAGCGCATCGGCCACCGCTTGGGGCCTCACGCCGCTCGCCGACCAGCAGCTCGCTGGCCTGATCATGTGGATTCCCGGCGGCCTGATCTACACCCTGGCTGCGTGCGCGCTCTTCCTGGCCTGGTTCGGCCCGGTGACGCTTCCCGCGGCGCTGCCGCAAACGGTGAGGGTGCCGTGAGATACCTCGGCTGGCTCACCCTGGTGGCAGCAAGCCTCCTGACTGGTTGCCGTCACAACGATGAGAATCCGCTGGTACCTGGCGCCAGCATTGCCGCCGGTCGCGCGGCAATCCAGCAGTACAACTGCGGCGTCTGCCATCAGATTCGCGGCATCTCCGGTGCCGACGGCATGGTCGGGCCGCCACTGAGCGGCATCGTGCGTCGCACGCTGATCGGTGGCGAACTGCCCAACAACGTTGCCAATCTGTCGGCGTGGATTCGGGACCCGCAGGCCATCGAACCGCGCAGCGGCATGCCCAACCTCGGCGTCGATAGCGCGGCGGCCCGCAACATCGTCGCCTACCTGTACACGCTGCGGTGAAGACGCCCCCCGTGACCCGCCGATTGCGCCTCGCGGCACTGACGCTGCTCCTCGCCGGGTGCCACGCGCCGATGTCGGTCTTTACCGGTGCGGGGCCAGCGGGGCGTGCTCTGTCGCAGCTCACCTGGGTGTTGGTGGCTGCATCGGCGGTGATCTTCGTGCTGGTAACGCTCTTCATGCTGGCGGCGATCGCCCGCCGCAATCGTGGCGGCACCGATCCCGACCTCACGGTACACGACAACCGCATCCCGATCGTCGCTGGCGCCATCATACCCGGCGTCGTATTGCTCGCGCTCTTCATGACCAGTGTACTGATCGAGCGCAGGATTCCCGGCGATGCCAGCACGCCCGCCGAGTCGTTCACCGTGATTGGTCATCAATGGTGGTGGGGTGTCGAGCGAGATGACAGCGCCAGCGGGCGGCGGGCAATGTGGGCCAATGAGCTGCACGTGCCGGTTGGCGAGCCGGTGGACCTGACGCTGCTGAGCGACGACGTGATCCATTCCTTCTGGATTCCACAGGTGCATGGCAAGATCGACCTGATTCCCGGCGACACCAACCACATCCGATTCGTCGCCGATCGGCCTGGGGTCTATCGCGGCCAGTGCGCCGAGTATTGCGGGATGCAGCATGCGAACATGGCGTTCACGCTGGTCGTGGAATCGCCTGTTGCCTACCGGGCATGGCTGAGTGTGCAACGCGCTGACGCCAAGCCACCCACGGACACGCTCGCCGCACTCGGTCGAGCACAGGTCGTCAACGGACCGTGTGCGACCTGCCACACCATTCGCGGCACCACGGCACAGGGAGAGATTGGCCCCGATCTCACCCATGTCGGCTCGCGCGTCACCCTCGCCGCCGGCACACTCCCCAACGATCTCGCTACCATGGAAGCGTGGGTGACCAACGCGCCATCGCTCAAGCCGGGGGTCAAGATGCCCGCGATGCCGCAATTCACCGGCCTGCAGCTCCGTGCCATCGCTGCGTACCTGGAAGGGCTGCGCTGATGCCGGCCCTCTTTCGTCCGACGGCCACGCCCCGCGCTCGGCGCGCCCTGATTGGCGCAGTGGTCGTGGCATTGCTGGTGCCGGTCGCGCTGATGGCCTGGGTGCGCACGCCGTGGGCGCGGGGCATCCACGTCGTAGTCCAGCAGCCGGTTCCGTTCAGTCATCCGTTGCATGCGGGGACCCTCAGGATCGATTGCCGCTTCTGTCACAGTGAAGTGGAATGGAGTGCCCACGCCGGGATGCCGCCGACCGACCGCTGTGTTACCTGCCACACACCAGCGTGGCAATCGACCGCTGCCCTCGCGCCAGTGCGAGCGAGCCTGGTGTCGTCGGCGCCGATCCCGTGGCGGCGCGTCACCCAGCTGCCGCAGTTCGTCTATTTCAACCACGCAATGCACGTGCGCAACGGCGTCGGCTGTGAGACCTGCCACGGCAATGTCACCCGGATGCAGACCGTGCACCAGGTCGCCCCACTGACGATGACGTGGTGCGTCACCTGTCACCGCAACCCGGAGCCTTCGCTGCGCCCGCAAGCCGAGATTACGGCCACCGGCTGGTCGCCGCTCACGCTCAGTGCCGCGGCGCGTCGTACCATGCTGGCGGAGTACAACGTGCACCATTACACCAACTGCTCCACATGCCACCGCTGAACGACGCCGCGCTCACGCAGATTGCCGCTGAGATGTCGCGGCGCGATTTCGCCAGGCTGCTCGGCGCGAGCATTGCGCTGGCCGGCGCGACCGGATGCGTACGCGAACCGTCCGACCGCGTCTTTCCTTACATTCACACGCCAGCAGCGGGCGCCGGCGGCGAGCTGCACTACGCCACGGCGATGACGCTCGATGGTTACGCCACGGGGTTGCTGGTCCGCAGCGTCGATGGCCGGCCAGTCAAGGTTGAAGGCAATCCGAGCCATCCTGCCAGTCGCGGCGCGTCCAGCGCCCTGCATCAGGCATCGCTGCTGCAACTCTATGATCCCGAGCGCGCGCACCAACCGCTGCTGCGCGGCCGTGACATCACGTGGGACGCCACCGTCGCCAACTTTTCGCTGACCCGTCTTCGTGACGGCGCCGGCGCCCGTGGTGCCGGGCTCCTCTTGCTGATGGATCCGACCAGCTCGCCGCTGACTGTTGCATTGCTCGATCGCCTGCAAAGTGCGCTCCCCGATGCGACGGTTCACTTTCATCACGCGACCGAGAACGGCAGCGCCGTTGCCGCGAGTCGCGCCGCGTTCGGCGCCCCGTTGCTGCCGCAACCCGACTTCACGCAAGCGGTGGCGGTCGTGGCCCTTGGTGATGATCCCTTTGCGGTCGGGCCGTGGCACCTGCGCCAGGCCCGCGACTTTGGCGAACGCCGGCGCGCCGGTCATCCGGTATCGCTGCATGTCGCCGAAACAACCCCGTCGTCCACCAGCTCACTGACGCCGCATCGCCTGGCGGTGGCCCCGGCACTACTGGCCAATACCGCGTTGGCATTGCTGCAGACCGTAGCCAGTCGGCTCGGGAGCAATACGGTGCAGCTCGCACCAGTGTCGCTGGCAACTGACGCAGCAGCCTGGGTTGATTCCGCCGCGACCGCGCTGATTGCCCATCGCGGCCATGCGCTGGTGACCGCCGGCCCCCAGCAACCGGAGTCGGTGCACCTCGTCGCGATGGCGCTCAACCATCTGCTCGACAATCTCGGCACTGCAATCCAGTACCGCGCGTCGCCGATCCGGGAAGCCGGTGCGCCGTCCCATGATGCGGCGACATTGCGCGACGCACTCGCCGGCAATGGCATTCGCACCGTACTGATCACGGCAACCAATCCAGCGTACACGCTGCCCGCTGACGTGCTGTTGGCGCAGCAACTCGCCAAGGTGCAGCAATCGCTCTATCTCGGCGAATACCTCGATGAAACGGCGCGTCAGACCCAGCACTTCGCACCGCGCGCGCATTACCTCGAATCGTGGGGGGTCGAACGCGCCTGGGATGGCACCGAGTCGCCGGTCCAACCGCTCCTTACGCCGATGTGGGGTGGCCATACGGTAGACGAACTGCTGGCGTCGCTCCTTGGCGATCAACGGACTGGACGCGGCCTGCTTCAGGCGCTCTACCCCACGGCCACGACTGACGACGCGCTGCGCGAAGGGATCGTCACCGGCAGTACGTCGCCGGTGCTCACGCCAGCATTTCGCTGGGGCGCGCTCGCGTCGCTTGCACCGGCCCCGCTGCCAGCCGCCGGTCAGCTTACGCTCATCTTTCCGCCGGGTAATGGCGTACACGACGGCCGGTTTGCGGGAAATGCCTGGCTGCAGGAACTCCCCGATCCGATCACCAAGCTGACCTGGGACAACGCACTGCTGCTCGCCCCTGCTACGGCCGCGCGCCTGGCGGTGGCATCGATGGATATGGTGCGGGTAGCTCGCGATGATCAGCACATCGATGTGCCGGTGCTCATCACGCCGGGGCATGCCGACGACGCCGGATCGCTGGCCCTTGGCTATGGCCGTCGCGGGCCTGGCATTCTTGAGAACGGCATCGGCGTCGATACCGCGCCGCTCCGGACCGAGGCGTCGCCCTTTCAGCTCGCGGGCGTCACGCTGACGCGCCTCAATCGCCAACATCCGCTTGCGCTGACCCAGGAACACTGGTCGATCGAGCAACGCGCCGGTGACATTCTCAAGGGACCGCCAGTCCCCGTTCCGGATAGCGGCCTCTATCGCGCCACCCCACCTGGCCACGATGGCTTCAGCGCGGACCAATGGGCGATGACGATCGACCTCAACCTCTGCACCGGCTGCAGCGCCTGCGTTGTCGCCTGTCAGGCCGAGAACAACATTCCCGTGGTCGGCAAGCGCGGCGTGATGAACAGCCGGGAGATGCACTGGATTCGCCTCGGCCGCTACCTCGATGCCGACCCGGCCACCGGCGGCGTGGTCTCCCAGCCGATGCTCTGCCAGCACTGCGAGAATGCGCCGTGCGAGTATGTCTGCCCGGTCAACGCCACCGTGCACAGCGATGACGGCCTCAATGAAATGGTGTACAACCGCTGCGTCGGCACCCGCTTCTGTTCCAACAACTGCCCGTACAAGGTGCGTCGCTTCAACTGGCTCGACTATCACGGCGAGATGACGCCGGTTGACGAGTTGATCAACAACCCCGATGTCACCGTGCGGGCGCGCGGCGTGATGGAGAAATGCACCTTCTGCGTGCAGCGGATTCGCGGTGCGCAGGAACGTTCGCAACTCGCCGGCGATGCCACGACCGGGCCGGTGGTCACGGCCTGCCAGCAGGCGTGCCCCACCGGCGCCATCATTTTCGGTTCGCTCACCAACCCGGCGGATGCGGTGGTCGACAGCTTTGCCGATCCCCGCGGCTTTGCGGCGCTGGCCAAGCTCAACACCCGGCCGCGAGTGCACTACCTCGCCCGCGACGCCGCGTCATGACCGCGCTCGACATCGCCCTGCACGAACGCGCCGCCGAACGCGCCGAAGCGCGCGCGTTGCTCGCCGACACGTCGCTGATCGAGGACTCGCGCCGCGGCGCCGCGCTCACGCTGTCGCTGGTCGACACTGTCTGGACACCGCGTCGCGGCTGGAAGTGGCTCTTCGTTCTGCCAGTCCTCTTGACCGGACTCCTCTGCGTCGCGATCGGCGTGACGCTGGTCGAAGGGATCGGCGCCTGGGGTAACAACATCCCGGTCGCGTGGGCCTTCGGCATCACCAACTTCGTCTGGTGGATCGGCATCGGGCATGCCGGCACCTTCATCTCCGCCTTCCTGCTGCTGCTCAACCAGCCCTGGCGCAACTCGATCAATCGTGTCGCCGAGGCAATGACGCTGTTCGCACTCGTCAACGCGGGACTCTTTCCACTACTGCACCTGGGGCGGCCGTGGTTTGCCTACTGGCTGGTGCCATACCCCGCTACGACCGGCGTCTGGCCCAACTTCCTCAGCTCGCTGCCGTGGGATGTCGCGGCCGTCAGCACCTATTTCACGATCTCATTGCTCTTCTGGTATGTCGGGCTGATCCCCGACCTGGCCACGGTGCGCGACGCGGCCCCTGGCCTCTGGCGCCGACGCATCTATGGCGTGCTCGCCCTTGGATGGCGTGGGTCCCGCAGGGCGTGGCAACAGCACCGCGTGATGTACCTGCTGCTCGCTGGCCTGGCGACGCCGCTGGTGATTTCAGTGCACAGCATCGTCTCGCTCGACTTCTCGATCACCCAGCTTCCCGGCTGGCACTCAACCATCTTCCCGCCGTTCTTCGTGGCGGGCGCGATCTATTCCGGCTTCGCGATGGTGCTCATGCTGCTGATTCCGGTGCGCCGGTTCCTGCACTGGGAAGGGGTCATCACCGATCGCCATCTCGATCTCTGCGCCCGGCTGCTGCTGACCACCGGCCTGATGGTCGGTTACAGCTACCTCTGCGAAACCTTCCTGGCGTGGTACAGCGGCGACCCATTCGAGCGTTACGCCTTGATTACCAATCGTGCCATCGGACCGTATCGCTGGGTGGTCCTGGCGATGATGGCTTGCAATCTCCTCACGCCACAACTCTTCTGGTGGCGCCGTTGTCGCCGCAGTCCGCTGGTGCTCTTCACCGCGGCCGTACTGATCTGGGCCGGCATGTGGTGTGAACGGTTCACGATCATCGTCGGGTCGCTGTCGCGCGATTTTCTTCCCGCCAACTGGCACGCCTTTCATCCAACCTGGGTCGACTGGAGCCTGCTGACCGGCAGCCTCGGCCTCTTCGCGTTGCTCTTCCTGCTCTTCCTGCGCTGGGTCCCGGCGATTTCGGCGAACGAACTGCAAGCGCAGGCCGTGAGAATGGATCATGATGTCACGCTTGGCTGACGGGCAACTCGTTGCCGGCGCATGGCTGGCGGTGTTTCCGTCAGCCAACGCGTTGGACGCGGCACTGGCGATGCTGCCGGAGCCTGGGTGGCTTGTGATCGAGGTATACACTCCATTCGATCTCGACGCCGCCGACGTGCACGAGCCTCCGCGGGCTCGATCATGGTTGCCGCTCGTTGGCCTGATTGCCGGCGCCTTCGGCGCCATCGGTGCGTTCGTCATTCAATGGTGGACCAACGCACGCTCCTACCCGATGAACGTTGGCGGTCGCCCTCGGCCGGCAATTCCGGCGTACATCCCGATCACCTTCGAGTCGATGATTCTCGCGGCAGCATCCGCCGTCGTGATCGCGTGGATTGTCATGCTTGGCCTGCCGCGTCTCTGGGCACCGATCGATGAACTCGACGGCTTTGCGCGCGCCTCGCTCGACGAGTTCTGGCTGCAAGCCGTACCGCCAGCTGGCATGGCAGCTGACGTCGCCACTGCCACACTGCGCGGCCTTGGCGCGCTGCGCGTGGTGCAACCATGACAAGGCGTGTGGTGGCCATGGTCGCAACCGTGCTCTTCGCTGGATGTCGTGAACCTGTCGGCCACGGCTGGGATTGGAACCGGATGCGCGAGCAGCCCAAGGCCGTGACCTATGGTGCAGCTGGCGCGCTTCCGCACGGCACGGCCATGCAGACACCGCCCGCTGGCACCGTTCCGTCGGACGATGACGAACCCGCGACTCCGCACGATGCCGCGCGCGGTGCCGACCGCTTCACCATCTTCTGCGCGGTCTGTCATGGCGACCGCGGCGACGGCCAGAGCCTCATGGCCACCAACATCAAGCCAATCAAGCCACCAACGCTGCTCACCGGGACGGCGGCGGCGCTGTCGGATAGCGCACTCGAAGCAGTGATTGCCCGCGGCGCTGGCACGATGATGGGCTTCGGCTCGGATATTCCCACGGCGGATCGCCACGCGATCATCGGCTACATCCGGCAGCTGCAGCAAGTTGCGAAGGCTACCCCGTGACGACGCGTGCGCTGCGTCTCCTCACCCTCGTTGCGATTGTCGTCTGGCTCGTCACGCTCGTGCTGGACCCGCGAGCCTCGCTCAACGGCTACCTGGTGGCCTTCGCCGCCGTCGTCACGGTGCTGGCTGGCGCGCTGTTGCAGGCGATGATCAGCTATCTCACCGGTGCCGTCTGGTTCACGCTGTTGCGTCGCTACAACTGGATGGTCGTCTCGATCGTGTGGACCGTGGCATTGCTGGTGCTCCCGCTGGTAATCGGTGTCCGCTCGCTCTATCCCTGGACCAGCGGACCGACCCGGCACAGCAGCTGGCTCGCGATCCCCTGGTTCATTGGGCGCACGGTGCTCTACGTGGGTAGCTGGATCTGGCTGGCCGAACGAATGCTGCGCCTCGCTCGGCAACAAGACCACGCCGGCGCTGTGGGGATGGCGGCCACCACGCGGTCGCTGCGCCGCTGGAGCGGCGGCGGCGCCATTGTTGTCGGATTGACGCTGACCTTTGCCGGGTTCGACTGGATCATGTCGCGCGATCCGACCTGGACGTCGACAATCTTTGGTATCTACCTCTTCGCCGGTGGCTATCTCGCCGCATTGGCGCTGATCGCGCTGCTGGCCTGTACCGCCCCCGCCGATTCACCGCTGGCGAGCGCTGTGTCGGCCGACCAGCGCGGCGCGCTGGGGACGTTGCTCTTCATGGCGGCGATTTTCTGGGGTTATATCGCCTTCTCCCAGTTCCTGATCATCTGGATCGGCGATATCCCGGCCGACGCACGTTGGTACGTTGCACGCGGCACCGGTGGCTGGCGCGCGCTCGGCTATGCGGTGCTGGTGATGGAGTTCGCGTTGCCATTCCTCCTCCTGCTCTTCCGCCGGCTCAAGCGCGACCGGCGCGCCCTTGCCGCCATCGCTGCAATCGTCCTCACCGGCCACCTGTTCGACAGCTACTGGACCATTGGCCCCGCTGCCCCCGGTGAGGGATTCAACCAGGCGTGGCATGCCGTACTCGCACTGCTGGTCGTGGCGGCGCTGGCCACACTCGTCCTGCGCCATCGTCGGCCGCTGTTCGACACCCTTCCCATGGGCGACCCTGACCTCGATCGGGCCGTTGCGTATCGGCGGCCCTGACACCTGTCTATCTTTGGGGTGAACCCGTTCCGGATCCCGAATCATGACCGTCCAGACTGCTGCCACCCCGCTCTCCGTGCTCTCCGAAGAAGAAGAACTGTTCCGCCAGACCGTCCGGGAGTTTGCCGAGACGGAGGTCGGGCCGTTTGTGCATGAGATGGACGAGGCGTCGAAGTTCCGGCCCGAGTTGATCGAGAAGTTCTTCGAGATGGGACTCATGGGGATCGAAGTGCCCGAGCAGTATGGCGGCGCCGGCGGGACGATCTTCCTGGCGATGCTGGCCATCGAGGAGATGGCGCGGGTCGACCCCTCGGCGGCGATCTATGTCGACGTCCACAACACCCTGTTCAACAATGCCTTGCTCCGCTGGGGCAACGATGAGCAGAAGGCGCGCTACTTCCCCCAGATGACCACCTCGCTCCTCGGCGGCTTTGCGCTGTCGGAACCGGCTTCGGGGTCGGATGCTTTCGCACTTGAGTGCAAGGCGACGCAGGACGGTGAGGACTGGCTCCTGACCGGCCGCAAGTTCTGGATCACCAGCGGCGCCGAGGCGGGGATCTTCATCGTCTTCGCCAATATTGATCCGTCGAAGGGGTACAAGGGGATCACGGCGTTCCTGGTCGAAAGCACCTTCCCGGGGTTTGCGGTTGGCAAGCGCGAGAAGAAGCTCGGCATTCGGGCCTCGAGCACCGTCGAGCTGATCCTCGAGAACTGTCGCGTCCCAGCGGCAAACGTCCTCGGTCCGGTCGGCCAGGGCTACAAGATTTCCATCGAGACTCTCAATGAGGGCCGGATCGGCATCGGCGCGCAGATGATCGGGCTGGCGCAAGGCGCCCTCGACGCGGCGACGAAGTACATCAAGGAGCGCAAGCAATTCGGCAAGACACTGGCGGAGTTCCAGGGGATCCAGTTCCAGGTCGCCCAGATGGCGACCGACCTGGAAGCCGCACGCCTGATGGTCTACAACGCCGCGCGCCTCAAGGATGCCGGCATGCCATTCACTCGCGAGGCCGCGATGGCCAAGCTCTTTGCGTCGACCACGGCCAACCGGATCGCGGGCCAGGCGCTCGAGCTCTTTGGTGGCTATGGCTACAGCCGCGAGTACCCGGCCGAAAAGTTCTACCGCGACGCGAAGATCGGCGTGATCTACGAAGGGACCAGCAACATGCAGCTCCAGACGATTGCCAAGTTGCATCTGAAGTGAGACGCCCGACCCGCCGAATCATGATTGGCGGTCCCGCAACCGATAGTCGATGGGCGCGACGGAACTGACGACGCCGCGCATCCGTACATCTACCATGCCAGCTGAATGCCTCGAATGAACGTACGTGCGCTTGCCATTGCCTCCATCGTTGCCGCGACATCGCTGGGCCGCCTGCCGGCCCAGAGCGCCAGCGCCGTGACGCCGGTCCTCGATTCGTGGTGGGCGCGCACCAGCCACCGCTCTCCCGGCAAGTGGGGGATCGTGGTCGCTGACCAGACGGGGCGGGTGCTCTGGCAGATCAATGGCGACGAACCGATGACGCCAGCGTCGACGGTCAAGGTACTGACCACCGGCTTTGCCCGGACCGAGGTGGGCGGCGACGCCCGTCGCGCCACTCGGGTTGTTGGTAGCGGGCACGTCGACTCAGCCACCGGCATGTGGATCGGCAAGTGGGGGCTCGAGCTCAATGGCGATCCGACCCTCGAACGCAGCGATCGCACCGGCCCCACACTCCTCCAGTTGGCGCAGCAGCTCGCCGCGATTGGCATCCGCCGCCTCGCTGGTCCGCTCGATGTCACCAGTTCCACTGGCCTCACGCGCTCGACCTACCCCGCTGTCTGGGCCGACCGCTTCAAGGGACGCAGCTACGCTCCGCCCATCGGGCCGATCACGCTCAACGAGAACCTCATCCATGTCACGGTGGGCCCCGGCGCCAAACTGGGCGCGCGCGCCGTCGTGATTGGCGATTCACCGGCCGGCGTGGGCGCGCTGGTCGTGATGCAGGCGACCACCGTCGCCGGTCGGGGGACGTCACTCCACTTCGGCACGCTCAACGACGGACGCTATGTGGTGAGTGGCAAGATCGGTCTCCACGGCCGGGCGCGCGGCTTTCAGGCGGTTGCCAGCGATCCGACCGTGGTGCTCGAAGCGGCATGGCAGCACGCCACCGCCGCCGCTGGCATCCAGTGGAGCCGCGGCTCGGCGATGTCGGCACCGGTCGTCGCCAACAAGCGCGTGCTCGCTGAGGTAGCATCGGAGACCTTCGATTCGATCGCTCACGAGGTCAACACCCGCTCGCTCAATATCGGCGCCGAGATGATGCTGCTCTGGGGCGGCGGCGGCATTGGTGAAGTGAGCCGGCTGACCGACTTCGTCCGCCATGTGACCGGGCTCGACGGCGTCCATCTCGTGGACGGCAGCGGCCTGTCCGAACAGGATCTCGTCGCACCGATCGTATTCACGACGTACCTGGCGAAGATTCCGCAGACACCGGCCGGCAAGAACTTTCCGCTCCTCTTCCCCGCCAACGGCTTCGGTACGCTGCGCCGGCTCGGCAGCGGATTTCCGGGCGCCGGTGTGGTGCGCGCCAAGACCGGGACACTCACCAATGTCGTCACCCTGGTCGGCTATCTCGGCCGCGACGACGGCACGCTGATCATCGCCGCGATGTATAACGGCGGCAATCAGTACGCCGCACGACAGGCGCAGTGGGATCTCTTCCGCAAGCTCGGTGCGCATGGCGTTGTCGTGCCGGCCGACCTTGGCGAGGACACCAGCGCGGGTGGACCGTCAGTCGAGCCGTGAGCTGAGCAGTTTCCTTGCGGATCAGCCAGCCCCGGTTGATCCTTCGTAGTACTCCAGCATCAATTCCTTCCGCCAAGGCACGCCGATGAAGCTTGCGATGGTCGACGTGCGCCCGTCTCCGCTGGGCCCGGCCCGCGCGCGAATCGTCGGGCGATTCTCCTATGCCGACCGACGCCCCGACGAAGAGATCTGGTTCGATGTCGACGAAGCGCACGCCGGCGACTTGAGCCGGTCGGGAAACCCCTGGCTCGTCGCGCTGTTGCCGCTGGCGTTCACCCTGCAGGAGCCGCTCGAAATTGCGTTGCCGGTCGATCCGCTGCTGTACGAGGGATCGCAGGCGCTGATGCAGACCTGGGGCGTCTGGTATCCTGCGATGGGACAACCGATGCCGGTCACCGCCGAGATCAAGGCGGCCGACGTGAGCACCCGGACCGATCGCACCGCGACGCTCTTCAGCGCGGGCGTCGATTCCTTCTACACTCTGTTGCGCCACGAGGTTGGCGGCGACGCGATTCATCGCGAGCGGATTGACGACCTCCTCACGGTGTGGGGTTTCGACATCCCGCTCAGTGCAGGCGACGCCTTCGCGCGGCTGAGTGATCGGATTGCCGAGGTGGCAGCGCGCACCGGCAAGGGAGCGGTCACCCTGGTCACCAATCTTCGCGAATCTGGCTGGACCACGGCCAACTGGGGAAAGATCGGACAGGGACCAGCGCTGGCAGCGGTATCGCTGGCACTCGAACAGCGCTACAGTCGGGTGCTCTTTCCGGCCAGCATCTCGTATTGGTCGCTGGCGAGCTGGGGAACGCATCCGTTCACTGATCCATTGTTGTCGACCGCCACCACGAGCTTCCAGAATGACGGCTCGCTGGCGCGACGACGGACAAAGATCGAGGCACTGGCCAGCGCTCCGCTGGCGATGGAACATCTCCACGCCTGCTGGTGGGGACAGGACGACACCAACTGCGGTGCCTGTGAGAAGTGCCTGCGCACCTTGACCGCGCTGGAGATGATCGGCGCGCGCGATCGCGCGGTGACCTTTCCCCGCGCCGCATGGAGTCTCGAGGCGCTCGCCGGCTTGCGCCTGCGTCAGGACATCGATCGCGCCAACTCGGTGAGGCTGCGTGCGGACGGCGTGCATTACAACCGACCCGACATTGCGGCCGCGGTGGATCGATCCATCCGCAACTACGACCGGCGAGTGTGGCTGAACCGGATAGCGCGCGCCGTCGGACTGCGGCGCGAAACGGCGGCCACACGGACGCCGTGAATGGTGCGCCGCCGCATGTAACGGAGTTGCCACGCCGGATTGGCGCGTGGAGCACCCTCGCGGTGGTGGTCGGCATCATGGTCGGCAGCGGCATCTTCCGCGTGCCGGCAACGGTCGCGGCATACGGACCGTCGGTGTTCGGATTCATTGCGATCTGGGTCGTCGGCGGCCTGCTCGCCACCTCCGGTGCCCTGGTCTTCGGCGAGCTCGCCGCGCTCTTCCCAGTGACCGGCGGTCGGTTCGTCTACCTGAAAGAGGGACTCAGCCCCTCGTTCGCATTCATTTATGCCTGGACCTTTACCCTCTTGCTTCGCCCGTCGGGCAATGCGGCAATGGGATTGGTCTTTGCCGCGTACGCTGGCTCGCTCGTTCCGGCGCTCGCTCCGCACGAGCACCTGGTCGCTGGCACGCTGATCGTGGTGCTGAGCCTGGCCAACTACGCCTCGGTGCCGCTCACCATTTCGCTCAGCAACGCCGGCACGCTTGCCAAGGTGCTCGCCCTGGGCGCCCTTGCCATCGGGATCCTGATCTGGGCGCCGACGGTGGCACCGGCCGCGACGACTGTGTCGCCACCGTCGTTGCACGGCTATGGGCTCGCGCTGGTCACGGTGATGTGGACGTACTCTGGCTGGAGTTCCGCGACCGACATCAGCGGCGAAGTGCGCAACGCCCAACGTGCCATGCCGATGATGCTGGTCCTCGGCGTGTCAGCCGTGACGGCGCTCTTCGTGCTGGTGAATGTCGCGCTGTTGCATGCGATGCCGATGACAGCGATTGCCGCGTCGAAGGCGGTGGTGGGCGACGCGGCAGCGCTCACGTTCGGCGCCGCTGGCCGCACCGGCGCAGCCTTGCTCGTGGTGGTGGCCACCTTCAGCGCCCTCAACAGCACCACCCTTGCGGCGCCGCGCCTGATCTATGCGCTGGGCGAGGAGATGCCGCGGCTGCGCACCCTGGCGGGCGTACATTCCGCCTACCGCACACCATACGTCGCCGTCGTGCTGACCATGGTGCTCAGCGTGGTCTTCCTGCTGAATCACAGCTTCGAACAGATGGCCAATCTCTTCATCCTCGGCTCATGGCCGTTCTACATCCTCTGCGGCATCGCCCTCTTCCGCCTGCGCCGCACCCGGCCCGATGTGCCGCGCCCCTTCCGGGTGCCGTGGTACCCCTGGATGCCGGTCGTCTTCCTGGTGTCATCGAGTGCCATGCTGGTCAACGCCCTGGTGGCCGATCCCTGGCACTCCGCGATGGGCGCCGCATTCGTCCTGCTCGGCTTCCCGGTGTACTACCTGTTGCGGACGCCGAAATAGCGTAGCATCATGGATCCGATCCCTCAGGAGACTCCCAGATGCAGCGATTCCGCGTTACGTCATTCGTCCTCGCCTGCGTGCTCTTCGGATCGGCCAACATCCCCGCGCAGAGCGTACCGATCATCAACAATCGCTCACCGCGCTGGAAGCCCGCCGAACAGCTTCGCCTCGCGCCGACGCCCTCCGTGGTGATCGGCACGCAGAGCGGTGAGATGTACGAGTTCTCGCATATCGCCGGCAGTGCCCGGCTCAACGACGGCCGCATCGTGGTCGCCGACGGCGGCAGCAGCACGCTGCGCTTCTACGATTCCACCGGCCGCTTCATCAAGCTGGTGGGTGGCCACGGCGGCGGGCCGGGAGAGTTCCAGAGCCTGCAGACATTCGCGATCCTGCCTGGTGACACCATCGTTGCCGGCGGAGTGATTCGCGACCTCTCCTGGTTTACCGGCACTGGCCAGTACCTGAGCCTGCGCACCACCACGAATCCACCAATCAACGTCGGCACGACCGGCACACCAATGCTGCTCGCGGCGCTGGACGGCAGTGGCGATCGGGCCGTCGGCATGGTGCAGCGTCCCCTGCCGAGGTCAGCCGGGAGTCGTTGGGTGGACTCCTTTGCGCTCGTCTTCCTCAACGGTCAGAATGCGGTCACCCGCTCGCTCGGCCGGGTACCCGGCTGGGACCTTGCCATGAGCAATGGCAATCCAACGCAGCCCTGGTTCAGGTCGAACGCGACCTTCACCAGCGACGGCCATCACTTCTACTTCGGGTACGGGTCGGAATACACGATCCAGGTCTACAGCACGACCGGCGTGCTGCAGCGCATCATCCGACGCCAATGGACACCCGTGCCGGTCACCAGAAACGACATCAACAGTTATGCGACCGAATGGGGCAAGCGCTGGATCAAGTCGACCGGTGCTGCGGCCGAGGCAGAACTCGCTTCACTGCGGGGCGACGCCTATGCCACCAGCGTGCCGGCATTCTCGCAGTTCATCGCCGACCGCGCCGGACGCCTCTGGGTGCGCGAGGCTCACCTCGGCGACGCACCAGGGTCGGGGGCACTCAACACCATGCCGCTGGTGCCAAGCCGGTGGAGTCTCTTTGATGACGGTGGCCACTGGCTCGGTGACGTGACGATGCCCGCGCGCTTCTTTCCAAAAGACATTGGTGCCGATTACGTGCTCGGCATCGCGCTCGACGACGATGATGTGCAGACTGTTGCGGTGTTTGCCCTGAACCCCGCCGGAAGCTCTCCACACCAATCGAAGACCAATTAGCGCCATCCGGGTGGCACCACGATACCTTGTATGTCATGTCCATCGCCTCTGACCTGCAGGACCAGCTGGTCCGCGCCATGACGCCGGAAGAGAAGATCCGGCGTAGCGAAGCGATGCGCGACATGGCGTGGGAGCTGAAAGCGGCATGGATCCGTGACCAGCACCCTGAACTCAGCGAGGACGCCGTCCAGGAACAGGTCCGGGCGATCTTTCGTGACGCTCGGAGCTGATCTTCAGCAGACGTTCATCGCGCCGCTGAACCGCGCGTCGATCGCCTACATGGTCACCGGGGGCGTTGCGGCGATCGTCTATGGCGAGCCGCGGTTGACCAACGACATCGACCTTGTCCTTGCCCTCCCCGCTGGCGAGGCCCGTCGACTTGCGGATGCATTCCCCGCCGACAAGTACTACGTCCCTCCTGTCGAAGTCATTGCCGAAGAGATCGGCCGCCCGCGCGGCGGCCACTTCAATCTCCTGCACCTCGAGACATCACTGCGGGCGGACCTCTATCCCGTTGGCGAAGAGCCCCTGCTGGCGTGGGGTCTCGAACGGCGACGGCGGATTCGATTCGGCGGCGGCGAGATGCCGCTGGCATCCCCGGAATACGTCATCATCCAGAAGCTGGCGTGGTTCCGCGACGGGGGGTCCGATCGCCATCTGCGCGACATCAGCGCGATGCGCCGAATCAGCGGAGCGACGATCGACCCCAAGGAGATATCGCTCTGGACCGCCCGGCTCGGCCTCGAGCACGAATGGGAACGTGCGTTGGCGTGGAGCGAACGCGGGTAGTGAGATCGCGCGCGGTGCCCACCGGGATGTCGCCGCCCTCACCCCCTCGGCAACGCCAATCGCATCTGACCCACATGCATCGCCATGTGATTGGTCCGGCTGAGCAGCACGGCCAGGCGATTGCGCTGCGGCTCCTTTGCGAAACCCTCCGGCGAGACGTTGTCGTGACGTTCGAACCACTCGGCTGGCTGGAGCGCGTCAAACGCCGCAGCGAGGCGACTGTTGACGTCGGTCCATGCGGTGCGCAGGTCGGCCGCAGTCGTGCCGCTCTTTGACCCGGCGTTGTCGCGCTGGGTAATGAACTCCTCGTCCAGTGCGGCGTACTTCCGCGCGCCCAGGCGCAGCAGCGGGAAGATGCGATCGTGCACGGCGACCAGGTGGCCGACGAGGTAGTAGACGCGATTACGATCGGCTGCGACAGTGCGCTGCAAGCCGGCATCGTCGAGTGCCTTGAGCACGGCGTCGACTTCAGCGACGTTCTGCTTCCAGGCAGTGATGGCATTCTGGCTGGCGATGGCCGTGTGAGAGTCGGCTGCGGTCGGATTGGACATGACGAAACCTCGGGTGATTGGTCCTCAAGAATAGCGCACCCGCAGGAGCGTCGGGATCGCCTACCGGATATACGTCCGCGCCGCGCCGTCGAATGCTCCCGTGGCGGCCTGGCTGCCAGTGATGACTTCGATGCGGAGATGCGTGGCGTCAGTCATCTTCAGCAGCATCAGGCCCCACTGCACGTTGGTCGACTCGGTGTACATCAGCGGGTAGGCAACGAGACCATTCGCCGGTGTCACGTCCACCGGCCGCGGCGCGGTGGGCGGAATCGTCCACAAGCCTGGCGTAGCAATGGTTCCGCCGATCGAGACCCGGACCAGCGACGGGTCGTCGTAATCGGTGACGAAGGCGACGGTCCTGGGCCAGCCGTTCGGCGATTCGGTGCTGTCGATCGGCAGCGACTGGTCGTACCAGGCTCCCGCGAGATACCCCAACCGGTCGAGATCGATGTGACCGTCCTTGTCCGGGGCCGACGGCACCCGACGCAGCCGGGCGTAAAACTCTGACAGGAGCGGTTCGGTGAAATAGGCCCACGGCGACACGCAATGCAGCGTCTCCCGGCCGTAGCGCGCAGGATTCGCGAAACCGCTGAGCGTGACGCCTGTGTCATACGCACCAAGGTCGACCGTGGCCCCCGGGTTGCTGACGCCGACCTGATCACCGGCGTGCAAAATGTCGCCAACCTTCAGCGGCTGGGTGACGACGACGTGGCCGAGCATGTAATAGAAGGTGCTGGTGACTCGAAAGATGATCTTGGTGTCGACAGCGCCCGGCGACTGGATGATCTGGTCGACGGTGCCGGTGGTCGGGGCAAGGACCGGGCGGACCGTACTGTCGGGAATGGCCGGCGGGTGATCGAAATCGACGGCGTAGAAATAGACGTGATTGGTCGGGAGGACATGGCCCGGCGGAGCGAGTGATCCCAGCGGCGTAAGTGTACCGGTGGTGCTCATCGGCGCGACAGAGAAGGCCGCGACGCCATCTGGTGGTGGCGGCGTGGGATCGTTGTCGGGGCCAGTGGTGTCGACCTGGGTGTATGGCGGCGAGCAGGCGATCACTACTGCGAGTCCAACGATCGCAAGACGCATGGCTCGGGAATGCGGACGGCTGGGGGTAGCGGGCATCGCGGGATTATCGGGCAGCACCGCAAGCCTATGAGGAGCCGGGTGCCAACCTGCGCGCTGTCGTCCAGTGTCCAATGTCCAGCGTCCAGCGTCCATCAGCCATCAGCCATCAGCCATCAGCCATCACGCCCCGCCACCACGCCACCCACGCCATCCCCATCGCGAGGCCCGCCACCACATCGGTCGGATAGTGCACGCCGAGATAGACGCGTGACATCGCGATCAGCAGCGGCATCGCGACGGCCATCGTCCAGAGTGCCGCCCGTTGCCACCGCTGATTGGCCAAGTGCGCCAGTAACACCAGCCCCAACGACCAGATGATCACCGCCAGCATCGTATGACCCGACGGGTACGAGTAGCCACCCGCCTGGCTCAGGTGCACGCCGGCCGGCCGCGGCCGGCGAAAAGCGAGCTTGAGCAAGCCGTAGAACGCCTCGCCAATCGTCCCGACCGCCACGAATCGCCACGCCGACGTGCGCTGCCCCGCGCGCCAGAGCAGTCCGGCCACCAAGAGCGCAAACGGGATCTCCACCTTCCAGTTGCCGACATTGGACCACCACTGCATCACGCGGATCATTCCCGGCGTGCGGATGGCGGCGGTAGCTTGTACCAGCTGAACGTCGGCCGCTTGCGTCACGCCAAGCACCATCAGCACGGACACCACCACAAAGATCCCCAGCCAGAAAGCGACCGGACGCGACCACGTGGGATGGAACCCTGAGTCAGGCAAGTGCATTGTCTCCCTGCTGCCGGGTGCCACCGAGATGGTCGTGGCCGTCGGTGCGGAAGCGCAACTCGCCGGCGTCTCGCACGAGTGCGACTGGCCCGATTCGGTGCAGCATTTGCCGCGCGTGACCACCACACCGATTGACCCAACCCGAACGTCGGCGGAAATCGACCGTGCCGTGCGCGACTCGGTCGCCGCTGGACGGGCCGTAATCGGCATTGACGTCGCCACGCTGCGCGCCCTCGCGCCCACGCTGATCATCACCCAGCAGCTTTGCGACGTCTGCGCCGTGGCGGATGGCGAAGCGCAACGACTCGCGACCGCACTCGCCGATCCGCCCGACGTGCTGGTATTGCAGGGCACCACGCTGTCTGGTGTCTGGGAGGACGTGCGCGCCGTGGGCGTCGCGGTGGGTCGCACCGTTGAAGCCGATCTGGTGGCGCAGGAGCTCGAGCTGCAAGTGGAGGCCCTGGCTGCGCGCGCCACTGAGCGCCGTCCGCGCGTGATCGCGATTGAATGGCTGGAGCCGCTCTTCCTGGCCGGTCACTGGGTCCCGGAAATGATTCATGCGGCCGGTGGTATCGATGTCGGCGCGCAACCAGGCGACCACTCCGCGCAGCGCGAGTGGCGCGAACTTGCCGCGCTCGATCCTGATGTCGTACTGATCATGCTCTGCGGCTTTGATGAAGCGCGCGCCCACAGGGAACTCGCCGGGATGACCAATGCAGCTGGCCGCGCGTGGCTTGCGGGCCGCCGGGTCTGCGTGATCGACGGCAACGCATACACCAGCCGACCGGGACCTCGGCTGGTCGAAGGAATCACCCTGATCCAGCGCTTCCTGCACGCCGGGACTGCGCCGCACCTCTAGGTATCACGGCGTGATCACGACGCCAGCGCTACGCGGATCGCGGCGGCAAACTCATCGACATCCTCGGGCGACGTGGCCCAGTTGGTCATCCAGCGCACTTCGAGTTCCTGCTCATTCCAGTAATAGAAATGGTAGTCTCGCTGCAGCCATTCGATCGCCCGGCGCGACAACCGCGCAAAGACGGCGCTCGCCTGCACCGGCTGGGTGATCGTGACGCCATCGATCCGCCGCACCGCGCTGGCCAGTCGCTGCGCCATCGCGTTGGCGTTGCGGGCATTCGCCAACCAGAGATCATTCTCCGCCATCGCCAGGAATTGCGCGGCGAGATAGCGCCCCTTTGACGCCAGCTGCATCGACTGCTTGCGCAGGTATTTCGCCGACTCGGCGTCGGGTGGATGAAAGAAGACCACTGCCTCGGCGCCCATGGCGCCATTCTTGGTCGCGCCGAACGACAGCGCATCTACACCCACATCAGAGGTGAATGCCCGCACCGGCAGGTCAAGCGAGACCGCCGCGTTGGCAATCCGCGACCCATCCATGAATACCACCAGCCCGAGCTCGTGTGCGGCGGTGCACAGCGCGGCGATTTCGTCGCGACTGTAGACGGTGCCGTATTCGGTCACCTGCGTCAGCGCGAGCACCCGGGCCTGTACGGCATGCTGGTCGCCCACGTGCGACACCGCGTGACGTACCTGCTCGACGGTCAGCTTGGCATCATCGGTCGGGATGTCGATCAGCTTGCAGCCGGTCAGCAGCTCCGGTGCTCCGCATTCGTCGACATTGATATGCGCCTGTTCGGCGCAGATCACCGCCTGCCACGGCCGGGTGAGCGCCCGCAGCGCCACGACGTTGGCACCGGTGCCGTTCCAGACCAGGAAGGCTTCGGTTTCATTGCCGAACTGGGTCCGGAACCACGCTCGCACCTGGTCGCTGCTCTGGTCGGCACCATAGGCCGGGGCCGAGCCGACATTGACCTGCCCGAAAGCGGCCAGCACGGCCGGATGGACCGGCGCGGTGTTGTCGCTCGCAAAGGCGCGCGGCAAGCTCATTGTGGTTCCTCCGCAGGAGTCACGTTGTCTTCCCAGAGGGCGATGATGTTGCCATCGGGGTCGGCGACCATCGCCATCACGCCAAACCCCTGTTGCGTCGGCTCGGCGACAAATCGCACGCCCAGTTCGCCCAGCCGGGAGCAGAAGTCAATCAGCCCGGTCACCTCAAAGGTAAGACCGGTGTGCCGTCCGACCATGGCGATGGCATCGGGATGTTGCGCGGGGTGCACGCCGAGATGCGGCGGCTCTGCCAGGAACTCGAAGCCGAAGGACCCGGCGCGCGCCACCGGCAGGCCGAGCTGCTCTTCGTAGAAGATGCGGGCCCGTTCGATGTTGGTGACAAAGACGGCGATGGAACGCAGGGATACGGTCATGGCTCGACAGGGTCGGAGTGAATGGCGTGCAGGGCGCGCACATTGCGGCGCATCCGGGCGAGTCCCGGACGCGCCAGCGGCGTATCGGCAAACTGCGCCGCGAACTCCGCTTCGGTCATCGTCTCGAAAGTATCGGCATCGCGGCGGTCGGGCGCTGGCCGCCGGGTGAAGTCCTCAACGGTCGTTGGCTCGGCAAACTTGATATTCCACGGACAGACGTCGTTGCAGACGTCGCAGCCAAAGGCCCAGCCATCGAGCCGGGCCGCGAGCTCCGGCGGGGCATCGCCCTTGTACTCGATTGTCAGGTACGAAATGCAGCGCGTTGCATCGAGCACCCGGTCGCCGACAATGGCACCGGTCGGACAGGCATCGATGCAACGGGTACACTGACCGCAACGATCGGTCATCAGCGGCGCGTCGGCCGCGAGTTCGAGGTCAGTGAAGACCGATCCGATGAAGGTGTACGATCCGATCCGCGGATGAATCAGCATGGTGTTCTTGCCGATCCATCCAAGTCCCGCGCGCTCGGCCAGCTCACGATCGGGCACCGGACCATCATCAACCCAGGCATGCGCGAGGTCAGCCCCGCGCGCCTTGAGCCACTCGGTCAGGATGTGCAGCCGGCCGAGGGTGACGAGGTGGTAATCCATGCCCCGCGCGTACGCCGCGATCTTGAAGGCGTCGTCCGGCTGGCTTCGCTCGGCGAGCGGTGCTGTGTAGTTCTCCAGCACCATGATGGCGGTACGCGCGCCCTTGGTAATATCGGTGAGCACCTTCCGCTTGCGTGCCTGACGATGGAGATAGCGCATCGTGCCGCCGTAGCCGGCCGCCAGCCAGCGATCGAGTGCTTCGCCGCGCACGCTGGCGTCGAGGGTGGCCACGCCACAGGCGGCAAAGCCGATCCGCATTGCCTCCGCGCGCACTTCGGCGGTGGTGACCGTCACGCGGGCGGATCGTCCGGATGACGCGCTGGATCGTTGCCGGTGATCAGGCGAGCGCCACGCGCGTAGGTGACGTACGACCAGCCCCATTGCAGGAGCACCAGCACGCGATTGCGGAAGCCGATCAAGTAGAAGATGTGGATGAATACCCACATGAGCCACGCAATGAGCCCGCCGAACCGGACCCCAGGCAGATTGGCGACCGCATCGCCGCGCCCGATCACCGCCAACTCACCCTTGTTCCGATAGCGGAATGGCAGCGGCTGCTCTCCGGCAACCATCTGACGAATACTGTGCGCGGCGTACTGGCCCATCTGGATCGCCGCTGGCGACACGGCCGGCACCATGCCGCCGTGATGCGGATCGGCCACTGCCGCCGCGTCGCCGAGAATCAGCAGCTCGGGATGACCCGGCACCGCACACTCCGGCGTGACAATCACGCGGCCCTGCTTGTCGAGCGGCGCACCAATGGAGCGCAGCATCGGGCTCGCCTGGTTGCCGGCCGCCCACACCACGGTGCTGGTTGGAATCCGCCAGCCGCCGGCTTCCACCGCGTCAGCTGTCACCGAATGGACAAAGGTGTTCTCCCGCACATCGACGCCGAGGTGGCGCAGGTCGAGCTTGGCACGATGCGACAACGACTCCGGATAGCTGCCGAGAATCCGCGGGCCCCCTTCGAGCAGAACGACGGTCGCCTCGCGCGGGTCGATGTGACGGAAATCGCGGGACAGCGCGTAACGGCGGATCTCGGCCAGCGCGCCCGCGACTTCGACCCCGGTGGGGCCGCCACCGATGACCACGAAAGTGAGCAATTGCTGGCGTCGCGTGGTGTCGCTCTCGCGCTCGGCGCGCTCAAAGGCGAGAAAGACCCGCCGGCGGATTTCCAGCGCGTCCTCGATGCTCTTGAGCCCGGGCGCCAGCGCTTCCCACTCGGGATGGCCGAAATACGAATGCCGCGCACCAGGAGCGATCGCGCAATAATCGTAGGTGAAGACGGTCTGATCGTTGAGGTGCACCGTTCGCGCGACCGCGTCGATCCGGTCAACTTCGCCCAGGATCACTTCAACGTTGCGGTGCCGGCGGAGAATCGAGCGGATCGGCGAGGCGATATCGGCGGGATTCAGCGCGGCCGTCGCCACCTGATAGAGCATGGGCTGGAAGAGATGAAAGTTGCGGCGGTCGATCATCGTGACCTGGACCGGTGCGCGCCGCAACCCTTGAGCGAGGTAGAGCCCGGCAAAGCCCCCGCCGACGATCACGACATGCGGCTTTTCAGCCATCAGAGCCTCATCGTCGTGCGCCGCCACTGCGCGAAGCGGACGACATCGGCAACCGGCGGTACCGCGTCGGGGTGGCCGTAGGCGGTATACATCCGCCACTGGAGGTAGACCGGATCGGGAAGCGGCAGCCACGGTGCGCGCTGCAACCAGCCGAGACGGCGGAAGGCCCAGCCGGTGCGGAGGAGGTCCACGGCCAACCGGGGCGACCGGAGCGACCGCCACGCCAGCCCGAGGATCAGGCGACGCCAGGAGCCCTGGTAACGCGGGTCAAGGTCGGCGGTCATCCCCGCAACGTAGAGGGGAAGCGGAACGATGTCATCTATATTTCTGCAGCCCCGCGACGACTCCGCTGGCGCGGCTCGACCTACGCTGATCTGTCCACGTCGCGGTTCATCGCCGCGCCCCGCTCGAGGTGTCGCTGCATGGCTGTCCGGAAGAAGGCGAAACGTGCTCCCCGCAAGACACTGCCCAAGAGCCTGACCAAGCCCGCGACCCGGGCCGAGCTGGCCCGGGCGGCGCACCGAACGGCAACACCACCCGCCAAGAGCCGCCCCTCGCGACCGACCGAAGATGAACAGCTCCTCAACGTGCCCGTAGCCGAGGAAGTGCTGCATGCCCGGCGCACGTCGGACTCGTGGCGCGTGCTCAGCATCACCGGCGAGTTTGTCTGGGGCTTTGACAACCTGCAGGACGTCGCCGGCGGCGTGTCGATCTTCGGCTCGGCGCGGACCAAGGCCGACGATCCGATGTATCTCGCCGCCGAGGAGACCGGGCGCCTCTTTGCCCGCGCGGGCGTGCCGGTGATCACCGGGGGCGGCCCAGGCATCATGGAAGCCGCCAACAAGGGCGCCTATGAGGCCAAGGGACTGTCGATCGGCTGCAATATCGAGCTGCCACACGAACAGTACACCAATCGCTTCCTGACGCGGTCGCTGGACTTCAAGTTCTTCTTTGTCCGCAAGACGATGTTCGTCAAGTACGCCATTGGCTTCGTGGTTTTTCCGGGCGGCTACGGTACGCTTGACGAACTCTTCGAAGCGCTGACCCTGATGCAGACCGACAAGCTCACCGACTTTCCGATCGTCCTCTTCGGCTCGAAGTACTGGGGCGGCATGGTTGACTGGATTCGCGAGACGATGCTGCACGAGGGGAAGATCTCCCCGGGCGACGAGCACCTGATCACGGTGACCGACTCCCCGGCTACCGCGGTCCGCCGCCTCTTGCAAAGCCGCAAGCGTCTCGGCATCGCCACGGTCGGCTTCTAGCCCGTGCCCGCACCGGCGCGGCATCGCGGCCGGGCATGGTGGGCCCTCGGGCTGCTCGCGTTCATCAACCTGCTCAACTATCTCGACCGCAACGTCATCTTCGCGCTGTTCGAGTCGATCAAGAAGGACCTGTTGCTCACCGATTCCCAGCTCGGCTGGCTCGGGGCGGCGTACATCCTCGTTTTTTCCGTCGCAGCCCTTCCCTTCGGCGTACTCGGCGACCTCAAGAGCCGCCGCACGGTGATCGCCGCCGGCACCGCACTCTTCTCGGCGTTCACGTCGCTGGGCGGCCTGGTGCGCGGCTTTACGCAACTCTTCATCAGTCGTGCGGCCGTTGGCATCGGCGAGGCCGCGTATGCGCCGGCCTCGACATCGATGATCGCCGATTATTTCCCCGGCGCGAACCGCGCCTTCGCGATGGGGATCCTCAACGCCGGCATTCCGATCGGCGGCGTGCTTGGCATCCTGCTGGGCGGCTACCTCGAAAATGTCTACGGCTGGCGCGTCGCGTTGATGGCGGTCGGGATCCCCGGCTTTGGCGCCGCCGCGCTGGTGATGTTGCTGCGCGACCCGACCCGGCGAGAGCGCCGGCCGACGGTGGCCAGCATCGCGCGCAAGCTGGGACTCGGTGTGGTCGGCCTGGTGCGGCACCTGCTGCCACTGCTGGCCTTCAGTGGACTCGGTGTGTTGGTGGCATTTGTCCTGACACAACGTTTCGGTATCCAGTCGCGCAGCGACACAATTGTGATTGCTGTCGCGGTCGTGATCGGGGCCGTCGTCACGATCTGGCGTTGGGTGCGGCTGCTCCGCGCTGACCGCGGAGATGAGACGCCGTTTACCCCGGCGTTTGGCGACGCAATGGAAGATCTCGTCGACGCCGGGCGCGTGGTGCTGCGCACCCCAACGCTGGTCTTCATCTTCCTTTCGGGCGCGATGATCTCGTTCGGAACGAACGGCCTGGTCGGCTGGGGTCCTTCGTTCATGACACGCAAGTTCGGGCTGTCGAGCGCGGCCGCCGCCGAGCTGCTTGGGAGCTGGGGACTGATCGCAGGAGTGATCGGCGCACTGGTGGGCGGCGTGATCGCCGACTGGCTGAGCCGCTGGACCGATAAGGGGCGGGTGCTCACGATCGCGGCTGGGTTCATCATCGGCGGACCGCTGGCGATCTGGGTACTTACGGTCCATGACCTCTCGCTCTTCGTGCCCGGCTTCGTGGTCGCCTTCTTCTTCCTGTCGTGGTATAACGGCCCGATGTCGGCGGTGATCTTTGACGTGGTGCCGGCCAACATCGGATCGACCGTCGTGGGTGCCTACCTGCTCTTCATCCATCTCGCCGGCGATGCGATCGCCTTCCCGCTGATCGGCTCGCTCTCCGATCGCTTCACCCTCGAGCGCGCCGTGATCCTGCTGCCGATCGTGGCGCTTGGCGGCGGCATTGTCGCCCTCGGCGCGCTGCCAGTGGTTTCCCGCGACATGGCTCGCCTGGCCCGGCGGACACGTAAATAGCCTTGGCTGAAACAAATTGGGCGAGCCCGCCGGTACGATGACATCCTCAGACCCGGAGTATCGATGCGCAGATTGACACTGGCAGGATGCGCGCTGCTCATTGCCGCCACGGCGCTCGGCGCCCAGACGCCCACGTCAGGCATTGCGGTGCTCGACCTGATGCGAAAGCACTACGCTGGCAAGTGGTATGAGACACTCGCCTTCAACCAGACGACGACCATCTTTCGCGGCGACTCGTCGACCAAGCAGACGTGGCACGAGTCGCTGCAATACTTCCCCACTCGCGGCGCGCTGTTGCGGATCGACAACGGCGACCCGGCGCTTGGCAACGGCACGCTCAGTTCGTGGGATTCCACCTGGAGCGTCCGCGGCGGCAAGCCCGGGCGGATCAGCGGGAGTGGCAATCCGTTCATCGCACTGATCGAGAATGTCTACCTGCAGCCGGCGGATGTTACGGTACACCAGTTGGAGCCGCTGCACTTCGACATGACGCAGGTGACCAGCGGTGCGGTCGATGGTCGAGCGGCGTGGATCGTCGGCGTCAGCAATGCGGCGGACTCGGTCACGCCGCAGTTCTGGATCGACAAGGAACGGTTGGTGGTGGTGCGCTTCCTGGTGCAGTTCGCGCCGACCGGACCGCCTCTCGACGTGCATCTGGGCAAGTACGTCGCGACCGGCGGCGGCTGGCTCGCCACGCAAGTGCACATGTATCAGGGCGGCAAGCCGCGACAGTTCGAGGATTACTACGACTGGCAGACCCGGATGAAGCTCGACCCAGGACTCTTCGACCCGGCAACGTGGACGAGCGCGAAGCACTGGTTTCATCAGGGCGGGTAAGCCCGCCCCCGGCTACTTCCCCCACAACTCGACCAGCTCCGCCACGACACGTTCCGCTTCGGCCGGATTGCCGGAGCGGATCGCCGTGGTCGTGCAATGGGTCAGGTGATTCTGCAGCAGCACCTTCCCCACCCCGCGCAGCGCTTCCTGCACTGAGGCGATCTGCACCAGAATGTCGGCGCAGTAGCGGGTGTCATCGACCATTTTCTGCAGGCCGCGCACCTGTCCCTCGATCCGTCGCAACCGCTTGGTCAGCGCCACGCGCGTTTCGTCGGGCACGTGCACCGCGTGCACGGGATGTTCAAGTGGCGTGGTCATCATCTGCCTCGTTCAAGAAGAATGTTTGCCCCAACTCGCCGCTCAATGGCGCAAGCGCAGTGAGTTGGTCACCACGCTGACGCTGCTCAGCGCCATCGCGGCGCTGGCAATGATCGGCGAGAGCAGCACCCCGGTGGCCGGATAGAGCACACCCGCGGCCAAAGGCACCGCAACCACGTTATAGGCGAAGGCCCAGAAGAGATTCTGGCGAATGATCCGTACCGTGCGCCGCGACAGCAGCACGGCGTCGGCCACGGCACCCGGATCGTCACGCATCAGCGCGATGTCGGCGGCCTCGACCGCCACCGCCGTGCCGCCCCCCATCGCCATGCCGACGTCGGCGCGTGCAAGTGCTGGCGCATCGTTGACACCATCACCCACCATCGCCACGACATTTCCCTGCCGCTGCCACCGCTCAACCTCCGCGACCTTGTCGGCCGGCAACGCCTCCGCCACCACGTCAGTGATGCCGAGCGCTGTGGCGATCCGGTCGGCCACGGCTCGGCGGTCACCGGTGAGCAGCACGACGCGAAGCCCCGCCCGCTGCAACCGCGCGACGGCCGCCACCGATTGCGGCCGGAGCGCATCGGTCAGCGTAACGGCACCAGCGTAACGCGACCCGATCGCCGCGTGCACGGTCATCGCACCATCACCCTGTTCGGTCGGCAGGGTGACACCATGCTCCGACAGGTAGCGTACACTCCCGACGCGCACCATCGAGCCATCAACGTGTGCCGACGCACCACGACCACCGTCCGATGTGAAATCCGCTGCGGCGATCGACGGCTGCGCCCGGCGCGCCGCTTCGGCTACGATCGCCCGCGCCAATGGATGCTGCGACAGGAGTTCTACCGCTGCCATCTGCTGAATCAGGGCATCGGCGTCGATGCCTGCCGCGGGCCGCACATCCTGCACCACCGGCTTGCCAGCCGTGAGCGTGCCGGTCTTGTCGAGGATCACGACGTCAACATCTCCGGCGCGCTGCAGCGCATCAGCGCCCTTGACCAGTACGCCGAGCTGCGCGCCGCGGCCGGTCGCCACCATCACCGCCGTCGGCACAGCCAATCCCATGGCGCAGGGACAGGCGATGATCAGCACGGCGACCGCTGCGGCAAAGCCGTGCATCACCGGCGCGGTGTGCGACGCGAGCGCCCACACAGCAAAGGTCACCACCGCAATGCCGATGATCGTCGGCACGAAGATGGCGCTGATCCGATCGGTGAGGCGCTGGATCGGCGCACGAGCATTCTGTGCATCACGCATCAGCCGCAGGATCGCCGCGAGCGTCGAGGACTCGCCCACTGCTGCCGTGCGCACTCGCAGTGCACCCTCACCGTTGACGCTGCCACCAATCACCCGGTCGCCCACCACTTTTGGCACTGGCATCGACTCACCCGTCAGCATCGACTCGTCGGCGCTACTGGTGCCGGTGACTATATCCGCATCGACCGGCACACGTTCACCCGGGCGCACCAGCACGATGTCACCCAGCCCCACCTCGGCCAGCCCAACATCGACCACGACGCCATCGCGCTCGACATGCGCGGTGCGCGGCTGCAGCGAGGCCAGCGCTCCGAGCGCACTGGCAGTGCGGCTGGTCGCCCGCGCTTCCAGCGTGTTGCCGGTGAGGATGAAGGCGAGGATCAGCACGACCGCTTCGTAGTAGACATCGGGCGCCATGCCACGCGTCACGAAGAGCTGCGGCGCTATCGTAGCGACCAGCGAATAGCCCAGCGCCGAGAGAGTGCCGAGCGCGATCAAGGTGTTCATGTCAGCGCCGCCGTGCCGGAGCGCGGCCCAGGCCCGGGTATAGAAATGCCGGCCGGCGAGTAACATCACCGCCAGCGTCAGGCCGAGCAGCGCCCAGCGGATCAGCGGCGCGGGCAAGGCGAAGAGCCAAGGCGCGACATGCGCCAGGAGCGGCGCCACCCGGGTCATCACCGCCTGCATCAGGGGGTCAACGGTGGCCCCGGCGGCGTGTCCGATCATCAATGGCATTGAGAGCAGCATCGCCACCGCACCGGCCACGAGCGCCCACACCGCCTGGCGCCGGAGCGTGAGGTAGTCATGCTGCCGAGCCACGTCGCGCGCTTCGGCCAGCGCAACCGGAGAGGCTGCCGGGTCGGGCAACGCAGATTCATAGCCAGTGGCGCGAATCGCGGCGACCAGCTTGCCGGGCGCCGTCACCGCCGGGTCAAACGACACGGCAGCGCTGCCGAGGATCAGGTTGACTGACACATCAGTCACCCCCGGCGTCCGCTCCAGCGTCCGCTGCACTCGCCCCTGACAGGCGGCGCAAGTCATCCCCCCGACCGGCAGGGTGATGGATTCAGCCATCGCTACTGCGCTGGCCCAGCCACAACCGAGGCGGAGTAGCCGGCGTCGGCGACCGCCGAGATCACACCCGGCACGTCGCTCCCCTTGGCCACCTGCAGCTCGGCGCGGCCGATCTGCACCGAGTCGACCGTGATACCGGGGACCGCGTGCAGGGCCTTGCTGACAGCATTGAGGCAATGGGAACAGCTCATCCCGTCGATGTGGAGGGTCACAGCTTCCATCCGGATCTCCTGCAAGAGTGGACAGGAAGTATACCAATAGGGGGCATGGGTATCAAGTCTCGGGGAGGCGCCCTGTGGCCCTCCGGTTCGGACCCCTCGCCCGCTGGCACGTCCCATGCGACCTTTGGGTCTCCCATGGTCTCTGACGTCGTGCTCCCAGAACTCTTTGTCCCGGTCCTCGCCTGGCCGGGGCGCCGCCCGTCGCTGGCGGAATTGGGGACGTGGCACGAGGCGCTCCGGGGGGCGGTGGGGACGGTCATGCCGGTCGACCTGCTCGCCTGCTGGCTCTACCCCTCGCGGGGCGGGTCAGTGCTGGTCGGGCCGCGGGACCTGGCGGGCGACGACATCGTGCCGCCGCCGGCCGAGCCGATTGTCAGCCAGGAATCGATCTTCGCCCTGGAGGACCGGATCGCTCAGGGCGGCTACAAATCGGTGATGGCGGTACCAATCCGCTCCGAGGTGCAGGACGTCGGCATGCTGGTCGTGGGTGCCTTCGCCGAGAACGCCTACCAGCTCAGCACCCAACGGGCGCTGCATCGCTTTGCCGGGCAGATCGCCACGAGTTGCCGCCGTCTGGCCGCGCAGGCGTGGGTCATCCCGCAGCCGATCGGCGACGACCGCACCAGCATGATCGCCGGCGTGACGGAAGGACTGCTCGACGCCATGGGACGCGCCCGCGATGGCAATGAGCTGGTCCAGCTGGCATCGGATGCCCTCGCCAACCAGTTGCCGCACGATCGGCTCGAGTTGCTGGCGGCGGCTCCCGCGCCCGACCGCTGGACGATGCTGGCGCTCGATCGCGCCATCGCACCGCAGTGGCGTCCCGACAGCGACGCGACCGACGCGATCGACGGACTGGTCCATCACTTTGGCGGCCGCGACCTGCTCCGCATTGACGATATCCGGACGATCGATCGCCCCTGGCCGGTCGCCAGCGATCATCGCGGCGCCGAACGGTTGCGCTCGGTGCTCGCCGCCCGTCTCGAAGTGGCCGGCGACTTTGTCGGCTGGCTCTGTCTCGCCAGCGAAACGCCGGGATGGTTCAGCGAGGAAGACGAAGCCGTCGCGCGTCTCACCGCGCGGATCCTGGCGCCCCGCGTCGCAGCATGGGAGGCGCGCGCGGAGCTGGCAGGGGCGTGGGCGTGAGGGGCTGATGGCTGCTGGCTGATGGCTAATGGCTGATGGCTGATGGCTAATGGCTGATTTCAATGTCCCCCCATCCCGAGCGCAGCGAGGGATCCGTCGGGTGAATGCGATCCGGTAAGCGATCCTTCGCTTCGCTCAGGATGACCCATTCATTGGGATCAGCCATCAGCCATCAGCCATCAGCCAGTGTCCAGTGTCCAGCGTCCCTCCCCACGTTCCACGCGCGCGCGTTTCTCCGCTGCTTGCGCACCTGCCCTCCGGCCTCTATGATCGAAACGATCATACCCGCGAGAGACCATGTCCCGGCCGCCCGACATCACCACACTCATCCCGCTCAAGCCGGTCGAACTCGAGCTGTTGCTCGCGCTCGCCGCGGAGGAGCGCCACGGCTACGCGCTGGTGCAGGAGATTACCGCGCAGACTGATGGCGTCGTACAACTGGAGCCCGGCAATCTCTATCGCGTGATCAAGCGATTGCTGGCCGACGGCCTGGTACAGGAATCCACCCGCCGCGCCATCGATGACACCGATGAGCGACGTCGCTACTACCGGCTCACCGCACTCGGCGTGCGCGTCCTCAACGCCGAACTGAGCCGCATCCGCTCGATCATGGCCCGCGCATCAGTGCGTGCCTTCACCCGCCGGCTCAATCCCGCGTGACCAACGACCGCGGGGTGCGTTGGCCGGAACGCGCCTACGCCGCGCTCCTTTGGCTCTATCCAGCGCCATTCCGTCGCCGCTTTGCGACCGACATGCGCGAGCTCTTCGTCGATCGCTGCCGCGCCGAACGGCTGCGCAGTGGCCGGCGCGGTGTCGCGCGGCTCTGGTGGCGGTTGATGGCCGATGCCGTCACGGCGGCTGGCCATGAGCACGCCGCTGACTTGCGCGAACGATTCACCTCGCGTGTCGCAACTCTACCGAACCCGCCGCGACCAGCCACTGGAGATCCGATGTTCGAGACGATGCTGCACGACCTGCGCTACACCGGCCGGATGCTCCGCAAGAGCCCCGCTTTCACCATCATTGCGATGCTGGTGATCGCGCTGGGCAGCGGCGCCGTGACCACCATCTTCAGTGCGGCAAGCGCGCTCCTCTTCCGGCCGCTTCCCGGCGCCCGGGATCCCGGCCGCCTGGTGGACATTGCCCGCACCGACACGGATCACAGCCGGTCCTACATCACGCCGTCGTATCCGTTCTACACCCACCTGCGCGATGAATCGCACCAGCTGCATGGTGTGGCGGCGTGGACCTTCATCCAGCTCACCGTCAGCACCGGAGCGCAGGGCACCACGACCTTCGGCAACCTGGTGTCGGCCAACTATTTCTCAGTGATCGGCGTGCGTCCGGCACTGGGACGCTTCTTCACTCCCGACGAAGACCGCAACCCCGGCGCGCATCCGGTCGTCGTGCTGAGCGATGGCTTCTGGCGCGGACGCTTCAACGCTGATCCGGCCATCGTCGGCAAGCAGGTCCTGGTCAACAGTGCGCCCTATATCGTGATCGGCGTGGCGCCCCCGAAGTTCAGCGGCGTCTTCCCGATCGTGCGCACCGACGCCTGGGTGCCGCTCACGATGGCGCCACTGTTGCAGCATGACGCGACCGCGCTTACGGACCCGGGTGCTGGCTGGTTGCGCATCATCGGCCGCCTCGCCGATGGCGTCACGATTCCGCAAGCGCGGAGCGAACTCGCCACGATTGCTGTCGCGCACGCGGCCGAAGAACCGGCCGACTTCCGGGAGTTTCGTGGCATCGCGATATCGCGCATTACCGGCTTCCCGGCCGATGCCAGTGGCGCGATCATGGCGTTCGCCCTGCTGTTGCTGGTGATCTCGGGAATGGTGCTGGTGATCGCGAGCGTCAACGTCGCCGGCATGCTGCTCGCCCGCGCCACGACCCGTCGACGTGAGATGGCACTGCGCATTGCTCTCGGCGCCGGACGCGCGCGCCTGATCCGCCAGATGCTGACCGAGAGCATCGTGCTCTTCGTCGGTGGCGCAGCGGGCGGCCTGCTGATCGCCGTCTTCGCCACCAGGCTCTTCGCGCGAATCCAGCTCCCGGCCGAGGTGCCGATCCGTGCCGACGTCGCGCCTGACTATCGCGTGCTCGCGTTCGCACTCGGCCTCGCGCTGATCACCGGTGTCGTGTTCGGACTGGCACCAGCACTCGAAGCGACGCGCCACGATCCGAGTGTCGGCCTGCGCAGCGAGAGCGCCGGCTCCGGCACTCGGCGCACCGGCCTCCGCAACGCGTTGGTCGTCGGGCAGCTGGCAATCTCGCTGCTGCTCCTGATGTCGGCCGGTCTCTTCGTGCGCGCGCTCAATCGCGGCCAGCAAATTCCTGCTGGCTTCGAGATTGCGCACGTCGCCACCGCACCGATCGACGTCTCCACATCGGGGTACCTGGAACCACGCGCCCGGCTCTTCTTCGATGCGCTCAAGCAGCGCCTGCTGCGCGCGCCCGGCGTGGCCGCTGTCTCGTACGCCCGATGGGTGCCGCTCACCGGCTCGTCAATGGGGACCCGCTTCCGGATTGACGGACGCGCCCCCGCACCCGGCGATCGCCCCGATAACATGGTCGACGTCTCCCTTGGCGTCGTGGCGCCAGACTATTTCGCCGTGATGCAGATGCCACTGGTGCGCGGTCGCGGCTTTCGCGACGCCGATAACGCCACGGCACCAATGGTCGCGGTAGTCAACGAAGCCTTTGCCCGGAAGTATTGGCCCGGTCGCGACCCGATCGGACAGACCTTCCACGATCAGCAGAATCAGATCACCGTCGTCGGGGTCGCGCGCGATGCCAAGTACTTCACGCTCAATGAAGCACTGCAGCCGTTCGTCTTCCTCAACCTGCTGCAGGATTGGGCCCCGAGCGCCAACCTCTTCGTCCGTACCACCGGGGATGCCGCGACACTTGCGCCGATCATTCGCGACGCCGTTCGCGACGCTGACCCTCTTCTCCCGTCGCCCGCCGTCGTCACCATGGCGGTTGCCACGCAGGTCGGCCTGCTGCCGCAACGCATTGCCGCAGCAGTCACCGGCGTGATGGGAGTTCTCGGACTGATTCTCGCAGTGGTCGGGCTCTATGGCGTGGTGTCGTTCACGGTGAGTCAACGCACCCGTGAAATCGGCGTGCGCATGGCGCTGGGCGCCGACCGCGCCACCGTGCTCCGGATGGTCCTGCGCGATGGCATGCGACTCGTGGTGATCGGCATCGTGGTCGGCCTGGTCCTCGCGGTGGGTGCGACGCGCGTCATGTCGCGATTCCTGTACGGTGTCAGCCCGCTCGATCCGTACGTCTTTGCCGTGATTCCGATTGGCCTTGCCGCGGCGACCCTGATCGCGAGCTATCTCCCCGCGCGCCGGGCTGCCAGCACTGATCCGTTGGCGGCGCTGAGGGAGTAGGCGATGGATAATGGCTGATGGCTGATGGCTGATGGCTGATGGCTGATGGCTGATGGCTGATGGCTGATCCCAACGCGAATCGGACCTTTCAGTATTCGGGAGGCCCGTATGGTTCTCCGGCTTTTGTGATCAGCCATTAGCCATTAGCCATCAGCCATCAGCCATTAGCCATTAGCCATTAGCCCTAGACCCCCGCCCGCTCCTTCGGCGGTCCATCGACCGGCAGCAGGAACCAGAACGTACTCCCCTTGCCGTGAATCGATTCAACGCCGATCTGGCCGCCATGCAGCGCCACGAACCGCTTGCAGAGAGCCAGCCCCAGGCCGGTACCCTGCGCTGCGCGCGATGCCGACGAGTCGACCTGCGAAAACTCCTGGAAGAGACGCGGCATATCCTCGGTCTTGATCCCGACACCGGTGTCCGACACCGACACCCACACCACATCGCGCGTAGCCATCCGCGGCCCATCGGGCCCAGCCGGGCCGGCCACCGGCATCGGGGCAATCGTGCGCACCGCCGAGACCGTGATCCTGCCGCCTTCACCGGTGAACTTCGACGCGTTCGAGAGCAGGTTGAAAAGCACCTGACGAATCCGGGTGCTGTCGGCCAGCACTTCGAGCGAACTGTTTTCGGCCGGGTCGATGACGCACTGCTGATTCTTGGCTGACCGCAGCGACAGCGTATCGGTGACCGCAGCAGTGATCGCCTCGCGCACATCACACGGCGTGAGCGAGAGCACCATGCGCCCCGCCTCGATCTTGGAGAGATCGAGCACGTCACCGATCAACCCGAGCAAGTGCTGGCCGTTGCGCAGGATCGCTTCCAGGAACTCGCGCTGTTGCGCTTCGAGCGGGCCAAGGCCCTCGGTCAGCAGCAGGTCGGAGAAGCCGATCACCGCGTTGAGCGGCGTCCGCAGCTCGTGCGACATGTTGGCCAGGAACTCGCTCTTGAGCTGCGTCACGCGCAACAGCTCCTTGTTCTTGGCTGCCAGCATCCGTTCATTGCGACGCAGCTCTTCCAGCGCCGAGGTGCGATCCAGGCCAAGCACCACCTGATCGCCGAGGGTCTGCAGCAGCTGGCGGTCGTGATCAGTGAACGGCTGGCCGTCCTTGCGATTGTACGCACACAAGGCGCCCACCACGAGGCCTGCCGAGCGAAGCGGCACCATCGCGGCACTCGTGAGTCGTCCGGTGAGCTGCTCGTGGGGATGATTGCGCTCGTCTTCCTCGATGTTGGTGACCAGCACCGCATCATCGAGCAGGATGACGTGACCGACGAGCGACTTCTCCACCGGCACCAGCGAACCGACCGCTTCGAGCAAGGGACCGGCCCCGGCCACCACGCGCACGAATCGTCCCTCTTCCACCATCAGCATGATGGCGCCGCCCTCGGCGTTGAGCAGTTCGGCGGCGGCTTGGGCGACCTGGCGATTGAGGGTCGCAAGATCGTTGCCGGCGAGGAGCGCCGACGACAGCTCGCGCAACCGGTCGAGCTCGCGATTGCGACGCGCCGATGCCGCGAGCGCAGTTTCGAGAGAATCCTTCTGGCCCTGCACCAGCTGGCGACTCTTCCGCATCAGCAACAGCGTGATGAGGCTCGACACGGCGGTGGCAATCAGGCCGGGATCGCGATGACCGGTCAGCAGCAGGCCGACTGCCGCCCAGAAGAGCAGCAGCGTCAGCATTACCAGCGCGCTGGATGTCACGACGACGATTCCTGGTCGGGCAGCGGCGCCAGCACGTGATCAAACACGGTCTCGCCATCGCGCAGCATCGCCGCCAGATACGGACGGCAGAGGCCGCACTGGCCACCGCAGCCCGTCGCCGCCGTCAGCTGCGGCAAGGTCCACCGCGACGCGCGCGCCTCTGGCAACAGTTCGGCAAAATGCCGACCGGTGCAGACACAGCGATCAATGACGATGGCGGACCCCCGGCCTCAGATCTTATGGTAGACAACGCGTCCAGCCTGTTCGCCATCTTCCGCTGGATAGAGTTCGAAGTCGGCAAAGAAATGCGGCGCCTCGCCGCGCAGCACGCCGAGCACCTTGACCGCCATGCGCCGAATCTCGCGCTCGGCACCCTCGCCGAGGCGCAACTCGAGCATGGTGCGCCACGCGCGGATGTTGCCGCTCACCACGATCTTGGTTTCGGTGCCATTGGGAAGCACCGATCGCCCTGCCTCGCGCGACATCTTGCGGCGATGCACGCGATCGTCCACCCATGAGTAACGTTCCATCAATCGTTCGACCGCGGCCATGTAACTCGCCTGCGCCGATTCCATCTGCACCAGCCACGCCGCCTCAGCCTCGGCGTCGCCTTGAATCGCCGGCGGCATCACGAACGCTGCGTCGGATTCATCGACGTAGCGCTGCGACAGTTGCGAGTAGCCGAAGCCGGCACGATGGCGCACCAGTTCGTGCGTCAGCGAGCGCGACACGCCCTCGATCAGCAGCACATACACGGCGTGTTCAAACACCGAGCCATGGCCCTGCTTGAGGATATTGGTGAGGTATTCGCCGGTGGAGCGGTTGGCCGGATTGCGCTGGCTCATGTAGCAGAGCCGGCCGGCAAACTCCGCCAGGCGTTCGCCGTCGGAGGCGGCGTCGCGCCACTGGACGGGGAGATGTTCCGGCTCGACAAATTGCGGCCGGCCGATCAGGGTCACCTGCGATTCGCGATAAAGGCGCATCCGGGAAAATCTAACGGGACGGCGTGGCCATCCACCGGCTCTCGCCCCAGCGCGCGCCAGCTTCGACAGCCAGGAGATACTCGGCGGTGCCCGCTGGCAACTCGGCGGCACCGGGTCCGACCTTCAGCCGCTCGAGTGGCGGACGCTCGTCGGGGAGAATGACGCCCGGATTGAAGCGCCCGGTCGGGTCGAAGGCGGCTTTCACCGCGGCACAGCACTCCATCACCACGTCGCCGTACAGTTCGCGCAGCAGCGAGGCGCGCAGCCGGCCGGCGCCATGTTCGCCGCTGGGTGTGCCGCCGAGCGCCATTACTGCGCGCGAGACGTCGCGGTAGATCGCGGCCACCCGAGGGAGCCAGTCGGCGTCCTGCAGGTTCGGCAGCAGGTTGACGTGCACGTGGCCATCGCCCGCGTGGCCGAACATCACCAGGTCAATCCGCTGAGCCGCGGCGGCCTGCTCGACAGCGTCGAGATAGTCGCCGAGTCTGGCAACCGGCACACAACCATCCTCGATCACCTGCAGCGAGCGGCGGCCGTCTGTGAGGCCGGCCAGGATCGGCGACGCCGCATGGCGGAGCGCCCAGAGCTGGGCCGCATCGGCGGGATCAGCCGCCAACCGGACATCGAGCACCAGCGGCACCAGCGCCTCGACCAGCGCTGCCGCACGGAGCTGAACGTCGTCCGCGTCGCCTTCCAGCTCAACCAGCAGCAGACCGGCCGCTGCGAGCAGCAGTCCCGGCTGCTCGGGCGTCGCGATACGATCGGCGACCAGGCGCAGGAAGGTCCGGTCGAGCAGTTCGAGCGTCGCCGGCGCAAAGGCGCGGATCAGCTCAATCACCTTGACCAGGTCGCTCCGCTCGCGGACGGCGACGCGCAGCGCGAGCCGTTGATCGGGAACTGGCGCCAGCCGCACCATGACATCGGTGATCACGCCGAGGGTCCCTTCGGAGCCGATCACGGCGTCGATCAGGTCGCCGCTCCGCACGATCTCGTCGAGACGGAAACCGGCGGTGTTCTTGCGCACGCCTGGAAAGCGCCCGGCGATCTCGGCGGCGTGCCGCGCCAGCATCGGCGCCACCGTCGCCTGCCAGCGGCGCACCACCGGATGATCGGCGGGCGGCGCGTGGCCGCGCACGAGGGCCAGCGGGCCGTCGCCCGTCAGCAGGGTCAGCGCCATCACCCAGGCGCGCATGCTGCCGTCGCGAACCGTGTGCGGGCCCGACGCGTTGGTCGACACCATGCCGCCCAGCGTCGCCCACGCCGCGCTCGATGGATCGACCGGCAACTGGAGCCGGTAGAACGACGCCGCACGATTCAGCGCGGCCAGTGGCAGCGCTGGCGACACGATTGCCATCTGTTCGTCAGGGTCGATCTGGCAACGCGACGGGTCGTAGCCCGAGAGATCGAGGATCACGCCGTCGGTCACGTTGTCACCGCTCATGGCGCTGCCAGCGCCACGGGGCGTAACGGTGAGTCCGCTGGCTGCGGCCTGGTCGAGCGCCAGAGCCAGCTCGCGCGCCGTCGTCGGATGCGCGACCGCTGCGGGCACGATCCGGTAGATGCCGCCACCCTGGGCATAACGGGCCCGGGTCTCCAGGTCGCGATCGAGCTCGAAATCGGCCGTCATCCCCCAAAGATGCCTGCCCCGAGGCCGCCGTGCCGACACCGCACTAACTTTCCGGCCATGACCTCCCCGCGCGCCGAACTCATCCATATCGAAGTCGATCGCCGACTCGGTCACGAATGGGATGAGTGGGACGGCAATCCGCTCCCCAAGGCCGGCAACTTTGCCGCGCCGGCACCGCTCTTCCTCGCCTGGACGGTCGCCGCCATGGTGGTCGCCTTCGCCGCGGCCGGTGCGCTGCTCTTCCTGTTGGCGCCGCGCCTCGGCTCGATCCACCCCGACATTCCGTTGGCACTCTGGTGGCTGCTCGCCGCTGGCGCTGCCGGCTCGCTGGGCTGGTGGCTGTTGATCGCGCTGAGCTATGCGGGTCCGATCAACCTGCTTCCGGGGCGACTCGCCGAGAGCGGCGCGCTGCTGCCGTTGATGCGATTGACTTCTCGTGTGGCCGCGAAGTTCGGCCAGCGCGATCGAGTCGAGAACGCAGCGGTCAAGGTCTACAACGCCTTGGCACTCCGACGCGCGCGCAAGATCGGTAGCGGCGAGTTGCTGCTGCTGATTCCGCGTTGCCTCTCACGTGGCACGCTCGATTCGGTGCTCTCACTGGCAGGTCGCTATGGCGTCCCGGTGTTCGTGGCGACGCGCGGCCAACTGGCTCGGCGCGTGATTCGCGAGCGCCGGCCCCGGGCAGTCGTTGCCGTGGCGTGCGAACGCGACATGGTGAGTGGCTTGCACGACGTGGCCGCGAAGGTTCCCGTGCTGGGGCTCACGATGACGCTGCCCGCCGGACCATGCAAGGATGCCGTGCTCGACATCGCCACGCTCGAAACGTACCTGCAGGCATTTGTTCAGGGCTGACTAGCGAGTGGCGGGTGCGGTCGACCGTGGCTTGTGGGGCAGCGTGGTATCGACGGGCACCGGCTTCACGGGAACTGGCGGCGTTGCTACCGTGGTGTCAGGCGCACTCTTGGGCAGACTGTCCAGCATCGCCCGCTTCCGCTTGAGCAGGTTGGTCCCGAGACTGTCGCCGACATGATGCAACTGATCGAGCGCCGGGATCGAATCGGGCACCCCACCATATTGCTTCACCATGGCCGCCAGCACATGCTGCACACGCTTCGCCACCGGATGATCGGCCGGGACTTCGCGTTCAAGATCGCGTGCGGACATTGCCGGATCAGCCATCGGTCGGTACACCGTCTCGACGCTGAGGGCACTGAAGTTCGGGCGCGCAGGATCGACAAAGCCGCGCACCTTGACCACCGCAGGACCCAGCACACGCGCAGTGGTCGGCTGCATCGTGGTCGCGTCGAACCAGCCGGTTTCGAGCCAGCCATCCTTGGCCACGGTGCGAAGCACTGGAATCGAATCGGTGTCGAGCGCGAGGGCCAGCGCCGTCGTGGCACGGTCGATCGGCAACTCGATCTGTGTGGTGGCGGCAGTGGGTTCCACCGTGAACGGCGGCCGAGTGGTGGTAGGATAGCAGGCCGCCACGACCATCACGCCGAGCGCGGCCGAGCGCGCCTTCATCGGTCGAGCGCCTTGCGCACTTCGACCGAAATATCGCGGACCACTCGGCCCAGGTTGCGAGCGATGTCGTTCGACCGTGGCAGCGCGGTGCTTGACGTCAGCGTCGGGTTCTGCTGGAGGTCGTCGAGCGCGCGCTCGAGGCCGAGGCGGACGCGGGCACTCAACTGCCGGGTGATCCGGCGACAGAGCGCCGCAAAGCCGGTCACCGCGACCGCCGCCAGCATGGCCCATCCGACCGCCGCCGTCAGCACCGACATTGCGCCGAGCACCGCGAGCAGTCCCGCAGCAACCGCGCCGGCCACGACCACTACAACGAGCGTCGCCACCAGCTCACGGCGTGGCGCAATCGATGCCACGATGGCCACGTGCTGGTAACCCGCTTCGAGCGGCGTGACCACGCACTTCACCAGTTCGACGCGTTCGAGATATGGGCGTCCGCCACCACGAAACATCCGGCCGACGCGCCGCATCGCCCGGGTGAACTGTTCCATGGGCTCGAAGGTGGCAACACTACCCTGACTCCGCTGCACGACGAAGCTCTCGCGGCTCTCCAGCCAGTCCGCCAGAGCGGGCACGATCTGTTCCGGCGCTCCCTGCACGACCCGTTGCGCCAACACGTCCACTCGCGCAAATGCCCCGGGAAAAACGCCAGTGGGCGATTCAACGTTGATGCGAACCCGTTCCTCGATCAGCGCCTGCTTGACCAACTCCGGTGTCAGGCCGACTTCGCGCCCGAGCGCGATGGTCTCGTCTTCCGACAGCAGTTCGCCCGACTCCCGCGAGCTGCCCTGCAGTTCGGACGCGCGCTTGAGCACGCGGTCGAGCGTGGCACGGTCAATGACGGTGGGAACAGTCGGATCCATGTTGAAAGTTACCCGGCGCGGAGCCGGGCACCACAATCGGGGCAGTGCTGCCACTCGCGTTCCACCGCCACACCGCACGATGGACAGGCCGGATCGCGCTGGTCGGCACCGCAGTGGGGACAGAACTTGACCGCGCGGCCAGCCGGCAGCTCCTGGCTGCAACTCCAGCATTCCGCCACCGCAACTGCCTCGACGGCGTGCGCCGGAGTGGCCGCCATGGCGTCGTGTGCTGGCAGGTCTTCGGCCAGCGGCAACGGTTCGGCCCGCTGGCGGGCAACCTGCGCAGCGGCCTGCCGAAGCCGGGCCGCGGTGCGATCAGTCACGGTCACGGTGGCCGACCGCAGCAACTGCAGCACATCAAGATCGGGCAGCCGCGACGCGACGGTTGCCCGGGCGAGGTCTGCGGCATCGACCGGTTCCACCCGCACCAGGTCGTCTTCTTCAGCCAGCAGCCGCAAGACCAGCGCCTCGTAGTCTTCACTGGCGTCCACCTCGACCACTCGGCGCGCAATACGGTACGGCAACACCTTGTCGAGCAGCTCGCTGACGCCAATCGGGCCGCCGCCGCTGCCGCCGTGCTCTTGCCATTGGCTCAGCAGCGCCGCGGTCAATGCTTCAAGATCAGTCATCGTTGCTCCGCGAGGGGAAAGCGATCACCGCGAGCGAGGCGCGCCTCGAGTTCGCTGAAGGTGGCATCGGCATCGTACCCCGGAAACTTCGCCTTTGCCTGCCGCTCCGCCAACCACTCCGGATAGCCGGACGCGACCAATCCCTGTGAGGTGACCTGGTCGGTGGCCGCATGCACCGCAAGATCGTTGACGTACTCGTTGCGCGGGTGACCAGCGTGGCCGCGGACCCAGGTAAACTGCACGTCGTGCTTGGTGATCGAATCCGCCAGCAGCTGCCAGAGCGCCAGGTTCTCGATCGCTCCCGCCTTGCGGGTCCAGCCGCGAGCGCGCCAGCCGGGAACCCATTCGCGAATTCCCTTGACCAGATATTCCGAATCGGAGACGATCAGCACGCGCAACCGGTTTCCCTTTTGCGACAGGAGCTGCAGCGCCGCAATCGCACTGCTCAGCGCCATCCTGTTGTTGGTGGTCGCGGGCGAATGCAGGAAGAAGTCGCGGCGCTCGATGCCACGTCCGGTGCGGCTCTCGACCAGGCCGCCGGCGCCGCCGCGGTTGTCGCCGGGGCGTCCGTTGCCGAGGCAGCTCTCGTCGAGGTGCACCAGCGCGATGGGCAGGGTGTCGGTCAGTTGTCGAGTACCTGAAAGTGGTCAAGGTCGCTGAGCACGAAGGTGAGTTCGTCGCCGGTCATCGCGAGATAGCCGAGCAGTGCGTCCCGGCCGCGTGACTGCGTGATCCCCGCCGCGACCACGATGTATTCATTGCCGCGACGGCGCAGCGCCACGCGCAACCGTTTCTGCACGGCGTGCTCGAGTTGTTCCATGCGATCGGGAGTCCATCGGAACGTGCCCACGCCGACAAAGTAGCGACGCGGGGAGAGCAGCGCGAAGGTCAGCGCGGCAGCCAGCGTCCGGCCCGCATCACGCGGCTGATGCGGCGGCTGTTGGCGATCGACTGCAACGGATCGGCGTCCAGCACCACGAGGTCGGCGACAGCGCCCGGGCGCAGGCGCCCCAGTGAATCCGCGCGGAGCAGGTCAGCGCCCCACTCAGTGGCGGCGCGCAACGCGTCGATCGGTGCCAGCCCGGCGCGGACCAGCAGCCCCATTTCGTCGTGTACTCCGGCCCCCGGTACCAACATCGGCCGCGAGGCATCGCTCCCGGTCGCGACCCGGCCACCCTGCGTCACGAAGGTATGTACGGCGAAGTCCTGCAGCGGCCGTGCGGCGCGAAAGGCGGCAAAATCCGAATCCGCCCACTTCGCGCCGTGAAGCAGCGCCGCCAGCTCCCAACTGCGTTGCGCCGAATCGGGCACCGCCGCCAATGACGGATCGTGCCAGCGAGTCGAGTCGTCGAAGTGCGCGCGTGCCTCGTGCAGTACCAGCATCGGCACCAGGATCAGGCGACGCGCCGCCAGCTCGCGCACGACGTCGCCGAGCGCCGCCGTGTCGAGGCTGCTCCAGCTCCGTTCGAACGCGGTCCAGCCTGCTGCGCCGGGCAAGGTATCGGTCGCAAAGAGTGCCGTGGAATCGCCGGCCGCCTCGGGAATCCCACTGAGGGATTCGATCGATGCCACACCGAGGTGGGCCGCCGTGAGGGCGTCGGTCACTCCGAGCTGCGCGGCAACCGGCAGCCGCGGGACACGGGCGCTCGCCAGGATTGATTCAAGTTGCGCGGGCGTGACGCGCGGGGAGACGCTGGCCCAGTTGGCGTGCTGCGCGAGTAGCGAGGCGATCCGACCGGCCACGCTGTCCGGCAGGGCGACGGAGGTTGTATCCAGGTGCGTCGGGCCGAACGAACCGAGCGAATCGAGCACGGCGAGGCCGATATAAAGGTGCGGCGCCGGCCCCCGAGCCGCAGCCGCGCGCAGGGAGTCGGCCAGGTCGGCGCGATCGGCAAGATCACGCACGGCGGTCACGCCATACCGCAGCGCGACCCCGAGTCCCCACGGCTGCAGGTGGGTGTGCGCGTCGATCAATCCCGGAATGATCCAGTGGCCGCGCAGATCGGTGATCGTCGCGCCACGCGGGATCTCGATTTCGTCGGCCGAGCCCACCGCTTCGACATGGCCGTCCCGCACCAGTACCACGCCATCGGCAATCGACCGGCCACTGACGACGTCGATCACCGTGGCCCCTGACAACGCGTCCATCCCGGCGCCGGGCGGCGGGCCGCAAGCCGCCAGCGACAGGGGGAGCGCCAGAATCAGCCACCAAACGAGACGCGCCCCGGCAGAGCCGGGGCGCATCGTCCAGCAATTACCGCGTTCGTTCACCGCCGCCGGGCACCCTTTCGGGCCGCCTTCTTGGGTGCGGACTTCTTCGGCGCGGACTTCTTCGGCGCCGCCTTTTTCGGGGCCGCTTTCTTCGGAGCGGCCTTCTTCGCAGCAGCCTTCTTCGGCGCCGCCTTCTTCATGGCCGCCTTCTTCATGACTGCCTTTTTCGGAGCGGCCTTCTTCGGGGCGGGCTTTGCTGCCTTCTTCGCGGGCGCCTTGCTGACCGGCTTGCTCCGGCCGGGCTTGGCTGCGCTCTTCTTCGGCGCGCTCTTGGTGGCCACCTTCGCGACGACCTTTTTCGGGGACGCCTTGGCCATCGGCTTGCTGGCGACGGCCGGCTTGGCCGCAGGCCGCGGCGGTGCCGCTGGCGGCGCCTTCGGCGCGGGCTTCTTCTTCCGCGGTTTCGCGGTCACGGCGCCGGGCGCCGGTTCCGGTACTTCATCGAAGCGCGGGGACAGGCTCGGAGCAGATGCATCCGCTTCAAGCGAGCCATACTGGAAATCGAACGAGCCTTCGCTCATCACCATCGGTGCTCTCCTGCGCCACAGCGGTAGAAAAGGGTGAGTGATGACCTGCGTGTTGCGTGACGTGCATCGCTATTATATGTCGCGTCACTCACCCGCTTCTGCAAGGTGTCTGCCCGGCGAATGCGCGCCCTCTGTCTGACCACCACCGGCGGAGCCGGTCATCTGGCTGTCCTCACGCTGCCATCGCCGGTGCTGCGCGACCCCGGCGACGTGCGTATCGCGGTGCGCGCGGCCGCGCTCAACCACCTCGATCTCTGGGTCGCCGACGCGGCGCCGGGCGTTCCCCAGCCGCCGCTGCCGCATATCGTCGGGACCGATGCCGCCGGCATTGTCCTTGAGGTCGGCGCCGACGTCAAGCATCTCCGCCCGGGCGACCGGGTCGTGCTCAGTCCCGGATTCGGCTGCGGGCATTGCGCCGCCTGTCAGCGCGACGAAGAGATCTTCTGCCGCGAGTTCGGCGTCATGGGCGAGCACCGCCCGGGCACCGCTGCCGAAGAGCTGGTCGTCCCGGGCCGCAACCTGCTGCCGCTGGAGGGCGACTGGAGCTGGCCGGTCGCCGCCGCGTTCACCCTCAGCACGCTTACCGCCTGGCGAATGCTGACAACTCGCGCCCAGCTCACTCGCGGCGAACAGGTTGCGATCTGGGGAATCGGTGGCGGCGTCGCCCTGGCCGCGCTGCAGATCGCCCACTACCTGGGAGCCCAGGTCGCCGTCAGCTCCTCGTCCGACGCCAAGCTCGAGCGGGCCCGCGCGCTGGGCGCCGATTTCGGCATCAACTACACCACCACGCCTGACGTCGCGACCGCCGTCAAGCGACATTTCGGACAAGGGGCCAACGTGGTGGTCGATTCAGTCGGCGGTGCGACCTGGCCGCAGTCGCTTCGCGCGCTCCGCCCCGGTGGCCGCCTGGTGACTTGCGGTGCCACCGCTGGCCCGCTGGTCGAACTCGATCTGCGCCGCCTCTTCTGGTTTCAGTGGTCGCTGCTTGGCTCGACCATGGGAACCCGGCGCGAGTTTGCCGAGGTCGTCGCACTCGGGAATGCCGGGCTGCTGCGACCGCCGGTCGACGAAGTAATTCCGCTGGACGAAGGTGCCCGTGCGTTCCGACGACTCGCCCAGGGCGAGCAGTTCGGCAAACTTGTGCTCGAGGTGACATCGTGAACGAACTCGTCGATCGGCTCCGTACTGGCGGACAACAGATGGGAGCCGTGCTACCGGCCTTCATCGCCGCATCGTTGATCCTGCTCGTCGGCTACTTCGCCGCCAAACAGGTCGAGCGCTGGGTCGATCGGCTGCTCAAACGCCTCGATTTCAACCGGGTGGCCGAAGTCGGCGGCCTGCGCGAGGCGGTCGACCGCAGTGGCGCGCACCTGGATCCGATTCACGCGGTCGGCAAGCTGCTCTTCTGGCTGATGATGCTGATCGTGATCCTGCTGGCCTCCACGGCGCTCGGACTCGACAGCATCAACCGCATGTTCGGCATCATGCTGAGCTTTATCCCCACCCTGATTGCCGCGATCGTCATTGTGATCCTCGGCATGGTGGTCGGTGAGTTCCTGCGCGGGGTGATCATGGCGTCGGCCGGCACGGTCGAAGGCGTGCCGATCCTGGCCAACGTGGCAAAAGGATCCGTCGTGGTTGTCGCGATGTTCATGGCGTTGCAGCAGATCGGCGTTGCCGAGGAGCTGATCACTGCAGCGTTCACGCTGGTGCTGGGTGCGGTCGCGTTGGCGGTCGGTCTCGCCTTTGGCATCGGCAATACCACGCTCGCGGGCGAAGTCACCCGGCGCTGGTATCAGGAGTATCGTGACCGGAAGAAGCTGGCCGAAGAGCAGCGGCAAGCCGCTGACATGATGGCCGACTGACCGCCGCGCTCAGGGGGTGGGCGCGGCGTTGACCTGGGCTGGCACTGGATAGCGAATCAATCGAATCCCGCCGGGAAACTCTTCGGCCATCACCAGATAGTTCGCGTCGACCGCCCGAAGCTGCCCGCGGCTCGGCACGAAGATGTTGAACCGTACGGCGTCCTTGTCGACGACCTGCAGGTGCCGCACCGGTGCCAATGCCGTGTCGCTCTTGGCAAGCCACATCCGGCCATCGGCTGCCGGGAAGACATGCTCGAACGGTGGCTTGACCGGCGAGTTCGGCAACTCACGCGCGGCCTGCTGCTGATCTTCCGGAAAGCGCCGCACGAACAGCTCGCGGTCCATGTCGGACATCGTCAACACCATGTCGGGAAACATCTTCGATCGCTCGACCTTTTTGGTGCCAGGACGCCGCCACTCGATCCGGTTCTGGAACACACGGGCCAGCCAGAGCGTGCCATCCGGTTCGACGCCCCACGCATCGTCACCGCCCATGGTCCGCCGCTGATACCGCATCCCGCTCACGCCGCCGACCTTGACCAGCTCGCCCGGTGCCAGCTTGGCAACAGTGTCAAAGCGCGTCAGCTGTGGGTCGGCCCGCACCACGACACCACTGTCGAGCAGGCCGCTACCGTCTTCCTTGGGGTTCGGCATGACCTGGAAGTACCACTGCCCGGCCGCGTCGCGCGCCCGCGGCAGCGCACCCAGCAACTGATCCGGCGCCGGCCACGCCGCCAACCGTTGCCCGGCCGGTGTCCACTCGGTGAACCGTTTGAGGCCCCAGTCGCCGACCACGATGCTGTCGCCCACGGCAAAGAGCGTGATCGGGTGGGGCACATCGGCCGCAGTGATTCCCGGGTAGGGCGTCACCGTGTGGGCGCCAAAATCGGCAACGAAGAGCTGATTCTCGATTGGGCCGAGGACGACGTAGCGACCGTCCGGACGGACAATCACGACGCCGGCGTCAACGACCGGTACCACGAGGGTGTCCGCGCTGGCCGCCACGGTGATGGTCGGCGGCGGCGGCGCAGGCCGTCCGCAGGCGGCCGCGGCGAGCAATCCTGTCAGCAAAAAGTATCGCATGCTCGAACGATGGCCGGGTCGCATGACAGAAACGACACAATTGGATGGCATCTGACCGTCCGGACGATGAGAGTTGCGCGCCGGGGTGAACGGGAGGAGATGAGAGGCGCCGACCGGAGTCGAACCGGTGATGGAGGTTTTGCAGACCTCTGCCTTACCACTTGGCTACGGCGCCGTCAGGCAGGTGAAGCTAGGCCCCGCCCGCACAGCGGGCAACGTCAGCTCCCGGCGGCGCAGCCAATCAATGTGAGGCCCTTGACCGCATGATCGCCATTGACGGCGTGCACCGTCAGGGTATCACCGGCCTTGAGATCGGGCATGGAGGGAGTCAGGGCGCACTCGACGTCCCACGTCTGGCCGGTCCGGAAATACACCGTCGTGCGCCCCCAGGCACTCACCGCCGAGTCGAGCGAACCGTGCAGTGTCACCCGCCGGCCGCGCACTTCGGAGGAGTAACGGTCCTGGCGGATCAGGCTCACCAGCGTGTCGATCGACATGCTGATCGGGCCGGTCGGACGCTCCTTGGGCGCGCAGGCCCCGGCCACACTCGCTGCCATCACGGCAAGGGCCCAGCCACGCCACGTCATGGCCGGCCAGCCGGCAAGATCAGCACACCCAGATTGGTCGAGTCCGAATAGGTCACCAGTCGCCACCCTTCACCGGCCAGTGCCGGTGGTACGTTGTTCGCGAGCAATGCTCGCATCCCCTGTCGCTGCAGTGCACCGGTCACTGCCGCTCGGCCGTCGGCCGGCAGGCGCCAGAATGCCGTCGAATCGACGACCTGCCCGGTGATCCGCACACCAGCCGCAAACGCCGCGTACGCTTCGAACGCGTCACCGACGATCGCCACCGGCGTGCCTCGCGACAACCCGGCCTGCCGCAATGCCCCCGCCGCGGCCAGATAATCGGGTTGGTAGCCTGGGTCAAAGCCACCACTATTGCTCCAGACCTGCCAGCCAGCCGCGCCGGCCAATAGCGCCAGCACTACCGGCATCACCCACCGCCGGCCGGGACGTGCCTGCCGAGCCGCAAGGTAGCAGCAGATCGCGACCGCTGCCGTGGCGATGAAGCCCGCCAGATAGCGCTGCTCGACATGCACCAGCCCGTATGCGGCGGCGGCTCCGACCGACCACAACAACAGCACCCCGGGCATTCGTCCCATCGCCGCGCGCGGCGTCGCCGGTGCAGTCGCCGACCAGCAGAGCACCAGGGCTGCAATCACCGCCCACTGGCCCAGCAGCAACTTTCCCAACGCCCCAAGACTGCGGCCGATTGCCGCGACCTCGCCGGACAGGTCAAACCGCGCCCGCACTCCCGCATACCAGTATGACGGATCGTACCAGAGCGGATAGAAGCCCGGCACTGGCCCCGCGAAGGTCAACGTCTCCGGCTCACGTACCAGCAGGTGTGGCAGATGGACGGGCCGGCCGTGGGCAGCAACGCTGTCACCGAGCCAGCCGACAAACGGCAGCACACCATCGACTTCCCAGGCGTAGTTGAGCCGGCCCACCTCGCCGACCGACAGATGTCCCACCCGCCAGCTTACCAGGGCGACCAGCGGTAGCGCGATCATGGCGAAGATGCCGGCCGCCCGAAGGATCAGCGCGCGCGCCCGAGGGACCTGAGGCGGCAACCACCAGAGCAGTGCGAAGAGCAGCAGTGCCAATGGCAGCATCATTCCCTTGAGCCAGTACCCGGCACCCAGCGCGGCGCCGAGGACCAGCGACCAGCGCCCCGTCGCTTCGCCGCGTTCCAGTTGCAGCAGCGACCACGCCGTGACCAGTACCGCGATCATCACCGCAGCGTCGGGCGTCAGCAAGCCGCTGCCCACACCGCCAACTCCGATCATCGCAAAGACGAGATATCCCACGCCGTCACGCCCACGGCCAAGTCCCTCGGGCAGCAGGGCAATCATGCGGCCGAACCAGACTGCACCGGCGACGAGCAACCCTGCATTGATGAGGTGCAACCAGACGATTTGCTGCCGTGCCGATGCGGTGACAATCGCGACAATCGGCAGCAACAGCAGCGGGTAGCCAGGACTCCAGTAGCCGCTGATGAGTTGGGTGAGATCACCCGAGGCCGCGTAACGCGCCATCTCGACGTAACTCACACCGTCCGGATTGAGGTTGAATCGGTTTCCCCACGCTTCGGCGACCAAGAGGGCGGCCGCTAGCCACCACCACAACGTCGGCCACCGCGCCCCGGGGCGACCCATCAGTGTGACGCTCGCAGTCGTTGTGCTGGCATCACCAATTCTATCACGCTTCTGTCACGATTCGCTCCGGCCACCGGTGCGGGTACATCTTTCGCCCATGTCATCGCATGACCTTCCCGAGCCGGTCGCCCACCGACGTGTCACGCTGCCAAGGCACACCGGCGAGCGCGACAGCATCCTCACGCTGATCGCGCTGTTCAAGTTCGCCAAGGCCCTGATGCTGATTGCCCTCGGCCTCGGCGCGCTGCAGTTGATCCGTTCGGATTTCGGCGACCAGGCCCGGGTCATCTTCGAAAACCTCGGCCAGAGCATTGATGTCGTCCCAGTCCTCCGCTTGCTGCGCCAGGCCGGCGCGCTGGCACCGAACCACCTCAAGCTGGTTGGCGCGGGGGCTTTTCTCTATGCCGCGTTTTTTCTGGTGGAGGGGACCGGACTCTGGCTGCAGCGTCGCTGGGCGGAGGTGCTGACGGTGATTGCCACGGCGTCGTTCATCCCCTTCGAGCTCTTCGAACTGACCCGCCGATTGACGCTGCCACGCGCCGCCGCATTGGGGATCAACATTGTCGTGCTGCTCTACCTGATCTGGAAGCTGCGCTCGAACCGCTCGGCACCTTCGGCGTAGCTCACTCCACGACAACGCCCCGGATCGCCATGCTGGCCGTCCGGGGCGTTGCGCGGCCTGATCGATCAGGCCGCAGGATGACGCAGATAACCAGCCGGCGGTGGTGGCGGCGGTGCCGGTGGTGGCGACGATACATCACTGGCCGTCACGGTTACTGTGCCGGTCATTGACGGGTGGATCGTGCAATGATACGTGTACGTCCCGGCGTTCGCGAAGGTCCGCGTGATGTTGACATTCGCGTTGGTACCAAGAATGCTGGCCGGCACGCCGGTCACCGCATCGAAGGTGACGTTATGGCCCACGCTGGCAAACTGCCAGGTGACCGAGTCGCCGGGATGAATCGAAATCACCGCCGGCGTAAAGGCGAGTCCGGCAGTCGCCTGGACCACGTTGGTCGACCCGCCGACCGTGCCGGTATTGCTGTCCGAACTGCAGGCGACGATTCCAGCCGCCAGCGTCACCAGCGCGATCCACTGCTTTGTCACCATGAGTTGCCCCGGGAGTAGGATGTAGGACGGACGATACGTCCGGCGCACCAAGTCGGCCACCGTAACAATCCGGTCCGTTCAACTCCCGAGCAGCACACCGAGGGGCTCGAGCACCTTCACCCGGTCGGCGATCACCTTGATCATCACCATCAACGGCACCGCGAGGACTGCGCCGGTGATCCCCCAGATCCACCCCCAAAAAAGCAGCCCGACAAAGATCGCCACCGCGTTGAGCGGCAAACGGTGCCCGAGCAGCATCGGTGTCACCACGTTGCCCTCAAGCAGCGAAATCAGGAAAAATGCACCGACGGCCAGCAGGACATGTTCGGTATCATCGAAGGTCACCAACGACGCGACCGCGATGATCAACAGCATGACGAGTGAACCGAGGTAGGGTATGAAGTTGAGCACCGCCGCCATCACGCCCCAGAGCGCCGGGTTTGGCAACCCGATCAGCTTCAGCGCACCCCACGTCGCCAGGCCGAGCCCGGTGCGGATCAGCACGCTCGTGCTGAGGTAGGTCGACATCTGCGCCTGCATGTCGCGCAACGCGCCGATCATTTCCCGTCGGTGACGTTCGGGCATGATGTCGCCGAGTTTTTCGCTGAAGCGCTCACCCGCGGCGAGCAGGAAGAAAGTCAGGAAGAGCACCGTCGACACCGCACCAAAGACCCCGATGGTGGTGCCCGATACACGTGACAGCATCCCCGCCGGCGCCACTTCGACTTCGGTCCGCACCTTGCCCGTCGGCGCTGCAGTGACTTCCTGGACTTTGGCAGCCGTGCGCTGGAGCGAGTAGATCGGTGCGATCACCTTCTGGATCTTCTCCTGGGCCTGCTCCATCGTGGCTGGCGCACGACCGAGCCACGCCGCCGCCGGCCTGGCCAGCGTGAACAACGTCCCGCCGGCGACCACCACCAATCCGAGCAACACGAGTCCCGCCGCGACGCCGCCCGGCACGCCCCGGCGGCTCAGCCAGCGCACCAGCGGTGCCAGCAGCAGGGACATCAGCGCCGAGGCGGCAACGGGCAGGAAGAAGGCGCTGGCGAGACGCAGCGCAGCCATTGCGAGGATCAGGAAGATGCCGGCCGCGAACCAGATTTCCGGGTGGGTCAGGGTCCGCGGCCGGAGAGTATGGGGCGCACGAGGGCTGCGAGGCGTGACGGTCATGCCGGAGCTCCGGTCAACGGGGAGACCGGCCGCCGTGCACCGGTGTGACCGCTAGGACGTCTGAGCGGGCGCTGGCGGCACCTGCGAGTCGGCTATCGGAACAATCCGCAGGGTAAGATGGCGCCGGCAACTCGAGCACATCTGGTCTTTCGCCTCAAGCGAGCGATAGCCTACTCCGCCGCCAACCCGGTTGGACGCGCCACACTTCGGACAGGGCATCCGCATTGGCGCCAGGCGACAGACCGCGGAGAGCTGCTTGACCGACATCACCCCACCGCAGACGACGATCATCGGCACCGCAAGGAAGTGAATGATTGGAATGAAGACGAACGGCAGCGCGACGAGCAGCGTGATGAGCATCAGCGTCCCACCGCGCTTGATCCGCTCCGGCATGGTGAATGTCTTGACCTGGCCTGGCGCTGCCACCGATGGGACACCATCAGCGTCGAGTCGTACGGTCACGGAATACTCAGGCATCGATCATCTCTCCCTGCACCGTGGTGCCACGAAAGAATACTACCGCCGCTGCAATCCAGATGGGGATGTCGCCGATGATCTTCATGGTGAGACCGGCGAGCTTGATATCTTGATTGGCGGTGAAATGGACTGCGACTCGCGGCGCGAGTTCGTAGAGCCGATAGATCGGCCAGTCAGAAAAAACCATCATCATGGCCGGAATCGTCGGCCCGATGGTGGCGCCGAAGAGATAGCCAATCATCCCGAACACGCCGAGCGCGATGAATTCGCGCGGCGCCGCAATCGGCCACCAGAGCAGGAAGCCGGCAAGAATCCACGACAGGTCGATCGCAAACGAACCGAGTTGCGAGGTCATCGCGCCATCAACGACTGCCGGCACGTGGGTAACCAGCACGATTGCCGTGTACCCGAAGAGGCCGGGAATCGCATGAGCGAGAAAGTGCAGCACCCGATTCGCAATCGATCCTGGCGGCGCAATGCGCAGCCACCCGTCGGCAGGAATGCACTTGACCAGCCCGAGGCCAACGCCCAGCGTGAGCAGCATGAACTCGGCCGTGTGTACGCTCGCCAGATACCCTGCTCCGAGGGTGCCGATTGGCCAGTCGAGCGTGGCGAGCAGTGTGATCCATGCAAAGGCGAACCAGCCCCATGGCCGCCGCGACCACTGGTGACGCACGCCGAGATACCACCATGCCAACGCCAACAGGAGCAGCATCAAGTCGACACCCGGATACCACTGGAAGGTCCACGTCCACGGTCGTCCGGTCGACGAACACCACCATTGCATCGCTCAGCCTCTCGTCGCGTTCACCACGCCACCAGCAACGGCAGGTCGTGCGCCCATTCCCGTTGCCGGGTCGTCGGACCATACGCGACTCGGCCGACACCGTCACGCGTGTAGGCGATCACCGCCGCCGAATGACCCACCGTGTACTTGCCCGTCGAATCGGGCACGCCTTTCTCAGCCAGCGGTACGCGCGTCAGTTGCTGTGCGGCGGCCAGGATGGAATCGGAAGCGGTCAGCCCGATGAACTGCGGATCGAAATCCTTGACCCAGCGATCGAGGACCGGCAGCGAGTCGCGCGCCGGATCGGTGGTGACAAAGACCACCATCACCTGGCGCTGAATTTCTTCGGGCATCTTGTCGAGCACGGCGTGCAGATTGGCAAGGTGCAGCGGACAGACATCGGGACAACTCGTGTAGCCGAAAAAGAGGAGCGTGACCTTGCCGGCCGTCGCCGAATCGAATGTGAAGGGGTGACCTTCGGAATCGGTAAACCGGAACGGTGGCTTGGGGACCGTCGTCGTGAGCTCCTGACCGTACAATCCGTGAGCCGAGAGTGCCGGTTCACCCTTGCCGCCGCAGCCGACCAGGGCCGCTACCAGGATCAGCGCCGCGTTACGCACCCGAATTATTTGACCGGGAAGGGGATCAGGCCCTTCACCGTTCGGCCATCAATCGAGAACGCCCGCGGCAAGGGGAGGCAGGAAACGATCGGGGCACCAACGAACGGGGAACGCATTGCAACCACTCCAGATCCGGGTAAGCACGCCGGCAAGGCCGGGCACCCCGCAAGATACCAGCGTTGCTATCGCGGAGCGCCTCGTGGCCCGACGGCGAACGGAAGTCCACGGGCAACCGAAAAAACCCACCCTCCGGGAAGTCCCGGAATCGCGCCGCGCCACGCCAGGTCAAATCGATTGACGGTCGGGTCGGGATCCTGCGACACGCCCAGGCGCAGTCCGACCCCGGCATCCCAGCCGGTGCGCCGCCCGGATCCGGCGTACCACGCGCCACCGTAGTCCGCGAACGCCGCCAGGCCGACACCGACCACATGCAGGAAGTTCGGTATCAACGCGAAACGGTAGTCTGCCGAGAGGTTGAACTCGCGGTCGCCCGTGAACGCGTGCTGCGCGAACGCACGCGGTCCCGATCCCAGCCCCAGATCAAACTCCGCCCCCGGCACTGGTTGACGAAGCGCCCCAGCCTCGGCGTGCAGGATCAGCTGGTGACGGGCGACCGGAATCAGCGCGATCGTAGTGGACGCGATGACCTGCCCGGAGTCGAGGCCCGCGCTGCCGTACAATCCGTTGGCGGCAAAATCCTGGTAGGCAAAGCCGCCCGGAAAGATGAAACCGGTGTGGATGCCGATGCCGGGACCGACGCCGGCGTCGGCCGCATCATAGCCAAATGCCGTTGGTGCAGCGAACGCAGAGACGCGAACGACCGTACTGAGATCGATATCCTCGGGCCGCCCGAACGCCTGGAAGTTGTGCACGACGACGTGATGGTCGCGGAGATTGTCCTCGACATACACCCCGAGCGCACCGGTCACGGTATGGCCCGGAATACCGACTGCCGCCGTGGTCGCTTCCGAGGCAAAGTCATCGCGCCGTACCTGGAACACCGCGCCGACGCGAATGTAGTGGTCGTCACGCGCCACGATCGCGCGGGCCACGTCGACGCGCCCGAGCACATATCGCTCCTCGAGCGTATCGCGCGGTATCGGATCGCCGATGAGGTAGCGGAAGATCCGCTCCCGGTCGTCGGCGGTCGTGACCGTCATGCCGAAGCGCTGCGCGTTGGAATACCATGGCAACACCAGCGCCGCGCCGGCCAGCGCGCCGTCCGATCGCGGCACGTACTGCAGCGTCGCGCCGATCTTGCCGGCGATCACCCGGTCGCGATGCAAGCCGAGGATCAGGTTGTCACGGTCAGGGTCGTGATGGAAGCGAACGTCCGCCGTGGTGATGGTACCGAGCAGGTTCGTTTCGACCAGCCCCAGCGTCCACGCCGCCGAACCACCGGTGGTGCGCAGCGCGGTGATGATCTTGGTACTCCAGCCATCCTGCGTGTGTACCCGCACCACCAGTCCGGAATCGGTGCGCACGGTGTCGATCGTGACGGAGGTGAAGACTCCGAGCAGGCGGAGATTGCGCGCCGTCTGTGCAGCGCGGCTGGAGTCGTACACCTCGCCGACATGGAAGAGGTACTCGTCGCGGATGAACGGCGCCTGCGTGGTCTTGTGGAGTTTGCGGGTGATCGGCCCGAGAAAACTTCCCTCGCCGACATTGCGCCGGACCAGTTCGATGCCGACAATGCGGTTGGCCGAATCGTGCGCGACCGCCTGCGCGGACGCCGAGCCTGCCCCGATCATCATTGCCAGCAACACGCCACGGCCAATGCGGCCGGCTGCCCCCCCGGTCACCGCGGCCGGCTCAGCTGAGGCTCTCGAGCAGTCTCCACAGCTCCAGCGGGGAGAACTCGGCGAACCGCACCTTGACGTCGGCAGCGGTCCACTCGCGAAAGATCCACGCCGAGCTGCGGCGCACCTCGGCCGCGACAAAATGTACGCGTCCGGCGGTGACCGGACCGTCCTGTCGCGTCTCGAGGTGGACCGACCAGGTCGTACCGCCACGGGCAAGGTCACCCATGTGGTCGGCGCTGGAAAGATCGATGGTGTCAGTGGATGGTGTCGTCATCCTGCGGTTCGAAAAGGTTCCCGAAGGGTAGTGGCAGCCAGCGGCTCGCGCCACCGGGAACGCTATATTCGGCCACTGATCCGGCTGGGGCCGGTTGTCGAGAATGGAGAGACGGTGACGGAGAGTCCGAGCGCCACATGTCCCCGATGCGGCGCGACCGCATCTGGAAATTTCTGCGCCGCATGCGGGGCAGCCCTGACCAACCCGCCCTGCGCCAGCTGCGGTACCGCGCTCGCGCCGGGCGCCCGGTTCTGCCATCGTTGCGGCGCATCGGCCGGCGGACTGTCGCATTCCGGCGCGCCGCGCCCACCAGTGAACAGCGGCGCGGCGATCCCGGCTCCGCACCTGCGCGCGGATCGCCTCCCCTGGCTGATCGCGGCGGTACTCTGCGTCGCCGTGATCGCCGCGGTCCTCTACTACGCCAACAAGGGGAGCGCTCCGGCCCCGGTCTCGATGGCCAACGCCGGGAATGCCGGCGCCGGCGATAGTTCGGCTGGGTTGAGCGCCAATGGCGTCCCCCTCGGTCGCGCCCCCGACATCGCCAACATGTCACCCAAGGAACGCTTCGTCCGCCTCGAGGCCCGCATCACCCAGGCACTCCAGTCGGGGGACACCAACACGGTAGTGACCTTCACGCCGATGGCGCTCGGTGCCTACGCCCAGCTTCCCGACAGCAATCGCGACATCGACGCCCAATACCACGCCGCCATGCTGCAGGCGCAGGTCGGCATGTTTCCCGAGGCGCGCGCGCTGGCCGACACGATCCTGAAGCGGGCACCCGACAACCTCTTCGGCTACTACATTCGCGCCACGGTGGCCGAGTTTGCCGGGGATTCGGCGGCGGCCCGCGCCGCCCGGGTAGCATTCCGCGCCAACTACGACAGCGAGATCAAGAAGAAGCGCCCCGAATACGAAGAGCACCTTCCCTTCCTCGAGCAGTACCGCAAGGGCGATGGAGCCAACTGATGCCAACCACCATCCACGTGGCCCACAGCCCCGACTCCGATGACGCCTTCATGTTCTACGCGCTCGCCGAAGGGAAGATCGACACCGGCGACCTGCGCTATGTCCACGAACTCTCCGACATCGAATCACTGAATCAGCGCGCGCTCCGCGGCGAGCTCGACGTGTCGGCCGTCTCGATCCACGCCTATGCCTACCTCGCGGACCAGTATGCGCTGCTCGCCAGCGGATCGTCGATGGGCGACGGCTACGGGCCGCGACTGGTCGCTCGGATGCCATCGCCCGGCGACCCGCAGGTCGCCGCACGGGGCCAGCGGATCGCCATTCCAGGGCTGCTCACCACGGCGTATCTGGCGTTGCGCCTCTGGCAGCCCGATTTCACACCGGTCGTGATGCCGTTCGATCAGATCGAGGCCGCCGTCCACTCGGGCCAGGTCGACCTTGGGCTGTTGATCCACGAAGGGCAACTGACCTACGCTGATGACGGCCTCCACCTCTGGGCCGACATGGGGGCCTGGTGGCTGGCCGATACCGGCCTCCCCCTGCCGCTCGGCGGCAATGTGGTCCGGCGCGACCTGGGGCACGATGTGATCGAGCAGATCGGCCGCGACCTCCGCGCCAGCATCGTCTATTCGCTCGAACATCGGGCCGCCGCTCTGGCCCATGCCCGCCAGTTCAATCGTGGCATTTCCGATGATCGTACCGACACCTTCGTGGGCATGTACGTCAACGACTGGACCGTCGATTACGGCGCCCGCGGCCGCCAGGCCGTGCAGGCGCTCCTGGACCGTGCAGCCGGGGCCCGCATCATCCCCGGCCGAATCGTGGTCGATTTCGTGGGGTGAGTACCCGGAATGGCCTTTCGCGATGGCCGCAGCCCGCCGATACCAACCGGGGTCGCAAAGAGGGTCTGGCCGCATAATTGCTCAATGGCGGGGGAGATTCCTCGCCCTGGACGGGAAGGTTGGAGAATGCCGCGACGGTTGGCTACTGTTGACGGGCGGGCAACCGGAGAGACTATGCAAGGCAGTTCGGTTCCGGCGTTGCCGCTGGACGCTACGCTTACCACGACCCTCATCGTCGACGACGAGGAGACAATCCGGTCGTCCATGGGCCGCTTCCTGACCAGTCTCGGTCACGAGGTGGTCGTGGCTGCCGACGCGGCCAGTGCCCTGGCCGAGGCCTCGCGTCGCAAGATCAGCTGCGTCCTGCTCGACGTCCGGCTGCCCGATGCGTCGGGACTGGATGTGGTGCCCCAGCTGATCGCCCGCGAACCGCACGCCGCCATCCTGATGCTCACCGCCGTCAACGACGCCCACTCCGCCGCAATGTGCATGCAGCGGGGCGCTATGGACTATCTGGTCAAGCCGGTCGTCCTGCCCGATCTCGAGCGGGCCATCACCCGGGCCCTTGCCCGCCGCCGTGACCTGATCGAACAGGCGGAAACCCAGGCCTGGCTGCAGCGCGAAATCGTCCAGCGCGGCGCTGAGTTGCGGCGCGAGCGGGCCAACCTGGAACGGATCTCCGTCGCCACCCTCGAAGCGCTGGTCAACGCCCTCGAGGCGAAGGATCCATACCTGCGCGGTCACTCAGCGCGGATCGCCGATCTCTCGGCAATGATCGCCGCCGAGCTCGGCCTCAACGACGAACAGGTCGAACTGGTGCGCACTGCCGGCCGGCTGCATGACATCGGCAAGATCGGCATTCGTGAATCGGTGCTCTCGAAGCGCGGTCGCCTGACCGAAGAGGAGTTCGAGCACGTCAAGTCCCACGTGACGATCGGCGCCCAGATCCTTGCGCCGCTGACCCACCTGCGGGATGTCATCGCCTTTGTGCGCTCGCACCACGAGCGGGCGGACGGCACCGGATATCCCGACGGGCTGAACGGCGAATCGATTCCCATCGGCGCGCGCATTCTCGGCGCCGCCGAAGTCTATGATGCGCTGACAACCGCCCGGCCGTACCAGGAAAAGATGACTCCCGAAGAGGCGGTCGGCCGCATGCGCGACCTGACCGGCACCGTGATCCACCCCGATGTGCATCGGGCGCTTGAGACGGTCGTGTCCCGTCGCCAGACACTGGTCTTCCTCGACGAGCACACCGCGGCGCCCTGATAGGCGCAATGAAGTACCGGCCGGCGTGAATCCGTGCAACGGCCGCGAGGCCTGAGCCAGAAGTTCCCCGCATGCGCCAAGGCTTTGCCCTCCTCGAACTGCTCTGCGTCTGTTGTGTGATGGCCGTGACCACGGCGATTGCAGTGCCGCGCTGCATTCATCTTGCCGATGCGGCGGCAGTGCGCCAGGCCAGCGGCCGGTTGGTCGCGGCGCTTGACGCGGCGCGCGGCGCTGCCGTCCGCCTGCAGCAGACCGCCACGCTGACTATCGCTGACAGCGCTTTCACCGTCAGTGCGGTCGTTGGCAACGACACCGTGCGCGCGTGGCGCGCGGCCGGTGGCGACGGCGTCACGGTGACCGGTGCCGGCGCGGGGATCAGCTTCAGCCCATCGGGGATGGCGAGCGGTGTGGCGAACCGCACGCTGGTGCTCACTCGGGGCGGGGTGACGCGTCGCGTCGTGGTCTCACGCCTCGGTCGACTCACCTACTAGGCGCGGTCCATGCCGAACTTTCGCAACTTCGCCAGCAGGGTTGAACGCGCCACGCCGAGCAGCACCGCCGCCTGCCGCCGGTTGCCGCGCGTGAATCGCATCACGGCAGCAATGTGGCGCGCTTCCGCCGCGTCGAGCGATTCGGGGGTCGGCTGCGCCGCGCCGTCCGTGATCACGAAGTCGGGCCCCGGTGCCACTCTTTCGGGCAGATCAGCAACCTCGGCGTCGACTACCACATGACCCGCAGCCGCCAGGGCACGCTGGAGCAAGGCGACATCCTCACGGTCGGTGTCGGCAATCAGCAGCTGGATGTGGAGCGGACGCATTCGGCAAGCTACAGCGACGCTCAGGCACCCGGCGAGCCCGCGCGCCGGCGACGCCGCTTGTTGTCCCGCCGGACGATTAGGATTCCCGGCATGACTGCCCCGCTCGACATCGCTGCCCTGCGCCCCGGTGACGAAATCCAGCACACCATGCTGCTGGTGGACGTCGTCGCTCGTGGCGGAGAACATCCGCGCACCACGCTGGTGTTCGGCCACCGCACCGGCAAGATCGAGTCGGCGCCCTTCTGGGCCGGCCGCGACGAAATGATCCGCGGACTCGCCCGCGGCATGGTCGTGCAGGTACTCGGCAAGGTCACCACCTACCGCGACGCCACCCAGCTCGAAACGATCTCGGTGCGTGCCCTCCCCAAGGGGAGCGTGTCGCTTGCCGACCTCGTTCCCAGCGTCGGATCGACCGAGAAATACTGGCAGTTCGTCGACGACCTGCGCGCCAGGATCACCGCGCCTCGCCTGACGGCAACCCTCGACCTCTTCTACGCCGATTCGGCCTTTCGCGACCGCTACGACCAGTGCCCCGGCGCCCCGGGCACCGGTCATCACGCCCTCCTCGGTGGGCTGCTGCAGCACACCTGCGAGGTGCTGGCGATCGGCCGGCAGATCGCACGCGTCGCCCACGCCGACGAAGAGCTGGTCGTCGCGGGCGCGCTGCTGCACGATATCGGCAAGACGTTGAGCTACTCGTGGGAAGGCGGCGTCTTCGAAACCACCGAGCGCGGCCGGCTGGTCGGGCACGTGGTCGACGGCGTCCTGATGCTGCGCGACGCCGTGCACCGCACGGCAGCGCCAACCTGCACTCCGGATGAACTCCTCCTGCTCGAACACTTCATCCTGTCGCACCACGGCGCACTCGAATACGGGGCGCCTGTGCGCCCAGCAACACTTGAAGCCGAAATCCTTCACTTCGCCGACGATGCCAGCGCCAAGACTGCATCGATTGCCGATGCCTATCAGTCGACCGAACTCTTCCCCGCCGGCGCCCGCGTGTCGACCAAGCGCGTCTGGCAGCTCGACAACCGGTGGATGGTTCGCATCGCCGCCGATTTCGGCCGCGCCGAAACACCGTCCGCCTAGCCTCGCCCATATCCCGACAAAAGAAACGGCCGACCAGGCAGGCTGGTCGACCGTTTCGCAACCGGTCACAATGCTCGGGGGCATTGCGTCGATATGGGCGCTGCGGGTCAGAGCGGCTCGCGGACCACTCGCTCGCACGGCTCTCCGAGGCGCCGAATCGGAGAGGACGGAGCGCGCGAAACGCGCCGTCATTTACTTGCTGCAACGATACCGTTCAGCAAGAAGCGCGCAAGTGCCTGATTTTATTCGGGTTACGTGGTGCGATGGGGATGACGATGTGGCTTTGAAGTGCTTCCCTGATCAACACTTCGGCAACTTGTCCACGGCATGTGGAGATGTTGATCCACATACCCACAGCGCCACGATCGCGTTAATGCAGCGGACGGGCTCTCGGGATATACCCTTTTACTGGCATTCTGATACCCAGCATGCCAACCAGCGCGTCGCGCACCTGGTCGTGGCGGAGGATCGCCGCCGCAGCCGCGGCCGAAATATCCTGCACCCGCCGCGCATCGATCGGCTTGGCCCCCAGAGCGATGCTGTCCTGCTGCTGGCATGACCGCATGTCGCTGAGCAGATCGCCCAGGGCACCGCGATAGGTCGACAACGCATTGTCGCCGCGGGGGTCGTTGGTTTGCAGGTTGCTCAGCTGATCGAGCGTGCGGTTCGCCGTGCCCGCACCAGATCGACACGCCGTCCACAGCTGGCGGGCGCTCGACATAACGACGGCGCTCATCCCCGACGCTTCTGACCGGCTGATCCGGGCGTCGAGGGCCGAGACTCGTGTCAAGGTATCCCGGAGCAGGGTCAGTTCATCGCGCAACTGCCGCTTGGCCGGCGGCAGCGAGTCTTCCACCATGATGCCGCGAACATCGGCGGCGGCGGCAGCATTCTGCGCCGCGCGCAACGCCTGATCCGACTGGGCAGTCAACGCCGCTGGCGCCACCGCCAACGCGACCAGCAGCCATCCAAGCATCTTCGTTTGAGTCACGAATCAATTCCCACTTCGATGTATTGATGTGTCGATTCACCGGCCTCTTCGCCAATGAAGAGCGCGCCGCCCGCAGAAGCGGCAAACCAGCCGGCGATCAAGCGTCGCGGGCCATCCAGCTCCTGGACAATCGGCGCCAGCCAGCGGCGCATGTGCCGCAGTTCAGGTGCCCGACGACCGAGTTGTGCCAGCAGCGCACCGCCGCCGGCCGTTACCCTGAGAAAATGCGCGAGGGCCAGCGAACGTTCCTGAAAGGTGATGCCCATCACTCCTGGTTCGTCGAGGGTAATCTCGCCGTCGTAGGCGTCGACCGGCGCCGCATCGAGCCGCGGGCCCAGGAAGATCCAGCGACGCCCGTCACTGGTTCGCCGCTCGACCACAGCCGCGGCCGTTTCGCTGGTCAGTCGTCCAGCGTGCAGCAGGTCGTCGTCTGGCAGCACCCCGACCACCCGGGTCCATTCGAGGGCCGCGAGCGATTGTTCGACCGGACAGCCGACCGTGTCATCGTACGCCAGCAGGCGCGGGGCATCCCCCGCACGCAGGATGCAGTGCGCCAACGCCTCGGCGTGGTCACTGAAGACCCGGATGATGAGCGTGGTCGGCGCGGACATGATCGGGATGATAGATCAGGTCCACCGCCGAGGCTAGGGCTGCGGCGCTTGCACGCTTGGGGGCGCCCCGGCATCGTTCGGCCATGGCCGACCTTCGCTCGTTGCGCAGCCGAGTCACGACCGGCACGATCTTTCTGTTGCTGCTCGTCTTTTTCATGACCCTGCTCGGCGTCAAGGCGATGACCGCCTTCGGCGACGCGGTGCGGCGAGAAATGGTCACCCTGCGCGAGCGCAATGTCCTGGCGCAGACCATCACCCACGACGTGGTCAGCGCGGTCCGGTCGGGTGATATCCTCGCGGTGCATCCCGATTCGGTCTATCAAGCCCGGCTCGACTCGTCGCTCCTCGCTCTCCGGATCGCCAATGGGGCGTATCAGCAGTTTGAGCTTTCGGCGCCGGAAAAGCGGGTCACCGACCGGATTACGACGCTGGCCGCCGACCTCGAGCGTCGTTCGCCCGGCGGCGCGGCCCCGGATGACGCTCGCCGTAACGTCGTCGCCGATTCACTGCTCGATGAAGTGACCGGATTGATGGCTGCGCAGGCCGCCGCTTCGGACGACCGCAACGCTGCCCTGCAGCGTGACAGCGAAGAGCGACGGCGCTGGGTCTGGATTCTCTTTACCGCCGCACTCCTCGTTGGTGTCGCGTCGGCAGTGGCGACGGTTCGCGCGGTAGTGCAACCACTTCGCCGCCTGGTCCGCGCCACCGAGCGCGTCGGTTCCGGCGACCTGCGACCCATGGATGTTGGCCCGATGCCCAAGGAGCTCGGCCTGCTCTCGGCTGCCGTGCAGCGGATGGGCGAAGGGCTCCGGGCAGTGGTCGGCAGCGTGGCCGATGTCTCCGCCTCACTCACCGAAAACGCCGGGCAGCTCTCGGAACAGTCGACCCAGCTCTCCGACAGTGCTCAGCAGGTCTCCCGTGCCATCGCAGACGTCTCCGCCAGCGCCGAGCGGCAGGCTGATGCCATGCGCGAGAGCGATGCCTTGCTGGGCGACCTGCGGGCCGCCGCGGCTCGGAGCGCTGGCGCCGGCCAACGGGTGGTTGGCGTCGCCGACGCGATTCGCCGGACCGCCGCGACCCACCAGGGCCACCTTGGCGCGGCATCTGCCACCTTGCTGGAGCTGCACGAGGTGGTGGAGCGGACCACCTCTTCCGTCGAACGACTGACGACGGCGGCAGACGCCGTTCAGGAATTTGTCACCCTCACTGGACAGCTCGCGGCACAGACCGAACTCCTCGCCCTCAACGCCGCCATCGAGGCAGCCCGGGCCGGCGAGGCCGGCGAAGGGTTCGCGGTGGTGGCCGGCGAAATCCGCCAGCTTGCCGAAACCAGCGCCGAGGGCGCTCGTCGCATTGCCAAGACGGTCGCTACCCTCCAGCAGCAGGTCTACCTGGTGGCAGACACCGTAGCGGCCGGCAAGGGACGGGTGGCCGGCGTGGAGGATGTGGCTGATGGGGTGACCCGGGCGTTGGCCGAGATCGTCAGGGCAGTCGAAGAGGTGAGCCTGGCGGCCGGCACGGTCGCCCGCGAAGCGGCAGCACACCGCGAACTCGCTGACCGCCTCGCCGCCAGCGCCGCTGACGTCGCGCGGGCCGCCTCAGGCAACGCCTTTGCCGCCCAGGCAGTCACCGATTCCGCCGAGGAGCAATCGTCGGCGACCCGCCAAATTGCGACGGCGGCGACCACCGTAGTGGGCACCGCCGATCGCCTGACTCGACTGGTCCGGGGCTTCCGGGTCTAGTGCTTCCGGGCGGCCGGCTTCTTGACGGGCTTGGCCGCCGGTTTGACTGCCGGCTTGGCCGGCGCCGACCCCTTATGAGCCGCTGACCCAGCCGCGGGGCCCTTGGCCACATGCTTGGCCGGCAGGACACTCTTGCCGGCAGGCTTCGCGGCCACCGGCTTGGCCGGTGCGGCGTGCTTGGCCGGCGCAACGTGCTTCAGAGCGGCAGCGGACTTGGCTGGCGCTGTCGGCTTGACTGGTACCGCGTGCTTGGCCGGCGCAGACGGCTTTGCAGCAACCACCGGCTTGGTGGCCGGCGCCGCGCTCTTACCAGCCGGCTTGGTGACTGCGGCCGGGATCTTCGCAGCGGCCGGTGCTGCTGGGGCGGCAACAATCGGCGCGAGCGGGACATCCGGCATCCGCTTGGGAACCGGCTTGAGCTGAATGCCCTTGGGCCGGTGCGGCGGCTTCGGTGCCTCGGGCACCGCCGGGACCTTCTTGACCGGCGGCGGCACTGGCTTGACCGGCCGACCAGCAACCACGACCCGGAGCTCGTCAACGACCTTGTCGACCTCTTCGGGAGTCAGCAGGTTGCGGCGGACGCCAAAGCGCAGCAGCTCCTCGGCGTGGGAAAGCTGGAATTCCTCCAGGCCGGCCGCCGAGCGCGCCATAGCCACCATGGCATTGGCCACCGGGCTGCGCAGGACTGCGGCGATGCCCGGGAGGGCTTCCATCAGGGACGAGATCTGGGGTGCGGCCAATTCGGTCACTTAAATGCCTCGGAAAAGGGCGAACGTAGACCGGAAGCGGTGGCCCGTCAAGAGAAATGCTGGCCGGACTCTTGACGCCGGGGCCAAAATCCCGTACCTAAGATGCACGCACAGCGGTTCGATCTCCCCGAATCTGCGCGTGGAAAGGACTGGCCATGAGCCGTCGCCACGTCAAGGAATACCGCCCGGACGAGGCGCTCACGCTGATCAGCGCCGATCGGGAGCGGAAGCCGCTCCAATGCCCCTGCTGCGGCGCCATTACCGTCGGGCGTTCGCCACTGCGACCCTGCGACCCCACGGCTACGTTCGGCCGGGTCACGCTCACCTGCGCCAGCTGCGAGCGGGTGGTCTCCTACATCGACCGCGCCGGCGTGATGCAACACTGATGGCTAGCGCGGCACCGTGAAGAGGCGGTGCCAGCGCACTTCCGTCAGGAAGGCCCAGCGGTGGTATGTCGTGGCGTCATAGCTGAAATAGACCAGGATCGGACGACCACGCACGTTCAGGCGAGGCAGGAATCCCCAGTAGCGACCATCGTAGGAATCGTCGCGGTTGTCACCCATCACAAAGAGCGAATCGTGCGGGACCACGACCGGGCCCCAATCGTGGAGGTTTGGCGCATAGTGGTCGGGCACCGGGCCCGCAAAGTGACTGACCTGCCAGTCGCGCATCCGCATCCGTGCCACTTCGTCCATGCCGGCGTCCGGCGTGGTGTTGAGCGCGTACGGCTCAGCCAGCGCCACGCCGTTGCGATAGACCACGCCGTGCCGCATCGCGATGGTATCGCCGGGAATACCGATGCACCGCTTGACGATCTTGAGGTCTTCTTCCACCGAATCGAACACCAGGATATCGCCGCGCGCGGGTTCGCGCACCTCAGGCAGCCACTTGTGGATGAAGGGGACTTCCGCGCCATAGAGGTACTTGTTGACGAAGAGAAAATCTCCGACCAACAAGGTGTTCTCCATGCTGCCGGACGGGATCGTAAACGCTTCGACCACAAAGGTGCGCAGGAACATCCAGACCACCGCAGCAATGACGATGGACTTCAGCCATTCCACGAACCAGCGGGCGATGGATACGCCCCGTCCAGCGGCCAAGTGTTAGTCCTTCCAGTCAGCGATGAAGAGGTTGATCTCGCCCGGCGTGTCGGCGGCGCGACTCGAAACCCACACCAGCTTGCGGCCATCGGGCGAAAACATCGGAAAGCCATCGAACTCGGGCGAGGTCGTCACCTTTTCCAGGTGACTGCCGTCGAGATTGACCAGGTACAGGTCGAAGTTACCACCATGCGGGTCTTCATAGTTGGAAGCGAAGATCAGCCGCTTGCCGTCCGGCGTGAAGGACGGTGCCCAGTTGGCGCCACCGAGGTTGGTCACCTGGCGGGGATTCGATCCATCGGCGTTGGCGATCCAGAGTTCCAGCGCGGCGGGCCGGACCAGATGCTTGGCCAGCAGGGTGCGATAGTCGGCACTGTCTGCCGCCGTCCGCGGATAGGCCGCCCGCCAGGCGATCATCTTGCCGTCGGATGAAAAGACGCCGCCACCATCGTAGCCAAAGCGGTGCGTGATCCGCTTCACATTTCGGCCGTCGACATCCATCGTGTACAACTCGAGGTCGCCGTCACGCGTCGACGTGAAGATCAGGTGCTTGCCATCAGGCGATGCGGTCGTCTCGGCGTTGTAATACCCGGCATGCGTGATCGCATGCGTGTCCGAGCCGTCGAGCTTGGCGTCGTAGATCTCGAGATTGTTGAGGGGCCAGATATACCCCATCGCCGGATCGGGCACCGGCGGACAGGCGGTGTCGTCAGCGAAGCTGGAGCTGTAGAGAATCCGGGTGTCATGATCAATGAACCAGCCGCAGGTCGTGCGACCGAGGCCGTTGGACACCCGATGCATGCCGGAGCCGTCAATGTTCATGACGTACTCCTGGTCGCAGCCGACTTTCTTGTCGACGCTTTCCTTGCGTTGGAAGATCAGCCGCTTGCTGTCATAGGAAAAATACGCTTCGGCGTTGTTGCCGCCGCTGGTGATCTTCCGGATGTTACCGAGGTGCTGCTCGCCAGGATCGGCGTGGCGCGGCGCCGGCGTAGCTGGTGCGGCCGACATGACCGCCGCCACGAGGGCCGAGCCGCCAAGGAGAAGAAGAGTCCGGATGAGCCACCTCGCAGAAAAAGAAACGGTGGCCCAATCTCGCACGCCCCGGCCCCGGCTGCGAATCCGTATCAATCCGGATCAGTCCTGGCGCAACGCCTGCGTCGGCTCGACCCGCGACGCACGGTGCGCCGGGACGAAGCCGGCGGTGAGGGCCACCAGCGACAACAGGATGACGGCGCCGCCGATCACCACCGGGTCGTATCCGTTGAGTTGATACAGCATCGACTGCGCCGCCCGACCCACTGCCAGCGCAGCCGCGACACCGATGACGGCGCCGATCAGCGTCATCCAGCCGACCTGCCGGAGCACCATCGCCCGGACGGCGCGTGGCGCCGCGCCGAGCGCCATGCGCACCCCGATCTCGCGCGTACGCTGGGCCACCGTGTATGCCAGCACGCCGTACAGGCCGATCGCCGCCAGCAGCGTCGCCAGGATTGCAAACGTGGCGGAGAAGATCGAGATGAACCGATCGAGCGAAATGTTCTCGCGGATCTGCTCGGGCATCGTGCGCAGGTTTTCCACCGGCAGGTCGTGATCGATATTCGCAATCACCGGCGGAATGAGCCGTAACAACTGTTCAGGGGTTTGCGATGTGCGGACATAGTAATACACCGACCCGACGCCGCTGTCCTGCGCGAGCGGGATGAAGAAGAGCGGCGGAATGGCGTCCTTGACGCTGCTGTACTTGGAGTCCTGGACCAGGCCGACGATTTCGATATCGAGTTTCTTGTCGCCCTGGTCCATGCGACGGCCAACCGGATTGGTACCAAGATTGAACTTGCGCGCAAAGGTCTGGTTGACCACCGCGACGAGCGGTGCGGTGGCGCCGTCCGCCTCGGTGAACTCGCGTCCCGTCATCAACGGCACGCCGAGCATCGAGAAATACCCGGCAGAGACTTCGTTGAATCGCGAGTTGTTGTCGACATCCGGGCCGCTCGGAAATCCCTCGACATTGACGTCGTTGCCCCAGTTGCTGTTGGCAATCAGCGGGACCATCGAGAGCGACACCCCGCGAACCCCGGGCAACGCATGCACCGCGTCGCGCGCGCGCAGCAGCGTCTGCATCGACTTGGTCGCGTTGTAGCCGTTCAGCTCGGGCGAGAGCGAAAAGGTCACGACATGGTCGATCTGGACGCCGAGGTCGACGCGCGAAAGATTCGCCAGGGAGCGCGTGAAGAGCCCGGCCGATGCCAGCAGCGCCATCGATAGCGCGACCTGTCCGATCGCCAGCCCCGAACGCCAGCGCGCTGCCGCTCGACCCCCGGATGGCTGACCGGTGCTCGCTCTCAGCGTCGCAATCAGGTCGGGGCGAGTGGCATACAGCGCCGGGAAGAGCCCGAAGCCGAACGCGGTGAGCAGGGTCAAGCCGAAGGTGAAGCAGACAACTGTGGCGTCCAGATGGACATTGAAATAGTCGGCTTGTTGCGGCAGCAGCGACGCCATCGCACCGAGCGTGAGGCGTGCAACGACAAGACTCGCGGCGCCACCCGCCAGCGCCAGCAGACACGATTCCGCAAGCAGCTGCCCGACGAGCTGCAGCCTGCTGCCACCGATCGAAAGCCTGACCGCCATTTCTCCGGCGCGCGATGCGCCACGCGCCAGCAGCAGATTGGCAATGTTCGCGCAGGCGATCAACAAGACAAACGCGGTGACACCCAGCAGCAGGAAGAGCGTCCCCGACGCCTGGTGCGCGAGCGAGCTCTGGCCGTGCAGCCCGGGCTTGACGGTGACCTGCTTCGCCTTGAAGCGGACCATCGTCTTGTCACTCATCCCCTTCTGCAGGGATGCCTCGACGTTATTGATCAGCGACCGGTAGGGAATGTTGATGCCGACGGCGGCCTGCTTCAGTGACACGCCTTCCTTGCGGCGCGCAAAGAGGTAGATCCAGTAGCTGTCACGCCGCTCGAAGCCTTTCCAGCCGGGGATCACCTCGCCGCGCAACGTGATCGGCACGAACACCGACGGCTTCACGCCCACCGTCGTGCCGGTGAAACCGCGCGGCGCCACGCCGACAATCGTCAGCAACTGGCCGTTGACGGTGATCACCTGATTGATCACCCCCGGGTCAGCGCCCCACCACCGCTGCCAGTAGTCATAGCTGAGCACGGCGACCCGGCTCTGGCTGATGGCGCGATCATCATTGTTATCGAGCAGCCGACCGATCGTTGCGTGCAGCCCCAGTACCGGGAAGTACGACCCGGACACCAGTTCGCCCGCATCACTGATCGTCTGGTTGCGGGCGGTGAGGTTGGCGCCGAATCCGACATGCGCCGCGATATCAGTGAACACCTTCTGCTCGCGCTGCAGGTCGCGGAACATCGGGTAGCTGAACACCTCGTCGCAGCCACCCGCCTCGCTGCACGATTGCGAGCCAGGATTGGGCCCCGGGTCGGCGAGGTTGACCAGTTGATCGGCGTGCGGCACCGGGAGCGGTCGCAACAGGAGCTGGTTGAAAAGCGAGAAGATGGCCGTGTTGGCCCCGATGCCGAGCGCGAGCGAGGCGATCGCCACAGTTGTCACGAAGGGCGTCTTGGCGAGCAGCCGGAAGGCGAACCGCAGGTTGATCACGCTGGCATCCGAAGCGAGGGACAGTCCCTAGACGCCCGCAGCGCGCAATTGGTTGCGCGCTGCGGGAGACTGCGGAACCCTGACGCCGGTGTTACGGCATTGGAACGCTGCGAATCACCGGCGCCTTGAGGAAGCGCCGCACCGGCGACGGACTGCCGACAGCCAACGCCTTGTCGAAGAAGTTCCAGTAGGCGTACCCGTCTTCCGATGCCGGCTCGAGGAGAAACGCTGCCAGCATGCCGAAGCGCTGATTGGTCGGCACGATGAAGCTGCCCGCCGGAATCGTGTCGGACGCTGGCGCCTGCCACTCGCCGTCCGTCAGCAGTGCGCAATGACCCTCGAAGTAGCGGACATGCGTCAGCGAATCGACCGCGAAATGACTGGTGACACCAGTCCAGGGCACCGTGGTGCGATTGACGATGATCCCTTGGCGTCGCATCCGCTCGACCACCGGCGTCCATTGCGCCCCGAAGACATATGCCGCCGGAATCGCTTCCTTGCGAGCCGCGTCGAAGCGATCGTGCACCGTCATGAAGACCGGGTGGATCTCACCGGTCCCTTCCTGCACGTCGCGCGTCGTGGCACTGCCACCGCCCCGCGCACCCCCCCGTCCGCCGCCACCACGCGCACCGCCACCGCCCCGCGCACCACGCGCGCCAGCACCCGCGCCTGGAGCGGCACAGAGACCAATCGTGTCCTTCTGCTGCGGCACCCGGGGTGCATTGGCTCGCGCGGCGGAATCGGAGCGCGGCAGCGTCACCGTCCGGGTCATCGCCACCAGCACCGTATCCATCCGCGAGCGCGACGAGCGCAACATGGTACTCCGGATCACCACCGAATCAGGACGCGCCGCCTGGGTGAGTTGTTCATGCCGCCGCAACTCGGCACGATGATCATTGAGATACCGGATCGATTCGAGCACGAATGCATAGGTGGCGTCAATCCGCCGCAGCAACGGATCGTGACTGTACGCCTCGCTCAGGATCGACACCCTCGTCATGCCGGCCAGGTTGGTGCCATAGCGTGGAAACGATTCGTAGGTGTCCCAGCCCGTGGGCGTCGCATTGCCGCCGGCAAAGTTGCCGTAGGGATAGGTCTCGAAATGATCGCGAGTGCGAACCCGGTTGCGGATCTGTTCCAGCACGGTGTCCTGCACCCAGTCATTGGTCGGCGTGTGATTCGGGTTGAGCCCTGGCGACCAGGTCAGTGCGTAGCCATGGTAACTGCCATCGGTCGTGTGCAAGTCCATGAACAGGTCGGGATTCCACTTGCTCACGAACGCCAGCGACGCCCGCGTTTCGGGTGCGTCCTGCTTGACGTAATCGCGATTGAGGTCGAACCCCTGCCCGTTGGCGCGCCAGCCAACCAGCGCCGGTCCATCCTGTTCCCCGCGATTGAGATCCGCCGGTCCGAACTCGTCGTTGCCGTCGGCGTTGTAGATCGGCACGAAGAGAATCACGACGCTGTCGAGCAACGGCTTGAGCTTGCCGACGGTGAGGTCGCGCATCAACATCTGCACCGCTTCCTTCCCCTCCACCTCGCCAGCGTGAATGTTCGCCTCGATGTAGAGCACCGGCTTGCCGGTGGCGTGCGCCTGCGCCGGTGTGGTCACCATCATCGGTCGCGCCAGGATCACGTACGGCAGCCGTTTCCCCTGCGGCGACATGCCCAGCGTGCCGACCGTCATCCGTGCCCCGTGCTGCTGCAGCGAATCGATGAACGCCATCACGTCGGCGTAACTCGAGGTGCGCGCACCGGCGGTGCGCTCCGGGACGGTGAGCTGCGCGTGCGCAGTGCGAACAGTCAACGGCGTAACCAGCACCAGCAGCGCGGCGAAGCGGCGAAAGCGCGACATCATGGCTCCGAACGAGTGGAAGGAATGACGAGGCGGCGGGTCGGTTGCAGCACCGCGCCATCGTCCCAGGTGAAGGTAATCTCAGGAATGATCGATGCATTGGCCGGGCGCGCCAGGCTGCGAAACGCAACATGCCCCCGCCCGCCGAGACCGGCCACCCGCGCGAGACCCGGCAGGTCGTGCATGTCGGCCACAATCCGGTCGCGCACGGCTGCGGCCGGCATCCGCGCCGCGAGGGCGCGCACCAGACGATAGCCGAGCAGGTGGGGATCGTCAGCATCGTGACCGAACAGGGCGAAGCGCCTCTCGGCCTGACCTTGCCGCAGCAGCACCGCGGCTCCGCGCACTGGGGCGAGGGTCTGGTCGGTGGCCCACTCGGCAAACCCTTCCGCGAGCCACGGATCATCCTCGCGCAAGCGAAGGACGTCGCCGTTGACCGTGTACGCCGCCGGACGCGGCCCCGCGAGTCGATGCGCGGCCGCGATCAGGTGATGCCACTCATGCATGAACGTGGCGACCGCCGCCAGTGGACTGGTCCCCGGATCGATCCCCACGGCGTCGTGGGCGCCGAACATCGCAGCAGGTCGCGCCTCGGCCAGCGAATGCGGGGAGACCACGTCGTAGTGGTGCCCCGCGATGACGAGCGGCAGCGGATCGGCGCGCAGTGGTAGCCAGCCCGTGATCGCCGTCGGCATCTCCCCGGCGGCCAGCCATTCCGCAGCACTGGCATTGACCGGCACGATCAGCGCGCGGCCGACGTGCTCCACCCCGACCGTGGGAACCGCTGTCATCGCGCCAAACGGATGCACCTGCAATTCGGGGGCGATGAGGGTATCGACACCCCAGAATCGAGCCATCAGCTGGGATGGCGACCGCCAGCCATCGGCGGTGTCGAGCCAGGCATGGCTGAGGAGCCACCGCACGGCGCGCAGCCACCACGCCGTGGCGTCGTCGAACCCGGCGATCAGTGCGTGCACGTCTCCGCCGCCGTCGAGTCCGCCGACTCGGGAGGGCATGGCGTGCGCCGCGATTGCCTCGCGGTTGGGATGCCAGCGGGCCCAGAGCCGCCAGCCACTCTCCAGAATCGCGGCCGTGTCATGCGCCGATTCGGCGGGAAGCTCACCCAGCGCAACGAGCCCGGCGCCGGCGCGGTCGATCGAGAAGTCGACTTCATAGTGAACGGCCTCTCCCACGGCGACCTCCGCCAGCGACGTGCGCCAGCCACGCCCCTTGGCGAAAATTGCCCGGAAGGTGGAATCGGCTGCAGGTGACGCCGCAATCGCGTCGAGCACTCGACCGGCCGCTCCACGGGCGTCGCGACCGAGCCCCAGCAGTCGACGTCGCGAGCCGTCCGCCGCATTGGCCGGGTCGAGCGGCGGAATTCCGATCGCTGAGGTGAGTCCGCGATACTCGGCCTCGACCGTCGCGCTGTCGGGCACCACGCCGAGCCACGCAGCAGGAATCCGTTCAACGGTGTCGGTCGTGCCGGTGATGAGCTCCCGAAATGTCATGCGCGGCGGCACCGGCCAGCGCGTCGTGCCAACAATCAACTCGGCGGCGCGCCACCCGCGCGTCTCGCCCTCCGCGTCTCGCAAGGTTCCGGACATCTGGCCGGACGTGACCGCTCCCGCGAAGTGCCACCCTTCACGTGGCAGCGTGAACGCGATCGAATCGCCGGTGATTCGCAACTCCTGCAACGGCTGATAGGCGCTGTCACTGCGCTGCAGCAAGATGCGCCCGCCACTCGGTGACAGGCGCAGGTCAGCCACTTCCGTGACGGCGCGACCGGTGATTTCAACCTCCCAGTGCCGCTCGATGCCCTGCGCCGCGAGCGGCGCAACGGCAACGGCGATCCCGACCACTATCTTGAGGCCATGGGCGTAAAACTGACATCGCGGCAGCAGGCGCAGCTTGGCTGGCTCGAAACGCTGAGCCCGAAGTTCGACCGGATGAAAAAGACGATCGAACTGATGGCGTCGAATCAAGCCGACGAATCGCAGCAGCGCGGACTGGCTCGCTTGCTCGACGAGCTCAAGGCACAGGCCAGCGGGCTCGGCATTACCCCGCTCGCGGAAGCGTTTGGCTATATGGGGATGACATTGCGACGGTCGGGCGGGCATCAAACGAAGGTACGGGGACTGCGCGAAATGCTGGCCGGGGCCAGGATCAACTTCGACGGCGCACTGCGGAACGCCACGGCGCCCGCTGAGGCGGACGCCGATGACGAGAACAACGTCAGTCCTTGAAGACCCGATCGAGCACGGGCGCCGCTGTGAAGGCCAGCATCGACATGATGACCGCCGTCAGCATCAGCGTCACATAGGTCAGCGCGCCGATCAACGCCGTGGCGCCGACTGCCGCCGCGATCATGCCGATGTAATAGATCACTACCATGGTCCACCTCCGTAGTCCCCAGATTATAGCCCCCAGACCCACCAGAGTGAAGCACCAGACCCCGGCTGCCCCTAGCCCCGCCGCCCCATCCGGGGCACGTTTGCCAGATGCTGATTGCTGAGCCGATCACGACGGCGTCTGAAATCCCCGATGCGGCCTTCCAGGCGGTCATCACCGCCGGACTCGCCGTATTCGCCCTGGTCCTCTACCGCCGCTTGCCCCAACGCTGGGTGGCGTGGTGGGCCGCCGCCTGGGGGCTCTACGTGCTCCGGCTCGGCGCCATCATCCTCTACCTGATCACTGGTGACCTGGTCTGGCTCTTCTGGCATCAGGTTGCCACCGGCTGGGTGGCGCTCACCATCCTCTGGGCCGCGCTGGTCTTCTCGCGCGATGCGCAGTGGCGCCGCTGGTATGCCCTCATCGCGCTTTTCCCGCTCGGCTGGGCATGGGTCGCGATCCACGGGCTCGACCACATGGAGCTGGTGGCGATTCCAACCCTGGCCCTGATCTCGGGCGCGACCCTCTGGACCGGTCGGGTCTTCTGGCGCTACGCCGCCCGCACCCATTCGCCCGGGGCGCGCTTTGTCGCCATCGCCTTCATGCTCTGGGGGCTGCACCATCTCGACTATCTCGCGCTCCGCGCCCGCGGCGCGTGGGAGCCGTGGGGCTATTTCCTCGACATCCTCTTCGAACTCGCCGTCGGCATCGGCTTCGGCATCATGGCGCTCTCGGAACTTGCCGAGCGACTGGCATCGCGCACCGAGCAACTCGGCCAGCTCTCGGTCCTGATGGTGCGCCAGCATGAGGGCGAGCGGCGACGCCTTTCGCGCGACCTGCACGACGAAACGGCGCAGACGTTGTCGGCCGTCAAGCTCGAAATCGGCATGCTGCGTGAAGGAGCGGACAGCGGCGTCGCCGGCCGGCTCGACCACTTGCTCCATCTGGTCGACGGCGGCATTCGCGGGATTCGCCGGGTCATGAATGACCTGCGCCCCGCATTGCTCGATGATCTCGGACTGATTCCCGCGATCCGTTCGCTCGCTGGTGATGTCGCCGAGCGCAGCAATTTGGCGGTGGAAGTTGACCTGCCTGAGGCGTTGCCACGGTTGGCGCCCGAGGCCGAACTCGCCCTGTTCCGGGCCGCGCAGGAGGCCCTCGCCAACGTGGTGCGCCACGCCTCGGCGCAACACGTCACCATCCGACTGCGCGCCGACGGCACCCTTCTGCGCCTGACGATTCGTGACGACGGCCGCGGCCTGGGTAGCGGCCCGGAGGCGGCAGACACCGCGGCGCACCTCGGACTGGCTGGCATGCGCGAGCGGATCACCGCGCTTGGCGGCCATGCGGCGGTGGCTGATGCGCCTGCGGGCGGCGTCATCGTGACCGTAGAATTACCGATGCCGAATCCGCCCTGAGTGGCGACCGCCGTCCGGCGTGGCAGATTGCGGTCCATGACAAGTGCACTCGCGCAGAAGAGGGTACGAGAGATGACGGGACCAATCCGGGTGGCAGTAGTCGATGACCACGGCGTCGTGCGTGAAGGGATCCGCCGCGTGCTGGAAGGTGAGCCCGGCATCAGCGTGGTCGGCGAGGGGAAGAATGCCGACGAAGCGATTGCGCTGGTCACCCGCGAGCGCCCCGATGTGCTGGTCATCGACGTCGCGATGCCCGGGCGCACCGGCATCCAGGTCGCGGCCGAGTTGCGGCGCCTGCAGCTGCCAACGCGCGTGTTGATCCTGTCGATGTATGACCAGCCGGAATACGTGCTGGAAAGCGTCAAGAGCGGCGCGCGAGGCTACCTGCTCAAGGACTCGCCGCCCGCCGACCTGCGACGCGCCGTGCGCGCATTGCATGGCGGCGAAACATATTTTCCGCCGGCGGTTGCCGCGCGACTCACCGCGGCGCGCAACGCCCCGGTCGTCACCTCACCGCTCGATGCCCTGACGCCACGCGAACGCGACGTCCTGCGCGGCATCGCGCGCGGCGAAACCAACAAGCAGATCGGCGCCACCCTCGGTATTTCCCATCGCACCGTCGAGACACATCGCGAATCGTTGATGGACAAGCTGGGCATCCGGACCGTCGCGGGGCTCACCAAGCTGGTGCTCGAAGAAGGGGAGTAAGCGGCCGGGCGGCCGTCGCGATATTACATTGATGTATCTATATGATTCGCTCCGCCGACGCCCGGGCGCTCGATGCCATTCGCCGCCTGGTCCGCGCCCTCGAAGATGCCACCCGCGACGCCGGTCGTACCGCTGGCGTCACGGCCGCCCAACGCTTTGTCCTCGAACTGCTCGCCGACAGCCCAGCGCCCACCATCAACGCACTGGCTGAACGCACCCATACCACCCAGGCGACGGTCGTCGTCGCGGTCAATCGCCTCGAACGCCGCGGGCTGGTGGTCCGGGCGCCTGACCCGGCCGACCGCCGCCGTACCACTGTCACGCTGACCCGCGCCGGCCATCGCCTGATCGCCCGCAGCAGCGTGCCGGTGCAGGTGCACCTGATTGCGGCCTTGCACGCCCTGCCGGCCCGACGCGTGCAGGCGCTCGCGACCACACTGGAGGACTGGCTGGCCAAGGCCGGTCTCGGCCACATCCCGGCGACCCTCTTTCTGGAGCCACGTGACAAAAACAATGGCGGGCGTCGTGCGTGAGTCGCGACTCTTCACCCTGACGGGGTTGGCAATCATCGTCGGGATGGCGGCTGGCTTCATCGCCTGGATCCTGCTCGCGCTCATTCACCTGATCACCAACATTGCCTTCCACCAACAGGTGAGTTTCGCCAACGTCGACCCGAGTGCGACGACCCTCGGCCCGTGGATCATCCTGGTGCCGATCGTCGGCGCCGTGCTGGTCGGGCTGATGGCGCGCTGGGGCTCCGAGGCGATTCGCGGCCATGGTATTCCCGAGGTGATGGACCGGGTGCTCCACGGCGAGAGTCGCATACCGGCCCGCCTCACGGTGCTCAAGCCCATTTCTGCCGCGCTGGCGATCGGCACCGGCGGACCCTTTGGCGCCGAAGGGCCCATCATCGCGACGGGTGGCGCGCTCGGCTCGCTGCTCGGCCAGATCCTCCACGTCACCGCGGATGAACGGAAGACGCTGCTCGCCGCCGGTGCGGCCGCCGGCATGGCCGCCACCTTCGGCACGCCGGTCGCGGCGGTGCTGCTCGCCGTCGAGCTGCTGCTGTTCGAGTATCGCGCCCGCTCGATCATTCCGGTCTCGATGGCCTCCTGCGCTGCAACCGTCGTGCGCCTGGCCCTGGTGAGCACCGGGCCGGTCTTTCCGATGCCCGACGTGGCTGAACCGACCGGCACTGCCCTCATCTGTTATGCATTGCTTGGTGCAGCGGTCGGCGCCGTCGCTGCCGGCATCACCCGGTCCGTGTATGACGTCGAAGACCTCTTCGAACGGTTGCCGATTCACTGGATGTGGTGGCCCGCGATCGGCGCGGTCTTTGTGGGTGTGCTGGGCTATCTCGATCCGCACATTCTGGGCGTTGGTTACGACAACATCACGATGAACCTGACCGGCAACGTCGCCATTGGCTCGATTGCCCTCCTGATCCTGCTCAAGTTCATCGCCTGGACCATCTACCTCGGTAGCGGCACGTCGGGTGGCACGCTGGCCCCGTTGTTCACCTTCGGCAGCGGTCTTGGCGCAATTGCGGGCGGCTTGCTGGCGGCTCATTTTCCCGAACTCGGCATTGCACCGCCGGTGGCCGCGCTGGTCGGCATGGCGGCGATGTTCGCGGGTGCGTCACGGGCGCTGCTCGCGTCCGTCGTGTTCTCGTTTGAGACCACCCGTCAGCCGCTTGGCCTGTTGCCGCTGCTCGCAGGCTGCAGCGCCGCGTACATGGTGTCGCGCCTGTTGATGCGTCACTCGATCATGACCGAAAAGCTGGCCCGTCGCGGCGTGCTGGTGCAGGATGACTACAGCGTCGACCACCTGGCCCGGCTGCCGGTGTCCGGAGCGATGACACATGCGGTGGACAGCTTCCCGGCCGATGCTCGCATCGTCGATGTGCGTGCCATCATCAACGCACCCGACGACGCAGGCCACCAGGGCTTTCCGGTACTCGACGCAGCCGGCGACCTGATCGGACTGGTGACCCGCCGCGATCTGCGCAATGCAGCCGCCACGGCAACGGTGGTGGGCGACCTGCTGCATCAACCGGCCGTGGTGGCGTTTCCGGAGCAATCGCTTCGCGACGCCGCTGACATCATGGTCCGCGAGAATGTTGGCCGATTGCCGGTGGTCGACCCGATGCACCCGACCGTCCTGATCGGCATCCTGACCCGGTCAGACCTGCTGCACGCCCACGAGCCGCGGTTGCTCGCCGCCGAGCATCGCACCGGACCGTGGCGGATCGAGCTGCCGTCGCAGATGCCACGGATGGGCCGTCACCGCGGCGGATCCGAGTAGCCGCCGGTTACGCCTGCACCACAGGGAGACCACCGAAACGCAACGTCACCACCGGTCGCAGGGTCGGTGGTGGCGACGGCGGAAGCACGACGGCAAAGCCACCATCATGATCCACCACTGCAAGCCGCGCCGCCGCGCCGCTCAGACCGCGGAGGCTCGCGCTTTTCGGCCGCGTGCGCAAGCCGGGCAATGGCAGTACACCGGGCTGCCAGTCGGTGAGAAAGAGATGCAGCGCGCGGCTCGTTGTCGTCGAGCGGAAGCGATCGGTCGCCGGAAAGCGCGATGCCGTTGTCGCGTGGATCGCATCGCCATGCACTTTCATCCATCGCGCGATCTCGTCGAGTCGATCAACCGCTTCCGGCGGGAAGAGTCCGTTCGCCATCGGTCCGACATTGAGCAGCAGGTTACCGCCCTTCGACGCCGTCTCCACCAGGATGTCGACCAGTTGCCGTGCAGATTTCCAGTTGTGATCCGACGCCTTGTAGCCCCAATCATCGTTCATCGTGATGCACGATTCCCAGTCCTTGCCGGGCAATCCCATCGCCGGCACGGTCTGCTCGGGCGTACCGAAGTCACCGAGTTCCTCGCCCTTGGGTGCTCCGGCGCCGTCAATCCGGTTGTTGATGATCACGTCGGGATGACGTGCCCGGATCTCGTGGTACAGTGACACGGCGAGGTGGTGGGTCCAGGTCGGTTCCCACTGCCCGTCGAACCAGAGCACGTCGATGGGTCCATAGTTGCTGAGAATCTCGTCGACCGATGCATGCAGATACTGCACGTAACGCGAAAAATCCGCGCCGTCCGCTGGCCGCGTGGCAACCTCCCAGTCGCGACGCGGCAGGTAATCGGGGTGATGCCAATCCATGATGGAGTGATACCAGCCCACCCGCAGTCCGCGTTTGCGCAACGCACGCGACAGCTCCCGGCAGATGTCCCGGGACGCCGGAGTGTGCATCACGTCGAAGCTGGTCACCGCAGAATCGAAGAGGCAGAAGCCCTCATGGTGCTTGGTGGTGAGCACCACGTACTTCATTCCGGCGCGCTGCGCCATCGCCGCCCAGGCATCGGGGTCGAAGTCGGTTGGATTCCAGCGGGTCAGGAGCGCGTCGTACTCATCGATGGGGATCTTGTCGTTGTTGCGAATCCACTCCGCCGAATGCTCATCGCCGTGCCAGTCGCCGGCGAGAATCGAATAGAGTCCCCAGTGGAGGAACATGCCGAATCGGGCTTCGCGCCACCATTGCATCCGGTCATGCGACGCGGCAACCCGAATGGTCGGCAGCAACCGGCGCGCGGCAGGCGTGGCGAGCACAGCGCTCGCGACAAAACCCCGGCGCGAGGTCACCTGGGCTGCAGCAACACCCGGGTCGAGTCGAGCGAACCGTCGTTCGGCGCCGGCCGGATGCCGAGAATGTGGCAGAGCAGGTCGTAGACGTGGATGTTCTGGAACGGCGCCGATGTGTAGTCATGGCGAAATGCCGGTCCGGCCGCGATGAACGAGGCGCCCATCGTCGGCAACAGGTTGTCGTAGCCATGTTCACCGCCGGTCGGCGGTCGCACGGCAAAGGCGGCGTGCGTCGTCAGTGTAAAGCCGGTGTCGGGAATGATCACGATCGGCGTGATGCGGCGATTGTCATTGTAGTGAAAGCGAGCCGGAACGTCCGCCTTGCGATAGACCGCCATGTGCGGATTGTGCCCGTGCAGCGCCGCATACACGGTCTCAAGCTTCCCCGGCTTCGGGATCAGCTGGCCGAGGGATGCAGCTTCCACGATGGTGACATCGTTCAAGTTGATGTAGTCGTCGAGGAAGATCGCGCGATCGGGCGAGCGGCCGGTCATGCCGTGATCGGAGACGACGATCAGGTTGACGCGATGCGAGAGCCCGCGCGCCGCGATGCCATCCATCAACTTGCCGATCATCGTGTCAACGCGGGCGATCGCCGAGTCGACTTGCGGGGAGTCGGGGCCGTAGCTGTGTCCGGCGTGATCAACATCGCTGTAGTAGAGCGTGATCATCCGCAACGCCTGATCGCCGGGCAGCGTCAGCCAATCGAGCACGCTGTCGACCCGCGCGGCGTTGGGAAAGCGGTCGTTGAACTTCAGCCATCGCGTCGGCCGCACGCCACCCTGCCCCGCTTCGCTGCCTGGCCAGAAGAATGCGCCGCTACGCACACCCTGCTTTTCGGCGGTGACCCAGATCGGCTCGCCACCCCACCACGCCGGGTTGCGCACCGCGGCGGTGTCCGAGATCCGGAAGGTGCCAAGCGTGGAATCGAAGATGGTGTTCGACACGATGCCGTGGTGCTCGGGATAGAGCCCGGTCACCAGCGTGTAATGATTGGGAAAGGTCAGCGAAGGAAACGCCGGGATCATCCGTTGCGCATGGACGCCCTCGGCCGCGAGCCGGCGCAAGTTGACCGCGTAGGGGCGTTGCAGGTAATCCCAGCGGAAGGCGTCGAGCGAGACGAGGACGACCGACTGGGTGGTCGCGACGCCGGATGGCGCCGCGGACGGTGTGGTGTGTCCGCCGCAACCGGTCGCGAGCAGCAGTGCGACCGGCCAGATGCGGCGGGCCAAGGTGTTCACGAACAACAACCCAGCTGAACGCACTCGACTACCGGGAAACCTTGCCGCCGTGCTCGGTGGCGGCGATGAAGCTGGCGATGTCCGCCTTGAGCTGCTTTGCCGACGCCTGGTTGAGGTACGCCATGTGGCCGCTCTCGTAGTACTTGAACTCGACCCGATCGGCGTAGGTCTGGTCGAAGCCCATGTGAGTGAAGCCGTACTCCGCGTTCCCGAACGGCGTGGCAGTGTCGTAGTACCCGGCGCCGACCATCACATGCAGGTACGGATCCTTGGCCATCGCCACGCGCAAGGCGTCCATTTCGGACGCGAAGCCGTTGTTGCCACCAGCGCTTGCGAAGTCCCAGCCGCCCGAGTGGCCGCCGAGGTAGTACTGCTGGTTGCTGGTGTAGCCGAGATCTCCGTGCACGTATTGCATGAACGCCGACGTGAATGCGCCGGTCGGCGCCACATCGGAGGGATCATAGTCCTGGCGTGAGCTGGCGGCGTTGCCGTTGATGCCGATCATCCGGGCATCATAGCGGCCGAGCATCTCGCGCTTGTCGCGCAGCAGCTCGGTGCGGAAGGAGCCCGCCTCGACGCGCAGGTTGGTGCTGATCACGAACTGACTGGTCAGGCCGGTAAAGCGGGCGACCTTCTCCGCGACGGCGGTGCGTTGAGCCGGGGTGAGGGCATTGCCCTGTGCCAGCGCGGTCATGTAGTCACCAAAGGCGTATTCACGCGACTGCTGCACGACCTGCTTGAGCGATTCCTTCTGGAGGTCGGCCGGCAACCGCTTGTGATACCACGCGACCGCGGTGTAGGTCGGCAGGAAGGTCGAGTAGCCGATGTCATTGCTGGGCGACTGGGTGATGTACTGATAGTTGAGCACCGTGCCGAGCAGCATCACGCCGTTGAGCTCGATCCCCTCGTTGGCCTGCAGCTCGGAGGCCAGGCCGGCCGAGCGGAAGGTGCCGTAGCTCTCGCCGTAGAGATACTTGGGCGACTGCCAGCGATTGTACTTGTCGAGATAGTCGCGAATGAACTCGCCGAACATCGCGATGTCATTGCGGGCACCAGTGAAGTCGGTCTCCTTGACGCCCTTGGACGGGCGCGAGTAGCCGGTGCCCATGGCGTCGATCTGCACGAGATCAGTGACATCGAGCGGCGAGTTCTGATTTTCCACCAGGGCGTAGGGCGGCGCGGGCTGGGTGCCGTCAGGGCCCATCTGCGGCGCCATCGGGCTCATGATCCCCATGTCGAGCCAGATCGAAGCCGAGCCGGGGCCGCCGTTGTAGAAGAAGGTCAGCGGGCGGGTGGCTGGGTCGACGCCATCCTTGGTGTAGGCGATGAAGAAGACCGAGGCCTTTGGCTTGCCGTCTTCGTCCCGGAGCACCATGGTGCCGGTATGCGCCGTGTAGGTGATCGCCTTGCCATCGATCTTGGTGGTGTGATGCGTCTCGATGATCTTCTCGAACGCCACGACACCCGACGTATCGGACCCACCCCCTCCCGCGGCGGCACCACCGCCGCCCCCGCCTCGGCCCCCACGCCCGCCCCCACCACCGGGCTGCTGGGCAGTCGCCCCAACGGCGACAACGAATGACGTGGCAAGACCGAGCAGCAGGGTGCGACTGAACATGACGGGCTTCTCCTGGATGGGATACACGATCATGGCGAGGGACGTCGATTCCGCGACAACCGCGACGAATCGGATCGCAACCTAGGGCGGCGCCCGGCATGGGGCAACGACAATTGCGTTGCGAAGTGGGACTGGGGGCGCCCCCGGGCGGTGGGTCCACTGCCTCCGGCGGCTATTCCGCCCGGAGGGCGACGATCGGGTCGACGCGGAGCGCTCGACCGGCTGGAATCAACGAGCCGGCAATTGCCACCAACAACAATCCACCAGTCACCGCGCCAAGAACAGCGGGGTCGCTCGGGCTGGTGCGGTAGAGCATGGCGGCAATCAGTTTCCCGGATGCAAGGGTGAGCCCAAGCCCGATGAGTACACCGAGCGCCACCAGGCGCACTCCCTCGCCGACCACGAGTCGAACCACATTGGTCGCGCGGGCGCCGAGCGCGACGCGCACTCCAATTTCATGCGTGCGCTGTGAGAAGGTGTAGCTGATCGTGCTATAGATTCCGACGATGGCGATGAGCAGTGCAAGCAACCCCGCTGCCGAAAAGAGCGCCGCCCCGGTTCGCCAGGGACGCATTTCCGGCGCGAGGTCGTCGGACATCGTGTGAACCCGTGGCTCCGCCCAGCCGGAGAATTTGGCGCGCAGCACCTGCTGGATCTGCGACGCCACCGCCGTCGCCCGTCCCGGGGACGTGCGTAACGCGATCACGCTTGCACGGTATCGCTTGCCCGTATCTGCAAGCGGGAGATAGAACTGCATGGTCGGCTGTTCGACAATCCCTTCCACATGCGCGTTGGACACGACGCCAACGATCGGCACACATGGACCGGGTGCTTTGTCCAGGATCAGGCAATCACCAATGGGAGATCGACCCGGCCAATAGGCGTTCGCCATGACCTGGTTGACGACAAGGACTTGCCCAGCGCCGTAGCGATCGTTCGCGGTGAGCCCGCGCCCGCTCAGCACCCGCATTCCCATCGTGTCAAAGAAGTCAGCCGAGACCCACGCCGTGTTCGGCGTCCGTCCGCCAATCGCTGGCAGCGTGTCGCCGTTCGAAAGGAATGCCCGGATCCAGCTGATGCTCCGCATCGGCGTCAACCTCGCCAGCGCAACGCGCTCCACGCCAGGCAGACGCTGGAGCTCTTCCGCGATCGCCGGCAGGCGGGCGCCGATCTCCGAGGCACGATCGGGCTGGTCGGGATTGACGTCGACTTGAGCAAACACGATTCGCGCTGCGTCGTAGCCGATGTCCTCAGTCTCCATGCTGTGCAGCGAACGAACGAAGAGCCCTGCCCCAGCCAGCAGGACAACCGACAGTGCCGACTGGGTAACGAGCAGCGCGCCACGTAACCGTGAGCGCTGGAACACTCCCTCACGTGCGCTGCCCTTGAGGGTACCTGCCAGGTTCGGTCGACTCGAACGCAATGCCGGCGTCAATCCAGCCAGCAGGCCGCACGCCACTGCAAGCACCAGCGTAAATGAGAGCGCGCGCAGATCGATCGCCGAGCCAGCCCACTGCACGGCGGGAAGGAGCATATGTCGCAATGCGCCCGCTCCCCAGACAGCTACGGCGAGCGCGATCCCCGCACCGACGAGTGAAACGACGAGGCTCTCCATCAACAGCAGTGCGATCAGCCGTCGCCGCGAGACGCCGAGTGCCAGACGCATTGCAATCTCCCGCCGGCGCTGCATGCCCCGCGCCAGAAAGAGGTTGGTCACATTCGCACAGGCAATGAGCAATACAATGGCCGCAACGCCGGCCAGGCGCGTCGCAATCGCGACATCCTTGCGATCTGATCCTGGCAGCGCCGCCTCGAGCAGCGGGGCGACGCGTCCGGTGGCGAGCGAATCCGGGATGAACTCTGATTGGCGAAACGCCAAGGTTGCGGCGCGCTCGAGGGCAAGCGTGGGGCCAGGTCCGCCGGTCGTCGCGAGCATCCGGATCCAGGCCGTGCCGTTATTGCTGTACCACGTTCCACCGCCATTTCGCGGACCCTGCATGTTCATCGGGATCCAGAGATCAGCCGCGTCGTAGTCCGGTCCGCGGAACGCGGATGGCATGACGCCGATGACGGTATACTGCCGGTAATCCAGGTCAATGGACTGGCCGACAATGTCGGGCCGTCCGCCGAAGCGTCCGCGCCAGATCGCGTCGCTGAGCACCACCACCGGCGTTGGCGCTTCAATGCGTCGTTCATCGCCCTGGAACAGTCGTCCGAGCGCTGCATGTACGCCGAGCACGGTAAAGAGGTCACCGAGTACCTGTTGCCCACGCAACGCTGCAGCATCACTGCCGCGGCCGAGCGAGAGTGACGCGCTACTGTATCCACCCAGAGCCGCGCTGGCCGGGAGCGTCCGCTGCAGCATGGCATAGTCATCGTACGAGAAGACCGAGGTGACATCGATCCCGCTCGCCGGCGTTCCGGCACGGTGCATGCGACGGCTCATGGCCACTGGATCAGCTCGGTAGATCCGGTGCACTTGGGTCGGATGCTCGATGCCAGCGGGTGGCTCGAGAAAGAGCCGGTCGAGCAACGAGAAGATCGCGACATTGGCGCCGAGGCCAAGCGCCAGCGTGACCGAGACAGTCACCACCAACCCCGGCGACCGCCGCAGCGAGCGCAGCACATAGCCGAGGTCCTGCCGAAGCCACTCCCACCGCTCCGCCAATCCCCGCCGTCGCGCCACGCGTACATCGATCGCCACCAGATCCCGGCGCACCGCGCGCAGATCGCCAAACTCAGCGACGGCCTGAGCTGCTGCCGCGGCGGCCGGCATTCCGCGACTGACGAGGTCGTCGACACGCTCATCGAAATGAAACTGCAGCTCGGCGTCGACGTCGTCCCCCGGCTCTCGACGCCAGATGCGTAACAGCCGCCGCCAGCCGGCGCTCATTCTGCCCGCAACGCGATGATCGGGTCGACGCGTGTCGCGCGCCAGGCCGGGAGCAGAGATGCACCGGCAGCCATGCAGAGCAGCAAGGCCACCACGGCCAGGAGGACGCCGGGGTCGAACGGCGAGGTCTGGTACAAGATCGATCGCAACAATCGGCCGGCAATCATCGCCAGCACCACGCCCACCAGCGCGCCGGCAAGCACGACGCGCACCCCTTCGCGCACAACCTGCCCCAGCACGCCGCCGCGTGGCGCACCGAGGGCCATGCGGATTCCGATGTCACGCGACTGCTGGCTGAAGGTGTAACTCACCGTGCCGTACACGCCGACCATGGCCACGATCAACGCGAGCAGACCGGCCGTGACAAACAAGGCGCCCGCGGTGCGCCACGGATGGAGTTCGCGATCCAGGTTCTGGAGCATCGGGTGGACGCGAACCTCGGCCCAGCTGCCCATGGCCTGCTGCAATCGCCGCGCAATCGCCGTACTGACGGACGCGGTCAGCTGCGGTGATGTGCGCACCAGGATGACGCCCGCATCAGAGACACCTGCAGAATCGACGACCGGCAGATAGAAATGCATTGAAGGTGACTCGATGAGACCGTCCGCGTGCGCGTTCGAGACGACGCCCACCACTGGCCGACACGGGGCGTTTGCAGCCTCGAGCCGAAGGCATTGCGTCAAGGGATCGCGACCCGGCCAGAGCTGGCGCGCCATCTCCTGATTGACCACCACCGGACCGACACCGTCATCCCGGTCGCCGGGGGCGATGCCGCGCCCCTGCAGAATGCGCATCCCGACAGTCGCGAAGAACTGGCTGCCGACATACGAGGCATAGGGCCCCTCGGGGCCGTACATGTTTGTGGTATCGCGGCCCGGCGGATACCAATTCACGAATCGGATGCCGCCCATCGGGACCATATCGGCGACAGCCGCGCCTTCGACGCCAGGAACTGCTGCGAGCCCGCGCGCGATGTCGGGCAGTCGCCGCTCCAGGTCCGGCTGTTGCGACATATGCGCCGCGTCAGCGGAGAGGTCAACCTGCACCAGCCGGGCGACATCGTAGCCGGTGTCGACGCGCTGCACGCTTTCGAGGCTACGCACCACCAGCCCGGCCGCCGCAAGCATCAGTACCGACAATGCGCTCTGGCTCGCGAGAAGCATGTTGCGCAGCCGCGCGCGGCCGCTGGCTGGATGGCGCGCGCTCCCCTTGAGCACGCCGGTCACATCGGGCCGGCTCAGCTGCCACGCGGGCACCAGGCCGGCCAGCAGCCCCGTGATCAGCGCGAGCGCCGCTGCAACAAGCAGCACGCGCCAGTTCACGGTCGAATCGACCCAATGCACATCCGGCAGCAGCATCCGCCGCAGCACTGCGGCCGCCTCGAACGCCACCAGCAATCCTGCCAGCGCACCTCCCCCCGCCACGCACAGGCTCTCGCAGAGCAGCAAGGCGACCAGCCGCCTGCGCGGAATGCCAAGCGCGGTACGCACCGCCAGTTCATGCCGGCGGTGCATCCCGCGCGCCAGCAGCAGGTTGGCGATGTTGGCGCAGGCGATCAGCAGCAGGATGAAGGCGACGCCGCTCAGCCTGGCAGCGATGGCAGTCTCGCGCGACACGAACTCATCGGCGTCGCCGCCGGCGAGCGCATGAACCTGGGCTGTGCTCGCGGAATCGAGCGGCACGCCGTCGTGACGAAGCGCCGTGGTGGCCATCGCGGTGATACGGCTCGCACGCATGCCAATCGGGGCGCGCAGCACCGTCTTGATCCAGAATGTGTGCGCACCCTGATACCACAGCGGTCCCATTGGTTCGTCGGCGTTCATGGGAACCCACAGGTCCGCGGCGTCGTTGTCCGCGCCATGAAATCCGGGTGCGGTCACGCCGACGATCGTGTACGGGTGGTCACCGATGCGGATCGGTTGCCCAACGATATCCCGCCGCGCCGAGAACTTGTCGCGCCAGGCTCGATCGCTCAAGACCGCCACGTAGGTTGGCGTCGTCACCCGCAGTTCCTCGGGCAGGAACAGGCGGCCGACCGCTGGGCGCGTGCCCAGGACAGTGAAGTAGTCACCGACAACCGCCGCGACGGTGCTCGACACCGCGCCGCCGGCCGCGATCACGTCCTGACGTTCGCTATGGTAGCCGCCCACCCTGATTCCGGGAACCTGGCTCGCCAGCGCCTGCAACTGCGGATACGCCAGCGTCGAAAAGACGTTCACTTCGTTGGACATCGCCGACCCGGGATGAGAACCGATGCGGTCCGAGAGGCGCCAGACCTGGGCCGCGTTCGGAATGCCAGGCGGCGGGGCAAGGAAGAGCCGATCCAGAATCGAGTAGATCGCTACATTGGCGCCCAGGCCGACAGACAGCGTCAACACGACCGTCACCACGAATCCCGGCGACCGCCGCAGCGAGCGCAGCACATACCGCAGGTCCTGAACCAGCCACTCCCACTGCTCAAGCACCGCCCGACGGCGGCGATGAGTGCGATCGATCCTCACCAGCCCGCGCCGCGTGTCATCGCGCGCGCCAAACTCCGCCGTCGCCTGTGCGAGCGCGACCGCCCGGTCGAGACCAGTGGCCTGAAGGTCGTCGCATCGCTGCTCGAAATGAAAATCGAGTTCGTCGTCCACGTCGCGCTCGACCGGCCGCAAGAAGAGCCGGAGGGCGCGCCGCCAACCCGACCCCATCCCGGTCACACCGGCTCCGGACGCGCCTTGAATACGCCAGTCACTGCACGAACGTACTCTTCCCAGGAGGCCGTTTCGGCACGCAGGGCGCGCTTGCCCGCCGGCGTCAGCCGGTAGAACTTGGCGCGCTTGCCCTTGTCGGAAATGCCCCACTCCGAGCCAACCAGCCCGGCAGCTTCCATCCGGTGCAACGAGGTATAGAGCGCACCATCGAGGATCTGGAAACGTTCGCCCGACCCCTGACGAATGAAGCGGGCGATGGCGTAGCCGTGCATGGTGTGCCAGGAAAGCGCCCGCAGCACGAGGACGTCGAGAGTACCCTGAAGCAGGTCAAGTTCGGTCGGCATGGACAGATGATACCCTCAACATTTGATTCAATCAAGTGTTGAGGGAATATGACCGTCCAACGTCCAACGTCCAGTGTCCAGTGTCCAGTGTCCATCGGCCCTCAGCCGCCCCCGACCCACACCGTCTTGGCGTTGACGAACTCGTGGATCCCAAGCCGCGAAAGCTCGCGGCCGTACCCGCTCTCCTTGATGCCGCCGAACGGCAGCCGGGCGTCCGACCGGACGTTGGCATTCACGAAACACGACCCAGCCTCGATCTGCGTGGCGGCAATCCGCTCGCCGCGAGCAAGATCCTGCGTGAACACCGACGCGCCGAGGCCGAAGACCGAGTTGTTGGCCGCCTTGATCGCGGCACGCTCGTTCGGCACCGGAATGATCGCCGCCACCGGACCGAAGAGTTCCTCGTCAAAGGCCGGCATCCCGGGCTTCACGTTGGTGAGTACCGTTGGTGGGTAGTATGCGCCGGGGCCCGCAGGCACGGTGCCGCCCAGCAGGAGCGTCGCGCCCGCCGCGATGCTTCGTTCGACCTGATCGTGCAGTGCGTCGCGCAAGTCGGCTCGCGCCTGTGGGCCGATGGTATTCGACTCGTCAAGCGGATCGCCCATCCGTACCGCGCGCATACCCTCGACAAAGAGGCGCTCGAACTCGTCGCGGACGGCATCCACCACGATGAATCGCTTGGCGGCGATGCAACTCTGCCCCGAGTTGATGAGCCGAGCAGCGACACACGTCCTGGCGGCGAGCTCAAGATCGGCGTCCTCGAGGATCAGGTATGGATCACTGCCGCCCAGCTCGAGCACCGTCTTCTTCAGGCGTTCGCCGGCCTGCCGCGCCACGATCCGACCCGCAGCCGTGCTGCCGGTAAGCGTGACCGCCTTCACCGCACGGTTACGGATGGCCGCGCGCAGCTGGGTATGATCAATCAGCAGCGTCTGAAAGACACCCGCTGGGGCGCCGGCATCCCGGAAGAGCTGCTCGAGCGCCAAGGCGCACCCCGGCACGTTGGCAGCGTGCTTGAGCAGCGCAACGTTGCCGGCCATCAGCGTGGGTGCGGCAAAGCGGAGCACCTGCCAGAACGGAAAGTTCCACGGCATGACCGCCAGCACTGCGCCGAGTGGTTCGTAGTGCACGAAGCTGCGCACAGCATCCGTCGCGATGACCTCGTCAGCCAGCATCGCTTCGGCGCCATCAGCGTAGTAGTCGCACGCGGTAGCGCACTTGATCGCCTCCGCGCGACCCTCGGCGACCGGCTTTCCCATTTCAAGCGCCATCAGCCGTCCGTACTCCGTGGCGCGTTGGCGCAACAGCACCCCGGCTTGCCGGACCACCGTAGCCCGTTCGGCAAATGCGGTACGACGCCAGCTGCTGAACGCCTTGTCGGCGCGGCGTAGTGCAGCACGCAGTTCGGGCGATGTCATGGCAGGGTAACGGGCGATGGTCTCGCCGGTCGCCGGATTGATGGCTTCAAGCATGTAGGGCTCCTGTTGGCTGGGAGACGCCCGCAGGAGAAGGGTACTCACACGGAGCGCCGGGGACGCAGTTGCGCACCCGGCGATCCGTGGTTGAACGTTATGCGACGGTGATCGGCACTGTCCGCGGTTGTGCTTCTGCGGCCTTGGGCAGCGAGAGCGTCAGCACGCCGAGTTCCAGGCGCGCCTGCACCTGCATCAGGTCGTACTTGGTACCGATAGTGTACTGCCGCACGTGGGGTGCGCGGCCATCGCGCTCGACCTTGACGGTGAGCGTGCGATGTTCGGCCGAGACACTGATCTGCTCGGGTTTCACGCCTGGCACGTCAACGGTGATCTCGGCACGGTCGGTCAGCTCGCGCACATCGGCGCCGCCACTCCATACCGGAATATCAAATGCCCGCGCGATGAAGCGATCAACGGCGGGTTCGAACGAATTCTGTGCCTGCTGCCAGCTGTTCCAGCCATTGCGATTGTGCCGCATGTCCTTGCTCCTGCCCCGACCCGGGGCGCTGTGAATCGGTGGGCGACGATCTGTCGCCGGTGATTCACCAGAGCGCATCGGCCATGCCACCATGAAGCTGCAACTCCGACAGCCTGACGTCGCCGGCTTCGGCCAACGCGGCAGGAGCGCGGGTCAGATCGGCAGCGTTGGCGCCGCGCCCGCCAGCACAAGTTCCACAGCGCGAGCGATTTCGCTCACTGTGAATGGCTTCTCGACCACCATCGCCTGCGTCGAGGCGAAGAACGCGGCCGTCGATGTTTCGACGACGTCGCCGGTGACGAAGATCAACCGCGGCAGCAGCTCCGGGCGCGAAGTCGCAAGGTGGTGATACATCTCGCGACCGCCCATCCCCGGCATCTTCAGGTCGCAGAGAATCACGGCCGGCAGGTCCGCGGCCGGAACGTCGAGCAGCTGGCCGAGCCCCTCCTCGCCGCTCGCCGCTTCGCGCACCCGCCAGCCGCCCCGCTGAAAGATGCGCACCAGTGTCGAACGAACCGCCGGCTCGTCGTCAATCAGCAACACCGCAGCGGTCAGCCCCGCGCCGAGCGACGGTGGCTGCGGCATGATCGCCGTCCGCCGACCGGCAACGGACGGTATCACTGGTCGCGCAGGCGGAATGACGCAGGCCAATGTCATCACAAGGCGTGCGCCAACGCCAGCGATTGGCTGGTTTTCAAGGCACAGCGTGCCACCGTGCCGTTCGACGATGCCGATGGACACGGACAATCCGAGCCCGGTGCCGTGACCAATCGGCTTGGTCGTGAAAAACGGCTCGAAGATCCGGTCCACTGCTGCCTGCGGCACGCCCGGTCCACTGTCTTCTACGGCGATGGCGACGGCGTCATCGGTCACCCGCTCCACGACCCGGATCCGTCCGCCAGCGCCAGCCGCGTCGAAGGCGTTGTCGACGAGGTTGAGCAGCACCTGTTCGATGCCATTGCGATCAGCCCGGATCTCGACCGGTCCGCTCACCAGGCTCGCCGTCAGCGTGACATTGTGCCGGCGGGCCGCCCCTTGTTGCGACGCCACAACGCGCTTGATCAGCTCGGTCGCGTCCACCGGTTCGCGGGGCTCGTCCCGCTGCCGGACGAACATCAACAGGTCGCGGACGATATGGCGCGCACGATGGGCCTGTTCGTTGATCAGGCGCAATCCGGCACGGACATCGTCATCCATCGGCGCGTCAATCAGGGTTTCGCTCTGGCCGAGCACGACTGCGAGCGGATTGTTGAGCTCATGGGCCACGCCCGACACGACGCGGCCGATGGCCAGCATTTTTTCCGATTCCGCCATGCGGCGCTCGAACTGTTCGCGCTCCGCCACCGCAGCGAGGTGTGCAGTGGTGTCGCGCAGGATGACGACGTTGCCCAGCGGCTGGCTCGCGCTGACCGGGCCAACCGTCAGCTCGAGCGGAAAGGTGCTGCCATCATTGCGGACCCCTTCGGCGATCAGGGTCGCGGTGGGGGGATGCTGGTCCGGCGACGCAGCGAGCGCATCAGCGATCGCGGGCATCAGTGGCCCGCTGGTGCGCACAAACTCGGCCAGTGACCGGCCCATCGCGCCGCGGCGCGGCAGCGCCAGACGGTGGTCCGTCATGGCATTGGCAAGTTCAATCACGCCGCGCGCGTCGACCAGCACGATCGCTTCACGCGCGGCCTCGACGATGCCGGTCAGTCGTGATTCCGACGCCGCGAGGCTGGTCAGTTGCTGCCGCTGTGCCGAGTCGGCCGCGCGGAAGGCGTCGTCAATCAACAGGACGACGATCGCGGCACCGAGCACCGCTGAGATCAAGGCATCACCGTAGCCCGAGGTGTTGGCGATCATCCGTATGGCATCGCCTACGGTCCCACTGCCGATCGGGAAATAGAAGGCAACCTGATACAGCGCGGTGACAATGCCGAAGCCGAACATGGCCGTGGCAAGAAAGTTCGCCCGACTGTGGCGATCCGGCCCGCCGCTGCGCGCGACCACGATACAGCCGCCCAGGAACACGACGACTGTCGAGGCGAGCTGGACCGCGCCCGACAGCCACGACGTGTCCGCCACCACGAGGAGCACCCCAACGACGGCTGCGGCCGCAAGGATGGTCATGGCCACTCGCGGGCGCAGGGTCCGGCCAATAGCGTGGAGTGTGCCGATGGCGACGAGCGCGGCGAAGAGCAGCTTGCCGGGCAGGTACAAGTCGTCCAGCGCCACGACAGCGGGGGTGACCCGGAGTGGCGCGCCGAGCAACGCAGCCACTGACTGGATCACAAAACCGAGGATCGACAGCACTTGCGCGGCCCAGGCCGCCGTCCAGATACGCACCACGTGACGGCGGGCGCCGAAGCGCCCGAGACGGACAAAGAACAGGAGCAGCAACAACCCGCTGCTCCACTGCACTACCACGCCCATCAGGTCGAGCGGAGTGTAGCTCATCTCATGCACCACCGGATGAAGTCGTCAGCCGGCTGTAAGGTGGACGGGTGTCCCGCCAAAAGGAACATGCCGATGCGGCGGCGCGCGCCTGACACGTGACGCGCGCCGTGGCGGGGCTCGGCGTTCAGCTCGGATGGTAAGTGGTGCAAAGCGCCTTGGCGTTGACAGTGGCCGTCCAGCCCTGTGGGATACTCGGGTCGCAGCCATCCCAATACGCCCAGGAATCACCGTAGCTGCAGGTGTACATGTTGTAATAGCACATCACGTTGTCACCAGGTGCGCCGGTACCTTGAGTGGCCCGCAGTTGGTGCGCGGTGACTGCGAGGAGGGTGACGCCGAGGACAGCAGAAAACACCATGAGGGAGATGCGCTTCATCGTAGGCTCCAGCGAGCAAGAGTGAGGGTGCGCAACGGGGATTTCCCGTTCGCACGCCGCAACATTAGCGCGGAGGCATTCTCTTGACCAGCAGGGAGGACTGTGAAAATTACTTCATGACAATTATCGAATCACGCTCCGTGTTGAAGTTGCATGGTGACCGCCTTGACGATCTCGTCAATGGTGAACGGTTTCTCCACCACCAGCCGCCCCGACGCAGCGATGAAGCCGTTGGACATCGACTCGACCACATCGCCCGTCACGAAGATGAAGCGGGCAGCCAGCTCGGGGCGGCGCTGGGCGAGTGCTTCGAACAGTTCCCGCCCGCCCAGCCTCGGCATCTTGAGGTCACAGAGGATGACCGCCGGTGCCTCGGCGATCGGCACGGATTCGAGCCACGCCAGGGCATCGTCGCCGTCTTCTGCCTCGCGCACCAACCAGCCGTGACGCCGGAAGAGCCGGGACAGCGTGACCCGGACCGATGGTTCATCATCGATCAGCATCACCTCGGCCGCGCTGCCCGCTGGCCGGGCCGAAGGAAGCGGAAAGCCCGGCGGCGGTAGCGCTACCGCAGCGGCGTCGGTCGTGATCGCCACGGGCAGCGCCAGCACAAAGCGCGCACCACGGCCGCTGCTGGCAGGGTCAAGGGTCAGCGAACCGCCCTGTTGGGTTGCCAGCGCCCGCGACACTGACAGTCCCAATCCGGTGCCGTGACCCGGAGCCTTGGTCGTGAAGAATGGCTCGAAGACCCGCTCCGCGATTGCGTCGGCGACACCAGCCCCGGTGTCGACCACGACCAACTCGACCATTGCTCCGGCAACCTGCGCGATCAGCATGACACGACCGCCACGGCCGGCCGCATCCAGCGCATTGTCGACCAGGTTCACGATGACCTGCTCGACGGCGACGCGATCGGCAAAGACCAGCGGCAACTCCGCCGGCATGTCGAGCTCGATCGTGACGCCACAATGCGCCGCACGTTCCGATTGCGACGCGACGGTACTGTCGGTCAGGCGACCGAGGTCAATGCTCGCCCGCTCATCGTCTCGGTGGCGGACAAAGGCGAGCAGGTCCTTGACGATGTGGCGGGCACGATGCGCCTGCTCATGAATCAGGTTGAGGCCGTTGCGCTGCTCCGTCGATTCCGCGTCGGTCACCAGCTGCTCACTCTGGCCAAGCACCACGGCGAGCGGGTTGTTGAGTTCATGCGCGACACCGGAGACGACCCGCCCGATCGCGAGCATCTTTTCCGATTCGGCCATGCGGTGCTCGAATGCTTCCCGTTCAGACAGCGCCGCATTCCGCTGGGTCGTGTCGTGCAGCACCACGACCGCGCCGGACCGTCCCTCGCCCTGCAGACGTCCAACGGTAAACTCGAGCGAGATGACGCGACCGTCGGTCCGGCGTCCGCGACCTTCCCAGGTACCGAAATCGGCGGCATCGGCGACTGGTCGGTCGGCGATCAGGTCGGCCAGTGATACCTTGGATTCGGACACGAAATCGGTCAGCTTGCTGCCGAGCGCCGTCGCACGCTGCAAACCGAACATTTCAAGAGCAGCGCTGTTCAGGAGTTCAATCTGACCATCGTGCGACACCGTGATGATTGCTTCCTGGGCGGCCTGGATGATCCCGTTGAGCCGTGACTCTGAGGCCGCCACCGTCTGGATCCGCTGTTCCTGCGCCTTGGCAGCGTCCAGAAAGCCTTCCTGGACGATGACCACCACCACGGCCGCGGCGAGCAGCGCCATGGCTATGGTATCACCGTAGCCGGACGACAACGCAACTACTTGAGCAAAGCGGCCGAAGCCGGCCGGCGACCCGACGTTCAGCGTGGCGCAGAGATAGATCGTTGAGAGGGCACCGAGTCCTGTCAGCGCCAGCGCGAGCACACTGAGCCCGACCCGACGGATGCCGACCGCGTGCCAGAGGATGTATTGCACCGAGCCAAAGAAGAGCACGATCGTGGCGAACAACTGGACGATCAACCCGGTGTCGTCGAGGTCACGGAGCCAGATCACCAAACCGACCAGCGCGGCCATGCCGATGATCGAGAAGTGCACCCGGCTGCGCAACCGCAGGCCAGCTGCGGCCACTGATCCGAGGGTCACCGACGTCAGGAAGGTGAAGTTCGCGGCCCAGTAGAACGGCGTCAGGAAGGTCAGTGAAAATGGGCGCGCGGCGTCAGGCCATATGACCAGATGCAATATGGTAAGCGCCGGCGCCGTGGTTGCGACTATTTGAGCCGCCCAGGCCAGCATCCAGGTGACCACTGCCCGGCGCTGGGACGTCAGTGGAATCAACAGGGCAAAGACGCAGAGCAGCAGGATCGAGCTGGCCCATTGCGCCAACGGCCCGACCAGTTTCAACATGCGCATCGAAATGGGCGACGCCACGTCCGCGAGGATGATCACGCGGGGCGACTCGCTTGCGCCGACGCCCGGTCACCGCACCCGAAGGTACGGCTACAGCAAGACTTCCCGGCGGCCCAGCGCTGGATCGACATGTCACTCCGTTTGACGTTCAGACTTCAGTCAGTTCGGCGGCGAACTATTGCCACTCCTGCACCGACCATGAGCAATTCCCAAGCCCACCGGGACTCGCCGCAATTGCGTGAAGAAGCTCTGAAGATGAGCCCCAAAACGAGCAATCGCAGCTGTCACGGAGGATCGGGATGACGACAATTGCCCAGAATGTGGTAACAATACTACAGCAAGTGGCCGCCCCAACCCAGCCGAGTGGGGCGGCCAGGCATCACTGCGTCACGTAGATCTCGCCGCCCAGCGCCCGGAATTCGGCCGCCTTGTCCGCCATGCCGGCCTCGGCGAGGGACCGTGCCTCATCCCGAATATCCTGGGATATCCGCATTGAGCAGAACTTCGGCCCGCACATCGAGCAGAAATGGGCGACCTTGGCGCCCTCGGCCGGCAGCGTCTCGTCGTGATAGGCGAGGGCCGTGACCGGGTCAAGCGAGAGGTTGAACTGATCGCGCCACCGGAATTCGAATCGAGCCTTGCTGAGTGCGTCGTCGCGTTCCTGGGCGCGCGGGTGTCCCTTGGCGAGATCGGCAGCATGGGCCGCGATCTTGTAGGTGATCACGCCGATCTTGACGTCGTCGCGGTTGGGGAGCCCGAGGTGCTCCTTGGGCGTGACGTAACAGAGCATCGCGGTGCCGTACCAGCCGATCATCGCGGCGCCAATCGCCGAGGTGATGTGATCATAGCCCGGTGCGACGTCGGTGGTCAGCGGACCGAGCGTGTAGAACGGCGCTTCCTGGCACCAGTCGAGCTGCTTGTCCATGTTCTCCTGGATCTGGTGCATCGGCACGTGACCAGGTCCTTCATTCATGACCTGCACGTCATGTTCCCACGCGATTTTCGTGAGCTCACCCTGCGTCTTCAACTCGGCGAACTGCGCGTCGTCGTTCGCGTCGGCAATGCTGCCGGGCCGCAGTCCGTCGCCGAGCGAGAAAGACACGTCATACGCCTGCATGATTTCGCAGATTTCGCGAAAGTGCGTGTACAGAAACGACTCCTTGTGGTGGGCAAGACACCACTTGGCAATGATCGACCCGCCGCGCGACACGATGCCGGTGACCCGGCGAGCGGTGAGTGGCACGTACCGGAGCAGTACGCCAGCGTGCACGGTGAAATAGTCGACCCCCTGCTCCGCCTGTTCGATCAGGGTATCGCGGTACGCTTCCCATGTCAGGTCCTCAGCGACACCACCGACCTTTTCAAGTGCCTGGTAGATCGGCACCGTGCCGATCGGCACCGGCGAGTTACGCAGGATCCACTGCCGCGTTTCGTGAATATCCTTGCCAGTCGAGAGGTCCATCACCGTGTCGGCGCCCCACAATGTGGCCCAGCGCAGCTTCTCGACTTCCTCCTCGATGCTGCTGACCACTGCGGAGTTGCCGATGTTAGCGTTGATCTTGACGTGAAAACCGCGGCCGATCACCATCGGCTCGAGCTCGGGATGATTGATATTGGCGGGAATGATCGCGCGCCCGCGCGCGACTTCGCTGCGAACGAACTCCGGTGTCATCCCTTCGCGCGCGGCAACAAACTCCATCTCCGGGGTGATCTCATTGCGGCGCGCGAAATACATCTGCGTCACACCGCCGGTGCCGCGCAGGACCGTCCGCCGCAATCCGCTCGGCATCTCGACGCCGAGCGTCTGATCGCGCTCGGGAAGCGCCACGACCGGACGCGACGCGATCCAGCCGGCACGGATCGCCGGGATCCCCTCGCGGACATCGCATTCCTGCGGCCCCGAGGTATCGTAGACCCGGACGGCATGGTTGTGCTGGCCATCGGGTGAATCCGACAGCGAAATCTGTCGCACTGGCACCTGAATCTCGTCGCGAACGGCGAGATAGACTTTTTCGCTACGGGGAAAGGCGTCGTTGAATGAGGACGCGAGTGGGCGTGCGCTGGTGGCCATCGAACGGCTCCTGAGGAATGCCGCCTCCCTACGCCGGTATGAACCGGTTCAGGTTCCGAGGGTACGTCTCAACCAGCAGCCGGTGGTGGCCGCTGATGCCCCTGGCGGTGATGGACGATACACGCGACCGCCGGTGCTGGCGAGGGGCGGCGGACTGGCGAAGGCCAAGCTTACATCCAGCGCGGTCCGCCCGTACACTTGACGCAATATTCGGTCGAACGCAAAGCGGCGACCCGGCCCCGGTGCCCCCAAGAGACCGCCCAGGGATCCACCCGGAACGGAAAGCTCACCATGACGGAACCCAAACCCTCCGGTCGCACGTCGGCGGCGATGCCATCGGTGCAGCCGACTGCGGACCGGAGCTGAGAGTGGCAGATCGCCGCTCGACCGGCCTGGTCTATTCGACCGAACTCGGCCGCACCTGTCCGGATTGCCGCGAGGCGCTGGGGCGCTGCCGCTGTCATGCGAGCCAGGCGGTTGTTGGCGACGGCAACGTGCGAGTGAGCCGCGAGACCAAGGGGCGCGGCGGCAAGTGCGTCACGGTCATTGCCGGTCTGCCGCTGGGGACCAACGACCTGGGCACCCTTGCCGCGGCCCTCAAGAAACGGTGCGGAACCGGCGGAACGGCCAAGGACGGCTTGATCACCATTCAGGGCGACCATCGCGACATGCTGGTCACCCATTTGCAGAGTCTGGGCTATCGCGCCAAGCCATCGGGCGGCTGATCCGGCGCGCGTGCGGTGGCTGGCGCGATATTCGTCATCTGATATGCCTTGGTGCTTGGCGCCCACACGTCGCCCGCCGCCCTCTGGATCTCCTGGAGCCGATCATGATCCGGAAACTCCGCAGTGGCGAGTACCGCCTCTACTCGCGCAAGATCAATCCCAAGACCGGCAAGCGTCGTAATCTTGGCACCTTCGCTTCGCGCGCGGCAGCCGAGCGCCATGAACGGGCCGTGCAATATTTCAAGCACCACTGACCAGGAGCGCGCCATGCAGGTATCCGTCCGGCTCTTCAATCAAGCTGGAGTACTCAGCGGTCCGGTCATGGTCGATCGGGTCGTGAAAAGCGACGCCGAGTGGCAGGCTGAACTGACGCCGGAGCAATACCGGGTGGCACGCAACAAGGGAACCGAGGCGCCATTCTGCGGCACACTGCTCGACAACAAGCGGCACGGCGTCTACACCTGTCTCTGCTGCGGGCTGCCACTCTTCTCGTCGAGCGCCAAGTTCAACTCGGGCACTGGCTGGCCGTCCTTTTTCCAGCCGATCGCCGACGAGAATATCGTCGCGCACGTCGATCGCAGTTACGGCATGACGCGCACCGAGATTCTCTGCGCCCGCTGCGATGCACACCTCGGACATGTCTTTGACGACGGGCCGCCCCCCACCGGCCAGCGCCATTGCCTCAACTCCGAGTCGCTACGATTCACCGACGAATCGGCGTTGGCAACGCTCGCCGACGCCGCCGTCGCGGCCTGACACCGCCTCGCGACGTTGCACCGGCGCAACTGGCGTACGGGGCGCCGCGTTACTATTGCAACTTCATCTCACGGCAGCAGACGCTGCAGGGGGCGGCCATGGCGACAGAGCAGTTCAAGGTGAGCGGCGAAAAGCTGGTGGACCGGGTCAAGGAGCTGGTCCGCGAAGGCAACGCGCGGCGGATCATCGTCAAGAATGACAGCGGTCACACACTGCTGGAGATCCCGCTGACCATGGGAATCATGGGTGCGATGTTCCTGCCGATCTGGGTCGCGCTTGGCTCGATCGCGGCGCTGGCGAATCACTACACGCTCGAAGTGGAAAAGAAGGACGACCCGGTCACCCCGGCTGGAGAAATAGGCACGCGCTGATTGAAGCGCGCGTGCGGCACGCCAATGGGGCCGGCATTGCTGCCGGTCCCATTGTGTGTGCAGCTGCCATCAATGCGACGACGACTGCGACGACTTGCTGGCACTATTGCCATCGGTGGTGGCCTGGTTGCCATTCGATCCACCCGCGCTGCTGGCCTTCTGCTTCCCCATCGAGTTCGGCATGGTCGCCTGCGTGGCACGGTCATCCTGCGACCGGTCGCGTGATATCTTGAGGTTGTTCTGGACATCCTTGACGCCTGAGACGTTCTCGACGCACGCCTCGGCGCGGCGCTTGGTGTCACGGTCCTCGACAGTACCGCTCAGCGTGACGTCACCACCGGTCACCTTCACCTCGATCTCGCTGGCATCGATATCGCCGTGCCGGGCCAGCTCCTCACTGACATCCTCGCGAATCCGCTCATCGGACCGCTGATAGCCCTTGGGTCCCTTGCCCGCGTGCGGACCGCTGCCCTGTGGACCTCCCCAACGGGCGCTGCTCTCGCGGCCAGTACGATTGCGTGACCCGCTCCCCTGACTGCGTTCCGACTCGCGATATCCGCGCGGGCCGTCGGATGCGTAGCGATCTTCATTCATGCTGCCGCCCTGATATCCTTGCCCCTGCGACATCGAGCCCTGCGCCCATCCCTTGGATGAGCCGCCCGTGTACGAGCCTCCGTTGTAGTTGTGCTGGAAGCCATCACTGCCCGACCCATCCTCTTCCATGCGACCCATCGAGCTGTAGCCCGCGTCGGCTTCCGCCATGCCGTCGCTGTCGCTGCTGCCATAGCCACGCATGTAGCGGTCGTCGCGGTCAGGGCCCCAGTTCCGATCATTTTCGCCGCGATAGCTGGTCATCCGGCTCTCACGGGACGAGCCAGTGCCATAGCTACCCTGACGGGAACGGTCGTCACCGTCCTGCTCGCGTGGACCGTAGTTCTCCTCGCGGTCGTTGCTCCTCGACTCGCGGGGATTGTATTCCTGACGCGACCGCCCGCCGTCGGACGACCCCTGCCAACGCCCTTCGGAGCCGTGCCGGCCGTCGCGACTGCCGCTCTGATGCATGCCTTGATTCTTCATGGAGACGCTACCTCGGGTAAAGTGAAGCTGCAGATGGGCAACACACGAGGGCATGCGCGGCCTCGTGCTGAGACCGATCACGCCTTCGACTGATGATGCAATGCGTCACCCGTCAAGACTTGCCTATGTGTCGAACCGTGAGTGCTGCGATTCGACAGCGTGGGGACGCCTCCTGTGAAAACGCTTGCACGCAGTCTCACTGACCACGCGTTGTTGACACCCGGGATTCACCGATCAGTGCAAGTTCAGGCGCCGAAGCCGTCCCACTATGCACACGCATCAGCGAGGTTGGCCGTGCCACGAAGCGTCTGGAAGGGTGCCATTTCGTTTGGTCTCGTCAACATTGGTATTGAGCTGTACAACGGCGAAGCGCCGGAACGGATCGACCTTGACCTCCTCGACCAGCGCGACATGTCGCGCATTGGCTACCTGAAGATCAACAAGCGCACCGGCAAACCAGTCGACGCCAGCGATATCGTGCGCGGGTATGAAGTTGGTTCCGGCCGTTATGTGACACTCACGGATGAAGATCTCCGCGAAGCGAACCCCAAGGCGACGCGCACGGTCGATGTACTCGGCTTCCTGCCGGAACACTCCATTCCGCCGTTGTACTACGACAAGCCGTATATCGCCGCACCGACCAAGGGAAGTGACAAGGCGTTTACGTTGTTCCGCGCGACCCTCGAATCGACCAGGCAGGTGGCACTGGCGCAGGTCGTGCTGCGCACCCGGCAATATCTCGCCGTCGTGTACCCCTATCAGCACGGGCTCATCATCCAGTTGTTGCGATACGATGAGGAACTCCGCACGTCGGCGTCGCTGGATATCGACATCCCGAAGGGGACCGCGCGGCCCGCCGAACAGGCGATGGCGCGCAAGCTGATGCAGGAGATGGCGATCGACTGGGATCCGACCGAATACCGCGATACCTACCGCGACGACCTGCTCAAGCTGATCAGGCAACGGGCCAAGGGAGCAAAACCGGTGCGCGAAGCGGAGTCGGAATCGGCGGCCGACACCAAGGTGATCGACCTGATGGACGCATTGCGACGGAGCGTATCGGCGCAGGGGAGCAGTCGCAAGCACGCAGCAGCGCCCAAACGGCGGCGCGCCGCGCGCAGCGCATGACGTTGCGCTTCACGGCGCCGCAGCTGGCGCGGCTGGAGGATGTCGTCCCCGAAGACCGTGGCTGGGCGTTCGAGGTGAAATACGACGGCTACCGACTCCAGGCACTCGTCGCAACGGGCCAGGTTCGCCTCCTGACCCGTACCGGTCTCGATTGGACCCACAAGTTTCCCACCATCGCCACGTGGTTGGCACGCGTCGACGCCAGGTCTGTGGTGCTCGACGGCGAAGTGATCGCCGCCAACGTCACCAATCGCTCCGCCTTTGGCGCGTTGCAGGAACAGCTTGAAGTACCCGGCTCGGTCCGCCTGCAGTATGTGGTATTCGACATCCTGGAACTCAATGGCACCCCGCTGCGCCGCGAGCCGCTGGCTCGGCGCTGGGAACTGCTGCGTCGGCTGCTCCGCCAGGCCCACGCAACGAAGCGCTCAACGGTACGACTCAGCGAACGGTTGTCGGGCGCGCCCGGCGCGCTGATGCACGACGCCTGCGCGCGACGCCTGGAGGGCGTGATCGGCAAACGTCTCGACGCGCCGTATCAGAGCGGGCGCGGACCGGCGTGGATCAAGGTCAAGTGCACCGGACGCCAGGAGTTCGTCCTGGTCGGCTTCACTCCGCCCAAGGGCTCGCGTGTTGGCATTGGTTCGCTGCTGCTGGCGGTATATGATCACGGCACGCTGCACTACGCCGGACGGGTGGGCTCAGGATTGACCGACGCCGAGCTGGGCGGGCTGCTCAAGCGACTTACCCGGATTGAGCGACGCCGCTCGCCGTTGCAACCGGTGCCGACCGGCATCCCGCGCGGCGTGCGATGGTTGGCGCCGACGCTCGTCGCCGAAGTGAGTTTCACCGAATGGACCGCAGATGGTCACCTGCGCCACCCAGTCTTTCAGGGCTTGCGAACCGACAAGGCCCCGGCCGACGTCCATCGCGAAAGGATCTCGCCCATGCCACGCGCCGCTAAACTGTCCCCGACCGGGGTTACTGCCCGTACGCGGCGTCCTGCCGTTTCCAGCACCGGCGCGACTGTCGCCGGGGTGACAATCACGCATCCCGATCGCGAAGTGTATCCCGAAGCCGGCATCAGCAAGCTCGAGCTGGCGCGATATCTCGAACGGGTGGCCCAGCTGATGCTGCCGCATGTGGCCGATCGCCCGCTGGCGCTGGTACGCTGCCCGGAGGGGATTGCCGGTGAATGTTTTTTCCAGAAGCACTGGACCGGCGCGCTCCCCAGCACCTTGAACAGCGTACCGATCCTGCAGAACGATGGCAAGCGCCACCCGCATGTGGTGGTCCGCAATGCAGCGGCGCTGGTAACCCTGGCGCAATGGGGCGTCGTCGAAATTCATCCCTGGGGTGCACGCGCCGACAAGCCCGACCTGCCAGACCGGATCACCTTCGACCTGGATCCGCACGAGGACGTGCCCTGGAGCGCGGTGCGCGACGCTGCGAACGGGTTGCGAACATTGCTCCGTGAACTGGGCTTTGCCAGCTGGCTGAAGACCAGTGGCGGCAAGGGATTGCATGTGGTGCTACCGATCACGCGACGCAGTGACTGGGCTGCGGCCTCGGCGTTTGCCCGGGCAGTGGCCGAGCACATGGCCGCGGTGTTGCCCGATCTCTTCCTCGCCAAGGCGAGCAAGGCGGAGCGTACCGGCCGGATCTTCATCGACTGGTTGCGCAATACCCGCGGGGCCACAGCCGTCGCACCATGGTCGCCGCGCGCGCGGCCGGCGGCCGGCGTGTCGGTACCGATCAACTGGACGGCGCTCCCACGCATCACCAGCGGCGACCAGTATCGCCTCAATCGACTACCACCGTTGCCGAGGCGCGATCCGTGGGCCGCGCTCCTTGGCACCCGCCAGGCGCTCACGGCCCGGGCGTTGACACGACTCCGGGCCTGACCCAATGTGTTGTGTCGCGCCGGTTGAGAGTCTCCCGCTGCCATGACTGTGCATGAAATGATGCCGCTCGGCACGCAGGTCATCTGGCTCTTCGTGCTTGCCATTCCGGTCGCCTGCGTGGCCTGGACGGTGACGCACGAGGAGGTGTTTCGCGAGCCGCGCGAGTTCTGCCAGCGAATCGCGCGACACGGGGGCCGGTGGTATCAGCGCAAGTTCTTCTATCTCTTCACCTGCGAATACTGCTTCAGTCACTACGTCGCCGCTGCGGCGGTCTGGGGGACCGGGTTCCGGCTGCTGGTACCGGGCTGGCGAGGCGCAGTGCTCGGCTGGTTCGCGGTCGTCTGGGTCGCGAATCAGTACATGAGTCTCTTCAATCGACTACGTCTCGACATCAAGGATGAACGGATCACCATCCAGGCCAAGACCGAGGAACTCGATCAGCCGCCACCCGACTGATTGGCAACAGCAACGCGGCCCGTCATGGCGCCGCGCTGCTTGCATTCCGCATATGCTCGCTTGGAGGCTTGCGTCCCCAGTACCGAGTGTGACGTCGCGTACCGGCCGATGCACACATGGCATCACACCTCCTGCAGCAACAACTCCAACCGCTCACGGAGATTGCCGAGCGCGCGCGACTTGAATGATCCCTTGCTCTCTTCAAGGAGATCAATCGTATCCCGCACGGCTTGACGCAACTGGAGGCCGCGAGGGCAGTTGATCAGCTGGCAAGGCGTGGCTGTCACCGGACGTCCCTGCAGCGCGCTGCCGAGCGATTCGAGCGAGCTGAGTGACCCCATGATGTTGCGGAGCGTGAGCGCGAGAAAGGCATCGACCTCATTGCCGCGCCCCGACTTGACCATCTGGTTGGGCGAGGTCGCCTGATGATACTCATCGCGCAACGCGGCCAACTGTTCGTCCGCGCGTCGCATGGTGCGATAGGTCCGGAACCGGGCGACCGCGGCGTCGACCCGCTCGCGCAGCTCGGGCCAGTCCACCGGCTTGCGCAGATAGGCAGCAACCGGCAGTTCGATCGACGCAATCGCCGATTCGGCTGACGGGTAGCCTGTCACGATGATCACCGGCAGACCGCCTGCCTCTTCGGCCAGGGCGCGGACCAGGCGGAGGTCAGCGTTGCCGGGCATCTCGAGGTCGCTGATCACCAGGTCGAAATCGCCGTCGCGAATCACCGCCAGTGCCGCGTCGGCATCGGGCGCGGTGACCACGACGTACTCCTCGCGACGGAGCAGGTCCGCCGTGGACGTCAGGAAGGTCGGCTCATCGTCCGCGATGAGAATCCGGCCGCGCGCGCTCACGCCACGTCCACATTGGCTGCGGTCAACGGCAGTCGCAGCACGATATCGACGTGACCCGTCCGGGCCGTACCGACGTGCCAAGTGCCACCCATGACGTCCACCAGACGCCCGGGGTATGGCTCACTGCTCAATCGCGCCGATGGCAGCGACCCGGCGTAATCAATCGACAGCTGCAGGTCGCCATCCTCAATGCCGATTGTCGCGCAGACTGGCTCGTCAGCCGACGCCGCCTTGAGCGCAGCCACCAGCATCAGCCGCACCGCGTGCCGCAACAGGCACGATTCTCCCGGAAAGACGAGCCGTGCCTGATCGTCGATGCCGATCCGTCCCGTGGGAAGGCCGAGACTCGTCGCCGCGAGTCGGGCCGCCTCGCCGACGATCGCCCCGACCATGATCCGGGCACCACGCTCGTAGTGTGACGGATAGATCTCGACCAGCCCGTGGGTGATCGTCGCCATCCGCTTGATCTCGCGCTCGATCGCCGCCACATAGGCGTGGTGCGGATGAGTTTCAGGAATCGCATCCTTGACCAGCAGAAACGAGTTCTGGATCCCGGCGAGCGGGTTGTTGATGTCATGTGCCACGCCGCCGGCAACGTGGCCGATCATCACCAGACAATCGACCTCGCGCTCGGCAGCATCCAGCTCGTTGGACCGGCGCATCCGGCCCTCCCTTCGCCTACGGTACGCGTCGCCCGGATACGAGGTGCATCACCAGCGTGATCAGGAAGACGATGAGGAAGATGTAGAACAGCACCCGCGCGATGCCCGCCGAGGTAGCGGCAATGCCGCCGAACCCGAAGACCGCTGCAATGATCGCCACGACCAGAAAAATCAGTGCCCAACGCAACATGTCGTCCTCCGTGAGAGTGTAAACGCTCGAGTGGTGACGACAACCCGTTTGCGACGGCCACACCAGAACCCGACATTCAGCGTAACGGGCCAGGCCGCCATGACGCGCGATGCTGCACTCGGTGGGACGCCCGCCGGGACAGCGGGCGCACAGCCGCAGGCGGTTGCCAGGCCAGTCGCATCGGTGTTTCTTTACTAAGACTCTGGGGTAAGACTCTTTAGAAAGACGACATCGACCATGCGACTGCTCAAGGGAACTCTCGATATCCTCGTCCTCAAGACGCTTTCCTGGTCGGCCAAGCATGGGGTCGAGATCATCACCTGGCTTGAGGAACGCTCGGGCGGCCAGCTGGCGGTCGACGACGGCGCGCTGTATCAGGCCTTGCATCGGCTGGAGGAGCGCGGCATGGTGGCCGCCGATTGGGGCGTCACCGCCAACAATCGGCGCGCGCGCTATTACCGGCTCACTGCCACCGGGCGCACTTATCTCCGCGCCGAATCGAGCAGCCTGATGAACTACGCCCAGACGCTGTTGACCATCCTTGGCAGTCGGCCCGGTCATGGGTGACCCGATTCGAGCTGGCGTGCGCCGGCTCTTCCGCCTGGCGGTCCGTCGCGATGCCGATCTGCGGGAAGAACTCGACGACGAGCTTCGCTTTCACCTCGAAGAGCGGACGGCGCAGTTCATTGCCCGCGGCCTGAGTCCGGAAGCAGCCCGGCGCGAAGCGCTGCAACGGCTTGGTGCGCCATACGAGGTGGCGCGCGCGCAGCTACTCCGCTCGGCGCGACGAAAGGATCGCCACCTTGCGCTCGGCGAATGGTGGAGCGGTGCCAGCCTCGACCTGCGTCAGACGATTCGTGGGCTCGCCCAGCGCCCGCTCTTCACGTCGGTTGCCGTCGTCACGCTGGCCCTCGGGATCGGCGCCAACACCTCGATCTTCTCGGCGGTCGACGCGCTGCTGCTCCGCTCGCTGCCGTTCAACCATCCCGCGGCGCTGGTGGACATCGCCCAGATGGCACCGCTCGATGCCACGCAGGGCGGATCGCAGGATGCGCCGTGGTCCTACCCCAAGTTCATGACCTTTCGCGCCGCCCAACGGTCGCTGGCCGACGTGGCGCTCGATCAGAGTGAGTGGCTGATCCTCGGCGGCCAGCAGCCCGAGCGCATCAGCGGCGAGCGCGTCAGCGCGAGGTTCCTGACCACGCTCGGCGTCCCGGTCGTGCTCGGCCACGACTTTCCGGCCGACATGGATGCGCATCCGGGTGCGGCACCGGTCGCCCTGATCAGCAACAGCCTGTGGCAGCGCCGGTTCAATGCCCGTCCCGATGCGATCGGTGCGCTGATCCGCCTCGACAGCGTTGCCTATCAGGTGATCGGGGTGCTGCCATCGTCGTTCCGCGGCTTGAGCGGCACGGCCGACGTCCTCGTCCCGGTCACTGCGTTGCGCGATGCGGATCTCGGCCCGTGGGACCTGACCTTCGCGATGATCGGACGCCTGAAGCCCGGAGGCACGGTGGCCGACGCCGACCGGGACGCGCAACGCGTCGCTGCCATCGTGTACCAGGCGTCGCCGATGAATGCGCAGGCGCTGACGACGGGCCCGGCCATGCCATGGTCGGCCGCAGTGACGTCACTCAACAGCGTACGGGTAGCATCGGCCATGCGCACCTCCCTGCTGGTGCTCTTCGCAGCGGTGGCCCTGGTGCTGCTGATCGCGTGCGTCAACCTGGCCAACCTGCTGTTGGGGCGCGCGGCGGTCCGTCGCCAGGAAATTGCCATCCGACTGGCGATCGGCGCCGGGCGAGGTCGCCTGGTGCGGCTCCTCCTGTGCGAAAGCCTGGTGCTCGCCGGCCTCGGCGGCATCGCCTCGATGGCCGTGGCGTTGGTCGGCACCCGCCTCTTGCAACGGCTCAATCCGGCCAATGCATTGGCGGCACAGGGGCTCAACGGCAAACTTGGCGTAGTGGGCTTCGACACCATCCGGCTCGATCCACGCGCGTTCGGGTTCACGCTGGTGGTGACACTCGTCGTGGCACTACTGTTCGGCTTGATGCCAGCGCTGCAGGCGACGCGGCCGGCACTCACCCATGCGCTGACCGAGGGCGGCGCGGCGGGGCGCACGTCGCTCCGGATGGGCGCCAGCCGACGCATGCTGGTGGTCGCGGAGGTAGCGCTCGCACTGATCCTGCTGATCGGCTCGGGGCTGATGCTGCAGAGCCTGCAGCATATCATCGCGGTTGACCCGGGCTTTCGCAGCGCGGACCTGCTCACGATGCGGTTGACGGTGGTACCCGGCTCGCACAGTCGTGAATCGATGCCCGGCTTTTACGATGAGCTGACCCAAAAGCTCGCCGCCGTACCTGGCGTGGATCACGTCGCGCTGGGCGATTGCCCGCCGCTCAACGGCGGCTGCAACGGCACCATCATGACCTTTGTCGACCGCCCAGCATCGATCGGCAACAATGCGATGATCGGAGTCCATTGGGTCACCCCGAACTGGTTCGCGGCGCTGCAGGTCCCGCTCCGACGAGGCCGGATGTTCAACGCGGACGATCGGGCCGGAGCACCGCGGTCGGTGTTGATCAATGAAGCGGCGGCGCAAAAATACTGGCCGCACGAGAATCCGATCGGCAGCAAGATCCGGATCTATCAAGGCGGTTTCGATCAGGGCGCAACGGTTGTCGGGGTGGTCGGCAACGTACGGTTTGGCCTGATCGATTCGACCGCGGCACCAGATGCGTTCATACCGTTTGCGCAATCTCCCAGGGCTGACATGGTGATCTTTCTGCGCGGCCGCGGCCATCCGTCAGCGTTGATTTCATCGGCGCGACGGGCGATTCACGACGTGGCACCCGACGATCCGGTCTATGACGTCGAGACGATGGATCAACGGGTGGACCAGGCAAGCGGCCAGGCCCGATTCAGCACGCTGTTGCTGGCGGCCTTCGCCGGTGTCGCAATGTTGCTTGCCGTGATCGGTGTGTACGGCGTGATGGCGTTCGGCGTGGCGCAGCGACAGCGCGAGATCGGCATCCGGATGGCGCTGGGCGCCGAGCAACGCGGAGTGGTGTCGATGATCGTAGCGGAAGGAGTAAGGCTTGTGCTCTGGGGAATCGGTCTCGGCGGGGTCGCTGCGTTGTTGCTGACTCGCTACCTGGCCGGTCAGCTGTATGATGTCCGCCCAGCCGATCCGGCAACGTACCTCTTCGTGAGCATCGGCCTGTTCCTGGCGGCGGCCGCTGCGAGCTGGCTTCCGGCGCGCCGCGCGTCGCGAATCGCGCCGACCGAGGCGCTGCGACGGGGGTAGGCGCTAGTGGTGCCGCCGTTCAATGAACGCCACCACCGCGTCGATGAAGGCGGGGCGAGTATCCTCGAGCAGCGACGCGTGGTCGCCGCCGAGCAGCGTCACGCGCTGCTTGTCGGCGGTGCCAAGGTGCGAGAAGAAACGCGCCAGGGTCGAATCGGGCAGCGACGGATCGTGTTCTCCCTGCAGCAGCAGCGTCGGCACCCGGACCTGCGCCGGGTTGAGGGCGTTCCACTGCAGCGCACCGCGCCAGTCGGTGCGCACCGGATCACTGCGCAACGCCGCCCGCGAATAGGCGTCAACCATCCGCTTCGACGTCACGGCCGGTTCCAGAAAATCCGAGCGGGCACCGGAGTCGGTGGTCGCCTCGCGCGCTGGCAGCGGCCCCGGTGCATCGACGGTGATATGCTCCCCGACCGCAAAGGGATAGCCGTAGAGGATCAGCGCGGAGATCAGTTGCGGATAGCGTTCTGCCACCAGCTGTGACACCATCGATCCGTTGGACCAACCCAGCAGCACCGGTCGGGCCGACATCGGCTCGGTTTGGGCCATCCACCGCAGCACGGCGGCGACATCATCACGGGATTGATCGGGCGTGTCCCAGCCAGAGGCATCGCGCGGCGAGCCACCGTAGCCTCGCAGGTCGACGGCGTAGGCCGCATAGCCGCGGGCGGCAAGATTCGAAAGCACCGAGCGCGATTCGCCGGGCACCTGGAGGTCGAAGTCCGGCAGTGCACTCCAGGTGCGGCCATGCACCAGCAGGATGGTCCCCTTCGGGTGTGCAGGCCGGCGCGCCCACACCGCCAGCGGCTCATGACCAACCGTGACCGTGAAATGCTCGGGAGCGAGTCCTGGCGCCTGAGCCGTCAGCGGCGCTGCCAGGGCGAGCACGCATGCGACACGCATGAGCATCTGCGACCTCACTTCCGGGGAATCACGCTGATCGAACCGTTGTTTTCCAGCATGGCGCAATGGACGTCCTCGAGCCCGAGGCAGCCGGCCTGCCGCAGGGCCGCGTTGAGCTCGTGCTGCGTCAACCTGGCCTGGTTCATGGTGTCGGCATAGAGCCGGCCGTTGTGCACCAGGACCTGCGGCCGCCCCTCCACCAGGGCTTCGAGTCGCTTGTTGCGAAACGTCAGCATCGCGACGGCATAGTTGATCGCGATCAGCGTTGACGCCGCGATCAATCCGCCAATCAGCGAGTTGTCGCCGGCGTTCATCGAGTTCTGCACGGCGTTCGACAACACCAGCAGGAGCACCAGGTCGAACGGCGCGAGCTGGCCGACCTGTCGCTTGCCGGTAACGCGCAGGATGACCAGCATGAAGAGGTAGACCACGACGCAGCGGACAACCAGCTCCCACCACGGTACCGAGATGTTGAACATGCGGCCCCTCGTTGAAGTGCGACGTTTCTGTGGCGCGGCGGCACTCGCCGGCCGTGGGTCAGTGCGAGGTGCCCAGCACGTCCGCGTAACTGGTGATCTGGTGATTGGTCGTCGCGCGGATCAGGTCATCAATGGACTGGAGCAGCGAAGTTCGCATGCCACTGATTCCGCCGCCACCGCCACCAAAGCCGCGCCCCCCCGCCCCACCAGCGCCCCCGGAACGGATGAAGCGCGAGGTCGAGTCGATCGGCAGGGTTGCCACGTTCGCCTCGAAGGTGAACCACTTGCCGTCGCGAAAGAGATACTGCTCGACATTCGATGTATAGAACGCCGTCACGACGGCGTGATGCGCGCGGACGTAGTCGCCAACCGCACGAATCGCCTTGGGTCCCCCGAAATCACCGGTCAGCGGCACCAGCAGATTGCGCTGCTCCAGGTCACGGACAGCCTGATAGTTCGCGTCGCTGGAGAGATAGCTCCGCTCGACGCCGGCGTTGTCGCTCAATACCATCAGCTGTCCGTAGCTGGGCATGCGCCCGCGACCATAGCTGTTGCCGTAGCCGCTTGAGTTGTAATTGAGGTCGGGCCCGGCGAGATACATCGTCTCGAAATTATGCACCAGCAGCGTGGTCTCGTCGGCAGACAGCGCAAATCCGTGCGTCTGGGTGAGATCGGCCTCGATGGCGGCCAGCGTGCGCGCGTGCAGCGCGCTGTCCGGTGCGCTGCGCGCGACGGCCGCAAAGATCGAGTCGACCGTGGCGCCATCGGCCACGCTGGCGGGAAGCGACCGCGAGAAGAGGGCCGAGACAAACGCGGCGCGGCTGGGGGACAGGTCGAAGAGGGCCTTGTACAACAGGTGCTGGATGGCGTTCTGATGACGGATGTCGACGATGAACACCATCGCCGGATGCAGTGCGGCGATGTAGGTGAAGTTCTGCTCCGGACCGACGCCCAGGTACACGCCACCTGGTCGAACCGTTTTCACCAGCTCGGGAATCACCGTTTCAAAGCCGGTTTCGTTGGACACCATATTTTCGGACTGGAAATAGCCGTTCGGCTCCGACATCGTCGTCATCAGCTTCCAGAAGTCGGCATCGGAGAGCCGGTCCGGCAAACCCTGCGCGCTGACCTGCGTGACGACAGCGAGCAGCAGGACCAATCCAGCGACGGTGACACGACGTGGGTTCAGCATGCGGTTGATCTCCGGCGAGAGCCAGGGCGGACTGGGGATAGCTTGAACAATGCACCCGCGGGGCACCGGACGATATGGGGCGCCGGCCTGACCAGCAGCGGCAGGTGGGGAACTCTGCGGCCTGCAACGTCCTTTGCATAGATGCCGGCTGCCGCCGGCCCCAACTGAGGAGAATCAGCTCATGCGCGCCCTGTACCGCTCCCTGTTCGTCGCTCTGGCCGTTGCCGCGGTCCCAACCGTCGCCCGTGCCCAGGATACCAGTTCGGTCGCCGCCCGTGCCCAGGCCGCCCGGGTGCTCGACCATACCTTCAATGCCGCGGTCGGCGAGCCGGTTCGCGTCTTCCTCGCCAAGGACGTGAAGTACCGCGTGGAGGTGGATGGCACCAACATTCAGCTGCAGCTGCGACCGATCAACCTCAGCATCCAGACCCCGCGGGTCGACCCGATGTTTTCAGGGGCGAGCGCGACCGGGATGACGATGTACACCGTCACCCCGCATCAGGATGCTGAATACGAGTTTATCAGCACCGGCGGCGACGCCATGCGACCGGTCAACCTGCATGTCATCGCATTGCCGCCCAAGAACAAGACCAAACCGGGCCGCTGACGAGGTGCAGCGCGGCGGACGCAAGTCCGCCGCGCTGCGGTCAACCTCGCGTTGCCAATAGCCAGAGGGGCCACAGCGTGAACACGAGCCAGACGATGAACGCCGTGGCTCCGGCTTGCAGACGGGTACAGCCAGTGATCACCCGGACGCCTATCCCGATGAGCACGTAGGACCAGAGCGCAAAAAGATCGGTGCGCGCCAGCACTGCCGCCAACCCGGCGTGTGCCGCAGGATCGACAAATTGCGCCACCGAAACGCTCACCTTGGTCATCGACGTCAACGATCCGTCAGGCCGCAGCACCGCGATGATGGCCGCCGCGATGCCGCCAAGTATCCTCGGCACCAGTGAGAAGGTGGCAATCATCACACCCACGCCGAGGCCAACGCGCACCCGGGTGATCAAGCCGGCGACCCAGGTCACCAGGCCCACCACAAACGGGGCTACGAGATAGAAGAAGATCAGCCCGAAAGGAGCGAATTTGGCGAAGGTGCCGGCGCTCGCCGCCGCCTGATCGGCGGTCAGCTTGCCAGCCGCAATCGCGGGCTGCATGCCACGCATCGTATCGGCGTGCATTGCCGGCTCGATCAGGTTCATGGTGGCGAGCGTCACCGCCGCGCCGAGCACGACAATGATCAGCAATGGCAGCCCGAACGCGCCATCGCGACGCCGCGCGAAAACCGCGCTCGGCGCATAAAGTACTTCGGCAACGTCGATCGGTCCCGGTGTCTCGATCGCGGCAGTGGTCGGTTCGGTCATCACCCCTCCCTGGAATGAAGCGAATGAATGGATATCACGGCGTCGCCGCGACAGGCTGCAAGTGGTTCATGAGATAGTCGAAGGTGTTCTGCAGGACCAGCCGGTAGCTCGGATAATCATACGCCGCGCCGTGGTGTCCGGGCGGATAGATCCGCAGGTCGACATCCTTGCCAGCCGCAGTAAACGCCGTGAGCAGTTGCATGGTGTTCTGCGGATGGACGTTGTCGTCGAGCATCGAGTGGATCAGCATCAGGTGTCCCTGCAGCCGCGACGCCCCCGCCACTGCGGAACTCGCCTGATAGCCGGCGAGGTTGTCGCCGAGCAACCCCATGTAGCGCTCGGTATAGATCGTGTCATACAACCGCCAGTCGGCCGGCGCCGAGTTGGCCACGCCCACGGTGAACAGGTCGGGATACTGCTCCATGGTGAACACGGTGCTGTAGCCGCCGTAACTGGTGCCAGTGATGCCAATCCGGTGCGCGTCCACATAGGGTAGCGTGCCGAGATAACGCGCCGTCTCCGCAAAGTCGCGACTCTCGTAGTGACCAAGATCCTTGTAGACCACCTTCATGAAGGCACTACCGTAGTTGTTGGTGCCGCGATTGTTGACGTTGACCACGATGTATCCCTGCTGCGCCAGCCATTGATCGGTGGTGCTGGTGGCAAACTGGTCGTACACCGCTTGTGAACCAGGTCCGCCATAGACCGTGAAGATCACCGGGTATTTCCGGGTCGAGTCGAATGGGATCGGCTTGAGCATCGAGAAGTCGAGGGCCACCCCGTCACTAGTGGTGAAGTGCATCAACTGCGTGGGCGAGTAGGCGTGCGTCGCGACCCACGTCGTGGCGGCGGCATTGTCGGCGAGGACGGCGAGCTTGCGACCGGCGGTGGCCCAGAGCTCCACCTGGGTCGGCGTGCGCACCGACGACCAGCTGTCGAGATAGTACCCACCGTCGGGCGACATGTTGATGGTATGGGTGCCCTCGGTGCTGGTGAGGCGGCGCGGATTGCTGCCATCGAACTGAATGGCGTACAGCTGCCGCTGCAGCGGCGACACTGCAGTGGACGAGTAGTACATCGTCTGGCTGGCAGCGTTGCTCCCTTCGATCCGCGTGACGCTCCATGCGCCGTGGGTCACCTGGTTGATCAACTTGCCGGAATAGTCGTAGCGATAGACGTGTTGCCAGCCATCACGATCGGAAATCCAGAAGAACTCATGCGACCCGGTGGGAAACGACATCATGTCCTGGATGCCGGCATAGAAGTCGTAGACATCGATCCAGGTGCTCGATGTCTCCGACATTACCAGTCGCTTGCCGCCGGTGGTGACATCGAAGAACCAGAGCTTCATCGATTGCTGCGGCCGGTCCAGGGTGATCATCGCCAATGTATCGGGACGGCTGGTCCAGTAAAGGCGCGGGATGTAGTACTCGCCACGCTCGCCTGGATCGAGCCAGACGCGCTTGCCGCTCCGGGCGTCGAGCACCGCGACGCGGGCCCGGGGATTCGAGTCACCCGGCTGCGGGATCCGGATCTGGTCCCACGACGGATGGCTCCCCGAATAGTCCGAGAGCTGGATGACCGGCTCGTGCGACTCGTCGATCTGCCAATAGGCGAGATGCCGCGAATCAGGCGACCAGTTCCAGGCCTGCGCCTGACCAAACTCCTCCTCGTACACCCAGTCGAAGTGGCCGTTGTAGACGAGTTCGGTGGCGTCGCTGGTGAGCCGCCGTTCATGGTGGCTGCTCAAGTCCTCGATATACATGTCGCCGCCACGCTCGACGCCGAGCATCGACCCGTCGGGCGACAGTTCACTGCTCCGGGCGCCCTTGGCGGCAAGCTGCAGGGAGTGGTCAGCCAAGCCGTAGACGTAGACATCGGACACGCCGGACCGGCGATAGAGGCGCTGAAAGTTGGTCTGAAAAACGAGGTGCTTGAAATCAGCGGCCCATTGAAACGACTGATAGCTGAATGGCGTCGTCGTCCCCGGCAGCAGCAGGCCTGCGGCGTCAAAGAGCACCGAGTCATGAGCGGTGGCCGGATCGTAGACATGAATCACCGATCCGTTGGCACCCGGCGCAGTGTACGAGTATCGTCGTCCTCCGTCGATCCAGGTCAGGCCGGTCGGCATACCTTGGCTCACCAGCATGCCGCCTGACCGGATCGCCTCGTCGAGTGAAGCAAAGCGCGGAACGCCACCCTGGCCAGGGAGCCGTCCGGCGGCGAGCACGAGGGCGACAGCAAGCGAGCGGAAGAGGCGAATCATGGCCGGGGTCCAGTGGGAATGAGAACCACCTGTACGCAGGGTGTTGGCCGAAGTTCTGGCGCCCAAAGGTACCCGATGTGCAGGATCGGGCTGAAGGGACGTCCCCCGTGTTCATGCCTGTAAAAGATTTTCAAGGACGTGCCGAGCCCTCCCAGGGCTTTCGGCCGGTACTGCGGGCTTTCCTGCCACGTTGGTCCCTCGGCCAGAAAACCACCCTGATGGCCGGGGGCCTGATCCTGCTGGTCGGTCTCTCGGTGTCGTCGGCTGCGTATTACGAGGTGCGCTCCGCCGCAGAAGCGCAAGCCCGCCAGCGGGTGCGCGACCTGGCTTCGCTGATCGGCGACACGCAGCGCAACGGGCTGCAGCTCGCGTTCGGCGTGCAACAGATCGCCAAGCGGCCCGGCCTGACGCAGCTTGGCGCGGACCCCGACCTCCAGCACCAGGCCGATGCCTTGGCAGCGCTCCTCCAGCATGCCAGCCCACAGATCCGTCCCTTCCTGCTCTCGCAGGTGCTTGATTCGTCGGGTCAGGAGGTGCTGTCGACTCTTCCGTGGGTTCATCCGGACTGGACCGATTTCCCGCCGCGCATCGCGCCCGGCGAAAACGCATCCATCGGCCGGATGCGAATCATCAATGGGGTACTGGTGTATCCGGTCAGCGCCCGGATTCCGGACGGCAGTGGCCGGTTCGTCGTGCAGTGGCGGCGGGTCATCAATCCCCGGCAGCAGAGCCTGCAGCTGCGCCAGCTGACCGGCACCGAGGTAAGCCTCGGCATGGGTAATCGCGACGGCAGTTACTGGAGCAACTTCGACACGGTCGTGGCCCGCCCACCAGTGCCGCTCGATTCCACCAGGCTCGGGGTGAGCTATGTGCGCGACCCGGCGGTCGGGCCGGTCACGGCCGGAATCCTGCCGCTCGCGGACACACCGTTTTCGCTGAGCATCGAGGTACCGATGCGGGCGGTGCACAGCTCGTCTGACGCATTCTTCCGGCGCATGCTGGCAATCACCTTGCTGTGCGTCGCAGTCGGTGTCGCTGCGGCGTGGTGGTTCGCCCGGCGGCTGGCCGCGCCGCTCGTCTCGCTCACCCGGGCCGTCGATGCACTCGGCATCGACCATGGCGATCATCATCCCGCCACCGGCGACCGTGACGAAATCGAAGGGTTGAACGCCTCGTTTATCAGCATGTCGGAACAGGTGACCGAGTCGCATCAGCGCCTCGAAGAGAAGGTCCATGAGCGCACCGCCGAACTGGATGCCGCACTCACGGCGTTGCAAGAGGCGCAGGAAGCATTGGTGCGGCGCGAACGCCTCGCCATGCTGGGACAGCTCGCCGGCAGCGTCGGGCACGAGCTGCGCAACCCGCTCGGCGTGATGAGTAACGCGATCTATTACCTGGAGATGGTGCTGCAGCCGGCCACCGACGACGTGCGGGACTATCTCAAGCTCCTCCGGGACCAGGTGGGGCTGTCCACCAAGATCGTCAGCGACCTCCTCGATTCCGCGCGAGTCACCCCGGCGCAACGCCGCATGGTAGATCTCGGCGCAGTGATCGCGGCCCAGACCGAGCGTCTCGGCGAACGGGTGGCCGTCCGAATCGAAACCGATCTGGGTGAGCAGGCGCCGATGGCGGAGGTCGACCCGGTGCAGGTCGGCCAGATCATTTTCAACCTGCTGACCAACGCCGTGCAGGCGATGGGTGAGAGCGGTGGCACGGTATCGATTCGCAGTTGCCCGGCCGGTGACCAGATGGTCGCGCTCCAAGTCAGCGACACCGGACCGGGGATCGCGGCGGCAGACAGCGAAAAGATCTTCGAGCCGCTGTTCACGACGAAAGCACGCGGGATCGGCCTGGGCTTGGCGGTCTCCCGGGCGCTCGCCCGCGCCAACATGGGCGACCTGACGGTATCCAGCGCACCGGGTCAGGGCGCCCAGTTCACGATCCTGATGCCCGCTGCCACGGTGGTGTCGGGGTGACGAGCCGCGTACTCGTCGTCGATGACGACCAGGCGATGGTCCGGACCCTCTGCGACATCCTGCGGCTGCGCGGCTGGGAATGCGACGGCGTCCATTCCGGTCAGGAAGCGGTCAATGCCGCGTGCAGCGGATCATATTCCACCGCGATCATGGATATCACGATGCCCGGCATGGACGGCGTCACGGCCTGTCGCGAGATGAAAAACTGCTCACCAGAAGTACGCGTGCTGCTGATGACAGCGCATGGCACCGATTCCACCATCGCCGCCGCGGCTCAGGGGGGAGCCTACCGGGTACTCAGCAAGCCGCTCGACCTTCCCAACGTCCTCACCTTGCTGAAATAGGGATTTCGCAACAGACTTATCAGAGTATCAGTCCCGGGCCCGCCCGCCGGCTGCCAAGCCGTCCCCCCAGTTGCGCAAATCGTTTCACAATCGTATGGTTATTTGACACCGTGACCAGCTCCCCTGGCCGCTCCGGTCAACCTATTTCGCCAAGCCGAGCCATCCGTGACACGACGCACTACCCAGTACTGCTGGGCAGCTGGAATCGCCGTGCTGACCGCGTGCCATGCCGACCCGCAGACGGTCGCCAGCCCGGCCGCGGTGACCCCGGCGCATGTCAGCGTGTCGGCCGGTGACGACCAGCAGGCCGACCCGGGGGACAGCCTGCCAGTGACCGTGCAGTTTCTGGTCACTGACGAGAATCACCGGCCCATGGCGCAGGTCCCGATCACGTTGAGCGTGCCGTTGGGCGGCGGGTCCGTGCCGGTAGCAACCCTTGTCACCGACAGCGCCGGGCACGTCGCCTCGCCGTGGACGATGGGGCCCAGCAGCGGCGTGCAGACGCTGGACGCACATGTATCGCCGCTGGTCTATGGCAGCGCCACGGCGACGACCTGCGACCCGCAGGCATGTTTTCCTGTCGAACGACTGTCGAGCACCTTGTCCTCGGCGACGCTGGTGCCGTTGGCGACCTACGAAAACTCGGGTCAGGCGGTCCATCCCGATGTCGTTCGCGGCCATGGCAGCGCGACCGGGTTCTGGCTGACGGTCACGCCGTACCCCAATGGCAACATTGGCTACGAGAACCCGTCGATTTTCCGCAGCGGCAACGCTGCCACGTGGACGGTGCCGAAGGGGCTGACCAATCCGGTAGTCACGCCCGACTTCAACGGATACCTGTCAGATCCCGACATGATCTACAACACCGACGGCCGCCTCTGGCTCTTCTTCCGTTCGGTGATCTACAACCAGAACGTCGTAGAACTGACCCGGAGCCGGGACGGCGTGCACTGGGATTCGGCACAGACGCTCATCTCGGTGCCGAGCCATTCGCTGGTGTCGCCATCGGTCGTGCGCGGCGCGCCGCAGGGTCCGTGGCAGATGTGGTCGGTCAACTCGGGTGTGGCCGGCTGCCAGTCGACAGCGACGTTCATCGAGCACCGCAGTTCCGATGATGGCATCCACTGGAACCAGCCCACGCCGGTCAACCTGGTACAGCCCGGGGAATCAATCTGGCACATAGACGTCCAGTGGGTGCCCGCACGCGCTGAATACTGGGCGCTCTACAACGCCTACACGACCGGCTTTTCGTGCGCCACCGATGCGCTCTACCTCGCCCGCAGCGCCGATGGCGCCAACTGGATCACCTATCCGTCACCGATTGCCCGGGCCGGATTGATCCCGGAGTTCGCGACCATCATCTATCGCTCGACCTTCATGATCGACCCCAAGGCAACGCAGGTGACGCTCTGGATGTCGGGCGCGTCCCTCGACGAAACCGTCGGCTATGACTGGCGAACGGCGACCGTGTCGATCGCACTTCCCGACCTGCTCGCGATCGCGGGCACCACCCCGACGTCGCTGATGACCGCGAGTTCGCGGCACAAGCTGCCCTTTCCTGAACCGGATGTTGCGCCGGTGCATTGACATGTGAGGTGCTCGATGGTCGGATCTACTCGTTTGTTGCAATCCGCTGCGTGGTGCCTGTTGGCCGCAGCCTGCCAGGGCCAGAACAGTGCCGCCGCCAATGGCACGCCCGCGGCGGTGACCGTGATTGCCGGCGACGTACAACTCGCCGAACCGCATGACACGCTGCCCATTCCGATCCGCTTCCGGGTGACCGACAGCAAGGGTCACCCGTTACCCGAGGTGACCGTCACGCTCGCCGTCGTCCTCGGCGATGGCCAGGTGCCGCTCTCCACGCTGGTTACCGACGATAGCGGCGAGGTGACGACGTCCTGGTCGATGGGCACGGCAAGCGGCGTCCAGGAGCTGCAAGCCACCGCCGGCGCCACGGCGAGCGGAGCGGCCACGGCGCGCCTCTGCGTCGCGGGGGAGTGCTATCCCGCTGATCGGGTCGATGGGCCGTTGAGCGCGATCACGCCATTGACGCTGGTGACCTATGATGGATCGGAACAGGCGGTGCATCCGGACGTCGTCTCGGGACATGGCGCACTGGCTGGCTTCTGGCTGGTGGCCACTCCGTATCCGAACGGCAACGTGGACGTTGAGAATCCGTCGGTCTTCCACGCACCGAAGGGCAATACCTGGACGATCCCCACCGGCGTCAAGAATCCGTTGGCGCGCCCCGACCAGAACGCGGCCTATCTCTCCGATCCGGACGTCGTCTATAACACCCAGGACCAGCGGCTCTGGTTGTATTACCGTGGGGCATCAAATGTCAGCAACCTGGTCTACCTGATGCACAGTGCCGATGGCAGCCACTGGGACACTCCAAGCCCGGTGCTCAGTGTACCGGCACATCAGGCGGTCTCACCGACCATCGTGCACGGTGCCCCGCAGGCGCCCTGGATCATGTGGACGGTCAATGCCGGGCCGCTGGGGTGTGCCGCCGCAAATACGACCGTTGAACGTCGCACCTCGACCGACGGATCGCATTGGTCGGCGGCCAGCGCCGTGAACCTGGTTCAGCCGGGACAGGCGATCTGGCACATTGACGTCGAGTGGATTCCGGCGCGCCAGGAATATTGGGCGATCTACAATACCTACCCGATCGGAACGTCGTGTTCGACGCATGCGCTGTTCGTGGCGCAAAGCCGCGATGGCGTGACCTGGACGGTCGGAACATCACCAATTATCCGCTCGGGCGTGACCGACGACTTTCAGGACATCATCTACCGGGCGACGCTGATGGCGGATCCCAAGGGGGCGCGGATGACGTTGTGGCTGTCGGGCGCCAAGTACATTCCCGCGGCGAGTGTCTACGTCTGGCGCACGGCGACGGTATCGACCACCACGGCCAACTTGCTTGCGATCGCGGCCGCGCCGGTCAGCGCCCTGTCGACGCCCACCGTGCGGCCGGGGCTGCCGCACCCGGAGCCGGATGGACCGCCGCGTTGATCCCGGCGACCACACCGCGATCCACCAGGCTGGATTAGCATAGATTCCAGCGACTGGCCCAGCGCCACCGAACTCCTCCACCGGATCGAAACCATGATTCCTGACTCCACAGCGACGCCGCGCCGGACCTTTCTGTCGTGGCTTGGCCTGAGCGGGGCCGCCGCCGCCCTGCCGTTGCACTTCACCGAGCCGCATGCCAGCGGCGGCCCTGATCCAGTGACGAAAGCCTGGGACATGAGCTGGACCAAGCGGGTCAACGGCAAGTACCGCGCGGTCTTTGATTCCCCCGCGATCGGCGGCGCCGCAGACCGCGGTTCGATGTGGCGGGCCCAGTACGCCGAGGTGTTCGGGATCGCGCCGGCCAAGCTGACCGCCGTGCTGGTGATTCGCCATAGCGGCATCACGGCGGCGATGAATGACGCCTACTGGGATGAGTTCAATCTCAATCGCCCGTCGGGCCGTGGCGGCAACGCTGCCGCCGCTCCGGCGGCAACGCCAGCGGATTCGACGGCGCATCGGGCACTTCCGAAGGGGAATGCCAGCCGCGAATCGATCGAGCAGTTCATGAAGGAAGGCGGCATCGTCCTGGCCTGCAACGAAGCCTTCGCCATGATCGTCTCGCGGTTCAAGGGCGACGACGCGCGGAAGCAGGCGATTGACCACCTGATCCCGGGGATCATCCTGCAGCCGTCCGGACCGTTTGCCCTGATGCGGGCGCAGGACGCCGGCTGTCACTACATGATGGCGAGCTGAGCGGGCGCCCAACCAGTGCGGCGCGCGCAGCGTATCGATGGAGATGGCCGCCGGCGGACGATCCGTTCACCGGCAGCAACCCTGGCCGTCTTCCGGCGGGTGACGCCGACTTTTCCCGACTGACCTGGGGCACATACGATGAGCCATCCGCCCGCGCAGCATCTCGGCAATCATGCGCGTTACGTCCCGCTGTACCACTATGTCGCGCTGCCGATCCTGCTGATCAATCTCGGCGACTCCGTGCGGGTCGCGTATCTGTCGTTGGTCTGGGAAAACATCCTGCAGGTGCTGGTCGCGGTGGCCCTGCTGATCATGCTCTTTGCGATGCGCACGTTCGCCACTACCGTACAGGATCGCGTCATCCGGCTGGAAGAGCGGCTGCGATTCGAGCGGATCTTTCCCGACGACCTGCGCCAGCGGATTCCCGAGTTCACGCGCGACCAGTTTGTCGCCCTGCGCTTCGCGTCCGATCACGAAGTCGCCGCGTTGGCACGTGAAGTCCTCGATCAGCGGATCACTGATCGAAGCGCGATCAAGCAGATGGTTCAGGCCTGGCGGGCGGACACCTTCCGCGCCTGAGCCGGGCCGGCGCGCCGGTTCGGCGCAGCGATGCGAGTGCGCGGGCCGTGGGTGACGCCGATGGTCATCCCGGCCCGCAACCCCATCGGAACGGGCCACGCCGGTTAGCTTGGAGAGACTGAGTTCTCTCGCATCGAGGTTGTACCCTGCCGTTTGCTTCCCTGAAGATTCATCCGTCGCTGGCCCGCGGGCTCAAGGACCTGGGCTTTACCCGACCCACGCCAATCCAGACGGATGCCATTCCGCCGGCCCTGGCGGGACGCGACCTGCTGGCGTGTGCCATGACGGGCAGCGGCAAGACCGCCGCCTTCCTGCTTCCGATCCTGCAGCAGTTGCTCGACAAGCCGCGTCGAACCACGCGCGCCCTGATCCTCACACCGACGCGCGAGCTGGCCGCCCAGATTCTCGAAGAGATGAAGCAGATCGCCATTCACACGCCAATCACTGGCGCCGCGATCTTCGGCGGCGTCGGGATGGCGCCGCAGGAACAGGCGTTCCGTCAGGGTGTGGACGTACTGGTCGCCACGCCCGGACGGCTGCTCGACCACTTGCGCGCGCCGTACGCCAAGCTCTCGTCGATCGAATTCCTGGTGCTGGACGAAGCGGACCGGATGCTCGACATGGGCTTCCTGCCAGATATCCGCCGCGTGCTGAAGCACGTGCCGGCCAAGCGGCAGACGCTCTTCTTTTCGGCTACGATGCCGGGCCCGATCGCCACGCTGACGCGGGAACTGCTGCAGAACCCGGTGACGATCAATCAGGAGCGAAAGTCGGCACCGGCGGTGGGGATCACACAGGCGATCTACCCCGTGCGTCAGGACCTCAAGTCCGCGCTCTTCCTGCACCTGCTGGCCCACGGCGACATGCGCGAGGCGCTGGTATTCACCCGCACCAAGCACCGGGCCAACCGCTTGCAGGCACAGCTTGTGAAGGCCGGGATCACGGCGGAACGGATTCACGGTAACCGGTCGCAGGCGCAACGCACCGCGGCGCTCGCCGGGTTCAAGAATGGCCAGTTCCGCGTGCTGGTCGCCACCGACATTGCCGCACGCGGCATCGATATCGACGCGCTCGGCCATGTCGTCAACTTTGATGTGCCGACGACCTCCGAGGACTATATCCACCGGGTTGGCCGCACTGCGCGAGCCGACACGACCGGCGATGCGTACACCTTCATTGCGCCCGAGGAAGAGCCGCAACTGCGCGACATCGAGCGCGCGGTGGGCAAGCGCCTGCCTCGGGTGACAGTGCCTGACTTCGATTACAACGCCAAGACCGAGGGGAAGCTCGAGATTCCGCTGGCTGAACGCCTCGCTGCAATGCGGGCGCAACGCCATGGCTCGCGGGGTGGCAAGTCGTCTGGATCATCGCCCCGAGCGGGCAAGCCGAATGCGCGGCGGCCGCGCCGCTGAGGTTGTTGCCCTCCTGATCATCGGGCTCGGCGTGTGGCTCGGGTTTGCCACCGCCGGGCTCCCTGATGTCGTACGCAATTCCGCCCAGCTGGTTGGCGTGTCCGCCGATCGCGCGATGGCCGACCTGCGCATCATCAGCGCCGAACCGCATCCGGTCGGCACCGCAGCTCATGACGCGGTGCGCGACTACCTGGTCGCACGACTGCAGGCGCTCGGATGTACCGACGTCCACGTCCAGTATGCCACCGGATTCAACACGCTGGACGGACCAATCGGCGGCAGCGTGGCGAACGTGATTGCCCGGCGACCGGGCCGCGTACCGGGCCAGGCCATCCTGTTGACCGCCCACTACGACGCCGTGCCTCGCTCGCCCGGCGCGGGTGACGACGGCGCCGGCGTCGCCGCGATCCTGGAAACATTGCGCGCCTTGCAGGACAGCCCGCCGATTGACCACGACGTGATCGTGCTGTTCAGCGATGCCGAAGAATCCGGCTTGCTCGGCGCGGAGGCGTTCGCGGACCTGGATCCGATGGCACGGCGGGTCGGAGTGGTGCTCAACTTTGATGGGCGCGGCGATGCCGGCCCGGTATACATGTTCCAGACCAGCGCCGGCAACGCGCCGCTCATCGACGCGCTCGACGCCGGGGTGCCCGACGCGCGCACCAATTCGCTGACGGGCGAGGTGTACCGTCACCTGCCCAGCGACACCGACTTCTCGATCTGGCTCCATTCACGCTGGCCAGTCGCCGGTCTCAACTTTGCCGATGTCGGCGGCTACACCCACTATCACACGCCGAGCGATGATATCGCCTCGCTCGATCCGCGCGTGGTGCAGCAGATGGCTGATTATTCCTACGGTATGGTGCGGTCTCTCAACGGCCATGACCTGATCAGCCTGCGCCAGAGTGATGCCATCTATTTCAATGCACCCTGGCTCGGTGTCCTCAGGTATCCGGCCGCATGGGCCGTACCGCTCGCGCTGCTGGCCGCAGTGCTGACGGCGTTCCTGCTGGTCGCGCTGCGGAGCCGGCTCACCGCGATGGGCGTGGTGCGCGGCACGACGCTGGTGGTGTTGTCGCTGGCACTTCCTGCCGGCGTCGTCTTCGGCGGTTGGCGCGTCGTGAGCGCCGCGCACCAGGAATACCTCGAGATCCTGCAGCGCGATCCGTACAACTCACTCTGGTATCTGCTGGCTGCGGCCGGAATCACCGTGGCCATCGTCGTTGAACTGCAACGCCGGTTCAACAAGTACAGCACGGTACTTGAACTGCTCGTGCCGGCGCTGGTGGTGTGGGTAGGACTCACGATCGCGACCGCCGTGGCGTTACCCGGGGCAAGCTACCTCTTTGTCATCCCGACCTTCATGCTGCTGCTGGGCGGCGCGCTCTGGACGCTCGACCTCGATGACCGCCAGATGAATCGCACCATGATCGCGCTGACCACGATTCCGGCGCTGGTGCTCTGGCCGCCAATGATTCGAGCGCTGGAAGTCGGACTCACGGCCCAGATGCTCGGATTTTGCGCCCTGCTGCTCGCATTGCTCCTGACTTCCCTCGTCATTCCATTGTGGTTGTCCGGATCGCTGCGGCCCTGGGTCGGCGGCGCGGCCCTGGCGGTGGGACTCGCGGGGTTCGTGCTGGCTGAACTGCATGCTGGCTTCGACGCCGATCATAGACGTCCGGATTCACTCTTCTACCTGCAGGATCTCAACGCCGGCACGGCGTGGTGGGCCAGCTTCGATCGCCGCGTCGATCCGTGGACGACCCTGGCCCTTGGTGTGGCGCCACAACGGCGCAGTTTCGACACCTACCGCCTGAGCCCCTCGGGCGGCGGGTTGCTGTCGGTCGAAACCGCGGTGCTCGATCCGGTGCTGCCATCGCCAGTGCACCTGCTGCAGGACGACTCGACCAGCGCTGATCGACAGGTGCATCTCCATATCGATCACAGTGGTGCGGGCGAAAATCTCACGCTGGTGATCGACGACGGTACCGTGACGGCGATGACGCTCAATGACCGGCCCCTGCAGGCCGACAACGGCGATCGCTACGCGCCGCTGTACCGGATGGGCAGCGACGGCACTGTGCTCCGGTATTTCGGCGTGCCGGCTGGCGGTGTGGATATCTGGCTGACGATCCAGAGCAAGGGCCACCCGACGCTGCGGGTGACGACGGCGATCGATGGCCTGCCACCGCTGGCGAACGGATCGCTGCCGCCGCGGACTCCAGAACTGATGAGCAAGCCGTTCATTCCCACCGATGTGACGATGACGTCGCACTTGCTGACCCTCTGATGTCAGTCAGGCAGCGAGTGGCATCGGGCGATCCAGGAAGCGGAGCAGTGCCCCCTCCTCTGCATTCAATCCGTCAGGTGCATCATCTCGCGTCCGCTCACGTTGCCAGGCCTCGAGCAGCTCCGGCTGTTCGTACGCGGCAAGCACCATTGGATGGATGTAGCACTTGCGACACACGGCAGGCGTGTTCCCGAGTTGGTCAGCCACGGTCCTGACCGCCGCCACGAGGCTGGTGCGCGGGGCTGATTCGTTGGTCGCAGCGAGTTGCGCTGCAGCCAACAGGGTACCGGCCCAGGTACGAAAGTCCTTGGCCGAAAAATCCTGGCCGGCCGCGTCGCGCAGGTAGTCGTTGACGTCGGTCGACGTGATGGCCTGCGGCACGCCGTCGTCGTCGAGATACTGGAAGAGCTGTTGACCGGGGAGATCGCGGCATTGCTTGACCATCCGCGCCAACCGAGCGTCGGCCAAGGTGACCTCGTGACTCTTGCCACTCTTGCCGCGGAAGCGAAAGCGGATCTCGGCGCCGTCGATGTCGACGTGTCGATTCCGCAGCGTGGTCAGGCCGAACGAGTGATTCTGGCGGGCGTATTCGTCATTGCCCACACGAATGCCGGTGGTCTCGAGCAGCCGGACCACCGCTGCCAGTACCTTTTCCCGTGGCAGGCCCCGCCGGCTCAAGTCGGCCTGCACGCGACTCCGGATCTGCGGCAGCGCCTCGCCAAAGAGCCGCAGACGCTGATACTTGGTATCGTCGCGGACCTGCTGCCAGCGCTGGTGATAGCGATACTGCTTGCGGCCGCGGAGGTCGCGCCCAGTCGCCTGGATGTGCCCGTCAGGGGCGGGGCAGATCCAGACGTCGCGCCACGCGGGCGGGATCGCCAGCGCGCGAATGCGGCGGAGGGTTGCCTTGTCACGCACGGGGGTGCCGTCGGGATGGCGGTAGGCAAAACCCCGTCCAGCGCGGCGGCGAGTCATCCCGGGATCGTGATCGTTGACGTACTGGAGACGCGCCTCCTCGGCCGAGTCTTGTGGAGCGGCAAAGGCCTGCTCCGTCTTGCGCCTGGGACGGCGTGGGCCAGCGGTCAGCATCGTCGTGTACCCGGTAGAGGAAGCCAGCAGTGGCCGGCGCGACGGGTCGTACCGCCCGCATCATGACGCGAGCGTGGGGACGGTTGGGGCCGGTCAAGGTGGACAAGCGAACCGCGAGGAGATCATGCCGATCAACAACGTGTCCGACACCGCCCGGTGGGTCGCCTACTACCGGGCGATGGAATCCGAGCGTCCTGACGCCATCTTCCGCGACCCGTTCGCGCGGCAGCTGGCCGGTCCGGAGGGCGAGCGGATCGTGCGCGAGCTGCCGCAGGGCGTCGCGTGGGCACCCCCGCTGGTGGTCCGCACGGCCGTTCTCGACGAAATGATCCAGGCCCGGATCGCCGACGGCGCCGATCTGGTGCTCAACCTCGCCGCCGGACTCGATACCCGCCCGTGGCGGCTGCCGCTGCCGGCAACGCTGCGCTGGATCGACGTCGACCTGCCGGGGATCCTCGACTACAAGACAACCGAGCTGCGGGACGCAACGCCGGTCTGTCGCTATGAAGCGATCGCCACCGACCTCACCGATCCCGTGGCCCGCGACGCGACCCTGGCGCGGGCCACGCAGGGATGCCGGCAGGGGCTGGTGATCACCGAGGGCTTGCTGATCTATCTTGATCCGGCCGATGCACTGGCGCTGGGTACGGCACTGCACGCCCAGCCCCGGCTGGTCTGGTGGCTCTTCGACATTGCCAGCCCCGCGCTGCTGCAAAACATCAGCCGCCGTCAGGGCGACGGTCTTCGGAACGCCCCGTTCCGGTTTGCCCCCGCGGAGGGGACCGCTTTTTTTGCTCCGGCCGGCTGGCGCGAGGTCGAGTTCCGCTCGGCAATGGAGTCCGCCCGTACCCTGCACCGCGACATGAAATGGGCCTGGCTCTGGCGGCTGATGAGCCGGCTCGGCCCGGCCGGACAGCGGGAACAGTTCCGCCGGCTGTCCGGAGTAGCGTTATTGCATCGGTAAGTTCCCCTGCCCAGTGCACGATCACCCGGAGCCTGCTCATGAAGCGCCTGCTGTCGCTCTTGTTGCTGGTGCCCCAACTCGTGGTTGCCCAGGGTCGGCGCGGCCCTGCCGATTCCACGCTGCCGGCTACCCTGCTGGTCCCTGCCCGCGTCTGGGACGGCAGCGCCGCGCGACCGCACGAAGGCTGGGCAGTACTGGTGCGCGGCAACCGGATTGTCGCCGTTGGACCGCATGAATCGCTCAACGTGCCGGCGGGCACCACCACGATCACACTGGCCGGCACCACGCTCCTGCCCGGGCTGATCGAAGCCCACTCGCACATGATGCTCCACCCGTACAACGAAACCCTGTGGAACGACCAGGTCCTGCACGAGTCAGAGGCACTGCGGGTCGCCCGGGCCGTCAACCACGCTCGCGCCACGCTGATGGCCGGCTTCACTACGGTGCGCGATCTCGGCACGGAAGGCGCTGGCTATGCTGACGTCGGCCTCAAGCAGGCGATCAACCAGGGGATCATTCCAGGGCCACGGATGTTCGTCGCGACCCGCGCGATCGTCAGCACCGGCGAATACGGCCCGAGTGGGTTCGCCAGCGAATACGTCGACGACATTCCACAGGGCGCCGAAGAAGCAAACGGCGTCGATCAGCTCACCCGGGTCGTGCGCGACCAGATGAAGCATGGTGCCGACTGGATCAAGGTGTACGCTGACTATCGCTATGGGCCCAACGGTGAAAACCTGCCGGGATTTACCGAGGATGAGCTCAAGCTGATCGTGCAGGTCGCCAATAGCGCGGGACGCCAGGTGTCGGTGCATGCGACGACCGACGAGGGGATGCGCCGGGCGATTCTCGCCGGCGTCCGCACCGTCGAACATGGCGACAACGGCTCGCCGGCGATCTTCAAGCTGATGAAAGAGCATGGCGTCTGCTTCATCCCGACATTGGCTGCGGGCGAATCCCAGCTCGAGCAGCGCGGCAGCTACGTCTTCGGTGCACCGATCGCGACGGCGCCGGCGTCGCTGCGCAACAAGGTGACGTCGTTCCAGGCGGCTCTTGCCTCGGGCGTGACGATCTGCAGCGGCAGCGACGTCGGTGTCTTCCCTCACGGTGACAATGGCAAGGAGCTGCAACTCATGGTGCAGTTCGGCATGAAGCCGATCGACGCGTTGATCGCGGCAACGTCGGCCGATGCACATATGCTCGCGATGGACGACCGGATCGGATCGGTGCGCGTCGGGCTGTACGCCGACCTGATCGCCGTCGACGGCGACCCCACTGTGGATATCAGCGCAGTGCGGCATGTGGCGTTCGTCATGAAGAATGGCGTGGTGTACCACCAATGATCGTCATGAGCCCGATCGCCTTCGTCCGTACCAGCCGAGCGGCCGCCACGGACGATCACTGGGGGCCGGTGGTGTCCGAGATTACCCTGGTCGACTCGCTGCCGGACGAGGCCTTCGATGGCATCGAGGACTTTTCCCACGTCGAGATCGTCTACCATTTTCACCAGCTGACCGATGACGACATCGAGCATGGGGCGCGCCATCCGCGCGACCAGGCGGACTGGCCGAAGGTCGGCATCTTTGCGCAGCGCGCCAGCGGTCGTCCCAACCGGATCGGCACCACGGTGGTCGAGCTGGTCCTGCACAACGGCCGGGTCCTCACGGTGCGCGGCCTCGACGCGATCGACGGGACGCCGGTGCTCGACATCAAGCCGGTGATGGCGGAGTTCTTGCCGCGCGGTACCATGCGACAGCCGCAGTGGTCGCGCGAACTGATGCGCGAATATTGGCATCCGGAATGAGCGTCGTCCGCAGCCACCTCATCTCCATGCGGTCAGGCACGTCCCGATGAAGCGCAACGTCGATCATCTGCTCACCCTGACGATCATTGCCGCCCTGATCGTGACCGCCGGCAACAGCATCCTGGCAATCCGCAACCTCAACTACCTCTATCAGGCGACGGAAGATGTGGCGCGCACGCGAGGCGTCCTGCAGTCGCTGGACGAACTGCTTTCCACCGCCAAGGACGCCGAGACCGGCCAGCGTGGCTTCGTCATCACTGGTGATGCCGTCTACCTCGAACCGTACTACGCCGCTGCCGGCGCCATCACCCAGCGGCTCGCGACCGTCGATTCGCTGACTCGCGGCGACTCGCTGGAACAGGCCCGACTGCCGCGCTTGACCGGCTTGCTCACGACCAAGATGTCCGAGCTGCGCCAGACGATCGAGCTGCGACAGACCGCAGGCTTTGCCGCCGCCGAGGCCATGATCCAGGCGGGGGTGGGACGCATGGTGATGGACTCCGTGCGCGGCGAGGTCGTCCGGATGAGCGACGAGGAAGCCCGGCTGCTGCGGCTGCGCGCCGCCCGCGCCGCCGAAGCGCGCAACCGGACCGTGGAGAGTGTGGTGGCCGCCGGGGTGCTCGAGCTGTTGACGCTGCTCGTCCTCACCCTGGCGATCCGGCGCCACCTGCGCGCGCGTGACCGGTCGCGCGTGGCACTCTACGACCAGAAAGAGACCTTCCGGACCACGCTGGCCAGCATCGGCGATGCCGTGATCACGACCGATACCGCTGGTCGCATCGTCTTCCTGAACGAGGTCGCCCGGACGTTGACCGGCTGGTCGACCGAAGACGCCGTCGGCAAGCCGCTCGAAACGATCTTCCGCATCGTCAACGAGACGACCCGGGCTGAAGTCGCCAATCCGGCCCTGCGAGCGCTGCGCGACGGCACCATCGTGGGGCTCGCCAATCACACCTTGCTGATCAATCGTGACGGGTCGGAGACACCGATTGACGACAGCGCGGCTCCGATTCGCAACGCCGATCTGGTGGTCACCGGCGCCGTGCTGGTGTTCCGGGATATTACCGAAAGCAAGGCAGCCGACCGCGCCCTGCGCGACGCCGACCGCCGCAAGGATGAGTTCCTCGCCGTACTGGCACATGAACTTCGCAATCCGCTTGCCCCGCTCCGTAACGCCCTGGAAGGCCTTCGGCTTTCACCCGGAGATGCACGGGTCGTCGAACAGTCGGGGGCAATCATGGAGCGCCAGCTGCATCACATGGTTCGCCTGATTGACGACCTGCTGGACGTCTCGCGGATCACGCGCAACCGCCTGGAGTTGCGGTTCGACACCGTCGACATCGCGACGATCGTGCACGCGGCCACTGAGACCTGCGGTCCGTTGCTTCGGGAATCAGGCCATGGACTGCGAGTGACGCTGCCGCCCCAACCGATTCATGTGCGCGCCGATGCCGGCCGATTGGGCCAGGCATTCGGCAACCTGCTGAACAACGCCATCAAGTACACCGATCGCAGTGGCACCATCTGGTTATCGGTCGAGCCATCGGACGGTGGCGTTGCGATCCGGGTGCGCGACAGCGGCGTCGGGATCCCAGGCAACATGCTGCAGGAGATCTTCGAGATGTTCGTGCAGGTGGACCGGTCACTTGAACGCACCCGTGGCGGGCTGGGAATCGGCCTGCCGCTGGTCAAGCGCATCGTCATGCTGCACGGCGGTACGGTGACGCCGCGGAGCGACGGCCCCGGCAAGGGGAGCGAGTTCACGGTCTGGTTGCCGGTGGTCGAAGCACCGGAATCGGGACCGGTTGACGCGGCGACCCCCGCGCAGCCCATGGTTCGCCGCCGGATCCTGGTGGCGGATGACAATGTCGACGCCACATCGTCGCTCGCGACGATGCTGCGCCTGATGGGCCACGATGTCTGCGTGGCGAATGATGGTGAGGCCGCCGTACGCGAAGGCGCCCTCTTTCATCCGCACATCGCCCTGCTCGATATCGGCATGCCGAAGTTGAACGGCTATGACACGGCGCGCCAGATCCGCGCGAGCGTCTGGGGAAGTGGTGTCCTGCTGGTGGCCCTGACCGGCTGGGGGCAGGATGAAGATCGTCGCCGGTCGGAAGCAGCCGGGTTCGACCACCACATGGTCAAGCCGGTTGATCTCGAGGCGCTGCAACGGATCCTCGCCAGCCGCTGAGATCGCTACCTGCGCAATGCACAACGCCGGCGTCCGATCCTCGGACGCCGGCGTGGTGTTCGCACTCTACCGTTATGGCTTGGCGACTGGCGCCGGTGCTGCACCCCCGCGACCACCACCACGCCCCGCACGGCCGCCGCGACCCGCCGGCGTTGCAGCGCCACCCGCTGGAGGCGCTCCCCGTCCACCGGTCATCAGGAATTCGTGCGGCGGCTCGGCGCCCATCAGGTACCGGGTGAAGTAATCCCAGCGACGGCGCTGCATGTAGGCACTCGCCGTGTAGCCGTGCTGGTTGTTGGGCAACAGGATCAGGTCGAAGTCCTTGTTCGCCTTGATCAGGGCATCGACCACCAGCAACGTGTTGTACGGCGGTACGTTGTTGTCCATCGTGCCGTGCGCCAGCAACAGGTGTCCCTTGAGGTTCTTCGCCTCGGTCTCGTTGGCTTCCGCCGTGTAGTTGTCGGTACCGTCGGCGTTGGGCGTCTCCAGCCCCTGATAGCGCTCACCCCAGTCGTCCTCGTACTCACGGTTGTCGTGATTGCCCGACTCCGAGATGCCGACCTTGAAGAAGTCGGGATACCGGAACATCGCGTCGGCCGTGGCGAAGCCGCCACCCGAGTGACCCCAGATGCCGATCCGGTCCATGTCGATCCACGAATAGCGCTGGCCGAGTTCCTTCATGCCGGCCACCTGATCGGGCAACGTGTTGTCGCCCATCTTGCCGTAGTAGGCGTCGTGGAATTTCTTGTCGCGGTCGGGCGTCCCCATGCCGTTGATCTTGACGACAATGAATCCGAGGTTGGCCAGGCCCTGGGATTCCCCACCAGCCGCCATGAATCCCCACTGGCCATTGCTGCCGCTCTGCGGGCCAGGGTAGATGTTGTTGATGATCGGATACTTCTTGTTCGGATCGAAGTCGGCGGGCTTGTACATCACGCCATAAATGTCGGTCGTACCGTCCCGACCCTTCATCCGGATCGTGGTGACCGGATTCCACGCCGCGGCCTTGAGCGTGGCCACATCCACCGGCTTCTCGAGCGGCATGATCAGCACACCGGTCGTGGCATCCCGCAACTCACTGGCTGGCGGGACGTCGGTCTGGCTCCAGCTCGCGACGAGATACTTGCCCGACGGTGACTGCTGCATCTCGTTGACGCCGTCCTCCGGTGTCAGCGAGACCAGGTGCGTGCCGTCGAGATTGACGCGGTAGAAATGGCTGTAGTACGGATTCTGTCCCGCTTCATGACCGACTTCAGTGAACCACATCGTGCGGGTCGTGTCGTCGACGCGTGAAATCCCGGTCACGACACCGTCGCCGTTGGTCACCTTGTTCTTGAGCTGGCCCGTAGCAAGATCGTACAGATAGATGTGACCCCAGTTATCGCGTTCCGAGTACCAGAGCACTTCGTTGCTGGGCCAGATCACCCGCCAGAGCGGCGCCTGACCGGGACCCGATTCGAACTGCGTCGGTGACGACTCCTCGAATACGGTCCGCACCGCGCCAGTGGTGGCGTTACCAGTGCGCAGCCAGACATGCTTGTGATCACGCGAGGACGACGCAAAGACGATCTCCGACCCGTCCGGGCGCCACTTGATGTCCGCCATGTTGAGGTTGTCGACGACGGTGCCGCGGTGCTGGTCTGGCGGCATCTGCAAGCGGACGACCTTGCGGGCCGGCACGTCGATGATCACGCGCTGAATCGTGGTGATGATGCTATCACCCGGCAGCGGATATGCCCACGCCTTGAGAATCGGGTGGCCACCGACCCGGTCGCTGAACACCGTGCTTGCACCGTTGGCACCGCGCTCGGTGCCGGTCGGCGTAGTGACGAGGAACATCTGGCCCACGCCCCGCTCATCCTGCTGCTGGGTCGCGAACTTCTTCGAATCCGGCGACCAGAGTCCGATCGCATTGGCGCCGCTGGTCCAGCCGGCGTTGTTGGTCGAGTAGCCGAAATCCTTGACGCCATCGGTGGTGAGCTGCGTCTCCTGGCCGCCCGCCATGGTGTGGACCCAGAGATTCCAGTCGCGAATGAAGATGCCCTGGGAGTTGTCAGGCGACATGGTGAGCGGTTTGCCGTCCGACGACATCGCACCACCCGCTCCGCCCCGCCCACCACCACCACCTCGCCCGCCGCGGCCCCCGGCACTCACGGCCGGCGGCGGGATCGTGCCGGCCGCCAGTTCGTGGCAAGCCGACCCGCGCGTGTCGCAACCCCATTCCTTGCCGCCCGTGCTCATCATCACCGTCTTGCCGTCCTTGCTGAAGGCGATGGTGGTAAACGGCAGCTTGGCCGGGTCCACGGGACTGCCGCTGGCCTTGGCCAGGGCGGCAGCGACACGCGCGTGATCGAACGCCGGTGCCTGCGTCTTGCGCGCGGGATCCACCAGCATGAACTGGCCGCTGCCGGTGCGATACCAGAACCGGTCACCCGGCAGCCAGTTGGCGGTGACCTGTCCGCCAGCAACCAGCGCAGTGACAGCCGAGTTCGACATCGCACGCTCGGCCTGGGTGTAGTCGGCAGCCGTCAGCACGCGCTGTTGCGCCGAGGCCGGGCGGATAATGATGCATGCTGCAACCAGCGGCAGCCAACGCGACAAACGATTGGAAGGGAACATGCGGATCCTCTGGGAAGTGAACCCAACAGCGGGCGAACCGGGACGATGGTGTCGGGGAGCGACTCAACATTATGGTGCATTCCCGGGGTCGCAAGTGGCATTGTCGTCGCCCCGCACGTCTCGCCCGGCGTAGGTTACAGCATGACTCCTCCTCCCGCCTTCGCGCCAGGCTGGCCCGGCATTGCTCCACGCTGGACCTCAAGTGACAAGAGCGGTGTCGGCACGTCGTTGAGCGCCGACAGCCGCCTCTGGTTCACGACCAGCCATGGCGTCGTCAACGAGGTCTACTACCCGCGCATCGACCGGGCCTGCGTTCGCGACATGGGATTGATTGTCACCGATGGGCGCGGCTTCGCCTCCGAGGAAAAGCGCCACACAACCCATGTCATCGAGCGACCGGCACCCGGCACGCCGGCATACCGGCTGACCAATCGCTGCGTCGCCGGCCGCTACCAGATCGAGAAGGAGCTGCTGGCCGACCCGTTTCGGCCCGCGCTCCTGCAGCGCATCCGGTTCACCACGACGCCACCGCTCGGTGGCTATCGTCTCCATGTGCTGCTGGCACCGCACCTCTCCAATCGCGGCAGCGACAATACCGCCTGGGTCGACGAGTACAAGGGCGTGCCGATGCTCTTTGCGCAGCGGGACGGCACCGCGCTGGCGCTCGCGTGCACCAGCGGCTTTCGCAAGCGGTCGGTTGGCTTTGTCGGCACATCCGATGGCTGGCAGGACATTGTCGAACACAATGAGATGACCTGGGAATACACCCGCGCCGAGAATGGCAATGTCGCGATGATGGCCGAGATCGCCCTGCCGGCCGATGGCGCGGCCTTCATGCTGACGCTGGCGTTTGGCGGTGATCCCGCCGAGGCGGGACATCGGGCCCGTGCCGCGTTGCACGATGGCTATGACGTGGCGTACGCCGAATACACGCGCCAGTGGGACGCCTGGCAGGACTCGTTGCTACGATTGGACGACGCTCGCGAGAGCGACCCGAACGATCGCTACCGGATCAGCACCATCGTGATGCGCACCCACGAGTCGACCGGATTTCCTGGCGGCATGATCGCCTCGCTCGCAGTGCCGTGGGGATTCAGCAAGGGTGACGAGGACCTTGGCGGCTACCATCTGGTCTGGCCGCGTGACCTGGTGGAGACAGCGGGCGGCCTGCTTGCGGCAGGCGGCACCGCCGAAGCGGCCCGGGTGCTGGCGTACTTGCAAACCACGCAGGAAGCGGACGGACACTGGGGCCAGAACATGTGGCTCGACGGCACGCCGTACTGGACCGGGATCCAGATGGACGAAACGGCGTTGCCAATCCTGCTGGTCGACCTTGCCCGCCGCCACGGCGCGCTGGCCCCCGCCGACTTGCCGCGGTTCCGGCACATGGTGCGACGAGCCGCCGGCTATATCATGCGAAATGGGCCCGTGAGCCCGGAGGATCGCTGGGAAGAAGACCCCGGCTATTCGCCCTTCACCGTGGCGGCCCAGATCGCGGCGCTGCTGGTGGCGTCCGACCTGGCGGAAAGCGACGGTGCGCATGACGACGCCACCTACCTGCGCGAAACCGCCGATACCTGGCACGATTGCATTGATCGCTGGATGTATGCCAGCGGCGCCAACCGCGCCAACCGATACGAAGTCGACGGTTACTACGTCCGCATCGCACCGGTCGACGAAGACGACGCCGGTGTCACCCGGATGCAGAGCAAAATTCCGGTACGGAACGTTGATGTCGATCACTGCACGATCGCGGCGGCCGAGCTCATTTCACCCGATGCACTCGCCCTGGTGCGCTTCGGGCTGCGCCGCGCCGATGACGCTCGCATCGTCAACACGGTCCACCTGATCGACGCCCAGCTCCGCGTCAATACACCGGCGGGCCCAGCCTGGCGTCGCTACAACGGCGATGGCTATGGTGAGCACGCGGACGGCTCGCCGTTCGACGGCACCGGCATCGGCCGGGCGTGGCCGCTGTTGACTGGCGAGCGCGCGCACTACGAACTCGCGGCGGGTCGCGTCGACGAGGCGCACCGACTGCTCCGCACGATGGAAGCGTTCACCAGCGAAGGTGGGCTGCTTCCCGAGCAGATCTGGGACGCCCCCGACATTCCCGAACGCGAGCTCTTCTTCGGCAAGCCTGCGGGTTCCGCGATGCCGCTGGTCTGGGCACATGCGGAATACGTCAAGCTGGCGCGCTCGTTGCGCGACGGCCGGGTCTTCGACTTGCCACCGCAGACCGTGCAGCGTTATCTCGAGCAGGAGACGCGCGCGGCACACGCGATCTGGCGCTTCAATCACAAGACGCACTCGATGCCAGCCGGCAAGATCTTGCGCATCGAAACACTTGCACCAGCCGTCATTCACTGGTCAGCCGACGATTGGGCGACCGCATCCGACATCGCCAGCCGTGATACCGGCTTCGGCATGCACGTGACTGACCTGCCCACCACCGCAAGTCCGGCCGGTACGACGTTCCGCTTCACGATGCACTGGTCCGATGTCGACAGTTGGGAAGGGACCGATTTTGCGGTCGTCGTGACCAGCGAGGACCCGACATGACGAACACTCCGCACAAGGTACTGGTGCTTGATGTTGGCGGCAGCCACGTGAAAGTGCGGATGTCGGGCCAACGATCGCCGGTCAAGATTGTCTCAGGCCCGCTCTATACCCCGCACGACATGATCGCCTCAGTACAGGCGGCCACCGCTGGGTGGACCTTCGATGCCGCGTCGATTGGCTACCCCGGGCCGGTCGGCGCGGACGGACCGGCCGTCGAACCGGCGCACCTGGGTCCCGGCTGGGTCGGCTTCGACTTCGCCCGGGCACTCGGCGTGCCGGTCCGGGTGATCAACGATGCCGCCATGCAGGCGATCGGCGGCTTTCGCGGTGGCCACATGCTCTTTCTTGGCCTCGGCACCGGACTTGGCTCGGCCGTCGTGGTCGAGGGACACCTGCAGCCACTCGAGCTGGCGCACCTGCCGTATCGCAAGGAGCGCACGTTCGAGGAGTATGTCGGCGAGGCGAGCCGAGTGGCGCGAGGGAACAAGCGTTGGCGGCACTTCGTGGTCGACATGGTGACCCGGCTTGGAGCCGCGATGCAGTGCGCTGACGTGCTGCTGGGGGGCGGGAACGCTCGCTTCTTCGCCAAGCATCTGGGCGACCTGCCTGAGGGTACCCGCCTCGGCGGCAACGCCGACGCATTTCGCGGCGGAATCCGCCTCTGGCAGTCCCCCGAGGAACGGGCGCTGACCAGTCGAGAGCGCAGCGGTTGACCCGGCCAGCTTGGCAGTAGATTCAAGCCATTGATCCTTCCGCGTTTCGACCCGTATCCAGGAGTTCGCATGCGTTCCACGATGCTCGCGCTTTCATTGGCCGCTGCCGCTGCCTTGCCGTTATCCGCCCAGGCCGGCGGCATGGGTGGCATGCGCATGGGCGGCGACCCGACCAGCCAGGTGATGGGTTCCGGCAAGCTCCCTGAGGGCTGGATGATGAAGATCGACGCCCAGCGTGGCGGCGCGCAGCCGCCGGCGACTGCCGTGTCATTCATCACCATGGCCGGTGGCTATCACGTCAAGAGCGGCCCGGCGGCGGTGTATTACAACACCAAGGACATGGGCAGCGGCCAGTACGCCGTGACCGCGACATTCAAGCAGGCAAAGAGCATGGCGCATGAAGCCTTCGGGATCTTCATCGGCGGCCACGACATGCAGGATTCGTCGCAGAACTATCTCTACTTTGTCATCAAGCCGGCTGACGGCACCATGCTCATTGCACACCGGAAGAGCTGGGCCGCCAGGACAACGGCGATCGTTCCCGAGAACGCCGCAGCACCGGAAGCCGCCATCAATCGTGATTCGCCCACCGACGGCAGTGCAACCAACACGCTGATGATCCATGTCGCCCAGGACACCGTGCATTTCATGATCAACGGCAAGCTGGTCAAGGCGATCGCCAAGTCGCAGCTTGATGGAGCGTCAACCGATGGCCAGGCCGGGATCCGGATCAATCACAACATCGACATGCACATTGACGGGTGGTCGGTCAAGAAGTAGCACGCGCGCCCACCAATGGTCCATGACGGGCGCGCATTGTCCTGCAATGCGCGCCCGTGTTGCATCCGCCGCTGTCCGACCCGATACTGATAGCGTTCGCCACGCCCGCTGCTGCCGCGATCGCGGCCAGGAGGATCGATATGCCGCACCCCACCCGGTCGCTCAGCCGGATCGTCACAACTGCCGCCGTCCTGTCGACGCTGTTTGTGGCGGTCGCCTGCGACGGAGCGCCCCGATCCGCCACCGCCCTCTCCGCCACTCCGCCGCACGACATCAAGGTGGTGGACGTCTCCTTCATCGACACGCTCAGTCGAGCATGTGACGACTTCTTCCAGTACGCTGTCGGCGCGTGGCTGGCGCACGATACCATTCCCGACGAATACTCGTCGTCTGGCGTGGAGAAGGAGATGAATGACAACAACGAAGCGGTGCTGCACGTCGTGCTGGACGATCTCGCCGCCCGCCGCACTGCCATCCCGGCCGATAGTGCAACCCACAAGCTCGGCGTCTTCTACGCCAGCTGCATGGATTCCCTGGCTGTCGAGTCCGAAGGCTACGATCCGCTCCGCGCCGAGCTCGGCCGCATCGACAGCATCACCAGCACCGCCGCGCTGGTGCGCGAGATCGCCTTGCTGCATGCGCAAGGGATCGATGTCGCCTTTGGCTTTGGCCCAGCTCCCGATCCGCACGACGCAGCGCACTATCTGGCCTGGCTGGCACAAGGCGGCCTCGGCTTGCCGGATCGTGATTATTACCTGGCCAAGGGCGCCAGCGCTGACTCCACCCGAGTGCTCTATCGCGACCACATTGCCCGCTACCTGATCATGACCGGCGCCGATTCGACCGCAGCCGATGGCGATGCGGCCCGCGTCCTCGCACTGGAAACCGAACTGGCGCGCGCCAGCGTGAGCCGCGTGGCGCTGCGCACGCCCGCCGCGACCGATCATCCGATGACCCTGGTGCAAGTGACAGCACTCGCACCGGAAGTCGACTGGGTGCATTACCTGGAAACGATCGGCGCCGATACGACGATCGCCCGGCTCAACGTCGCTGAACCGGCATTCGTCCACCGGACGGCAGCGTTGATCCGCTCGGTCCCGCTGGAGACCTGGCAGGCCTACCTCCGCTATCACGCGATTGCAGCGTCGGCACCCTGGCTCGACAAGGCCTTTGTTCAGGAGAACTTCCGCTTCAGCTCCCATTTCAGTGGCGCGAAGCAACTGCTGCCGCGATGGAAGCGCTGCCTGCACGCGGCCGACGCCGAGATGGGCGATGCACTCGGCGAGGCGTACGTGCAGAGGGTCTTCCCACCCGAAGCGCGCGAACGGGCCCGCGCAGTGATCCAGGACGTCCGGACCGCATTCGGCGCGCGCCTGAAGAAGTTGACGTGGATGTCGGATTCCACCCGCACGCAGGCACTCACCAAGCTGGCGCGGATGGGCGGCAAGATCGGCTACCCGGACAAGTGGCGCGACTACGGCCTGCTCCACATTGCGAACGGACCGTTCGCCACCAACATGACCACGGCCAACGCCTTCGAATGGCATCGGACCATTGGCCGGCCGGGCAAGCCGATCGATCTCACGGAATGGGAGATGACGGTCCCGACGATCAATGCCTACTACGACGGCACCAAGAATGAGATGGTCTTTCCCGGCGGCGCACTGATGCCGCAGACATTCGACCCGAAGGCTGACCTCGGCGCCAACTACGGCTCGCTGGCCGGCAGCTGGGCTGGTCACGAACTGACCCACGGATTCGACGACGAAGGCCGCCATTACGACGCCGCTGGCAACCTGCGCGACTGGTGGACTGCCGCCGATTCGGCGCACTTTGCCGGCCAGGCGAAGCTGATCGTCGACCAGTACAACGGGTACCTGCAAGTCGACACCTTCCACGTCAACGGTGCGCTGACCGAGGGCGAAAATATCGCCGACTTTGGCGGCGTGCTGACCGGCTACGACGCGCTCGAAGCGGCCCTCGCCCGACAGGGACGCCCCGGCAAGATCGACGGGTTCACGCCGGAGCAACGCTATTTCCTCGGCTATGCCCAGAGCTGGCGCGAGCATGTCCGTGATGCGTCGCTGAAAACCCGCGTTACCACCGACCCCCACTCACCCGACCGGTGGCGCACCAACGGGCCGCTTTCCAACGATCCACAGTTCGCCGCGGCGTTCAGCTGCAAACCGGGGGATCGGATGGTGCGCGACCCGAAGAGCGTGCCAGAGATCTGGTAGGCGCGTGCAGGCCGTACCGGGGTGGGCGTCTCCCTTGAGAGGGTCCATCCCGCGCGGCCAGTGCCGCTCGATATCCATACCAGGAGAGCTGTCATGGCGGAGTTCAAGAAGGTTGCAAGCAACGCGCTGAAGCGCGGCAAGGCCGGCGCGGAAGAGTTGAGCAAGGATGTGTCGAAGGTGGCCCGGAGCGCGGCCAAGGCTGGCGCCAAGGCCGGCGTCCGGGCTGCCGCAGCGGTCGTGGCGCTCGAAGTAGCCGATCGGATCAAGGGGACCAAGGCAGTCAAGGCAAAGAAGCGGGCCAAACGCGCCAAGGTTGCGGCAGCCGTGGCGGGTACCGCCGCAATCGCCGCGGCCGGCATCGCCATGGCCCGGGCGCGCAGCAAGAAGAAGTAGCCCGCGCTCTTGCGCGAACCAGTGGTCGACCGCATGGTACGGCGGTCGACCACTTCTTTTTGCCCCGGAAGGCACCATGCAGCAGCGCCGCCGAACGCCGCAATCCAGGAATCACGCCCGGATCAACACACCATGACCCACATCCTCGCCGGACTGCTTGGCATCGCACTCCTGGGGCTGGTCCTCCGCGACGCCTTTGAGACGATCATCCTGCCGCGCCGGGTCAATCGACGCTTCCGGCTCACCGCCCTCTTCTATATCGTCAGCTGGCGAGTGTGGCGCCGTGCGGCACGGCCGATGCAACCCCGCTTTCGCGACAACACGCTCAGTTGGTATGGGCCGATGTCGCTGTTGGTGCTGATCGCGCTGTGGGCATTCACCATCGTGCTGGCGTTCGGTATCCTGCACTGGTCAGCCGGGTCGGCACTCAAGATGGACAGCAGCCGTCCCAACTTCGGCGACGACCTCTACCTCAGCGGCACCACCTTCTTCACCCTCGGCATGGGCGACGTGGTGCCGCGCGTTGCGCTCGCCAAGGTGATCACGGTGTTCGAAGCCGGCTTCGGTTTTGCCTTTCTTGCGATCGTGATCGGGTACCTCCCGGTGATCTATCAGGCGTTTTCGCGGCGCGAGCTGGCGATCTCGCTGCTGGATGCCCGGGCCGGCTCGCCGCCGTCGGCGGGCGAGCTGCTCTGGCGGCATCGTGACGACGAGGATCACAGCGACCTGGTCCGCTTGCTCTCGGAGTGGGAACGGTGGGCCGCCGAAGTGCTCGAGAGTCATCTGTCATATCCGGTGCTCGCCTACTTCCGCTCGCAACACGGCAATCAATCGTGGCTCGCTGCACTCACGACGATGCTCGACACCAGTGCGCTGGTCATGGTGGGCTTCGACGGCTGGTGCGAACGTCAGGCCAACCTGACCTTCGCGATGGCGCGACACGCCGTCGTCGATCTGTCACAGGTGTTCAGCGCCCGTCAACCGTCGGATGCAGGCGATCGCCTGCCGGCGGCTGAGTTGGCGCTGTTGCTCGACCGCCTGCGCGAGGGTGGCATGGTGCTCCGCAGTGCCGATGCGGCGGAACAGCTTGCCGAGTTACGGAGCATGTACGAACCGTATGTGACGGCCCTTGCCAATTACCTGGAGCTGCCGCTGCCGGCGTGGAACCATGCCGCTGGCAAGAAGGACAACTGGGAAGGGGCGCCGTGGAAGGTACGCGGCATCAGCGACCATCCCGAGCTGCCTCATTTCTGACCAGTACCAGCGTCACGTGCCAAAGAGCAGCCCGTACAGCAGCATGCCGAGGACAATCCCCGAGACCACGACGTAGGTGGCGTCGCGTTGCCAGATGAACGCCACCATCGTCGCCGCAACGCGGGCGATCGGCGTGGCGATCAGCAGCAGCAACCCGAGTTCGACAATCGCACGACTGTTGCCGTTTGCCGCCGCGCGGAGAATGCCGGTCACCGTCAGCAGCGCCGGCTCGACGCCATGGAAGGTGCTGAACGACACTGGCGTGTCCCCCGCGTGCGCCAGCAACGCCGTGGCACCCGCCAGCGTGACGATCGCGGCGACAATCACACCAATCCGCAGCAAACGCCCGATCGCGTACTCGATCCGGCGGTCCATCTCACCCAGTTCGTGCGCGGTCGCGACGTCATGCGTCGGCTTCATACCCCGCCCCGGGCGCCCTTGGAGAGCATCTCGATCGCCATGACCACCACCACTGCGGTAAAGATGATGCGCAACCAGCGCACATTGGCGCGTGCCAGCAACCGCGCGCCAAGCAATGCGCCGGCCAGCACACCGAGCATCACGGGAAATGCGAGCGCCGGGTCGATGTAGCCGCGATGCAGATAGACGCCGGCACTCGCGGCCGCCGTCACGCCGATCATGAAGTTACTGGTCGTGGTGGAGACCTTGAACGGCAGTTTCATCAGGTGGTCCATGGCCAGTACCTTGAGCACGCCTGATCCGATGCCGAGCAGCGCCGACAACACGCCGGCCAGCAGCATCATCAGGAAACCCTGTGGCACGTGCTGCACGGTGTATGGCTGTGGGCCGGCGGGAGTCGGCAGGCTCGAGTTGAGGCGCAGGCGCACGGCCAACGGATGGGGCGGGGCGTCGTGGACATCGTCGCCGCCGTGACCACGCAGTGACCGATAGGCGGTGTAGAGCAGGACCAGACCGAACAGCAGCGACAGGGCGTGTGTCGAAATCATTCCCGCCAGCATCGCCCCGACGACGGCGCCAATGACCGTGGCGACTTCCAGGAAGACGCCGACACGCAGGTTGACGAAGCCCTGGCGCACATAGGCCGCTGCGGAACCCGAGGACGTCGCGATCACGCTCACCAGTGACGCGCCGACCGCGTAGCGCAGGTCGACGTGAAAGATCAGCGTCAGCATCGGCACGACGACGATGCCGCCGCCGAGCCCCGTCAGGGCACCCAGGAGGCCGGCAAAGAACGATCCGGCGCCAATCAGCGCCGCGAACAGCGTCAAGCTCACAACCCGGCCCCCGAATGCATGCAGTGCGGTGATAGGTGTGGGGTATTGTAGCGGAGGCGAGGCCGGGGTGCAGCAGGGGGTTGCGGCGTGAGTGTATACATGCTACGTATGTAGCAACTCAACCCCGGATCAGGCGATGTCGGCTCGACCACTCTCCCCGACCACCACCGCCGTCCTCAAGGCGATTGCCGAGAACATCCGGCATGGCTTCGAGATCATGGCCGCCACCGCATTGCCGTCCGGCACGGTGTACCCGATCCTCAGTCGCCTGGAGCGTGACGCCTTGGTGCGGGCCAAGTGGGAATCGCCCGAGATTGCCCAGAAGGAAAAGCGTCCGGCCCGACGCTACTATGAGATCAGCGCCGCCGGGCATCGCAGCCTCGCCGACGCGCTCATCTATTACCGGAAACTGAGCACCGGGCGCGCGGCACCGAGCCGAGCCTGACGTGGCATACCCTTCGGGCCATCGACGCGCGGCTGCGATCCTGGCGCTCGCCAGCCGGATCGTACCGGCCGCTCGTCGCATCGACTGGCGGCGCGAATGGGACGCGGAGATGTGGCAACATCTCAGCGCCCGACCTGGAGCCTGGCCGGCCGCTGCCGGCGCCTTCCGCCACGCGTGTGCGATCCGGCTGCAGCACTGGCGCCCGACGATGATCGCCACGGATATCCGCCATGCCATGCGCGGCCTCGTCCGGCGGCGCGGCCTGACTGCGCTGGTCATCGTGCTGCTGGCTGGCGGCATCACGCTGGCGACCACGATGTTCACGGTGATCAACTCGGTCCTGCTCGAGCCCCTGCCGTTTCCGGCCGCCGACCGGCTGATGTGGGTATTCGGGGTGTCATCATTGAACCAGTCGGCCGGCGTGTCCGCACCGGACTTGGTCGACTTCCGGGCTGACAGCGCGTCCTTCACCTCAATCGCAGGGTTTGAATCGAGCGCGCCAGCGGTGCTGACCCGCAATGGCGGCGCCGCCGAATCAGTGTATACCATGAACGTCACCGCGGATTATTTCCGGACCCTCGCTCTCGCGCCGTTCGTCGGCCGCTTCTTCCATGGCGAAGACGAAGGCCGAAACGATGTCGTCGTGTTGAGCTACGCGCTCTGGCACCGCCGATATGGCGCCGATCCAGGAATCGTTGGCCAGAACATCATGGTTGACGGCGCAGCAGCGCAGGTGGTCGGCGTGCTGCCGTCCGCGTTCGACCGGGTCGCTCGCTCCGAACTCTTTCGTCCCTTCGACTTCCACGCGCCGCATGCCGCCGTTCGCGCCTACCATACCATGGGTGTCATCGCCCGGCTGGCACCGGGCGTATGGATCGATCGCGGTGAGGCGGCACTGAACATCACCGCCGCACAGCTTGCACACAATTATCCCGAAGACCGCGGCTGGCGTGTCCGCCTCACGCCCTACCAGGACGTGATCACCATGCGGGTCGCCGGAGAACTGACATTGCTTGCGGCGGCCGTGGCGATGGTGATGCTGATCGCCTGCGGCAACATCGGAGCACTCCTGGTGGCGCGGGCAGCGGCCCGCCAACGTGACATCGGCGTCCGGGTGGCGCTCGGCGCCACTCGCACTGACATTGTCCGCTTCGCGCTGATCGAATGCCTGCTGCTTGGCATCGCTGGCGGCAGCCTCGGCATGGCCGGGGCGCTGGCGCTGGTACACCTGATCCAGGCATTGCCCGCGACCGTGCTGCCCCGCGTTCTCGAAGTCACCATCAGCTGGCGCGTGCTCGGATTCACCGCCGCCGCATCCGTTGCCAGCGCCCTGCTCTTCGGCGTCGCACCGGCTTGGCAGTCCGCGAGGCTCGCTTCACTCTCGGCCGGTGCAGTCAGCCATACGAACGTCCGTCGGCGGTACCGCGACGTGGTGGTTGCAGGCCAGACCGCACTTTCGCTCGTGCTGTTGATCGCCGGTGGCCTGATGACACGGACGCTGTGGCGACTGCACACCACCAACCCCGGCTTCCGCGCTGAGGGCGTACTCACGGCGCAACTCACGCTCCCCGCTGGGCGCTACCAGTACGATCAGCTCGCGCCGATCTGGAACCGGTACCTGGATGCGGTGCGCGTGTTGCCTGGCGTCGTGGACGCATCGGCATCGAACAAGCTGCTCATGGCATCGTTTGGCGGAAACGCGCCGGTATGGGCACCGAACCACCCACCGCAGGACCAGTCGCAAAGGGGGCTCGATGACGCCGAGATTGACGTGGTGGCGCCGCACTACTTCGCGACGCTGCAGATTCCGGTGCTCGCCGGCCGGGTTCCGCCCGGCGACGAAACCGACAACGGTGTCTATGTGAGCCGTAGCCTGGCAAGACGGCTGTATCCACTGGGCGACGCACTCGGCAAACCGGTGACATGGGATTTCGGGACTCCGCAATCGACAACGATTCTCGCGATAGTTGGTGACGTCAAGACCCATTCGTTGGAAGGCACCGATCCTGAGGTCTTCTACTTTCCCAAGCAAGGAATGCGGGAACTCCTCCGCGCCATGTCGCTCGTTGTACGCACAGCGAACGATCCCACGGGCTTGGCGAGTTCGCTGCGCCGAACGCTCGCGGCCATCGATCCCGACCTGCCGCTTACGCATATCGTCACCATGCAAACGCTGGTGAGCAATAGTGCCGTCGCGAAGCGATGGCTGACCGGCATTCTCGCCGCATTCGCGCTGATGTCGGTTGCACTGGCTGCAGCCGGGATTTTCAGCTCACTAGCCTATCAGGTGATCCTCCGGCGACGCGAGTTCGGCATCCGGCAGGCCCTGGGTGCTGGGCGCCGTTCGATCGGCTGGATCATCGTGAGACAGGGAATGACGGTTGTCGGAATCGGGGTGGCCACCGGTGTGGGCTGTGCCATCGGCGCGACGCGACTGATCCAGGGGTGGCTCTATGGCGTGTCGGCAACGGACCCGCTGGTTTTCACCGCAATGATTGCCGCACTGATTGGCGCCGCGCTCATTGCGTGCGCCGTGCCGGCTTGGCGCGCGATGCGGATCGACCCGCTGACTGCGATGCGAGCGGACTGACTGCACCGTCGAAGATCAACCGCGGCTACTGTGCTGACCCGCCGCACCGCCGCTTCGTGCCACGCCAGTCGAACGTCGCGCTGTCACCCTTGTTCCAGAAGATCGCCGTGCTGTCACCGTAGCGCGCGCCGTCCGCCGAGCGCAGTTGCGGCAGGTGCAGCCGGTCGTCGTTGACGGCCAGCGCCACCGACGAATGACCTGCAGAGTCGGTCGTGAACAACGCGAAGATCTGCAGCGAATCGTTGCAGGTGAAGACCGCCGGACGATTGGCCACCGCACCGGCCGCCGCTGGAGCCGCCGGCGTCAGGTCCGGCTTGCCATCGGCCGCCGGTTGCGCCCGCGCGCACGCCAGGATCGTCACCGCTGCGCACCCAATCATCCCCTGTCCCCAGCTTCGCATCATCGCCCGCTCCTGGTTGAAATGCCGGCTCCCGAAATGGAACGTCGCCACGCAGTCCACGAAGGCCATTTCGGTGTTACGATTACGCTCGCATCGCCGCAACCTGCCGGCGATACCACCCACTCCGAGGCTCCATGTCCCTGCTGCACCGTCCGATCGGCGCAGGCACGTTTGCGTGCGCCCGACGCCTGCTGCGGGACACCCTTCCTCGCCGTCGAGGACCGAACGAAGCACGCCCGGTGTCCTGCGTCAAGAATAGCCCATTGCCACCATCGTACATCCTCGAGGGGAAGTAATGCCACTGTTGCTCTTGCTCTTTGTCGGGAGCGGCGCTGCCGCCCTGATCTATGAAGTCGTCTGGTTCCAGATGCTCTCGCTCATCGTCGGCTCGTCGGCGATCTCGCTCGGTGTCGTCCTCGGCACTTTCATGGGTGGCATGTGCCTTGGCGCCCTGTTGCTGCCGCGCCTGATCCGGCAGCACGAACATCCACTGCGCGTGTATGCGCTGCTCGAACTCGGCATCGCGATCTGCGGCGTCGCGATCCTCTTCGGCTTGCCGTATGCCGGGGGACTCTACATTGCGATCGGTGGCACTGGCTTCGCCGGCCTGCTGGTCAAGGGAATGTTCTGCGCGCTCTGTCTGCTGCTCCCCACGATGCTGATGGGCGCCACGCTCCCGGCAGTTGCCCGCTTTGTGGAAACGACACCAACCGGTGTCTCCTGGCTGGGATACTTCTACGGCGGCAACATCGCCGGTGCCGTGCTTGGCTGCCTGCTCGCAGGCTTTGCACTGTTGAGTGATCACGACAACCGCTACGCGACCTTCGTTGCAGTGGGGATCAACGTCGCTGTCGCGGCGATCGGCTATGCCCTGTCACGCTCGATGCGCTATCGTGGCGCCGCCGTCGATGGTGTCCGCCGCGATCCGGCACCGCTCCTGCCACATCATCGTCCGATCCTGATGGCCATCGGGTTGTCGGGGATGACCGCGCTCGGCGCCGAGGTGCTCTGGACGCGGTTGCTTTCGCTGCTGCTCGGCGCAACCGTCTATACGTTTTCCCTGATCCTCGCGGCAATACTCGCCGGACTGGGAATCGGCAGCAGCATCGGTGCCTATCTCGGCCGCACCTCGGCCAACCCGCGCCGGATGCTCGCCTGGTGCCAGATCCTGCTGACGGTCTGCATTGCCTGGGCCGCCTATTCAGTGATTCAGGTGCTGCCGTACTGGCCCGTCAATCCGATCATCGCGAGCCGGCCGTCGTCGCTCTTTCAGATCGACTTCATTCGCTGCCTCTGGACCGTGCTGCCGGCGGCAATTCTCTGGGGCGCATCCTTTCCGCTGGCGCTGGCGGCCGTGGCGGTTGGCAACGAGGATCCGGCGTCGCTGGTCGGTCGCGTCTATGCCGCCAACACGCTCGGCGGCATCGTCGGCGCGGTGGTCACTGCCCTGGTCGTCCTGCCAACCTGGGGAACTCGCATCGGCCAGGACCTGCTGATTGCGATCGCGGCGTGCGCGGCCCTGGTGCTGCTGCTCGCCACGGCGGGCGACGAACGCAAGCGCAACATTGTGCCTGCGCTCGCTGCGGTGGCTGTTGCAGTGGCCGCGATGTTCTTCGTACAGTCGCCGTCCGGCTTGCTGGTCGGCTACGGCCGGCTGTCGGCCGTCTGGTATGGCCAGACCGGTGAGTTCATCTACGTCGGTGAAGGAATGAACTCGTCAATGGCGGTATCGCGCCTGTCGAACGGCGTCCTCAACTACCACAACGCCGGCAAGGTACAGGCCTCGAGCGAACCGCAGGACATGCGGCTGCAGCGGATGCTCGGACATCTGACCACGCTGATTCCCGCGCATGCGCGCAACGTCCTTGTGATCGGCTGCGGCGCCGGCGTCACGGCCGGCGCCGTGAGCATTTCGCCGGACGTTGAGCATGAAACGATCGCCGAGATCGAGCCGCTGGTGCCAAAGGTGGTGTCGCGATTCTTCGGAGAACACAACTATCACGTGGTGGACAACCCGAAAGTCCATGTCCAGATCGATGATGCCCGCCACTTTCTCCTGACGACCAACCAGAAGTTCGACGCGATCACCTCGGATCCCTTCGATCCCTGGGTCAAGGGTGCAGCCACGCTCTACTCCGCCGAGTTCTTCGAGATCGCGAAGAAGCACCTCAACCCCGGCGGTGTCGTCACGATTTTCGTGCAGTTGTATGAGAGCGGCGAACCCGCGGTGAAGAGCGAGATGGCGACCTTCTTCGAAGCATTTCCCAATGCAATTGTCTGGGGCAACACCAGCAACGGCCAGGGATATGACATGGTGCTGATGGGTCAGGTCGGTACCAGCCACATCGACCTCGACAGCATCGAAGCCAAGCTGCAGCAGCCGCGATACGCGCAGGTTGCCCAGTCGTTACGTGAGATCGGCTTCAACTCGGGGATCGACCTCTTCGCCACCTACGCCGGCCGTGCCGAGGATCTCGGTGACTATCTCAAGGATGCGGAAGTCAATCGCGACCGCAACCTCCGGCTGCAGTATCTCGCGGGCAAGGGCGTCAACGTCTACGCACAGGAAGAGATCTACAAGCACATCCTGCAGTACCGCCGTTTTCCGGCCGGACTCTTCACCGGCTCACCGGAACACATGCTGGCACTGCAGGCGGCCGGCAGGCCAGGTGAGTGACGCGGCAGGCACCTCGCTGGTCATCCGCCCCGCTCAGGTCGACGATGCGGCGCTGATCCTGCAGCTGATCTGCGAACTGGCCGACTACGAACGCCTTGGCCACGAGGTGACCGCGACGATTGAACAGGTGCGTGCCTCGTTGTTTGGCGTCACGCCGCACGCCGAGGCGCTGCTGGCGGAAGTCGGCGGTGCTACGGCGGGGTACGCACTCTACTTTCACAACTACTCAACCTTTCATGCCCGCCGCGGACTCTATCTCGAAGATCTCTTTGTCCGGCCCGGGTTCCGTCGGCGCGGCATCGGCAAGCAGCTGCTCGCCCACCTTGCCGCGACGGCGGTGGCGCGTGGCTGCGCGCGGTTCGAGTGGGCAGTGCTCGACTGGAACACGCCGTCGATCGATTTCTACCGCACCCTCGGTGCCGTCCCCCAGCAGGACTGGACGGTCTTCCGACTCGACGGCGCGGCACTGCAGCACCTGGCCGACGAATCACCGCAGCCGGCATCAGCGCAATCCGCAGCGCGCGATCCGCAATCACACCGAGTGACCTGACCCGCATCGCCCGATTACTGCTCTATGACATCAAGGGAATCACGGTACCGTCGCTCGACACGTCGAGGAGATGGAACGCCCTGCTGACGCGATCATGGCGCCGAGCGGAGCACGCTGCTGATCCGATCCAGCAATGAAGCCGCTGTAAAGGGCTTGTCGAGAAATGCCGACCCGGGCGCGATCATGCCGTGGCGCACCACCGCCCCACCGGCGTATCCCGACATGAACATCACCCGCATCTGCGGCCGGGCGGCAATCAGCTGGTGCGCAAGGTCAGGGCCCGAGAGCCCCGGCATCACCACATCGGTCAGCAGGATGTCGATGGTCGGTTCGGCCGCGGCAATCCGGATAGCGTCCTCGGCATGGGCCGCGGGGAGGACACGGTAGCCGTGCCGGGTGAGCACCTCTGCCGCAAAGCGACGGACCGCTTCCTCATCCTCCACCAGCAGCACCGTCGCGTTGCCTCGAGGCGACGCCACGGCGATCGGCGACACCGCGCCAGCCTGTGATTCCTCGGTGCCCGGGAAATAGAGTTTGAACGTCGTGCCGACGCCGAGCTCGCTGTACGCCATGATCGAGCCGCCGCTCTGCTTGACGATGCCATAGACCGTTGACAGGCCCAGCCCGGTACCGCGACCCTGCTCCTTCGTGGTGAAGAACGGTTCAAACATGTGCGCAAGCGTGTCCGGCGTCATGCCACTGCCGGTATCGGACACCAGCAGCGACGCGTATCGACCCGGCTGGCCGAGTCCGTGCGCCGCGGCGGCCGCAGCATCCATCTCGACCGCCCGCGTCTCGATGGTCAGCTTGCCGCCGCGCTCCATCGCATCGCGGGCATTGATCGCCAGGTTCAGCACTACCTGCTCGAGCTGACCCGGATCGATCTTCACATTCGGCTCGCTGTCATCCAGCAACGTCGCAATCTCGATATGTTCGCCGATCAGCCGACCAAGCATCTTGTCGATCTGCTGCACCACGGTCCCCAGACTGATCACCTCCGGCTTGAGGCGCTGCCGTCGTCCGAACGCCAGCAGTTGCCGGGTCAGGGTACCGGCCCGTTCGGATGCCCGCAGGATCTCCGCGACGTTTTCCTGGCCCCGGTCTTCTGGTGGCAAGTCCATGCCAAGCAGCTCGGCGTAGCCGGCAATCGCGGTCAGCATGTTGTTGAAATCATGAGCAACGCCAGCCGCAAGCTGGCCAATCGCTTCCATCTTGTGGGACTGCGCCAGCTGGGTCTCCAACGCCTTGCGCTCGTTGATATCGACCCAGGCTCCGACGAGTTCGCCGACCTCTCCGTCAGCGTTGCGCACCAGACGCTGCGAATCCCGCATCCAGATGTAGCGGCCGTCGGCGCAACGAAAACGAAACTCGCGGGTGCGCGCGTCGTCGACAAAAGTCACCGGGTCGAGCGAGAGCGCCATCGCTCGCTCGTCAGGGTGGACATGCGCCGGAAACCATTCCGGGTGCATCGCATCAACCAGCGCATGTCCGGTGATCCGCGTGATGTTCTCGCTGACCCAGGACTGCGCCGGTATGGTACCGCCGAGATCCAGCACGTAGATCACCGCATTGCTGGACGCCATCACGCGCTGCAGACGTTCTTCCGCCGCGCTCAGCGTTGCCTGGGCCAACTTCCGCTCGGTGATGTCGACGACACTCCCTTCGTGGTACGCCGCCCGCCCGTCGTGGCCACGCGTCTCCCGCACGGTGATCGACGCCCAGGCCACGGTGCCATCAGCCCGCCGCACCCGCAGCTCGTAGTTGCGCACTTCGCCATCGCGCTCCAACAGTTGCCGCCACTCATCCCGCTGGTTGGGGTCGACATACATCTCGGTATGGGTGCGCCGCTGCATCTCCGCGAGTGTGGCAACACGGTGAAAGGCGAGAAATTCCGGATTGGCCGCCAGAAACTGGCCCTGCGGCGTGCTACGCCAGACACCGACCGGTATCCCCTCGAACAGCGAACGGAAACGAGCTTCGGACTCGGTCAGGCGAGACACCGTCCGCGACAGCGCCACCGCCTGGCCGAGTTGGCTCGCCACTGCACCGAGCGAGAGCAGCCAGCCCTCGTCCACCTCACGCACGCTCGACAGGATCAGCAGCGCACCATGGGAAGTTCCCCCGCTGCGCATTGGGGCGAGCACGATGGCCGCGCAGCGCGCCCGACGCAGCAGGTCAGTCGAGACGTCAAGCGGGACGGCAGGCGAGGGAATTGCCGTCGGCTCCTCGTGACGAGCCAGCGACTCGAGCAGGCCGGCGTGGCCGAAGAAGCCCGGGAGTTCGCTGGCAGGGCCGTCATCGAAACCGATCTGCGATGCGACGCGTAGCGGATCACCATTGTCGGCCAGGAAAATCGCCCCGGCGGAAACGCCGCCAGCATCGAGCGCGCGCGCCAGCACGTCCCGCATCAACTGGGTGAGATCGAGCGATCGCGTCAGGATTTGCGCGGCGCCGGTCATGATCGACAGCAGCGCAGTGTCCATCGCCCCACGGCGAGCGAGCTTGCTGTTGAGCACCGCCTGGTGCTCGAGCTGGCGCATCAAGCGACGGGCGTATTCCGAGTTGAGCGAATCGGCGTCGGCGACCGGCGGCGCATCGTGCTTCTGGTCGAGGGTCGAGAGCACTGCCTGGATGACTTCGCTCAAGCCGGGCGTGCGCATGACGAAAGCGTCGGCCCCCATCTTCTCGGCCAGCTTGCGGTCGGCCTCGTCAACAATCGCGAAGGTCGACGTGCTGATCACGACCGGCGTGCGCATCAGGCCCGCGTCGCGACGCACGGCGAGACAGAGCTCCAGGCCACTCATCCCGGGCATCAGCAGGTCTGTCACGATCACCGATGGCGTCCGCATTCGCGCGGCCGTGAGCGCGTCAGCACCGGAGTTGGCGACGTCCACCACGAAGCCGAGTTCTTCGAGCTGCAACTGATTGAGCTCCAGCTGCAGCGGATCGTCGTCGACCAGCAGCAACCGACGATTGCGGCCGGGACGACCTTCGGTCGGGCGGCGTGGCTCGAGGTAGCCCTGCACCGCTTCGATCAGCCGGGCGGGCTGGACCGGCTTGAACAGGTAATCCGTGAAGCCAGCGCGCATCGCCCGCGCTTCTTCCAGCTTGGAGAGGAGGCCCGAAAATGCCAGGATCGGTACGGACCGACCGGCGGGCATCTCCCGCAGGCGCTGGACCAGCTCGATGCCATCGATATCCGGAAGATGGAGGTCCTGCAGGATCACGTCCGGGCGTTCGGTCAGCAACGCCGTAACCGCCGATTGGCCATCGCGGGCCTCTACCACCCGAAAACCACGCTTTTCGAGCGTCAATCGGACGATTTGCCGAGTCAGGGCATTGTCTTCGACCACAAGGATTGTGGGCACTTCACCGCCGCCGTGGGGGGGTAGTTTCACGGATACGCCCGGAACGTCCCGCAAGGACCGTCCGAGCCACTTGGGAAGATGGCTACGGTTGGCCCGTTGACAAAATTCTGGCACTGCTACATTGTTCACCTATGAATGATGTGTAGCTGAATCAGCTCCGCACGTCCCGTGCTTACCGGTCGGCCCAATGGGGATCCGACGGAACCCGTTTCTGGAGTAGACCATGACCGCCACCTCCACCGCTCTGGCCCCTTGGCAGATCGATGCCGCTCATACCGACGTCGAGTTCGCTGTGCGCCACCTGATGATCTCCAACGTCAAGGGCCGCTTTGCTGGCGTGTCTGGCATGGTGGACTACGACCGGTCGCGCCCCGATCACCTGGCACTTGATGTCACCATCTCGGTGGCCAGCGTCGATACCCGCAACGAGCAGCGCGACACGCACCTGCGCAGCGCCGACTTCTTCGACGTCGAGCACTATCCCGAGATGACCTTCAAGGCGCGCCGGGTTGACGGCGACGTCACCGGCGAGTTCAAGCTGCCGGGCGAACTGACGATCCGTGGAGTCACCAAGCCAGTGACCTTTGCGGTGACCGCCGAGGGTCGTGGTGATGACCCATGGGGCAATGAGCGGCTCGGCTTCAGTGCCACTGCCGAAGTCCACCGGCTCGAGTTTGGCCTGCACTACAATCCCGCGCTCGAAACCGGCGGCGTCGTGGTGGGCGACAAGGTCAAGATCAGCATCAACACCGAGTTGATGCGGCCCAAGCCGGTGTGAGCCTTACAACGTCCGCTTGAAGAGCAGGACGGCGCCGGTAAACATCATGGCGGCAAAGAGGGACAGGAAGGCGAGGTCGGGAAAGATCACCGTGACATCAGCGCCCTTGAGCAGCAGGAAGCGCAAGGCGTGCACGGCGTAGGTGAACGGGTCAAACCGTGACACGACCCGCAGCCAGGGCGGCAAGGCCTGGGTCGGGTAGATCGCACCACTCGGGAAGTAGAGCAGCGTGTTGAGCATGCCGAAGATGGCGCGCGGCAGGATCGGATTGTTGACGCGCGCCACCAGGCAGGACGTCATCGCCATGAACGCGAAGGACGTGATCGCCACCAGCAGGATCAACGCCATCAAGCGCAAGGGCTGCAGGATCCCCGTTGCGCCGGCGGCAAGCCCACCCACCACGATCAGCAGCACACCACCGAGCGTCGCCTTGAGTGTCCCGGCAAGGTTCTGCGCCAGCACAATCTCGAACTTGGTGATCGGCGTGACGAGATACCCTTCATGTACGCCACGCTGCTTGTCATCCAGATACATGATCGCGCCACCGACCATCACCGACATGAAGAGCCCGAGCGAAATGACGCCCGGCAACATGTAGCGCATGTACGGGATGTACGAATAGAGCTCGACCGGTTCGAGCGTCACCGCCGCCGACATCCGCGGCGCCGGATGATCGCGCGCCGCTTCCTGCACGGCACCGGCCGCCAGCCCGCGCAACGAACTGCTCACGAAGTTGTCGGTGTTGTCGAGCAGCAGCCCCACATCGGGATTGCCACCGCTGTAGACATCCCGCGAAAAATGGGCTGGAATGATGAGCGCCCCTTGCACCTGGCCGCGACGCACCGCTTCGGCCGCTGCCTGCTCATCAGGGTAGTTCAGCGTGTGCACCACACCGCCGTTGGCCTCGAGCACGTACACCGCCGCCCGCAACCGGCGAGCTGCCGGGCCGCCGTCCTCGTCGACGACGGCGAGCTTGAGGTTCGTGACCCGTCCGCCAAAGGCATTGCCGAGCACGAAGAGCTGCATCAGCGGCATGATCAGTGTCATCACCAGCACCATCGGCGTGCGCAGGAACTTGCGCAGTTCCCGCTCGATGATCGCCGAGATCCGTTGCCAGCTCATGATACCGTCGCAGTGCGGGGACGGATATCGGTCAGGCCGTGCCCGGTATAGAAGGCGAAGACGTCGTCCAGTGTCGGGTTGGCGACCGCCGTAACTGACGCCTTGAGCGCCGTGGGCGTGTCGAGCGCAACGAGATGGCCGCCATCGACAATCGCGATCCGGTCACACAACCGGTCGGCTTCATCCATGTAGTGGGTCGTGATCAGGATGGTGAGATTGTGCTCGCGCCGCACCCGCGCCAGCAACTCCCAGACGTCGATGCGCGAAACCGGGTCGAGGCCGGTGGTCGGTTCGTCGAGAAAGAGGATCGACGGACTGTGCACCAGGCCCCGGGCGATCTCGACCCGCCGCCGCATGCCGCCGGAGAGCGTCTTCACCAGCGACGTGCGCCGGTCGCCCATCTTGACCAGGTCGAGCAGCTGCGGAATTCGCTGCTTGCGTTCCTCGCGCGGTACGCCGTAGAGCTTGGCGTAGATACTGAGATTTTCCTCGACCGACAGATCGAGATCAGTGGTCATCGCCTGCGGAATGACGCCGATCTCGAGTCGCGCCCCATCCGGGTCACGGGCCACATCGTGTCCCGCGACGATCACCTGGCCGCTGGTGATCGGCACCAGGGTGGTCATCAGCCGGATCAGCGTGCTCTTGCCGGCCCCGTTGGGCCCGAGCAGCCCCATGACTTCGCCGACACCCACCGTGAACGACACGTCGTTGACGGCGATGAGGTCATCATACCGCTTGACGGCATGATCAACGACAATCGCGTTGTTCACGGGGCGCGCGTCGGCAGGAGCACTTCAGCGCTCATGCCGGGAACCAGTTCGTGCCGCGGGTTCGGGACGGTGACCTTGAACGCGACGGCACGGATGTCGCGCTTGGTCGCACTGACATCATGCTGCGTCGCGAAGTCCGCGACGACGCTCTTGCTGAGCACCGCGCCGCGCGTGGTGAGCCCCGACGGAAAGCGAACAGTCAGCGAGTCGCCGACCGCCACCGCTCCCGCCGAACTCTCCGGCGCCGCAACCCGGACCCAGAGCTTGTTCGGGTCGACAATCACGGCCACGGGCGACCCCGGTCCAACCAGTTCGCCGAGACGCGCCACCAGCACCTGCACCACGCCCGCGCTCGGCGCCCGCAACTCGGCGTAGCCAAGTCGCGTACGCGCGGCACTCGAGTCGGCCTGGGCCCCGCGCAACTGTGCTTGTGTCATGGTGATGGTGCGCTTGGCGGCAGTGGCCGCAAGCGCGCCGGCGGTCGCCTGCACGACTTCGGCGTCGGCCGCGCGAGCGGTTTCCCGAGCCGCAGCCAGCACCTGGTCCTGCACCCGCACCGCGACGGTATCCTGCTCCAGTTCGGCGTCGGAGATCGCGCCGTTCCGGTGCAGTGACAACGACCGCGTGGCCTGGGTCCGCAACTGCTCCAGCAGCGCCTGCTGGCGGGTCACGTCCGCCCGCGCAGAGGCCTGATGCGCGCGCGCGGACGCCTGCGCACCAACGGCCTCGCCGGCAGCCTGTTCGGCATTGACGGTAGCCTGGGCAACCTGGGCACGGACACCGGCTGCCGAGGCACCGGCCGCCGCAGCCTGAGCCGCCAGTTCGCTCTGATCAAGGACTGCCAGCAGGTCGCCGGCGTGCACCACGGCGCCTTCGACGACGGTGAGGGTGTCGATGCGTCCCTGCACCGACGGGGTGACGACCACTTCGTCGGCGTCGACCACGCCGGCGAGTGACAACACCGCTGGCGCCCGGTGGGTCAGGGCATAGCCGATCGCCGCGAGCGCGAGCACGGCAATGACGATCAGGATGCGAACACGGCGAGTCATGAAGCGGCGAGTGCCCCGAAAGAGAGAGGGGCCAATGTCCGGGCGCGGCGCGAGGGAGTCAAGGGGTAGCCTTGATTCGGTCGTGCAACGTCCCCGCCGTGAAGGGGCCGGCCTCGGCAATCAGCGCCCGCGCCGCATCGACCTGCCCGAAGATCCCCCACAGCAGCACGCCGCGGACTCGCCCCTCATGCAGATAGTAGACGACCCCTTCCCGGAACGGCGTGATCCAGTCCGCCACGGTCTCCAGGCGCGGATCGGTTTCACCGACCGCTTCGTAGCCGAGGTCGAAGAGATCAGAATAGAAGAACGGCAGATGGTGATATACGGCCTTGTCGCCAGCCATCGCACGTCCCGCAGCGCGCCCCATCGTCAGCGCGTTGTCTTCGTGCTCGACTCGCATCCGCCGGCCAAGTTCCGGCACCATGAAGCGCGCCACATCACCGGCCGCGTAGACATCATGCCGCGCCGTCATGAGATGATCATCGATCAGGATGCCATCTTCGGCCGCAATCCCCGCTGCCGTGGCCAGCGCGACATTCGGTTGCACACCCACTCCCGCGACCACGACGTCGGCAATGATTCGCGCGCCCGACTTGGTGGTCACCACCGCATGACGCTCATGCTGTTCGATCTGTACCACCTCTTCACCCGGTCGCACATCAACACCCTTGTCGCGATAGTACGCCGTCACCGATTGCGCCAAATCGGCGGGATACAATCGCGCACCAATCGCGTCCTCGGGGAAGAGCATCGTCACCGTGACGCCGTTGAGCGTCAGTGCTGCCGCAATCTCCGACCCGATGAACCCGCCGCCGATCACGACTACCGATCCGTGGCGCGCCGCAATGGCGTGCAAGCGACGAAAATCGGCCACGGTCCGGTAGTAGATCACGCTGGAATCGCCGAAGGGCAGTCGCCGCGGCGACGCGCCGGTCGCAATCAGCAGCTTGCCATAGCCATGCACCTCACCGAGGTCATCGGTGACCTGATGACGATCCGGGTCAATCGCCGTGGCCGTGCGGCCGAGCATCAGGTCCACCCCGGTCTCCCCGGTCTTGCGCCAGATCGACTCGACTGCATCACCCTTCCAGAGACCCTTGCTGAGCGGCGGGCGATTGTATGGCGGGTCGGTTTCGCTGCCGATCAGCCCGATCGTTCCATCGGGATCGAGTTCGCGAATGCCGTGCGCCGCAGCATCAGCAGTCATGCCACCGCCGAGGATCAGGTACTGGTAGTCAGACACTCGCGCTCCTCGCGTTGGCCCGCACCTGCGCTGCGTCCTTCGCTCCCGGAATCACCGCCGATACCAGCGGATTCGACAAACACCACCGCAGCGCCCATTCCGCCATCGGCATACCGGACGGCACTTCCTCACGCTGCAGCCGCGCGACCGCCGCGAGATCCTGCCGCACCGTGTCCGGCGCCAACCGCGCCCGCACATCGTTGGCGGGAAAGCGTGCATCCGTCTTGTACTTGCCCGACAGGAACCCGCTGGCGAGCGGCACCCGGGCCAGGACGCCCAGGCCATCGCGCTCCGCAAATGGAAAGTGGATCTGCTCGGCGCGCCGGTCGATTCGATTGTGCACCACCTGAATCACTTCGGCGCCACGCGCGGCGGCCCAGTCGGCCTGGTGCAGCGTCGACTTGTTGAGTGACACGCCGAGGTGCCGCACCTTCCCCGCGCGCTTCTGCTCGTCGAGCATGGTCCACAACGCGTCGTTCTGGAAGGCGTCATCCGGACCGGAATGAAACTGGTACAGATCGATCACGTCGACTTGCAGTGCACGCAACGACGCCTCGAGCTGCTGCCGCACGCCCGCCGGAGAGAAATCATCGCGCCGCTTCAGGAAGCCGGTAAAGTCGTGACCAAACTTGGTGGCGACGATCCATCGACCGCGTTCATGGCGCGCGAGATAGTTGCCAATCAGCCGTTCCGATTGATGGTCGCCGTAGCATTCGGCGGTGTCGATGAGGTTGATGCCGCACTCTGCGGCAATGTCGAGGATCTCGTCGACCATCGGTTGGGTGTAATCGGTGGCCCATTCGCCACCAAGTTGCCAGGTGCCGAGGCCGACCGGAAAAACAGAGAGGCCAGTGCGGCCGAGCGGACGTTGTGTGGTGGTGGTCACTTGCGGACAAGCCTCGGATCAAAGCGAAAGGGACGTTCCGCACTCACCCGGACACGACGCGCTTCGGGATGGCGGACGTTGATGAGCAGATTGACCTCTTCGGGCACCGGCGCTGCCGGCACGCGCAGGAGCAACGTTTTTCCCGCTGCCAGCCATGCGTCGCCGATTGCCAGGCACGCCGCCGACTCGGTGCTGCGCGCCCACTGCGTCGGCAGCTGATCGATGGCAACGTCGGTCACGCTGACATCGTCGGGTATGGTCAGCGTCAACGCCACCAGGTCGTGCGGGGCGTCGACCGGATCAACATGCACCAGATATTCGAGCGCCGCGAGGGCAAGCGTGCTCGAGGTGTACACGACGGCTGAGCCGGGCTGATTCCAGCGGCCACCAAAGCGGCGCGCACCTTCGCCATCGAGCCGGCGATGCGCCATGCGACAGAGGCGATGGATTCGCACCGGTCAGCTGTACACGCCGTATTCGATCCGGCCGAGCACCCGGTCGACCGCCAGCGCGCCGGCATCGCTATCGAGCAGGTGGAGCGGAACATCGCCGCCCAGCGCCCGATTGGGCGTCGCCAGCCAGTGGCGCGCGGCACGCGTGTCACCGAGTGCCTCCTCGGCGCGGACGACCAGGCGCGCCAGCCGCGCCAGGCGATCGGACTCGTCCACGGAGAGGCGCACGCCGGCAGTGCGCTTGCGCTGCAGTGTGCGGGCGCTGCCAACCACGCGATACACCTCTGCCTGGGTCGCGACTTCGGGCGTGAGCTCGGTCAGCAGATGATCGAGCGCGCCAACCGGCAACCCGGCGCGCACGATCGCGGCGAGTTCGAGGTCGGTATCCACCACCGCATGGAGGACCCGCCGCCCGCCGAGTTTCTTGGCAATCGATGCTTCCATCCGAATTCCTCCGCCATTTGACGTATTCAGTATACGCGAACGTCGTGACACAGGACAGGGACGTCGCCCTCCAGCCACGGGGAGCGGCGTCCCGGCAGGGTATCTTGCGGCTGCGCGCGCCGGTTCGACCGCGCGATCGGCGCCGCCCGGCGACGCTGTCCCGGAGGAGACCACGATGACCAAGCGCCAGCCTGTTGTTCCCCCCGCTATTGCTCCCGACGGACCGGAGGAGCGGCCGCTCGACCCGGACGAACGCCTTCGCCGCCTCTTCGACTTTCCGGTCCCGGCACCGCGGTGGGTCGATCCGACCCGCAAGGATCACGTCAAGCCACGCCTGGAGAAGTAATCCGGGCTGGTCCATCCCCATTTCCCCCGGCGCTCGCTAGGTAGCGGCCGCAGATTCCCTGCCGCGGCCATGCCAGCCAAATGGCCACCCCGGCAGCCAGGCACCCAGCAGCAGGGCGAGGATCGCCATGTAGAAGGTGAACCGATAGGCCCGCCCATAACCGCGCAAGCTTTCCTGGCAGGCCGCAGCCAGGCGCGATGCGCCGGCCTGCGTCGGACCTTCGGCTGGCGCGCAGAGGGCCTCCTGGCGACTCGCGGCGGCCGACGCCGCCTCACCGTGCTGCTGCGCCGTCGACGCGACCGAGCCGCCATGGTGTTGCAGCAACTGACGCGTTTGTGGTGACTGGCTACTGGCAAGCAGCGTGGCGAGCAGGGCGACGCCTGCCGACTGGACCACAAATCGCATCGAATTGAGCAAGGACGATCCCCGTGCGACTCGCGAACGTTGCACGGTACCGAGGGCCGCAGTGAACGTCGACTGCACAGTCAATCCCAGGGCGACGCCGCGCATGGCCATCAGGAAGCGGATATGCGCGAGCGAAGTCTCGCCGGTCAACTCTGACAGTTGAAAGGTGTTGACACAAAGCACCACGAACCCGGCCACCGCGAGTGTTCGCGGCCCGATCCGGTCGTAGAGGCGGCCGGCAATCGGCGTCACGATCCCCGCGGCGATGGCGAGCGGCAGCACGGTGAGGCCGCTCTGCAGCGCCGAAAGGCCACGCAGCACCTGCAGGTAGTTCGGCAGCAGAAACTCCGCCCCGAAGAGTGCCAGCACGCTCACCCACCCGACCACGCTTGCGTTGACGAACACCCGGTTCCTGAAGAGGCGAAAATCGAGTAGCGGGTCGCGGGCATGAAAGAGCTCGACCACCACGAATGCCGTCAGCGCGACGACACCGAGACTGAACGACTCGAGAACCGGCAGCGACGTCCAGCCGCTCCCAGCCGCAATCGATGCAGCAAAGAGCGTGGCACCAAAACCCACGACTGCGAGGACCAGGCCGAGGCGGTCCAGCGTAGTGGCACGGCGCGCCTTCCCCTCGCGCAGCAGCAGCGCACCCATCGTGATCCCGATCGCACCGATCGGAATATTGAGGAAGAAGATCCAGCGCCAGAGGCCATGATCGATCAACAAGCCGCCAAGGATCGGGCCGAGCGCCGGCGCGAAAACGATCGCGACGCCATAGAACCCGAGCGCCACGCCCTGTTCCTCGGGCGGAAACGCCTCGAAGAGCATCGCCACACCCAGCGGAAGCGCGACGCCGCCGCCGGCACCCTGCAGCGCGCGCGCCAGCATCAGCACCCCAAGCGACGGCGCCAGGCCCGAACAGATCGAGCCGACGACAAAGACACCGAGCGCACCGAGATACATCCGCTTGATCCCGAACCGATCGCTCAGGTACCCGGCGAGCGGCGTGGTGATGCCGAGCGAGAGCACGTACAGCGACACAATCCATTGCGCGCCGGCCAGTGACGCGTGGAACTCCGACCGGATCGTCGGAAAGGCCACGTTGACGACGGTGGTGTCGAGGATCACCATGAAGATGCCGAACACCACACAGGTCAGCGCCCGCCAGCGATAGCCCGCATCGGGTCGCGACGCGCGACCTGACTGCGGCGCCTTGGCGCTCGACTTCGCGGTGTGGGCCATCATGCTGCTCCGGGTCGGGATGATCCCGCAGGGACGACCGGACCGCTCCGCCTGCGCACGTCATCGGCTATTTTGCGCCATGATTTCCCTTCTGGTCAATCGCTGATGGCTCTGTTGTCGTTGCAGGAGGCCACCATTGCGTTTGGCGGGCCGCCGCTGCTGGATCGCACCGGCATGACCCTCGATCGCGGCGAGCGGGTGTCGCTCCTTGGTCGCAATGGTGCCGGCAAGAGCACCGTCCTCAAGATTCTCGATGGCACCCTGCCGCTGGCCCAGGGCGAGCTGGTCAAGCAGACCGGTATCCGGGTGGCACGGCTCGATCAGGAGGTCCCCGAAGGAATGTCGGGAACGCTCTTTGATGTGGTCGCGGCCGGGCTGGGTGAAACCGGACGGCTCCTCTCCCGCTATCACGATGCCAGCCACCGCGTGCAACTCGACGCCAGCGATGCCGCGATGCGCGAGCTGGGTCGCCTGCACGAAGCCCTCGACTCCGCCAACGCCTGGCAGATTCATTCGCGCGTCGAAACCGCGCTCGATCATCTCTCGCTCGACCCGGACGCCATCTTTGCCGAAGCGTCGGGCGGCCGCAAGCGCCAGACCCTGCTGGCGCGCGCCCTGGTGAGTGAGCCGGACGTGCTGCTGCTCGATGAGCCGACCAACCACCTCGACGTCGCCGCCGTCGAATGGCTCGAGACGTACCTGATCGATCGCGGTATCTCGCTGGTCTTCGTGACGCACGATCGCGCCTTCCTGCGCCGGGTGGCGACCCGCATCGTCGAACTCGATCGTGGCCGACTGATCGACTGGGGCACCGGCTACGACGCCTATCTGGAGAAGAAGGAAGCGGCGCTCGCCAACGAGGAACGCGAGTGGGCGCTGTTCGACAAGAAGCTTGCGCTGGAAGAGGTCTGGATCCGCACCGGCATTCAGGCGCGCCGCACCCGCAACGAAGGGCGCGTCCGGGCACTCGAGGCATTGCGACTCGATCGCGCCGCCCGCCGCGACCGCGTCGGTCAGGTCAATCTGCGCGCCGATGAAGCCGAGCGTTCCGGCCGCCTCGTGGTCGAAGCGAAGAATCTCTCGCTCTCCTTTGGCGACCGAACGATTGTCGACCGTTTCACCACCACGGTCCTGCGCGGCAGCCGCATCGGCCTGATCGGCCCGAACGGCTCCGGCAAGACCACGCTGCTCAAGCTGCTCCTCGGCACACTGGTGCCCGATGAGGGCAGCGTGCGGCTCGGCACCAATCTCGAAGTCGCCTACTTCGACCAGCTCCGCGAACAGCTCGACCCCGACAAGACGGTGCTCGAGAATATCGCGTCCGGCACCGAGTACATCGAGATCGGTGGTGCGCGCAAACATGTGATGGGATACCTGCAGGACTTTCTCTTTTCGCCCGAGCGCGCGCGCACTCCCGTGCGAGTGTTGTCGGGTGGCGAGCGCAACCGGCTGCTGCTGGCTCGCCTCTTCACGCGTTCCTTCAACCTGCTGGTGCTCGACGAACCGACCAACGACCTCGACATCGAAACGCTCGAACTGCTCGAGGCGATGCTGCTCAACTTCACCGGCACGCTGCTGCTGGTCAGCCACGATCGCGCCTTTCTCGACAACGTGGTCACCAGCACGCTGGTCTTCGAGGGACGCGGTATCGTCAGCGAATACGTTGGCGGCTATGCGGACTGGGTGCGCCAGCGACCGCTGGTGACCGATGGTAGCCGCCCTTCGGTGCCGGTGCCGGCGCCGAAGGCCGCCGCCGCCCCACGCGTGGCGAAGGCGCGGAAGCTATCGTTCAAGGAAGCCGACGAACTGAAGAAGCTCCCGCCGCGGATCGAGGCCGCCGAGCGTGAACGCGACGACCTCTATCGCCAACTCGCCGACCCGGCATTCCTGCGCGACGGTGTTGCTGTTGCGAAGGTCAAGGCGCGACTCGAAGTGATCGGTCCCGAAATCGATCGGCTCACTGCCCGCTGGGTCGACCTGGAGTCTGTCGCCGCCACCTGATGAGGAGTCGAGATGACCCGCCGTGCATCGTGCATCGTTGCCCTGATCACCCTGGTTGTCACTTCTACAGCGATTGCGCAGCAACCGGCCAGCCATCTGCGTACCCGCTGGGCGGCGGAGGTCTCCCCCGATCACGTCTGGCCCGAGTATCCGCGGCCCCAGCTGGTGCGCCCCCGGTGGACCAACCTCGACGGTTCCTGGGACTACGCAATCACGGCGCTGGCAGCCGCCGTGCCTGCCGCCTGGGATGGTCAGATCCTGGTCCCCTTTCCAGTGCAATCGCAACTCAGCGGCGTCACTCGCGCAGTCAGTGATTCACAGCTCCTCTGGTATCACCGCAGCTTTGCGGCGCCGGCGCTCGCCAGCGGTGAACGACTGCTGCTTCATTTCGGTGCGGTCGACTGGGAAACCACGGTCACTGTGAACGGCGTGGTGGTCGGCACCCATCGCGGCGGCTACGATCCGTTCACCTTCGACATCACCTCGGCGCTGCATCACGACGGTCCGCAGCAACTCGTCGTCGAGGTGCGCGATCCGACCAATCACGGACCGCAGCCGCGCGGCAAGCAGGTCCTCGCGCCGCGCAGCATCTGGTATACCGCGGTCACCGGGATCTGGCAGACGGTCTGGCTCGAACCGGTGCCGGCGGCACATATCACCAGTGTCGTGACGGTGCCCAATATCGATACGCACTCGGCGTCGGTCGACGTGGGCGTTGAGGGCGCACCCATCGGGACCGCAGTCACGGTGACGGCAATGGCGGCGGGACGAGTGGTGGCACGGGTCCGTGGCCAGACCGGCACGCCCGTCGTGCTGCACCTGGCCGGGCAACATCTCTGGTCGACCACTGATCCGTTTCTCTACGACCTGCGCGTAACCCTGGCCGGCGGCGACAGCGTCGGCAGCTACTTCGGCATGCGCAAGATCGCGCTGGGGCCCGACTCCGCCGGCGTCACGCGTCTCTTCCTCAATAACAAGCCGCTCTTTGAATACGGCACTCTCGATCAGGGCTGGTGGCCCGATGGCCTCTACACTGCCCCGACCGATGCGGCGATGCGCTACGATATCGACATCACGCGCCAGCTCGGCTTCAACATGATCCGCAAGCACGTCAAGGTGGAACCGGAACGCTGGTATTACTACACCGACAAGATCGGCATGCTGGTCTGGCAGGACATGCCGAGCGGCGACAACAACACACCCGCCGGCAAGCTGGAGTTCGAGGAAGAGTTGCATCATGTCGTCGACGCTCTGCGCGCGCATCCGTCGATCGTGATGTGGATTCCGTTCAACGAGGGTTGGGGCCAGCACGACACCGAACGGTACGTGGCATGGCTCAAGGCGCACGACCCGTCGCGGCTGGTTGACAACGCGACCGGCTGGACCGACAAGGGCGTCGGCGACGTCTCCGATGTCCATGACTACCCGGGACCGGCGATGCCGCCGCTTGAGCCCCATCGCGCTGCCGTGCTGGGCGAGTTCGGTGGTCTCGGCCTGCCACTCGAAGGGCACACCTGGCTCGAGCGCAACAACTGGGGCTATCGGACCTACACATCGACCACGCAACTTGGCGCGGCGTACAGCGACCTGATGGGTGAGCTGCGGCTGCTCGAGGCGAGCGGACTCGCAGCCGCAGTGTACACGCAGACGACGGACGTTGAGGTCGAGGTCAACGGCCTGATGACCTACGATCGCGCCGTGATCAAGTTGCCGCCGGAGGCGAGTGCGACGGCCAAGGCGCTCTTCGGCCCGATGCCGGCGATCCGCGTCGTCGTGCCGACGTCGCAGACCCATCCGCAGATGTGGCACTACACGACGACGGCACCAGTCGGTGCCTGGTTTGCGCCAACGTTCAATGACAGCAGCTGGGCCTTGGCTGCCGGCGGTTTCGGAACCCGGGAGACACCGGGTGCCGTCGTCGGCACGCAGTGGCAAAGCTCCGATATCTGGCTGCGACGCACCGTCACGCTCGGTGCTATTCCTCTGACGAATCCGTACTGGCACCTCCACCACGACGATGACGCCGAGGTGTACGTCAACGGGACGCTCGCGGCAAAGCTGAGCGGGTACACGTCGGGATATGTGCACCTGCCGCTTGACCAGCACGCCCGGGCCCTCCTGCACCCGGGCGTCAATACCCTCGCCATTCACGTCCACCAGGTCTCCGGCGGTCAATTCATCGACCTCGGCCTCGACGAGGTAATCGATCAATGAGAGTCGCCTTCCTATGTTGTGCCGTGGTTGTTGCGATATCAGGTTGCCATACTGCGCCGTCGGATGTGGTGGCGTCCGCCCATGGCGCCACCATCACCAGGGAGCCATTCGGCGCGCTGCCCAACGGTGATTCCGTCGCGATCTTTACCTTGACCAACAGTCACGGCATGACCGTGCGGGTGATGACCTACGGCGGCATCATCGAGGCGCTGTCGGTCCCCGACCGGCAGGGTGTTTCGGGTGACGTCGTCCTCGGCTACGACTCGCTGGCCGATTACGTGAAAGCGTCGCCGTACTTCGGGGCAATTGTCGGCCGCTACGGCAACCGGATTGCCAAGGGCCACTTCACGCTGGACGACAGCACCTATACGCTCGCAATCAACAATGGACCGAACGCACTGCGTGGCGGCCTGGTGGGCTTCGACAAGGTGATCTGGACAGCGGCGCCATTCGGCCGCGATAGCAGCGTGGGGCTGGTGCTGACCCACACCAGCCCCGACGGCGATCAGGGATACCCCGGCGAAGTCCGCGCGACGGTGACCTACACGCTGGGGCCGGACAACACTTTCACGATTGATTATGGCGCGACCACCACGCGAGACACGCCGATCAACCTGACACAGCACAGCTATTTCAATCTGGCCGGCGCGGGCAACGGCAACATTCTGCAACAGGTCGTGATGATCAACGCCGACCGCTTCACGCCAGTCGATTCGACACTGATCCCGACCGGCGTGCTCCAGCCGGTAGCCGGGACGCCGCTGGACTTTCGCACGCCGACTGCGATTGGCGCGCGCATTGGCGATGACGACCAGCAGCTTCGCAACGCCGGCGGCTACGATCACAACTTCGTCCTCAATCGCACCGGGCCGGGGCTGTCACTCGCGGCGCGCGTGGCCGATTCCACGACCGGCAGGACGTTGACCGTCTCGACCACCCAGCCGGGGCTGCAGTTCTACACCGGCAATTTTCTGGATGGCACCAACGTCGGGAAAGGGCAACGCGTCTATCCGAAGCGCTCCGCCTTCTGTCTCGAGACGCAGCACTTTCCCGATTCGCCCAATCACCCGGACTTCCCGAGCACGATTCTCCGGCCAGGGCAGCCTTTCCACTCGCAGACCGTCTTTGCGTTCGGGGTCATTCCCTGACGTAGATTCAGGGATGCCGACCAGAATCCTGCTCGTTTCGCTGCTGCTCGCCCTGCCGGCCGCCCTGCGTGCCCAGCAGCCGCACGATGTCATCCTGCGCTCGACCCCCGCGACAGTCGCGTGGGGCTATTACTGGTCGCAGGCCAAGCCGGTGCTCCGGATCCAGTCGGGCGACCGGGTCACTGTGCACACGATGATCACCAACTCGCCGACCGGGCTGCAGCGCGCCGGTCTGGATTCGGCACGAGTTCAACAGGACTTGCGCGACATCTATCGCGACGTCAAGGACCGAGGGCCGGGCGGTCACATCCTGACCGGCCCGATCTATGTCGAGGGTGCCGACTCGGGCGACGTCCTTGAAGTGCGCTTTCTCTCGATCCATCCCGATGTCGATTACGCCTACAACTCGTTCGGCACCCGCAGCGGCTTCATCCCCGAGGACTTCAAGGCCGGCAGGACGCGGATCATTCCGCTCGATACCGTTGCCAACATCGCGCACTTTGCCGCCGGCATCGACATCCCGCTGCAGCCCTTCTTTGGCAGCGTTGGCGACGCGCCACCACCCGCCATGGGCCGCGTCAACAGCGCCCCACCCGGGATCTATGCCGGCAATCTCGACAACAAGGAACTGGTCGCCGGGACCACGCTCTACATTCCTGTGCACGTCCCCGGCGCGCTGCTCGAGATCGGTGACGGCCATGCCGGAATGGGGAACGGTGAAGTCGACATCACCGCGATGGAGACGGCACTGCGCGGCACCATTCAGGTGATCGTGCGAAAGGACATGCACCTCCACTGGCCCCGGGCCGAAACGCCGACGCACTGGATCGCGATGGGAATCGACAGCAACCTGGTGACCGCCACCAAGACCGCAGTGCGCGAAGCCATCGACTTTCTGATGACCGAGAAGCATCTCTCCCATGAGGACGCCTACATGCTTGCCAGCGTGGCGGTCGATTTTGACATCACCGAGCTCGTCGACGGCACCGTTGGAGTGCACGCCATGATCCCCAAGGACATCTTCACGAGCAAGCCGTGACCGAATGGCTTTCCCGAATGCCGTTTGGCCACACCGCTGACGGCACGGCTGTAGAGATCTTCACACTCACCAACATGCGGGGTGCTTCGGTCCGTGTCATGACGCTCGGCGGCGTGATCACTCACCTGAGCGTCCCCGATCGACACGGCGTGCCGGGCAACGTCGTGCTGGGCTACGACACACTCGACGGTTACCTCGTCAAGTCGCCGCATTTCGGCGCGATCACCGGTCGCTTTGCCAATCGGATCAGCAACGGTCGCTTCACGATTGACGGCGTCACCACCCAGCTCGAGCTCAACAAGCCGCCGAGCACGCTGCATGGTGGCAGCCGCGGCTTCGACCGGGTGGTCTGGGAGGCTGCGCCGTTTGAACGGACGACCGAACGCGGCGTAGTCTTGCACTACCTCTCACCTGATGGCGACCAGCATTTCCCCGGGGCACTCGACTGCACGGTGACGTATACCTGGACCGATGCCGGTGCGCTGCTGGTCGACTATCACGCCACCACCACGCACCCCACGCCCGTCAACCTGACCCAGCACAGCTACTTCAACCTCAATGGCGCTGGCAACGGCGACGTTCTCGATCACCTGCTCACACTCCACGCCTCGCGCTACACACCGGTGACGGCTGCCGTGGTGCCTACCGGAGAGATTGCGCCGGTTGCCGGTACGCCGTTCGATTTCCGGACGCCCCATGCCATTGGTGAGCGGATCAATGCCGACAACGAACAGCTCCGCCTGGCCGGGGGCTATGATCACAACTTCGTGATCGATCGCAACGCGGCCGGCCTGGTGCGCACAGCGGACCTCCATGCACCGCTGACCGGACGCACCCTGCGAGTCGACACCACTGAACCCGGCGTGCAGTTCTATACGGGCAACTCGGTCGATGGTTCGATTGTCGGATCGGACGGCAAGCAATACGGGCGCCGCAGCGGATTCTGCCTTGAGACGCAGCACTTTCCCGATTCGCCCAACCAGCCAACCTTCCCCAACACGATTCTCCGCCCCGGTGAGGCATTCATGTCGCAGACGATCTTCACCTTTGGAGTGGAGTCATGACCATCGACGCGTTGCGCCAGGCGGTGATGCAGGCGAACCAGGAGCTGGCGCGCCGCGGGCTGGCGCGATTCACCTTTGGCAATGCCAGCGCCATCGATCGGCACAAGGGAATCATCGTGATCAAGCCGAGCGGCGTGCCGTACGATGCGCTCACGCCGAGCGGCATGGTGATCACTGATCTCGACGGCAACGTGCTGGAAGATGCCTTTCGTCCGTCCTCCGACCTTGCGACGCATGTGGCGCTCTACCGCGCCTTTCCGTCGATTGGCGGCGTGGTACACACCCACTCGCGCTACGCGACAAGCTGGGCGCAGGCTGGTCGGGACATTCCCTGTTTCGGGACCACACATGCCGATCACTTTCACGGTGCCATACCAGTCACCGCACCGATGAGCGAGCCGGCGATAGCCAATCAGTACGAGGCGAACACCGGCGCGGCAATTGTAGAACGCTTTCGTGCCCTCGACGCCGCCACGATGCCGGCCGCGCTGGTCCATGGACACGCGCCATTCTGCTGGGGACGCACGGTTGAGGAGGCGGTGGAACACGCCGACCTGCTCGAGGAGGTGGCGCGGCTCGCGTATCAGACCATGATGATCGATAGTGGCGCGACCGAAATCTCGGCGGCCTTGCGGGACAAGCATTTTCTGCGGAAGCACGGGAGCGATCGCTACTACGGGCAGTGATGGCTACCCGCTCTACTGTGCCCTGACGCTCGCTGCAATCCGCCGCAACTCAGGGAGTATCTCTCCCATCGCGACCGGTGCCGAGCCCGGCACACCCATCGCGAAATACAGCTTGCGATAGATCGCGTAGAGGCGCTCGTAGACCGCCGCTGCAACAGGATCGGGTTCGACCACTCGATAGGAAGGACAGAGCGCGCGCTGAGCGCTTTCGATGTCGGGATGCAGGCCCGCCGCGAGCGACGCAAAGATCGCAGCCCCCAGTGACGTGATCGGCCGCTCCGGCACCATGACCGGCTTGTTCAGCACATTGGCGTACACCTGATTGAGCACGTCATTCTTCTGCGGAATGCCGCCAGCGTGAATCACCCGCCGGATCGGCACGCCATGCTCCGCCATGCGATCGAGAATGATCCGGGTGTGGAATGCGGTCCCTTCAATGGCAGCGAAGAATTCGTCGGCACCGGTGTGATTGAGGTTCCAGCCCAACGTCACGCCACCAAGGGCCGGGTTGACGAGAATCGTACGATCGCCGTTGTCCCAGGTCAGTCGCAGCAGGCCGGTTTCACCGGCGCGATGCGCGCGAACTTCTGCAGTCAGTTCCGCTTGCGTCTTGCCGAGCCGATTGGCAATCGCCTCGAAGAGGTAGCCACACGCGGACAGACCGGCTTCGATCCCGATATAGCCCGGGTGGATAGACCCCGGCACGATGCCGCAGAGCCCAGGGATCTCGCCGACGTCGCGCGCGATCGCCATGATGCACGTCGCTGTGCCGACCACGTTGACCACGTCACCTTCAGCGATGCCGGCGCCGACCGCATCCCAGTGGGCATCGAACGCGCCGATCGGAATCGGAATCCCGGCGTCGAGGCCAAGACGGGCGGCCCAGTGCTCGCAGAGATGACCCGCGAGATGATCGGACGTGAGATAGCGGCCACCGAGTTGCTCGCGCACGCCAGCCAATAGAGGATCGATGCCGGCGAGAAACGCCTCGGACGGCAAACCACCGTCCGCTGCCACCCAGAGCCATTTGTGACCCATCGAGCAGATACTGCGTGGCAGCTCGGCGATGTCGGTGATGCCGCAGAGCACCGCGGCCGCCATATCGCAATGCTCGAATGCCGTGTAGAACTCGCCGCGACGCTCGGGGTGCGCGCGCAGCCAATGCAACAGCTTGGCAAAGCCCCACTCCGACGAATACACCCCACCGCAGGCGCGGATGGCGGGGAGATCGATGGCGTGAGCTGCCGCCGTGAACTCGGCGGCTTCGCTCGCCGCGCGATGATCACACCAGAGATAGTAGTCGTTGAGCGGGACGAGGTCGCGGCCGACCGGGATGACACTGGAGCCAGTCGTGTCGACCGCGAGCGCCCGGATGGCACTTCCCGGCACACCGGCTTCGCGCAGCGCCGTCGCCATCGCCAGCACCAGCGCGTCCATCTGTGCTGCATGCGATTGGGTGGCAAAGTCGGGGTCGGTGCGATCGCGGAGCACCGGATACTCCGAGACGCCAAAGCCGAACACGCCGTCGACGTGATCGACGATCGACACGCGGACACTCTGGGTGCCGAAATCAACGCCGGCTACGAGGGACATGGTAAGCTCTTGGCTGATGGCTGATGGCTAATGGCTAATGGCTGATGGCTGATGGCTGATGGCTAATGGCTGATCGTCGCGCCCCCCTCGTCCTGAGCGAAGCGGCCGCCACGCGGCTGCGTAGTCGAAGGACCTCCGGTAAGCGATCCTTCACTGCGTTCAGGATGACAGCTGCGTTGGGATCGTCCAGTGTCCGGCATCCAGTGTCCATCAGCTATCAGCCGCCCGCTCCCACCTCACCCATGCAAATACACGTCCCATCCCATGTACCGCGACGTCGCTTCGTACAGCACGTCAGCCACCGCCGAGAAATTCCCGGCAACATGGTGCTCGAAACCGTTCAGGCAGATGAACTGCAGCAGCTCCTGCAAGCGCGGAATCTGGACAACGCCCGCACCGCCAAAGGTCTGCAGCGGATCGTCGGTAAAGGCGCCATCGCCAACGTAGCCACGGATCGTGCCGGTCCGGTCATCAGTGGAAAAGCGCGCATAACTCATCGCGCCCGACTGGACCTTCCCCACGATCGTGCCGTACGTGTTCTCGCGACCGACCGTCCCCGCGATGATTTCCTGGTAGTCCATCTTCGCCGATTCAAAGAAATGTTTCGGCAGGTTGCTGCAGTGAAAACAGACCGCCTTGTCGGGATCGTCACCGTAGTTGTTGTTCCAGTCGAGCAGCGCGCTCGGGCTCCCCGACGCCAGCGCCAGCGCATACATGCTCACCGTCCCCATCACGTCCACTTCGCAAGCGCTCGGCAACAGGTCGTTACTCATCATGCTCATCAGCGTGCACGGCACCACGCCGAAGAACTCTTCCAGCGACGTCCAGCACTGCACCGCGCTGATGGTCACGTCGGCCTCGATCATCCATTGGTCAATGACCAGGCCGAGCTTCGCCATCTTGAGCAGGGAACTATCGGGAATGCCCTGGGTCGGCACGTATTCACGAATCCGCGCGAGCTTGGCGAGCGCCGCCGGATCGCTGTCCGTCATCCGGTTGGTCCGGCCAAGAATCTCAGAGAGATCGATCGGCTCGACAGCAATGCCACTCGCTTCGAGCAGTTTTTCACTGTAACGCACTGTCTTGAACGCCGCAGGACGCGCGCCGATCGCACCGATCCGGGCCGTCCGCAGGCCGCGCACGACCCGACAGACGCCCGCAAAGCGTCGCAAGTCAGCGCGAAAGCGCTCCGAATCGACGTGATCGGTGTGCCGGCTCGTCAGCGTGAAGGGAATGCCGTACTGAGTGAGTACGTTGCAGACCGAGATCTTGCCGCAGAACGAATCACGTCGATTCTGGATCCCCATCTTCCCTGGCTCGTCCGCCGCAGCGTGAATCAGCACCGGCACCCGCAGGTCCGCCATCCGGATCGCTTCAGCGACCGCCCGCTCGTCACCGAAGTTGGGGAGCGTCACGATGATCCCGCCGATCGTGTCGCGATGGGCGCGGAAGAGCGCGGCACACGCCTTCGCTTCATCGCGCGACTCAATCGCTCCATGCTGCGAATCGGCGGCAGGCAGCACAATCACCTGATACCCCTCGGAGGCAAGCGCGGCAAGCATCGCCTGGCGCCCTTCCTGAGCGAGATGCCCCGGGAAAAAGCCGCGATTGCCGACAATCAGCCCGATCGTCACTGGAGCGGGCGGCCCCGGCGGCGGCACCTGCTTGAGTGGCGGTGCGTTCGGATCAGGGCGCGAGGCGATCTGGTGGAGGAGCATCGGACGGGATCTCTCTGTGGGGATGGTGGAAGTTAGTTGATGGCTGATGGCTGATGGCTAATGGCTGACCCCAACCTGGGTGTCACCCTGAGCTGAGGAGAGGGCCGCCTACCTGGTCGCGTCCATCAGCCATTAGCCATCAGCCCTTTCTTGACACACCCTCCCCCAACTCGTACTCTTGCAAGCGCTTACACCCGAAGGATCCACTTCACATGTATCGGTCGCTGCTCCGGTCGCCCTCCGCGGGCCTGGTCATGGTGTTGCTGGTGCTCGGGACGGCATTGACCCTGGTCGCCGGCTCGCATGCCGATCCGGTGACCGGCGCCTCCGTCAACAACTTCCTCAACGCCCACACCCTGATCCAGATGGCCACCGATGCCAGCACGTTCGCCATCATGGGCGTCGGCGCGACAATGGTGATCATCGCTGGCGCGATCGACCTCTCTGTCGGGTCGGTGTATGCACTCGCCGGCGTGGTGATGGCGATGGTCCTGCGCGCACTCGGCCCGATGGGCGCCATCCCCACGCTCGCGATTGGTCTCGCGACCTGCATCGTGGTCTCATTCCTCTGCGGACTAGCCAACGGCGTGATGGTAGTCGGCCTTCGGGTGCACTCGTTCATCATCACGCTCGGCACCATGTGGATCCTGCGCGGGCTGGCGTTCGTCATCTCCCACGCCGAGAGCATCCTGGTCCCGATGTCGTTGACCGACTTCGCCAAGGCATCGCTCGGCTTGAGTCATACCTTGTCGCCAGTGCCGTTGCTCGCGATGCTCGGGGTCGCAATCGTTGGCGCGATCTTTCTGACCCGCACGGTGATGGGCCGGCACGTCTTTGCTGTTGGCGGCAATCCGGAAGCAAGCCGCTTTGCGGGGTTGCGGATCAACCGGGTGCAGATCGGCGTCTTTCTCTGGTCCGGCATCACCGCTGGCATCGCCGCATTTCTCGGCGCGGCATACTACGGCTCGGCGACGTCGTCCGACGGCACGGGTTACGAACTCTATGTGATTGCAGCCGCAGTCGTCGGCGGCGCATCGTTGACCGGCGGACGCGGCAGCGCGCTCAGCGCCATGCTCGGCGCACTGCTGATCGTGCTGATCCGTCAGGCGATCCGCACGCTGCATCTCGACCAGAACTATGAATGGATCATCATCGGCTCGGCGATGATCATTGCTGTCGTGCTCGACCAGACCGGATCGCGCCTGCTGGCTCGGCGGCTCGCGAAGCCGGCGGCACAGCGGCTATCGTCCTGAGTCACTTGTCATCCTGAGCGCAGCGAAGTCGTCACTCGTCGTGTCATCCTGAGCGTAGCGAAGGATCGTTTACCGGATCACTTTCACCCGACCGATCCTTCGCTGCGCTCAGGATGACAGCATGCCAGACAAGTACCATCACCACGCCGACACCACTTCCGGAGACCGTCATGCGCATTGCCCGCCTCATCGCCATCATGCTCGTTGTCGGCGCGTGCAGCAAGCCCGCCGCCAAATCCGCCGACGCCGGCAATGCCACGGCGTTCCGCATCGGCATGATCGCCAAGAGTTCGACCAACCCGGTCTTTCTCTCGGCCAAGACCGGCGCCGAAGCCGCCGCCAAGGAGCTCAGCGATTCGCTGCATATCACGGTCAAGATCGACTGGCTGACGCCCCCGTCGGAAGACGGCCAGGTACAGGCGCAGCGTATCGCCGAGGCGGTCAATGACGGTGACAACGCGCTGCTGATCTCGGCCAGCGACGCCGGCAAGGTCACCGGCGCGATCAACGATGCGGTCGATCGTGGCGTGCCGGTGATGATGTTCGACAGCGACGCTCCGGACTCCAAGCGCTTTTCATTCTATGGTGGCGACGACATTGCCTTTGGCCACCAGGTGATGAGCGAACTCGCGGCGCAGATGCACGGCAAGGGAAACGTCGCGATCCTGGCCGGTAACCAGAATGCGCCCAACCTGCAGAAGCGGGTCGAAGGGGTCAAGGAAGAGGCGAAGAAATACCCCGGAATCAAGATCATCAATGTCTTCAATCACATCGAGACGCCGCAGGACGCCGCAGCCGAGGTGGTGCGTGCGCAGAACGCCAATCCCGACATCCAGGGTTGGGCAATGATCGGCGGCTGGCCGCTCTTCACGCGCGCGCTGCTGGACGATCTCGATCCGTCGAAGGTGAAGATCGTGGCAATCGACGCCCTCCCCGCCGAGCTGGCGTACGTCGACAAGGGGCTGGCGCCGGTGTTGCTCGCGCAGCCGACCTATCTGTGGGGCTATGTGACGGTGCACACCATTGTCGACCATGTCTACCTCAAGCAGCCGGCGCCAGCGCGCGTCGACATGAAGCTGGTGCGCGTCACCCGCGACAACCTCGGCACCTGGGCGCGCCAGCTCAAGGCGTGGGGTTTTGCCGACGTCGACTCGCAATACCTGGCGATGCCCAACTAGTCGATGGCAGCGCCGGCCGTCAGTTTCCGCAAGATCGGCAAGCGCTTTCCCGGCGTGGCCGCGCTCGACGACGTGTCCTTCGACATTGGCGCCGGGTCGTGCCACGCCATCTGTGGCGAGAATGGCGCGGGCAAGAGCACGCTCAGCCGGATCCTGGCCGGGATCGCCCAGCCCGACGACGGTGAGATCCTGATCGACGACACTCCAGTGCATTTCGGCGAACCACGTGACGCGCTGGCCGCCGGCGTCGCGATGGTGCATCAGGAGCTGGTCTTCTGCGAGAACCTGTCGGTTGAGGAGAATCTCTTCCTCGGCGACTTGCCCGCGCGACGCACGCTCCTCGATCGGCCAGCGCTCCGCCAGCGAGCGCTGGCGTTGCTCGATTCGCTCAACGTGGCCATTGATCCGGCAGCGCGAGTCGAAACGCTGAGCGTCGCACAGCAGCAGCTGGTGCAGATCGCCGCCGCGGTTGGCAGCGGCGCCCGCATCATCATCTTCGACGAACCGACCAGCTCGCTCGGCGAGCGCGAGGTGGAGCAGCTCTACACGCTGATCGATGCGTTACGTGCGCGCGGCGTAACGCTGATCTACATCTCGCACCGGATGCCGGAAATCTTCCGACTCTGTGACACGATCACCGTCTTGCGCGATGGCAGGCATGTCAGCACCGAGCAGGCCGCCGCGCTCGACGAGCGCGCCGTGGTACAGCAGATGATCGGTCGCGAGCTCACCCAGTACTTCCCGGAGCACGAGCGCATGCCCCCCGGCGCTGAACTGCTCAACGTGGCGAACTACGCGAGTCCGGGCCGGTTTCACGATATCGCCCTGACCCTGCATGCCGGCGAGGTCGTCGGCCTCGCCGGGCTGACAGGTGCTGGCCGCTCGGAGCTGGCGCAAGCGCTCTTCGGGCTTGATCCTGCCGCGACGGGCGACCTCCACGTCGATGGCAAGCCGGTCGAATTGTCGACGCCGCAGGATGCGCTGGCCGCCGGTATCGGCCTCGTTCCCGAAGACCGCAAACGCCAGGGTCTCGTCCTCGGCATGCTCGGCCGGGAGAACGTGACGTTGCCGATCGTCGACCGGCTGGCGCGCTGGACCTGGATCCGCCGCGACGAAGAGCGGCAGGTCGCCGCCAGCAGCGCAAGCCGAGTCCACGCGCGCAGCGATGCGCTCGAGACGGCGGCGATGACGCTGTCAGGCGGCAACCAGCAGAAGCTGGTCCTCGCGCGCTGGCTCGCGGCACGGAGTCGCATCCTGATTCTCGACGAGCCGACGCGTGGCGTCGATGTCGGCGCCAAGGCCGAGCTGCATGCCTGGATCGATCGCCTTGCGGCCAGTGGCACGGCGATCCTGCTGATTTCAAGCGAACTCCCCGAGCTGCTCAACCTCTCGCGGCGCATTGTGGTGCTCCGTGAGGGAACTGTCGCCGGCGAGCTGTCGCGCGCGGAGGCCACGCAGGAGCGCTTGCTCGGTTTGATGGCGGGTTTGGCGGATTGAGCTGGTTTGGCGGCCTTAGCTGGTTTGTCATCCTGAGCGCAGCGAAGGATCGGCCAGGGGAACGCGATTCAGTAACCGATCCTTCGCTGCGCTCAGGTTGACGGTACAGTAGTCACCCACACGGAGTCCTGCATGCCCCGCGACATCACTCGCCGCACCGCCGTCAAGATCATCGGGGCCGCGAGCGCAGCGGCCGCCGTCAATCCTGGTCCCGCGTCCGCCGCTCCGGCGCCAGGATCTGCGTCGACAGCCGCTGCGCTACCAATCCTCCCGCTGACATCCACCAGCGACGTATTCACACCGCCGCGCGGCCGATCCTACGACACGCTCTCCTTTGATTGCCCGGAGCCGTCGGTGGAGTTCGACGGCTTCCGCTTCAGCTTCCTCGTGTTCACCAATGAAAACATCTACAGTCTTGACCCGGCGCGGATGACCGCCGTCGCGGACGGCGACACGATGACGCTCACCTGCAGCGGACTGACCTGGGGCGGCGGGCAGGAGAAGGCCGCCGGGAAGCTGACGGCGACGTTCAAGAAGACCAACGACACAATCGAGTGGCATGCCACGGCGGCGATGAGCCAGCCGATCAAGACCGTGAGCGCCGTGATCCGCGGCATCCCGCGCGGACGCGTGGGCTTTGGCGGCGCGGGACGCGGCACCCCAAATGACGACGAGATCCTGGTCGGCTACCCGTTCAGTGGCGGCGATCTCTTCGGCGGCAACACGGCGGGTGGCATGTCCACGCCGCTGGCGATCGTCACCGCCGCCGACCAGTCTTGCATTGCCATCGCAACGCTCGACACCATGGTCTGCACCAAGCGCTTCTTCTTTCAACCCGGTGAATCGGGCTATCGCGTCGAAGCAATTGCCGAAGCACCGGCGTGGAATCAGCAGCATGAGTGGCAGGTGCCTGGGTGGCGGATCATGCGCACCGCAACCGCCGATGCCGCGGTGCAGGCACACTACGACTATCTCGATACCACGTACCATCTGCAGAAGTGGGACGCACGCACCGACATGCCGGCCTGGATGCGCGATACGGCGCTGGTGATCACGCTGCATGGTCAGCACTATACCGGCTACATCTTCAACGGCTACGCTCGTCAACTGGAGATTCTGCGCTGGATCGCGACGCAGATCCCGGCCTCGCGCGTGCTCGTCTTTCTCTCGGCGTGGGACGGCCGCTACTACTGGGACTATCCCAACTACGTCGCGTCGCCGCGCATGGGTGGCGAAACCGGCTTCCGTCGGCTGATCACCGAGGCGCGGGCGATGGGCTTCCGGATGATGCCGATGTTCGGCACCAACACCGCCAACCGCCGCCAGCCGATGTTCCACACCGTGCAGGACGCAGTGGTCACCAAGGTCGACGGCGACGTGATGGACCTCAACTGGGTCGACTGGGACAACGATCGTCATCAGGAAGGGTGCTTCGCCTACATGAATCTCGGCGCCGATTCCTGGCGCAAGTGGCTCGCCGGCCGAATCGATGACGTGATCACCCGCTACGGCGTCGACGCCTACTTTCTCGATATTGTCGGCGGCCATATCAACAGCCGCACCGGCGACATGCACGCCGGTACCCGCCAGCTGGTCATGGACCTCAGGCAGAAGCATCCCCAGGTCCCCTGCGTTGGCGAAATGGCCTACGACGCGCTGGTCGAGTTCATTCCGCTCTTTCAGGTCGGACTTGGCCGGATGGGGCAGTATTCGCACAACTTCCAGCACCTCAGCACCCCGGCGCCGGGCCGCGGCAGCAGCGGCGTTCATGAGTCGGGGTTCTCGCATTTCAACGCGACCACCTTGGGTCTCTCACCCGGCGCGATTCCCACGTTACAGGTCGTGGACGATACCTTTAGCCAGCACCGGGACATCATGACAGCGACGATTGCCAAGGCGAAGGAGCGGGCCGGAATATGACCGTCCGAAGTGCCAGCGTCATTCACACAGGGATTGCGTGCGCGCTGCTCTGTGGAGCGGCGTCGGCAGCGTTCGCTCAACAGGGTGTAGTGCCAACCTGGACGTTGCAACCCGACCTTCAGATTGGCGGCGGGTCCGACGGGCCTACGCTGTTCAGTGAAATCCGCGGCATTGCCCTCACCCGCTCGGGCAACATCTTCGTTCTCGAGTTCAAGGACCAGGAACTTCGGGTCTTCGATCCCAAAGGATCGTTCCTGCGGCGCGCTGGTCGCCGAGGTGCTGGCCCGGGCGAGCTCGGGAATGCCAATGGAATTGCGATCGGTGCCGATGACGTCGTCTGGATGAACGATGAACAGAATAGCCGATTCTCACTGTATCGTGCGGACGGTAACTTTCTCAAGCAGATCGTGACTCCGATCGACGGATATGGCTGGGTCTGGCGCGGTAGCGTGGTCGCTCCTGATCGTGTTCTGGACGATCTGGGCGTGCAGATTCCCACGTCGAAGATCGACCCGACGACCCATCGGCCAATCTTCGAGTCCCGCCTCCGGTTCGTGACCGCCTCCGGAAAATCTGACACCGTCGACTACCCTCGATGCCCAGGACGGCCGCTCTCGGCGCCAGCCAACCTGGTATATGGACGGCCCGGCGATCGAAGTCGGGCGTACATGTCACTGCCATTCCGGCCTTTCACGCTGCAAGCATACACGCGACAGAACACCGTCTGGTGCACGCCGAGTGATGACTACCGACTGCTGGTCGGCACGATTGGCGGGACACTCCGCGAAGTCGTGCGTCGGCAGTTTCCGGACGTGCCGGTGACCGCAGCGGAGCGGCAGCGCGAGATCATCCGGCTCGATTCGGCACAGGTGAAGTACGGCCCGCTGATCAGCGGTGATCCATCGGCCATCCCCAAGGTCAAGCCGGCCATCGCGGCCATCTTCGCGGACGATCTGGGCCGAGTCTGGGTGCGTCGCAATGGCGTCCCGGAAAACGCCCCAGTTTTCGAGGTATATGATGCCACGGGCCGTCAGGTGGCAACCGTTACCAGCAAGGGTGCCATCGGTGACCAGGTCGCTATTGCCGGTGACGCGATGATTACCGTTAACCTCGACGAGGATGACGTGCCGAGCGTCGTGCGTTATCGAATCATCAAACGATCGCACTAACGCTCGCTTCACGAGGGAGTTGCCATGACATCGCGACGTACGTTCATCTCGACGACCACCGCGGCACTCGCCGCGACTCCCATTCTCCCCCGCGCCCTTCGCGCGCAGCGCCGACGCACCGCGCCGGCCCTCGTCGCGCATCCGTTCGACCTGCACGATGTGACGCTCCTCCCCGGCATTTTCCGTGACGACGTCGAGGTCAACCGCCGTTTCCTGATGGGGCTCGACCCCGATCGGCTGCTGGTGTCCTTCCGCACTACCGCAAACCTGCCGACCACCGCCGAACCGTACTACGGCTGGGAAGCGCCGAACAACGAACTGCGCGGCCACTTTGTCGGCCACTACCTCTCCGGCTGCGCATTGATGGCGGCCCAGCTGCACGACGACGCGGTCAAGGTGCGCGGCAACCTGGTCGTCGCCGAACTGGCCAAGTGTCAGCAGCCGAGCGGATATCTGTCGGCCTTTCCGGCGGACTACATCGACCGGCTCAAGGAGCACAAGGGCGTCTGGGCGCCGTTCTACACGCTCCACAAGATCATGGCAGGGATGCTCGACAGCTATTCGCTGAGCGGCAACCAGCAGGCGCTCGATGTGCTGACTGGGATGGCGCGCTGGACGCGCGATTGGGTTGCACCGGTTGATGATGCCGCGATGCAGCGGATCCTCAACACCGAGTTCGGCGGGATGGCCGAGACGCTCTACTCACTCTCCGCAGTCACCGGCGACTCGACCTGGTTCGACGTGGGGAGTCGCTTCGAGCATGCTCGCATCATGACTCCGTTGGCCGACGGGCGCGACGAGCTCACACGCGTGCATGCCAACACCACGATTCCCAAGATCATCGGCGAGGCACGCCGCTACGAGCTCACGGGAGACCAGCGCTCGCATGACATCGCCAATTATTTCTGGCATGAGGTGACTGGCAAGCGGTCATTTGTCACCGGCGGGTCGAGCAGCGGCGAGAACTACAAGAGCCCTGTCGGACAGCTGTCGACCGAACTCGCCTGGGACACCGAGGAGAGTTGCGTCACCTACAACATGCTCAAGCTGTCGCGACAGCTCTTTTCGTGGACCGGCGATTCGCAGGTGGCGGACTACTATGAGCGCGCGCTCTTCAATGGCATGCTCGGCACGCAACATCCGGCGGACGGTGAGAAGATCTATTACACGCCGCTTTTGCCAGGATACTGGCGGATGTTCGGCACGCCGGAGCATGGCTTCTGGTGCTGCCACGGATCGGGGGTGGAGTCGCATTCGAAGTTTGGCGACTCGATCTATTTCCACGACGATCGCGCGCTGTACGTCAATCTCTTCATCGCGTCGAGTGTCGACTGGCGCGACAAGGGCGTACAAGTGACACAGAGCACGTCGTTCCCCGCGCATGCTGACACGACGTTGACAGTGGCGACCAGCAAGCCCCAGGCCTTTGCGCTCAAGCTCCGTATTCCGCCGTGGGCTCACGGTGCGACGGTCAGCATCAACGGCAAGCGCTGGTCAGGATCGACCGCACCGGGAAGCTACGCGGTCATTGATCGGACCTGGCAGGGTGGCGACAGCATCACGCTCACGCTTCCCATGGAACTGCGCATCGAAGCGATGCCCGACGACCCCACGCTGCAGGCGGTGATGTACGGGCCGCTGGTGCTCGCGGGCACGCTGGGCCAAGAGGTGGAGCGCGCGGCGCCCACCATGCCAAGGATGTCGCCCGACTTCACCGATGCCCAGGTCGCGGCGCGCGACGCCGTCGCGAATCCATCGATCATTGCGCCTCATCCCGATGTGCACTCATGGGTGCGGCAAACGGGGCCGCTCACCTTCACTACCGTCGGGCAGGCGCACGCCACCCAGCTGGTCCCGTTCAACGGCCTGATCGACGAGCGGTATGTTGTGTACTGGAAGGTCGGGTGAATTGCTGTCATCCTGAGCAGAGCGAAGGATCGGTTACTTCCACGCCTGTCATCCTGAGCGCAGCGAAGGATCGGTTACCGGTGCACCACAGTCTGGCAATAGGTCATCCCAGTCGGGATTCCCCGATTCGATCAGCGCGATCTTTCTAGCCCGGAGCCACCCGTTGACCTGCTTTTCTCGGGCGATGGCGCTCAACGCATCCGTCGTCTGCTCAAAATGGACCAGCCGGTTGACGCTATAGCGCGAAGTGAATCGCGAACCAGCGGCATGACGATGCTCGAAGACCCGGAGGAAAAGGTCGCTCGTAACGCCGATGTACAGGCGCCGAGTCCGGCTGGCGAGGATGTACACTGTGTAAGTTTTCATCGTCTCAAGACAGCGCCAGTCGCCCGTCCCCGGTGGCGCCGACTTACCCGCCGAGGTACACTGTAACGAGAAGCTGTCAACGCCGACTGACGCTGCGTAGTTGTAACCGATCCTTCGCTACGCTCAGGATGACACCGCGTCGGTGTCCTGGGCGATGGGCGTAGCACCAGATTCGCACAACGCTTTGCCGGGCGCACCGCACCACGCTCCCACGGAGACCCACATCATGAACCGTTCGTTGGCGTTCGCCCTCCTCTTCGCGGCATCGCTCGCCGCGTGCAATCACAACGCCGCACCTGGCGCGACCTCGCCCGGCCACATGCTCGCCGCCACGCCGCCCATGGGGTGGAACTCGTGGAACAAGTTCGGTTGCCACGTTGATGCCCAGCTGATCGAGCAGACCGCCGATGCGATGGTGAGTTCCGGGATGCGCGATGCCGGCTATCGCTACGTCAACATTGACGACTGCTGGATGGCGAAGACCCGCGACGCCAATGGCGACTTGCAGGCCGACCCGGCGCACTTCCCGGGTGGCATCAAGGCGGTCGCTGATTACGTCCACGCGCACGGGCTCAAGCTCGGCATCTACTCCTCGGCCGGGACCGCGACCTGCCAGGGGCTGCCGGCGTCGCTCGACCACGAGGTGGCCGACGCGAAGAAGTTCGCCGAGTGGGGCGTCGATTATCTCAAGTACGACAACTGCAACAACCAGAAGCGGCCGGCGATTCCGCGCTACACGGCGATGGCCAATGCGCTTCGGGCCACTGGCCGGGCGATCGTCTTTTCACTCTGCGAGTGGGGCGAGAACAAGCCGTGGGAGTGGGGCAAGTCCGTCGGTGGCCAGCTCTGGCGCACCACCGGCGACATCAGCGATCGCTGGAACTCGATGCTCGGTATTCTCGACCGCCAGGTCGGGCTGGAGAAGTACTCCGGTCCCAACGCCTGGAACGACCCCGACATGCTCGAAGTCGGCAACGGCAAGATGACCTTCAACGAATACGTCGCGCACTTCTCGCTCTGGGCCATCCTCAATGCGCCGTTGATCGCCGGCAACGACCTGCGTTCAATGTCAGATTCTACGCGCGCCATCCTCACCAACCGCGACGTCATCGCGGTCGACCAGGATTGGGGTGGCCAGCAGGGGTCACTGCTGCACACCGACAGCGTCCAGCATACCCAGGTCTGGATCAAGCCGATGAAGAACGGCAACCGGGCCGTCGTCCTCCTCAATCGCGGCAATACGCCTACCACGATCGCCGTGCACATTGCCGACCTCGGCATGCCGCCGGCCCGTGCCTATCAAGCCCGCGACCTCTGGAGCCACACCGTGCAGGAAACGGGGGACATGTTGCAGGCCGGCCTGCCGGCGCATGGCGCCGCGATGTTTATCGTCGGGGCGAAGGTGAAATAGCGTCACCCCTGACTCGGAGCCCGAATGCGTTCCCCCGCGCGTCGTCTTGTCTGGTTGTTTTCCATTGTATTCGCCCTCAGGGTCGGCGCCCAGTCGCCGGCCCAGCGTGCAAACGTCGATTCGTTGATTGCTGACGTGGTCGCCCATCGCGACGACAGCGTCGTCGATGTCGACCGAATGCATCGGGCCGAGACGGCGTTCGTCGACGAAGTCACCCGTCATGACAAGGATGCCCGCGCCTGGCTTGGGCTCGGTATCACTCGTCTGCAACTGTGGCGTGCAGACGCCCTTGCCCGCACTGGCGTCGAACTGCCGTTGGGGATGAATAATGAATACGGCGGCGAGCATGCGCTGATCCACGCCATTTCGGTGGATCGCACGTTGGCTGACGCTGCGAATGCACTTGCGCTGGCTCCGACAGAACGCGAGAACAATGCGCGTTACCGGGAACGGATCAAGGCTGCGCGCCAAGCACATGGCGTGATGTCCGGGCCCGCCCTCGCCGCTGAGGCGTACCTGGAACGAGAAGCCGGCAGCGTTGACAGCGCGCTTGCGATGGAACGCCATGCCCTCGAGAAAGGTGGCGTCGACAGCACGCTCGTCATGCTGCCGATGGCCCGCGATCTCTACCGCCTCAACCAGCCCGCTGAGGGACGGTCGGTACTCATTGCGGCTGCCGGCGCGGGCACCTCGGCGGCCCAGAAGGCGTATCGTGACGAACTGAGTTGGGTTGCATCGCCAGCAGAGCTCGCGGCGTGGGACACGCTGCCGCCGAGCGCCAGGCCAGCTTGGGTGCGCGCCTTCTGGTCGCGGCGCGACATCGCCGAAGGGCGCCGTGACGGCGCACGCCTGGAAGAACACTACCGCCGCATCGAATACGCAATGGCAAACTTTCGCGTCCGGCTGCCGAAGTTCGGCCGATCGAAGATCGCCGACGTAGCAAAATACCTGACGTCGGGATACGAGAGGGAGGACGCTGCCCGCAAGGTGATCCTGCGCAATCCGGGCGCGTATCCCGCCGCAGGGCCGTTGCTGGCGACCGCAGAGCTTGTTGGCAGCGAATCACCGCTCCGGTACTACCACCCGGTGCAGGACGTTCTCAACGACAAGGGCGTCGTCTGGATTCGCCATGGCGCGCCGAACCAGATTGCGATCAATGTGCACGGCGGCCCTCTCCTGGAGATCTGGCGCTACGAACGGCCGGAGGGGCCACTGATCCTGTATTTTCGTGAGGTGGATTTCGAAGGCTCGGCGATGGCCAACGAGCTGGTGCCGACGATTCTCGATGCGTCACCGGTGATCCTGCAATCGCTGTGTTCGCTTGACCAGGCACTCTGCCCGCACATTCTCACCCGCATCGATTTCACGACTCAGGCGGCGGTTATCGAGAATGAGGTGGTGCACGAGGGGCAACGCCTCTCTCCCGCGGCGCTGATCGCAGCGGCCGATCGCGGCAAGGCGGCCATCGACCTGGCAACGACCACCGATACCTACCACCGCATCTTCTCGCATGCTGTCCGTCCCGGTCTCCAGGTCGCCGCACTTAACCACTTGCCCGACGGTGACCATCGACTGGTGATCGGGTTCGCACTTCGCGGAAGCGAGTTCGTTGGCCGAAAGGACGGCGGCGGGACCGCATATCCCGTTCGCTTCCAGGTGATGGCGGTGAACCTTACCACCGGGAAGCGCACCGACCTCGATACCAATCGCACTTTCGTGACAACCGGCCCGATGAACCAGGGAACCTGGCTCACCGGTTCATTGCAGCTGCCGGTCGGTGGCGGTACGTACGACATGAGTGTGTTGATCTCGCAGGACGACGGTCGCGGTGCCATCGGTCATCTCAGTCGCATCACGACGCTCAAGTCTGCCAGCGCGCTACAGCTCTCGACCCTTGTGCTCGGCCAACCCAGCAGCGGCGCGCACTGGAACTCCGGCACCGCTGACGTCCCGCTCAACCCGCTCAACTCTTTTGCTGCAGGGACGAGTGCAGCGAGCTACCTGCAGGTGACCGGGCTCAGCACTCAGGGAGAGTATCGCCTGCGCTTCGCCATCGGCGGGGCCGATGATCACGTTGACGCGCCAGCAAAGATCACCATCGAATCACCATTCCGGGCAACCGGGCCGGTGATGGAGATCAGCAGGATCATCGACCTCGCAGCATTGCGGCCAGGCCGTTACACGCTCCGCGCGATGGTTACTGGGCCTGGCAGCAGCGCGGAATCGCGAACCGTTTTCACGATTGCCAACTGACCTGAAATGCCCGGGCCCCGCATCGCTGCGGGGCCCGGGCTGTCTTCACACCTTGCGAACCAGCCTTACGGCCGGTCCTTGAACTCGTTGTACAGCGTCAACTGCTTGTTGTCGAGCGGCACCTGCCGCCCGTCGACAAAGAGGTACTTGGTGTTGGTACGAGCTTCCAGCATGTCGCCATCGCTGACGACGATGTTCGCCATCTTGCCGACTTCGATACTGCCGAGGCGGTCGCCCAGACCAAAGATCTGCGCCGGCCAGAGTGTGACCGACTTGAGCGCATCGTCCTTGCTCAAGCCAAACGCGGACGCCATTCCTGCCACGAACGGCAGGTTGCGGACGTCGGGATTCGGTTCACCAGCTGCAATAGCAAACTGCACTCCCGCTGCGGCGAGCTTGGCCGGCGCCGAATAGTTGGCATCGTAAGCGTCATCTTCCCGCGACGGCAGCGCCATCACGCTGGTGAGCACCACCGGTACGTTGTGCTGCTTGAGGTAATCGGCCATCCGCCATGCATCGCGGCCGCCGACGATGATCGGCTTGAGCTTCATCTCTTCGGCAAACGCGACGGCCCCGCGGATATCGGCCTGCGTCTCAGCCGGCAGCATCACCGGCATCTCGCCGCGCGCGACCGGGACCAGCGATGCCAGCACGACATCATGATCGGGACGCGGCAACGTCTTGTCCTTGGCGTAGGCATCGAGGGAGTTGCCGTATGCCAGTGCGTCGCGCAGGATGGTGCGCAGCGAATCGAGCGGCGCTGAAGAGTTGGTTGTCGCAGCTGCACCACCACCAAAGCCACCGCCGCCGCCACCACGTCCGCCGCGCCCACCACCCGGCACGTTGATCACCATTGCGGCGTGACGGCTGATCTCCATCTGCGGTGGCGTGTCGCCGGCGAGATTCATCGCCGCGGCCTGCCCCGAGATCAGGCCGCCCGACGGCGCGCTGATCACCGACGTGATGCCGACGAATCGCGTGGTGCCGACGTAGGCACTGTGCGGGTCGAAGGCGAAGAACGCCATCAGGTTCGGATTGAGCCGGCCGACTTCGGCATCATCCACCGTTGGGTTGGCGCCCTCGGTGATTTCAGCGAGGCCGATCGAGTTGGCCGTTTCAATCATCCCGGGAAAGACCTGCATCCCGGTCGCATCGATCACGGTCGCCCCGGCTGGCACCGTCACTCCGGCACCCACCGCAGTGATCTTGCCACCACTGATCACGACCGTACCGTTGGGAATGTTTGCGCCGCTTACCGTATGCACGGTGCCGTTCTGAATCGCGAAGGTGCCTTGCGGCCCCGGACGCGGATTGTAGGAACCGAGCTGCGCGCTGAGGACCGCGGGAAGCAGCGTGCCAGCCGCGACCAGCGCGGCAAGACCTGTCGAACGAGGCATCACTGGTTCTCCATCTGGCTGGTGGTGGACGACGCGCCTGCGCCTGCGCCTGCGCCGTTGCCGCCGCGCCCGGCTGGCCGGGGATTCATCGCGGCATCTTCCTTCTCAAGCTCCGCGCGCTCGGCGACCATCGCTTGGCGATTGTTAGCATCCTGCTGCCGATCGAAGTAGACCTGGCCCTCGATCATCGTCGTTTCAACCCGCGAGTAGACCGAGAGCGGATCGCCGGTCCAGATCACCACATCGGCGTCTTTCCCCGGCTCCAGCGAACCGACCCACTTGTCGATGCCGAGCTGGATGGCGCCGTTGATGGTGATGTTGTTCATCGCCTCGTCTTCCGTCATGCCACCAAAGCGGATCAGCTTGGCGGCGTCGATGTTGAGCCGACGGGCTCGGCCGTCATCATCGGAGTTGATCGTCGTCACGACGCCATGACGCATCGCGACTGCGGCGTTGTACGGAATCGCGTCGTACGCCTCGATCTTGTAGCCCCACATGTCGGCAAAGGTCGAGAGGCCGGTGTGATGCGCCGCGATCTCCGAGGCGATCTTGTACCCTTCGAGCCCGTGCTGCAGCGTCTGCACATGGAAATGGAACTCGTCCGAGAGCTCCAGCAGCATCAGCATCTCGTCCGAACGATACGAATGGGAATGCACCATCCGCTTCCCCTCGAGGATCTCCTTGATGGCGTCGAGCTCGAGGTCGCGGCGCGGCGCGATCAGGTCCTTCTCGCCCTTCGCCACTCGCGCATTGTACTCATCCCAGTCTGCCTTGTAATCCAGCGCGCGGGTGAACTCGTCGCGGATCGTCTCTTCCACGCCCATCCGCGACTGCGGATAGCGCTTCGGTGCCTGCGGCTGGCCGACCACGACGACATTGCCATCGTTCTTGCCGGTCACGTTTTCGCCGAGGGCGAACTTGATACCGGCCGGCGCCTGCGCCATCACCATCTCATCGACCGGCCGCCCCCACTTGAGCTTGACGATGGCATTCTGACCGCCGATCGTGTTCGCCGATCCGTGCAGGACGTTGATCGTGGTGGTGCCGCCGGCCAGCTCGCGATAGATGCTCGGTGCGGTGTTGTTGAGCACGTCACGCACCCGCACCATCGCGGTTACTGAACGGGTCCCCTCGTTGGTCGCATCCATCATCGTGTGCGAATGCGGATCGATGATCCCCGGTGTCACGACCTTGCCGGTGCCATCAATGGTGGTGGCACCCGCAGGCGCCGTCAGGTTCTTGCCGATCTGGGCGATCTTGCCGTTGACCAGCAGGATATCGCTGTTGGTGAGCGTTCCCTTGGTCACCGTCATGATCGTCGCGTTACGAATCAGGACCGGTGCCGCCACCGGACGCATTGGTGCAGCGGGCTGCGCAGCTGCCGCCGTTTTCGCGGCGGCTGCGCTCTTCCCCTTCTTGGCTGGAGCCTGCGCGTGCAGCGTAGTTACCGCTGCCATCAACGCCACCCCGAGCATTGCTGTGGATTTCATCATCGCCTCGAGGTCAGTTGGAGTGGGAACCGGCAAACGCGCCGGCGTAGTCTTCCGAAGCCACCTGGCCCCGGATCCCCTTGGCGTCCACCGTGCCGTCAAACTCGAACTCGTCCGAGTTGAACAGCGAAAGCGTCGCCGTGAAGTAGAAGGTGCCGTCGTCGGCGATCTCGCCGTTGAGAATCTCCGACGCGCCGAGCACGCCCTGCACCGATCCGTAGATGCGGCCCTGGTCCTGGGTGACGTGCAGCGTGAGGTCGTAGTTGTGATGATCGATCACCACCGACATCACCCACGCACCCGACGCATCAACGCCCGGGGCACCACGCCCACCGCGACCGCCGGCGCCGCTCGCTGGCGCGGCCGCAGCCACTACCATGCTCGGCACGCCGTCGACAAAGACTTCGCTCACGCGCGAAGCGGCGTCAAAGAGATCACCCTTGGTGATCGTCAGGTTGGCGATCTTCCCTTTCTCGATGCTGCCGAGACGATCGCTGACGCCGAAGAGTTCGGCCGGTTGCATCGTCGCCGCCTTGAGTGCCGCCTCGGCCGGCAGCCCGGCCGTCACGGCCTTGCGCATGTTGGCGATCATGTCGGTGTAATCGGCACCCGACTCAAAGGCGAAAGTCACCCCATCATGGGCCAGCATCCCCGGCGACTTCGGTGCCATGACCCGATCACGCAGCATCCGCAGCGGCTCGGGATCGCCCGGTTCGACCGCGTTGCCACGACCGCCGCCAGCCGTCGCACCGGCCTTGGGAAAGTTGAGCGTCAGGAGCACCGGCACATTCTCTGCCTTGAGCCGCGCCGACACCTTGTACGCCTCGGCGCCGCCGGCAATCATGCCGCGGAGATTGAACTCCTTGAAGATGTCGAGCGCGCGGATGATCTCGCGTTCGGTGTTCGCCTGGAAGATGACCGGCTGCTGACGCGCCAGCACCGGCTGCAGCGCTTCGAGCGACGCGTCGAAATCAGGACGCCGGCCGCTGCGCGGATTGCGATCGTATGCCGCCTTCACGTCGTGATAATGCTGTGCATCGAGCAGCTCCTGGCGGAGTGATGCCATCGCCCCGAAGAGCGTGCCAGGATAACCACCGCGTCCCCCGCCGCCGCCAAATCCGCCACCGCCGCCGCGCGAAAAGCCGAGGTTCTGTGACACACCGGTACGGAGCACCAACTGCGATGCGCTGTCGCCGTCGAGCATGATCAATGCCGACTGGCCGCGAAACACACCGCCAGCGAGCGCTGTCAGCGCCGACGTGACACCGGCGCCGTGCGCAGCATCGAAGGCCCCCGGCTCGATGTTGAACGCGTCGACCACATTGATCTCGGGTTGCAGTCCCGTGACGTGATTCGAGTTCGGCGCGGCGACGCGTGCTGCCGGAGTCGTTGCCGCCGCCCCTCGACCACCACGTCCCGCCGCCGCGGTTGCTGCGGCCGGAGCGGCCTGGCCCAGCGACGTATAGGCGTCGATCAGGCCCGGGTATACCGACAGCCCGGTGCCGTCGACCAGGCGTGCGTCGGCCGGGGCCGTCACGTCCGGGCCGACAGCGGCGATGATTCCGTCGCGAATCACGATGGTGCCCTTGTCGATCACCGGGCCAATGACCGGAACGATCCGGGCCCCCGTGATGGCGTAGGTAGCCGGGATGTGTCGCTGGGCGGCAAGCGGCATGGCACACACAAAGCCAGCCACCACCGTCCCCGCTAGGCGGAGCGATGCAACCATGAAGTGTCTCCTGAAGGTCGGATGGCGCGCGGGCGGAACATCCTGAAACGTCGGGATTGCCAGCGGCGTTCACCAAGTTACGCGAGATTCCGTGAACGCGCACGCTTGGCCAGCAGCAACGGATCGTGCCGATCCCGACCCAGCAGGAGGGTGACATCGCCATGACCAGGACACCGCTCGCGACCGTTGTCGGCTCCGGCCCGAACGGCTTGGCGGCCGCGATCACGCTCGCGCAAGCGGGCTGCCAGGTCCGCGTGCTCGAGGCCGAGGCGACGATTGGTGGCGGGACCCGATCCGCCGCACTGACGCTGCCGGGCTTTGTTCACGATGTCTGTTCAGCCGTCCATCCGCTGGCCGTCGCGTCGCTGTTCTTTCGCACCTTGCCGCTCGCTGAACATGGCCTCGATTGGATTCAACCATCCGCACCGCTGGCTCACCCACTTGCGGACGGCAGCGCCGTGATGCTGGAACGGTCGATGGACGACACGAGCGCCCAGCTCGGCGGCGATGCGATGGCGTGGCGAAAACTGTTCGAGCCAATGGTCGCGGCCGGCGATCCGCTGATCGATGCGCTACTCGCGCCGCTCTATCCACCGCGCCATCCCATCACGATGGGTCGCTTCGGACTCCACGCCATCCGCTCGGCGCGCGCGCTGGCGGAATCCCGGTTTGGCGGCAAGCGCGCCCGGGCGCTCTTCGCGGGGATCGCGGCGCATGCCGTCCTGCCGCTCGAAGCCACCGCCAGTGCGTCGTTCGGTCTGGTCCTTGGTCTGCTCGCCCACGCTGGTGGCTGGCCGATTCCGCGCGGCGGGTCGCAGCAGATCGCCAACGCGCTGGCCAGTTACCTGACATCGCTTGGCGGCGAGATCCTCATTCGCCAACGCGTGACCGACGCCGGCGAACTGGATGACAGCGACCTGGTCCTGTTCGACGTGACACCTCGCCAACTGCTGTCGATTGGTGGCGAACTGCTGCCGGCACGTTATCGCCACAGGCTTGCGCGCTATCAGTACGGCCCGGCGGTGTTCAAGCTCGACTGGGCGCTGCACGAACCGATTCCGTGGCAGGCGGCGGAATGCGCGCGCGGCGGTACGGTACATCTCGGCGGTACGCTCGAAGACATCGCACGGTCAGAGCACGCCATGGCGCACGGCGATCACGCCGAGCAGCCGTTCGTGCTATTGACGCAACCGAGCCTCTTCGATCGATCGCGCGCGCCGGCGGGACAGCACACGGCGTGGGCGTACTGCCACGTCCCGAATGGATCGACGTTTGATATGGCCGAGCGGATCGAGGCGCAGGTCGAACGCTTCGCACCAGGTTTCGGCGACGTGATCGCGGCGCGCCATGCGTCAGCGCCGGCAGCACTCGAGCAGCACAACGCCAACTATATCGGTGGCGACATTGTCGGCGGGGCCAACACCTTGCGCCAGATCATCGCGCGGCCGGTGTTGAGCGCTGATCCGTATGCGATCCCCGTCAAGGGTTGGTATCTCTGTTCTGCCTCGACGCCCCCGGGCGGCGGCGTGCACGGTATGTGCGGCTACAACGCGGCGCGGTCGGCGCTGCGATCACTCGGAATTCCGCCATGATCAACACACTGTTCGGCGGCACCATCCAGACCGAATACTGGCTCACGCGCTGGTTGCTGCAGCGATCACTGGCTGGCATCTACCTGATCGCCTTTGCCGTGGCGATCAACCAGTTCCGCCCGCTCCTCGGCAGCCGCGGCCTCCTGCCCGTGCCGTTCATGCTCCGCAACACGCCGTTCTGGCAATCGCCGAGCCTCTTCTTCCTGCATTACTCCGACAACTTCGCCGCGCTCCTGTCCTGGGTCGGCATCGCCTGCGCCGCGATGGCATTCACTGGCGTATCGGAGCGCTTTGGCACGCCGGTGAGCATGATCACCTGGGGGGCGATGTGGCTGATCTACCTCTCGTTCGTGAACGTTGGCCAGACCTGGTATGCGTTCGGCTGGGAATCGCTGCTGCTCGAGTCAGGGTTCCTCGCCATTTTTCTCGGTGCGCGCAATACCGCGCCGCCGGTAATCGTCATCTGGATGTTTCGCTGGGTGCTCTTCCGGATCATGTTCGGCGCCGGGATGATCAAGCTGCGCGGCGACAGTTGCTGGCGCGACCTTACCTGCCTGGTCTATCACTACCAGAGCCAGCCGATGCCCAATCCGCTGAGCTGGTTCTTCAATCAGTTCTCGCTCGCGGCCAACAAGTTGGGCGTGCTCTTCAATCATTTCTCCGAAATCGTCGTGCCGTTTGGCTACCTGCTGCCGTGGACCGGATGGCGCCGCGCCGCTGGGATCATCACCATCATCTTCCAGCTGACCATCGTCCTGAGCGGCAATCTCTCGTGGCTCAACTGGCTCACCATCGTGCTGGCAGTGTCGTGCCTGGATGACGGGCTGTTGCGTCACGTCCTGCCAGTACATGCCGGGACACTGCACGCCCTCGCCGTACCGCACCAGGTGGCAATCGGCGCTCTCACCGTACTCGTCGTACTGCTCAGTATCAAGCCGGCGCTCAACCTGGTGTCGAGCCGTCAGGCGATGAATACCAGCTTCGAGCCGCTGCATATCGTCAACAGTTATGGCGCGTTCGGCAGCATTTCACGCCAGCGATACGAGGTGATCCTGGAGGGTACCACCGACAGCGTCATCACGCCGACGTCGGTGTGGAAGGAGTACCAGTTCAAGGCCAAGCCAGGAGATCTGTCGCGCATGCCGCCGTGGGTGGCGCCCTACCACTTGCGCCTCGACTGGTTGATGTGGTTCGCCGCGCTCAGCAAGGATTTTGCCGACCCGTGGTTCCTCCCGCTGATCGCGCGATTGCTGCAGAACGACAGGCCGACCTTGTCGCTGATGGCGGGTAATCCGTTTGCCGACCACGCGCCGGTCTGGGTGCGGGCACGCTTCTACGACTATCGCTTTACCACACCGGCGGAGCGCAAGGCAACCGGGAACTGGTGGTCGCGTACTTTCGTGCAGGAGTACACGCCGCCGTTGTCACTGCAGACACCGGGCCTGCTCGATGCCCTGCGACTACAGGGGTGGCAGCCGTAGCGGCCCCTTCGGGCGGCCCCGGCCGAAGAGCCCACCGCAGCCATTGCCGCCGCACAGACGCGTGGATACCTTGGTTATAACTTCAGATCAGGCGGATCCATGCGCGTCAAGGAGACGGTCATTCGGCCCATCGGCAACTCGGCCGGCGTCACCATTCCGAAAGAGATGCTCGATCAACTTGATCTTCAGGCTGGCGACCAGGTGTACCTGCAACAAACACCGGATGGCATTCTCATCGCGCCTCATGACCCGGCATTTGTCGAGGCGATGGAGATAGCGACTCAAGGCATGAAGCGCTATCGCAACGCCATGCGAGAACTGTCGCGGAGGTAAGCGATGCCGTTGCCGAAGGACGAGCCAATCTGGGTCGAGCTGCCCGTGGTATTGGCAATCCACGACCAACTGCTCGCCGCCCACGGAGGAATGCCCGGACTGCGTGATCGCGGATTGCTTGAATCGGCGATCACTCGCCCGCGTGGCCGTTGGGCATATCATGACGTCAACGACCTGTTCGATTGCGCCGCATCCTATGGGTTCGGCATCGCCAAGAACCACGCCTTCAACGACGGAAACAAGCGAACGGCCTTTCAGGCCGTGTACACGTTTCTTGGGCTCAACGGTCGAGAACTCCAGGCTGACGAAGCCGACGTTGTCGAGGTGATGGTTGGCGTGGCGGATGGCACCGTGTCGGAAGACGACCTCGCTGCGTGGCTTCGCGCCAACACCCCAGCCAAACGTCGCAAGCGAGCGCGCTGAGCGCGCGAGCACGGCCCGGCACGCCCACCACCAGCGCGTCACACCGCTGTCGGTCCACCGCACGCCCACCACCAGAGCGCGACGTCTGGCAGCGAGCCGGCCGCGCCAGCGCCGAGCGAGCGGACAGCAGGCGCGCGTCGTGTGGTGGGCGTGGCGACCAGAGATGTGCATCCCCAGCCGACCCTTCGCTGCGCTCAGGGTGACCACATCCAAAGACTTCACCGATCCCGTCCGGTCCGGTACCTTTCCTCTGCCTCTCACCGGACTCCTCATGCGTCTCCTCGCTCTGCTCACGCTCCTCGCCGCGTCATCCGCCATGGCCCAGACCCCGAACCCGAATGCGGTGCCGAAGGACCCGTCCCAGTGGCCACAGCACTCGCGCACGCGTCCCGCGCCGGTCGTGGTCACTCCGGCGCCATACGTCGGACCCGTCGGCGCGCCGTCGGATGCCGTCGTCCTTTTTGATGGTCGGTCGCTTGATCAGTGGCGATCGGGCGACAGCGCCAACCTGCCAGCCAAATGGAAGCTCGTGGATGGGGCCATCCAGGTCATGCCCGGCACCGGATCGCTCACCACGGCCAAGGCATTTGGTGACATGCAGCTTCATATCGAATGGATGACGCCAACTCCGCCCAAGGGAACCGACCAGGATCGCGGCAACAGCGGCGTCTTCCTGATGAGCACCTATGAGATCCAGGTCCTCGACTCCTACCACTCGGCGACCTATCCCGATGGCCAGGCCGGGGCGATCTACGGCCAATATCCGCCGCTGGTCAACGCCTCGCGCGCGCCGGGCGAATGGCAGACGTACGACATCTTCTTTCATCGACCACACTTCGATGCACAGGGGAAAGTCACCACGCCCGCGCGCGTCACAGTGATCCAGAACGGCATCCTGGTGCAGGACGACATGACCATCCTCGGGCCCACCACCAACGGACACCGCACCGCCTACTCCGCGCTGCCCGATCGGATGCCGTTGCAGCTCCAGGATCACGAGCATCCGGTGCGCTATCGCAATATCTGGGTCCGTGACCTCGGCCCGATGCCGTGACCGTCAATCGACGCGAGTTCATCGGTCAGTCTGCGGCGTTGACGGCGGCACTCGCCGCGCCCGGCGCGCTCTTCCAGCGTGCCGGCGGGGCGACCATCCTTTTTCAGGGTGACTCGATCACCGACTGCGGCCGCAACCGCAAGAGCACCAAGGCGAATGACACATCGGCGTTGGGACCGGGTTATCCGCTCGCACTCGCCGGCATGCTGCGCGATCGATATCCCTCGCGCGATTTTCAGGTGTACAACCGTGGCGTCAGTGGCAATACCGTGCAGGATCTCAAGGCGCGCTGGACGCCCGACACCATTGCGCTGGCGCCGGCCGTGCTCTCGATCCTGATCGGTGTCAACGACAAATGGCACACGCTCGATGGCAGCTACAAGGGCACCGCGGACTCGTATCACGCCGGCTATGCGGCGCTACTCGCAGCCACACGAACCGCACTGCCGGGCGTACACATCATCGTGCTCGAGCCATTCGCGTTGCACACGGGTGCTGTCACCGAGGCATGGTTTCCAGATTTCGACCGCTACCGCGCGGCAGCTCGGCAAGTCGCCGACCAGGCGCGAGCCACCTTTGTCCCGCTGCACGACATGTTCCAGCAACTCGCGCGCAAGAGTTCACCAGCGTACTGGGCCAGCGACGGTGTCCATCCGACCGTCGCCGGGCACGAGGCGATCGCCCAGCAGTGGCTGTCCAAGGTGAAGGTGGGTTAGAGGACCTTCACTTCGTTCAGGACGAGGGACGGCAACCCTCATCCCGATCGCAGCGAGGGACCAGCTGGGCGCGGAGGCGCGCCCTGCCCCCTCAATGATCCCGGCCCCCCGCCGATAACTCAGATATGACCAAGATCCTGATGTTCCTTGCCGCGACGATCGGCGGCTCCATCGGCTGGTGGATCGGCGCGTTTATCGGCTTCATGACGGCGTTCATGCTCAGCATCGTCGGCACCGCCGCCGCCATCTACTACGCCCGCCGCTGGAGCATGCAGTACATCGGCTGACCGGGGGTGCGGCTAGCTTTGCACCCCATGTTTCTCGCTGACCGCTTCGGCCGGAGCCTCGCCGGCTACCTGACCCGGCCCCTCTCCCGGCCGGCCGGCGTTTCGATCTCGCCACCCCACGCCTTTGTCGCCACGCTGCAAGCCGGGGATGTTGTCCTCGTCGAGGGCGACACGCGCATCTCGGTCGCCATCAAGTACCTCACCCAGTCGAGCTGGTCCCACGCGGCGCTCTGCATCGCGGCGCCCAGTGCCAACCTTCAGGCCAGCGTACTGCTCGAGGCCGATGTCGAGCAGGGCGTACGCCTGGTCACGCTCGAGCCCTATGCCCACCTGCACACGCGGATCTGCCGTCCCGTTGGCATCTCGCCCGCGGAACGGAAGCAGGTGATCGACTACGCGATGGCCCGGGTGGGGCGGCAGTATGACATGAAGCACATCTGGGATCTCGCGCGCTATCTCTTTCCCACGCCGCCAGTGCCGACCCGCTGGCGCCGGCGGCTGCTGGCATTGGGGAGTGGTGATCCAACCCGTGCAATCTGTTCGACACTGATCGCCGAAGCGTTCCAGACGATCAACTATCCAATCCTCCCCGAAGTCATCCTGAACAGCAACGATGTGCGTCTCGAACAGAGCTACGCCGAGCTGCGGCACATTCAGGAACATGGCTTGTACATGCCGCGCGACTTCGATGTGTCGCCCTATTTCGAGATCATCAAGCCCACCTTGGCCCAGGGCTTCGATCCGCACCACCGCAGCGCGACAGCCGATTCACCAATCATGGATGAGGCGTGACCGCACCGATCGCCTGGATCTCCACCTGACAGTCGTAGTGCAACGGAAGCACCGGTACGATCGCTCGCGACGGTCGGTGCGCGCCCATGATCCGCGCGTACTCGTCGTTGACGGCACCCCAGAGCTCGATGTCGGTGATGTAGATCGTCACTGACAGGAGTTGTGACAGACTGCTTCCACCCGCTGTCAGCACACCCTCGACATTCGCCATCGCCTGGCCCACCTGTTCCTTGATCGTACCGACGGTTCGGTCGGTCGCGCCCGGTGGAAAGGGGAGCTGCCCCGACACAAAGACGAGGCCATTCCAGGAGATGCCCGGGGAGTAGTGCCCGGCGGGAGTCGCGCCGGGAGTGATCGGCTGAATGGCGGGGCTGGTCATGGTGGGCTCGCTGGTGGTGGGGTGAATGCTGCCGTGACGCGAGGAATGGCAATGAAGGTACCGGACTGCCCTCGCTTCGGGTCATTGACGCCGACCGCGGGGTGCGCTTGACGACCCCACCCAGGGCTCAAGGGCAACAACTGACCAATTTCGACCCCGAATTGGCCCCAAACCGCCCAATTCCGCCCGTCGCCACCCCCGATCGGCTTAGATTGGAGATATCTGAATATTGACACCGCACGGGGGACGATCTGCCGCTCATCTATCACTGGTCAAAAGTGCAGTTTCAGAAGGACAACGGTCGCGACAGCCGCAACGAGCTGCCTGAACTGACCCTGACGCACACCGACGAGTTGCTGCTCTCCGCCATCGGCGAGCGGATGTGGGTCTTCACCTCCGATTGCGCCAAGCGTTACGTGGTCGCCGCCCAGCTGGTGGTCGACCAGGTCGTGCCCGTCCCGTCCGCCAAGGGTCGCTATACGGTGGTCCCCCGCGACGGCAGCACCATCAAGTACGGCATGGTGACCGGCGCCGACGCCAAGGCAACGATCCGCTCCCTCAGCCTGACCCGCGCCAACAAGATCGGCAGCAGCGTGATGGCCGCCAACACGGTTCAGCGCTTGAGTGAAGAGGATGATCAGGTGATGGAAACGTTCGCCAAGGCGCTCAATCGCGCCGCGCCAGGCGTGCGGTGGAAGCTGAAGGGCTGCCCCTGACTAGCGCCGCAGCCAGAGGCCCATGACGGCGAGCAACACCGTCAACCACATCCCCACCATCCAGCGCATCTGCACGACGCTCTGCTCAGCAAGAATCATCTTGAGCTCGGCGAAACCGGTGCGCATCTCCGTCCGCAAGGCGCTGTCGCCCGCCTGAATCTCGGCCCGGAGATTCGTATCAATACCCTGGATCACGGCCCGGAGACTGGTGTCCACGGCCCGGATCTCCGAGCGGAGATTGACGTCCATGGCATGCATCTCCGAGCGTAGCTCAGACCGCAGCTCGGCAAGGCGCTGCTCCAGCTTGGCGTCGAATCGCGCGAAGTTGAGTTCATTGAACTCGCGCAACGACTGCCGAGCGGTCAGCTCCATGTCGTTGAACCAGGTGACAAGTTCCCCAACAATTTCATGCCCGAATCGCTCATGGAACGCCTCGGAAAATCTGGCGACAATGGCCACGCCCCGCTCCCCGTTGTGGTTCGGGGAGTAGAATAGAAGGTACCCTCGGCCATACGCGGTACCAATAAACGAAGGACCACGCATGATCTTCTATTCCCTGCTCCTCGCCGCCGATACCCTGACCCGCGCCCTTGGCGCTCTCCCCGCCGGCGTAACCGATGGCTACGCCTCCACCATCCGCGGCCAGCGCTTCACCTATCAATCAGCACACCCGACCGAACACGCGTCGCTCCTGGTCCGCTCGGTCGATAGCACCAATGCCGCACGTTGGCTCACCGCGCCGGTCGCGGCCAACGCCGGCGCCATTCGTCACGTGACCTTTCTCGCCGCAATGGACGTGACCGACCCGGGCCAGACACCGGTCCGCTTCTGGGTGATCGTCAACAACTCGCATCGCATTCCAGTCCCGCAACCAGCCACCGCCGCTGATAGCTGGTCCGCCAGCGGCGCTGACCATGTCATCCTGCACTTCCGCCGGCTGATGACCGACCGCTACGGCGATGTGCACGGCCTCTTCACGCTCGACATCCCGGCCGCGCTCGCTCCCGCCGGCGCACCGGTAACAATCCAGGTACAAGGCGAGGACGTCGGGCGGCAGAGCTGGTTCATCATCTACACCGTGTCGATGCAACCCACCATCACCGCGCACGTCGAGCAGATGCTGGCCCGCTCCCCGATCGGCAACCAGCAGACCATCCGCCTCGATGCCTGGCATCCATTCGACACCGCGACCGTGGTCGTGTCCACCAGCGGTGTCGCTCCGGACACTGTGCAACTCGCCGCCGGCGCCACGACGGCGCGAGTGACGGTTCCTGCCGTCAGTGCACCAACAGCCATTGCACTCCGCGTCCGTGGCCGAGACGCTATGGCCGAGTTCGCGGCACTGCCGCTTGCACCGGTGGTGCAGCGCGAGGTCTACCTGATCAATCACAACCACCTCGATATCGGCTATACCGACCTCCAGCCGGCAGTGCAGGCCAAGCATGAACGCAGCCTCGACAGTGCGCTGGTCTACATCGATCGCTCGCGCAGCAACCCGCCCGACGCGCGCTTTGTCTGGAATGCCGAAGGGCTCTGGCACGTGCAGGACTATCTCGAGCACCGGCCTGCTGCCGACACCGCACGTTTACTGGCCGATGTGCGGCACGGCGACGTCGCGCTGAGTGCGCTGTACGCCAACCTGATGACCGGTCTCTCGGGCAGTGAAGAGCTGATACACCTCCTCGACTACACCCGACAGTTGCGCCGCGATCAGCATGTGCCGATCACAATGGCGATGAGCAGTGACGTGCCGGGCTATACCTGGGGCATGGTCCCCGCGCTCGCGAGCCAGGGCGTGCGCTACCTGTCGAGCGGGCCGAATGAAAGCGATCGGATCGGCAACACGCTCACCAGCTGGGGCGACAAGCCGTTCTGGTGGGTCGGACCGAGCGGGCGTGATTCGCTGCTGGTCATGTTTGCGGGGCGCGGCTATTCGTGGGTCTACAACTGGCCAGCCGGCCGGCTCACCACCGCAGACGCCAACGTGATGAGTGGTTACATGGATGACCTCGCCGCGCGTCACTATCCCTGGGACATCGTCCAGATCCGGGTCACCATTGGTGGCGACAACGGCGTCCCTGATGGCCAGCTTGCCAACGTGGTGCGCGACTGGAATGCGCGCTACGTCTCGCCGCACCTGGTGATCGCCACGTTGCCGCAGATGTTCCGGGCGATGGAGCAACGGCACGGCGCCGCACTGCCGAAGATTCGCGGCGACCTGACCGGCTACTGGGAAGACGGCGCGGTGAGTTCGCTCAACGAAGACATCATCAATCGCGCCAGCGCCGCACGCCTGGTTGAGGCAAGCACGCTGGCGGCGTTGCGCGGCGTCCAGCTCCCCATCGCTGCCCGCGATTCTGCCTGGCGTGATGTCCTCCTCTGGGATGAACACACCTGGGGCGCCGATCGCAGCATCAGCGATCCCGAATCGCCACAGACGCTCGGCCAATGGCACATCAAGCAGGGCTTTGCGCTCAGTGCCGACTCGGCGAGCCGGGCGTTGCTCACCACTGCGTCGGCCGGCGCGTCACGCGGCCAGGCTGTGGATCTCTGGAACACCCACGCTGTGGCGGAACGCGGTGTCGTTGTGCTGGCGGACGCGCTCAGCCACCAGGGCGATCGGGTGCGCAATGCTTCCGGACATACGCTCCCGTCGCAACGATTGCACAATGGTGCGCTGGCACTGCGTGCCGATCTCGAGCCGCTGGGAGCCACGCGCCTGACGGTCGCGACCGGCGCGGCGACTCCGCCGGCGGGCGAACCGGCTCATGCGGGCGGTGATTCGCTCTGGAATGGTCACGTCGTGGTGCATGTCGACCACGCGACCGGTGCGATCGCCAGCGTGCGGTGGCGCGGCCGAGAATTGGTCGACCAGAGCCGCGGCGGCCTGGGCCGCTATCGCTATGTCCAGGGGACTGACACCAGCAAGGCAGCAGACGCCTCGGGCACGCGGATCGAGGTCGTCGACAACGGGCCACTCGTTGCGACGCTGCGCGTGACCAGCAATGCGCCGGGTGCCAACTCGCTGGTGCGCGAAGTCACGCTTGACGCCGGCAGCGATGCAGTCCAGCTGGTTACCCATCTCGACAAGAAGGGCGTGCGCACCAAGGAAGCGGTCCACATCGCCTTCCCACTGAACGTGCCCGGTGGCACGGTGCGGATGGAGCAAGGGTGGGCGGTGGTGCGGCCCGATGTCGACCAGGCGGATGGCGCCAATCGCAATCTCTATCCTGTGCAGCGGTGGCTCGATGCCAGCAACGGCACGTTTGGTGTCACCCTGTTGACGCCGGACTTGCCGCTCTGGGAGCTCAATGGACTCACCGCCGAGGCGTTCATGCAGCCGGACGGACGCGAGGCGTGGTTGACGCACGCACTGCCCGGCACCGAGCTGATCGCTTACGCGATGAACAACTACTGGCACACCAACTACAAGGCCGACCAACCCGGACCGGTGACCTTTCGCGTGGTGATCGTGCCACATGGGCCGTTCGAAGCTGCAGCCGCGACGCACGCCGCGATGGAGGTGAGCGAGCCGCCAGTTGCGATGCCAGCAACTGCGAGCGCCACGCCGCGGCCACGGTTCATGATTGACGACACGAACATTGTGGTGTCGAGTATTGCAACGAGTCGCGATGGCCGTGCAACGATGGTGCGGTTGTGGAACCCGGGCACGCGGATGGTGCAGGTGGGCTTGCGCGGTCGCAACGGTGCGCCACTCACGATCTCGCTGAGTGCACCGGATGAACGGCCCCGTGCTGTCGTGTCGGGCAGGATCACGGTTCCCGCGCTCGGTGCGGTCACGGTGCGGGTGAGCTCATCGCGTCCTTAGACCCACGGACAACCCGGGCGGCGTCAGTTATCCTGAGCGCCTTTAGTCATCCTGAGCGCCTTTAGTCGTCCCGAGCGCCTCTAGTTATCCTGAGCGCCTTTAGTCATCCCGAGCGCAGCGAGGGAGATCCGAGGCGCCGAACGCCCCGACGCTCACCGGTACGGTTCAGTCGTCACGACCCCGGATCTCCCTCGCTGAGCCTGAATGGCTCAGGCGTCGCGGGACTCGGCATGATGCCAATCAGCTATCGCAGCACCTCGCCAAAAAACTCCGCGAGGTTGATTGAGCCCGTCACGCCGACATCCAGGGCGAACTGCAGCGCAACCTCGAGGATCTCAGGGCGGCTCTCCCCGCCCCGCCACCGTTCAATGACGCGAGCGTCGAGATCGACGATCCAGTACTCCTCGACTCCGGCGTCGAGATAGAGCCGCCGCTTCTGGCCCCGATCGCGTGCTGCCGTACTCGGTGAAAGAACTTCAACGACCAGTAGTGGGATCGGCGCCGCCGCCCAGTCCTGTACGCGCGGTCCAGGGAGGCTCGGCAGGAGAAAGAGATCGGGCTCGACCACGGTTCGAGCGTTGAGGCGCAAGTCACCTGGCACGCAGAAGAGCTCGACGTCATCACGATTCCGGACCAGCGGTTCCAGCACCCGATAGAGCTCGCGCACTGCCCGCTGATGAGCCAGGCGCGGCGTCGGGCTCACAACGTGCTCGCCGTCGAGCAGCTCGTGACGCAAGCCATCCTCGGGCAGGGCCAGCAGTTCTTCAACCGACATCGCGGGCATGGTTGCCATCGCCATAATCTGACCTTCCTCGGCGCGTGAGTGCAAGCGGGCATGCGGCGAGCCTAAGGATGTCGGCGACTTGGTTGGGATGGTTTTCTGGCGGGTGGGCACTCAGTTACGCTACCGACGGCGTCATCCTGAGCGCAGCGAAGGATCGCCTACCGGATCACATTTACCCGGCCGGTCTCGCCCTGCGCTCGGGAAGGCAAATGCTCACTTCGTCGCCACGCCTTGCTGCCCCACTTACCGCGATCTGCACCCGGCGCTAGGCTTCGGGCCAACGACACCCCCACCATCGAGCCTCCGATGAAATCACTATTTCTTGCGACCACCGCTCTCGCCGTGACCACACTCGCGGCCGTCCGTCCCGCCGCCACATTCATCCGCCCGGCCGGTAGCCATCTCGGCACCGGTCATGACCTCGCGCAGCCCGCACCCGGTTGGACGGTGGACCCGGTCCCGCTGACCACGATCGGGAGTGACGACGCAGACCCACAACAACAGTTTGCCTATGTCAATCTTGCAGAGCGCTACTCTGATGGCCGAGTCGTGATCGCGGTCCGCGGAGAAGCGCGACTCTTCACCGCCAGTGGCAAGTTCGTCAAGCTGATATCCAGACAAGGCGAGGGCCCGGGAGAGTTTCGCGATATCGGCCACATGATGATGTTGCCTGGTGACACCTTGATGCTCGCCGATGAACTCGGCCGCAAGGTGGCATATTTCGACCAGAGTGGCGGTTTCGTCCGTCAGGAACTGATGGACAAGGCTCGCTGGGATGGGCTCGGCCGCTGGCAGGAATGCTACAGCGACATTCTTCCCGACCGCACCCGGATCGGCTGCCTGCCCGATCCGTCGATTCCGCTCTCCGCCAGCAATCGCGCCTCCGTGCACGGTGACCCTGGACCCGGCCGGTTGCGTACCCTGCAACGTCTCTTCGTCGTGTCACCAGATCTCAACAGCGTGCATCCCCTCGGGCTCTATGCTGGCATTGAACAGTTCGGCGTCAAGGACAACGGCGGAACACACTTTTACCAGCACCCGTTCTACGGCAACAGCTATTTCGCGGCCGGAGGCACGCCACTCCGCATCGCGGTCGCAACCAATCCCGAGTACCGGATCGAAATCTGGACGCCACAAGGAAAACTGATGCGGGTCATCACGCGGCCCGGCGGACGGCGTGCGCCAACGGCGAGCGACAAGCGCGACATGGTGACGATGATGCAGCAGACGCTGCGCGGCTGGCATGATACCTCGAGCGCGGTGCGCATCCTGGCTGAGATCCCGACGCCCGATTCGCTCCCTGCGATCACCGGACTCGCCATGGCACCGGGTGGTGAACTGCTGGTGCAGCGCGACGGCTTCTTCCCGTCGCAGAAGGCATCGATGTTCGACGTCTTCGACGCGACCGGAGCTTTCTCCGGTACCCTGCGCCTCCCCGCCAGGACGAGAGTGCTGCAGGCGGGACGCGATTTCCTGCTGACGGTAACCCGGAGCGTTGACGACCAACCACTGGTGCAGGTATACCGGTTGCATCGGTAGCGGCCTCCCTCGCCCGAATGCGGTATTTGTCATCCTGAACGTTGCCTGAGACGTCCCGGCCACGCTCTACCATACTGCGCTCATGATGACAGTGAAATTGCGTACTTTCCTACCGGCCACCCCCGCCGTCGAGGAGAAGCGATGACATCCGATCATGCCCACCGCGCGGACCACCCCGGCAGTCCGGACACCATCACCCTGCAGATCGCCATCGACGCCCCCGCCGAGCGGGTCTTCGACGCGTTGGCGGATTCCTCGCAGCGGATCAGATGGTGGGGTGGCGAGGGACGCTTCCGTCCTACCGGTATCGAATCGGACTTGCGACCAGGTGGCAAATGGGTGATGCACTTCATGATGGGCGGCCGGCCGTCGAGCGTAGGTGGCGAGTATCGCACCATCGAGCGTCCGCGAGTGCTGTCGTTTACCTGGCGACCTGACTGGTACGCCGATGCGACCGAGACGCTGGTGCGCTTTGATCTCACTGACGATGCTGGTGTCACGACCGTGCATCTCACCCATTCCGGGCTCACGACGGAATCCGATCGCGCCAATCATGGCGGCTGGCCCGACATCCTCAACTGGCTCCGCGCCTACGCCGAGGGGAATTCCGCCACACCGTCGCCCTGACCGAACCGCCAGGCTGGCCGCCGCCGTGGGTTTCTGCGTCGTGATGTGTCATACTGGGGACGAGGGGAGCGCGCATGTCCGAGCCAGCCACCGAAGACGACATCCTGAAGGTCTACACGACGTCGATCGACGGATTGTACGCCTTCGTGGCCCGGCGGTGCAGCGGCGATCGCGATCTCGCCGAGGACATCGTCCAGGAAACCTGGCTCCGCGCGGTCAAGGCATGGCACGCGCGTGGCATTCCCGACACGCCAGCGGCATGGCTCACGACGGTGGCGCGCAACCTCCTGCGCAATCACGTCCGGCGCCTGCCGCACGATCCACTGGACGAGACGCTCGTTGCCGCAACCACGCGCCCTGATCGCTCCGCCGAGCAGCAATCGCTGCTGACACGCGCGCTCGGCCACCTTTCCGTTCCGCACCAGCGCCTGCTCCGCGCCTTTCATTTCGACCGTCAACCGGTTGCCCACATCGCCGCCGATCACGGCATCAGCGAACGCGCCGTCGAAGGCCGGCTGCGCCGGGCCCGCCAGCAGCTCCGGCGGCAGGTCGAATCCGATCCCGACCATGAAGGAGAGTCCTGATGACCACGACACCCGATGATCTTCCCACCCCGGAGTTTCGCGCGCACCTCGCCTGGGAGGTCGCCCGTACCTTCCGCCGTGAGGCACGCCTCGGGGTGCGCACCGACATCACCCGCCGGCGCCGGATCCGCATGGTCGCCACGGTGGCCGTCTGCCTTGCCCTCGGTACGGTGAGCGGGCTCGCATCAGCCCAGGTGCGCGACACCAGTCGCCGTGACTCGTTGCTCGACGCGGCCCGCGCCGAAATGGCGATCGACACCCTGCGTCTCGACCTGGCGAAGCGACTCGACCTCGACCTGTCACGCCAGTTCGCCGCCGGAATTGCGTCCTCTGATCAGGCGGCATCGGCGGAGGCGGAGCTGCGCGCGCAGCAGACCCGCGTGGCTCGGCTGCAACTCGACATCGCCGAGATTCAGGCATCCTCACGGGCGCCGCGTGAGGATCTCACGGCACCACGAGTCGGCAGCCGTGATTTTGTCAGTGAGCGGATCAATCTCGACCTGATGAAAGCCCAGCAGGACCTGACCGCCGCGGAGCAGGCAGTCACAGCGACCGGTCGACAGGTGCGGGTCGGCATGATCGATACGCTGGCGCTGGCCCAACGGCAGGTCGAACTCGCTCGCGCTCACGCGACCCTCGCCGTGCTCGCTGAACGCCTCGCCGCGCGCCGCGACTTTCTCGACAAGGGCCTCTCGGCCGACCAGCTGGCTCGACGGGTGGATCAGGTCCAGGTGCAGTCGGACATGACGGTCGCACAACAGGCCCTCGCGACGGCGCAGTTGCGGGCCGAACAACTCAGCCGCCAGCAGGCCGCGGGCGCCGCGTCCGAACTCGCCGCCCTCCGCGCCCAGGTCGACCTCAAGGAGCGTACGATGGAATTGAATGAACTTGCCGCACAACTGAAACGGCTGCGGACCACGCAGCCGTAAGAACCTTTACACAGTTACACCGTTTCACCCTTTGGCCTTCACCACCTCCGCCAGCTCCCGCCGCGCCTGCGCGACGCGCGGCTGCAGGTCGGCATCGGCGTTCTTCCACAGCTCGATGAACCGGGTGTAGTAGTCAGTGGCACGCTGGCTGTCGCCCGCGTCGCGGTAGAGTTCGCCCAGGCGCAACAGGGTGAGTGGCAGCGCATCAGGATCGAAGTTGATCCGGCCGATCCGCCCGGTCTCGACATACGCCGTCAGGTATTTCCGGGCCGAATCGGCCTGGCCGCCGCGATCGAACGCGGTACCGAGCAGGTACGGTGTGCAGGGCGGACATTCGTAGGTGGGCAGTCCGTCGTCCTCCACGTCGCCGCGCCGGAACAATGCGACCGCGCTGTCCGTCTTCCCCTCCGCCACCGCAATCATTCCGTGAATGCGGGCAATCGTGACGGCGTGCTCATGCCGGGCGCGCGCATCGAGTCGCCCTTCGTAGACCGTCATCACCTCTCGCGCCTTCGCCGCGTTCCCGAGCATGGCATACGCCATCGCGACGCCGTCGCTCTGATCGTCCACGGCCGGTACCGCGCCGATCGGGTGCGACCGCACGACGGAGTCCAGCTCGGCGATCCCCTGCCTGGCGTTGCCGCGAATCTGGCCGTCCAGGATGGCGTGGAAGTACGCCGCCGGATACGGATTGCCGCTGTCGCCACGCAACCGGATGCTGGCGGCATTGGCCTGGGCAAAGAGCCGCTCGGATTCGTGCAGCCGGCCACGCAACTGGGTCACGCTGACCAGCGCGCCGAGCGAGTTGGCCGTCGCGACCGGACCGCCGCTGTCGAGGCCGGCCCGCGCGTTGCGTTCCGCCGAGTCATACTGGCCGCGAAGCCAGTAGCCGCGAAAGCGGATCGGGCCGGTCGGAAAAGGCACATGGCGACTGGCGAAGAGCGCACGCACCGAGTCGGCTTGGCGGTAGTGTCCCATGTCCAGGAACGCGAACGCCAGGTTGCTGAGCACCGTACCGTCTGCCGAATCGTGGCCGAGTGACAGGGTGTACGCCTGCACGGCGCCGACGCTGTCGCGCGTGCGGCCCAGCGCCCAGCCCAACGTGTTCTCGGCATCGAAGTTGTTGGAGTCGAGTTCGATCGCGTGCCGGAACGCCGTGATCGCCTTGACCCGGTCGTACGGTACGGCGAGATAGTAGGCGCCCTCGACATTGTAGCGTTCCCGTTCCGGCAGGCGGTCACGCAAACGGAACGCCGCAGTCATCGCGGTCCGCGCATCAGCATTGCGCTCGGCGCCGCCGATGGTGTGCAGTGAATAGGCGAGTTGCACGTACGCCATCGCGAAGGTGCTGTCCTGGCGAATCGCGTCCTGGTAATCCTGGACCGCAGCCAGGTAATCCGCCTTGACGTCATTGGCACGCAGCGCGGCGCTGTAGCTGCGCAGCGCGCCGAGCGAGCCGGTCGTCACCTGCTGCAGCGGGGGAGCCTCGCGGACCGACTTGAGCGACTCGCCGATCTTGCCACGCAGCAACCGGGTGACGCGGTCCACGGCGGGAATCAGGTCGCCGGCGTCCTTCGCTGATTCATTGAATGATGCCAGGTCGTCGCCGCTTTCGGCGGCCACCAGCCGGACCGTGACGATGTATCCCGTGCCTGCGCCGACGACGCTTCCCGCCACGATCGCCTTGGCACCAGTCCGCTGGGCGATCTCCCGCGCGGTGACGAAATCGATCCGCGCGGTGTCCGGCCGCTGCATCTGTTCAAGTGCCGCGATCTGTGCCGCCGTTCGCATCACGTGCACCGCGTGACTTTCGGACAGGTTCGTCTTGACCGCCTCAGCGATCGTTGCTCCCAGCGACGAATCAGCACCCGGCGAGTCGAACGCGGCGACCAGCACATTGTCGCTGGTCGACAGCTTTCCGGCGGCCAGCAGCGTACCGGCTGGCCCGATCCCCAGCGCACGCATCGTCATGAATCCGGCGATCAGCAGCACGTAGATGCCGCCGGCGATCAGCCCGCCACGCAGGATGCGGGGCCAGGACAGCTGCGACCCCACGCGCGCCATCACTCCCTGCATCGGCTGCGCGCCACTCGGCGTCGCCGTGGCGCGCTGTCGACGGACATGCTGCGTGTAGGCGGTGAACAGGATCGGCGGCAATCCGAGCGCCATCACCAGCAACGCGCCGGGAAGGACCCAGTCGGGCAACCCGATCGCGATGATCGCGGAACGGGCCAGGATGGCAACGGCCACCACCGCCGCAGCGTAGACAGCCAGCGCACGCCAAATCGTCACGCGACCACCAGCCATGGACGCTGACATCACTGGCCCGGCCCCCGACGCGACCGCATCGAGCCGGTGCAGCAGTTCGTTGGCGCTGGCAGGGCGGTCGATGACACTCTTCGCGAGACACTGCATCACCAGCGCGGCCAGCGCCAGCGGACAGTCGGGGCGCACAGCGCTCAGCGCCTGAGGCGGCTCGGTCATGTGCGCGAAGAGCAGCTTGTGTTGCGGCATCCCCGCGAACGGCGACTTGCCGCCCAGCAGTTCGTAGGCCATGCAGCCGAACGAGTAGATGTCAGCGCGATGGTCGGTGGTCGGATCGCCGGCCGCCTGCTCCGGCGCCATGTAGGCGGGCGTGCCGATGGCCGTACCAAACGCCGTCAACGCGTGCGTCGGGTCTCCCGGCTCGACGGTCTCAGCTCCCTGCTGCGCCACGCTGATCGCCTTGGCAATCCCGAAATCGGTGACCACCGCCGTATGCCCCGAGAGGAGCACGTTGTCAGGCTTGATGTCGCGGTGCACCACGCCGCGTTCGTGGGCGTATGCCAGCGCGCGCGCGACGTCGCGGAGAATGCTGACCACCTCGGCGATCGGCAGCGGCTCACGCCCCAGCCGCGCCCGGAGGCTCTCCCCTTCGACATAAGGCATGATGTAGAACGGCAGGCCGTCCACTTCCCCCGATACCAGCACCGGGACGATGTTCGCCTGCTGCAACGATGCCGCGACCCGGATCTCTCGCTCGAACCGGCTCGCCGACATCACGGCGGCGATCTCCGGGGAGAGCAGCTTGACGACCACGCTCCGGCCCAGTTTCTCGTCCCGCGCCACGAAGACCCGCGCCATGCCGCCGCCACCCAGCTCGCGCTGCAGCGTGTAGCTCCCCGCCAGATGCTCTTCCAGCCGCACTCGGAAATCCGACATGCAACCTGCGGGATATGGGTGAACGAGCCCTGGGCTCAGTCTGGTCATCGCCTGGTCCTGTGATCCTGTCGCCGTGAGCAAAGCGATAAAGCGCCGAAGCAGGCCAATGGCCCCCCGCCGGTACCCATTTGGGCGTTCGGCAGCTCGGCACTCCATCGCGGCACTCAGGGCAACTCCGATCAAGGCTTTGCACATTATGTGCCGAAGGGGCCCCGTGGCCGGCCAACCAGGCGTTCGGGCCGCATGGCCGCCGCGCGCTACATTCCATTCCGACACCAACCCGGACCATTTTCCATGCGACTCCGCCCATCCGCCGCACTTCTCGCGCTGCTGATCGCCACCCGCTTCGTCGCTGCGCGAGCCCAGGTCGCCGACACCGCTGCCGACCCTTTTCTCTGGCTCGAGGATCAGCACGGTGCCCGCGCCATGACCTGGGTCAACGCCGAGAACGCCAGGACGATGGCGGTGCTGGAGAAGGACTCCCACTACGCTGGCTTCTATCATGACGCGCTGGCCATTGCCCAGTCGAGCAGCCGGATCCCGGCGCCGCGGTTCATCGGTGGAGCGCTCTACAACTTCTGGCAGGACAGCGTCCACGTGCGCGGTATCTGGCGCCGCACCACGCCGGCGAGTTATCGCACGGCGCATCCCGACTGGACGACCGTGCTCGACATCGACTCGCTCGCGCGGGCCGAGAAGGCGAACTGGGTCTGGGTCGGTGCCGACTGCGCGATGCCGGCGGAACGGCGCTGCATGATCACGCTGTCCGACGGCGGCGAGGATGCCAGCACCGCCCGCGAGTTCGACCTCGGCACCCGCTCCTTCGTGGCCAATGGATTCGTGCTGCCGCACAGCAAGCAGAACATCGCCTGGGTCGGCACCGACACGCTCCTCGTCGCACGCGAGTGGACGCCGGGTGCACTCACTGCGTCGGGGTATCCGTACATCGTCAAGCGCGTCGTGCGCGGTCAATCGCTGGCGAGCGCGAAGGAACTGCTCCGCGGAACCGCCAACGATGGCGGCTACGGAATGTTTCCGTTCACGCTCTGGGATGGCGCGGGACATCACGCGACGTTCATCGCGCGGCCGACCGGTACGTTCGAGGCGTCGACGTACCTGGTGCTCGGATCCACCGTGAAGCTGCTGTCGGTGCCGCTCAAGAGCTCCGTCACTGCGATGGTCGACGGCCAGGTCATGGTCCAGCTGTCGGAGCCATGGAACGGCGGTGCCGCACCGATCGCGACGGGATCGCTGGCGTCATTCGACCTCGCCGCGGCCGCCGCCGACCCCATGCACCTCAAGCCGGTGGCGGTCTTCGTGCCGGGGCCACGAGAGTCGGTGAACGGCTTCGCGTCGACTCGCAACCAGCTGGTCGCATCGATCTACCAGAATGTCCGTGGCCGCGTCTTCACCTTCTCGCGCACGGCCAACGGCGGCTGGACCCGCAAGCAACTCCCCTTTCCCGACAACCTCGCCACCAGCATCTCCGACGCCAACATTCACGGCGATGAAGCGTTCATTTCGATCACCGGCTTCCTCACGCCAACCAGCGTCTGGGAAGCCAATGCTGCAACCAGCGCGGTCGCCCGGATCAAGACGCTCCCCAGTCAGTTCGACGCCTCACGCGATACCGTCGAGCAGCTCGAAGCGACGTCGAAGGACGGCACCAGGATTCCGTACTTCGTCGTCCACCCCAGGGTGATGAAGCGGGATGGCTCCAACGCCACCATCCTCAATGCCTATGGCGGCTTTGAGGTCTCGGAAACACCCACGTATTCGGCGATGATCGGCAAGCTCTGGCTCGAACATGGCGGCGTCTTCGTGCTGGCGAATATCCGCGGTGGCGGCGAGTTCGGCCCGGCCTGGCACGAGGCCGGCCTCAAGACGCATCGCCAGGTGATCTACGACGACTTCGCTGCAGTGGCCCGCGACCTGATCGCCCGCCACATCACCAGCACGCCACATCTTGGCATCATGGGCGGTTCCAACGGCGGGCTGCTGATGGGGGTGGAACTCACCCAGCACCCTGAACTCTGGGGCGCCGTCGATATCGAAGTGCCGCTCCTCGACATGCTGCGCTTCGAGAAGATCGACGCCGGTGCGTCGTGGGTCGGCGAATACGGCAGCGTCTCGAATCCGCTCGAGCGCGCCTTTCTCGCCTCGATCTCGCCCTACCAGAATCTCCGCAAGGGTGTGACCTATCCGGAACCGCTGATCTGGAGCACCACCAAGGACGACCGGGTCGGACCGCAACACGCCCGCAAGTTTGCGGCGAAGATGTCGGCATTCGGCGACCCGTATCTCTTCTTCGAAGTCACTGAAGGAGGCCATGGCTCAGGAGCGAACCTCGCCGAGCGCGCGCATACGACAGCGCTGGAGTACACCTATTTCGCGAAGATGCTGATGCGTTGAACACCGGACCGGCGTGGCGCGCTGGGCGTCATCCTTTCGCCTTGAGCACCTCCGCCAGCTCCTTCCGCGCCTGCGCGACGCGCGGCTGCAGGTCGGAGTCAGCGTTCTTCCAGAGGTCGATGAACCGGGTGTAGTAGTCGGTGGCGCGCTTGGTGTCGCCGGCGTCCCGGTACAGCTCGCCCAGCCGCAGCAGCGTCGGCCCGAGCGCGGTGGGGTCGAGCGACAGCCGCTTGCCGCCGGCCATCTCGACGTAGGCGGTCAGGTACTTCCGCGCCGAATCGGGATGGTTGCCGCGATCATAGGCGGTGCCGAGGAGGAATGGCGTCGCCGCCGGAAGGTTGCCGGTCGGCAGCCCGTCGGCTTCGCTGTCGCCGCGCCAGATCCAGGCGACGGCACTGTCGGTCTTTCCCTCGGCGATGGCGATCGCCCCCCGCGCACGCGCCAGCGGGACTTTCATCTGGCGCCGACCGACCGTGTCGAGGCGCGCTTCGTACTGGCTCAGCAGCGCCCGCGCTTTGGCTGCGCTGCCGAGGAGCGCGTAGTCCAGCGCGAGCAACGAACTCTGGTCGTCGGCGACCGCCTGCGATGCCATCGGGTGCGCCCGGAGCTCCGAATCGATCTCGGCAATTCCCCTCGCAACATTCCCGCGTACCGCTCCGTCGACTCCCGCGCGAAAATCTGCCAGCAGCGCCGAACTGGCGCTGTCGCCGCGCGCCCGTGCCCTGGCAGTGATCGCCGCGGCCTTGAGCCGCTCCGCCTCGTGCAGTCGTCCGCGCAGCTCTACCACACTCACCAGGCCCGACAGTCCGGCCGCGGCATGAAGCGGATCGGCGTGATCGGCCGTGACATGCGCCAACGCTTCGGCCGAGTCATACTGGTGGCGGCCCCAGTATCCCAGATAGCGAATCAGGCTCGTCGGAAATGGCACGTGACGGCTGGCAAAGAGCGCCAGGACCGAATCGACCTGCGGGTACTGGCCGGTACCTGCGTATTCAATCCCGAGATTCAGGAGCAGGGTGCCGTCGGCCGAGTCGAAGGCAAGAGCCCGCGTGTATGCCACCACGGCGCCAGCTGAGTCGCGGACATCGGCGAGCGTGACACCGAGTGAGTTCTCGGCGTCGAAGTTGGTGGAGTCGAGTCCCACCGCGTGATGGAACGCCGCGATCGCCTTGGCACGATCGCCGGATACCGTCATGTAGTAGGCGCCCTCGACATTGTACCGCTCCCGTTCCGGCAACCGGTCGCGGAGACGGAACGCCGTGGTCATCGCCTGATTGGCGTCGGCCAAATGGGCTGGACCACCGATCGATTGCAGCGCATACGCGAGCTGCACGTAGGCCATCGCAAAGGTACTGTCCTGTCGGATGGCATCGTGATAGTCCTGCACGGCGGCGGGGTAGTCGGCCTGGATGTCGTCTGCAAAATTGCCGGCCACATAGCTTCGCAACGCCCCCAGCGACGCCGTCGTTACCTGATCGAGGGTGGGCGCGTCGCGGACCGACTTGAGTGACTCGCCGATCTTGCGACGCAGCGCCTTGGTCACCCGGTCGACCGCAGGAATGAGATCGCTGACATCCTTGGCCGATTCACTGAACGACGCCAGGTCATTGCCGCTCTCGGCGGCCACCAGTCGCAACGTGAGCAGATATCCCGTACCGACCGGGACCACGGAGCCCGCCACCACGGCCTTGGCACCGCTTCGCAGCGCGATGTTGCGCGCAGTGGCGAGGTCGATTCGCGCCGTGTCCGGGCGCTGCATCTGTTCGAGCACGGAGATCACCGACGCGGTCTGCATCACGCGCACGGCATTGCTCTGCGACAGGTTGGTCTTGACCGCTTCGGCGATCGTCGACCCCAGCGACGAATCAGCGCCCGGTGAATCGAATGCCGCGACCACCACGTTGTCGTTGCTCGAGAGCTTGCCGGAAGCAAGCAGCGATCCCGCCGGACCAATGCCAAGCGCGCGCATCGTCATGAAGCCGGCGATCAGCAGCACGAAGACGCCCAGCGCAATCAGGCCACCGCGTGTGGTGCGCCGCCAGGACATGTGCGGACTCGCCTTGATCGCCAGCGTCGCCATCGTGCCGTGCACATTGGCAAGCGACGGCGTGCCGCCGGGTGTGAACGTCGGCGTGGCGGTCGCGCGTCGCTGCGCCACATACTGCGTGTACGCGGTGAAGAGGATCGCCGGTAGTCCCAGCGCCATCACGATCAGCGCCCCCGGAAAGACCCAATCCGGCAGCCCGATCGCGATGATCGCCGCTCGCGCCACGATCGCCACCACGAGGAACGCGAGTGCGTAGATCGCCAGCGCGCGCCAGACCATCCCCTTGCCGCCGATCAGGATCGGTGGCAGCGCAGCGACCGCCCCCGACGGCGATGCCACCGCGTCGAGCCGGTGCAGCAGTTCCGTGGCGCTCGCCGGACGATCGACCGGATCCTTCGCGAGGCACTGCATCACCAGCGCGGCCAGTGCGGGCGGGCAATCCGGTCGCAGCTCGGCGATCGCCTTCGGTGTCTGACTCATGTGCGCCGCGACCAGCTTGTGCACGGGCAGCCCCGGAAAGACTGCCTGCCCGGTCAGCAGTTCATATCCCATGCACCCGAAGGCGTAGATGTCGGCGCGGTGATCGGTCGCCGGATCCCCGGCCGCCTGCTCCGGCGACATGTATGCCGGCGTTCCGATGGCGGTGCCCAGCTGAGTCAGCGTCGCACCAGTGGGCCCTTCGGTCGCGGCACTGATCGCCTTGGCGATGCCGAAATCAGTGACCACAGCGGTGTGTCCAGACAACAGCACATTGTCCGGCTTGATATCGCGATGCACCACGCCACGCTCATGCGCGTACGCCAACGCACGCGAGACGTCGCGCAGGATGCTCACCACTTCGACGATCGACAGCGCACCGCGACCCAGCCGGACACGCAGGCTCTCCCCTTCGATAAACGGCATGGTGTAGTACGGCAGGCCGTCGACATCGCCCGACGCGAGCACCGGGACGATGTTGGCTTGCTGGAGCGATGCGGCGACCCGGATCTCGCGTTCGAACCGCTCGGCGGACATCGCTGCAGCCAGGTCAGGCGAGAGCAGCTTCACCACGACGCTGCGGCCGAGCTTGTGTTCCTGCGCCACGAAGACGCGGGACATCCCGCCACCGCCAAGCTCGCGCTGGATCGTGTAACTGCCGGTGAGCGACTCTTCGAGCCGGGTGCGGAAATCTTCCATGAGCAGCTACCCCTTCGCCTTCATCATCTCGGCCAGTTCCTTCCGCGCCTGCGTGACACGCGGCTGGAGGTCCGCGTCGGCGTTCTTCCAGAGATCGATGAACCGCGTGTAGTAGTCGGCAGCCTGCTTCGTGTCCCCGGCGTCGCGGTACAGCTGCGCCGTACGCAGCAGCGCGGGCGCGAGATACAACGCGTCGATCCCCGAGGTGCCGATGCCATCGACGTACAAGGTGAGGTACTTGCGCGCCGAATCGGGTTGCCGGGCCCGGTCGAACGCCTGACCAAGCATCATCGGCGCGCAGTTCAGGCAGGAATGGCTGGGGAGGCCATCGGCGTCGTTGTCGCTCTGGCGGAAGTACGTGACGGCACTATCCGAGTGCCCCTCCTCCATCGCGATCAGGCCACGCAACTGCATCATCCAGGAGAAGTCGTGCATTCGCTGCAGCGAGTCGACCCGGCCTTCGTGCAGTCGCATGAGCTCGCGCGCCCTGGCTGGCGCGCCGGCATCAACATAGCCCAATGCCAACCACAGACTCTGGTCGGTCGCGGCAGGCGTCGATGCCACCGGCCGCACGCGAATCGCGGAGTCGATCACGGCGAGCGCGCGGGCGGAGTCGCCTCGCAGCAATGCCGCCCTCGCGGCCATGCCGTAAGCCAGATAGTATGGGTTGCCCGAGTCGCCCCGCACCCGCACTCGAGCGTTCAGAAGTTCCTGAAGCCGGCGATCGGCCTCGTGCAGTTGACCGCGGAGCACCAGCGCCGTGTGCAGACCATCCAACGCATCGAACTTGCCGCGCGGACTGGCGGTGTCAACGCCCGCCTGCGCCAGCTGTTGGGCGGAGTCGTACTGGCGCCGCGCCCAGTACTCGGCATAGTGGGTCGGTCCAAGCGGATAGGGGTTGTGCTGCTTTGCCATCACGGCCATCAGTGAATCGAACGACGCATGGCGGCCCATCTCAGTGAACAGGTTCGCCAGGTTGGTCAGCAGCGCGCCGTTGGTGGAGTCGGATCGGAGGGCCAGACGATACATCGCCTCGGCGCGGGTATAGTCGCGCGTCGCGTCGAGGGCGACGGCAAGATTATTGGCGGCGTCGATGCTGGTCGAATCCAGTGCGACAGCGCGCTCCAGTGCCGGGATCGCCTTCCGCCGGTCGGGCGCCGCGGTCATGTAATAGGCGCCCTCCACATCGGCGCGCTCGCGCTCCGGCAACCGGTTGCGGAGCCGGAAGCCGGCTGCAAGGGCGGCGTTCGCCTGCGCCACGTGAACAGCATCGCCCATGTTCCCGAGGGAGTACGACAGCTGCACATACGCCATCGCGAAGTTGCTGTCCTGGCGGATGGCGTCCTGATAGTGCTGGATGGCCGCGGGATAGTCGGCCTTGACGTCATTGGCGAAGTTGCCCGCGGCGTAGCTGCGCAACGCGCCCAGCGACGCGGTGGTGACCTGGTCCAGCCGTGGCGCGTCGTGAACCGACTTGAGCGACTCGCCAATGCGGCCGCGCAGCTTGCGCGTCAACCGATCGACCGCCTGAATCAGGTCGGCTGGGTCCTTGGCTGCTTCGGTATAGGAGGCCAGTTCATTACCCGAAACCGGTTCGACCAGGCGCTCGGTGAGGAAGTAGCCGGTGCCGGCCGCCACGATGCTGCCACCCACGACCGCCTTGGCGCCGGCACGCTGGGCGATCTCGCGCGCCGTCGCGAAGTCGACCCGCGCCGTATCGGGACGCTGCATGTTCTCGAGCGTCGCGACCACCGCACTCGTCGACATCACCTTCACGGCGTTGCTCTCAGCGAGATTGGTGCGCACCGCTTCGGCGATGGTTGAACCCAGCGACGAATCGCCGCTCGGCGCATCGAACGCCGCGACCAGAACGTTGTCGTTGGCGGAGAGCTTACCCGACGCGAGCAGGGAACCGGCGGGACCGATGCCGAGCGCGCGCATGGTCATGAATCCGGCGATCAGTAATACGAAGACGCCCACCGCGATCATGCCGCCACGCAGCGTGCGCCGCCACGACATGTGGGGACTCGCCTTGATCGCCAGCGTGGCCATCGTGCCGTGCACATTGGCAAGCGATGGCGTACCGCCGGGCGTATACGTCGGCGTCGCCGTCGCGCGCTGCTGCGCGATGTACTGCGTATACGCGGTGAAGAGAATCACCGGCAAGCCCAGCGCCATCACGATCAGCGCGCCAGGGAAGACCCAGTCGGGCAAGCCGATCGCGATGATCGCCGCGCGCGCCAGGATCGCGACGCCAACGAACGCCGCCGCATAGAGCCCCAGCGCCCGCCACACCATCCCCGGGCCACCGATCAGGATCGCCGGCAGTGCCGCACCGGCGCCCGATGGCGACGCCACCGCGTCAAGCCGGTGCAAGAGTTCGTTGGCGTTAGCCGGCCGAGCCTCCGGATCCTTGGCGAGACATTGCGTCACCAGCGCGGCCAGCGCCGGCGGACAATCAGGCCGCAGCTGGCCGACCGGTTGCGGCGTCTCGCTCATGTGGGCGGCGAGCAGCTTGTGGAGCGGCAGCCCGCCGAACGGCGACTTCCCGCCGAGGAGTTCGTACGCCATGCAGCCGAAGGCGTAGATGTCGGCGCGATGGTCGGTGGCCGGATCGCCGGCGGCCTGCTCCGGCGCCATGTAGGCCGGCGTGCCGACTGCCGTACCAAGCTGCGTGAGCGTCGCGCCGGTGGGACCTTCACTCGCGGCCGCGATCGCCTTGGCGATGCCGAAGTCGGTGACGACCGCCGTGTGCCCCGACAGCAAGACATTGTCGGGCTTGATATCGCGATGCACCACGCCACGCTCATGCGCGTACGCCAGTGCCCGTGCCACATCCCGGAGAATGCTCACCACCTCGGCGATCGGCACGGATCCGCGGCCCAGCCGGGCCCGCAGCGACTCGCCCTCCACGAACGGCATGGTGTAGTACGGCAGGCCGTCGACGTCCCCGGAGGTGAGCACCGGGACGATATTCGCCTGCTGCAGCGATGCGGCGACCCGGATCTCGCGCTCGAACCGCTCGGCCGACATCGCCGCCGCCAGGTCGGGCGACAGGAGCTTCACCACGACCGTGCGACCGAGCCTCTGTTCCTGGGCGACAAAGACGCGCGACATCCCGCCGCCGCCGAGCTCGCGCTGCAGCGTGTAACTGCCCGACAGGGACTGTTCCAGGCGCTCGCGGAAGTCCGACATGCAGCTCGCGGGATGTGGGTGGGAATAAGCCCTGAATATATCGAGCCGGACGGGGTGGCGCATCTGGTTGATGGCTGAAGGCTGATGGATGCTGGACACTGGATGCTGGACGCTGGAGTCGGGGAAGATCGTTTTCCTGCCGGATGTATCATTCAAGTCACTACCGACGATCCATTCACGAGGTGACCATGCCACGCTCCACCTTTCCAGTCGCTGCGCTCCTGGCCGCTTCGGCCATCCTCCTCAGCGCATGCTCAGGCTCAAGTGACGATGAAAACAGCGACCGCAACTGCGAAACAACGGTGTCGTCGAAAGCCACCAGTCCGGCTGCTGGAGCGCTGACACTGCAAGGCGATTTCCTGCCAGACGAAACGGTCATTCTCCGCTACATCAGCAACGGCGAGACTCGCTCTGCCCTCGGCACGCCCGACAGCGAGCGCAGCACCTTCACCCTCACTGGTCTGCCATCCGGCAAGGTGTCGTACCACATCATCATCTCATGTAATGGCGGACAGGACGATCTCGGGTCGTTCGATTATACGGTGCAGTAGGGGAATGGCTGATGGCTGATCCCAAGGCATCTGTCATCCTGAGCGAAGCGAAGGATCGGTCGGGTGAAAGCGATCCCTTGAGCGATCCTTCGCTTCGCTCAGGATGACACCGTTCGGCTCAGAATGACAAATCCCCCCGCAACCATTTCCGCCATCCATCCGTCATACCTTCATTCGCTGGTTCCAACATCCGCACCCGGAGTTCCAGATGCGCAACGTCTTCGCCCAATGGACGACCGACCTTCGCCACGCCTGGCGTGGTCTCCGCCGAGCGCCGGGATTTGCGGTGATCGCCATCGGCACGCTGGGACTCGCGATCGGGGCGAATGCCGGGATCTTCTCGGTCGTCAACACCGTCCTGATCCATCCGTTGCCGTACCAGAACCTCGACCGGATCCTCTTCATCGCCGGCACCGCGCCGGGCTCCGACATGCCCGCCGAGTTTGGCGTCTCGCCCGAGCTCTACCTGCAGTATCAGCAACGCTCCCGGCTGCTCGACGACGTCGCCCTCTTCAGCTCGTTCACGTCGACGCTCCGCGCCGGCGATCGCGTCGAGCGGATTCGGATGTCGCAGCCGACGCCCAACCTCTTCACCACACTCGGCGCGCACCCGGTGCTGGGTCGTTTGCCCGTCGCAAGCGATGAATCGAATGTCGCGGTCATCAGCTACGAGCTGTGGCAGACCTGGTTCGGGCGCGACCCCAACGTGATCGGCAAGACCTTCCAGATATCGGGACGGAGTCGCACCGTGATCGGTGTGATGGGCAACGATTTCCAATTCCCGCGCGACGGCACGATGCTCTGGTTCCCGCTCACCGTCAGGCTCACCGACCTCGATCCACAGGATCTTGAATGGGCCATGGTCGGCCGGATGAAGCCCGGTGTCACCGCGACAGCCGCCGCCAGCGAGTTGACCACGCTCGCGCGCGAAACGCCAACTCGTTTTGGCGGCCCGGTGAGCTACAGCCGGCTGATGGCCAACTATCGCGCCGTTGTCCGTCCTCTCTCCCAGGCGATGCTCGGCGATGTGCGTCAGCCACTCTGGGTCCTCTTCGGCGCCGTAACGATCGTGCTGCTGATCGCCTGCGCCAATGTTGCCAATCTCTTCGTGGTGCGCGGCGAAGGACGGCTCCGCGAGCTCGCCGTGCGTCGCGCTATTGGCGCCGGGCGCGGCGCACTGATCCGGTTGCAGATGGCCGAAGCGTTGGTCGTCGCGGTGGCAGCCGGTGTCGTCGCAACCGTACTCGCCCTGATATTCCTGCCCCTGCTCGTGCATGGTGCGCCTACCGACATTCCGCGCATCGGCACCGTGCACGTCGATGCCGCGATGCTGCTCTACACGCTCGTCGCGGCGATCGTCGCCGCACTCGCCTGCGGCCTGGGCCCTGCGCTTCGCGGTGCGGCCGCCGAGTTCGGGCGGCTGCGCGAAGGGGGCCGCGGCAACACGACGCGCCGCGCGTGGCTCCGCAATGCGCTGGTGGTGGGGCAGACCGCACTGGCGCTGGTGTTGCTCATTTCATCAGGCCTGCTGATGCGGTCGTTCGCACGGCTCACGCATGTGAACCCGGGATACGACACGCATGACGTCTTCACCTTCCAGATCGCGCCCGATCGTCCCACGCTGAGCGATGGTCCCACCTTCGCGCAGTTCCAGCTCACCTTCATGGAGCGCTTGCGCGCGCTCCCCGGCGTCCGTTCCGTGGGGCTGGTCGACAACATTCCGCTCGACGAAGGGACCAGCCTGGCGCGGTTCCGCACCGAAGGCCAACCGGTCACCGACCCGGGCACGCTGGTCAGTTATGTCCTGTCGGCCGGCGACTACTTCAAGGCGATGGCGATTCCGGTCCTGCGCGGCCGCCCGCTCACCGACGCCGAAGCGAGCACGTCCGGTCATGTCGTGGTGAGCCAGTCGGCAGCCAAGCTGCTCTGGCCCGGCCAGGACCCCATCGGTCATCGGCTGCAGTTCTCGGATGACAGCAGCTGGAACACGGTCGTGGGCGAAGTCGGCGATGTGCTGCAGGACGGTTTCCGCAGCAAGCCGCAGGCGGTGATCTACACCTCGATGGTCGGCCAGACGCCAAAGAGCTGGGCCGCCAGCTCGCCCGCCTACGCGATCAAGACTTCACGCGCCGAAACGATCGCGCCAGAAGTGCGCGCCCTGGTGCACGAGCTGGCACCCGAAGCACCGATGTATCGCGTCTACACCATGGCCGAGCTCGCGCGACGCGACGTATCGTCATTGTCATTCATGATGCTGACGCTCGGGATCGCGTCGGTACTCGCGCTGATACTCGGCGCAGTCGGTCTGTATGGCGTGCTGTCGTACGTGGTCGCACAGCGCACCCGAGAGATCGGCGTGCGGATGGCGCTGGGCGCTGAAGCGGGACAGGTGCGGCGGATGGTCGTCGGTCAAGGCACCAGCGTCGTCGCGATCGGTGTCGTGATCGGGCTGGTGACCGCCTTGATCGCGACGCGGGCACTCGGATCGATGCTCTACCAGACCGGTGCGATCGACCCGGTCACTTTCATCGTGATGTCACTCGCGCTCCTCGGCGTCGGCGTCCTGGCGAGTTACCTGCCGGCGCGACGGGCATCGAGTGTCAGTCCATTGGAGTCGCTGCGGGGGGAGTGACGATTGGCGCCCTGAAAGTAAAGTGTTGTCATCCCGCGCGTAACACGTTGTCATCCCGAGCGCAGCGAGGGAGATCCGAGGCGCCGAACGCCCCGACGCTGAAGGACGCAAGCGGAATTAGTCAGGACCCTCGTCACCCCTTCGCGGTCATCATCTCCGCCAACTCCTTCCGCGCCTGCGTTACGCGCGGCTGGAGATCGGCGTCGGCGTTCTTCCAGAGGTCGATGAAGCGCCCGTAATACTCGGTCGCGTCCTTCGTGTCGCCGGCATCGCGATCGAGTTCCGCGAGACGGAGGAGCGCCAGCCCCAGCAACGTGGCGTCGGCAGCGAGGCGCTCCCCACCAGGCATTTCGATGTACTCGGTCAGGTACTTGCGCGCCGAGTCAGGGCGATTGCCGCGATCAAACGCCGTACCGAGCAACCACGCATCGTAGGCCGGGGAAATGCCGGCCGGCAGCCCATCCGGTGAGACCGCTGCGCGACGAAACCACGCCACCGCGCTGTCGGTCTTCCCCTCATCCATGGCGATCAGCCCCCGGATCTGCCCCAGCTGGGTCCAGTCCTGCAGGCGCGCCGTCGTGTCGAGTCGCGCCTCGTGCGCTGTCAGCACGGCGCGCGCCTTCGCACCGTCTCCCAGCATGCCATAGTCCGCTGCCAGCCAGGTGCTGATATCGCGCGACAACGGCACGGACGCCACTGGATATGCGTGCAGCACCGAATCGAGGTGAGCGATCCCCTTGGCAGGATTGCCGCGGATCCAGCCATCGGTGGTCGCTGCCGCGTCGGCAGCCAGGTACGGATTTGGCGTCTCGCCGCGCGCGCGCGCCTGCACAGCCCCCGCCCGTGCGTACAGTTGTTCCGCTTGGTGCAGCTGTCCGCGGAGCTGCACCGCCTGGGCCAGGAAGGTCAGTGCCGTGGCTGTGTGGACCGGATCGGCGCTGTCGACTGCGGCACGGGCAACCTGCTCGGCAGAGTCATACTTCCGCTGGCCCCAGAACGAGACGTACCGAAGCTTGAATGTCGGGTACGGGATATGACGGCGCGAGAAGAGTGACGCCACCGAGTCGGATTCGCGGAACTTCCCCAGGTTCGCGTATTCGAGGCCGAGATTCTCGAGCACCGTTCCATCGCTCGTGTCGGACGCAATCGCCCGCTGGTATGCCCGCACCGCGCCGGGGCCGTTGCCGGTACCCGCCAGGGTAATCGCCAGGTTGTTGTCGACGTCGACATCGGTGGAGTCGAGGTCGGCTGCATGCTGGAGCGCCGTGGTCGCCTTGGCACGGTCGTGCGCCACGGAGAGGTAGTAGCTCCCCTCGACGTTGTACCGCTCGCGTTCTGGCAGCCGGTCGCGCAGCCGGAACGCGGTGGTCATTGCGGCGGCCGCCTCGGCGTTCCTGGCGCTGCCGCCGATATCCAGCAGCGAATACGAAAGCTGCGCATAGGCCATCGCGAAGGTGCTGTCCTGGCGGATGGCGTCGTTGAAGTCCTGCACGGCAGTCGGAAAGTCGCCCTTGACGTCGTTGGCGAAGAGCGCTGCGGTGTAACTGCGCAGCGCGCCGAGCGATGCGGTCGTCACCTGTTGCAGCGGCGGTGTGCCCCGCACCGTCTTGAGCGACTCGCCGATCTTGCCGCGCAGCGACTTGGTGACGCGATCGACCGCCGGGATCAGGTCGCCGGCGTCCTTCGCCGATTCGCTGAACGACGCCAGCTCGTCGCCGCTCTGGGCGGCGATCAGTCGCACCGTGATGACATATCCGACGCCGGCACTCACGACGCTCCCCGACACGACGGCCTTCGCTCCCGACCGCTGCGCGATCTCGCGCGCGGTGGTGAAATCGACCCGCGCCGTGTCGGGACGCTTCATCTGTTCCAGCGCGGCGACCACCGCCGTCGTCGGCATCACGTGCACTGCGTGGCTCTGCGACAGCGTAGTCCGTACCGCTTCGGCGATGGTCGGGCCAAGCGACGAATCGGCGCCCGGCGAGTCGAAGGCGGCGACCAGGATGTTGTCGTTGGCGGTCAGCTTCCCCGACGCGAGCAACGACCCGGCCGGCCCGAGCCCCATCGCGCGGAGCGTCATGAATCCTGCCACCAGGAGGACGAACACCCCGGCCATCACCATGCCGCCGCGCAGCGTCCGCCGCCACGACATGTGCGGACTCGCCTTGATGGCCAGCGTCGCCATCGTCCCAGGCACGTTGGCGAGCGACGGCGTGGCAGCCGGCGTGGCGGTCGCGCGCCGCTGCACGATGTACTGCGTGTAGGCGGTAAACAGAATCGCCGGCAGGCCCAGCGCCATCACGATCAGCGCACCGGGGAAGACCCAGTCGGGCAAGCCGATCGCGATGATCGCTGCCCGCGCCACGATCGCCACCACGATGAACGCCAATGCGTAGAGCGCCAGCGCGCGCCACAGGATCCCCTTGCCGCCGATCAGGATCGCGGGCAGCATGGCCAACGCACCCGACGCCGCCGCCACCTCATCGAGCCGGCGCAACAGTTCGTTTGCGCTGGCCGGGCGGTCGATCGGATCCTTGGCCAGGCACTGCATCACCAGCGCGGCCAGCGCCGGTGGGCAATCGGGCCGCAGCCCGGCGATCGCTTTCGGCGCCTGACTCATGTGCGCGACGAGCAGCCTGTGTACCGGAAATCCCGGGAACAGTTCCTGCCCTGTCAGCAACTCATACGCCGTGCACCCGAAGGCGTAGATGTCGGCCCGGTAGTCGGTCGCCGGGTCGCCGGCCGCCTGTTCCGGTGCCATGTAGGCCGGCGTGCCGATCGAGGTGCCCAGTTGCGTCAGCGTCGCGCCCGCCGGTCCTTCAGTCGCCGCGCTGATCGCCTTGGCGATCCCGAAGTCGGTGACGACGGCGGTATGGCCCGAGAGGAGTACGTTGTCGGGCTTGATGTCGCGATGCACCACGCCGCGTTCGTGCGCGTACGCCAGCGCGCGTATCACGTCGCGGAGGATGCTGATGACGTCAGCAATCGGGATGATGCCGCGACCGAGCCGCGCGCGCAGGGACTCGCCTTCGACGAACGGCATCGTGTAGTACGGCAGCCCGTCGACATCTCCCGACGCCAGCACTGGCACGATGTTGGCCTGCTGGAGCGATGCGGCGAGCCGGATTTCGCGCTCGAAACGACTCGCAGACATCGCCGCCGCGAGGTCGGGCGACAACAGCTTGATCACGACGGTGCGACCGAGCTTCTGTTCCTGGGCGACGAACACGCGCGACATCCCGCCGCCGCCAAGCTCGCGCTGGATCGTGTAACTGCCCGACAGGGATTGTTCCAGGCGCTCGCGGAAGTCCGACATGCCACTCGCGGGATGTGTGTGGGGACCTGCTGTCAATATATCGGTCCTGACCGAACGGCGCATCCGGATGCTGGCCGTTCGAACTGCTACGCTCCTGGCTTGTTCGGCTGCACTGTTCGGCGCCTGCTCAGGCAATAGCGATGACGAAAGCCGCGATTCCCGGAAGCCCTTCACTGCGTTCAGGGCGACACCATCTTTAGTGGGCGCACACCGTTTCACCTCATCCCACTTACATCCCGCGTCGGTCGACCTTGTAGATCCGGAGCACTGGCCGGCGGTCCTTGTCCCACCCGACCACGACCATGCGGTCGGCGCCGAACGACATCTGGTCCACCTTCTCCCACCAGAGTGGCGCTCCACCGAGAAAGCGGCCGTCGGGCCCGAAGATCCCGATCTGCGCGGGCGTGCGGCCGTTGAGTCCAGACGAGACCCATACAAAGCCCTTGTCATCGACGGTGGCGGTATTCCACATCGGAAAGGTCGCCGGAAAGTCTGCGCGATGGGCGACCGCTCGCACCAGCGGCTGGCCCCGCGCCAGATCGTTGATGGTGGTGTCGACGAAGCCTGACGGAACGGGAATCGGCACCAGGTCACTGCGACCGAAGATTCGCACGGTATCCCGTCCGGTACGCGTGACGAAGAACTGGTACCGGTCACCCACGCCGTACATGAGCGTGCCGTCGGGGAGAAATACGTCGGCCACGGCGGGCGAGAGCGGCACCGCGAAGTTCATGACCCGGGTGCCATCGAGCAGGTGCCAGCTCCTTGGCGCCGGGAGCACCGGGCGCCGCAGCGAGTCGACCAGCGCGCCGCGGGTGGTGTAGTAGAGCCACTGCTTGCGCGACAGCGTATCGCCATAGCCGAGACCGTAGCGCTGTTCGATGCGGAGATATCCACGCGGGTCGACGCCGATCGGAATCGGCGCGCCACGAACATTCACGACAAACGAGCGGATCAGCTGTCCGTCGAGCGCGAAGAGCGAGACGCGGGACTCGATGCCGTCGAACGCAATCAGCGTGTCGCCCTTGGTCGCCAGCGTCGGTGTCGACATGAACTCGCCTGGTCCACTCCCCGGACGCCCGATCTCGCGCACGAAGTGGCCATCGGCATCGTAGAGTTGCACCGGTGACAGCGGAAACTGACGGGTGACCAGCATCTGTCCGTCCACCAGCATCAGCGCGTGCCACGCCGGGCTGTACGAACCGGAATCGGCGCCGTGAATCGGCGCGATCCGATCGAACGTCATCCGCCACCCGGTCGTCGTATCGCGCCAGGCGGTGTACCCCGGGGACATCGTCCGTGGCGCGCTGCCGACCCGGTCGATCGTCGCCGTCCACGTGCGCACCGGCACGGCAGCAGGCGGTGGTGGCGGCGGGGCGATGGCGCCGTTCGTCTGGGCCGCGCGCACCCAGGTGATCGTGCCGTCGATGTCGATCTGGAAGGCGAAGTTCCGTGTCGCGACCAGCTCGGGCAGCCTGGGGAACTGGCGCAGGACCACGAAGACATCGGTTTCCGATGGCAGCGAATCAAAGGACGTATGGCCGGAGGCGACTTGCGTCCCGCCACTCTGCGCCTTGCCGGTCACCCGCTCGAGGATGGTCCGGTGAAAGCGCGCCGAGTCGACGATCGTGGTGCCATGGATGATCCGATAGCGGATGTCGCCGCCAAGTGGGAACGACTGCGAACTGGTCTGTGCCGGCAGGAAGTAGACCCAGTAGCCGCCGGCCGGTGCCGGAACGATGTAGGAGTTGTAGAGCCGATTGACCCGGCCGAACTGCTGGGTGCCGGTGCCCATGGCGACCGCCATCTCCCGCAGCGTGCCGACCTGCGGCAACGGCGTCGAGAAGCGGGCGGCGGTGAAACTGGAATCGGCGTCCACCTGCGTCGCGCGGTAGGTGACGTAGAAGATGTCCTTCTTTGCCGACAGGCGACCGTAGTTGAGCAGCCAACTGCCATCGGGATTCCGTGTCGCGATCGAGGTCGTCACCTCGCCGGGCTGCGGGTGCAACGCCATGATCGCGTCGCCCCCGTGCCAGGCCGCGATATCGTACTGCTGCAGCATCCGGCCGCGTGCGGTGATGGCCGCGAGGGTGGAATCAGCGGGCGCGGTTTGGGCGAGGGCCGGTGCCGCGGCTGTGGCGACGGCCAGCAAGGCGAGCTTGAAGGTCAGGGGCATGGGGAAAAGTAGCGATCGGGGTGGATGGGGGACACTGGACGCTGCTGATGGCTAATGGCTGATGGCTGATGGCTGCTCCCGACACGTCCCTCGTCCCGGGCGCAGCGAGGGATCTTCGTTGTCGCGCTCCAGCTATCGTGGCCCGGCTCAGGGCGACAACGTGTGACCCGGGCCACAGGAAGTAGTGCTTCAGCACTTGTGTGCCGAAGAGCCTGTCCTTGAGCGCAGCGAAGGACGGCTTCAGCCGCGAGCTCCGAAAAGTCTTCAGGATTACTGCAACATTGCCCGCAACGCTGCGACGGAACGGATCAGGCCGAGGTCGTGCAGCCGGGCCAATATGTCCTCTGGTGTCTGCGGGGGCTTCTTGAGATCGGCGGCCTGTTCGACGAGACAGCGAATGGCGATTCCCCGGGCGATATCGATCGACTCCATGACAAATTCATCAGGGTGCTTCGCTTCGATATTCCAGCGCTCCAGCTCGTGATCCGGGAAGTCTTTCAGGTTATAGGTGACGATTGCCTGCGCACCGGCACGTACGGCGGCAGCTACGACGTGTCGATCCTTCGGATCTGGCAACTCGATCGCCTCGATGAGACGCTGGTAGCCAGTCACCAGACAATCAGGGACAGCTTTGCACATCAGGGTCCGAGTACGCGTCAGCGCTGCCGCGTCGAGATCTTCGCGATTCTTGAGGATGTTCTGCGTCATTTCGTCCAGAATCGCGTCCGACCAGCGTGCGCGCACAATTCCGGCAACGGTCAAACGGATCAGCAGGTCCCTGAGTGGAGCGGGATAGAGAACACAGGCATCGAGAACAACAGTGAACGATGCCACCGACTAGTAGCCGAGCCGGAGTCGCTGCGCCTCAGCTGCGAGTTCGGCCATTGCCTCCTTGCGCATTGCGGCCGTAGCCCGCTGATACTCCATCAGGTCCGGCGCCGCGATCCGGCGGTGTGTGCCAACTCGGTGATACTTGATTTCCCCCGTCTCGAGCAGTGAGATCAAATGGGGACGGGACACGTTGAGCATGTCCGCCGCCTGTTGTGTTGTCAGTTCGGCGTTGACCGGTACCAGGGTCATCGCGTTACCGTTTGCCAACTGACCCAGCATTTCGATGAGCAGATCAAACGCCGGTCGAGGCAGCGTGATGCATGCGCGAGCGCTACCGTCCGCCGACCGCAAATCGAACGACGCCGGCGAGTCGGCATCGTGCTGGGTGCGGAGACGCTGAAGTGCCTCCTTGGCGATTGCTATGTCTTGCGAAGACGGCAGCGTGGGAACGGGTAGAGTGGCCATATTCAAACGTTACCACACAATCGAAATAAACGCAACAACCGCAATAAACAATTATGACTCCAGATCAGCTCCGCCCGCCACATGGTCTGCCAGCCGCGAACGCTAAAGTTATATACGGCAATGGCTTACTACTGGTTTTGTCAGGTTGCGACGTCGCCATTTTCATCCCAATAGCACCGAGTTCTCGCCCTCCATCTATGGTCGCCCCGAGCGAAGCGAGGGGCTTCCGGGCTCACCGGCGCGAGTAGTCAGGCCCATCGCGCAACGATTCCCGGAAGCCCTTCACTGCGTTCAGGGTGACAACGTGTGACCCGGGCCACAGGAAGTAGTGCTTCAGCACTTGTGTGCCGAGCCGCGGCTTCAGCCGCGAGCTCACGCGATGCACCGGACGCCACTACACCACTTCACCCGCGACCTCACCCGCCCTCACCCGACCGATCCTTCGCTGTGCTCAGGATGAGGGCAGAGGGACCGTATATTCCCCCATCCACCACATCGAGCTGACCGCATGACCCTGCACACGCCGCGGGCCCAGGCCCGGTCGCTGACCCTGGCATTGTTCGCCCTGACGCTGGTGGCTGCAGCAGCCCGCGCACAGGATCCCGTCGTGCCGGCATTCCCGCGCCCCGCCGGCACGCACGAGGTCGCGATCGAACGCGGCGTCATGGTCCCGATGCGCGACGGCGTCAAGCTCGCGACCGACATCTACCGCCCCAAGGACCTGACCGGTCCGCTTCCCACCATCCTGGTGCGCACGCCATACAACAAGAGCGCCCGACCGAATGGCGACGGCAACGGTCTCTACTTCGCCGCGCACGGCTACGCCGTCGTGGTACAGGATGTCCGCGGCAAGTTCGCGTCAGAGGGGACTTTCCGCGTGTACCAGGGCGACATGACCGACTGGACCGATGTCTTCAACTGGATCGCGAAGCAGCCGTGGTCCACCGGCAAGATCGGCACCTACGGCTGTTCCTATCTTGGCGAAGGGCAGATCGTCGCGGCGCAGCAGCAGAACCCCAATCACATTGCCGCCATTCCCGAGGCCGCCGGCGGCAACCTCGGTCGCGACGGGATCCGCCGCAACTTCTGGGGATCGGTCGAGGGCGGCACCTTCTCGCTGTCGATCAACTTCGGCTGGATGCCGGTCTACGCGTCAACCGACAAGGGGATGCGACCGGCGCCGAAGGTCGACCTGGCGGCGTTCTTCAAGACGTTGCCGATCATCGACATGACCGATCGCGCCGGCTCACCGTCGTGGGATTGGCGCAACTACCTCGAGCGTTCGCCTGACGATCCGTGGTGGGATGCGCAGGGCTATCTCACTCCCAAGGCGCATGTCACGGTCGCCGCACTGCACATCTCCTCGTGGTTCGACATGGCCGAGGAGGCGCTGGAGGAAGCGGCGATCTTCCGGAAGAATGGCGCCAATGAGCGCGCACGCGATGGGCAGTATGTCATCATCGCACCGACCACGCATTGCGGCTTCGAGCGCGCGTCGAGTCAGACCAAAGTTGGTGAGCTGATGGTCGGCGATGCGCGACTGCACTACTACGAGATCTACCTCGCGTGGTTCAACCGCTGGCTCAGGGACGACCTGCACGCGATCGACTCGTTGCCGCGGGTGCAGTATTACGTCATCGGTCGGAACGAGTGGCGCACCTCCAATCAGTGGCCGGTCGCCGGGATGCGCGAGACGACCTACTACCTCGACAGCGACGGTCACGCCAACAGTGCCGCGGGTGATGGTCGGCTGACGTTATCGCAACCCGCCGCAAAAGGTGGCGAACGTGCCGACACGTTCAGCTATGATCCAGCAAATCCTGTCCCGTCGCGCGGCGGCGCGATCTGCTGCACTGGCAATCCGAAGGACCAGCCGGGATCATTCGACCAGCGCGAGATCGAGCAGCGTCCTGATGTGCTGGTCTACAGCAGCGATGTGCTGCGCGACGGACTGGAACTCACTGGCCCGATCCGCGCAACGATCGCGCTGAGTTCCGACGGACCCGACACCGATCTCACTGCCAAGCTCGTCGACGTCTTTCCCGATGGTCGCGCCATGAATATCCAGGAGAGCATCATGCGGGTGCGCTACCGCGACGGCTACGCCAAGCCGGTGATGATGACCAAGGGGAAGGTCTACGACGTACCGATCGACCTGCACGCGACCTCGTGGTATTTGCCGGCGGGCCACCGGCTGCGGCTGGAAGTGAGCAGCTCCAACTTCCCGCGCTTCGACCGTAACCTGAACACCGGCGGCAAGAACTACGACGAGACGACGTTCCGGGTCGCGAAAAACAGCGTCCACCACTCGGCGGGGCACCTCTCTCGGCTGGTGCTGCCGGTGGTGTCGACTTCGCGCTGAGCACACCCGTGTCGCCCTTCACTGCGTTCAGGGCGACAACATTTTCTCATCCTGCGCGCCTTCTTTGTCATCCCGAGCGCAGCGAGGGAGATCCGAGGTGCCGAACGCCCCGACGCCTGACGCCGCGGGCGCACACCACTGTCGCCCCGAGCAGGGCGAGGGGCTTCCGGACTCACCCACGCGAGTAGCCAAGCACATCGCGTAACAATTCCCGGGAGCCCTTCACTGCGTTCAGGGCGACAACGGGTGACCCGGGCCACAGGAAGTAGTGCTTCAGCACTTGTGTGCCGAGCCGCGGCTTCAGCCGCGAGCTCATGCGATGCCGACTCCTCGCCCTTCACTGCGTTCAGGGCGACAGCTTTTTTTGTCATCCCGAGCGCAGCGAGGGAGATCCGAGGTCCCGAACGCCCCGACGCCTGACGCCGCAGGCGCACACCCAATGGCCCCTCCCACCCCGGTTTCGCGCCATATCCCCTGACGCCAACCAGGTGGATCCATGCGCATCCCGTCCCTGCTCGCCCTGGCACTCCTTGCCCTCGCCTGCAGCAGCTCGACCGACAGCGGCGGCACCACCGGCGGCGGCGGGACCAGCATCGGCGCAGCCGGCGGCAGCGTCACCAGCAGCGACGGCAAGGTCCAGCTGGTGATCCCGGCCGGCGCCCTCTCGAGCAACGTCTCCTTCACGATCACCCCCGATACCGCCACCACCACCGCCGGCGGCGCGCTGGTCGCCGGCTCCGTCTATGACTTCGAGCCGAGCGGGACGACCTTCGCGACGCCGGCAACGATCAGGATTCCATATACTGTGGCCGGGCTCCCCACCGGCGCCTCGCCCCTCTTCCTCGCGGTCTTCCTTCGCGACGGCCCCGCCTGGGACTCGATCCCCAGCACCCTCGATACCCTGGCGCACACCGTCTCGGCGTCGGTCTCCCATTTCAGCACCTATGGACTCTGTTCCGGGCCGTGCCTGATCCCGCCGACCGGCTTCGTCCGGATGAACTTCTACCCCGGGTGCTGTACCGTGATCCCGGTCGGCACCCAGGTCGTCGTCACCGGCGCCATGGAGTGGAACAACTCCACCGCGACGACATCGGCGGCACTGGGGACCTTGCCGGCCGGCATCATTGGCTCGGTGACCGTGGGCGGGCAGTCGTCCGGCTGTCCCTCGATCTGTTATGCGCCGGTCAGGGTGACACTCACCACGGCCCTTACCACGCCACCCGGCCGCTACGACGTTCTCGTCAACGTCACCGCGTCCGGTGGTACTCCTGTCACGGGGTCGGCGACCATTCCCATCTCCGTCACCGCCGTTCCCGGCTTCACGTTGTCGGCGGCGCCAGCATCGCTGCCGTTGACTGGTGGCGGAACGGCGGCGACCACGGCCACGATCACCCGCACCAACTTCACCACGCCGGTGACCCTCAGCGCGACGGGGCTTCCCACCGGTGTCACGGTCGCCTTCTCGCCGGCGACGCTCACCGGCGACACGCTCTCGTCGGCGCTGCTCTTCACCGCCACCAGTGCCGTGCCGAGCGGCTCGTCGACGGTAACCATTCATGCGTCTGCGAGCGGGGCACCCGATCAGACCACAACAGTGACCCTCGTCGTGGCACCGTTCTCGGTCGCGGTCGTGCCGACATCAGGGATCGTCACCACCGGTGGATCGAGCATCTTCGCGGTGAAGGTGACCCGTGCCAGTGGCTTCGCGACCGCCGTAGCTCTCTCGGCGAGCGGGCTGCCGACTGGAGTGACCGCGGCCTTTGCCACCACGTCCGTCGCCGACAGTTCCACGATGACCCTTACTGCTGCGGGCGGTGCCGCGACCGGCTTCTATCCGGTTCAGGTCACCGGCACTGCCGGGAGCGCCACGCAGGTCGCGTCGCTCTCGTTGCAGGTGGCGCAGTCGGGCAGCGCGTACACCCTCGACTTCTCGTCGTGCCTGGCGCAGCCGATCTGGGTGGCGTTCCAGGACGGTGGCAACCCGTGGACCGCGGTGACGGGCTCGAGCGGCGTCTACCGATTCCCGACGCCGGCATCGCAGCAGGTTGGTGTGGCGTTCGTGGAATCCACCGGGAGCGGCTACAGCACCGTGGTCCAGTACCTGTCGCCCGCCGAGCTTTCGCAGCTCGGCGCGGCTGCCGCGCCGGGCACCCTCTGCGCACCTTCCTTCCCCGGCTTCCAGAGCTACAATGGTGTGGCCCAGGGAACTGATTCAGTGGCCGGCAAGTTCGGATTCATCTCGATGGGTGGTGGCGGTGGCGCTACCCGATCGGATGGCCCGTACACGATCAGTGTGCCGGCCGGCAACTCGCCGCCGTTCGATGTCACTGGCTACCTCGAGCAGGCCGAGCTCCACATCTCGAGCGACGACTCCATCCTGATCAACCGCAACGTCTCCGGGCCGGGGCTGATCAACTTCGACGCCGGCAAGCCGGTCGCCACCAGCAGCGCTGCGATCCAGGGCGGCGTCGCGGGCGACTACTACAGTGTCAACATGTACTATGCGACGCGTGCCTGTCAGCAAGATGAGCTCTACGTGCTGGGCTTTCCCACCGCGACATTCCAGATCACCGGCATGCCGGCGTCGCTGCAGATCGCCGGTGACCTGCATGTCCTCACCATTGGTGACCTGCACACCAGTGACGGTCGCAACGTCTCCGCGATGTTCCACACCATGACTGCTACCACGACTGTGGCCTTGGGCGCCACGCTGTCGCCAACCGTCACCTCGGTGGCGTCGCCCTACAAGCGGCTGTCGCTGTCGATGCCGTCACTCCCCGGCGACTACACCACGCTCTTCCTGCAGGGGACGCAGGGGTCGGCCTTCACGCAGTCGGTCAGCGCCACCCGCAGTTACCTGGGCGGCGGCGCGGTGTCACTCACGATGCCGGACTTCTCCAACGTCGCCGGCTTCTCCACCGCATGGGAGCCGGCCGGCTCCACCACGCTCACCACCCGCGTCTCCGCCAGTTCGTCGGCGATCACCGGCTCGCAATGCGGCGATGGGGTCATGAACAAGTCGGTGTATGTGACGGGGTCGAACTAGCGCGGAATCCCTCTTCCTGAGCGCAACGAGGGATCTCAACAGTGTCGCCCTGAGCAGAGCGAACCTTGTCGCCCTGAGCAAAGCGAAGGGCTTCCGGGCTCACCCACGCGAGTAGCCCAGTCCATCGCGCGACGATTCCCGGAAGCCCTTCACTGCGTTCAGGGCGACAACATTCTGTCATCCCGAGCGCCTCCTTGGTCATCCCGAGCGCCTTCTTGGTCATCCCGAGCGCAGCGAGGGAGATCCGAGGTGCCGAACGCCCCGACGCCTGACGCCGCGGGCGCACACCACTGTCGCCCTGAGCAGAGCGAAGGGCGACAACGGGTGACCCGGGCCACAGGAAGTAGTGCTTCAGCACTTGTGTGCCGAGCCGCGGCTTCAGCCGCGAGCTCTCGTGATACCGACCCATCGCCCAGGCGGAGCTCATCCGGCGGGAGAGCGCTACGGTATCAGGCCTGCGGGCGTGAGGGCTGGATGGTTTGTTGTCAGCCACTGCACAACGTCGGTTCGCAGGCCAGCTACCACGCTGTAGAATTCTGTGGCCTCTGCATCTGACGTCGTTCCGGCGCGCTCGTAGTTGCTCTGGTTTCGCTTCCGCCGGACGGTATCCAACAGGCCTACCGTTGCTGGCGAAATCCTCACCGAGAGTGCGAGCGAGAGAATCGCCCGCTCATGGGACCGTTCCCGTGCGGGGCGGTAGCCTTCGGCGGCGAGCGCCAACATCGCAAGCTGTAGCGCTGCGTTGTAGGTGATGCCCAGCCGCCAGTCGGCGCTCAGCCGTGGCACCGCCGCGTCGTCCAGGTCGCGATCAATCACGGCAAAATGATCGGCGATCTCGCCTGCACTCGTGGCATGCGCGACAATCCAGCGGTTAGCGAACCAGTCGGTCAAGCTCATCGTCATCACCTGCGAGATAGAGCTTGGGCCCGGCCAATACCCGGGTCAGGAACGCCGCGCCCGACTTCACCTTTCTGCGGAACTCCATCACGGGATAGATCGATGGATTCACCTCGCGGCCGAGACGTTCCTCGGCGTGGCGGGTGACGGCGACGATCTCAGCCAGGGATGCGCTGCCGAGCACCAGGACGTCGATGTCGCTCCGGGCCGTCTGCGTACCGTTGGCGACAGAACCGTAGATCAGTGCAAGTGCGACGCTTTCCTGTTGCACTAATGGAGCGAACGCGGAACGCAGGATATCGACTGCACCCGCTGTTTTTTGTACGATTGACTGCAGTTCGGGGAAAATTTCCGCACTACGATTCGCGGAGAAATAGACCTGGCGACCCTCGCGAACGCGATTGAGCAACCCGGCGTCGACCAGTTGCTTCAGCTCCCGCTGCACTCCGCCCGATCCGCCGCCGGTGGATCGCAGGATTTCGCGCAGGTAGAACCGTTCGTCGGGACGGCCCAGCAGGAGCGCCAGTATGTCGCGCCTGGTCTGGCCGAAGAGGAGCGTTGCGACCGACGCCGTCGGCGGTGATGTGCCCATAATGGGCTCGAATGTACCCGGAATGGGCACGACGGGCAAGCGCCCGATGGCTCATCATTAAGATTCCACCGCCCACCACCCCGGAGCCCCCATGCACCGAACCCTCTTTGTCATCACGCTGCTCGCAACCATCGCCCCTGCCGCCACGGCCCAGAAGACGCATGATGCGGCCGGCGCGCGCGACGCGGCCGAGCTGATCATCCCGATGCTCCACGTCGATCGTGGCCACGGCGTCCCGGCACAGGTCGCGCAGGACAGTGCCGACGTCGTCGCGCGATACGTTGTCTGCACCGACCGTGCGACGCTCACCGGCTGCCGATTGCGCGACGGTCGATCGGTCTACTTTCCCGAGGTCACCCTGCGCGGGGCCGACAGCGCCGATGTCGAGATCAGGGAAGTGACTGGCGCGGACGTGCGCGTCGACTGCGGGCGGCGCGAGTTTATCGGCCGGCCGTGCTGGCGAACAGTCGTTCAAATGAGCGGATGACACTGGTGTACCAAGGCGGTCGGTGGGCGTGGGATGGGCGGGTGCAGATGGTGAGTTGTTAGGGGGGGGTGGGGGAGGGCCGCAGATCCAAAGAGCGGCGGAGAGTCTAACTTACGATGTGTCCCCCGAGAGAAAGCTTACGAGTAGTCACACCCGCCAGTGAGCGGTCGAAGTAGCATAAGAAACACACCGAGGAGTCGCTGTGCCCAGCGAAGACGGATTCACTGAATGGAAGTTGGAGGGGACCAAGGATTCCGAGGTCCGCGAATCCTTAGTGGCCTTCGCGAACACAGTTGTCGCCAAGCAGATGGGCGTCATCCGATTTGGCATTGCAAACAACGGCGATCAAGTAGGCGTTGGAAGCACCGACGCACTTCAGAAACGCGTTCGCAAGATCGCCACCACCCAGTGCTATCCACCTGTTCTCATTCAGTCGCGGGTGGAAGAGATCGACGGTATCGACGTTGTAGCTGTCGAGGTTCCGGCAAGCATCTCAGGCCCACATTTCGCCGGCGTCGCGTTCGTCCGAGTTGGATCGGAAAACGTCAAAGCGTCAGCAGATCAATTCGATAAACTCATCCTCCGCCGGATATCAAAGTGTGCAGCCATTCTAGAGTTTGAGCATGCGGTCTGGACGGTGCGCGGTCGCGGCCAAACCGTGGACGGGGCTGCAAGATTGAGCGAGAACGATGAAGAGGTTATTGAGGCCAAGATTGATCGAGTCGACGCTCATTTTGTTACCGTATTGAAATTAGCGTCGGGTCGACGCATCTCGATTGATCTGCCTTTTATAACAATCGGATGGGACGACTCCAAAAATCGCCCACGGCTCGATGTTCACCGATATCCTGTTGCTTGACATCACTGCGACTACCCTGCGAACTGCCGCGCTGAATGCGGGGTCGACGCGTCTGCGTACTTCATCATGAGCGACAGTTCGACTCAGGTCCATTACTTGGCGTACGACATCGAAATTGTCTTGTCCGTCATTCAGAATGAGCGCGCGCTTTTTGACGCCTTGGGTGCAACCGATCGACCCGGCTTTCATGTGCTGACCGTCGCAGTGACTGACTTGACCTGGCAGGTGATTAGCCACGCCGCTGGCGTTGTGACCCTCCTTCAAGGCGATTTCGTATCTCCGTTATGCGCTGTTCAGCGCGCGTTGTTTGAGGCGTTTGCGAATCTCGCGTATTTGTTTCGCCACGATGACCGCGAGACAGAGGCGCAGGTTTTTCAGGCGTACACTTACTTGAAAGACATGGAGGACTTCCCTCTCGATGCGAGCCTGACGGAAGAGCGGCAAGAGCTGCTGGCCAGATTGCCGGAGCGGATTGTCGCAACCGCGCGCGCACGCGCCAAGACCAAACCCTGGACGTGGTCAGGGAAGAATTTGAAGGAGGTCGCGAGAGAGGGAGGAATCGAGGGCTTTGACGGGCTTTATGCCTATCTCTCCGGGCGCGCACATGCCGCGCGCTTGGGCCAATCGGTACGATTCGGCGCTGTCGCCGGCAACACCCAGGCCGTCACCCTTGGCGAAGGACTTCCGTTGGAGGACACGGAGATACACGCCTGCGCCGCACGCCGCGCTCTTCGAGACTGCGTAGGGCTATTATGCCGAACCGTCGCCGCAAACCCTATCATCTATACAAGCCCGAATCCGTCCGACTTCTGGAACCGTCAGCCCTGAGACGCTGTGGAGTAGGCGCCTGCCAATAGCTGCCCCAAACGTAGGCAATCACGAAGAAGGAGCGTGCTGTCGTGCCCATTTGCCGCCACGGCGGCCCCCGACCGTTCGTCTTGACCAGGTCCGGCGGCGAGTATTGGCTCGCCTTACCTTTGATGGCAGCCACCTGTTCGGCCATTACTCGCCCGAGCGACGGGACAAAATGACAGCCTCAAATTCCACACCTGCCGATCCGGATCGCCCCAAAGGAACGGCGAGCAGTCCTGAGTTAACCGGCGGCACCGGCTTCACCTATGAGGACATAGTCGCCGCGCTCTATACAGCTTCGCTCCTTTGTGAGGCGCCAGCCCCCGGGCTTCACGCACACCACGTCGTCCGAGTCGCCGTTCAGCAGGCAGGGCTCGGACAACCAATGGACGACCTGGTAGTTGACGGACGTGCGGCATCCGGTTCGACGGCCCGACTGAGCGTCCAAGTGAAGCGGGCTCTGGTCGTTAGCAACGCGGCGAGCAATTCCGACTTTCGCGACATCATCCTTCGCGCTTCCCACACTGTTAGCGGGCAGGGTTTCGACCCCCGTTCAGACCGAGTAGGCGTTGTCACAGAAGAGATTGCCGCGACAAGCCTCCGCAACTTCCAAACGCTTTGCGAGTGGGCCCGATCGGAAAGCGACCCCGCTGCGTTTGCTACCAAGATCCATACCGTAGGCCTCGCGGGGGGACTAAACGAACATTTCGACGTCGTGCGCAACATTCTTGGCGCTATGGCTTCTGAACCAGACCTCGATGTTGCTGTCCACGCCCTACTATCCCATTTCATACTGATCCACGCGGAACTCATGGGCGAGGGTTCTGCTACTGTTGCGCAAACGGTCGCGATGCTCGCCGATCATCTTCATCCATCCGACCGTGGCCATGCTCACGCCCTGTGGTTGGCCCTGCTGGCGATCGTCCGAGTAGGAGAGGGACACGCTGCCTCTTTCGATCGCAAGGTATTGGTTTCCAAGCTCCACGAGACGTACCGTTTTGTGGGCGCCCCTTCCATGCGAGTCGCCCTGGCGTCGCTGGCAGAGGAGGCACGCCTGGCAAGCCAAAGCATTGCGAACAGTATCGGCGGCACGCCCATTCCGAGACCGCGCGTTGCTGAGAAGGCAAACGAGGCGCTCCTTCGCCACCGCTTCGTGCAAATCTCGGGGCTGCCTGGAACGGGCAAGTCAGCGGTCCTCCGCAATTTGATTGAGGATTCACTCTCGACAGGGCCCGTATTGTTCCTTAAGGCAGACAGGCTGACAGGGTTCAGTTGGCCTCAATACGCGCAATCCATTGGTGCCGGCGGTGTACCGCTCGAAGATCTCCTAGTTGACATCTGCGCAAGCGGTTCGCCTACACTATTTATCGATGGCATTGATCGCGTCGCCGTTGGGCAGCGAGCAGTCATTGCTGATATCGTAAACCTAGTCGTTTCATCTAAGTTATTAGGCAAGTGTCGCGTCGTCGCAACTGTACGAGACAACGGCGTTGAAGCCCTACGAACCTGGCTATCCGCTTTCCTGGACGATGGAACAGCCATTGTCGAGGTCAACGGATTCGACGAGGAAGAGGCGGAGCTCCTTGCGACGGCCCTACCTTCCCTGCGCAACCTACTGTTCGGTGCCGCTAGCGTTCGGGCGATTGTACGTCGCCCGTTCTTCGCAAGCGTCTTAGCTAAACAGAACGCAGGCTCGCAGGCCGCTCCGACATCTGAAATCGAGCTGGCCACACTTTGGTGGCACCACGGAGGATTGGGCTCCGATCCAAACCGCGCAGGGCACCGCCGCGTTGCATTGGTCGAACTGGCACGGGCCGGCGCCTATACGTTGGGCCGCGACATTCCAGCACTGCAATACGATCAGAGCGCGCTTGCAGATCTCGATGGTGACGACATCGTCCGCTTCACTCGGGGAGGACAACTCGTAACCTTCGGACACGACATTTACTTTGAGTGGTCTTTTCTACAGCTATTGATTTCCGTGGGCGACGCGTGGCTTGAATTGATCCGAGGAATAGGCGAGCCGCCAGCGTTGGGACGGGTCGTTGAACTCCTTTCGCAGACGGCGCTGCTTGAGGGCGACAACTGGCACGCGCACCTGGAAAGACTGGAAGGAAGTACCGGCGTTCGATCACAGTGGCTGCGGGCGTGGTTGATTGGCCCGTTCGGCCTTTCATCGTTTGAGGCGCACGAACTCACCTATAACAATTCGCTTATAACAGCGGACGGCGCTCGCCTTTCCACACTCGCTGTGTGGTTCCAGGCCGAGAAAACGAGAGCCAATCCTCTCATTGTTGGCGGATATACAGGTGAAAGCCTGGACGCCCAACGACGCATTCTGTTTGCCGATATGCTTGCGTGGCCTTCTGATACCGAACTTTGGCGCGCGTTTGGTACTTGGCTTATTCGTAACCTGAACAACCTACCAGCCCACACGCGTCCTGACATTGTAAGCGTGTTCGAAGTATGGCAACACATGTTTGCCGGTTTTCCGAATTCCCTGTCGCAAGCCATCATCGACACCGCCGTGTCGTGGCTTGAAGAGATATCCCGCCCACCAAACGCGGCAATGCCGGCTAGTAGCAACTGGAGCGACCTGAATCACCACATTGTAGGTGAGCTGGTGACGCGGCTGCGATCGCTATTGTTGCTGGCCGGGCGGACGTATCCGGCCGTGGTCACGCGATATGTGAAGTCTCTTGGTTCCGCCGCGCGACCCTCTCGCGACGTGGTCGAGCCAGTACTCGGTTACTCGCCTATCCTCAGCTCCGTTTGCCCAACGGTCCTGGTCGACTTCACCTTACATGCGCTGCTCCGACCGTTGCCAGAAGAAGTTGCCCGCAGAGCAGCGGAGCGTCATCTACCTCTCGGTTCGCATGACTTTGATTGGAATTCTCTGTCTCTCGACGATCACTTTGGCTTTTTTCCGTCGGCCCCGACGCGCGAGCCTTTTCACTCTCTATTTGCCATAGCGCCGGTCGAAGGCCATCGCCTTCTCCGCACGCTGGCCAATCACGCCACTACTGCATGGCGTCAACTCCATCGGGTCGAGTTTGAACGACGAGGTAATCCGATCCCCGTGTCAATCGAGTTTCCTTGGGGTCGACAACTCTTCTGGGGCAGCGAGAGAGAGTACATGTGGTCGCACGGCTCCGTCGGGCCACACGTCATTCAATCAGGGCTCTTGGCTCTCGAAGCACGGGCGTTTGCCGAAGTCGCGCGAGGCCGCCCTGTCGACGACGTTGTACGAGATGTGGTTGACGGACATGATAGCGCGTCGGTCCTCGGGGTCGCCGCAACGATTATTCTGACGACGAAAAGGCTGTCGGCCACAACCCTCCCAATCGTCGCCAACCAGAGGCTTTGGGGATGGGACATTCGCCGATCAGTCACATCTCGGCACACAGCCGCCACACTTATCGGTTTCACAAGCGCAGATGACCCGCACTACCACGCCGTCATTGCGAGCAACGAGAGACATAAGGGGTTGCCGGACCTCAGGTGGCTTGCGTCAGTTTTCGTAATTGGAGGAGGAGAGCTAGGAGCGACGGTTTCGAGCATGATCGCGACGTTCGCTACCGACCTTCCCTTCGAATATGAGGAGGAGCGAGATGATCCTGAAGCAATAGCATATTACAGCCGCAATGCCGAGATCTGGGCGGAAGTTGGCGTCGCCGAGAACTATCACGCGACCGCCGTCCCCGACGGATCGGGCACCATAATTGAACTCGACAATCCAAAGGCAAAAGGTCCGGACATCGATCGCATCGCGGCACATCACACCGAAATGACAAAGTACCTTCGACTTCTAACCTGGGTGGATAGATCGTTCGATACAGGTAAACCGACCGATGAGGTGCCGATCGCCGAAGCGGTTGCGATCGCGAGAGAACTGGACGGCCCCAAGCTGTTCCTGCACTCTCAAGACCATACCGATCTTGCGTTCCAACGACAGGGAGCTGTAGCAGGAGTCGCAGCAACGCTGTTGCGATATCCAGCAAATGTCGCAGCGCACGACATTAACTGGGCGATCGAGGCGTGCCTTCGCGCGTCGAACACTCCGGAGGCTACCGACCCAATCACCTCCGAGCGCTCTATCCTGCTTTTCCATCCCGTGCTGTACGCGAGTCGTGGGTTGTCGCGTGTTGTGGCGGACGGCCGAATTCAAAGACAAGCGGCGCTTCCCCAGCTTGTTCGCCTCACCGCGCATTTCTACAACGAGGTGCGTGTGAACGCACTGGCCGGTATGCTGGCGACGTGGGACCAGGATCCACAGATAGTATGGATGGCCCTTGAACTAGGCGTAGCACTAGCCATAGTCGAATGGCCTGGATACGAGTCAGAGCCGAGCAGCCACGCAGAACAGAGCGCTGCTCGTGTCGCCCATGCGGTGAATACGGCCCTGGCACGCCTGGACCAGAGCGAGAGCGCTCTGCTTCCCGCTCTGCCGGAACTCCCGCAACCCTGGGTCGAAGCGAACGAAGATCCATCGACGCTGCGTTTCGGCGGTCGCAGAGTAGCTACAAGAGAGTGGGAGCTCTCCAGCACGACGCTCAATGTCGATCTACTGGCCGAGATTGTGACGCGGCTCCCCATCTCAAAGATCCTGCAAGATGTTGAACGGCGCGAGCTGTTTCTGAACTGGTGTGAGAGCCTCCTACATTGGACGCTTGATCGTCTCTCACCTGATTGGGCAGCGGCCTCGCCCGACGAATTCAGAGGCGAGTCTAGCGAGTTGTACTCATGGCGCCGCACGTGCGGCGCATTTGTGGCTCAGGTCGCCCTTGGACTCGAAGTAGAAGATGCGATCACTCGACTGATCCGGCCCGTTGTCCAGACCGGAGACGACATATTTGGATCCATCGCTGTCAGACTCGTGTCGCTATTGTCGTGCAACATCATAGATAGCACAACATTTCCTGACGCAACACTGTCCCTCTTGCAGGCAGTTATTCCACGCGTTTTGACGCACGGCGCTTGGAGACGATCGGAGTGGTCGAGGGAGGGGCTTCATGATGCAGATTTGGCGAACATGGTCAAGTCGCTCGCCTTTATCGAGCCATCTGATGCGTCCCAGGCTGCTCGTTTCGCCCATGGCGATTGGATGGACGTAATGCGTGTTCAACCCGCGATCACTCCTCTGCTAGTCCGGTACAGCACCAACCCCAATGTCACATCCGCATACCTAACGGTGTGCGAGCGTGCGCAGCCGTTCTACCCCATCGATGTGTTCGCTTCGCAGCTGTCGCAGCTTCTTGGCGACGTCGACGGGGTCCCGGCCGGCTGGCGGGGAACGTCGCTCCCCGCTCGAATCGGCGGACTCATCCAACGGTTCGCTGAATCGAACCAACCGCTGCCAAGCTCGATAGCGCTGTCATTGCTGCGCGCACTAGACAAGCTTATCGACATGGGCGATCGCCGAGCCGCCGCCATTCAGACAAGCGAATCATTCAAGAATGTGCGGCTGCCAACACTGGCCAGCTAGGAACAACAGTTTGATTTTTTTTTCAGAATCCAGAGAGTTTCAGTGCGGTGACTGACGTTGGTCCCGTTTGGATACAGCTCATCGTAAGAGTGACCCGGTTTCAGCGGTCCGTTGTCCCTGACGTTGGATGAGGAATTCGCTCGGGGTCAGGTGCCCGAGCGAGCTATGCGGCCGGACCTGATTGTAATCGCATCGCCAGTCTTCGATCTTCGTCCGCGCATCGGCCAGCGACAGGAACTGATGGACGTTCAGACATTCGTCCCGCAGCCGCCCGTTAAAGCTCTCGATGTGCCCGTTATCCGTGGGTTTGCCGGGCCGCGTGAAGTCCAGGGCCACGCCCCGCTGATACGCCCAGTCTTCCAGCGCCAGCGACATGAATTCCGTGCCGTGGTCGACGGTAATCGATCGCGGCGCGCCGTGCACCTCGATCGCCTGGTCGAGCGCCGCCGCGACGTCCTGTCCGCGGATCGAAAACGCCGGCTCCAGGGTCGGATTAGAGCGACTCCACTGATCGACCACGGTGAGCACCCGACACGACCGGCCATCGGCCAACGGGTCTTACACAAGGTCCATGCTCCATCGCTCCTGCGGCCCCAGGGGCACGGGGGCCGGGCCTCGGTGCAGCGCGATATGCATGCGACGCCGCACGCGCATCCTGAGCTGCAGTCCCTCCAACCGGTACAAGCGCCGCACCCGCTTCACAGTGATCTGCCAGCCCTCGCGACGCAGCAGCACCCAGATGCGCGTGAAGCCGAAGCGCGGTCGCGCGTGCGCCAGCTCTCGAATACGCGCGCGCAGCACCGACTGATCCTGACCCTGCGGGCGACGATACCACCCGGTCCGACTGAGCCCCGCGAGCTGACACGCGCGGTGGACGCTGGTGCCGTACGTGGTCACGAACCACTCGGCCAGCGCCCGCCGCTGTGTCGGCCTCAGACTTCTTTTTCGGAGCGCCTCCGTCAGCATGTGCTTGGTCGACGGTGAGATCGGCGACGAGCTGCTTGAGCCGTCGATTTTCGTCCTCGACCTGCCGCAATCGTCGCAGCTCACTGACGCCCAGGTGGGCGAACTTCTTCTTCCAGAGGTAGAACGTCGCCTCGCTAATGCCGAGCTGTCGACAGACATCGCTGGCCGGCGTGCCGCCCTCGGCCTGGCGCAACGCGTACGCGATCTGCTCCTCGGAGAACTTCGAGCGCTTCATGGGCCACTCCCTTTGTGATCTGGGGACCACCCATGCCGCTACTATTCTTAAGCTGCCAAGTTGTTGGAGTGGACGTCACGTAACCGCGTCGCGTCCCGACGGTCCGGCCCGTCCGCGAAGCCGGTCCAGCATTTCCGCCGCCCGCCGCCAATCACCGCCCTAGGCGCCCAACACATCCGCTCGTGTTCGGGGCCAAAGGTTCTTTGCGAGCTCAAATAGGGCGCGTGACCTGCTTTCAATCGCCTCCTCATTCCACTCTTGAAGGGCAACAATTGGCTTATTGATCGCGAGCTTTGAGATTCTCGAGATCTCGGCCTTCTTAGTTGCCCAGGAGCCGTTGGAGATCGATGGATTCAGGCGCTCGCTGAGAAGAGTCAGGTTCCCAAAGTGCTGAATTGCAGTATTCCGCCGCAGTGTTTCTAGGCGCCGTGGTGCTCCCTCATCGGCGGCAAATAAATCGACGCCAGAAAGCCCCCTTGACCCGTCCGACAACGGCCAATGCTCGACCCAAGCCTGCGGCATGACGTGCTCGATTGTCAATTCCTCTTGTAGCGTCATTCGTTCCGCTTTGCGATCAGTCATCGCCTCGTCAATGCGTGTCAGGACGTAAGCCAGCCGATGCGGCAGCGTCGTACCGTACGCATGCCGGGCAGTAAACGCATTGAACAGCATTTCGTCGGTTGGCCAAATCGTGGATTCTCCGGGAAGGATGTCGAAGTACCCGAATACGAGGTCAGGCGTCGGCTCGACGGTTTTTATGAGCCGCAGCAACGTCAGAAATACTTTGTTGTAGTTCTTGGTGGTGAGGCCACATAGCTGTCGCCGAAGGACGTACGATTCAAGAATGCTGCTGATTGCGACCCAAGAGTCGGCATTGATGTCTTTGTCAAGCAACCAGAGGAGCGCGGGATAGGCAGTGCCGACGTCAAACCGGTCCAGAAACGTGGCAACCCGATACACAACGTCATCCTGCTTCGGATCCGCGATTCTGAGGAAATGAGAGCCGAACCGCGCAAGGGTCGCGAGCTCCTCTTCGACGGACGCAAACGGCCGCTTCTTCTCAATCCAGTACCGATATTCCGTGTATAGGTGAGTGATCGGAATATCGACGGCCTGCTGACTTGCGAGAAAATGCTGCATGAACAAATCACTTCGGGGTCGCTTGAGTCGACCCTGGCTGACGACTGCCCTCCAGAAGGACGTCTCGAATCCCGCCCAGTGCTTCTTATACAGGTCTTCCTGGGATTTCCCTTCACGCGCAACGCGGAGAAAGATGAAGTTCCGAAGGAGGTCCGCAGGTAATAGGGGTTCACCCCGCGCGTTCAAGGTCTCGAAGATTACCTGCGCGTCGTCGCCGGTCTCCAAGTCAATCGCGACAATCTGCAGCGCGTGTTTCAACGCCTGAAAGCATTCCCCGAGACGTTCCGCCACCGACACATCGGCTGCGAGCGGTGCCTCATCTGAGGTTCCAAGAATGAAGTCACGTAAGCACTGGTCGAAGTAGAAATAGGCCTCAATGATTCGCGGCCGCGCCTCGTACCGGCGCGAATACTTCCTGCGGACAAGCGGGTACTTTGCAACAAGGGCAACGCGCGATCCTGCAACTATCACATCTATAAACTCGGGGCGGTCCTGTTGTGTTGGCCACACCTTGAACCGCTCGACGTCGGGATCCGCCATCATTCCTTTGTTGACTGTAAACGTGTCACATTCGGCTGCTAGCTCGCCACATTCTTGCTCACGACAAAAGTCCCTGAACACGGCAAGAAACACCTGTAGTGTAGTCAGGCGTTGCTGCCCGTCGATGACTTGGCGCTTCACAACGTGGGACGATGGAGTCTGTTTTTGATCCAGCACCATCGCACCAAGGAAATGCACAGGTGCGTCGTGCCTGCCTTCGAGGTATTCGGTGAATTTCCGTTCGATATCTTCCCAGAGCGGAGCCCATTGCTGGTCCTGATTCCACACGTAGCGCCGTTGGAAGAGCGGTACTTCCAGTCGCTGCTTGTTCTCGAACAAATCGAGCAGGGACAATGCGTTTGCCTTCATCAGGAGCTCCTGCTTAGGTACGTTACGTCATGATACAAGTTCGCCTCGCGGTCCCCTCAATCACTAACCTCACGGGGATCCAGCTGGGGAATGGTGATGCTAGGAGAAAGCACCCACTGTTCGACAATCTCGGTATGACACTGGACAATCGTCAGGACAGCACCTGGATCACCTCAGCAACTACCGTCACGGTTCCCTCATCCTCGACCCGCAATTCAATCGGTTGGAACTCGGAGTTGATCGGCTCTAGAGATACCCGCACATGCCGCCAGCCACCGACGCCATCTAGTGTCTTCTCACTTCGATACAGCTTGACAGTGTACCGGAACCCAGTCTCAGGATCCCGAGCATCGGCCAGCTGCGCGAGGACGATTCGTCCAGCACGTGACCCGACGACGGGCGACTGAAAGAGGCAGTAGGATCCGTCAGGTATCCGAGGTTCCATCGAACGGCCAACAACCTTTGCGATGAACATCCCAGGCTGCAGGGACCGTCCCTCATCGACCTCCACCCACTCACCATCTTCTAGTGCGTCAACGAACTGCGGTTCTCCGAACCCACCGGCTGCAGCCTCAAGGGTCGTCAGCGGCACACAGCGAATATACCGCTCGCCTGCGGTCGGCTGGACGCGGCGCAGTGGCTTGCTGGCCGGCTCAATTGACTCCGCCACCTCGAACCACTCGGTGGACTGGGTCACCTGCCGCTTGAGATCGTCACTTCGAATCAGACTGGCCAGGCGCCGGAAGTATCTCTGCATGGCGCCCGGATCATCGAGGTCCACCGCAGAGACCTCGAGCACTTCGTATCCGTGATTCCTGAGCCAGGACCGAATCTCGGCGTCTTTCGCGGCCGTCGTCGAGTTGCCGTGCAGCCCAGCACTCAGGCCATCGAGGTACAACACAATCCCTTCATCCGTGGTGTGGAAGTCGAGCCGATAGATGAGATCCGGGGTCGTTGTCCCCATTCCCGTTCCAAGCTGGAGCCGTTCGCCGCGGATCCCGTCGGGGAATCCAGCTGCCCTGAGCAGGGCCTGCAGCTTGCGCTCCGAGGCGTTGACCGGCAGCGCGTCCGGTGTCGACGAAGCAGTGTTCTGCACGGGAGGAATCTCGTGCGCCACAACGAGGGTTGATCCCCATGCCTGCAAGGTGTCAAGCGCACAATGGCGGTCCAGGAACTTGTGGTAGAAGCCGTTCCTGAAAGTCTGCAGGCAATCCACGCATGAGGTTGCGCATTCTGCGGGGCACGCTTTCACGATCTCGACTGCTGCCGCAACAACTTCAGGAAACCTATCGAGCAATTGGTCGATCAACCCCGAACCGCCAGGCATCGGATCCCAGAGGTAGGCGTCCACTGCGTCCCGCGCGACGTCTCCAATCACAAGGACTTGAAGGTCGTCGGTATGCATGTCGAGTACTTGGGTGGCCGCCATCCGCAGTGACTCCAGTACGCTGAATGCGACAGTGTGATCATGGCACCCTGGAAGACTGAGGGCGTCCGCTGTGATGTCAGCATAGAACCCTACCGGGACCACGTCACGGCCACAGCGCTCCTTGTGCTTTTCGTCGAAGTCTGCGCGCTGACGGTCCGATGAGAGCGGGGAGACACTTTGGCCGCACACGGTACAGATGGGGTACCCGAGACGATCAAATCGACTGATCGCGACGTTCGCGCCAACGTTTACCTGGCGAAGTTTGACCGCCCGCCGGTGCTGAAGGTCTTTCGTACCCCAGTGATAGGCAGTGCCCCCCGCATGCTGTCCCAACTCGTGGCCGAAGATCGCCACGCCCATCTGGAAGCGCAGTTCCTCTTCATCCGAAATGTGGGACCTGTGTACTAGGTCCACATCACACACCGCTATCGTCTGCAGCACGGTGGCGCCAAGACCTGCGGCACCGCCGGCATGGACGATTGGGAACACTGCTTGACGTCCCGTCGATACCTCGAATGTCGGCATTTCGATCCGGTTCTCGTCGACATCTCGGTGGAAGCGCCGTGCTACAAAGGTGTTTCCATTGGCATAGAGGAGATTGCCAGGGACATACTCGCGAATGGCTACCGACGGAGGCCTTGGCAAGGAGAACTGCAAAGCTCCCTGTCGATAGAACGGCAGCTCAGCCGTGCCCAGCACGGATCCACTATCGAGTCCGTACCCTGGCAGAAAGCCTTCGGCGGCAAGCACCCCAAAGGTGTTGCTATCATCGTAGCCTTCCGCCTCCCGGCGGGCGCGACGAGCTGCCCCCTTGAGACGCTTCACCAACGCATCACACCGCCGGAAGAGCGAGTCGTCCTCCGGCTCCAGGGCCCCTTCCCGCTCGCGGACCCGGTTCAACCGTTTGATCTGCTCCATGGCCCAACGGAGCCGGCGGCGCACGTTCGCGATTGCTCGCTCCAACGACGGGACGGTGTCGTCAACTATCGCCGCCAACGCGTCTGGAGCTGTCACTTCGATATCACCGACCGGCCAATCATGGTGAAATAAGCGGGTGGCATACGCGATCAGTTCATTTCGGTTTGAGGCGATCACGCCGGCGAGCGGAGCGAAATCGAACGGCACATCGCGCACTCGACCTGCATCAAAGAGGAAATCGGCGACTTGAGACGGAAGGGACTTTGCGACGATCTCGACAATCCCGTTGCGATCGGCCTGCGACCGGGCGACGTCTCGGGTGTATTGGTGCAGGCGGGAAATGATTGCCGCATGAACGTGCTTGGCCACCATCAACGGGTTGCGAAGGTTGAAGGCCGGTGGGTCAACTCGTCCGCCAAGCAATTTGAGCGGCTCGGTGAAATACGCCCGATCGTGCGACACGGAGCGGCAATACGTGAAGTTGACAGCCATCCGGTGCCGCCGCCCGGCGCGTCCAGCACGCTGCCAATAGTTGGCGGGCAGTGGCGGGACATTCCGCATCAGGATGCTGTCGAGCTGTCCGATATCCACGCCGAGTTCAAGCGTGGGTGTGCATACGAAGGTATTCACCGTTTCCGAATCACCCTTGAACAGATTTTCGAGGCGTTCACGCTCGTCATGCGGCACCATCGCCGTGTGTTCTTCCGGCCGCAGCAGAGTGTAGCCCTGGTCGAGAAGCTGAAGATCGTAGTTGTCCGGATCTTCCTGGATGAATTCGATCGTACCATCACAACGCCAGCCGGTGCAGCGATTGTGAGGTGTGCGCCGAGTTGTCCGTCGCCGACATGCCTTGCACCGCCATACTCCATGGTGCGAAACGAGCCTGAGTCGATCAGCGTCAACCTGGTACGCACCGCTTGCGCCGGGTAGCGGGTTGAGACGAGCCCCCTTCAGCGTGACCGCGCGAAGCAACTTCCGTTCGACCAGAACCTTGAAGAGCGACTCAAGAAAGGACGCCACCTCCTCCACCTTCACACCCCAACCCTTGACGATCTGCGCTGCTGCGGTCTCGCCGCGGTCGCTATACCATTGCACAAGCAGGTCTGGGTTGTCGGCCCCTTCGCGCTTGAATTTCGTCCCTTGTGGGCCGCCGGTATTCGGCAGATACCCAGCCTGGATCTCCTGGTCTCCGTCCTGCCAATAGTGGGAGAAGATCTCTCGTTCGGGGTCGTAGAGCACACGCTTGCGTCGCAAGGTATCGAGCAGGACTGCGACACCGTCGCGGAGGTCATCCGGCGGTATAGCCAGCACTCGAGATTGGGATTGAATCCAAGGCCACGAAGCATCCAGTCCTTCGTACTCCACCTTCATCCGTCCCCACGGCTCGAGCCCGAGCGACTGCTTTGACGAAAGAGTGACCTCGCGCAATACCTGAATGCGCAGGAACTTGCGCCGCTCCTGCTCGTGCCGTCCTCCGCTTCCTTCCTTACGCACAACCTCCCACACCTCCGGCGCGAGGACGCGCGAGAGGCTGTCGTCTTTCTGCAGTCGATCATCAATGTGCGCGGCTACATCTCCCACGCTCGACTGGTTCGCTGCCAGCGCGTCAGCAATCAATGCGCGCAGGCGAAATCGTCGCGCGTGATCCTTCATCCAACCGGCTTGGAATGCGGCATCCTGACGGTTGTCACAGAAGACGAGCAAGCGCTTCCGCTCTGCGTGCTGGATGATGTCCTGCGCGAGCACGTGGACGTCGGCGACGTTGGTGGCGCGCACTGGACGGGCCGGCTCCCGGTAGCCGCTCCCCCAGCGGCGGCCTCCTGTACCGCACGAGAGGCAGCTGGTCAGGTACCCTGGATTGTCCTCTTTCTGCTTGATCGCCTCGAGGGCGACCATCGGCCCTGCCTCGCCGCAATGCCGGCAGAAGGCGGCGCCATCCGGGTGGCCCGCACCACAAGAGCGGCAGAAGTGGAGTGTCGCAGTTCGGTCGAGGGCGGAGATTTCATCATCGGAGCCCACGATCCGATCGATCAGCACGACTCTGTTGCCGCCCTGGCCCTCTTCAAGTGGCTCCCACACGGACGTATTGCCATCGGCATCGCCGCCATCCGGGCGCCGCTTGGTATAGCTGAAGTCCTTGAGGTGGGTCGTGAAGTAGTGCTGCCCACAGGTGGTGCACGTCAGCACTGGAAAATGGGCCCGCTTCACATCTGCGTCGGACGCTGCGACCTCATCTTCAGCCGCCAACCAGAGTTGTGGCTCGTCACTTACGGGGTAGCTCACGACCGCCCCGCTGATGCCGCGCATAAAGGCGTGCACCACCGGACGGAGGAGCGGACGGCCTCGGACTCGGGCTGCGGCACCGAGCGCAAGCCAAGCCAAGATCTCCGGCTCCGAGACCCGGCGACCAATCGCGTCCACCAGCAAGCCAGGGAGCTCACTGAGCGGACGCGGCGTGCCGAGGATTTCGTCAATTCGGAAGACGACTTCGTTCTGGCCAAGCCCGGCACCCAGCGCTGCTTGCCATTCACCTTCGGGCAACGTCTCACTGGCAAGGCGCAGGTACGCGCTCCGCACCGCCATATCCTGACCGGTCGCCGCATCCACAGCTTTCACAACCGCTTCGAGCAGCTCGTTGGCATCACTGATCGGAGTCGGCGGCAGGCGGCGCGGCATAGCCCATACGGAGGGTTCGTATGCCTCACCAACTGTTACGACCTCACTCACCGGAATACCGAAAAAACGTGAGGCGAAGTCGCGAGCAGCGCTGGGCCGTTCGTGGTCAACAATCGTCGCAGAGGTCGCGATGCAGCGAGTGGTTCCTTCAGCCCGACCGACGAACTGCCTGAGACGACGAATCAGGCAGGCAGTTTCCGCGCCTTGAGCTCCGGCGAACGTGTGCGCCTCATCGAAGACGAGGTAGTCGAGGCGGGCGTCGGTGAAGAGCTCGATATCCTGTTGCCGCGTGAGCAGCAGTTCGAGCTGCTTCACATTGGTCAACAGGATTCGGGGCTGCTCACCTTGTTTCCGCATCAGCTCCCGCGAACAGACTTCCTCAGCGGGAAGCACCGAGTCACCTCGATTCTCCTGCCGTGAGCGTTCCAAGGCCACTTCGTAGTCGGCGCGCGAGGAGCCGGGTTTAAGGCGCGTCCCTGCGACCTGGTGTTCGTGCTCAGGAGTCTTTCCGACGTACATGCCGAACGTGACGCCTGTTCCGGCAAGAAGGTGTCGGAGCCGGCCAAGCTGATCCTCTGCCAACGCGTTCATCGGGTAGACAATTACCGCGCTTACACCGGCCGGAGTCTTGGCATCGCGAAGCGAGAGGCAATGGCTCACGATGGGATAGAGAAAGCACTCCGTCTTGCCGGAGCCGGTGCCCGTCGAAATCAATGTCGTCTTGCCGGCATGTATCGCCCGGATCGCCTCTTCCTGATGGCCATAGACGTTCGTGATGTCTGCCGGGATCCGTTGCCGCATCAACGGATGGAACAGCCCCTCCATGATGAGCGCCTCAACACGCGCGCCCGTCCGGAAAGGGCGTGAGAGCGAGACGTATGGTCCCTTGAGAAGTGGGGAGGCGCGAGTTGCGTCGAGCGAAAGCAGCTGACGCATCTGTTGGTGGAGCCGCTCATCGGCAAAAGGATACGCCGTGAGCTGGTAGCGTAGAAAGCTACGAACCACCCGCTCTGTGAAGACGATCGGGTTGAGCGCCATCCGTCAGACCTCTCAGAGGGAATTCAGCCGGCGAGCGCCGGCTCGTACAGTGTGCGGGTCAGCCGTTCTATTGCCATGGCAAGCATCCGGTCGTCAAAGAGGCGCTGCTTGCGCGCAGCGGCCTTGGCGCCGGCCGACCAATGGGCAAGACCTTCACGCACCGCCACAAGCGAATGCGCAACACCTTGCTCGTGCATCAACCAGTCGACAGTGGCCAGCAGCTCCATTCCTAACGGTGACTGGAACCCATCAATGATGGCAGTCGCTTCCTCAAGTGCGGGAATGAATGCGGCACTATTGCTCGACGCCAGATATTGTTCGACGGCACCTCGCTTCTCCTCATCGAACCAGAGCACATCGAGCGGCTTGGCATCAGCAAGACGTTTCTCGGAATGCAAGTAACTGCCGTCCAATGCCTCGAGCAGGTGGCGAAGATGGTCGTCATACGGCCCGTAGGAGTTGGCCTTGAACTCCAACTTGAGTCCGGCATCCAGCTTGTGCCGCGCGAGTGCCCGTGACAAGAACCACGCGAGTTTCTGCACCTCGAGCAGTGAACATTCAATGCCGAGTACGGCATAGCGTCGGATCAGTTCGGCGATCAACGCCCGAGGCGGCGTCAACTCCTCGACGCCAGATGGCTTCGGCGCGTTGTGATACCTACTAGTGGGTTCGAAGACGGTGATTTCGACATCCGGGATGCCGCCCAGCGCTCCCGCAATCTCCTTGCGGACGAGGTTCCATTGGAGCCCACCGTTGCCACACCCCAGCGGGGGCAAGGCGATTGAATGGATACCTTCACGCTGGATGACCCGAGCGAGATCCTTCAGTCCGTCTCGAATCCAGGTGAGCTGCGACGGATTGCGCCAATGCTTTTTTGTCGGGAAGTGAATGATCCACTTCGGGCCAAGGAGACTTGACCCGTACGTAACGAATACTCGACCGACCTTGACCTTTTCAGCCTCCGCCGCAGCCACATACTCGCGGGCACTCTCAGGGAAGGCATCGCGGAATTGCAGCGCGATCCCCTTACCCATCACGCCGACCTCGTTAACAGTGTTAACTAAGGCCTCAGCGGGAGCATCGAGCAGGTTGCCTTGGATGAACCGGATCGTCATGGATACCAACTCGGCATGACAGAGGTTTTCAGGGAGACTCCCGATGCGCTAACCATTTGATCTACAAGTAGTTGGGCTGGCCTGTCGTAGGTAATGATGCCAAGAAGGGCGTCAGTGGGCAAGTGGTGGTGCACCAAGGCTTCGGCCATATACCGCTCGAGCTTGTCCGGCCGGTTGAGGTCTCTACGATAGTCACTCGTTTGGAGGTCTGTCCAAGGGAGACTGGTGAGCAAATCGCGGCCCGGCTCGAAGGTCGTATGCGCCAGGCAGGCGTTCCGATCTGCAAGCACGAATTGACGGCCGTTCTCCTCAAGCTTCAAAAGCGATGAGACCAGCACGACTATCTCACTCGCCGACCGCAGCTTGACCCCGTTCCGGCCGGTGAGGATGTTGTGGAGCATCGGGGACCGCGGGGTGAAGTAGAACGGGACATAGTCAGCGACGGTCCCTCCTGGCGGGGCGGGCACTACTCGGTCCTTCCGAGTACCAATTATGTCTCGCTGGCCAATCTCGATGAAGTCCGGGTTCACCTCATCGGAACTGCGGCAATGCACCCCATGCTGAAGCAGGTGGGGTACGTTCTCCCGATGCGTAATCCGAAAAATCAGGCCCCGTACAGGGGTCAGCATTTCGCCAAGGGGTGTCGCCACGTCCTAACCTACTCGAACAGGTTGGGTTGAATGCGCGCCTCCGCAACTCGGGCGGTGGCAGTCGCGGGCGTGGGCTGCACCGCCACAGCTCCCTGACCGCCCCTGATTCGGTCTAGATGCCCCCGATAGCCTGCCTCGCCTAGGACGTTGCGCGCGTGAAGGTGACACTCGCGCCAAGAATCGTCAGCGGATTGTGCGAGTTGCCAATCGAGGAAACGGGGTCCGAGAAGGCTCGCAACTGGCTGCGGAATTTTGGCTCGGTCGTCGCGCCCCAAGGTGTACTCCGATAGCCGAACCCACTCGGGAATCTGCCAACCGTCACCGTTGTGCTGACCTAAGAAGATGTCGATCCCCGAATTTGCGTCGCCGTTCGAGTCCGCGACACATTGCCAAAGATCCGCCAACGCGATGATTGCCAGAATCGTACTGCGAGTCTCGGTTGGTTTCGATCGGTCGATTCGCCAGAAACCCTTGGGGCTCCACGTGCTTGGGACAGTCACGCCGCTGGGGTGATCGCAGTCTTCGAAAACGGTCAACGCGTCCGAGTATTCGAACCCGAACAGGAACATTACGATCGCATTTACCTGTACTTCAAGCCGCAGACGCTCTGACGCCGTAATCGCAGGCCGAGTCGGTCCCCCGTCAGCGCTCTCTACCAGGATTTCCGGAGCGTAACTAGGTGCGATCGCAGTCAATCGGCGCGCAAGGGCCCCGAAAGCATCTGCTCGGCAGAAACTCCTAGGCAGTGGACTTTCGCTGATAACGAACCAGTTGAGATGAAGCCCGCTGCAACGCCGACGCGACACGTAGTCGTATGCGAAGGAAGCGAGCAGTCCCGCGAGCGCCCAAGGCGATTGCACCTTGAGTACGGGCGAGGAGTTGCCACTGGGGCGATCATAGATCACTGCCGCGATCATTGTGCGTTCATTCGTAGCGGACGCCACATCCATGAAACCAACCTTGGCGCTCCGCGCGGCCTTCGGTGTACCCTCCTTGTCCTTTGCACCTTCATAGTCAGATTCAGCCATGCAATACTGAGGATTAAGCGTCTTGCGATCGAACGGAACATCAACCCATTTCGCTCCGCGCCCCTTCCCGCTCACCCACCCCTTTTGACTGAAGTCGAACTGGCCGATCATCCGCCCTTCATAGAGCGGCAACGCCATATCGTGAACATCCGATTCACGAATCCACTCATCCACCTCTCTCGACAAGATGATGCCTGCTGGAATATCTGCGCGAGTAATCGGCAGCGCGTCATACGGTGGCTGCGCACACCGAACGCGCCACGGCGTGCGCTGCACATCACCCGGCTTGAGCAGATGCCCGTGCACGAACTCCGCACCGGCAATTCGCTCCTCCGGCGTTGCGCTCGGATTGAAGAGCCACTCCTCCAACTCGACGTCGGCGGGAACGACGCGGGACGGGTCGATCCCCAACTCCGGCCAAAGCTCGGCGATCGGCCGCCAGTTGCCCTTGAGCCAGCGACTGTACTCGTCGGGCCGGTATCCTTGAGCCTCCCACTTGGGACGAGGCGGGAAGAGCTTCGAGTCGTTGGTCATGTGGAACTCGGTGGCGTACTTCACTCCCCAACCATCGGGGCCCTCATCGCCCAGCAGCACCGAGTTGGCGTAGATCTTTTCCAGTATCTCCAGATCACGCGTCGATTCCACTTCCAGGATCGATCGTGACTTGGGGCTGAATCGCCCGACCTGCTCTCGCGAGTAAGGCGTCGCGATCTGCTCCGCGCGTTCCCACTCGGCGAAAGTCCGACGCATGAAGGCGGTTCGGATCGATTCTGTTCTGCCGCCCTTCACGATGATCACCGGATTGAACTTGTATGACCTGTGAATATCGAAAATTTTCTCTCGGTTCTCGAATCCGAACAGCCACTCCCATTGGCAATGGTCGAGGAAGAGTTTGCGCAGCGCTCCAGTTCCATGGTCGGAGTAGAGACCGGACGGAACGATGAAGCCCAGCCGTCCGCCGGCGCACATCAGGGCATGCGCCTGCTCGAGAAAGAGCTTGTACAGATTGACATCCGCCGACCCCTGGTGACGATACGGATGACGCGCGTCCGCATAGCCAGCCGACCTACTGCGAGCCTCCCGCCAGCGTTCATGCATGGCGGCGTTCTCCTTCTTCTTACCCGAAATTCTGTACCTGTCCTCACTGGCGGCAGCTGTATCGGGATCCCCGAAGGGGATCGATGAGTACCCGACGAAGTTGGATTGGGCTCGAAAGTCTGCCGAGAAATCCAGCCAACGGCGCTCGACTGCCGCATCCTCGAAGTACTGGCGTTGGAAGGCCAACGCTTCCTGTTTGCCATACGCCCGATAGAGCGGATCAATGGCCGAGAAGAATTCTTTGGAGCTCGGCTTGGCGACGTCCCATGGAGGGTTCCCGAGGATAGCGTTGAATCCCGATCCAACAGCTTGAAAGACATCAGGGAACTCAAGCTCCCAGTGGAAGAAGCGCTTCTCAGCTGCGATCCGGACGACGACACCATCCGACTCCTCGCCAGGTGCGCCAAACGCCGTGGGCAGCGGGGCAAGAGCAAGTTGGTCGGCTGGCCAGAACCAACAGGCACAGTAACGATCCATCGCGGTCTTCAGATTCCTCCAAGCGGGAGCACTAAGGAATTCCTTCCGGTAACGCTTGGCACGCGCTGCGCTGTCCTGAACCGGCATGCCATGGAGTTCTCTGAGTGTCTCCAGAGATGCCGCATGGACTGCGGCTACCTCTTCGACACGGTCCTCGTCGAAAAGCGTTTGGCCTGCGAGGAGGCGTTGCAAATCCGGCTTGAGCGAGTCGTTGACCCAGGCACCGATCGCCTTACCTCGGGCCTCCTTCCCGAAATGCACTCCGTTACTATGGCTCTTGTCGCCTCCCTCGCGATTCTTCCACGCCATCACCGGGTAGTGCTGGAACTGGTCGAACCACGCGCCGATCAATCCATTTCCACACTTGATCTTGTGGTCGAGGAACGAGAACGGGAGCGAGCGATCCATTGTCTCAATCCAGAGCGCGAGCCGACAGAGCTCGACGGCGAGCGGGTCCAGATCGACACCATAGATGCAGCGCTCGACCACGTGACGGCGGAGGAGTGCCTTTAGTCGCGGCTCAAACGCGGGATCGTCGGGTCGCGATGGAAGGCGTTCCGCGCCGAGCTGCTCTTGCACCACCCCGTCGGCATCGACGATGGGAGTGTCGCCGAGCAGCGTGACCAACGACTGGTCGCCATCTTCGACGATGCGTCGATGATGATTGAGGGATGCGTAGAGCGAATCGGTCAGGAATCGAAGGGCGCCGACTGGAAAAGTTCCCGACCCACACGCGGGATCACACACCTTCAGGGTGAGGATCTCTTCGGGGCGCTTTGGAACCCAATCAGCCGGCGGCGCATCGGGATTCGCCGATCCGCCCGCATCTGGAGGTGGGTTCCACGCCAACGGGCGAAGCGTACGCTGTACCAGCGGAACGGCGAGCCCGGGGCGGGTATAGAAGGAGCCCGACCCCTTTCGGGTGCCACCCCACCGCACCAGGTAACGCTCACCCGGGAGCACAACCCGCGTGACCAGCTGGCGCGCCTTGCGAGCAACCAGCTGGTCGTGCTCAGCCCGCTTTTGAGGTGTGGCGTTGCCCTTCAATGCGCGGACAAGCTTGCCAGCTGCCACCGCCCGTCTCGCCCACTCCTCTGCGCGAGTTCTCGTTGTTAGGCGCGCGTCGGCGGGATTCTCGTCTTCAGGCTCGGCAGGTGTCGGATCGTCGTCGGCATCATCCTCTGATTCCGTTTCGTCCGTTGCTTCGTCCGCGTCGGTCTCTTCCACAACCTCTTCATCGTCATCGCCAGCCTTGCTCGTGTCCTTCATCTTCTCTAGCAGCTGCTTGAGCGCCGCATCCTCCATCGCTTCCAGCCGGGAGAGCGGCAACGCCGGCTGGTTGCCCACGGCGAGGAAGATGACCGGATCATTCGCCGGCGCAGTACGTAACTCGAAGTCGAGCAACCCCTCATAGAGGATGCCGATGTATTCGCTCGACAGGTCGGAGAAATCCACCGGCGCGACAACCCATGTGGTTGCTCGCCCCTGTCGTACTTTGAGCTTGGTGCGCGTCAGACGCTCCAGGATCTGCAGCAGAGTCGCATCCGCGAGGATCTCTGCTTCGAAGCAGCCTTGCTCGAAGGCGGCGACGGCGCGCTCCATGCCATGCGCTCCGTCGCGGGAAGCGGGAGCGAAGAGCTCACCGCCGTATGCAGGAACCGGCAACGCCGGATGGTGTGAGCCGTCGTGCATCAACCGGAATAGCGCCAGGAGGCGCGGCCAGCCGGAATATTGACGCTTGAGCCGATTGCCACCACGAGCCCCAGTGCGTTCAAGCTCCGAGATGAGTCCTCCGAGACCGTAGGCGGCGTGGTAGAGTGCACTGTCACGGGGTAGGAGGTCACGCGATTCTGCGAAGAGGACCACTACCATACGCATCACAACCCGCACAGCGGCACGGTAGATATCTGCCGGGGCCACATCCTGGCAGCGGCTTTCCAGCACCTCGCTATGCGATTGGACCACGAGCTCAACAGCTTCACGGACACGTTCCCCGAGTGCCGCCGAGAGTTCCGCCTGGCCTTTCCTGCTCTCGAGAATGGCCTGCACGAGCGGTGGAGTGTCGCCGTCAGTAACTCCATCCACCTGGAGCGGTGTGACGAGGCTCCTGAGCGCGTCAACCTGAGCCCCAATCCCCCCTTCCTCCAGCCAGAGGTCGGTATCCCACTCGCACCAGGCGTCGAAGTCCAGTCCGGCGAACATCAAGCGCCATTGACGTCCATTCGTCACCACAGCGATGCGTTCAGTGCCACCCCGGAGCCATTGCAGAACGTTGCTGAGTGTCCGTCGGCTCTTGCCGATGCCGAGACGAGGTTCGTCTTCGGTGAACACTGGCAGCACACTTCCGTGCGGTCCACGCCAAAGGTGGCGCGGGCGGATGCTCTCGCCCGTTACGGCCCGGCGACCCCAGTCAACACCAATTTGGGCGCCCCGCGTCCAGTTCCCGCTCCCTGCCCCGAATCCGCAGATCACTTCAAGCACGAAGATGATCAACGGCGTCGTCTCCGATCCGGTCATCTCGCCAAGCCCGGAGAGCATGCGCCGAAGGACCTCAGCGTGATAGGGAGCTAAGGGAACAATGTCGCGCGCGGTGATCTTGCGTAGCCGCGCGGCATCCAGGAGCAAGCCCCCATGTCGTAGTCGTTCCCACCCACAAATCGCGGCGTCACTCACGCGAGCGCCCCCGGGAGAACTATTTCGATCGTGACCGGGAACACCTGGGCCTCCCCGCTCATGCTGTACCGCCGCGGCAGAAGCTGGTGGAGAATTCGCTCGCGTTCGCGCTCGAGCTGCGCCCGCACCTCCTCATAGTGTGACTTGCGGCGTGCGATCTCCAGCTCCTTCTCGGTGATCGACCGGGTGATGTCTTCGAGCCTCTCAGTTTCGTCGAACAGAAGGCCTTGGTCACGCTGGCGTTGCAGCGATGCGATCTCGCGCTCAAGCTTGGCGAGGGTGGTTTCCGCAATGAGCGTGGATACTTCCCCGGCACGGCTTCTGAACCGCTCCTCCTCAGTGCGACGGGCGATCTCGCCCTGGGTAGCAAGCTCCTCTCGTAGCCGTGACGTCAAGTCATGCGCCTGACTGGCGAGCGATTGCTTGAGCTCCAGCACGACGTCGTCGAGAGTGTGCCGAACTCGTTCCAGTGCGGCCGCGCTGATGGGAGCTTCGGAGTATTCAATGGGGCCGATGCCGAGTATCGGCTCGCCGACAATCCCCTCTTGAACCGGAAACGCGATTGTGCGCACCCAATGGTGGAAGGTTTCGCGGAGGTCGTTCACCGCCAGCTCTTCGACACTGAGGAGCACCATTGCGTCGAGGTCGTCACCTACGATGCCATGACGGACGGTCCAGCGGGAGACTTCCTCGCCTGTCCCTGGGTACCGAAGCCGAGTGAGGCTGCTGAGCGCTCGCTGCATCATCGAGTGTGACAGATGCAGCAGTTGGACATCTGGCCGGGGGGTGAACACCGCCCGTTCGCCCACCTGGAGCATAAATGGGGCGGGATCGAACGCCAGACGGGCCACCGGCCCGCGAAGCCCGCCTTTGAGCGGGCGGCGCAGTGACTCATCGATCACGGGCGCCCAACCTTCGAGCGCCGGGTCGAGCACCTTGCACGTCCTTGGTGCGTCGGAGCAAGTGAGTTGCGGGCGCCCACGTTTGATCGCCATGGCCGCTTCCAGCGTATCTCGCATGTTCTTCGGGTTCAGCCCAATCTCGTTAGCCAAAGCCTGGAGGGATGTCGCGGCCGCAATCCCTTCGGCGCCGGTACCAACAGTGTCATCCGCATCGAGCGCCGCTCGCCCTTTGGCCAGAAGGATCTGTCGGTCAAGATCAGCCTGGACCGTGCTCAGGGCCTCGCCGGCCACCAATTTGCGGTGGGCAGCTTCGTCGAACAGCTCGTTGACGGAACCGAGATCCTCGCGAATCTCGTCGGCCTTGGCAATGACATGGGCAAGAAACTTGAGGTCTTGATCCTGATCGCTGACGAAGTGGTGAATGGTTACGTCGCGGGCCTGACCATGGCGGTCCAGCCGGCCATTCCGCTGTTCCAGGCGCGAAGGATTCCACGGACAGTCATAATGCAGCATGTACCGGGCGGTCAGTTGCAGGTTGAGCCCTTCAGCGGCGGCATCGGTCGCTAGCAGAATTCGAACATCCTCATCTGGGTTGTTGAAGGCATTCTTGACATCCGTTCGCTCGCCATCATCAAGCCCGCCGAACAGGAGACGCACGCGCTCATTACCGTATCGGTCGCGAAGTCGCCATGCCAGGTAGTCAAGCGTCGTCTTGTATTCGGTGAAAACAATCAGTCGCTCGTCATCCCGCCACCTGCCGCCGGTTCGAAGGAGGCGTTCAATCAACCGAAGCAGCTCCTCGAAGCGGATATCACTCACCGGCTCCAGTGCGACCACATCGGGTGACCTGTTCAGGCCAAGTCCGTCAACAGCAGCATCGATCTCGGCGATCTCGGCGCGAATCATGTCGGCGGTACCCACGAGCCATGCGCCGACCACATTGGCAGCAGACGCTTCGCGCGACTGTGCCTCGCGGTCATCTTCGGTGTCCCGTTCGAGTTGACGTTCCGCCGCGATGACATCGCCATCACCCACCGCTTCGGCCTCAGCCAGGCCCAGCTTGCACCGCCGCCACGACTCAGCAAAGGCCGTTGGGCAGCTGAGGAGCCGCTTGCCGAGAATTTCCACAGCGAATGATCCTGCACGGCGACGGCCTGTCCCGCCGACGGCAATCGCGCGGTGGATTGCGGTTCGGAAGGCGGCGAACGCGGACGAAAGTCTGAGTTCTGCTTCGGACAAGTTGAGCGGCAGCGCGACCGGCGAGTGGCGATGACAGAATCGCGGCGGCGAGGTCCGAGCGTTAATCTCACGCTTCAAGCGACGCAAAACGACCTGCTGTACACGTTCGCGTTCGGCGGGCTTGAGCTCGTCGGTCTGGCTGAAGCGCACTGGGTCGAGGATCTCGAGCAGTCCAGTGAACGACCTCGTGTGACCGTTGTGAGGTGTGGCGCTGAGGAAAAGGCGATGCTCGAACTGCGGGGCAATCAACCTAAGCGTCCGACAAAGGTCGCTATCCTCTCCAAACGGCGACGGCATCAAGTTGTGGCACTCGTCCACAATCAACAGGTCCCACGGAAGGTGAGCGGATCCCTCCGGAGTCCGACTCGCGGAGAGAAACTGCTCCAGCACATCGTCTTGTCGCAGGTAGTGATACGAGGCGATGATCCGGCTGAACGAGCGCCATGGATTGGCGTCCATTCCCAGCCGGCGACGCAGCGCGTGAGTTTCAGCCCGATCGACGACATCGAATGGCAACGCAAACTTGTCCCACATTTCATCCCGCCACTGCAACCGGAGCGATGCAGGAGTCAGGATCAGAACCCTCTGAATGCGGCGGCGGAGAAGGAGCTCGGTGAGGATCAGCCCGGCTTCAATCGTCTTCCCGAGACCCACATCATCGGCAATGAGAAGGTTCACCCGGGGCATTCGCAAGGCCTTCAGGAGCGGAACTAACTGAAAGTCGTCAACCTGGACCGCACCATGGAACGGTGCTGAGATGGGCATTGCTTGCAGCGGCCCGTCCCCGTCCGGGTCCAGGAACGGCATCGCGGCACTCCAGCGGCTTGCTCGGAGTATCGCGTCGAAATCGTCCGGCGGCATCGGCCGCGTCGATGACGTATTTGGGAGTGCTGTTGGCTCAAGTACCTGCGCGAACGGCTCACGTTCCCAGAGGAGCTGATCCTCCCGCGGCAAGGCATCGTCATTGTACTCCACCTGCACCAGGTGCAGACGCCCGTCCGGACCGTCATAGGGCTGGACAGCTGCGATGACTCCGCGGCGGTTGCGGACGAGAGCGAACATGCCGGGACGGGGGTTCATGGGCTGGAGCGGCTCCGTGACGCAGACGACAATGACATCTCGGTCAGCTGATAAGATATAGGACCTGACCTGCTGAGATCTTGAACGCAGGTCCCACGGAGGTGAAGTGGGCTGTTCGCGCTCGAACACTCCCCTCGGAGGTCGAGGCCCGTCAACCCGATTTTCCAAAAACCGATGGCGGCACGACCGCCCCCCACAACCCTAGATTCCTCCGACTCCGCCCCCGCCCCCGCCCCCGCCCGGAGCCTCATCGTCCCACCCCGCCCTCCGCCATCTCGCCGCCCTCACCAAAGCCCACCCGTCCGCCCGCAAGATCCTCGTGGCGCCGACGCTTATCTGGGGTCGCGAAACGCTCCGATCGCTGGCCCGCCACACCGGCGGCTGGATCGGCTGGGAAACAGCCACTCGAGCGCCGGCGGCCAGCCGCACCAACAACATCGCGACTCGTTCCCATGTCGCCACTCGCACCGCAACATGTCTCGCTGACGCCTGAAGAATCGCACATCGAGATCAACTGGATCCTGATCATGGGCCGCCTGGCACATTGCGTTTCCGATTGTTGGCACGGGGTGGCACCGTTGAGCATGGAGAGGCGCTGTCACTAACCCCTCGCCGCGATCTATTCATGACCAACAAAGTCCCTTCGTTTCTCCACCTCGATCGCGTCACGCAATCCCTTTATTCGTCTCTCCACTTCGTACTTGTGATCCACAAAGTCGACTTCGTCGAACATCGGCAACAGGCTTGCCAAGAAATCGACGCGGCCTTGGAGCATAGGGACGGCGCTACCTGACCAGCTTCCGTGGTCCGGTTCAAGCGGTAGAAGGGCGAAAGCCTCGAATTCGCGGTTTCGATCCACGAAAACCTCGATGAAGTGTCGACGACGCTCCACAGCCATGCCAGACATGAGGTGAAATACGAACGCTGTTCCTTCTTGGTCCATCGCATTCTCGGCGACCAACGCTTCGAGAAGGCGGTCCTGGCGGCCTCGAACAACCGCGGCCTCCGTCGTATCCGAACCGACTCGAAAGAATACGCTGCCATAGCCGTCGCCGAATCCGAGCAACTCATTGGCGTGGTCACGCACACGTGCCAGGATATGCCGAACTACAATCTCGAAATCGTGCCGAAGCCACAGCTTCGCATGATCACGTGAATCGGCATGACTGCTTATCCATCCTTTTCCCTTGTGCCCATCATAGACCCACTCAACCCACTCTGCGCCGAAAGCCGGATCGAGATCCAACAGAGCGGAAAACGATTCCCCGCCCCAGTCCCAGTGCTGGTCGACGCGACTGGCGGCAAGATACGCTCGCTTGAGAAGCTCAACGTTGCCCGCATCACCACCAAACACTTCTCGAAGTGGGATGTCCCGTCCGTACGGTTCAAACAACCCCACAAGGATCCATCCAAGCTGCGGAACCATCTCCGCCTTTCGCAGTAGAATGGCGGTAGCCTTCGGAATGACTGAACGATCTAAATGCTGGAACTTCAGGAGAAAGGCCAAGTCTCGAGTCAGGTCACCCGGCGCCGCCGCCTCGAGTAGCTGAAACACCTCGGACAAGCGTGCTTCGTTCGCGTCGGCTTGGTCAAGCGCAGAGTAGGCGATACTGAGCCAGAACGCCCGCCCGGAGTATTCGGTTTGACGGAGTATCGAGAGGGCGAGCGATGCGCCTGCAGATTTTATAAGTCCTGGCACAATAATCCGGGGCTCGAGGTCGAGCGTGTTTCCCGACTCGAGGTAAGTCCGTGTAACCACGGTAAATAACTCGGGCGCTGCATCAATTAGCGATGCAAGCATCTCCGTCACGCCGCTACGCAACTGCCAGTCATAGTACCCGGTTGTGCTAACTGAATCTTCCGCATTCTCGATACGATGCGCACGTATGAGTTCGTCTCGTATCTCCCTTGCGTCCGCGAGCAACTCGTCCCAATGCGGTCGCTCAAAATCTCGCACATATTCCAGCCGTCGGCCGCGCCGCAGCGCTTCGTATTCTTCATGGCTCAACGATAACCGTGCTTGCTGATCGGTAGCCTCTTCAACTAGTAGTCCGGCAAGGTTGGCTTGTGGGGTATCCACACGACGTTCGAGCGAAAGCCGGATTGCATCGGTGGCCGCCTCCAACTCGCAACTCCGGTCACGAAGAAGCCCCAGATAGCGCCGTACGACAAAGACACCTGAAAACGCGTTCCCGTCAAGCAGCGCATCGAGCATTGGTAGTACAGAGTTCGCGTCTGCCGCGATGACAGCCGCGTTTGAGACCTCGAGTTGATGCCCGCCGTACCACAGGAGGACGTCCAGCACGGCGTTTCGCCCATCCGGCTCAGCCCCATGAGATAACACTTGGCGCCAAATCGTCTCCCGGAGTGAGAAAAAGGCGGGTGTGATGGGCGCGTCGAACTCAGTGATGAATACTGAGTTCCGCCGCATCTCTGTGCACCGAATGTGAGTTCTCAGCGATTCTTTTCCCACGGCGACATAGATTCGGCGTAGAAGGCGCTGCAACTCCGGGTCGGCTACTTCCTTGGCTCGTCGAGCGAGCCCTTCGATCACTGCCACCTGAATCTCGTAATCTCGAAGGTATGACTCTGGCATAATCCCGAATCTGTCGACGAGCAAGCCAACGAGAACTCCGGCTTGCTCTGGGTGACGCGAAAGCAAATCGAGCGCGAGGTCGATCACCGATTTCACAGCCGCAATCTCTCCGTTGGATAGGGTACCGAGAATCGACCACAGTGGCGAACGGTGAGAAGGGCGGTCCCGCTCATGTAACGAAAGCGCTGCCTCGGCAGGTACAACGGGTAGGCCACGAACGCGGTCTCGGACAAAGCGTAACGTCGCCGTCGCGTCCACGGGACCGAATGCCTGGAGAAGATCGATCTGTGCCGCCTGGTCTCGCTGCTCTTCCAAGGTCGACAGCCTCGCGTCGAATGCCTTTCTCAACGCATCACCTATGGGGTTAGCGCCAAACACCGACAAGACAGGATTGAGTGCATCGATCAATCGGGATCTGTAGGCAGGAAAGACTGGAGGGCGGAGGAGCGCACCTAGATCAAGGCCTCCGCGCTCAAAGAACGCAGCATGAAAAAAATAGGTTGCCAGCACCTGATCGGATACTTTGACAATCTCGTCCTCATATAGGTCCACCATTTCCATTTCGTGCAGCACCTGCACGCCAGCCCATAGCTTTTCGGGCTCAATTCCAAACTCTGTCCGGATCAGCTCGCACTCGCCGCCGTGATCGCGCTGAAGGACCCGAAACAGACTGACGAGCCCGGCAATCTTGACAAGCGCTGGATCGCTGGCCACCTCAAGATCCCGCTGAACGGAGGCAAAGTGTTCGCGATACAACGCTGAGGCATCCGATATGCTGTCCAACGTGTTTTCCCGAATCGCAACTTGCGCGGCCATAACCGCCAGTCGAACGTTGCCTTGCGCAATTGCCGCGATTCGGTCGATATAACGGTGGTTGGCGATTCCGAATTCCGCCCGAATCAGGTCTGCCACCTGCTCGTTGGTGAGAGGCGTAAGTACCAATTGGCTGGGGGTGGTAAATCGCCTCGCTAGATCAAGTACTTCGGTCACCGCGTAGTCGCGGACGGTTACGACTATCTTCACCTTGCGGTCAGGTGGAGCATCGTGAAGGAGCTGCAACACATAGGCGAAGCCGCTAACTCGGTTGGCATCGTCAACCAGGATGAGCACCGCCGGTAAGCCGGCGGTAAGGACTCGAAGGTCATCGAAAAAATCGGGACCGCGCGACCGAACACACACAAATCGGAATTCGGGGTTACTCGCCACTAGCGACCGGCAGGCCTCTATTGCCAACCGAGTCTTCCCAACCCCAGGGGGCCCGGTTACTACAGTGACCTCACTCTGGCCCAGCGCTGCGACCGTGCCGGCGAGTTCCGCGTCGCGATATCGCAGGGTAGTATCCAATTTCGTCGCGAGGGGGTTCTTGCCGTACAGTCGGATGAACTCGTCAATCTCGACCAGTTGTCCCGTGTCAACCTCAATCCCCAGGTATTCGCGCCCGATTCCTGGATGGTTGATGAGCTCGTGCGAAATGGTCCCCGCATCCTTTACCGATACTACGCATAAGCGGGCCCGGCCCTCATGCTGAAGCGCTTCAACTTGAGCGGACGTCAGCCCAGAATTGCAGCATACTACTACCTCCGCGACGCGCTTCGCTTCGAAGTTCGTGCGCTCTTCGTCGAAGCACGCTGCCAAGTCACCGACCAACTTATCCTGAACGTCAGTCTGTTGTGTGGTGTATTGCGCGCAGATATACTGCCCATCGGGACGCACCATCAGTGTGTCAGGCGTGCCGGCCTTGACCTTGTCGGCGCCCACGACTGTTCCGACAGGTATCGGCGGAGGATATCCGAGCCGAAGTAAGAGCGCGTCGCACAACTGCTGAAATCCTGCCGGATTGCACGCCAATAGGGCCTGCTGAATCTGTGTGAGTTTCGACACCTGCCCGTCCGTGTAATTAGGGGTGGATTACAACCGCTCCGAGCCCGCCTGGTCATCAAACGTTTCAACCTCGACAAAACCGCCGCAATCGTTCAAGTCACGCTTGGCTGCGTGTTCGCGAGATCGTACGCCGCCTCGGGAACCTTGGGCTCGCGAGAATACCCTTAGGCTCGTTCACCTTCGTTGGAATAGTCCACGTACTTGCCTCCGTACGCAACAACTGCGAAGGCCAAGAGGATCAACGTCTGTTAGAGGTCGTTGTAGTGGATCCAGCGCGGTTCTACCTCGAAGCCGCTCTCAATGTTACGGGCGCGCTGGTCCGGAACTGCTCCCACAATTGCAGCTGTTTCGTGGTGACCACCGGCAGGTCGCGTAGTAGCTGGTCTACTTCATTGATCTTTGGCATGATGGCAAACGACTGCGCCGACATCCCTCGGCCGTTGTCCACCTCGCGATGCAGCGCATTGGCCGCCGCGTACGTCTCGGCGACGAGTACCGCTCGCACCGGCGTGTTGAACACGCTGGCATGGCGCTTCGGCTTGAGCATCTGCCGCGCCAACAGGTCGCACTCCCGGGAGCCTGAGTCCATGAGCCCGATCGGGATATCGACCATCAGCAGCGTCGGCTCGAACCGGAGGAGCGCATCGGCAATCGAATCGACAACCATCGCCGACAACACCGTCCCCCGTTGCACCACGCAGAGCCACCCGCCCGGGCAGCCGTCCACGCCAACCAGCGTCGTCTCATCGCTCATCTGTCTGGCCCCGGGGGTTGACCTGTCGGTGGATTCGTCTCGGTCAGCTGATCCTGCAGAAGTCCCACCCCCCCAACCTACCCGATTTCAGAGAATCGATCAGCACCGGACCGTCCTCCCCCCACAACCCTAGATTCCTCCACCATCCCCCACCCGGAGCCCCGCATCCGACGCCTCGCCGACGGCACCATCCAGTTCTCCCCCAGCGACCTGATCGCCTATCTCGAAGGCGACTTCGCCGCCTGGTGCGAACGCGCCCGGATGGAGCGGCTCGGACAGGTCGGCCCGGCTGCGACCACCTTCCGGCCCGATGCCACCGACCCCGGACTCGACCTGGTCGCCCGCATGGGGACCGAGCATGAGCGCGCGTACCTCGCGGAGCTCCGCACGCGGTATCCCGGTCTGGTCGAGATCGCCCAGGGCGACGACGCCAATCGCCTCACCCTTGAGGCGATGCGCGCCGGCGCCCCGGTGATCTCGCAAGGGCACCTCACCCTCGGCGATTGGCACGGCTACCCCGACTTTCTCTTTCGCGTCGATGGCCCCTCCGCCCTCGGCGACTTTCACTACATCCCCTGGGACACCAAGCTCGCCCGCAGCGCCAAGCCGTACTTCATCGTGCAACTCTGTGCCTACTGCGAAATGCTCGACGCCATCCAGCTCGTCATGCCGCGCGAGTTTCGTTTCGTCCTCGGCCACGGTGGCGAGCTCGGCTTCCGGAGCGACGACTTCATGCAGTACTACCGGCGCTTCAAGCACTCCTTTCTCGATTTCCAGGCACGCTGGAACGCAGAGGTCATTCCCGACCCCGGGCGCGATCGCTCCTTTGGCCGCTGGAATGAACTCGCCGAAGAGATGCTGCTGGCATCCGATCACCTCAGTCGCGTCGCCAACATCTCCCGCAACCAGATCGAGAAGCTGGAAGCCCAGGGGCTCGACACCTTCTCGGCGCTGGCAACAACCGCGCGTAACGACTGCCCACCGATCAAGGCGGTGTCGTTCGATATCCTCAAGCGTCAGGCTCGGCTGCAAGCCAGCGCAACAGAAACGGCGCCCCCTCCCTGGGAACAGCGGCCAACCACTGACGACAATGAACGCTGCGGACTGGCACTCCTGCCACCGGCATCGCCGGAAGACATCTTCTTTGATCTCGAAGGCTTTCCCTTCGCCAAGGATGGGCTGGAGTATCTCTGGGGCGCCGTGACCGGCGACGCAACCGCACCGCAGTTCCACGACTGGTGGGCGCACGATTCGCACGACGAAAAAGTCGCGTTCGAGCAGTTCATCGACTGGGTCTTCCCGCGGTGGCAGCGCGATCGCTCCATGCACATCTACCACTACGCGGCCTACGAGAAGTCGGTCCTCCGCCGCCTGGCCAGTCGATACGGCACGCGAGAGTATCAGGTCGACGAACTGCTCCGCCACGAGGTCATGGTCGATCTCTACACCGTCGTGCGCCAGGGACTGCTGGTGGGAGTGCACAGCTACTCGCTCAAGTACATCGAGAAGCTCTTCCTGCCCGCGCGCGAGGGTGACGTGGTGAGTGCCGCCGGGTCGGTGGTCGAATATCAACGCTGGCTCGACAGCGGCGAACCGGCGCGGTGGCAGGATTCGCCGCTGCTTACTGCAATCCGCGATTACAACCGGGTCGACTGCGAGTCGACCCTGCTCTTGCGCGACTGGCTCCTCAACCGGCAACGCGAAGCCGGCATTCGCTACATCAGTGCCAGGCCACCGGCCGAAGGTCCCGTGCCAACGCGCGATCCATCGGACACCGACCTGCTGGTGCAGAAACTCGCCGCGATTGCGCGACAGGAAAGTGATCCTGAGCGCCAACGCGTCGCCGAGCTGCTGTCGCAGCTGGTGGAGTTCCATCGCCGCGAGGAGAAGCCGATGTGGTGGCGCTACTTCGAGCGCCAGGCGATGGCCACTGACGAGCTCTACGCCGACGCCGATTGCCTGGCGTCCTTGCAGCGCACCAGTCGCGCGCCGGTCAAGGTCCTCCGCTCGCTCGCCATCGAGTACCGCTTCGACCCTGATCAGGAGACCACCATCCATGCGGGCTCGACCTGCGTCGACCGGGCGCCGCTGGTGGAGCGGCCGGCACCAGTTGACGTGCTGTCGATTGACGTTGAGGCCGGCACGATCGAGCTGAAGCAGGGCCCGACCAGGACCCTTCCCGACCACCTCGACCTGATTCCGAAGGACCAGATGTCCGCCGCGGAGATTGCACGGGCGGTCGCGCGCTACGCCAAGGCCTACTCCGACGACGCGTCGACCGCGCGTGCGGTGGACGACCTCCTCTTCCGCCACCCGCCGAGGATCCTTGGGCACAATGGTGGTGCGCTGATCACGGACGGAGCGGATGTCGGCCAGTCGGCCATCGACGTGGTCACTCGCATGGACCGCACCACGCTCTGTATTCAGGGGCCGCCGGGAACGGGCAAGACGCACACGGCGGCGCGGATCATCACCGAGCTGATGCGCCAGGGGAAGCGCGTCGGTATCGCGACGAACAGTCACAAGGTGATCATGAATCTCCTCTGCGCGGTGGAACGCGCCATGAAGGAAGCCGGCGTGCGCGGTGCGCTCTGGAAAAAGGGTGTCGACCACGACGACGCGCCGGCCGGCTCGGCGATTCAGTTTACCAATGACAACAGGGAGGCCGTGGCAGCGGCCGCAGCACCGGGCACCGTGATTGGTGGCACGGCGTGGCTCTTCAGTCGCGAAGACATGACTGGCGTGCTTGACTACCTCTTTGTCGACGAGGCCGGACAGGTCTCGCTCGCCAATGCGGTGGCGATGGGCCAGAGTGCCGCGAACCTGGTACTGATCGGCGACCAGATGCAGCTCAGCCAGCCGACCCAGGGGAGCCATCCGGGCGAAAGCGGCGCGTCGTGCCTGGTGTACCTGATGCAGGAGCATGCCACGATTCCGGCCGACTTGGGGATCTTCCTGGGGCTGTCGTACCGGATGCACCCCGACGTGTGCAGCTGGATCTCCAAGTCATTCTACGACCGACGGCTGCAGAGTGACGTCAGCACGCATGCCAATCGCGTCATCGCGCCACCGCATTCACAGATCCGGGTGTCATCGGGCGTGGTCTACGTCCCGGTAGAAACCGAAGGGTGCGAGCAACGCAGCGACGAAGAAGCTGACATCATCGAGACGCTGGTCAGTGAGCTGCTGCAGGGCCAAGTGTCGATCAAGGGTGAGGCGCTCCGGCCAGTGACGCGAGCCGACATCCTGATCGTGGCACCGTTCAATCAGCAGGTGCGGCTGCTGCGCGAGCGCCTGGGTGAAGGGATCGCGATCGGCTCGGTCGACAAGTTCCAGGGCAAAGAGGCGGCGGTGGTGATCGTGTCAATGTGTGCGTCGACGGTGGAAGAGGCGCCGCGTGGTGCAGAGTTCCTTCTCAGTCCCAACCGGCTCAACGTCGCGGTGTCACGGGCACAGGCGCTGGCGCTGGTCGTTGGCTCGACCCGCCTGGCCGACGCGCGGTGCACCAGCATCCGGGAGATGCAGCTGGTGAATGGCTGGTGTGGGGTGGTGCAGAGTTGTCATCCTGAGCGCAGCGAAGGATCGGTCGGGTGAACGCGATCCGGTAAGCGATCCTTCGCTGCGCTCAGGATGACAGGTACATTGGGATCGTCCAGTGCCCAGTGTCCACCAGCGCCGCGTGAGCTCGCGGCTGAACGACAAAGCCTTTGTCATCCCGAGCGCAGCGAGGGAGAGCCGAGGTCGTGACGGCGGACCGCAGACGGCGGGCGTCGGGGCGTTCGGCACCTTGGATCTCCCTCGCTGCGCTCGGGGTGACAGGTACGTTGGGATCGTCCAGCGTCCAGTGTCCAGTGTCCATCAGCCCCATGTGAGCTCGCGGCTGAAGCCGCGGCTCGGCACACAAGTGCTGAAGCACTACTTCCTGCGTGGGCCAGCTTCCGGCTCGTCTGTCGCCCTGAACGAAGTGAAGGGCTTCCGGGCCAACCCACGCAAGTAGCCAGACCCAGCGCATGTCGATTCCCGGGCGCTCCTCAGCGCGTTCCGGGCGACGCGAGCGTTAGCTTTCGCTTCGCTCAGGCGACCCGCACCCGTTGCGAACACCTGACCTGACGTTCCCCCGGAGCCCCCCGTGCACCCATCGCTCTTGGCCGTCGCGCTTCTTGCCACCGTCGCCCCTGCCGTCCGTGCCCAGCAGACACACGATGCGGCCGGAGCAAGCGCGTCGGCGCAGCTGATCATCGCCCTGCTCCACGTTGATCGTGGCCACGGCGTGCCGGCACAGGTTGCCCATGACAGCGCCGACGTTGTTGCGCGATATCTCGTCTGCACCGACCAGGCGGCGCTCACCGGCTGCGGATTGCGCGATAGTCGATCAGTCTATTTTCCCGCCGTCAAGTTGCGAGGGACAGACAGCGCCGACGTCGAAATCAGGGAAGTGATTGGCGCGGACATTCGCGCCGACTGTGGGCGGCGAGAGTTCCTCGGTAAGACGTGGAAGGCGGAAAGCCATTCGAACGCGCACATTACGCTGGTGTATAAGGGCGACCGTTGGTCGTGGGATGGATGGGTACACATGGTGGATTGCTAGCGGCCGGGCGGGCACGCCGGATCATCTGCAGACCTCACACTCGCCGGGCAAAACCGAACCGCTCGGCGAATTCCGACTCGAACGCCTGCCATGACGGAAACTTGTACCGCTTGTTCAATTCGGCCGGGTCGAAGGTCAAACGGCCACCAGGATTGCTCCCAACCGCCTTGTCCATCCCTGCGATCATGCCGCGCTCCCGGAAAGGGTACCCGTCTGCCCTTCATGACGGGCGACGTATTCGTAGAGACGCTCGCCGAAACCGCCGTACCGGGTGCTTCCTTGTGTCTTCAGCTCGCGAAGGTAGGTCTTGGCGGCGGTCACTGTCGCCTTCTGAGGCATTGGTCCCCCTATGAGTCGACGTAGACCAAATGGACAGCACGATCAGCAGCTGGGAGGCGAATGGTGACCTTCGAAGAATAGGCGCCCAGAATGGCCCCAACCCACCCTGTCCCTGCCAGGCCCTGCCCTAAAGGCGCAACCGTCGGCGTGAACGCAGGTCCATGTCGCACCACGCAGCCGGTGTCTGATATCCCATCTTGACCAAGCTGCCCGCAGAAAAAAGAGCCTCTTGGCATGAATCGACCTTGTTTCCTGAGCCGTTTGTGCGCAGAATGTTTGCATGTCCACCAAGCGAGCCGCCCAACGCCCTGGCAAGTTGGCCCATTCAACCAAGCGGTCGCCAGCCAGGAAGCCTGTGGTTTCCAAAGCGTCGGCTATGAAGGCGGCGGCGGCGGCGAAGCTGGTCTACGACCAGAAAGCCGGGAAGACTCCCCGCTCCTGGAAACCCGGCGGTCGGGAATGGACCAGAGTGCTCGGACATTTCGGAGTCGCTGCGAAGTAACATCCGCAGACCCCCATGTCCGCCTACAACTCATCCGTATTTCTCAACGTTCCGTTCGACAATCGGTATCGGAAACTGCTCCATGCACTCGTTATCCGGTAAGCGATCCTTCGCTGCGCTCAGGATGACAGGTACGTTGGGATCGTCCAGTGTCCCGTGTCCAGTGTCCACCAGCGCCGCGTGAGCTCGCGGCTGAAGCCGCGGCTCGGCACACAAGTGCTGAAGCACTCCCTCCTGTGTGGGCCAGCTTCCGGCTCGCCTGTCGCCCTGAACGCAGTGAAGGGCTTCCGGGAATCGTCACGTGATGAGCCCCGTTCCTCACGCCGGCGAGCCCGGAAGACCCTCGCTCCGCTCGGGGTGACAAAGGGCGTCAGGTTCCATCTTTCCCCACTCAGGTCCCATCTTTCCGTCGTCAGGTTCCACCTTTCCCCGATCAGGCTCCAACTTTCTCCCGTCAGCCTCCATCATCGGGCGTTCAGGTCCCATCTTTGTCCCGTCAGCCTCCAACTTTCATGAAACAGGTCTCTCCTCCGCCCCGTTCGACGACATATTTCTCCCGCCAGCCTCCATCATCACGCGCACCGACGACATCTTTGCTCCGTCAGGCTCCATCATCAGGCGTTCAGGTCTGATATTTTCCCGATCAGGCTCCGACTTTCATGAAACAGGTCCGAACTTTCATGAAACAGGTCTCTGCTTTGGCGAATCAGGTTCCAACTTTCATGAAGCAGGTCTCTCCTTTGCCCCGTTCGACGACATATTTGTCCGTTCACGCTCCATCACCAGCCGTGTCGACGACATAATTCTCCGCATCGACCAGATATTTGTCATCCCGAGCGAAAACCTTGGTCATCCCGAGCGCAGCGAGGGAGAGCCGAGGTCGTGACGGCGGACCGCAGACGGCGGGGGTCGGGGCGTTCGGCACCTCGGATCTCCCTCGCTACGCTCGGGATGACAAACACAGGGGATTTCTCTGACTCCGCTCGGGATGACACCACTCTCCGCGACCCCGCACCTCGCTCTCGGCGGAAGGAAGTAGTGCTTTAGCACTTGTGTGCCGAGCCGCGGCTTGAGCCGCGAGCTCCCCCGCGCCCTCGACCGCGAGCTCCCCCGCGAGCTCCCCGCGTCCTCGACCGCCCCCCCGCGCACTATTTTCCCTCCAGCCATCCACCCAGGAGCCCACCTTGCCGACCCACTCCGCCCGGACCGCCCTTGCCGCCGCCCTGCTGGCCCTGGCCGCCACACCGGGACTGGCGCAGTCGTCCGCGTCGCTCCCCCCGGAAGTCGCCGCCAAGGTCACCGCCGCGATCCAGGGGTTGATGGCGAAGACCCAGGTCCCCAGCGCATCGGTCGGGATCGTCGAGAATGGCCAGATCGTCTACGTCCGCGCCTTCGGCAAGGCCCGCATCACGCCGCCACTCGTAGCCAAGCCCACGATGCACTATGCCATTGGCTCGATCAGCAAGCAGTTCACTGCGGCGGCGGTGATGCTGCTGCAGCAGGAGGGGAAGCTCTCGATTGATGATCCGGTGTCGAAGTGGTATCCCGAGCTGACCCGCTCCAACGAGGTCACCCTGCGGAACCTGATGTCGCACACGTCGGGCTACGAGGATTACGCGCCGCAGGACTACACCATTCCCGACTGGATCAAACCGTCGTCCGCCGAGAAGATCGTGCATGAGTGGGCGACCAAGCCGCTCGACTTCGACCCGGGTACCGAGTACCAGTACAGCAACACCAACTACAACATCGTCGGCCTGATCGTGCAGAAGGCGAGCGGCGAACCGTTCTGGAAGTTTCTCGAAGAACGCGTGCTGCAACCGGTCGGCCTCACCAAGGCGATCGATCTCGATACTCAGCACAACCTGCTCGAGCCGACTGGCTACTTTCGCCACGCGCTCGGACCATTGCGGCCGGCGATCTCCGAAGCGCCCGGCTGGTACTTTGCCGATGGCGAAATCGCGATGCCGGTGCATGACCTGCTCACCTGGGATATCTCGGTGATCAACCAGTCGCTGCTGTCGCCCGCGTCGTACGCCGCAATGGAAGCACCGACCACTCTCAAGAACGGCAAGACCAGCAACTACGGCCTCGGCTTCAGCACCGGCAAGCTCAATGGTCATCGCATGGTGTCGCACAGCGGTGAAGTCGGCGGCTTTGTCGCCGCCAACTACGTTCTTCCCGATGACAAGCTTGCAGTTGCGGTGCTCACCAACCAGGAAGCGAGCCCGGCGGCGGGATTGATCGGCCGTGCCATTCTCGATGTCGTTGGTCCCGCTTCAACCACTACGACCAGCACCGAAGCGGCGACAGCCGAGGCTTGGGCGCGGAAGGTGCTGGTATCACTGCAACATGGCACGATTGACCGGACACTGTTCACGGCGAACGGCAACTTCTACTTCGATCGCACGGCCATTGCTGATTACCACACGTCGCTGGCGCCGCTGGGCGTCATCAAGAGCATCGCGCAGACGTCGACCTTTCCGCGCGGCGGGATGATCTATCGGGGTTTTGCGGTGGAGTTCAGCGGCGGGAAGAAGGTCAATCTGTCGACGTTCACGGTGCCGGGTGGCAAGATCGAGCAGTTCTTGGTGGAGCCGACGAGTTGAAGGGAGCTCGCGGCTGAAGCCGTCCTTCGCTACGCTCAAGGACAGGCTCTTCGGCTCACAAGTGCTGAAGCACTACTTCCTGTCACCCTGAGTTTTGGTTTGTCATCCTGAGCGCAGCACTGTCATCCTGAGCGCAGCGAAGGATCGGTCGGGTGAACGCGATCCGGTAAGCGATCCTTCGCTGCGCTCAGGATGACAGGTACGTTGGGTTCGTCCAGTGTCCAGTGTCCAATGTCCACCAGCCATCAGCCATCAGCCCCACGTGAGCTCGCGGCTGAAGCCGTCCTTCGCTACGCTCAAGGACAGGCTCTTCGGCACACAAGTGCTGAAGCACTACTTCCTGTGAACCTGAGTTTTGGTTTGTCATCCCGAGCGCAGCGAGGGAGCGCCGAGGTCGTGACGGCGGACCGCAGACGGTGGGCGTCGGAGCGTTCGGCGCCTCGGATCCCCCTCGCTGCGCTCGGGGTGACAATATGTCCAGCGTCCAGTGTCCATCAGCCATCAGCCATCAGCCATCAGCCACCAGCCGCCCCGCCTAATCCACCACAAACGTCAACGCCCCCAGGTCATCCCGGCCCGCATCGCACGAAATGATGATATGCCAGCTGTGTGTCCCCGATGGCACGTTTGGCACAATGATCTGCTGGGCACTGGCGTCTGGCGTGTAGACCGCGATCTGCGTCGAGCCATTCTGGATGATCACCGACTCGTTGGAGTAGAAGTGGCCGCGCAGCAACGCCTCCCCAACCCCTGTGCTCCCGATCCCGGTCACTTCCGTGTTGCAGTTGTCCGAGCCATTGAGGCTGCCGCCGCAAGCGATGGCGAAGGGGATGATCAGGGCAATCGCGATCATTGGATGGCGCATGATGACCTCGTCGAATGAGTGTGAGGCTGGGCGTTGAGACCAAACGATAACGCGGAAACGAATCGCTGTATACTTGCTCCATGCGTCATGTCGCGATCCCGGCCCTGCTACTCCTCTCGCTCGCGCCAGCACTCGGCGCCCAGTCCGCCGCACCGCGCCCGACACCGATCGCACTCTGGGCCACGGCCGCGTCAGGTGCCCTCGGCGACACACCAGCCGACATCCCGACCATCACCGTCTACCGCCCCGAGCACCCCAACGGTGCTGCCATCGTCATCTGCCCCGGCGGCGGCTACTCGGCACTCGCCGATTACGAGGGACACGACCCGGCGCTCTGGCTCAACAAGTTGGGCATCACCGCGGTCGTGCTCACCTATCGACTCGGGCCGCGCTATCACTACCCGGCACCGTTCCTCGACGCCGCTCGCGCCGTCCGCTACACGCGCGCCCACGCAGCGGAGTGGCAGCTCGACACCGCGCGTATCGGGATCATGGGCTTTTCTGCTGGTGGTCATCTCGCCGCAACGCTCGGCACCCATTTCGACAGTGGCAATCCGCAGGCTGCAGATCCAATCGATCGCCTCTCGTCCCGCCCGGCGATCCTGGTGCTCGCCTATCCCGTCATCTCGATGACCGATTCGCTGATGCACGCCGGTTCACGCCTCAATCTCCTCGGTCCCAACCCGACAGCGGACCTGATCCATCTCCTCTCCAACGAAACGCAGGTCACCGCACAGACGCCGCCGACCTTTCTCTTTGCCACCATGGATGACCCGGTCGTGAAGGTGCAGAACTCCGTCGCCTTTGCCGATGCGCTGCGCCGGGCCGGCGTGCAGTATGAGTTGCACCTCTATCCGCATGGGCCGCACGGTGTCGGGCTGGCACAGGACCGGCCGGAGCTCGCCGGGTGGACGCTGTTGCTGGAGCAGTGGCTGGTGAAGGAGGGGTTTGCGGGGGGTCCGTCGCGGCGCTGGGGGTGAACACGCGTCCAGTGTCCATCAGCCATCAGCCATCAGCCATCGGCCATCAGCCATCAGCCATCAGCCATCAGCCATCAGCCATCAGCCAGCGTCCAGCGTCCAGCGTCCAGCGTCCTTGCCAAAGGTATGTTATAAGATTTATTTGTATCTAATAATATACCGGAGCGACCCGTGCGACCCCCCTCCCGACCCAGTAGCCATTTCTATCATCCGCTCGACGGGATCCTGTCGACACCAGCTGCCGTGCGGATCCTGCGGGTCCTGTCGCTCCACAATGGTCCGCTATCGCGGGCCGGGATCGCGCAACGCACGGGGCTTGGCCGAGCCGGCGCCAACCGTGCCATCGAACGTCTTGAACAAAGCGGTATTCTCGAGAGCGTGGGCGATCCCCCCAGGACGCTGCTCACGCTTTCGGCGGATCACCCGCTGTCGGATCCGGTCGGTAACCTGTTCCGGAAAGAAGCGGCTCGCACCGACCATTTCTTTGCCCAGGTGCGAGATGCGGCCGGCGCGGTCACCCCTTCTCCCACGGCTGTCTGGTTGATCGGCAGCGCGGCGCGGCGTGAAGATGTCGCGCAGAGTGACATCGACATTGCGGTCGTGTTCGCTCTTGCTGGTCGCCCGGGGCTCAAGCTCTTCAACTCGCGAGTGCACGAAGCGGGCGCAGCAGCCGGGCTGCGCGCCTCGGTCGTCGGGATGTCGCTCGACGAACTGGCAGCGCACGCGGAGCGGAACGATGCGTGGTGGCAAAACCTGGTGGCCGACGCGGTGCCGCTGGTCGGCCAAGCGCCGGTGGCCCTGATGCATGACTAGGAGAGGGTCGTGGCGAACCGTACCTCAGGCCGACGCAGCAGGACGACTGACCAACGCACGGGCGTTCCTGCAAGCGGCCTCCGAACTGATGGAACTTTCCAGACCGGGTCACAGCTGCAATCCCGTCATCACGCAATGCGTCGACGCGGCGATCGCGTACGGTGACGCACTGTCGATCAGGTTTGGCGGGATCGTGAACTCCCGCGATCATCACCAACTTGAAAACACGATCCGCCGCGCCATTGGCGAACGGCTACCCGCATCGGAAGCGCGCCGCCTCGGCCAGATACTCGGTGAAAAGGACGAGGCCGCCTATGGCGCTCATTCAGCGAGCCAGGACGACGCGCGCGCAGTATTGCTGGCCGCCAAACGATTCGCCCAATGGGCAGAGGCGGAGCTGAGCCGGCCGAGGTAAAACAAGGTCGCCCGGCGCTGGGCGATGCGTCAGATCACTCAGCGTCCCCGTTGCGTCCCCTTCCCCGCCACTCGCTGTACCAGCCGCGCAATCACCACCCCAATCAGCGCGCCGCCGCCTGCTACCACGCCATCAAAGACGAGCTCCAGCGGCCAGAGATTGTGACTGGTGGGGTCACGCGTGACTTCGACAATCACGCGCAGGATCACCGCCGCCTCGAACCCCGCCATGATCAGCAGCACCAGCACCCGCTTGCGTTCGGCGAGCTGGAATCCGCTGCCAGCGCCGAGCAACACGGCGATGCAGAACCAGGTCGTGAAGATCGGGTAATTGCTGTTGAGCGCCTGGTAGGAGATCGGCCAGTACGGGAGTGCCGCACCGATCAGTGCGCATGCAAAGAGGGCAGTTCGTTGGCGGGTCCAGGTCATGGCGCGCCGTCTCCTTTGTTCAACCTTGGTCATCCCGAGCGAAAACCTTGGTCATCCCGAGCGTAGCGAGGGAGATCCGAGGTGCCGAACGCCCCGACGCCCACCGTCTGCGGTCCGCCGTCACGACCTCGGCTCTCCCTCGCTGCGCTCGGGATGACAAAGGTCACAAGTCCTCGTTACTTCACCACAAATGTTGTCATGCCAAGATCGTCCTGCCCCGCATCGCACGAGATGAGGATCTCCCAGCTGTGCGTGCCCGATGGGACGCTCGTGAACGTGAACGCGGTGCGATCAGTCGCCGGCGTCCCCGACGCAATCTGGGTGGTGCCGTCGCGGATGATCACCGACTCCGACGCGTAGAACTGACCGGCAAGGGTGATCGCGCCGGTCGTGGGGCTGCTGACACCAGTTACGTCAGTCTTGCACTTGTCGGTCAGCGTGCTGCTGCCATCGAAGATGTCGTCGTTCGCGCAGCCGGCGGCGAACAGCGCGGCCAGCACGAGTGCGGCTGAGGCAAGGCGCATCGATTCTCCGAAGTTGGTAGGGACCGGGATGAATGTAATTCCGAATCGAGCCCACCGTTGGCCCGCGTAGCGGTGTCCCCCGTCGCGTATTTTGGCTACGCGTCCGATGATCGAGGGCCGGTACCCTGTCGCGATGACCCGCCCTTGCCCCGCTCCTCCCGCCGAGGGGATACTATGTCCATGCCACTCCTGGAGTATCTCACCGCCGACGCTGTCCGCCGGATGCCCGACGACGGCAACCGCTACGAAGTGGTGCACGGCGAACTGCTCGTGACGCCGGCACCGGCCGGCCGACACCAGCTCGTACTCGCCAACATCTTTCGTGCGGTGGACGGATACCTGACTGCTCACGGCATCCGTGAGGCGCTCTGGTCGCCGGCGGACATCTCTTTTGGTGATGACACGCTGGTGCAGCCCGATCTCTTCGTGGCGGACCTCGATGCCTTTCGCCAAAGCAGCGACTGGCGCGACATCCGCACGTTGCACCTGGTTGTCGAAGCGCTCTCCCCGTCGAGCCTGCGTGCCGACCGCTTCACCAAGCGGCGACTCTACCAGGAGCAGCGGATCGGGACGTACTGGGTCGTTGACGTCGACCAGCAACAGGTGGAAGTGTGGACACCGGATCTCACCTTCCCCATCATTGAGCGCGAGCAGTTGGTCTGGCGGCATCCGGCGCTGGTCGAAGCGTGCAGCGTGTCGGTGCCGGGACTGTTCCAGTAACCCCTCGTCCTGAACGCAGTGAAGGACCTCATGCCTGCGGTGGCGCGGTGACTTGCGCGATACCGTCGGAGAGGTCCCTCGCTTCGCTCGGGATGAGGGATACCCCCTCGTCCTGAACGCAGTGAAGGACCTCATGGCTGCGGTGGCGCGGTGACTTGCGCGATACCGTCGTAGAGGTCCCTCGCTTCGCTCGGGATGAGGGAAACCCCCTCGTCCTGAACGCAGTGAAGGACCTCATGCTCTCCCTCATCGCCGCCATCGCTGATTCCGCCCTCGTCGTCCTCCTCGGCACTGGCATGCCGCGCCCCAACCCGGAAGCGTCCGGACCCGCGACGGCGGTCGTGGTCGGCCAGCGCGTCTTTCTCTTTGATGCCGGCAGCGGTGTCGAGCGGCAACTCGCCGCCGCGCACCTGACGATCAAGGGTCCAACGGCGACCTTCATCACTCACCTCCACTCCGATCACACGCTCGGTCTTCCCGACCTGCTGCTGACCTCGTGGGTGATGGGACGCCAGAAGCCGTTGCCGCTCTACGGTCCGCCGGGGCTCGCCAACATGGTGCACCATATCATGCTGGCATGGAGCGAGGATATCGACATCCGCACCAAGGGGCTGGAGCAGGAGTTTCCGGGAGGTGAACGCGCCGACGTGCACGAGATCAAGGCCGGCGTGGTGTATGACAGCGGCGGTGTGAAGATCACCGCGATTCCGGTCGCGCACGGCAGCTGGCCAGTGGCGTTCGGTTATCGGATCGACGCGCCCAATCGCGTCATCGTGATCTCCGGTGACACGCGACCGGTTCCCGCACTCGCTGCAGCGGCGCGCGGTGCTGACGTGCTGATTCATGAGGTCTACCCGTCGGCCGACGCCACGGCCGAAGCGCGCCCCGGTGGCGACGCGTGGCCGACCTACCTGAAGGCGTTTCATACCTCCGACACCGAGCTCGGCGCGATGGCGCAGAAGGCGGGCGTGAAGTTGCTGATCCTCTATCATATCGTCCGCAAGAAGACCACCGACGCGGAGCTGCTCGAAGGAATCCGGCACGGCGGATTCACGGGTCGCGTGGTGATCGGGCATGATCTGGACCGGTACTGACACGCATGCCCCACCCGCTGCAGCAGCTGCTCTCCTGGTTCGACCGGATCGGCTTTCGGCCGGCGACAACGCGTCACGATGTGCGTGGCTTTCGCGTGTCGGTCGACAACCCGCGCCGCGACATCCGCACGCTCGATATCCTGGAACGGCTCGACGGTGCGCTGGCGCTGATCGATCAGTACACCCCGCATTACGCTCGCCACATGCGACGCGACTTTGCCGGCATCGTGGTGCGACGCTTTCCCTGTCGCGGTGCCTTCTTCCCCGATTCACGTCTCTGCCTGGTCGAGCTCACCTTCACGGTCAATCGCGACTTCACCCTCGCGCAGGTCGCCGCCACGATCCTGCACGAAGGGATGCACGCCCGCCTGCACGCGGTTGGTGTCGCCCTTACCGATGATGACCGCGCCCGGCAGGAGCGCTTCTGTCGCCGCGGTGAAATCGAGTTCGGGCGACTGGTGCCCGGTGGCAGTGTGGTCATTGCGCGGGCGGAGTCGTCACTCGAAGGATCCGATGAAGAAGTTGCACCGGCTATCGACTGGCAGCTGGCAGCGGAGCGGATCAGGGAGGCGGATCGCGGGAAATAGCGGCGGCGCACTCCTGGCCGATCCTTCGCTGCGCTCAGGCTGACACTGTCCAGGCTTGCCTACAAGTCTGATGCTCGCGGCCGGCGCGCGGCCGCTGGGCAGAGGAGGCGCCACTGTCTGACGCGCGCGCTTCGTCGCCGCGCGCGATCTCCGCTGAACGAGCGTGCGCTAGTTTGGCGTCCGACGGTTGGCCAGCGAACCGTGCGCCGGCTGACGCAATGCGACCGCAGCCGCATTCACACCAGCCAGGACGAGAAGTCAGCGGGCACCTTTTGTTCCATCAGTGCGTTCCGCCAGACGACCGTTCACTCGACCCACTGAAGACTGGAGCACTGCTTGTGACAAAGGCGTTTTTCCTTGCGTTGATCACCCTCGCTCCGGTCGCGGTGTCCGCGCAGTCACGCATCGGCATCTTTGGCGGATACTCGACGGTCAGCACCGTCGCGGAACTCGGCGATCCCACCGGCAGCCATCCGCGCAATGGCGTCAGCGGATTTACGCCGGGCATCGCGGCCACCCTCCAGCTGATCGGACACCTGAGTCTCACCGCTGAGGTGATGACGGTGCGCAAGGGATTTTCGCGGACGTACGACGAGCCCGGCATCAATATCTCGACGTATGACCTCGATATCCGCTACACTGAAATCCCTCTGCTGCTCGGCGAACGCTACCCGCTCCATCACGGTTTCAGCCTGCAGATCCAGGGCGGCGCGACGTGGTCGCTGCGCTCGCAGTGCAGTGAGACGGTCAACCCCCCGGATGGCTTGTCGTCGCACACCGACTGCGTCCACACCAGCAATGGCGAAGTGGTGCCACCGAATGACTTGAGCCTGACCGCCGGCTTCGGGGTGGTCTGGCATCGTCTCTGGTTGGCCGGAAACTATGAGTTCACCGGCAAGAATATTCCGGCCAACTCGCCCGGTCTCGGCCTTCAGGAGCGAACCCTGACCTTGATGGCCGGGTTCGATGTCGTCCTCGGCAAGGCACCGCCGGCCCGGTAACAGCGCGGCGCGCCGGCCTCATACCTTCCCCCTTGACGGCTCCGGGACTGCGGTGCTAGTGTATTAGCATCTGCTAACCCACTAGCATGGAGCCCGCGATGACCCATTCCCTCACTGACCTCGGCCGCCGCGAACGGCAGATCATGGATATCCTCGTCCGCCGAGGCCAGGCGACAGTCGCCGATGTGCTGGGCGACCTGGACGATCCGCCCAGCTATTCGGCGGTCCGCGGCATGCTCCGCCTCCTCAAGGAGAAGGGGTTTGTCCAGCATGAGTCGGACGGCCAGCGCTATGTCTACCGGCCCACCGCCGACCAGTCGGCACTCCGGCAGACCGCTGCCCGGCACCTCCTGGAGACTTTTTTCCAGGGTTCCACCGAGTCCGCCGTTGTCGCCATGCTCGGTGCCTCCGCCCACTCTCTCTCGACCGAAGAACTCAACCGGATCTCGGCGCTGATCGAGCAGGCGCGCAAGAATGGAGGCCGCCTGTGAGCCCGGCTCTCTTCTTCGCCCTCGACCTCGTCGTCAAGGCGACCGTCATCATCGCTGCCGCCGCGATTCTGTCGACCCTGCTAGCGAAACGTGCGGCGGCGGTCCGCCACCTCATCTGGGCCGCGGCCCTGGTCGTCATCGCAGCGCTGCCGTTCGTCGTCCCGGCCGCGCCATCGATTGCCATCACGGTCCCGATTGCGGCCGCCGCCCCCGCGCCCGTTGTCGCCGGACCGTTCGCCGCAGCCTCGGCAACAGGTGGGAGTGCGGCATCGCTGGATGCCGCGCGGTCGACCTATTGGCAGCCCGGTGCCGTTGTGCAGACAGTCCCGGCGCCACACCACTACTGGTGGCTCGCACTCTGGTTGGCGGGCGTGACACTCCTGCTGGCACGCATTGTCGTCGGACAGCTTCGCATCCGTCGCGTCATTGCGCGGGGCGAGGATGCCATGTCGCTGGTCGGCGCCGGAATGGTCGCGGCACTTGCCGAGCAGCAGCGGGTCCCCCATGCACCCCGCGTGCTGCTCAGCGACGAAATCGAAAGCCCCCTGATGTCCGGCACGCGGCACCCGGTCATTGTCCTGCCGCGCAGCGCCGAGGCGTGGTCGGTGGAGCGGCTGCGGATTGTCCTGGTGCATGAGCTGGCGCACATCGGTCGTTTCGATCACCTCGCGCAGTGCATCGGCGACATCGCCTGCGCTGCCTTCTGGATCCACCCCGGCGTCTGGTATGCGGCATCACGGATGCGGCGCGAGAGCGAACTCGCCGCGGACGACCGGGTGATCATGGCAGGGCACCAACCGGTTTCGTATGCAACGCATCTCGTTGATATCGCCCGTGGAGCGGCCGCGCCGCCGCTCGCTGGAGCTGTAGCCATGGCGCGCCTCACCCATCTGGAAGAGAGGGTTCGCGTCATGCTGCAGACCAATCATTCACCCGGCGGCATCACCCGCCGCCATCAGGTCGTGACCATCGTCGCGGCATTCGCCGTGGCAGTTCCACTCGCCGGACTTCGCGCCCGTGCCGAAGCACAGGCCAGGCCGGGGCCGGTGCCGGCGCGTCAGGAATCCGACAGCGCTGCCCACCAGACCCTGCCGGTGACGAGTGGCGGCTTGCTGCATATCGACCTGCCAACCGGCGGGGACATTGAAGTGCGCGGCGCCGACGAGAACACTATCCGGGTAATGGCGCGCACCGGGCAGCGCACGCCGGCGGTATTGCTCGACCGGACGACCGACGGCGCGTCACTCACCGTCACCTTTGCACCAGCGGGCCAGCTCGCCTCGTATCGAGTGATCGAAGTGCTGGTGCCGCGGCGCTACAGCGTCTCGCTCCAGTCTGGTGGCGGCAACGTGCGTGTTGATGGTGTCGACGGCAATGTCAGCGGACATACCGGCGGCGGCGATCTCACGGTGACACATGTGAATGGACGCCTGGCGCTCACCAGCGCCACCGGTGCGGTGCGCGTCTCCGATTCGCACCTGGATGGCTACATCAGCACCGACGACGGCCAGGTCGCAGTGCATCAGGTCACCGGCACGCTGACGGCATCGGCAGCATCGTCCACCCAGAACAGAGACCCGATGACCTTCGTGGCCCGCAAGCGCGACGCCGAAGCTGCGACCGCGAGCGCGGATGTCGTTGTGCAGAAGCGCGACGCGGAAGCAGCGGCAGCCAGCGCGGGTGTCGTCACCCGCAAGTGGGACGCTGAGGCCGCGGCAGCCGGCGGTGACGGTGCGATTGCGATCATTGTCGGGCGGATCACCGACGACCAGGGGCGCCCGGTCGGGAATGCCCGCATCATCGGTGCTCCCATCGGCGGTGGCGCGTCACTCCAGACCAGAACCGATGATGCGGGTGCCTATCGCCTGATTTTTTCTCCGGCGCCGTCGCAGACATTCGATGTGGTCGCCATCAGTTCCGGGCATGCCCCGGCCAGGTACGTGGTGAAACAGCAACCCGACGATGATCGGATCGTGCTTGACATGCACATGCACGCCGCCGTGGCCGCTGTCCGAATGGATAGCGCGAGCACCGCGAGCGCCCGCCGCGACTCACTGATCGCCCAACACAAGGCGATCAATTGGCAGTGGTCTGATCGAGCTGACGCCGCTCGCGATTCGCAGGTCGCCCAGCACACGGCCCAGTACAAGACCCTCACTGGCAACGCCTATCGTGACTCGCTGGTGGCCCAGCACAAGGTCCAGTACAAGACTCTCGCCGGCGACGCTTACCGCGATTCGACCAAGGCGCAATGGAACGCCCGGCTGCCGACCGATCGGCCCGCCCCGAAGGTCACCTACCGCGACTCCGTTGCGCGGAGCAAGGTCATCAACGAGCGGGCCTATCGCGATTCGGCGATGGTACAACTCAAGTATCGATCGTCGGATAGTTTCTACATCAAGCAGGCCCAGGCGAAATCGGACTCAGTGATGGCGCAGGACAACTTCAAGCGGCGCGCTGACAAGTATTTGGCCAAGGACACTGTGTACCAAGTGGACAGCGCCGGCCGGGTGATCCACCAATCTGTTTGGGTGTACCCCGCCAAGCCGCGCTAGGCGGTCGCTGCCCGCTCCCGGGCACGGTGCACCCAATCCGTGCCCACCCCGCCAACGATCACGAACCCGATGCAGAGCCACTGCGATGACGACAGGCCGTGTGCCGCTCCACCCGCTGCCGGATCGCGAAAGAACTCCCACCAGAAACGCGTGGCGCCATACAACAAGAGGTAGGCCGCAAAGGTGACGCCGCTCCGCGCACGATTGCGCGACCAGACTGCCGACACCACGATGAAGAGCAGCAGCGCGTTGATCATCAGGTAGAACTGTTGCGGATGCACCGCCAGTGATTCGGTCGCTGAGCGCGCCAACTCACCGCGCGCGACTTGCGCCTGCCACGCCAGCGACCCTTGGGGAAAATGGATCGCCCACGGCACGGTGGTGACCTTGCCGAAGTCATCGCCGGCGAGCCAGCATGCCCAGCGGCCAATCACCTCGCCCAGCGGGGCGATCGATGCGGCAACATCGAGCCAGGGCCACACCGGCAGCTTGCGAGCGTACGCGTAGGCGGCGACCAGCAGCGATGCGCCCACGTAGGCGCCCCACGAGCCGGTCCCCGAATGCCCGAACCAGGTCGCGAACGGTGTCGACCAGAGCTTGCCGTTGATCACCAGATAGTAGATGCGGGCACCAACCGATGCGCCGAGACCAGCTGCGATCCAGATATCAACGGCGTGATCGGCCAGAAGGGGGATCGCGCGCGCGCGGCGAATCAGCAGCCAGCCGCAGATGAGGAATACCGCGGCATACATGGCGCCCGATGTCGGAACGACGCGGGCGAGGGTGGTGAAGCCGTGCGTCGTGAGCCAGGCAATGAGGTCGGGGCGCATCGCAACAGAATAGTGCGCACAGGGGTGTTCCCCAACTGGCCGGCGTCGCCTATCTTACCCGCGCAGCACGCTTGGGCTCGCCCGTCGTCGTCATTCCATTCGCCATCGCAGCACCCTTGATCAGCCGCTCGGCAGCGCGCAGTGCGCCGCCGGACCTCTCTCACGTGCGCCCTGTCGCCTGTACCCGAAAGCCCCGATGACCTCGACGCTTCCCCCTCGCGCTCGCCGTTCACTTCTCGCGCGTCTCCTGCGCGCCGGTGCCGTCCTTGGCATTGCCGTTGCCGTGCTCGCCGATGATTGCAGCTGTCCCGATGAGACACTTGGTGGCGTCGACATCCCGCCCACAGCGGTGACCGTCGCCTTCACGTCGCCACCGCCCACCACGGTTGCTCCCGGATCGAGTGGCACCTTGTACGTCACCATCACGCGCGGATCCGACGCCATCGGTGATGTGCCCGTCGGGGTCATCCCGGTCCACGATGGCAACGGCGCGACCTGGCTCAGCGGCGATTCGATCACCATCCCGGCCGGTCAGACCACCGGTCAGCTCAACTATCAGGTCACCGCAACCGCACCGGTCGACACCTTCACCTATGCGGCGAGCGGCGTCCGCACGATGTTCACCGGTGCGCTGCCGGTGAAGGCTGACTGGACCTTTCGCGTCGTGCCGAATGGCTCCTTCCTGCTCGACTCGCATACCAGCGACGGCCGCATCCAGCCCGGCGCGAGCGACAGCTTCACGGTCACCATCACTCGGCAGGGCTATACCGGTCCGGTGACATTCTCGTCGACAGCGGTGAATGGCGTATCGCTCAGCTTCTCGCCGGCGACAACCACCGGCGATACGGTGCACGTCACCGTTGCGACGTCGACTGGCGCGACGGTCGGCAACACTTCGTTGCTGATCCATGCCACCGGCACCGGCAACACGGCGCCGCGCGAACTGTCGTACCTCGCCATCGTGTCCAACGACACTTACACGCTGACAGCACTTCCTTCACCCGTGTCGATTGTGCAAGGCGGCGCCGGCTCGGTCACGGCGAAAGTGTCAGGCGATGGCGCACCAGCGACGTCGATTACTGGCAATGGAGCGGCAGGGATCACCGTTTCGCCGGTGACAACGCAACAGGGATTTCAGGGAACCGATCAGAGCGTCACGGTTCCGGTTGCGGTCGGGCCATCCGTGACCCCTGGCCTCTATACCGTGACGTTGACCGCGGTCAGTCGCGCGTTGCTCGACGTGCACGCCACCTTCCAGGTGCAGGTGCTGCCGGTCCAGACCGGCAGTTACACCATCAGCGTGCAGACCGCGCCGATCACTGTCTCCGCTGGCAGCAGTGCACCGGACGTCGTCCAGATTCTCCGCACCAACTTCCCCGATTCGGTGCTGGTCACTGCGACGCCGCCTGCGGGCATTCATGTCACGCCGAGCCCGGTGGCGATCGGCACGTCCAACGTCACGCTGACCGTAGCGGTCGACGCCCGGGTCACACCGGCTACCTATTCGGTCGCACTCAAGGGGACGTCGGCCGGTCATCCCGACGTCAACACCACCTTTGCGGTGATCGTCCCGACGCCGCAGACCAGCACCACGCCGGTCTCACTGGTGCTGGTGCCCACCGGCGACGACAACACCCCTTACCACATGGCACTCAACGCCACGCAGCAGTTCACCGCCTACCTGCTCGATGCCCAGGGCAATCGCACGCTCCCTGAGGCTGGCTGGCGAATCGGATCGGCCACTGACCTCTCGAGCGTGGCCCAGGTGCTCAGTACCAGCTACGACAGCACCACCAAGCAGTTGAACATCACCGTGCAGGCGCTTGGCAACGGCACCACCCCGCTCCGCGCTTTCTACGAGCCGATCGCTGGCGGGCAATCGACCTTCTCGGCCGCGACCGTGATCTCGGTCCCGTAGCGGCCGCCACCCGGCACCCTTCATGCATAGGGATCTTGCGGTAGTATTTGCGACGCCTGATCCCTTGCACCTGGAAGCTCGAGCCGTGGCCACTTTCTACCACATCGCCCGCCCCACCAACCCGGTCTGGAACCTGGCCCGGACGCTGGTGTTTGTTGCGATCTGGAGCGCTGTCGTCGTCTGGGGGCTGCCGCTGGGGATCGTCCAGGTCGAGCACAACGCCAACTTTGACGTGCCGGGATTCCAGGAGCTGCCGGTCATCGGCTTGGCGTTGGTCATCGCGGGGTCACTGCTGGTCTTCTGGGCGGCAGTCACCATGGCACTGGCGGGATACGGCACCCCGGCCACCTTTGCGGCACCGCGCCGACTGGTGGTCACTGGTCCGTACGCCTGGTTCCGCAATCCGATGGTCGTTGGCACCCTGGTCCAGGGCGTCGGCCTCGGCGCCCTGTATGGCTCGCTCCCCGTCCTGCTCCTCTTTGCCGGTGGCGCGCTACTCTGGAACCTGCTGCGCCGCCGCGACGACGAGGACGAACTGCAACGGGTCTTCGGGCGGGAGTTCGAGCTCTATCGCCGCAGCGTGCGTTGCTGGCTGCCGATGCGGAAACGCTGGTCGCCGCCACCGGGAACGTCGCCGATCTCCTACGCCGAACTGCATCGCCGGCGGCACCACCGGCGGTAGCTGGTGTCGCCCTGAGCGACGCGAAGAGTGACCCAGGGCACTCCAACCTTTTCGGCATTCCCGGCATCCAATCGCCAAACCGGGAGATCTCCATGGCATTGTTTTCGGGAAACGACCTGCGCGACGCTGCGCGCGCCCTCCGTCGCTCACCCACCATTTCCGCTTGCGCGATTCTCTGCCTCGCACTGGGGCTCGGCGTCACTACCGCTATCTCGAGCGCGATCGACAAGGCGCTCCTGCAGGCGCCACCGTTCAATGATCCGGGTTCGCTGGTCACCGTCTATCGTACCACGCCGCACTTCAAGACCGGACCCTTCTCGGCACCCAACTATCTCGATCTTTCACGACACGCCAGGCAGCTGACCATCGCCGCAGTGTCGTACGGCACGTCGCTGCTCACTGTCGGCGGGGAAGCAACGCAGGTCAGCGTCCTCAACACCACCGGCAATCTCTTTCCAATGCTTGGCGTCAAGGCACAGGCCGGTCGACTGCTTCTCCCGGCCGACGACGCCCGCGACCAGCCCCGTGTCGTGGTGTTGAGCGATGAACTGTGGCACAGCCAGTTCGCTGGCGATCCGTCAATCGTTGGTCGTTCGATCCTGCTCGATGGCAATCAGGTCACCGTGGTCGGCATCGCGCCGCGCGATTTCCGGATTCCGCGCGGTCCGTCAGTGCTCAAGGCGCAGGTATGGGAACCGCTCCGCTTCACCGACAACCAGTTGCAACAGCGCGGTAGCAACTTCATGCCAGCGCTCGGGCGGCTCGCACCCGGCGCCACGCTCGCCAGCGCGCAACGCGAAATGGACGATCTGTTCAACGGCCTCGTCACCGTCTATCCCGATCTCAAGGGCGAGGGGATCCGCGTCGTACCGCTCACCGTCGACGCGACTGCGTCGGTACGCACGCCGCTGCTGTTGATGCTCGGCGCGGTGCTGATGGTGCTGTTGATCGCTGCGACCGATGTGGCTTCACTGCTGCTCGCGCGCGGCGTGCATCGCCGCCGAGAAACCGCGATCCGCTCGGCACTCGGCGGCAGCCGCTGGGCGGTGATGCGGCCTGTCTTTCTCGAGAGCGTCCTTCTCGCCATGATCGGCGCACTACTCGGTCTCGGCTTGGCGTGGGCCGGTGTCCGCACCATCGGCGCACTCGCCACGCGGCGCTTGCCACAACTCGCCGGGCTGACGGTCGACCTGCGCGTGATCGGCTTCGCGTTGCTGATGGCACTGATCGTCGCCATCGCATGTGGGGTTGCTCCAGCCTGGCGCACGGCGTCGGTTGATCCGCAGGATGCGCTGCGCGATGGTCGCGGCGGCGGTATGGGTCGCGGTCAGCACCGCTTGCTCGCCGCGTTGGTGATTGGCGAAGTGGCGCTGTCGCTGATGCTGATGATCGGCGCCGGATTGGTGCTGCGCGGCTTCTCGAAGCTGGTGCACAGTGACCCGGGCTTTGATCCGGCGCCGATTGTCACGCTTGCCGTGACGGTATCGCCCCAGGCATACACCGGGCAGGAGGGACCGACCCGGCACTTCCTCAACCCGGCACTGGATGCCATCCGGCAATTGCCGGGGATCGAAGCCGCGTCATCGATCCAGTTGCTGCCGTACGACAGCTGGGGATGGAACGGCAACACGCGCTACGAAGGAGAGCCAGCCGACAACCGCACCCAGCGACCGCTGGTCGAGTTCCGGATGGTGGCCAACGATTTCTTCAAGGTGACTGGCCAGAAGCTGCTCAGCGGACGCACGCTGCTGCCGTCCGATGACGATCGCCCCGAGTCACCGTATGTCGTGGTCGTCAACGAGGCGCTGGTCAAGCGCGACTTCAAGGGGGTCGACCCGATTGGCAAGCGCTTCTATACCGGCGACTCGACGTTCGGCACCATCGTCGGCGTGGTCAGCAACATCCGCAATGTTGGTCCATTTGCGCCGCCCACCGCCGAGATGTATTCAACCTACCTGCAATCGGGAAACGGCTTCTCGTCGTTTCCGTTGATGATCCGTGTGCGTCACGGTGATCCACTCGCCGTGGTGCCGGCGATCCGGAAGGCGATTCGAGCCATCGATCCGCTCGCTGCCGTGACCAACGTCCGCAGCATGGACGAGGTGATGACCGCCAGCGTCGGCGCACCGCGCTTCTATCTCCTGCTGCTGGCGACCTTTGCGATCGTCGCGATCGTGCTCGCGGTGGCGGGGCTCTACGGTGTCCTCAGTTTTGCGGTGGCGCAGCGCACCCGCGAACTCGGCATTCGTAGCGCATTGGGGAGCACCGCCACTCGCACCGCCGCACTGGTGGCGCGCCAGGGGATGTTGCTCGTCGCGATTGGCGTGATTGGTGGAGTGGCTGGCGCGATCGCATTGACGCGCTTGCTGAGTGGGCTGCTCTACGGCGTCTCGCCGCTCGATCCGCTGGCGTGGTTGTCGGCCTGCGCTTTGCTCGCCACTGCCGGGCTCGCCGCCACGCTGGTGCCGTCGTGGCGGGCGTCGCGGACTGATCCGCTGACGGCGATGCGGGGGGAGTGAACAGCGGACGTTGGACACTGGACACTGGACGGTCCCAACGTACCTGTCATCCTGAGCGCAGCGAAGGATCGGTTACCGGATCGCGTTCACCCGACCGATCCTTCGCTGCGCTCAGGATGACAACTCTGCCTGTGCCTTCCGCGACGACCCCTCCACCACCGGATGTTCCGCCGTCTGCGCGCGCCAGCTCGCGGCACCACCGAAGAACTCGCTCCACTCTTTCGCAAACCACGTCCTGATCCCGTCGAGAATCTCGTAGAAGGTCGGGATCACCAGCAGCGTCAGGATCGTCGACGTGATCACGCCGCCGATCACGGCGCGGCCCAGCGGCGCCCGGAAGTCGGCGCCTTCGCCGCGACCGAGTGCCACCGGAATCATCCCGGCGATCAGTGCGAAAGTCGTCATCAGGATCGGCCGCAACCGGATGCGGCCCGCTTCGATCAACGCCTGCCGCAACGGCTTGCCGTCCTTCTCGCGTGCCCACTTGGCAAAGTCGATCAGCAGGATGGCGTTCTTCGCTACGATCCCCATCAGCAGGATCACGCCGATCAGCGACATGATGTTGAGGGTATCGTGGGTGATGATCAGCGCGATCACGACACCGATCAGCGACAGCGGCAATGAGATCAGGATCGCGATCGGATCGAGGAACGACCCGAACTGCACCACCAGGATCAGGTACATCAGCAGCACCGCGATGCCGAGCGCGGTGAAGATGCTCTTGAACACGTCGGCCTGATCGCTGCTCTGGCCGCCGACCACGATCGAGTATCCTGGCGGCAGCTTGAGCGTCTTGAGCGCAGTAAGCACGTCAGCAGTGACCGCGTCGAGCGCCCGGTTCTGGGTGTTCGCCTCGATCGACACCACCTTGCTCCGGTCGATATGATCGACCTGGCCCGGCGCCTGATCGGTGCCGATCTTCGCCACCTGGCCGAGCGGGATCGTGCCGGGCACGCCGTTCATCCCCACCACGTTGATCGGCAGGAGCGCCAGATCGGCGGCGCGCTGGCGAGCGTCAGGCGCCAACCGGATCCGCACATCGCGCGTTTCGCCAGTCGGGTCGACCCAGTCGCCCTGATGAATCCCGGCAAAAGCCGGCCGCATCGCCTGCGCGATCTGGCCAATCGAGAGTCCCATCGACCCGGCCAGCCCGCGATCGACATCGACCGTCAGCTCCTGGCGCGCGCCGCGCTGTGACAGGCCAACGTCCACCGCCCCCTTCACCTTGCTGGCCAGCGCCACACCTTGTTCGCCCAGGCGGGTGAGCACCGCCGCATCCGGGCCGCGAATCTGGAACTGCATCTCCTTCACGGCGCCGCCAAAGCCACTCGTGTAGACCGAGACCTTCACGCCGCCGACCTGCGCAAACTCCTTGCGGAACATCGCGCCGAGATCGTTCTCGGAAAGCGAACGCTTGGACTTGGGGACCAGCTTGATGTAGAGATCGGCCTGATCGACGCCGGGCGTGCGCAGTGGAACCGCGCTACCGATCGACGCATAGGTATAAGCCACTTCCTTGTGGTTGCGCGCCATCTGCGCGATCGCCTCGGTCCGCTCGGTCGTGTACGCCAGGTTGGCGCTCGGCGGCGCTTCGACGATCACCTCGATCTCGCTCCGGTCACTCACTGGCACGAAACCGAATCCGCCGACCGTTCGCTGCAGGATGATCGCGCCCGCGAACGAGAGCAGCGCCAGCAGCACCATCGTCTTGCGGTGATCGAGCGCCCAGCCAACGATGCTGGCGTAGTTCTCGGTACGGCGCGCGAACCACTTGTTGAACTTGTCGAGCTGACGGGTGATCCAGTGCTTTTCGTGGTGCTTGAGGTCCGGGTCAGGCCAGTAGGCCGACAACATCGGATCAAGCGAGAACGACACGAAGAGCGACACCAGTACCGCGCAGGCAATCGTCAACGCGAACGGCTTGAACCATTGTCCCGACAGCCCCGCCATGAATGCAATCGGCGCAAAGACGCAGACAATCGAGAAAGTTGTCGCCGCGACCGCCATGCCGATCTCAGCGGTGCCTTCTTGCGCCGCGGTGTAATGATCCTTTCCCATCTCCACATGTCGCACAATATTTTCTCGTACCACGATGGCATCGTCGATCAGGATGCCGATCGCCAGTGACAGGCCGAGCAGCGACATGGTGTTGAGCGTGAAGCCACAGGCCCACACGGCGATGAAGCTGGCGAGCGCTGACACCGGCAGCGCCAGGCCGGTGATCACGGTCGAACGCCACGAGTTGAGGAAGAGGAAGACGACGAGGACCGTCAGCAGCGCGCCCTCGATCAGCGCACTCTGGACATTCTCGACCGCGGCCGAGACCCGCACGCCGGCGTCGCGCACGATGGCGATCTTCGCACCGCGCGGCAGCGTCGGCTGGATCAGCTTGATCTCGTCCTTGAGCGCGTCCACGACATGGGTGGTCGAATAGCCCTTCGACTTCTTGATCTCGATGCCGACTGCCGCGTGGCCATTGTAACTCGCGGTGGTCCGCAGCTCCTCGTTCCCCTCGAACACGTCAGCCACATCGCCGAGGCGGATCAGGGCGCCCTTCCGCTGGGTGATGACCACCTGACGAAATGCTGGTGCGTCTTCCGGACGGCCCTTGAGGCGGATCGATTCTTCGGTCTGGGCGGCGTTGAGGCGGCCAACCGGTGCGGCCAGATTCTGCGCTCCGAGGGCGGCCACGATGTCATTGATCCCGATCCCGGCGGCCTGCATCGCCTCGGGCTTGAGCTGCACGGTCATCTCGGGGTAGGAACCACCGACGACGGTGGCCTGGGCGACACCAGGAATGCTGCGCAGTGCACGCACCACCAGTGGATCGGCGATCTCGGTCAGCGCTCGCGGGTCGGTGTTCGGCGCCGTGATCGTAAGCGAGAGGATCGACTGCTCGCTCGGATCGAAGCGCGACAGCACCGGATCGTCCATCTCGGTTGGCAGGTTGCTGCGGATCGTCGAGATCGCGTCGCGGACATCCTGCGCCGCCTCGGCGACCGGCTTGTTGTAGTCGAAGAAGACGGTGAACTGCGCCAGCCCGTCGACCGCGTTGGCCGTCGTCTTGTTGCGGTCGACGCCGGAGAGGCCGAAGATCGCCTCTTCCACCGGGTCGATGATTTCGCGCTCGACCACATCGGGCGCTGCGCCAGGGTAGGTGATCGTTACTGCGACAACCGGCTGCGCCACGTCGGGGAACTCGTCGGTCTGCAGGTTGAGCAGCGCCGCCACACCGAATGCCACCAGCGTCAGCATGGTAACGATCGTGATCAGCGGACGCCGGATCGCGAAATCCGAAATCCACATCTTCGGCGAATTGGCCATCTTAGTGATCCGCCTTCGTCACGTGAATCGGCGACGCCGCCGGCGTGCTCAGGGCGGCACCCACCAGCAGCGTATCGCCGAACGCGAGGCCGCTGCTTACCTGGATGCGTTCCGACAGCTCGTCGCGAACGCCGGTCGTGATTGGCACGACCGCCACCACACCATTCTTGACCCGGCGCACGGTCGGCGTGCTGACCTTGGGATCGAGTGCCGCGATCGGAATCTCCAGCGCGTGCACCGACGCGACCGTGACGCGCCCCTGCGCGTAGAGGCCACCGGCCAGCCCATGATCGTGATTCGGCACCGAGATATAGATCTTGACCTGCCGCGTGACAGAGTCGACCGTTGGATTGATCCGGGTCACGTGCCCCTCGAATATCTTGCCCGGATTGCCGTTGACTGAGAACTCGACCTTGATTCCCGTCTTCACAGTGGCCAGCGCATCGGCACCGACCGATCCCTGCAACTCCAGATCCGACGGATCGACGATGGTCAGGATCGGATTGCCGATCGAGAGCACGTCGCCAACATTGGTCGGCCGCGCACTCACGACACCGTCAAACGGCGCCCGCACCACGCCGTTGGCGAGTTGTCGCTGGGCGGTAGTCAGCTTGCTGGTGGCATCCGCGGCTGCCGCCACGGCGGCCACCGTCTGGTTGTGCGCCAGTTCCATGTCGTGATCGGAGATCGCCCCGGCACTGTGCAGGTTGTTGGAGCGCTCTTCGTTGCGCTGCGCCACCTCGGCCGCGAGCTTGGCGCTCACCAGCTGCGAGCGCGCGGAACGGACCGCTTCGGCGACCACGGCGGTGTCGATGACGGCCACCATCTGGCCGGCGTGCACGACAGTCCCTTCCTGCACTGGCAGGGCGAGGATTGCGCCGGCGAGCTGGGCGCGAAGTTCCGCCGAGCGCTGCGGTGTCAGGGTACCCGACACCGTCGGGCCGCTCTCGACCAACCCTGAATCGACCTCCACGATATTGTCGGCAGCGACATCAACGGCAGGCGTCGGCGCATCGGCAGCGGCCGCGGCCCCGCGATGACAGGCTGAGATCGCGCACGCGGTCAAGACAGCAAGAGCCAGGCGGGAACGCATCAGTTGCCTCCGGTGGAGCTACCGGTGCCCGTCGTACGCGGGGCGCCGGTCGTGGTGGTCGAGCTCGTGGGTGCAGCGGTAGGCGCCGAACTGCTGGCGGCACTCGAGCCGCCGCTGGTGTTGCCTTGCGCCGGCGCTGATGCGGTGCCGCTGAACGGCAGGTCGCGCAGCAGCAGGATGCGGATCCGCGCCACCTGCAGGTCGCGGGCGGCCTGTGCGCTGTTCGCTTGTGCCTGACCGAGCTGCAGGCGCGAATCGCCCACGTCGGTCAGCGTGGAGAGTCCGTTGCGGTAGCGCAGTTCGGCGATGTCGTAGGCGCGCTGCGCCTGCGCCACTGTGCCGATGCTGGCGGAGAATGCCGCCTCCGCCGACTCGAGCTGCGTGCGCGCGTCGCCCTGTTCGAGCTGCGCCTGCTGGCGCGCCTGCTTGAGGCGGTATTGCTGCTGATCGCGCGCCGCTTCGGCCGTCATTGCATCGGCCTTGAGTCGGCCGCCGTTGAAGATCGGCACGCTCAGCGCAACAGTCACCGACCAGTCGGTCAGGAAGCGATCGAACGAGAAGACATTGGTCGGGAAATCGATCTTGGCGTAGCTGCTCGAGAGCGCCAGCGTCGGCACCCGTTCGCCGCGCGCCGATCGTAGCGACCCTTCACTGGCGCGCACCGCGGCCGCCGCTTCGCGCACCGGCGCGCGCGCGTCGATCGACGTGTCGTTGGCCGCGGCCACCGCGGCAGCGTAAGACGGCAACGGTACGGCGCTCGTGTCGCTCAGTGGTGTCGTCAGCGTGAGAACAACATTGGCGGGCAGGTCGAGCACCTGGCGCAAGCGCAGGAATGCCTGATCGCGTTGCGCTCGCCGCTGGATCACGACCGGCGTCTGGTTGTCGCGGGCGACGCCGGCGCGCAGCTGATCAAACTCCGCCGCGTTGCCTGCTTCGCGCTCGAGGCGCGTCTGATCAAAGGTGCGTTGCGCCTGCGCCAGTGTGGAGTCGGCGATGTCAACCAGGCGCTGAGCCAGCTGCGCGTCGAAGTAGGCCTGCGCGACGTTCACGACTGCGCCGGCGCGCTGGGCGTCGACTTCGATCAGCGCCTGGTCGTTGCCCGCTTTCGCGGCGGCGAGCTGGCCGCCGATCTTTGAATCGAATAGCGTCTGCGATCCCGACAGCCCGAAGGTCCACGTGTTGGCCCGGCCGAACGGCAGCTGCGAGAAGTCGATGCTGGAACCATTCGCGGTGCAGTCGAGTCCGTGCTCGAGCGCCGTGATCCGATCGCTGATCGGCGCGGTCGGATCCGGAACGAAGTGCAGGCAGTTGGTCGGTGCCGGGAACGTGTCAGCGGTGGTCGCGCTGGTAAATCCCGAAAACTCCGATGCCAGGGTGCGGGCATAGCTCGCCGACCCGTTGATCTGCGGCAGGTAGCCCGAGCGCGCACGGATCACTGCAGCGTGGGCGCTTTCGGTTCCGGCACGCGCAATGCCGACCGCGGGACTCGCGGAATCGGCGCGCAAGAGCGCGTCACGCAATGACAGCGACAGCGTCGGATTTCCTTGCGCTCCGAGCGGAGCGGCAAGCGCGAGCGCAAGCGCCACAAACCAGGAGTTTCTCACGCGGCCTCCCGCGCGCCGAGGCCTCGCAGGATCAGATCGACCGTTCGAGCCACTGTGAGTTCGAGTGGATCGGGGTAGCTCGCCGGAATCGCTTCGCGCATCATCGCATCCATGAAGACGGTGTTGATCAGCATCCTGCTGGCAGCTTCGAGCGACCCGTCCGCGCTGATCAGGCCAGCCAGCCGCGCCTGGGTCAGATATTGGTGGACGGCGCCGAAGGCCACAGCCCCACCAGAGCACGCCTGCGGTGCCAAGGCCGGTCGCTCGGCCCATTCGGCCAGCGAGGCCCGAATGATCCCGCTCCGCGCCTTGATCAGCGCGTGATTCGCCAGGCACCAGCGGGTCAGCTCGGTGCGAAGGTGGCGTGGTGGGTCGGGCAGTTCGGGTGCGGTCTGGGTCACCGCCACGCCGATCGCCTCGTTCAGCAGCAGCTCCTTGGAGCCGAACTGCCGGAAGAGGGTGACTTCGTTGATCCCGGCTTCAGTTGCGATTCGCCGGGTCGTGGTGCCACGCCAGCCATGCTCGGCATAGAGCCGGGCAGTGACGTCAAGAACTGATTCGCGAGTAGCCATGGCGGGAGAAAGTAGGGCGACACTTTGCAACATGCAAGCATGTGCTTGCTTCAGGGGTGAAACATCAGCGCTGAACCGCTTCTTCCACCTCCGTCGCGTCACGGACCGCCGCCACATTGGGGAGGATTCCCTGTTCGCGGTAGATCGGCCGGACCTTTTCCCGGATCGCCGGTAGCGCGCGGGCGAAGGCCAGCGAGCCGAGGATACAGAATGCCCCGCCAAAAGCGATCGTACGGGGCGCCCCGATCCGCGACGCGAGGGCACCGGCCATCAGCGAGCCGAACGGCGTCGTCCCCATGAAGGCCATGGTGTAGAACGCCATCACCCGGCCCCGCATCTCTTCGCGCACCAGCGACTGGAGCACGGTGTTGCTCGCCGCGGTCTGGACCATGAAGCCGAGGCCGACGAAGAGCAGCAGGAAGAGGGAGAGCAACACGTTGCGCGAAAACGAGAAGGCGATCAGGGCGGCGCCAAAGAGCGACGACGCGAATACGATGATGCGGCCCAGTCCGAGCACACTCTGCCGCGACGCGAGATAGAGCGCACCGCCAAGTGCACCGACACCGGCGGCGCCCATCAGGAAGCCGTAGGTATGCGCGCCGCCGTGCAGCACATTCGACGCGATCATCGGCATCAGCACGCTGTAGGGCATCCCCATCAGGCAGACGAGTGCCAGGAGGAGCAGCACCGCGCGAATCGGCGTAAACTCGCGCACGTAACGAATGCCGGCGCGCAGTTCGTCGATGACGCGACTGGTGGACGGCAGGTACGCCTTGCGCGGCAGGTGCATCAGCCAGAGCGACGCCAGCACGGCGATGTAACTCACACCGTCGACCATGAAGCACCAGCCCTCGCCCACTGCGGCGATCAGCACGCCGGCCACGGCCGGACCAATCAACCGTGCGCCGTTGACCATGCTCGAGTTGAGGGCGATCGCATTCGGGAGGTCGGCCCGGTCTTCGACGATCTGGATCAGGAAGGTCTGGCGCGATGGGGTGTCGAAGGCGTTGATGCACCCCTGGAATATCTGTAGCACGATGATGTGCCAGACCTGGATCACGCCGGTGAGCGCCAGGGCGGCGAGCGCGAATGACTGCGTCATCGCCAGTGCCTGCGTCACGAAGAGGACCCGGTAGCGGTCGAGCCGGTCGACCCAGACCCCGGCAAACGGCGCCAGCAGGAACGTTGGCACTTGTCCGGAGAAGTTCACCAGGCCGAGCAGGATCGCCGAATGGCTCAGGCGCCAGACCAGCCAGCTGGTGGCGACCCGCGTGATCCAGGTGCCCACGACCGACGTCCCCTGCCCGGCGAAGTAGAGTCGGTAGTTGCGGTGGGCCAGGGCGCGGAAGAGCGTCGCGCGGGCGGGAGCGGTCGCAGTCACCTCGGTGAGACGATCATGAGGTCATCCAGGAGACAGGTGGCGACTCGCTTCCGTCGTCAGGCTGTCGCACCATGCATCAGCATCCACGACGTGCCGAAGCGATCGCGAAGCATGGCGAACCGCTTCGCGAAGAACGACTCTGCCATCGGCATGAAGATCTCGCCATCAGTGGACAGCAGGGCATAGACTCGTTCAGCGTCTTCGACGCTATCCAGGATCAGGGTAAGGTAGGCGCTGCGCATCGGCTGGAACCGGTCGCGCGGCGCATCCGATCCGAGCAACTGGGTGCCGCCGATGTCGAGCCGGGCGTGGAGTATGTCGTCCTGCATCCCGGGAGGCGGGCGATTCGGCTCGGGCATGTCGGCAAAGGTCGACATCATCGTGATCCTGGCGCCCAGATGCTCGGCGTAGAACTCGAACGCCTGACGGCAGTTGCCGCCATAGTTCAGGTACGGGTAGAGCTGCACCAGTCCTCCAGAAACGAGTGGAATCGGGAATGTAATGCGCCGACGCCGTGCACCCTCCACCGCCACGCACGTCGCCTCGGATATGGCATCCGCGGAGGCACCGCAGGGCGACCCCAACAAATGGCTGATCGCCGGCACGGTCATGACCGGCTCGATCATGGCCGCCCTCGACTCGAGCATCGTCAATGTCGCGCTGCCGCAGATGAGCGGCACCCTGGGTGTCACCATCGAGGAAGTCACCTGGGTGATCACCGGCTACATCCTGGCCAACGTGATCATCATGCCGATCACCGCCCTGCTGAGCGCGCGGTTCGGCCGGCGCAACTTCTACATCGCCAGCGTGGTCCTGTTCACTGCCGCATCGATGGCGTGCGGCTTTTCGCGCACCCTTCCGGTGATCGTCTTCTTCCGCATCCTGCAGGGCGTCGGCGGCGGCGTCCTGATGACGGTGTCACAGGCGGTCCTGCGCGAGAGCTTTCCCAAGCGCGAGCAAGGGATCGCCATGGGTGTCTACGGATTGGGCGTGGTGCTCGCACCGGCGTTCGGGCCGACGCTGGGAGGGTGGCTCACCGACAACTATTCGTGGCCGTGGATCTTCTTCATCAACGTGCCGATCGGCGTCATCAACGTGCTGATGGTGACCCGCTTCATCAAGGACCCGCCCTACCTGATCCGCGAGAAGGGATACATCGATTTCCCGGGGCTCGGCCTGATGGTGATGGGACTGGGGGCGCTGCAGCTGATGCTGGAAGAGGGCCAGGACCAGGACTGGTTCCAGTCGAGCTTCATCATCAAGCTGGCCATCGTCGCCGTCGTCGGCCTGCTCGCGTTCGTGTGGCGCGAGCTGTCGGCGGGACGGCCGGCGGTCAATCTCCGGATGCTGCGGAACATCTCGTTCAGTTCGGCGACCGCGATCGGCGGCGTGCTCGGCCTCGGCCTCAACGGTTCGCTCTTCCTGCTGCCATTATTCCTGCAGAACGTGATCGGGTTCGACGCGACGCAAGCTGGCGTTGCCATGATGCCGCGCAGCCTCGCCATGGCGTTGCTGATGCCCATTGGCGGGCGCTTCTACAACCGGCTCGGACCGCGCGTGCTGGTGGGGACCGGGCTGGTGATCACCGCCTTCGGCTTCTGGCAGATCTCGCATCTCACCACGGCAGTCGGCTTGCACGATGTCGTCTGGCCGCAGATCTGGCAGGGCGTCGGCTTCTCGCTGATCTTCGTCGCGCTGTCGACCGCGGCGCTGGCCGACGTCCCCAGGCCAGAGATGACCCAGGCCACCGGCCTGTACAACGTCGTACGCCAGGTCTTCGGCAGCGTGGGCATCGCTGTCGCGGCCACCCAACTGACCTCCGCGACATCGCGGTATCACGACATCCTGGCGCAAGGGTCGGGGACCGGTAACCCGCAGACCGTTTCGTTTCTCAAGGGCACGGCGTCCGCGCTGATGCGGGCCGGCGCCGATCCGGTCGCCGCCCATCAGCGGGCCCTGGAACTGCTCAATGCCGAAGCCGAACGCCAGGCCTCGACGCTCGCCTTCAATCACCTCTTCCAGCTGGTCACCCTCCTCTTCCTGGCCGGATTGCCGCTGGTCCTCTTCCTGCACAAGGGCGACACGACCGAGGTCGAGATCGCGGTCGACTGATCCTGGCCCTGTCGCGCCAACGCTTTGACGCCCCCGGGTGTCTGACATAGACTATCTATGTCACCTCTCACCGAAGGCACGCTCTCATGGCTCCGACCCGCGATCCGATCCCACCCGGCACGCTCGACATGCTGATCCTGCAGACCGTTGCCCGGCTGCGGGAAGGACACGGTTTCGAGATCGCCGAAGCGATCCGGCGGGCGTCGGCCGAGGTCCTTCAGGTCGAGGAGGGATCGCTCTACCCGGCGCTGCAGCGCCTGCTGATCAAGGGCTGGTTGGTTGGCACCTGGGGCCGGACCGACGAGAATCGGAAAGCTCGCTACTACCGCATCACCGCCTCCGGCAAGAAGCAGTTGGCGGTGGAACTGGATAGCTATCGGCGGGTATCCGTCGCCATCGCCGCCGTATTGAGGCCGGCATGAGCCGGCTCTCCGTCTGGTGGCGGCGGCTTGTCCTCTTGCTGCGCCGCGATCGCGCCACTGCCGAACTGGAAGCAGAGATCCGCTTGCACCGCGAACTGCGTGCGGCGACGCTTCGCAAGGACGGCGCCTCGCCCGCCGATGCGGGCTTTGCCAGCGCCCGATTGCTGGGCAACGCCGGCAGCCTGGTCGAACGGAGCCGTGATGCCTGGGGCTTTGCCGCCGTTGACGACCTCCGTCAGGACATTCGCCTGGCGTGGCGGCGGCTCCGTCAGCGAGCAGGATATACCGGTGCCGTTGTCATCACGCTCGCGCTCGGCATCGGTGCAACGACCGCCATGTTCAGTGCGCTCGATGCCGCGATGCTGCGACCGTTGCCATTCCCGCATCCCGAGCGGCTCGGCGTATTGACCGCAGTGCGCACGCCATTCCGGCCTACGCCCCGGACCCTGGATCGCATGCTCGACATCACCGACGCGGCCGACCTTGGTGGTGTCTTCTCCCATGTCGCCGCCTACGCTTCCGGTGGTCTCAACCTGGATGACCGCGACCACCCGCTGCACATCAAGGTCGGGCTCGCCACGGTGGACTTCTTCCACACGGTCGGCGTCATCCCGCAGGTCGGCCGCGGCTTCGCGACCGAAGACGGGTTGCCCAGCAGTGCTCGAGTCGTGGTGCTGTCGTGGTCGCTCTGGCAGCGGGAATACGGCGGTCGCCAGATGCTCGGCCAGTCGATCGTGATGAATCACCAATCGTATGCCGTCGTCGGCGTGATGCCCCGGGGATTTGCCTTCCCCGACCAGAGCGACGCGTGGGTTCCGATGTCGATCCCGATATCGGCGGCCACCTTCGAGGCATCGCACACCGCGCTCATCACCACAGTCATCGCCCGCGTCTCCGACAGCGTAACCGTCGAGCGTGCGTCGGTGCTCTTGCGTCTTCGCTGGGAACAGGCACTGTTGGCGCAACCGAAGGGAACGCACCAGCCGTCGATGCTCTCCCGCTATCTCGACGACGTGCACCGTCTCGGTGCCTTTGTTCCGCTGCAGGCAACGCTCGGGGCCAATCGCGTCACTGCGGTCAAGCTGCTCTTCGCGATGACCGCGTTGTTGCTGGTGATTGCCTGCGCGAATGTCACCAACCTGATGCTCGGCCAAGCCACGATGCGCGCCCGCGAAATCGGCGTTCGTCAGATGCTTGGCGCTCGTCGTGGCCGACTGATTCGCCAATTGCTCACCGAGAGTGTCATCCTGTCGCTCGGTGGTGCCCTGCTCGGCATCGCGCTCGCCCCGATCGCCGTCGGCTTCCTGCGCCAGTTGCTCCCGCCAGAACTCCTCAGCGTATCGCCGGTTCGCATCGACGCGCGAGTGCTCGCGTTCGCCACGGCGCTGGCGCTCGTCACTGGCGTTGGCGCAGGCTGGTGGCCGGCAGTACGAACGTCAGTCGACACCACGCATGCCAATCTCGGCGGCAATCGGAGCGCCACCGCTCGACGGAGCGGCGCCTTGCGCCGGCTGCTGGTGGGCGTCGAGATCGCCTTGACAACGCTATTGCTGGTCGGTGCCGGCCTGTTGCTCCATTCCTTTCAGAATGTGGCTCGTACCGACCGCGGTCTACGGACTGCGCACGTGATCACCGCGCACCTCGCTTATCCGCGCTGGGAAGACAATCCACGCGGGCGGTTAGTAAAAATGCGCGCCATTGCCGATCGGCTCGAAGCGATCCCCGGCATCGCCGCCGTCGGCTTCGCCAACGACCTCGCCTTTGTCGATCGCGGCATCCTGATGAACTTCATCATTGTCGACTCGGTGCCCGGTACTCTCCAGCCAGCGGAAGGCTCGCACTGGATGATGGTATCCGGCGGCTATTTCCCGGCGCTTGGCATTCCGATCATCCAGGGGCGCACGTTCACGATGGCTGACGATTCAGCCGCCCCGCCAGTGGCGATTGTCGATCGGTCGACTGCCCGGAAGTATTTCCCCAATGGCGACGCCCTCGGGCACCTGATCTCCCTCGGCGGCAACGATCCGCCCGCCACGATCGTCGGCGTTGCCGCCGATGTTCTTGACGAAGAACCGGGACGGGACAGCCGTATTCCGCAACTCTATTTCCCGCTCGCTGCGACGCCGCCGGCCTCGGTATCACTTGTTGCGCGAGGCGCACTGACCGACCGGCAACTGCAAAGCGCTGTCCTGACGGCGGTCCGGTCGGTCGACCGGACGCAACCGGTCTATGACATCCGGATGATGCAGGACGTCGTGCATGACTCCGGCGCGCCGCGACGGACCAACATGGAACTGATGACGCTCTTTGCGGTGCTTGCACTCGCGCTCGCCGCCTTCGGGACGTATGCCGTCATCTCGCAGGCGGCGGCGCAGCGGCAGCGGGAGTTCGGTATCCGCGCCGCACTCGGCGCCCAGCGCGGCGATCTTATCCTCCTGGCGTCGCACGAACTGGCCTGGGTCGTCGCCGTCGGGATCACGGTCGGGCTGGGCGTGTCCTGGATGGCCGCGCGCGCGGCTGCCACCATGTTGTATCACGTCGCGCCGCATGACCTGCCAACCTTCGCCGCCGTGCTGGCGGTGCTGGTGACGGTTGCGCTCGTTGCCACGCTCGCGCCAGCGATTCGAGCCGCCCGGGCCAACCCGGCCGATGTGATCCGCACTGAATGAACCGGGCCGATCTGCCGCCGGGCAGGCGGCCATGGCCCGCCTGACCTGGCGCACGTAGCTTCTCGGCATGCAACAGCGCGACCATCTGACCTGGAATTCCCCGGCCCTCCTTGGCCGCCAAATGGACCTGCTCGTCTTCGGCAATGCCGGGGAGCGAATGCTCGCCTTCCCGACCTCGTGCGGTTCCTATCACCAGTGGGCCGATCGGAAGATGCCCGAGGTGCTCGCCGCCGACATCGACGCCGGCCGGCTGCAGCTCTTCTGCGCCGCGACCAATGACGCCGAGAGCTGGTACGACGAGTCGCTGCCGCTCGCCGAGCGCGCAGCTGCCCAGGGACGCTTTGACGATTGCCTCCGCACTGAAGTGCTGCCCCGCATGGCCGCGATCAATCCCCACCCGGTGCTTGTCACGGTCGGCGCCTCGTTCGGTGGTTATCACGCCATCAACTTTGCGCTGCGCCACCCCGAGCTGGTCAGTCGTGTCCTGTCGATGAGCGGCGTGGCCGACATCCGGCGCCTCACCCATGGCGAGACCGACGGCGCGGTCTATTTCCAGAACCCGGCCGAGTACATTCCGCTGGAGCATGATGCGGAACGGCTCGCGGCCCTGCGACGCCTCGACATTGTTCTCGCTATTGGCCGCGATGACCCGCTCTGCTCGGCGAACGAGCAGTTCTCGATCGCACTCTGGGAACGCGGTATTGGTAATGCGCTACGCATCTGGGACGGCTGGGCCCATGATTGGCCGTTCTGGGAGGCCATGCTGCGGACCTATGTGCGTGGGCATGATTGAGGTTGGCTGATGGCTGATGGCTGATGGACACTGGACGCTGGACACTGGACGATGCCTGATCGCAGCGCGGGTGTCATCCTGAGCGTAGCGAAGGATCGCTTACCGGATCGCGTTCACCCGACCGATCCTTCGCTACGCTCAGGATGACAACTTGCGCTACCATTAGCCATCAGCCCCCACCCCAAACCCCGATCCCAACCATGCCCGATACCGCATCCGTCCCGCACCGCATCGGCCTCCTCGTCGGCCGCGAATGGTCATGGCCACCAGCGTTCATCGAAGAAGTCCAGCGCCGCGATGTGGGAGTGATCGCCGAGTATGTGTCGCTCGGCGCGCCAACCCTCGACGAAGTGATTCCCTACGATGTGGTGATCGACCGGATCTCGCATGAGGTCCCGTTCTATCGTGCCTGGCTCAAGCATGCCGCGCTGCAGGGCGTGCATGTGATCAACAATCCGTTCATGTGGACTGCCGACGACAAGTTCTTCGGGGCGACCCTTGCCGAAGCGAATGGGGTAAAATCGCCGCGCACCGTGGCGTTGCCCAACAAGGATTACGTCCCGGGCATCAAGCATGACGAGTCGCTGCGCAACCTGCAGTATCCGCTCGACTGGCACGCTGTCATCGCACACGTGGGCCTGCCCTGCATCCTCAAGGACGCCCACGGTGGCGGCTGGCGCGATGTGTACGTCTGCCGCTCGCTCGAAGAGTTGATTCATCACTACGACCAGAGCGGCCTGCTCACCATGATCGTGCAGGAATACATCGAGTGGGATGAGTTTGTGCGCTGCATCTGTATTGGCCGGCAGCACATCCTGCCGATCAAGTATGACCCGAAGGAACGCAAGTATCACGTCAGCGACGACTTCCTGCCGACCGAGCTTCGCGCCCGGATCATCTCGCAGTGCCGGACCCTGGTGCGCGCGCTGGGCTATGACATGAACTCGATCGAGTTCGCGATCAAGGACGGCGTGCCGTACGCGATTGATTTCATGAACCCCGCACCCGACTTCGACATCAACTCGCTGACCCCGCGCTACTTCGAGTGGGCGGTGCGCACCATGGCCGACGTGTCGATCGAACTCGCCCTCGGCGGCAAGCAGCCACCCCGGCCAGCGGCGGCGGCACTCTTTGGCGGGTCGCCCTCGGCATGACCGCGGCACGCGACCCGATCGCGGAATGGCATGCGGGGCTCGACAATACACGCGCTCGCGAATCGGCCGATTGGCTGACGGATCGCCAGCTCGAGCGCGGCCTCGCCTTTGGCGACCGCCCGCTCTGCACCGTGATTCGCCCGCGGTTGATTCGCACCACAGAATACGACACGTTGCGCGCGATGTGCCGCGACCTGCTGCCGGCCTTTCGCGTCATCGGTGAAGCGGCCCACACCGACCCGGCGCTGCGGGCACAGTTCCGCCTCGCTGACTGGGAGGTGACGCTGCTTGAATCGTCACCGCGCCTGGAGTTTCTCTCGCCACTCTCGCGCCTCGATGCCTTTGTCGACCCGACCACCGGGATTCCGCGTATCACCGAGTACAACGGTGAGACCCCGGCCGGCACCGGCTACAGCGACGCACTGAGCGAACTCTTCCTGGCATTGCCCGCCATGCGGACCTTTGCCCGCGACTGGACCGTCCGTCCGTTGCCGGGGCTGCCGCAGCTGCTGGCCACGCTGCTCGACACCTGGCACCGCTTCCGCGGCGTGCGCACCCTGCCGACCATCGCGATTGTCGACTGGCACGACGTGCCAACAATCTCCGAGTTCCGGATCTGCCAGCACTATTTCCAGTCGATGGGTTGTGAATGCATCATCACCACGCCGGATGCCCTCAGCTATGAGCAGGGCGTGCTGCGAGATGCGAGTGGCGTCACCATCGACCTGATCTACAAGCGGGTCCTGATCCATGAGTTGATCGAGGAGTGCGGACTCGAACATCCGATGGTGCGCGCCGTCGTCGATGGAGCGGTGTGCATGATGAATCCATTTTCCTGCAAGCCGCTGCACAAGAAGGCGTCGCTGGCCGTGCTCTCCGACGAACGCAACGCGGCACGCTTTGATGACGCCCAGCAGGCCGCCATCCGGCGTCATGTGCCGTGGACTCGCGTCGTCGAAGACCGTCACACCGTGCTCGATGGCGCCGAGATCGACCTGGTGCGCTGGATCAGCGATCACCGCGATGAGCTGGTGCTCAAGCCCAACGATGACTACGGCGGCACCGGCATCGTGCTCGGCTGGGAAGTCGATCCCGCCGAATGGGACATCGCCGTCACCCGGGCGCTCAGCGAGCCGTACATCGTCCAGCGACGCATCATGCTGCCGACCGAGCCGTTCGCGGCGGTCGTCGATGGCGAACTGGCCCTTGACGAGCGGATCGTCGACACGGCGCCGTTCTGCTGGAACGGCGCCTGGGCCGAAGCGATGCTCTGCCGGATCTCGACCTCAACGCTGGTGAATGTCACGGCGGGCGGTGGATCGACGATACCGACGTTTGTGGTGGAACCGAGATGATGGCTAATGGCTGATGGCTGATCCCAACAGCACACCGTTGCTGTAGTGGCGTTGGGATTAGCCATCAGCCATCAGCCGTCAGCCCAGCACCACCCCGTCCCACACGAGGATCTCCATGAAAGCCCCATCGCTCACGATCGGCATCGAAGAAGAGTACCAGATCATCGATCCCGAGACGCGCGAGCTCCGCAGCTACATCACCGAGATCCTGCAGGAAGATTCCGTCCTGCTCGGCGAAGTGAAGCCTGAGCTGCATCAGTCGATGGTGGAAATCGGCACGCCGATCTGCCACACGCCAGCGGAAGCGAAGTCGCACCTGATTCGCTTGCGACGCCTGGTCATGGATCTCGCCGCCAAGAATGGCCTCGTGATTGCTGCCGCCGGCACGCATCCCTTTTCGTCGTGGATGGATCAGGAGATCACGCCGCTCGAGCGCTACATCGGCGTCAAGGAAGATTTGCAGGAGCTGGCGCAGTCGCTGCTGATTTTCGGGACCCACGTCCATATCGGCATTGAAGATCCCGCCTTCCGCATCGACGCGATGAATGTCTGCCGCTACTTCCTGCCGCACGTGCTGGCGCTGTCGACATCGTCGCCGTTCTGGATGGGACGCAACACCGGGCTCAAGTCCTATCGCAGCGTGGTGTTCCGTTCCTTTCCGCGCACCGGGATCCCGCGCACAATGACGTCGTGGGGCGACTACGAAGATTTTGTCGACATCATGGTGCGCACCGGTTCAATTCCCGATGCCAGCAAGCTCTGGTGGGATGTGCGGCCACACCATAAGTTCCCCACCCTCGAATTCCGGTTGTGCGATGTCTGCACGCGAGTCGATGAGGCGGTCTGCATCGGAGCCATCTTCCAGGCCATCATTGCCAAGCTCTGGAAGCTGCGCCGCGACAACATGACCTTCCGCCAATACCTGCCCAACCTGATCGAGGAGAACAAGTGGCGGGCGACGCGGTACGGCCTTGACGGGCAACTGATAGATTTTGGTCATGGTAGGCAACAGCCGGCGCGCGAGCTGATTCGCGAGCTGATTGAATGGTTCATCGGAGATGTCGTGGACGAACTCGGCAGTCGCAAGGAAGTGGAATACGCGTTTCACATTCTCGAACACGGCACCAGCGCCGACCGGCAGCTGCAGGTCTTCCGCGACACGGGCGACCTGAAGGCCGTGGTCGATTCCGTCGTCCGCGAAACCGCTGAGGGCGTCCTGTGAGCGCCGTCAAGCGGCCACTGATTGGCGTTACGACCCAGACGCTGCAAGCGATCGAGGGGATTCCGGGCGAACTCCCCGTGTCGTGGGTCATGAATCAGCGCTACGTCCATGCCGTGATGGCTGCCGGCGGGGTGCCGGTACTCATTCCGTTGATGGCCGAAGATCCCGCGACGCTGCGCGAGATCTACGATCGGCTCGACGGCGTGCTGGTTCCGGGCGGCGTCGATATTGACCCGGCCTGCTATCGCGACAACCGCCACCCGCTGCTCGGACGGCTCGACCCCGCGCGCGACACCACTGAAATCGTCATCACCCGATGGGCCGTCCGCGATGGCAAGCCTTTTCTCGGTCTCTGCCGCGGCCTCCAGGTGCTCAGCGTCGCCCTCGGCGGCACGCTCTGGCAGGACCTCAGCACCGAGCGGCCCGAGAGCGAAAAGCACGACTACTTCCCCAATGCCGGTTTTGCCCGCGACTACCTGGCCCATCCGGTCGACGTGCGCCCCGCGACGCGACTCGGTCAGTCCCTTGGCGGTGCGAGCGTGATGGTCAACTCGATGCACCATCAAGGCATCCAGACCCTGGGCCACACACTGATCGCAACGGCGACCGCGCCCGATGGCTTGATCGAAGCCGCCGAGGTAGATGGGCCCGGCTTCGCGGTTGGCGTGCAATGGCACCCGGAGATGTTCACGCGTGGGGACCAGTCGGTGGGCACATTGTTCGAAGAGTTTATCGGTGCGGCAGGGGGGAAAGTCCGTTTGGCGTGAACGGCTCCGCCTAGAGTGCTTCATTTTCCGAGGGAATCTCCTTTCCGCATTTCGTCCACGGCGCGCCGCAGCCGCTGGCGCGCCCGGTCCAGCACGCGGCCAATACCGCTTGTGGCCAGCCCTTCCTCGCGCGCCAGCGTGCGATAGCTCTTGGCGTCCAGATATTTCCCGCGCAGCATCCGGCGTGCGCGGGTGGTCAGCAGGCCGAGGGCACGCTGGACAAGCGTCGTCGACACCGCTTGTCCGGTGACGGCCGACGGCTCGGCAGCGGCGACATCGGCGAAGATGTCGTCGTCGCGCACCAGCTTTCCGTCTGCGCGCAGTCGGTCGATGATATGATGGTGAGTCACGGTACGCAGCCAGGCCCGGGGCTGGTCGGGCGGGTGCTTCGCGAGGTGCAGCTGCAGGAAGGCATGCTGGATGGCGTCCTCGACTACGTCGTGCGACCATGGAAAGCGACGCTGGAAGTCGTCGCGAAGCTCAGGCGCGCAGCTCCGGAACAGTGTCGCGACTTCGTCAGGATCCATCCTTCCCCCGCCGGTCATCAGCCCGGGTTCGCGTGTTATCGTTCTATCTTCTGAACATACCTCGAACAGCCCATGAGTGACTCAGACGCCAACCGGACTTCTGGCAACGCCGAACATGCGGCGTTGCTCATCGACGTCCGTGCCGCGGTCGCCGGACGGTACCTGGTTGATAGTCCGCTCGGCGCCGGGGCGATGGGAGTGGTGTTTCGGGCCAGGGAGGTCGAAAGCGGCCGGGAGATTGCCCTCAAGGTCATGCGTCCCGTCCTGGGCTTCGACGATGGCGTGGTCGCGCGGTTCCATCTCGAGGGGCAGACGATGTCGCAGTTGGATCACCAACATATCGTCCGGGTGCACGGGTGCGGTGAATCCGGGCATATCCTCTGGTTCGCGATGGAGCTGATCCGCGGCGGACCGCTGTCCCAGGTGATCGAGGCCGGTCCGATTCCGTGGCAACAGGCGGCGTTGCTGCTCGCCCAGGGAGCCGAAGCGCTCAACTATGCCCACCTCCGCGGTGTCATCCACCGCGACATCAAGCCGGCAAATCTTCTGCTATCCGAACGTGGCGATCGGCTCCAGGTCACCGACTTCGGCATTGCCAGGATCGTCGGCGCCCGGCGGCTCACCGCGACCGGAACCAGGTTGGGCACACCCAGTTACATGAGCCCGGAGCAGCTCTTCCTGGAGGCGGACGCCGTTGCGGCCACCGATCAGTATTCCCTTGGCGTCGTTGGGTGCCGGATGCTCGCCGGCGACGCCCCGCCGATGGCGCACCCGTCTCAATGGAAAGCGCGGCGCCGACATGCCGCTTGGCGGACGTCGCTGCGGTCGCTCCCCTGCCCGCCGGCCCTGACCCGGTTGATCACCGGCATGGTGCAATCCCGGCCAGAAAATCGCTGGCCGAGCCTGGAAGTCGTCGGTCGCGCCGCGCGAGAGATCGTAGCGACCGGCGACGCGCCCTCCCTCCGGACCATCCGCGATGGCGTGCTTGCTGCGGCGCTGAAGCGACTCTTCCCCTGAGCTGCTCACGGAGGGCATCCGGCCCTCCTTGTCCAAATTCGGACCCCTCCCCGTCATCAGGATAGCGACGTGAGTTGCGGCGACCAGTTCGACCGCACAGCGCCGGCAGGCACCCTTGATCGACCACTTCTTCAGGAGCAGACCATGGCAGTCCGGATGCGTTGTCCTACCTGGTTGGCGTTGGCCACCACCCTCGCACTTCCCGCCGCGTTGGCGGCCCAGGGGATTGGGCCCCATACACCGCTGTCGACCACCGCCGACGCCATCGCCAAGGTGCGCACGGCCTACGTCGATGCGTATAACGCCCAGGATGCCAGCGCGGCCAACGGCATCTATACCCCGGATGCCGTCTTGCTCAGCGGCAATGGCGGCGCCACCGGCGAGATCCCGACCTTCGGGCGCCATGCTCCGGAGCCGGCCGGTGCCGGTGAGACTGCTGCCATCCGTTCCACTGGGCTCAGGATCTACGGCTCGACCGCACTCGACATCGGCACTTGGACGACCAAGTCATCGGCCGGCAGCGCGAACGTGCGTCATTACCTCGCCGTCTTCCGCCACGGCGTGCGCGGCTGGAAGCTTGAGGCACTCGCCCTCGTACCGAAGGCAGGCTGAAGACAAGGGAAAGGCGCGGGGGACCCCCTCTCCCGCTTTCCCCACTTCGCTCAGCCTCTCATCCGGAAGAGATACGACAGCTTGACGAAGAGACTGCGCTGCACCTCTCCCAGCTGCGCCGCGCCGAAATAATCCGGTCGCTGCGACACGCTGCCGTAGCCGACATAGATCACGGTCCCCGGATTCGGCAGGTAGGTGAAGAGAAAGTTCGCCTGCAGGGCGCGGTGGTCGTACGCAGCGGCGCGCACCGGCACGCCATCCACCCCGACGATATAGAGCGGCAGGTTGGTGCGGCTGTCATCGTGCAAGGAATCGCGGGCATCAATCGAATATTGCGGAATCACGCGAAGCTGGAACGCGCGCGAGATCTGGTATTCGAGGGTGCCTACAATGACATCCTGCAGCGACACGCGCGAGCCGTCGCTGGGGCGGTAGTCGCGACTGTCGTTGTAGGCGACGTTGAGCCGCAAGTGGTCGGTCGGCCGGATATCCATGTTGAGGTTGGCAATCACGATTCGGCCGGACGCCCACTCCTTGTAGTTCTCATCATCCAGGCCGGCCAGCACAAAGGCGCCGAAGTCGAAATGCTTCCACGTCGGCGTGTTGGCGCTGAACACGTAGTCGTTGTTCGGTAGTCGCATCTGGTTGCCGGTAAACGGCGTGAACGAACCATCGGGCTGGCGAATACGATACTGGGTATAGATCGTCGAGTCGTAGCCGAAGCTCTCGTGGTAATAGCCAAGCCCGGCAGCCCAGCCACCGCGAAACGCGCTGTTCAGGTTGAAGTGGAGCTGACGGTTGAGGATGCTGCCGCCATGGACGAAGGCGTCATAACGCCAGAACCCTCCGAGGACCACTTCGCCGGTCAGCGATTGCAGGCGACCGGCTGGGCGAAGCCAGGTATAACTGTTGGAGAGCTGCGCGTTGGCAACTCCTGTTTGCGATACGAAGCCCGACCGGGTCACAAAGCTGTCGGCGATCCCGGAGACGCTGTAGTTCATCCGGAAATTGCGCCCATTGCGGCGATAGCTCGCTGCCCAGAGCGGCGCGTTGTGCACGATACCATCGGCGTCATCATGCGCCAGCGCGCCCGACACCGCCACCGCGTTGATGCCGCCAAACACCACACGACTGTCCGCAGCAAGCACTCGATTGGTTTCTGGACCATCGTGCTGTTCAGTCCACGTCACGCCGACCCGCGACCCGGGCCCGAGATCGTGCGATGCGCGCAGGATGCCGAACACCGGATTGTCACCATACGCAGACGCGCCGCGCTCGTCGATGGCGGCGAGCGCGCCAATCTGGTTGTCGCCGACCTTGCCAGTCACCTTGCCGGCGAAAATGGGCTGCACGATGTTGCGGGTGTAGATCAGGTTCGCTGGCGCATCGAACTGTTCGATGCCGTCCAGGAAGAATGGCCGTTTCTCCGGGTAGAACAGCGCCTGGCGCGGATCGAACTGGAACTGCGTCACGTCGCTCTCGACCTGCGAGAAATCGGGATGCGCCGTGGCGTGCAACGTCAGGTTCGGCGTAATCCCGTAGGCGAGGTCGCCCCCCAGCTGGGGCCGGCCGGCGTGCGAATCCCAGTGACCATCGGCGCCGGTCGGGCCGGCATTATCAGTGGTCGTGACGGTGGGGACCAGGTCCAGCGTATGTCCCGCGTCGATGCCGGTCAGTCCGGTGAGTTGCCCGGACTGCGTCAGGAATGACGACGCGCCCATTCGGGTGGCGGTCCAGGTTTCCTGCTGGCCGGTGCGCTGGACAACGCGCAAGATGTTGATCCCCCAGGTCTGCACCTTGCCCGACTGGAAACGGATGCTCTTGAATGGGATGCGTATCTCGACGTCGTAGCCGTCCGGGGTGACGATCCCCTTGGAATTCCAGACAAAATCCGGTGAGAGATTCGGCTGCTGGCGCGTGACCGCAGCACAATTGCTGTAGCCGCACGACACGGCACCGCTCTCGTTGAGCGCCCCGTCGGCCTGCACGCCAAAGGGATTGACCGCGAAGACCGTCGCCTGTCGGCCGTCATTGAAGGTCGACAGGTAGATCTGCACGTTGTCATCGTTGAAGATCTGATCGCGGGTCGCCAGCGTGGCGCGGATCGTGCCGCTCCGGTCGATCGCATGAACGCCGATGTAGAGCGCGGTCGTGGAATACCAGACGCGTATCTCGGTCGTGTCCGCTGCGGCAACGCCGTCGACCGGCAGCAGCTGCGAGAAGCCACCCAGCCGTGCCGCGACCTGCCACTGCGGTTCGTCCAGTTTGCCGTCCAGGACGATCTCGCCGGTCAATCGCGGTGGCGCCACCGTCGTGTGGCCGGCACGGCCGGAATGAAGGGTGGTATCCACCGACGGGGTCGCAGATTGTTGCAGGAGCAATGCAAGGAGGAACATGGGGTGCCGGTACGGCGGGCCTGACTGTTCAGTTTCCACGCTGGGGTTTCCGCTGACCGTAACTTTACAATCAGTATCAAAATGGCGGCTATTGGCGCTATCTTGGCTTGGGTATGCCCCCGAAAACGGTCAAATGTTCCACATTGTGACCGCCGGTGTGCAAGGATCGGGGTGCTTGGACGTGTAATGACTGCGGCGCCTCATTTAGGCGTCCCACTGGTCTACCTTGATGCGGAGCGGAGTTGCCATGCGGAAGAGCATTCTTGCGGGTTCGTTGATCACGCTGATTTCAGCTGCGGTCCCTGCTGCTGCACAGTCTCTTCCGCCTGATCCCGGCACCTGGGTTCTCGGCATCGGCGCTGGGGCCACGATCCCGGTGGGGAAGCAGACCGATTTCCTCAAGACCGGCTTTCACGGTGCGGTGAATATCGGCTACGACCTGCCGAACGCCGACATGGAGCTGGGCGTCGAGGGGATCTACCTCCGCGCCAAGAACAAGCTGTCCAACGACAACTACAGCAATGTCTATACGATCATGGCGCACGCCCACATTGGCGCTGGCGAGCGCGGTGGCCCGTACCTGGTGCTCGGCGCTGGCGTGCTCCGCAATGAATACAAGCAGGCGCTGGAGGTGATCGACGGCCCCAATGAGATCACCAATACCCACTCGGCCTTTGCAATCGAAGGCGGCGTCGGCATCAACTTCGGCAAGGTGGTCTTCCTTGAGGGGCGTGTCCTGCACTCGTTCCGCAAGGATGACGACGAGTATACGCTGGTGCCGATCACGCTCGGTATCCGGTTCTAGAATCCGTTGTTCGTGACGCGGCCCCGGTTCCTCGCGGAACCGGGGCCGTGTTGTTTCTGGCACGGGTGGTATTACGATGGCCGGCGCCGCCGAGCACCGCGAACCGGTTCGGCCACCAGCGGATCATCTGGCCAGTGGTGCTTGGGATAGCGGCCCCGCAGATCCTTCCGTACGTCGAAGTATCCGGTCGCCCAGAAGCTCGCCAGGTCGCGAGTGACCTGCACCGGTCGGTAGCCCGGTGAGAGCAATTGCATCGTCACCGGAACGCGGCCGCCGAATACGGTTGGCGTTGTCGTCATCCCGAATACCTCCTGCAGTCGCACCGCGAGTTGCGGCGATGTCGGGTCCGTGTAGTCGACCGCAATTCGCGATCCGGTCGGCACTTCGATCCGTTCGGGCGCCAGCTCGTCGACCTGCCGCTGTTGTGCCCATGTCAGCAATCGGCGCAGCGCGTCCGCAAGATCGACTCGCGCAATCGACGCCAGCTTGCGAATGCCGGCCAATGAAGGGGCGAGCCAGTGGTCGAGTCCGGCGGTCAATGCGGCATCGCTGACATCCGGCCACGACGAATCGTGGTGATGCACGAAGGCGAGCCGGGTGCGCAGCGAGTTCGCAGCATCGCTCCAGGGCAGCGCCGCAATTCCCGCCCGGGCAATGCCACTCACCAATGCAGCGAGTAGCTGCGCCGGATCAGGGTCGGGAAGGATGACCTCTCGTAACACCAGGGCCCCAAGCGTCGTCCGCCGACGCGCCTGCACCGTGCCTGTGGCGTCCTCCCAGACGACGTCATCCCGGGTAACCACCGCATCGGGATCGTCCGCGAGCAGTGCGTCAATATCGACCCGAGCGGCCAGCGTCACGCGCCCATCGCGGCCACTGTCGTCGATCGCGGCCGCAACGATCCACGAATCATGCGCGAGCGCGTCGGAGGGCCACAACATCGCTCCGCGCCCGTTGCGCAACAGAAAGCGCCCCGGTGCACCGCGCTGTTGCGCCACCCGGTCGGGATAGGCCCAGGCAAGCGCCATCCCGGCATCGATCTCGTCAGACACCGTGGCGACGTACTGTATCCGATCGAGATATTGACGGCGCGTGTCGCGCACGCGCTGAATCACCTGGCGATCGACCGATGCGCCTTGCAGCAGCACCTCCTCGACATCGCGTTGCACTGCATCGATTCGCAGCTGGATATCAACCGGCGGCGCCGCTCCAGCTCCCCGCAGCGGATCGCGTTCCTCGATCAGCGCGGCGACCGTCGCAGCGAGTTCGAGCGCTGGTCGCCCATGCTCCGCTGCCCGCAACAACATGTGCGCCAGCCTCGGCTGCGCGCCGAGGTTGGCGAGTGCGGCGCCGTGCGGCGTGATTCGCCCGCGCTGGTCGAGTCCGCCGAGAAGTTGAAGAAGTTCGCGGGCCTGCGCAAAAGCCGCCGCCGGCGGTGGATCGAGCCAGCGCAGCTCGGCGGGATCAGCGACACCGGCGAGGGCCAGATCGAGCGCGAGAGTCGCCAGGTCGGCATCCAGGATTTCCGGCCGAGTGTAGGGAACCAGGCCCGCTTCGTCGGCGGGGCTCCAGCAGCGGATACAGACACCGGGCTCGGTGCGTCCGGCACGACCGCGACGCTGATCAGCCGACGCACGCGACACGCGAATCGTCTCCAAGCGGGTCAATCCAGTGCGCGGTGAGAAGCGCGGCACCCGCATCAGCCCGCTGTCGATCACCACCCGGACCCCTTCGATCGTCAACGAGGTCTCGGCGACGCTGGTGGCGAGGACGACCTTGCGTCGGCCGGCCGGCGCGGGCACGATCGCCGCATCCTGCGCGGCGACACTCAGCGATCCATGCAGCGCGTGGACCGTCACATCGTTCGGCAACGTTCCGTGCAGGTAACCCTCGACCCGGTGGATTTCGCCGGCGCCAGGGAGAAAGACCAGCAACGATCCCGGCTCTTCCGCCACGGCGTCCCGCACCACCCGGGCGATCTGCGCCTCAAGTCGGATATCCGCCCGCGTGGCCAGGTGCCGAGTCGTGACTGGCCACGCGCGGCCCTCGCTCCGGATCACCGGGGCGTCGCCGAGCAGCTGCGCCACGGCGTCACCGTCGAGCGTGGCCGACATCACCAGCACGCGGAGGTCCTCCCGAAGAGCGCCCATAGTGGCGATGGTGAGGGCGAGCCCGGTGTCGGCAATGAGTGACCGCTCGTGGAATTCGTCGAAAATGACCAGGCCGATACCGTCGAGGGCAAGATCATCGCGCAGCATCCGGGTGAGGATCCCCTCGGTGACGACTTCGACCCGGGTGCGCGGCCCTGTTCGGCTGTCGCCCCGCATCCGATACCCAATCCGGTCACCGGCCTGCTCGCCAAGATTGCTGGCCAATCGGTGTGCGGCGGCCCGGGCTGCCAAGCGGCGCGGCTCGAGCATCACGATCTTCTGCCCGGCAAGCCACGGCGCGTCGAGCAGGGCTAGCGGGACACGCGTCGTCTTGCCAGCGCCCGGGGGCGCTTCGAGCACCACGGCGCGGTGGGTTGCCAGGGCCATCAGCAACGCCGGGAGGACAGGATCGATCGGCAGGGTCACCGGTGAGAAAGTATCCTCCCCGAGCGTCACATTGGGCTGCAGCTTGCTAACATTCTGCTCTTCCGCCGGCCCGCACCTTATTCTGGGGTTTCATGCTACTGCCACGCCGGGCGTTGTTGGTGCTCGCTTCCCTGCTGCTGCCTGCGGCGGCGCGCGCGCAGGATACCGCTGCCGTCGCGCACGCCGACTCAACGGTGCCAGCACTTTCGCTCTTCCTCGACTGCCGGGCGCCTGGGTGTGACATCAACTTCCTGCGCACCGAGTTGACCTGGGTCAACTATGTCCGCGATCGCACGGTGGCGCAGGTGCACGTGATCGCCACGTCGCTGGCGACCGGCTCTGGCGGCCTCGAGGTCACCCTCAAGTTCATCGGCCGCCAGGAGTTTACCGGCGTCAACGACGAAGTGCGCTACAACACACCTGCTGGTGCCACCGGTGACGACTTGCGCCACGAGCTGGCGCGCGTGCTCAAGGTTGGCCTCGCACACTACGGCCTCGGCACGGCGCTGGGCAGTCACCTGACTGTCACCTTCACTGCACCGCCAGCGGGACTGACGCCTACCCGTCACGCCCACGATCCGTGGAACTTCTGGGTCTTCGGGATCGGACTCAACGCATCGCTGAACGGCCAGTCCGCCGACAAGTCGCACAGCGAAAGTGGCTCCTTGAGTGCGTCACGGACGACCGCGCAATGGAAGTTCCGCGCCAATGCCTATGGCAGCAGCAGCCAGAGCACCTATCAACTCGACGACACCACGACCTATGTCGCCGATTCGCACTACTACTCCGGCAACACCACGCTGGTGCGCTCCCTCGGTGATCATTTCTCGATTGGCGGCGGCGCGGGCGTGAGCTCGTCGAGCACCAACAACGTCGACCTGTCGGTGCGCGTGGCGCCGACCGCCGAGTTCGATTTCTTCAAGTACGACCAGTACACCCGGCGGCGACTGGTGGCGCAATACAGCGTGGGACTCGATCGGTATCACTACATCGACACGACGGTGTACAACCGGATTGACGAGACGCGTCTCGATCACCAGCTCTCGCTCTCCTACGTCACCACTCAGCCGTGGGGCAGCGCCAACGCGGCGATCAGCGGGTCGAGCTATCTGTCGAACATGCAGCAGAACCATCTCTCACTCTACACGTCGCTGTCGGTGCGGATCGCCAAGGGGCTCTCGATCTCTTATGCGCTGTCGTATTCCCGCGTGCGTGATCAGCTTTCGCTCGCAAAGGCGGCCGCATCCGACGCCGAGATCCTGCTGCAGCTGCGCCAGCTGGCGACCAGCTACACGTATGGCGGGTCGTTCTCGCTGAACTACACGTTCGGGAGTCTGTTCAACAATGTGGTGAATCCGAGGTTGGGGTTTTAGGGGGACGCTGGACACTGGACGCTGGACGCTGGACGCTGGACGCTGGACGCTGGAGGGCCGATGCAACAAGGGCCAGCCTCCGTTGGGAAGCCGGCCCTCACTGTGATCAATCCAGTGTCCAGTGTCCAATGTCTAGCGTCCATCAGCCACTAGCCAACAACCACTAGAAGTGAATACCCGCCTTGACGAGAAATTCGCTGCCGCTGCCGGCGCCGAGGTTCAACTCGACAAACGGCATCAGCTTGGAGTTGCCGGCGAAGTTGATGCCGCCAACCAGGTCGAGGCCGAAGTTGCTGTAGCTGCAGCTGCCGTCGTAAAAGCCGTCGCCGCAGTAGGAATCGCCGAACGTGTAACGCGTCAGCTCAAGACCGGCGCCCACGTACGGCTTGACGTTGCTCTTGGCGTTGGCGATGTCGTAGAGACCATCGAGTGCCACCTTGAAGTAGTGCACGCCGCAGCCGTCGAACCCGCCGCAGAAACTGCTGCCCGGAAAGAAGTAGTCGAATGACGCACGCCCGGTGATCGGATGCTCGCTGAGGTCGGCCAGGTGAAACTTCACGAAGGCGCCGACGCCGATGCCGACGTTGTCGTTCAGTCCGAACGCGCCTTCGACACCGAAGCGCGTACCGGAGGTCTGGGCCTGGGCGCTTGCCGACGACGTGACCACCGCGAGTCCGAGTACGGCCGCCGCGCCCGCCAGCACACCACGCATCTGGATCTTCATGAAGCCTCTCTTGTTGGGTGAAATAACTCAGGACCAGTAAAGTAATAATGCGGATACCTTGACCTGTGCAACGCTATTATAGCTGAAGAAATGACCTCCGCGCACCACAGATAGTTCATGACCGAACCTTTTACGTGCCAAACGATCCGCTGGGCCAGCGACCTGCACCTCGATCACGCTGACGACGCTGCTCGCGCCCGTTTCCTGGGCTCGCTGGCGGGCGCCGACGTTCCACTCCTGCTCACTGGCGATACCTCGGTCGCGCCGCGGCTGGTGGCTGACTTGACCGCCATCCTCGCCGCAACCGCTGGACCGGTGTGGGCCGTGCTCGGCAACCACGACCATTACGGCAGCAGCATCGCCGCCGTGCGCGATAGCGTGATCGCCCTGGCCGACCGCGAACCGCGCTTTCGCTGGCTGCCACCCGCCGGCGTGATCTCGCTGGCGCCCGATTGGGCTCTGGTCGGTGTCGACGGCTGGGCTGACGGCCGGCAGGGTAGCCCGCTCACGACCCCAGTCCGGCTCAACGACGACCGGCTGATCGCCGAGCTGGCGGCGCAACCCGGCCGGCGCGGCAGACTGGCGGTCAAGCAGGCGCTGGCAGACGCCGATGCCGCCCGCCTGGCCACCCTGCTTGACCGGGCGGCCGCCGTAGCGAGCCACCTTCTCGTGGCGACTCACGTCCCGCCCTTTGTCGCCGCCCTCCCGGCCACCGGCCGGCTGGCGAGCCCCGACTGGCTTCCGCTGCTGGTCTGCGAGGCCACCGGTCAGGCGCTGCGACAAGCGGCCGAACGATATCCGGAGCACGACTTCCTGGTCCTCACCGGACATAGCCACGCTGCCCAGGCCACTCAGGTGGCCGCCAACCTGCGCTGCATCGTTGCGGGAGCGCGGTACGGTGAGCCGGAATGGCGGTCGGTTCCCCGGCAACGCTGATATCCTTCGAACATCCCTCTCCGGAACACACCATGCGTCTTGTTGCCGCTGTGGCCCTGTTGTTCGCGCTGCCGCTCACCGCCCAGCAACCGCGGCCCGCTCGCCGGCCCACTGTCCGTCCCGCTGCCTCGGCCGCACCCGCCGAGCCGGCGGGTGTCCCGCTCCAGGCCGACACGAATGTGCACTCCGGGCGGCTCGCCAACGGGCTGCAATACTGGATTCAGCGCAACACCTATCCCGCGCATCGGCTCGAGCTGCGGCTGGTCGTGCGTGCCGGGTCGATTCTTGAAGACCAGGACCAGCGCGGTCTCGCGCACTTCATCGAGCATATGGGCTTCAACGGCACCACGCATTTCGCCAGGAACGAACTGGTCAGCTATCTCGAATCGATCGGCGTGCGATTTGGCGCCGACCTCAACGCCAACACGGTGTTCGATGAGACCACCTACATCCTTCCGGTACCGAGCGACAAGCCGGCAATCGTCGACCGCGCCTTTGACATCCTGCAGGACTGGGCTGCAGGCGACCAGTTTGACCCCGCCAATGTCAAGAGTGAACGCGGCGTGATCATGGGCGAGTGGCGCAACGGCCTGGGCGCCGAGTCGCGGATTGCCAACCAGGAGATTCCGCTGCTCTTCAAGGGCTCACGCTACGCCGTGCGTCTGCCGATCGGGGACACCGGCATCATCAATCACGCCACGCCGGCACCGCTCAAGCGGTTCTATCATGACTGGTATCGCCCCGACCTGATGGCGGTGATTGCTGTCGGCGACTATCCCGTCGATTCGTTGCGGGCATTGATCACCGACCGTTTTGCCGGCCTCAAGAATCCGGTCCCCGAGCGCCGGCGCGTCGACGCACCGGTGCCATTGATTCCAGGTACGCGCGTCGCCATCCTGACCGATCCGGAAGTCACCACCGAGTCTATCCAGCTTCTCGTGCGGCGCCCGTCGGTGACCTTCAAGACCGAAAATGATGAACGCCGTGTCCTGGTCAACGCGATCTTCAGCAACATTGCGGCGCAACGGGTGCAGCTGCTCGCCCGCAAGCCCGACGCACCATTCGTGAGCGCAGGCTTCGGCCCGTCGGGATTCATTCGCGACCTGCAAGTGTTCGGTGTGAGCGTCAACGCCAAGCAGGGTCGCTCCGCCGCGGCGTTCGAGGCGACCCTGCGCGAACTGCGCCGGCTGCAGGAGCACGGCGTGTTGCCAGCGGAGCTCGACCGGACCAAGGCGGCCATCCTGCGCGGACGTGAAAATGCCGCCAGCGAAACGGGCAAGACCGAATCCGACGTACTGGTCGGCGGATTGATCAGCGCATACCTCTACGGCACCGTTCCGGTGGCGGCGCACGAACGCTACGAACTCGCCAAGCGCATCCTGCCGACCATCACGGCGGCCGAAGTCGACAGCGCCGTGCGCGATGCATCGCGCGGCAACGACCGCTTCATCGCCGTTATCGCGCCCGATAGCGCGCGTCCCACGTTGCCCCGCCGCGACACGCTGCTCGCGATCCTCGCACGGACCGACACCGCCACACTGGTACCGTGGACTGAAGAGGCCGTGGCCACGACGCTCGTGCCGAGTCCGCCAGTCCCGGGTCGTGTCGTCAGCGAGACGACCTACACCAGCCTCGGCATTTCAGACTGGCGACTCTCCAACGGCGTGCGTGTGCTGATCAAGCCAACCCAGTTCAAGCTCGATCAGGTCATCATCGCGGGCGGAGCACTCGGCGGAACATCGCTGTTGAGTGATGCGGATGTGCTCAATGGCTCGCTGGCACCGGTGCTGGTGCGGCAGAGCGGCATCGGCGATTTCGACGCAGTGTCGTTGAGCCGCAAGCTGGCCGGGACGATTGCCGTCACGACCACCGAGATCGACAATACCAGCGAAGGGGTGTTCACGCTCACGTCGCCCAAGGATCTCGAGACCGGACTCGAAGTGCAGTGGCTCACCCTGACACAGCCGCGGCTTGACACCACCGCAATCCATGCGCTCATCAACCAGGTGCGTTCGCAGATCGCGCATCGAAGCGACGATCCGACCACAGTCTTTCGGGACACACTCGCCGCCGTGCTCACCCGCCACTCGCCACGGGCGGCACCGATCACCATGGCCCGGCTCGATTCGCTTAACCCGCAACGCGCCCTGGCGATCTACCGTGACTGGTTCCACACCTTTGGCGACTTCACCTTCGTGATTGTCGGCAACGTCCATCTGGACTCACTCCGCCCATTGGTCGCGCACTGGCTCGGCGGACTCCCGACCGACGGTTCACACCGGATGTGGCGTGACATTGATTCACTGCCGCCCGACGGCATCGTCAACAGGGTTGTCTACAAGGGGAAAGAACCCGTCGCGCAGCAGACGGTGTATTTCAACGGGCCACTCGACAGCACGCAGGCCAACGCCCTGGCGGGGGCGGCAGCAGGCGCGATTCTCCAGCAACGGCTGCTCGACTCATTGCGCCAGGCGATGGGCGCGACGTATGGTGTATCAGTCGACGCGTCGACCGATCGCTTCCCGCGAATTCGTTATCGCGCCGAGATCGATTTCAAGTCCTCGCCCGGGCAGGCCGATACCCTGTGGCAGGCGGCCCAGCGGATCATCGCAGCGCTTCGCGCCACCGGTCCGACACCGGACGAGCTGGAGAAGTTCGTCGCCCAGCAGCGACGGGAAGACGAAGTCGGCGTGAGCACCAACGATTGGTGGCTCGGCGAGATTTCAGACTACGTCATGGCGGATGGCTCGCGCACCGGCCAGCCGCTCACCAACATCATGCAGTGGGGACGTAACCTCGATGCACTCACCCCGGCACTCGTGCAACAAGCCGCGCAACGATATTTCAACCCGGAGCGCGTCGCGCGTTTTGTCCTCCTTCCGGAGCATTGATCGCCGCGTCGTCGGGGTCATCAGCGCCCTGCTGACCCCGATGGCCGCAGTGGCGGCCCAGGCGCGGGTGCTGCGCGACCCGATGCCGCCGGTCACGATCGATGCGCGCTTTACCGGCGCGCGATTGATGGCATCAGGAGTCGCCTCGCAGTTCGACTCCGTCGGCGTGGTTCCGATGGCGACTGTCGGCGACCCGGTGACCGTCTACCTCTTTGGCGATGGCGAGCACATGAGTCGCGTGCAGCACGCCAAGGTGACCACCCGCAAGCGCTTCGAGCCGCCGGTCTCCTGGCGAGCCGCCTGCGACGAAGTGGCCCATCCGGGATGGTTCTACACCCTGTCGCCGCTGTCGCGCGCGCCGTTCGCGGTGATCGTCCCGGGCGACCATCCCTGGCCGCTGGTGCGGCCGGTCGAAGCGTCGGCGCGCGAAGGGGCGTGGCAGTTCTTCCAGGCGCTCGCCGATTCCTCGTACCAGCGGTACAAGGCCTTTCTGCATCCAGCCAATGACCGCGCGACCGAATACGCCTACGCCGACTTCTGGAGTCCGGCCAAGGACGCCCGCTGGAACCTGATCAAGATCTTCGGGGTGCGCGGCCCGGGTGGACAGAACTACGCTGCGCTCTCGTTCGCCTTGCGCGATGACTATCCCAATCAGCCAACCACCGCACGCACCTGGGTCATCGATGCATGGGGATATCCGGTGGCCTCGGTTGTCGGCAACATCGACATCTACGGCACGGTGGATGATGGCGGCATCGATGCCATCGTGACGTCGAGTGGCTTGATCCGCTGGACTGGCACGCACTGGCAGATCCCGACCGTCTACTCCGAGGAACCGTGCCTCTATCACCAGACGATGCCGCTGCCGCCGGGGGCGCATCCGTAGCGGCGGGCGGCTGATGGCTGATGGCTGATGGCTGATTGCGACGTATCCCTCATCCTGAACGCAGTGAAGGATCGGTCGGGTAAAGGTTATACCTCGCGGATCCTTCGACGGCACTGATGACGGGGGATCGTGTGGAGCAGCCATCAGCCATAAGCCATCAGCCATCAGCCATCAGAACCAGCCGCCCTCACCACCCTCACTGCGATCCCGCCATTCTCCGTCTTCGCCACATCCTCCATCGCGATTCCCAACTGCCCTTCCAGCACCCGGTCCGCGCCGATCATCGCCAGCCGCCAGTGCGGCCTGCGCTCTCGCATGACCGCGCCGAGGGTGGCGTAGAGGTCCCGGAGTCGTCCTTTCTCGCCGACGCGAGCGCCATAGGGGGGATTGGTGACGATCCAGCCGGCGCCTTCATCCAACGTCGTATGAGAAATTGCAGCCTGTGTAAATGCCACGTCGGCGCCGACACCGGCGCGCTCCGCATTCGCCACTGACGCAGCGATGGCGCCGGCGTCGCGATCCTGTCCCGCAACGGCGATCGACGCGTGCGGCAACTCGCGCAACGTCGCGGCAGCACGAGCTTCTGCAAACGCTGATGCCCAGCCGGTCCACAGTTCAGCCGCAAAGCGACGTGCGCGGCCGGGGGCCATCTGTCGCGCCAGCAGTGCTGCTTCGATCGGGATCGTTCCTGACCCGCACATCAGGTCGAGCAGCGGCATATCCGCCGTCCAGCCACTCGCCAGCAACAGGGACGCCGCCAACGTCTCGCGGAGCGGCGCCTTGGCAACAGCCTGCCGATATCCACGCAGATGGAGTAGCGCGCCCGATGCGTCGGCCGACAGCGTCACCTCATCACGTAGTACACGGACGACGACTCTTTGCACGTGCGGTAACTCACTGACCGGCGTCTCCATCTCTTCGGCCGCGCTCGCGCTGCGCACGGCCGTGGCGCCCGGCAACTGCGCCAGCACACTCTTCTCCAGACGTTCGGCGATGCCGTCCTGGTGGTAGAGGCGTGATTTTTTCGAGGTCACCCGGAAGTGCACCGCCTGCTCCGGTGCGAGCACCGACGGCCACGTCACCTTCGCGGCATGCCGCTCCAGTTCGGCGAAGGTCCGCGCACTGAACGTCGCCAGGCGGATCGTCAGCCGGTTCGCCGTACGCAGCCAGAGGAGCGCGTCGGCAACCTGTCGCGGTGTCGCGGTGAACTCAACGCCGCCCGGTTCGGTCGCCGTAACGGTGATGCCGAGGGCGGTGAGCTCCTGCGCCAGCCAGCGCTCCAGGCCGGGCGCGGAGGTCGCAAAGCAGGAGAGGGTGGTAGCGGCGGGCATGCCTCAAGCTAAGGAATGCGACGGCACGCCGCCCATCACTCCAGCGTGAATGTCACGATACGATGGAGGATGGCACCCTCAGGAAGTGTTGTTACGACTTCGAGTTCATAGTTGCCGGCGGCCAGACGGGAGAGATCAAACTGCCGCTGAATCTCGTTGACGCCGTGCCCAAGGTGCTGGGCCGTCGAGACGAGGAGCAGTGCGGGTCGCGGCACGTCATTGCCCTCATCAGCGGCGCGGATCGCAAATGCGACCGTCGCATTGACGGGACTCGCGGTGCGGCGGACCTGGTAGTAGAGATCTACGGGCTTGTGACGATCAAAGATGTCCTGCGGCGCAACCAGAACGTCCTTCTGGCCGCTGTGCCAGATGACTCCCTGCTCCTTGCTGCCGAGGATGACATCGGACGCATCGGTCGAATCGCTGGGCGGACGCGCCACCTGATCGCCCGATCGATTGCCTCGCCGCAGACCCTCCGTGTCCGAGACCGTCACACTCCATGACGCGGCATCCGCACCTGGCAGCGTGACGACACCGAGAAAGGTCCGGGTATTGTCTCCGCCTTTGGGACGGCGGGCAGCAGTCAGGAATGAAGTGTCCGTTGAAAGCGCTCCGACTCCCCAGCGACGAATCTCCACCTGGAGTATGCTGATCGAATCCCGGCCCGGAAACACCAGGTCCTCCTTGCGAATGCCGAAAGCCACCACGTCGATTGGCATCTCCGTCCTTGGATTCCACAGGCGGTGCACGTCAGCCTGGAACCCGATGTGATGCGACGCGTCACCGACGAGCGATGGCGCGCAGGGGACGGGATCGAGCCCCTGGCGCGCGCAAGGCACGAACGCCCCGCCGGCATAGGATGTGAACCAGAAATGGGCGGTGAGAGCTGCCACTTCTGGACTACCGTGAAACACGGCGGCAACAACACCGCCGCTCGCGGGGCGCATCCAAAGCGGAATCCTTGAATCACGGCGCGCACCGGTATAGCTCAACGAGTCTCGTTGATTCGAAATACCGCGCACCCACGGGCCGATGGTCGGGATTGGAATCATGAATAGTGAGTCGCGTTCAGTCCGCGTGAGCCATGCTTGCGGAGACTCGGCGGGGAAGAGCGTCCTCGGCTCCACGATTCCATCGGCATAACAGCCGAGGCATGACCGCGACGCCGGCTCCAGCTGCCAGCCGATCTCTGCGCGCGACGTCGAGTCGTTCGCCGCGCGCTCGGCCGCATGAAAGAAGGCGAGACCAGCGGTGGTGTCGGCACGCAGGAATGCCAGGAACGCCAGTCGCTCGAAGTGCCAGGTCGAATCCGAGCCCGCGCTGAGCCCGCGCACGTCGCAGTCGTGCGCTGCTTCCAGGTCCGCCACGTCGATCATCAGCGACGCACACGATCGCAATAGCATGGCGCTGGCGCCAGCCCGCTGTGCGCTACGATAGACCAGGCTCGCGATGCGAGGCAAGTCGCGATTGACGATTGCATCAGGAGTGCCACCTGTCAGCGGAGCCGGTTGATACGCCGGCAGCCGCACCACCATAGCCTCCTGCGCAATCAGGCCCAGTACCTCCACCGCGATCATGTCATCGGGATGATGCTCGACGCGATTCTCGAGTTCGGCCAGTGCGCTCCCGGCCCATGACGCACCCGGCGGCATCTCGGGACCCGCTCGACCGGGTGCATTGATCGAATAGAGCAACGCGCGCGTGCATCCCAGCTCCAGCGATCCGCCTGCCGGGCGGTCTTTCGCAGTCGTCAGGCGATCCTGCTGGTCGGCAAGTCCGTTGATGGTCAGCGGGGTGCGGTGCGCACAGAGCGCCTGAATGCGACCGGCGGCGGTGCCGCGGCGGTCGAGTTGTTCGAACCCCTCGCGATCGTAGAAATGCGATGGGGCGACAGCGGCTCTTGCAGGGTTCTGTTGCAGTGCAACAGCCGCGAGCAGCGAAAGGATCAAGGGGAGCGCCCAAGTCAGGGAAACCCTAACGTACGTCATGGTCCCGGCCCCGCAAGGCCGCTGCGAGGTTTATCTTTTTCGCCGATCAGATATCCGGGGCTCAGGGAGAACCGGAACGACTTACATCAGAGGTCCGCATGTCCACACCCGGTCCGATCTCCACCTTCGTCCGCCATCACTATCGCCACTTCAATGCGGCCACCCTGATCGACGCGGCCGACGGCTATGTCCGTCATCTCGACGCCGGCGGCAAGATGATGATCACCCTCGCCGGAGCGATGAGCACCGCCGAGCTTGGCCTCTCGCTCGCCGAGATGATCCGGCGCGACAAGGTCCAGGCGATCACCTGCACCGGTGCCAATCTCGAGGAAGACATCTTCAACCTCGTGGCCCACGACTTCTACGAACGGGTGCCCCATTACCGGGACCTCACCCCCGCCGATGAACACGCGTTGCTCAGCCGCCACATGAATCGCGTCACCGACACCTGCATTCCGGAGATGGAAGCGATGCGGCGTCTCGAAGGCGCGGTGCTCGATGAGTGGGTCGCCGCTGACCAGGCCGGCGAGCGATACTTCCCCCACGAGTTCTTCTATCGGGTGCTTCGTAGCGGCAAGCTCAAGCAGTATTACCAGATCGACCCGAAGGACTCATGGATGCTGGCCGCCTGCGAGAAGAACTTGCCGATCTGGGTGCCTGGCTGGGAAGACTCGACGCTCGGCAACATGTACTCCGGTCACGTCATCACTGGTGACGTCAAGAACGTGCACACGGTGCGCACCGGGATCGAATACATGATGACGCTGGCCGACTGGTACACGGCGAGTGCGACAGGCCAGGGAATTGGATTTTTCCAGATTGGTGGCGGGATCGCCGGCGACTTCCCGATCTGCGTCGTGCCGATGCTGCATCAGGACCTGCAGCGCGAGCATGTGCCGGTCTGGGCCTACTTCTGCCAGATCAGCGACTCGACTACCAGTTACGGATCGTATTCCGGCGCGGTCCCCAACGAAAAGATCACCTGGGGCAAGCTGGCCATCGACACGCCGAAGTTCATCGTGGAGAGCGACGCCAGCATCGTGGCGCCGCTCATCTTCGCGATGATCCTCGGTGAGTAGCTGATCGTATCGGCTACTGCCTCGTGGCCGTCAACGTGAGTGTGCCACCGGCATTGGTCAGCACTGCCGTCCACTGATCACCAATGGCGAGCGTGATCTGCGCCGTGGCCAACGCGGTAGTCGTACCCGGATTGCTCACCGTGAAGGTGTAGGTGTCCGGGCTGAACGGAAAGTTGTAGCGATACGCCGCCGGCGACTGCGCACTGCCGGCACCAAACGCGAAATCGCTCAGGTGCACGGTGCTATCGACGTTCGCCCGCGAGATGGTGACGTCGAACGGTCCCACGCCGAGCGCCGAGTTGATCAGCAGGATGTGGCCGCTCTGCGGAATCCCTACGCCACCGCTCGGTGCGTTGAGATTTGAATCGACGGGTACCGACACCACAGCCGTGTCGGTCGTGCCACTGACAACAACCGTGCGGCTGCTGTCCGGATCTATGGAAAAGTTGACCGATGCGAACACGTGGCCTGCGGCGGATTGCAGCTGAAGCTGGTGGGCACCCGACGCCACGCTCAGGCGTGATGTCGTGCCGCTGGCAGGCAGGGTCACGCTCGCGGCGTCGAGCCGGAGTGTCGTACCGCTTCCTGCGGGCAGCGTGTTGACGATGGCGAGTTGGGCATTGCCGGTACCCTGTTGTCCCTGTTCGGGGAGGCCGGCATTGTCCGAACAGGCGGCGACGGCGACGAGCGTCGCGGCGATCAGCAGCAAGGAAGTGCGCATGGTAGCTCCAGGATGTCGGTGGCAGCAGTTGCCCCCGGTTATCAGCATAGGACGCCGCCAATATCGCCAAAGTCACATTGGGCCCCAAGGTGACTTTGCCCCCTTGCCGGGGGTCTATCCAAGGTGATCCCGACCGACGACCAGCTGATCGCGCAGATTGCCGCTGGCGAACCAACGGCCCTCGACCAATTGATGAATCGCCACGGTCCACGCCTGATGCGCTTTGCGACGCACTACCTGCACTCTTCCAGTGACGCTGATGATGTGCTGCAGGAGGTCTTCCTGCGCGCCGACCGGGCGATCCGCAATGGCAGCCGTCCCGATCAGGTGAGCGCGTGGCTCTTCCGGATTACCGTCAACCGCTGCCGGTCGCACCGTCGCCGGTGGTGGCCCTTTGTCAGTGGCGCCGCCGCCGATCACGCGATCGCCCGGGCTGCCACGACTGATACCCACGAACAGTTCGCCTGGCGCGACGAGATCGACCGCGCCCTCTCCACGCTGTCGGCTCCGCTGCGCGAGGCATTTCTGCTCAAGCACGTCGACGGCATGGCATACGACGAAATGGTGGCAGTCACCGGAGCGTCGCTGTCGGCGCTCAAGATGCGCGTCACCCGCGCCTGTGATCAGCTCCGCGAACGACTTCAGGAGGTCCGCAATGCATGATGAATTTGTCGGCGATGACCCACTCCAATCCGTCATCGCCGCCCTGCGCGAGCCGGTGGCGGTCGAACCCGGACTCCGCCAGCGGGCGGCCGGGCGGGCCACACGACAGCGTCGCGCCGGCGTCGCGCGAATCGCCGTCCTGGCGCTGCTGGTTCTCTCGGCGGTGGCCATCGTGCATCGACCGGCCTCCGGCACCAGCGCGGTCACCTTCACGCTGCGCGCGCCGGCCGGGTCGACCGTGGCACTGGTTGGCGATTTCACCGACTGGCGCAGTGACCGCCTGCACCTCTCCCCCAGCGGCAGCGGCGTCTGGCAAGCCACTATCCGGTTGCGGCCGGGGAGATATCGTTTCGCCTATCTTGTCGATCACCGGCAATGGCGCGCCGACACGGTCGCACCCACTGCCCCGGATGATTTCGGCCGGCCGACCTCCTTGTTGACGGTGAATCCATGAACACCCGACGTCTGGTGGCGCTCTCAATCATGGCGCTCGCGGCCGCTCCGCTGGCGCTCTGCGGTCAGGATGCCCGGATCACCGCCCGGTTCACACCGGTGGTCGCCGCCCACCTCAATGCCACCATCGACAGTGCATCGAGCGAGGGTCTGCCAGCGGAACCGCTGGTCCTGCGAGCGCTTGAGGGACAGGCCAAGGGGGCAACCGCCGACCAGATTGTCGCGGCACTCAGCCGATTGCGTGACGCGTTGCGCACGGCGCGGGTTGCCCTTGGATCGACCGCCACGCCCACCGACCTGATGACGGCAGCCGCCGCGCTGCAACTCGGCATGCCGCCCAGCCGTCTGACCGAGCTGCGACAACTGCGCGGCGACCGCGGCATTGGCGCGCCGCTGACTGCCTATCTCGACCTCACCGCCCGCGGCGTCAGCGCCGACCGGACCTGGGATCGCATCAGCGATCTCGCACGGCGGCGAGCGTCGGACGCCGACTTCGGCCGGCTCACGCCGCGCGACGTTGACCATCAACGAGACGAGGACTGGCCATGAAAGTCCGCCTGCTTACCGCCGCAGCGCTGATCGCCATTGCGACGGTCATGCACGCCCAGGTGCGACTGGAAACCGGGGGCGGCGAGGCGCACTTCGACCGTCTTCCCAGTAGCGCGCTGACATCGTTGTCCGGGATGCTCGATACCCGCCTTGGTCTGGCTCACCTGGAGCTGAGCGGCATCGAACAGGATCATCTCGCTATCGGCAATGCCGGAGCGTTCCATGCGGCGCTGCACGCTACGGCCGCGCCGGGCGCGTGGCGCATCGAGGCTGGGCCGGTCATCGATGGCGGCCGCGACATCGGAAGTCGTTTCGCAAGTACCTATGCCGGCGACGTCGGCATCGAACGCGACATCGGTCCGGTCACCGTGGGCAGCAACCTTCGCGCCGGAGTAGCGCAGATTGGCGCCCAGCACTCCGCATGGCAGCAGCCCGCACTGCACGCCGGCTGGCAGGTTGGTCCCTTTCGACTCGACGCCGCCTGGAATGCCATTGTGCTGCGCGATAGCACGCTCAAGGCCAACGACGTGCTGATCGCCGGCGAGACTCGCCCCGATACACTCTACAATCACGACGTGCGCAACATTCAGGAGATGAGTATCCGGGGTAGCTGGGGGTGGCGGCCCCTCGCCCTCAACGCCGCAGTCGGTCATCGCTACGGACTGAGAGCCATTCCGGAGACGTGGTGGAGTGCCGGCGGCGCGTTGCACCTGACCCCGATGATTTCGCTCGTGGCGCAAACCGGTCGTCAGGAATCGAACGTACTGCTCGACCTGCGCGGCGGCGTCTATACGACGCTTGGCCTGCGACTCGAGATGCCGCACGCGCACCCGGTGCACGACGATGCCGACAACGGCCAGCGGGCGCTCATCCTGCACGACGCGCCGGGTCTGGTGCGGCTGAGCTTTCTCCTGCCAGTTGGCGTGCAACGCGCGGTGCTGGCGGGGGACCTGACCAACTGGGAACCAATTGCGCTGGAGCCTGGCACTGATGGACGCTGGTCCATCCATCTGGCCGACCGGCCCGGCACCTGGCGGCTCAACATCCGCACGGACGGCGCCGACTGGCAACCGCCGCCGGGACTACCATCGCGCGCGGATGAATTTGGTCGACGCGTCGGACTGCTGGTATTGGAGTAGCGCAACCGGCGTCCCGGTCACGCAGGCGTGACTCAGAGCGAGTCGCGCCGCCGAGGTTGGACGGCCCGGCGAACCGAATCGACAAAGTGATGCAGCGAATCAATGGACCACGTCCGCGCCACGCGCGATTCGCCAAAGCCGCCGTTGCTGGGCCCAGGACCGGGACCGCGTCCCGCGCCGCTGGTCACACCTGGTGGATTGAGCTGCGGCCACGCGATCCCTGCTGGCAGCATCGCGACGCGGGACAGCACCGAGGCGGCATCACGCAGTGCCCGGCCAAAGGCCCGACCCGACGTCGGATGCAGGATCGGGTCACTCACGATGTACTCGGACTGATCGTCGCCCGGCGACGCGGCGCCACGAATGCCGATGTACGCACGAGTCGAATCACCGACACCCTGTCGCAGCGACACGAAGAGCACCACATCCGGCTGCGGGCCGGTCCGGTCACGCGGATTGCCGCGAAACCCGATCGTGTCGATCGTGACGCTGGACCATTCACTCGACATTTGCGCTCGCCGTGCAAGCTCCGTGGCCAATCCCACTGAGAGCGCACGTCCGGCCGTATCGCCACCACGCGACGGCGTGGTGAGGATCGTCAGGCGGTGGGTGGTGAACGGATGCACTGCCCCGGGAATGGTCGCCACGACGCTTGGTGTCGCCGTCACCGGGGGCACCAATGGCGCTGCCGGAGCCTGGTTCTGCTTGTAGATCGCGTTGACCCGCGCCTGGACCAGCGAGTCGAGCGTGTGCACGCTGATGTCGGCCGGCAATGCGTCCGAGGTGACGTCACGCTTGCGTGGCGTGTGGGTATTGAGCTGCGTCAGCTGGTCGCGCATCACCGAGGCGATTGCCAGGGAGTCCTGGTGCGTCAGTTTCTGCGTCGGTAGCTGCGTCGATTGGCTCGTGTCGCCGCTAGCGTGCTGAGCCGTACTGTCAGGGCGTGGCGGCGGCGCACTGTGGCGTCCGGTCCACCAGAAGCCTCCTGCCACCAGCACCAGCACGCCGGTCGTGGCCAGCACCAGCGGGAGCGCCGAAGCTCGCGAGACGCGGGCGCCTTCGCCGCTGGTCGACCGATGTGCATCGGCCATCAGCGCGCCCGAAATCCGGTCGAGTTCCGCAAGCACGATGTCCGCAGAGGCCGGACGGTCATCTGGTGACTTGGCGAGACAGCGCTGAATCAACGCCGACAGCGCCTCCGGCACATCGGCGCGCAACGTATGCAACGGCGCTGGAATGCGGGTGAGTTGGGCCGTCATCGTCGCCGTCGGCGAGGCCGCGGCAAACGGGCTACTGCCGCTCAGCAGTTCGTACGCCAGCAATCCGACGGCGTAGATATCGATGCGCTGATCCGCATCGGGATCGGCCGCCAACTGTTCGGGCGCCATGTATGCCGGCGTGCCGATCGCCATACCAGAGGTGGTGTGTCCCGGGCCGCCCGCTGGCAACGCAGCATTGAGCGCTTTCGCCACACCAAAGTCCGTGACCAGCGCGTGCTGGCCGTCGGACAGGATATTGGCCGGCTTGATGTCGCGATGCACCACGCCGCGTGAGTGGGCGTACGCCAATGCTTCCACCACGTCGTGCAGGAGGCGCAGCACTTCGGGCACCTTCAGTGTCTGTTCGCGCTGCAGCCGGGTCCGCAGTGACTCGCCCGCGATGTACGGCATCGTGAACCAGAGCAGCGAGCCATGTTCGCCGGCATGCAGCAGCGGCACGATGTACGGATGCGACAGCCGAGCGGCCAGCTGGACTTCGCGACGAAACCGGTCGCGATTGACCCCTGCCGCCAGGTCGGGCGGCAGCACCTTGATCACCACTTCGCGGCCGAGGGCGTGCTCGCGCGCCACAAAGACGCGGCTCATCCCCCCACCGGTGAGCTCGCGCTCAATGGTGTAGGCGTCGCCCAGCGCGCGCTTGAGGTCGTCCACTAGTGGATCAGGCACCGATGCTGTCATCCCGTGAAGAGCGAAAACGCCTGGAGTAAATCCGGTGAGGCGGTCGGGCTCTCGCGAACCCGACGGCATCTCTCGAATATACGGCGGGCTGGGCCCGCAGGCTGAACTGGACGTCAGGAAGGAGGGATGCGCGGCGGCTCGGAACCGCCGCGCCCGCGGCTCAATGCACGACGGGCCCGGTGTATGGGGTGATCCGGCCGGTCGGGTCGACCACCCAGCCCGGCGCGCGGTTCCGCTCGACGATTTCGATCGACGCGCGCAGCGACTCACCTGCCTGCAGCGAGGAGGGCAGGGTGTAGGGGTCGGCCTTGTTGAGGTCCACGTCGTAACCGAAATCCCGGAGCGCACCAATGGTGACCCGACTCATCGCCATCGACCCGTCGGCCCAACCAGTCATCAGCTCGCTGCGGAAGACCGATTCCCGCCAGTGCGAGCCATGGGTGCCGCTGCCACCAGTATTCTCGACCGGCACGCCACTGGCCGCATTGGCGCCGAGCGCCCCGTACTCCGCTTGCGCTCCGATGGCCAGGTATTCAGGATCACTCCCGTTCGGATCCGCCACCTCGTCCTGCAATCCAGGTCCCCAGATCGTGCCGAAGCCCAGCGTGTGCATCATCTCGTGCAGCACCACGCCATTCAGCGTGCCGTTGGATACCATCGACGCCATGTCGACGCTGTCGAACTGCATCGCACCGACGATCGGCAGGTACGTGCCGCTGCGCAGCAGGCACGGACCAGCGGAGCCCAGGATGTTGCCCGGACCATCGATCGCCGTCACCTGCGCGAAGATCACGATCCCCGGCACCGACTCGTTCAGCGCTGCCGCACCGGCCATGCAGAACCCGGCCGACAGATTCGGGTTGATCGCCGTCACGCCGTGGAAACTCAGGAAGAGCGAGTTGATCCGCACCCGGGCCGCTTCGAACGCTGCTGCAACCGATGGTGTCGGCACATTGCCTACCCAACGGATCTGGACGTAATCGCCCGAGGGAGGCGGCGGAGGTGGTGGCGGCGGTGCTGCAATCGTGCTCACCGCCACCGTCGTGGTGACAGATCCGCTGCGCACCGTCACGGTCCCGGGCACGCTCGACGTACCGACGTTCGCCGCGGCCGCCACCATCCCACTGGCGGACACGGTCACTCCCGCCATCTGCGAGCTCCACGTCAGCGTTGGCAGCGTCATCGACTGCCCTCGACTGTCGTAGGCCTGCACCGTGACCTGGGCGCTGTTGCCGGCATTGAGCGAAAGGGTTGTCGGCGACGCCACGAGCTGCTGCAGCGCTGGCGCCGTTGCGGTCACCGCAACCGTGTCGGCGGCGCTACCCGATGTCGCGACGATGTTGGCATGTCCCACGGCGACCGCGACGACCAATCCTGACGACGTGACCGTGGCCACGCCGGGCGCACTACTGGTCCACGCAATCACGGCTGTGGCGATCACGTCGTGGGCGCGATCGGTCACGGTTGCGATCAGTTGCTGGTTGTCACCAACCTGCAGGGTCGCGCTATGCGGAGTGAGCGCGACGTTGGTGGCCGCGCCCGGCGCAACCGTCACCAGCACCGAGTCGGCGGCGCCGGTCGTCGCGCGGGCGATTACCCACGTCGATCCAGCCGACAGCGCCACAACACGGTTCGCCGGGTCGATCGCCAGCACGGCCGGATTACGACTCGCGACGGTCACGCTCGCCGGGTCGATCACGATCCGCCCGCTCGACAAGGAGCCGCGGATCTGGATCGCGGCGGTGTCGCCGGCCACCAGCGAGGTGGTCATCGTCAGCGCCACTGCCGCCAGCCGCTCGGATGCAACCGTCAACGTCCGGCTCACCGCAATCGATGGCAACGCCGCCCACGCGACAGTAATGGTCGACTGGCCATCCCCCACCGCCATCAGCGCGCCATTCGGCGCCACTACCAGCACGCTGGTATCCGACGACGTCGTCAACACTTCGGCGGAAGTCGCAGCCCGGACGACACCGTCCACGGTCACCCGGATGCTCGGCAGCATCGAGTCACCGGCAAGCATCGCCAGGGTGTCCATCACGATTGCGGCGGGGGCGGTGACAACGGGCGGCGGCGGCGGCGGGGAGACGGCAGGCCCAGCCTCCGACGAACAGGAGGCCAGCATCCCGAGTCCAGCCAGAGTCAACAGCGCACGCCGCATGAACACCCATCTCTCTGAGGTCGCCGGAACAAGCCGATTCCGGATCGGTGGGCTAAACCGCAGGACAGTCCGATCAGTTCACCACTGGGATCGCCATTCCTGGGCCAATCCGGTCCCCTCTAGTGTCGGTTGCCTCCCCCCCAGTCCCGAGCTCGGCCGGGTGCCGCGTTGACCGGGCCGGGGCGCCGGGTACATTTTCAGGGGTCGGGCCGTGGATTTCCCGCCGCCCTGCCGCTTTCCGGAGCTACCATGCCGCACTACCTGCCCGAGTACCAGTACATCGTCGGCTTTGTGCTGGGGATCATCGGCATTTTCCTCGTGTTCCATTTTCTGGCAGCCGCTCGCGGGTACCGCGAGAAGTAGCCCCCGGCACGAGCACAACAGGGGGGACCGGGTCGCCGGTCCCCCCTTTTTTGTGAACTCCACCCGCTCACCTGGCCGCGAGCTGCTGAAACCGCTCCAGACGTCCCTCCTCAAGTAGCGCCCAGCAGCAGAGCGCCACATGGGTTTCGTGCCCGGCGATCAGCCGGCGGACAGTCGCCGGGCGCATCCCCTTGAACACCACCCGGGCGGCACGCATGACGCCGGCATCACCCACCGGCCAGATCCCCGGATGTCCAAACCCGAAGATCGCAATCATGTGCGCGCTCCAGGGCCCCAGCCCGCGCAGCGCCACGATCCGCGCCACCAGCGCGTCCGCATCGAGGTCACGCCACTCGTCGCGAGGATCGCCATGCTCGGCCAGAAAGCGACCCCACTCCGCGACCGCCCGGCGCTTGGCGCGCGATAGCGAGTGCACGGCCGGCGCGTCGACCGGCGTCGCCATCGCCCAGGAGACAATCCCGTCGATGCTGCCGTGGGCAGCAAGGAGCGTCGCCATGATTGATCGAGCCGCGGCTGTCGAGACCAGCTGACCGACCACGGTGCGCACGATCAGGTGTGACAGGTCGCGTTCATCGGGAATCACGCGGTCGATCGGATCGGTGAGCGCCACCAGCCAGGCGAGTCGCTGATGCCGGCGAGCCAGCTCGTCGCGCACCGCCGCATGTCGGTCGCGAGCGGCGGCTCTGGTGCCGCCGAGTCGGGTCTTGTCGCGGGAACGGGTCATGCCGAAAACTACCCGGGCGTGGTGCCCCGAGCCCGAACCCACCATACTCTGCACTGCGCTGAAGCCGCGCATCATGGCGCACCCGCGCCGAGGAGTTGTCGTGCTGCAACCCGATCTCTCGCCCGAAGAGTTCACCCAGCTCGGTCACCGGGTCATTGGCCTGATGGCCGACTACTTCGCCGACCTTCCAAACGCCCCGGCGTTTCCGGCCAGTACGCCGACCGAAGTCGCGGCCCTCTTCGCCGGGCCGCCGCCCGAACAACCGGAAGGAACCGACGCACTACTCGCCGATTGGCAGCAGCGAATCCTGCCCCATTCGTCACGGCAGGGCTCGGCACGCTGGTTCGGCTTTGTCAACGGATCGGGGTCGCAGATTGGCGCGCTCGCTGACGCGTTGGCCAGCACGTTGAACCCGAACGTCGGTGGCTGGCGCGCGTCGCCGGCGGCCACGGAAGTCGAACGCCAGACCGTGCGCTGGCTCGCCGAGCTCCTCGGCTATCCCACTGACTGCGGTGGCGTGTTCGTGAGCGGCGGCACCATGGCCAATGTCACTGCGCTGCGCACCGCGCTGCGTGCCAAGGCAACCTGGGACATCGATACCGAAGGCCTGCAGGGACACGGCAGCCGGATGACGATCTACATGGCCGATCATGAAACCCACGTCTCGCTGGTGCGTGCGGTCGACTTGCTCGGCCTCGGTCGGGCGTCGCTGCGCGCGGTGCCCTCGCGCGCCGATTTTACGATCGACACTGATGCGCTCGAACGGATGATCGCCACCGATCGCGCCGCCGGAATGACTCCGGTTGCGATCGTCGGGCATGTCGGCTCGATCAATGTTGGCGCCATTGATGACCTCGACGCGCTCGCCGACATCGCCGCGCGCACCGACTGCTGGTTGCACCTCGATGGCGCCTGCGGGGCGCTCGGTGCGATGCTTCCCGAGCTGACGGCGCACTTCCGTGGCATGCAGCGCGCCGACTCGGTCTCGTTCGACGCGCACAAATGGCTCGGCGTACCATACGAAGCCGGTTGCGTGCTCGTGCGCCACGCCGAAACGTTGCACCAGGCCTTCAAGATGCAGGCGACCTACCTGCTCCCCGCCGAAGTGAATGAGTACAGCGGCCTCAACTATTTCGACTACAGCCCGCAGCTCTCGCGCGGCTGGCGCGCGTTCAAGGTCTGGCTGACGCTGCGTTACTACGGCGCCGAGGGGATGCGAACCTTCTTCCGGCAAACGATCGCGTGTGCGAAACATCTGCACCACCGCATCGAAGCGGATGCTGATTTCGAGGTGGTCCAGCCGGAACCGACGCTCTACATCTACGCCTTCCGTTGGGCGCCGTCGTCGTTGCGCGGGAATGACGCGCGTCTCGACCAGCTCAATCAGCAGATTTCAGACGAGTTGCAGCGGCGACGGATTGCCTTTGCGATGACAACGCGGATCCGGGGCCGCGTCACCCAGCGCCTCTCGATCTGTTCACACCGCACCACCGTGGCCGATATCGATGCCACGCTGGACGCGATGCGAACGATCGGACAGGAACTACTGCTGCAGTCCTAGAGCCGTACCTTGGCGTGCTGATCATTGTCGGCGGGCGTCGGTCGTTCGCCGGAGAGGGCCGCCTTCGCCGCGCTGAACATGTAGCGAATCCCCTTGGCTCCCGAGTTGTCCCAGTACTCGGCCGAGTGCGGAGCGATCACGATGATCGCGATATTCGGATCGCTCTTGCCGTCGGGAAACCAGACCTTCCAGGCGTCCGACCAGAGACGATCGATCAGCGCGCGATCCTGACTGACACGCGCCATTCCCGTCAACGACACGAACTTGTTCCCGTCCTGCATCGTCACGTTGACATGCGCCATCGCCCGCACGGCGGCGACGTTGCCGGAGTCCGCACCGGCCGGAAAGCAGATCGTTGCGTCCGCTTCGTTGTGGGTATCCGCGAGCGTCAACGGTCGCGCGTGCATCTCGTGCGTCGGCGTGCAGGTGACCAGCATCGCGGTGCGAAACTCCTTGACCAGCTTGGTCAGGTGCTCGCGATCCTCCTGGGACGTCTGCATGGTATCCCTCACCGGGTCGGGTCCGTGTGAGCCATATCGGGCGACCCGTCATCCATGCCGGCGTAGAAATCGTCGACATCCTTTTCGGCTTGATCCTTGGCGTGGCCGTAGCGCTCCTGCAGCTTGCCGACCAGCATATCCTTCTTGCCGGCGATCAGGGTCATGTCGTCGTCGGTCAGTTTTCCCCACTTCGCGCGGATCTTTCCCTTCACCTGATTCCAGTTTCCCGCCATGATATCGCGATTCACGGTGTCCTCCCGTTGAGTATGTGAGGTCAAGTCCTGCCTCGGGGTGACGAGGTGCCGCGGCGCAGGTGCACAGGCGCTTGCACCAATTGGTGCAAGCACAAAAAGACCCCGAGCAACTGCTCGGGGCCGACAATGGCCAGGGCCAGAATCGAACTGGCGACACCGTGATTTTCAGTCACGTGCTCTACCAACTGAGCTACCTGGCCGCACCATCTGCAGCCACACGACCCGCCCGGACATGCCGCCGTTTGGGCCCGCAAGCTTAGGGGATTCGGGCCCAAAGTGCCACCCTGCCGCTAACGGGCCAGCCGGAGCCCCACGATGCCTGCCACGATCAGGGCAATCGATGCCAGTCGCAGCGGGTTGCGCGATTCGCCCAGAAGCACCACGCCGAGGATCGCCGTGCCTACCGCGCCGATCCCGACCCAGACGGCGTAGCCGGTGCCGGCCGGCAGCACCCGGATCGCCTGCGCCAGCAGCCACATCGACACGACCATCGCAACCACCGTGACGACGCTCGGCGCCGGACGCGTGAAGCCGGCGCTGTACTTGAGCCCGATCGCCCAGACGATTTCGAGCAGGCCAGCGATGACGACGTAGCTCCATGCCCGGGATTCTGTCATCAAGGGACAACCCGGAAGCTGAGCGTTGTCGTTACGCTTTCCTTCACCGGGCATGAGCCAGCCATGGCGGGCACATACACTACATGCCGCAGGGCCGCGACCGCCGACTTCATGAACGGTTCACTGGTCGCCGCGAGCACCCGAATCGACGTCGGAATGACGCTTCCTGCTTCGTCCACGACGAACGAGAGCGTGACCCGCGCGTCGCCATGTTCATCCGGTGGATACACCGGTGCGTGCCCGCTCACGGCGCGTGCCTGCGACGTGATCAGGATACGATTGGCGTGCAAACGGGCGATCGGCTCACCGCCCGCATGCGGATCGGTAACAAACTGGACCTCCAGTTCGCTCACCGGACGTTTGCCCGCTTGGAGTTCGCGGAATCGTCCGTTGGTTTCGGCGAGCCGGAGTGCGGTCACGATCGCGGCGTTCGACGTGCTATCGAAGGTCGGCACGAACCAGCTGATTCGCTTGATGGTCCCGTCGCGCGCTACCTGCAGCGACAGTTCGCCATCGCTGGGGCGATCGTGCATCCGGGGCTTGGCCTCGGCCCAGCCGGGGCTCCGCTCGTTCATCGTAGTGTACGGATAAAGCAATGCGCCGACACTGGCCGTGAGGTGGACGTACTGGCGCAGCCAGGCACCGATTGTCTTTGTGAGTACTGGATCAGCGATCGTATCGTTGCCGCGCAGAACCCGCACCGCCAGGATGACGACGCTGGTATCGCGGAATGCCGTTGTGTCGAATGTGCAGCGGACTGGTGTAACGCTATGCTGCGCTGCGCGCGGTGCGGCCGTGGTGATTCCGGCCGCGACGGCGGCGAGCAGGGTCCCGCGTGACAAGACGATCACCGCGAGCGCAACGCCGGCGGAATCCGGGTACGCGTCACCGTGGACTCGAGGACCGTGTCAGCAGTCGTCCGTTTCCCCACGAAAAGCGTGTATACATAGTCACCCTTCACTGCGCATCCCCCAGCCCGGGCCGGCAGGTACTGGCTCTTCATCGCCGAGGCGACGACCGCAGCAATGTACTTCGGCGGCAGTGCCGAGCTGGCGTGAACCGATGACCGGATCGCCTGGCCAGATTCGCTCACCACAAAGGAGAGATTCACCGGGCCAGCTGACTGGCCCAGACCCCCGGATTCCGGCAGGACAAGTGCGCGGAGGTCGGCGGTGCTCTCCAGCGTCACCATTGGAATGGAGAACCGGGCCAGCACCGTCGCCGGATGGTTGGTGCCGTTCGTCAGCTCCAGCCGCACCGGAAGCTTGTCACTTTTCACGGCGTCCCAAAGCATCTGCAAGCGACCGACCTGATCGGCGGCATGCAGCAACGAATCGATCAGCGCATTCGTCGCGCCATCCGCGGTCAAATCGCTCCAGCGAATCTGCGGCGGCGTTTTCTTTGTCGCCGCGACAAACTCCAGCTCACCGAAGACCTGCGCTTGCTCTGTCTTTGTGGTGTCGCGCGGCGAGAAATGAGTGAACGGATAGAGCAGTGTGTTGACAGTGGCCGGGAACAACGGGCCCGCCCTCAGGATGGCACCAATCGTGTCGGTGAGTTCAGCGTCTACGTTGTCGCCACGCATCACTCGCGCAGCGATGGTGACGGCAACCGGATGGGTATGCGCCGCCGTATCAAACGTGCAGGCCGACGCGCTCTGCGCGCCCAATCGACCACCGATCGCAATCCCAGCGAGCATGCTCAACCACAACACCCGCCGGCCACTCCGCGCGAACAGCGGAATCACGCTACTCACGACTCAGCCGAGCGTCGGGTCGCCGAGTGGCGGCACGGCCACCGTGCCGACGCCCTGCGTCTGTCCCGTCACGACCCGGCGATGCACATCGGCCTGACCAAGGTGATAGGCGAGATGGCTGGTCAGGTGCACCAGGAAGCGTCCGGTCGATAGCGTCGTCTTGCCGACCGGAACCGGATAATCGAGCGGCAGCAAGTCGGAATCGAGCTGGTCCAGCGCGCGCGCCACTTCGTCCCGCGTCACCGCCAGCAGCATCTCGAGTTCGACCCGCGGCAACCCGCGCACCGCGAACTCGGCGGCACGATCGCGGACATATCCGTTGCGACCAAGAATCGCGCCGACGAAATACCGGAGGTTGCCGCACACGTGCAGCGTGAGCGTCCCGGTCGAATTGTTGACGCCGTTCGGGAGCAGCCACACCGACGCGTCATCGGGATAGGCATCCAGCTCAAGGGCAAATCCTGCCAGATCGCGAACCAGGCACCGCTTCACCGCATCAATGAGCATGTCGCGCTCCATCAGTTCATCGACGGCGTGAACATCAGGTGCGCCTTGGCGGTCCCCGGCTCCATCAACCACGGCCCGTTGGTGATCGGTTCGTCCGGCACGCCGAGCGACGCGGCAGTGGCCCAGGGCACGTAGAGTTCGTACATCGGCTTCACCGCGGCCGACACCGTGCCGGCCTTGACGTTGACGCCGCTCCACGGACCGGTCAGCATCCACAACGCCGCGCCCTGCTTCGGCATCGGGATCTTGCCGGACTTCGCTTCGGCCGAGCGCACCGAGTCGACCTTGTTCTGGTTGGCACCGTGCGCGCGCAGGTCGCGGCCGCGCGCCATGAACGGCTCCATCGAGTTCTGGTAGCAGGCGACGTGGAACATCGACTTGTCGGCGGGATCGGTGCCAAGGCAGGTCATCGCACCGGTGCCGCGTCGCAGCGGTACCAGCTTGCCGCGCGTGTCATAACCCAGCACCGTGGCGGTGGCACGAAACGCCATCGGCAACGGCAGCACCGCGAGCTTGATCTGCTCGGCGGGCGCCAACGGTTTCTGGGCGGGCATCACGGCGGGACTCAACGTGATCAGGGCGAGCAGAGAAAGGCGCATGGCAGGCTCGGGAATGAGACGCTCAAGAATCGCCTGTTCGGCGCGAGCGCGCTACCGCACCCGGCCGGCAACCACGGCCAGCGGCCATTCGATGGCGAGGGCCCGATCGCCCCAGTCCGCGTGGAGCGCAGCGGCCACCGGCGCCACTGGGTCGAAGCCGTGTGCATCGACATAGCGCCGCACCGCGGACCACGACCGCAGGTATCCGGCGAAGGCCTCGAGCGACCAGGTCGCGTGCATGGCAAACGAAGGCACTGCCACCGGCGTAAACGGCGTCACGATGTCACGGTAGCGGTTGAGCACCTGACCGCGCTCGATCGGCCAGTAGGCGCCGAGGACGTCGTTGTGCAGCTGGGCGACGAGCGCATTCATGCCGTGGTCAGCGAAGGTCGGCATGCCGTAGCTCCAGGCGGCGAACAACGCGCCGGGGCGTGCGGTGCGACCGACTTCCTGCCAGAAGCGTGGCAGGTCAAACCAGTGCAGCGCCTGGGCAACCACGACCGCGTCGCAACTGTCGGGGCGAAGCCCGGAATCTTCCGCCGTGGCGGCAACGCGCCGGACGGCTGGCGACTCGGGGACGCGCCGGACCTGCTCACGGCTGGCATCGGTCGCAATGACACGGTCGAACCGGCGAGCCAGCGCGACCGTCGCCTGACCGCTACCGCAGCCACAGTCCCAGACCGTATGGCGGCGGGGCGCTTGGTCGGCAACCCAATCGATCAGTTGGTCGGAATAACCCGGACGGTACCGCGCGTACTCAGCGGCGAGGGCGGAGAAGTGATCGGGAAACGACTTCCCCGCCGGCGTGCTCAACCCAGCTCGGATTGCTTCGCAATGATGTGACCGACCAGGCCATACTCTTTTGCCTGGTCGGCGTCGAGCCAGAAGTTCCGGTGGGTATCGTCTTCGATCCGCTGCACGGTCTGGCCGGTTTCGCGTGCGAAGATCCGATTGAGCCGTTCGCGCATCTTGACGATCTCGCGCGCTTCGATGGCAATATCCGACGCGGTGCCGCCCATCCCGCCGGCCGGTTGGTGCAGCAGGAAGCGGGTGTTGGGCAGGCAGTAGCGCTGGTCGCGCGGCGCGGCCACATAGATCAGCGCGCCGGCGCTCGCAACCCAACCGGTGCCGACCATCCGGACCGGCGGGGTGATGAAGCGGATCACGTCGTGAATCGTGTCGCCGGCCTCGACGTGGCCTCCCTGCGAGTTGATGAAGATGGTGATCTGCTTGTCGGATTCGGCCGAGAGGGCCAGCAACCGCACGATCGTGCGCTCGGCGACCGCCTGGTTGATTTCGCCGGAAATCACCACGGTGCGCGCCTTGAGCAGGCTCTGCGCCAGCGGCTCCATGTAGCTGTTCGGCATCGCTGGCGCTTCGGGAGTTTCGGTTTCTGGCATCGGTCCTGGATCGGTGAAAGTGATTCGTCACGCTTCGCCGATAACCCTAGCACCCCCGGGCAATGGTGCAAAGACGGGTCAGCTGCTGCCGGGCGGCTCCAGGTGACACTTGGCGGCTGGATAGTGGACGGCGCGGTGCGCGCTGTCGCTCCATGCACGGAGCAGCGAGAAGTCGACCCGAGCGGTCGAATCGGTCACCATCACGCTGTCTGCCTGACGGGTCTGGTAGCCGGGAAGCGTCGCCAGCATCGAGAACGGCATCGACGGCGGGTTGGCCATCCGGTACCGGCCATTCACGTCGGAAATCACGGGGACTGACGCCCCCGTCGCAGTGATCTTGACCCCCTTGAGCGGGCACCCGGTCGTGTCATCAAAGATCCGGCCACTCACCATCGTCGCCCCACCGGTACCCTGCGCATGAGCTGCCGGTATCACGCCGATCAGCAGCCCCACCAGCATCATTCCCTCTTTCATCTCCCCCTCCGGTCATCCGTGAATCCCCCTGCCCAAATGGGGACGACCGCAGCGGCCCAGCCGCCACGTCAGGGCGTGCTGTCCAGTTTCACCAGTGGGCCGGTGGGGGCGGGAACCATCGAGGAGGTGTGGCCGACCAGGAAGCGCCAGCCGTCGGGGCCGTCCACCATGGTCATCGAGATCGCCCCGGCATAGCCGTCGACCGCGCCGAGGGTGTCGGTCATTTTCTGGGTGAACTCGGTCGTCACGGTCGCCACACCGGGCGAGAGCGGCGTCACCCGCACGTCGGTCAGGTTGAACGCGATCTCGCGGTAGAGCGGCGCCATCGACTCCATCGCGGAGCGGATCTCGGCGGCTTTTCGATAGCGCACCTGACCGTCCTCAATCCACCGGAACGACGAATCGGTCGTGTAAAAGCGGCTCGCTGCGCCAAAGTCTCGGCGGTTGATCGCTCCGGTCCATGCCGTAAGTGTGGCCTGAACGCTGTCGACGATGCTGGCCCGCCCCGACGAACTGAGTGAGTCGGGGCCGGCGCCCGGTGAACACGCCGCCATCGCCAGGGCGCCAATCGCGAGGAGTCGCTTCACGGCTTGGCCGGCCGGGCAATCGTGGTTGGTCGCGGTGGCGCCGCCAGGAGTATCGGGCGGCCAGTGTGTTCTGGCGCGATGATGTCACCGCCAATGCTGGGATATTGTTGGTAGGTGGCGACCCGCCACGCCTGGTCCGCCTCCCGGACCAGAATCAGTCGTTCGCCGAGTTCGTGACCGTCGCTGAGCACGGTGTTCCAGCGCAACAGCAGTTGCCCGAGCGGGGCAGCGGCGTTGGTGCCAAGCAGGTGGGCTTCGAGCAGCGACCGCGGCGTGCTGCGCGTGATGCGCAGATGATCCGCGGTGGCATGCCAATCGTCGCGGCTGACGTGATCGCGGAAATATCGCGACGCCTGGTCCCAGGTGGCTCCGAAGTCCGATGCTGCCAGCAGCGCCAGCCAGTGCTGGGCGGCAAGCTGGCCGGAGACGACCGCCGAATCCGGCGCGGTCTGGGCCGTGAGCGGAGCCGCGCCGAGCACCAGTGCGGTGGCGCTGGCCCACGCCAACCCGCCAACCCTGCGAAGGCGCGACTGCCATGTTGAAGACGATCCCATCGACCCCTCCTCTCGCCCAGCCATTTCTGCAAACTCTCCGCACCGGGCCCGCCGGACAATCCCGCGCGCCGACTCCGCTTCGCGCTACCTTTCGCCATGGGCTTTACCGTTGTCGATCATCCGCTGATTCGCCATAAGATCACGCTGCTGCGCGATGTCACGACCCGCAGCCGCGATTTCAAGCTGCTGGTGGGCGAAATCGCCGCGTTGATGACCTATGAGGTCACCCGGGACTTGCGAACCGAGCCGATCGAGGTCGTCACACCGCTCGAGACCACAACGGGCGAGAAGATCTCCGGCAAGATTGCCCTGGTGCCGATCCTGAGAGCCGGTCTCGGCATGGTCGACGGAATTGTCCAGCTGATGCCCAATGCCCGGGTCGGCCATATCGGGATGTACCGCGATCACACCACGCTCCAGCCGGTCTCCTACTATTTCAAGGTGCCGACGCCAATCGAGGACCATCGTTTCTTCCTGCTGGACCCGATGCTGGCCACCGGCGGGTCGGCCATCGCTGCCGCGGCCGAGCTCAAGCGCGCCGGCGTCCGCGACCTCTCGCTCCTCTGTCTGGTGGCCGCCCCCGAGGGGGTAGATGCATTCATCGCCGCGCACCCCGATATTCCGGTGTACGCTGCCGCGTATGATCGCGAGCTCAACTCGCTCGGCTACATTCTCCCAGGCCTCGGCGATGCCGGGGACCGCCTCTTCGGGACAAAATGAGCGCTCCTCGTACCCTCACGTTCTTCGGCGGGGCCGCCACGGCTACCGGCTCGATGATCCTGCTCGAGGCCGCCGGTGCGCGCACCCTGCTCGATGCCGGTCTGTTTGCCGGCAACGTCGCCCTGGCCGATGAAAAGAATCGCGAGTTGCCGCTCGATCCGACCCGCGTCGACGCAATCCTGCTGACCGATTCGGGGCTGGCCTCCTGCGGCCGCACCCCGCAGCTCGTGCGACACGGCTACGATCGATCGATCTATTGCACGCCGGCGACTCGCGACGGCGCCGCCATTCAGCTCGCCGAGACCGCCCTCGAACTCGAAGCGCGCCACCACGAGCTCTACGGTCTGACCGATGTCTTCGCCACCCAGAAGCTCATGGTGGGCCAGCCATATCACCGGCCGCTGCACCTGCGTCGCAATCTCGTCTTCGAGTTTGCCGAAGCAGGGCATGCGCTCGGATCGGCGAGCATCGAGCTCCGGACGGGCGAGGGTGGTTCACACCGGATCGTCTATTCCGGCGGCGTCGGTCGCCCGGGCTCGGCCATCTTCCGTGATCCCAATCCCAACCCCGGCGAAGTGGACACCCTGATCATCGGGTCGCCGTTTGCGCATCTCAGCCATCCGCCGTTCAGCGCCGCCCGCACCCGTCTCGCCAGCATCATCAACGCGGCGGTCGCGCGGGGAGGCCAGATCATCGTGCCCGCCGCGACCGTCGGGCCGGTCCATGAGTTCGTGCGCGCGGTACAGGATCTCTGGCACGATGGCCAGATTCCAGAAATTCCGATCTGGCTCGACACGCCCACGCCGGTATCGCTGTCGACGATCCTGCGCATGCATCCCGAAACGATTGCTGCCGGCGAACAGGCGTATCACCTCGACAGCGGCCCGTTCGATCGCTCGCTGTTGCACTATGCCGTGCAAGGCGACCCCAGCCGCGTCGACGCCGTCGAGGGGCCGGCCATCATCATCGCCCCCAACGAAACGTGTGATGCGGGTCGTTCGTCGCAACACCTCCGCCGTTGCCTCGGCGATGCGCGTCACACCATCCTCTTCACCGCGTTCCAGGAAGACGAGTCGATTGGCTCGCTGCTTCAGGACGGCGCCGATGACGTCGAGATCGACGGCACCACCATTTCCCGGCGCGCGGCGATCGAGACGATGACCGGTTTCTCGGGCTACGCCGACGGCGAGGAGATGCGGGCCTGGATTCGCTCGCTGGGCGGCCCGGTCAAGCGCGCCTTTGTGGTGCAGGGCGACGACCTGGCCGTGGCGATGATGGTGACGATCCTGCGCGAAGAGGGGGTCCGTGACGTCATCGTGCCGCGGCAGGGGGAGTCGTTCCCCTTCTGAAGCATCCGGTCGCGCGCTGGACGGTGCGCGCGCTGGCGCTGGTCGTGCTGGTATACCTGGTGTCGCTCGCATGCGTGGTGCTCATCGCCGCCCGCGACGAGCGGCGGCCCGTCGATGCGATCGTCGTACTGGGCGCTGCTGAATACAACGGGCGGCCGTCGCCGGTGCTTCGCGCTCGCCTTGATCACGCGCTCACGCTGTACCGGCTGCATCTGGCGCCGGTACTGCTGGTGACCGGCGGCGTCGCCGACCGCGAACGGGTCAGCGAGGCGCAAACCGCCCAGCGGTACCTCGTCGGACTCGGTGTGCCGAGCGATTCGGTCGTCACCGAGCCGGGACGCAGCACCGCCACGTCGATGGATGCGGTCGCCGAATATCTGCAGGCCCGCCACACGATCCGGGTGCTGCTGGTCAGCGATCCGTTTCACCTGGCTCGGGTGCATCTCGAGGCGTGGCGCCTGGGACTTGAAGCGTACACGTCGCCGACCCGTACATCACCGATTTCGCGGAACTTCCGCGCCGAACTCGGATATCTTCTCGCGGAAGCCGCGAAGCTGCCGGTCATCTTCATCAAGGGATTGTTGTCGTGACGATTGCGCTGACGTTCTGGGGTGCCGCCGGTCAGGTCACCGGCTCGTGTCACCTGCTGGAGTGGAATGGCCGCCGGGTCCTGCTGGATTGCGGGCTCTTTCAGGGCAAGCGAATCGATGCGTCGCGCTTCAACGCGCAAGTCGCGTTTGATCCGCGCCAGCTCGAAGCCGTTGTCCTGAGTCATGCCCATATCGACCATTCGGGCCGACTGCCGCTGCTCGCGTCACGCCAGTTCGACAAGACCATCTATGCAACGCCCGCCACCCGTGACCTCTGCGCCTCGATGCTGCCCGACTCCGCGCACATTCAGGAAAGCGATTTCAAGTACCTGAAGAAGCGCAACCGCGCCGGGCCGGAAGCCACACCGCTCTATGAAATGAAGGACGCCGTACGCGCCGTCGAGCTGATGGAATCTCATCCGTATGAGAAGCCGTTCACCGTGGCGAAAGACCTCACCGTCACCTACCGCGACGCTGGCCACATTCTCGGCAGCGCCAATGTCGAAGTGCAGATCGCCGCGGACACTCCGCACCGCCTGGTCTTTTCTGGCGACATTGGCCGCTGGGGTCAACCGATCATTCGCGATCCCTCGGGGCCGCGCGGCGCCATCGACACGTTGATCATCGAGAGCACGTACGCGCTCAAGAATCACGACACCAGCACCCATGCCACCGATCACCTCGCGGAGTTCGTCAACAAGGTGGCGGCCCGAAAGGGGATCGTGCTGATCCCATCGTTCGCCCTCGGCCGGACCCAGGAGCTGATCTACGCGCTGCACGAACTTGCCGATGCCAACAAGATTCCGCAGATCCCGATCTATATCGATTCGCCGCTGGCTGTCGAGGCCACCGCTGTCTTCCGCATGCATCCGGAGCTCTTCGACGACACCGAAGCGCTGGTGCGCAGCGACTCACGGCTCTTCGACTACCACCTGGTGACCTACGTCCGCGACGTCAATGAGTCGAAGCAGTTGAACTCGCTGAACGGGCCGGCCATCATCATCGCCGCATCGGGCATGGCCGAGAATGGCCGGATCACGCACCATCTGGCCAACCACTGTGAAGATCCTGCCAACGGGATCCTGCTGGTCGGCTATCAGGGTGAAGGCACGCTTGGTCGGCGGATCCAGGATGGCCAGCGCGATGTCCGGATCCTGGGCGAGCCGCACACCATCCGCGCCGAAGTGGCGACGATTGACGGCTACTCGGCACATGCCGGCCGCGACGAGCTGCTGCGCTGGGTCAAGGAACTCGGCGGTCCGGTCAAGCGTGCCTTCTGCGTGCACGGCGAGCCCGAATCACTCCTGGCCATGCAGAAGATGCTGATCGAGCAGGCAGGTATCGCGGAAGTCCATGTCCCGAAGCACGGCGAGACTTTTCAAATCGGGTAAACCGATATCAGTCCGCCCCGACCTCGGCGCGGTCGTCAGGAAGCGAAACTCCTGGCCCGCGCCGCCGTTTCTGCCAGTGGCAGCTTGAACGGCCCCATTTCAACCGGAGAACCCAGTGAAACGCCCCATCACCCTGCTGGCCGGCGCCCTGGTCATCATCGCGGCAGCCCTGCCCGCGCAGGCGGTCCACGTTCCGTACACCATCGACACGCTGCCGAACGGGTTGCGGGTGATTGTGCAGGAAGACCAGTCTGCCCCGATTGTCACCGTCAACACCTGGTTTGCCGTTGGGTCGGCCAACGAGTCGCCTGGCCGCACCGGACTCGCGCACCTCTTCGAGCACCTGATGTTCATGGGCTCGCAGCACGCACCATATCCGGAGTTCGATCGCCGCCTCGAAGCTGCCGGCGCCGAGAACAACGCGTCAACGGCCAACGACCGGACCGATTACTACGAGGCCGGCCCCGCCACGGCGCTGCCGCTGATGCTCTGGCTCGACGCCGACCGGATGGGATGGTTCCTGCCGGTGATGGATGCGAAGAAGGTCGACGCGCAGCGCGATGTCGTGAAGAACGAACGCCGGCAGAGTGTCGAGAATCAGCCATATGGACTGGTCGAGGACTACGAGCCGGGGATGATGTATCCGCGCGGCCATCCGTATTCGTGGCCGGTAATCGGGTCGATGACCGACCTCTCGGCCGCGTCGCTCGACGACGTCCGCAATTTCTTCCGACGCTACTATGCTCCCGACAACGCCGTGATCGCCGTCGTCGGCGCCGTGCGCCACGACAGCGTGCTGGCCATGATCCGCAAGTATTTCGGGGAGATTCCCCGCGGCCCGGGGGTCGTGCCGTTGACACCATCACAGCCGCAACTCCATGCCGATACGCTGGTCGCGCTCGAAGACCAGGTGCAGGTGCCACGCCTCTGGTATGACTTCGAATCGGTGCGCTCCTGGGCCCCCGACGATGAGTCGCTCAACGTCGCGGCATACATCCTCACCGGCGCCAAGAACTCGCGCCTCACCCAGCGACTGGTGTATCACGACCAGAGTGCACAGAGTGTCAGCGCCTATCAGGACAGCCGCCAGCTGGCCGGCACGCTCGATATCGTCGCGACGGCGCGCCCGGGGCACAAGCTTCCCGAGCTGCAGGCCGCGATCGACGCCGAACTGCAGCGCCTGGCCAAGGATGGTCCGACCGCTCGCGAAATCGAGCAGGCCCAGAATTCGATGGAAGCGGACATTCTCAGCGGCATGGAAACGATTCAAGGCAAGGCCAACCAGATGAATCAGTATTACATCGAGACGGGCAATCCCGATGCCTTCCAGAAGGATATCGACCGGTTGCATGCGGTCAGCGCCGCCGACGTGCAGCGGGTCGTGCGTCAGTATCTGCTGGGACCTCGCGGCATCATCTCGGTGGTGCCCCGCGGCAAGCCCGAGCTCGCGGCCACTCCGCGGAGGACCACACCATGATGCGTCATCGGCTGATCCTTGCGGCAACACTGGTTGTAGCGGCAGCGTCGGCGGCAGCGGCGCAGGTGACGACGGCACCAACCCTCGGCGCGGCTCCCACGCTGCACCTTCCGCCGGTCGAGCACGCAGTGCTCCCCAATGGCATCACGCTGCTCGTCTCGCGGAACGCCGAAGTACCAATCGTCGAAGGCCGGCTCCTCATTGACGGTGGCGCTCGGGTAGCAGGCGCGCCGTCCGGCTTGCCCACGTTCGCTGCGGGTGCCTTGATGGAAGGCGCCGGTGGCCTGACCGGCGTGCGCCTCGCTGAAGAGATCGACCTGCTTGGCGCGTCGATCCGCGCTGGTACCAGCTGGGAAGCCTTCACCATCTCGGTCCGGGCGCCGAAGCGGACCATCGACAAGGCGATGGCGCTGATGGCCGACGTTGCGCTCCACCCCAACTTTGCGGCCGCCGACGTCAATCGTCTCCGCGGCCTCCGGCTGGCTGCCTTGAGTGCCGCCCGCGATCGGCCAAGCACCGTCGCCTCGCGGGTCTTCATGCGCAATGTCTTCCCGGCGGGCTTGCCATACCACAATGACATCGGCGGTGATTCGGCCAGCGTCGTGCACTTCGACTCGACCGCCGTGCGCAACCTCTGGGAACGGGTGATCGATCCGAGACGCGCCACGCTGATCATCACTGGCGATGTCACGCTGGCCGAGGCGCAAGCCTGGGCGATGGCGCACTTCGGACAGTGGCGCTCGCCGGCCCAGCCGATCTTTCATGCCGCAGCCGGCACCGTCGCCGCCGCGCCGCGGACCGCCACCCGCGTGATCCTGGTCGACAAGCCGGACGCTGCCCAATCCGTGATCCTGATCGGCGCGCCGGGTGTCTCGCGCAACGCGCCAGACTATCCAGCCATTGAGCTGATGAACACCATTCTTGGCGGGTCGTTTTCCTCGCGCCTCAACGACCTGCTGCGCGAGCAACTCGGCTACACCTACGGTGCGAGTTCCAACTTTTCCTGGTCGCCGGTTCCCGGTCCGTTCATCGCGCAGGCTGCGGTGCGCACCAACGTCACCGATTCATCCCTCGCGCTGTTCATGCGCGAGTTTCGCCGGATCCGCGACAGCGCCGTCACGCCAGTCGAGCTGCAGCGGGGTAAGAACTACGTCGTCCTCGGCGCGTTGGGCGATTATGAGACCGCAGGCCAGGTGGCCGGCGCCATCGCGTCCAGCGTCATCTTTCATCGCCCGCTCGCCACGATTCCGCCCGAGTTTGCCCGCATCAACCAGCTCACCGCTGCCGCTGTCCAACACGCAGCCATGACCTGGATCGACCCGTCGCGGCTGACGATCGTCGTGGTCGGTGACCTCGCGAAGATTCGCAGCGGAATCGAGAAGCTCCACCTCGGTCCGATCGAGACGCAGGTCTACTAGATGACCCTGCTTTCAACCCGGCGCGTCTATACCGGACGCGTCGTGTCGCTCGATGTCGACACAGTTGAGTTTCCCAACGGCACTGTCGGCGATCTGGAGATGCTCCGGCACGCCGGCGCGTCGGCCGTCGTCCCCTTTCTCGACGACATCGCCGACACCGATCCGCGCATCGTGCTGCTGCGGCAGTTCCGCCATGCCACCGACGGTTTTCTCTGGGAAATCCCGGCTGGCCGCCGCGACGGCACTGAATCGCCGGAGCGCACCGCCACGCGGGAGCTGCAGGAAGAGACTGGCTTCACCTGCACCCGTTTGCTCAAGCTCACATCGATCTGGACCACGCCGGGGTTCACCGATGAAGTGATTCACCTCTACGCTGCAGAAGGCCTCACCGAGGGCGTCGCGGCCCGCGAAGCCGATGAGGTCCTGGACCTGCACGTGCTGCGGTGGTCAACGGTGCTCACGATGATCCACAGCGGTGAAATCCGCGATGCCAAGACCCTCATCGCGATCCTCTTCCTCGAGGCGCGCCGCCACCCGCCAGTGTGACTTCGTCGCACTTTGCGATCGCGGTGCCTATTTTCAGCCATGCCACGCGTCACGCTCGACAAGTTGCGCATCGCGCTCTCCAAGGGTCCACCGGCCCCGGCCTATTACATCCACGGCCCGGAGTCGATACTCAAGGATGATGCGCTTGCGCAGATTCTCGATCACGCGCTTGACCCGGGCACGCGCGACTTCAACCTCGATATCGTCTCGGCCCAGCAGCTCGATCCGGCCGATCTCCCTGCTGCCTGCTCTACCCTGCCGATGATGGCCGAGCGCCGGGTGGTAGTGCTGCGCGACATCGAGTCGTGGAAGCGCAAGAGCAAGGGCAAGCTCCCGGCCGTGAAGTATCTCGACCGACCGATGCCCGAAACCGTGTTGGTGATCGTCCAGGGGAATGACGATGAGCCCGATGACGAACTCTCGTCGCGTTGCGTGAGCATCGAGTGCACCGCACCGGTCGGTGACCGCCTCGAGGCTTGGCTGGATCAACGACTCGCCGAACGCGGCGTGACGATCACCGCGGCTGCCCGCGAACACCTGCTGCGCGCCACCGGCGGCGACCTGGGTATGCTCACGGCCGAAATCGAGAAGCTGCGGGGACTCGACAACAGCGCCCCGATCGATGTCGACATGGTCGGTGCGCTGGTCGGCGTACGCTTCGGTGAAACGGTCGACGACTGGCGCGACGCCATCCTGCGCGACGATACCGCGCGCGCCCTCGCGGTGCTGCCACGCCTGCTCGACACTGCCGGCGTGTCGGGCGTCAGCATGGTCAGCACACTCGGTGCGTCGCTGATCGCCTTGCGCTGGGCACGCGCCACCGCCGAACGCCACAAGGTGCGCGACAATGCGCTGGCGTTGCAGGTCAAGCGCGATCTGCTGTTGCGGGTTCGACCCCGGGTTGGCAGCTACGACGGCTTCGCCCAGTTGCTCGGTCAGGTCGTCGGGCGCTGGTCGCCAACCCGGATCGGTGCCGCGCTGCAGGCCGCACTGCTGGCCGACAGCGCCATCAAGAACACCACGATTTCGGACACGACGGGCATCGTCACCGACCTGGTCCTGACCCTGGCCATGTCCCGGACACGGAAGGCCGCATGACACGTCGTACGAGCACCCTGCTGGCGTTCCTCGTCGCGATCGTACCCGTTGCCGTACGAGCCCAGCTCCCCATGTTGCCATCGTCGCCCCGCTTTCAGGCAATCACCCAGTTGTCGCAGGAAGGCTATGGTGATTCGGCCCGCAAGGTGATCGGCGCGCAGCTGGCCCGGATGGCAACGACGGACTCGAACTACGCCGAGGCATTGTTCACCGCGTCGGTTGTTGCGGGCACCGGCGACGACGCTGGTCGGTATCTCAAGCGGATCGTCGTCGAGTTTCCCACCTCAGCCTGGGGCGACAAGGCGCAACTGCGACTGGCGCAGCTCGCGTATGGCAACGCTGACATGGATGAGGTCATGACCCGGGTCGGCCGCATCTTTGCCGATTACCCTCATTCGAGCGTGCTGCCAAACGCCGCGCTGTGGGGCGCCCGCGCCGCGTTCGACCGGCAGAAGCTGCAACAGGGGTGCGATTGGCTGACCCGTGGCCTCGCCGCGGTGGGCGATGAAGTGGAACTCCGCAATCAGCTTCAGTATGCCAAGCAGCGCTGCAATCTCGGTCCCGGGCTTCAGCTGGCGCCGTTCACGCCTGATTCCCTCCGCGCCGGGCCGCCACCAGCGATCAAGCCAGTCGACTCAGCGACGCCTCCGCCACCCCCGCCCATTGCGCCGCCGGTGCGCGGCGCCGCACGGTCGCCCTGGCGGGTGCAGGTGATCGCCATTGCCGATCGGGCCACCGTGCGGCGCATCGTTGCCAAGCTCGAGGCGGCCGGATACACGGCGTACCAGGTGCCGGGGCCGCGCGGCCTGATCAAGGTCCAGGCGGGACCGTTTGCCACGCGGGCGGCCGCCGCCGCCAGACTCGCCAAGGTGCGGGCCGTGACCGGCGGCTCGCCGTTCGTGACCGCCGCGCCGTAAGTCCCTGCGTTGGCCGGGGGCGGCACCGCCGCCCTTAGATTTCGCGGGTGTCCGATGCCACCCCGCTCCTCGCCCAGTATCGCGAAATCAAGGCGCGTCACCCCGACGCGATCCTCTTTTTTCGGATGGGCGATTTCTACGAGATGTTCTACGAGGATGCGCATACCGCAGCTCGTACCCTCAACATCACCCTGACCGCTCGCGGTGACGGCGTCCCGCTGGCCGGCGTGCCGGTCAAGGCCGCCGCGGGGTACCTCCGACTGTTCATCGCGGCCGGCTTCCGCGTGGCGATCTGCGAGCAGATCGAGGATCCGAGGCACGCCAAGGGAATCGTCAAGCGGGCGGTTGTCGAAACCATCACGCCGGGTGCCTTTCTCGACGAAGAATGGATGCCCGGCTCGCGCAACAACTGGTTGGTCGCAATCCTCCCGGCTGGCGATCTGGCCGGCGTCGCGGCGATCGACCTTTCGACCGGCGAGTTCGTCCTCGAGACGCTGTCGGTTGATGCCCTCCCCGAAGCCCTGAGTCGTCTCGCGCCGGCAGAGGTTGTCCTGCCGAATGACTTCGCGCTCGCGCTCGACGATGCCGTGCTGCGCACCTCGCGCGAACCGTGGGAGTTCGACGCCGACCTCGCCGCCGACGAGCTGACTCGCCGACTGCAGATCGCATCGCTCGACAGTCTTGGCCTCGCCGCGGATGATGCCCCGAGTGTGGGTGCGGCCGGCGCGCTGCTGCGCTACGTCCACGAGTTGCAGCCGCAGGGGTTGCCGCACCTCGCACGTCCGGAAGTGCGGCGCAACGAAGAGCTCTGCTGGCTCGATGACATGACGCGCCGCAACCTCGAGCTGGTCGAACCGCTGCGCGCCGGTGCCCGCGGCGTCACACTGCTGGAAATCCTCGATCATACCGCAACACCGATGGGCGGCCGACTGCTGCGGCAGTGGATTCTCTCGCCGCTGCGACGCCCCGACGCCATCACCGCCCGCCTCGATGCCGTCAGCGCGCTCGTCAACGCCGGCCAGATCCGCGAAGAACTCCGCGACGCCCTCGACGGCGTGCGCGACATGGAGCGACTGGCCGCGCGCGCGGCGGCCGCGCGCGCCAACCCGCGCGAGCTCGGCGCGTTGCGTGATTCGTTCCTGCGCCTGCCACGAGTGCAACAGGCCATCGCCGCCTTGCATGTGGCCGCGACATCGGAGATCGTGGCGCACGCAGCCAGCAGCTTCGATCCGCTCGGCGACCTCGCGGCCGCACTGGATCAGGCGCTGGTGCCACGCCCGCCCATTGCCCTGGCCGACGGCGACGTGATTGCTCCCGGATTCGACGCGCGGCTGGACGAGTGGCGCGACCTGCGCGACAACGGCAAGCAGGCACTCGCCGGCATTCAGCAACGCGAGCGCGAACGCACCGGGATCCAGTCGCTCAAGGTCGGCTACAACAAGGTCTTTGGCTACTATCTCGAAATCACCCGCGCCAACAGCGCCGCCGTGCCGGCCGACTACGAGCGGCGCCAGACGCTCAGCAACGCTGAGCGGTACGTCACGCCCGAACTCAAGGAATACGAAGCCAAGGTCCTCGGCGCCGAAGAGCGGATTGCCGATCGGGAAGCGGACATCTTCGCCACGCTGCGCGATCAGGTGGGACGCCAGATCGCACGCGTGCAGCAGCTCTCGCAACTCGTCGCGCGATTCGACGTGCTCGCCTCGCTCGCGGATGTCGCAGTGGCACACCGGTATGTACGCCCCGCGGTGAATACCGGCAGTGAACTTACGCTGACGTCGTCCCGTCATCCGGTCATTGAACAGATGATGGCGCGCGAACGCTTCGTCCCCAACGATGTGCATTTTGACACCGCGTCGCGCGTGCTGCTGGTGACCGGGCCGAACATGGCGGGCAAGAGCACGATCCTGCGGCAGATCGGTCTCTGCGTGCTGCTGGCACAGGTCGGCTCGTTTGTACCGTGCACTGCTGCGACGATTGGCGTTGTCGATCGCCTCTTTACCCGGGTGGGCGCCAGCGACAACCTGGCGCGCGGCCAATCCACCTTCATGGTCGAGATGAGCGAGACGAGTGCGATCCTGCACAATGCGTCGCGCCATTCGCTGGTGCTGCTCGACGAGATCGGCCGCGGGACCAGCACCTACGACGGGGTCGCGATCGCGTGGGCGGTCACCGAGTACCTGCACGACCATGTCGGCTGCCGCACCATGTTCGCGACCCACTACCACGAGTTGATGCAGTTGCCGGAAAAGCTGGCACACGCTCGCAACATGAATGTTGCCGTCCGCGAAACCGGTGGCGGGATCCTCTTCCTGCATCGACTGGAGGCCGGAGGGACCGATCGGTCGTACGGCATTCATGTGGCGGAGCTTGCCGGCCTCCCCGCCGGCGTCGTGGCGCGGGCCCGCGACGTCCTCGGCACCCTCGAGGCCGATCACCGCGTCGTCCCGGGCGATCCGCCATCGCCGGCTGACCCGGCGCAGCCATCGCTGTTCGATCGGCCCGGTGAAGCGCCCCGGGCAGCCCAGCTCTCCGAAAGCGAGCAGCGTGCGGTGAAGCTCTCGCTGCACCTCCGCGGCCTCGACCCCGATACCATGACGCCGATTCAGGCCTTGCAGGAACTGGCCAGGATCCGTGACGAGCTCGAGGACGCCTCCGGCAATCACTGAGGCAGGAAAGCGCTCCCGGTCCGCATTACCTTCCGCAGATGCGCTTCCTGGTACCGGTCTGCATCGTGGTACTCTCCGGAGCCGCCTGCCGACGCGCGTCGCAGACGGTCACTCCGGTGACGCCGGCCACCCTGATTGGTGGCAACCCGGCGATCCCCTATCCGCCGGCGCTCTTTGCGCAGCGGATCGAGGGCGAAGTGATGCTGTATCTGGTGGTCGATTCGACCGGCACGGTGGTTCGCGATTCCACCCGGATTGCGAAGTCGAGCGGTCAGACGGCATTCGATGCCGCAGCACTGGAGGCGTCGGCTTCCCTGCATTTCAATGCCGCGCGCAGCGGCACGCGCCCGATCACTGCGGCAATCCGGATCCCGATTCAGTTCACCTTGCCCGATTCCCTCAAGACCCCGCGGAAACCCTCCTGATGTCCCAGTTTCCCAATGTGTTTGACTCCGTGCTCGACACCGTTGGCCACACGCCAATGATCAAGCTGGCGCGCCTCAGCCGGCCGCTCCTGACCCCCGTGCTCGGCAAGGCCGAGTACGCGAACCCCGGCGGATCGGTCAAGGATCGCATCGGCTTGGCGATCGTTGAGGGAGCGGAACGCTCCGGCGAACTCAAGCCAGGCGGCGTGATCGTCGAAGGCACCAGCGGCAACACCGGCGTCGGGCTTGCCATCGCGGCAGCCATCCGCGGCTATCGCTGCATTTTCACGATGCCCGACAAGATGAGCCAGGAGAAGGTCCGCCTGCTCAAGGCGTATGGCGCGGAGGTGGTCATCACGCCCACCGCTGTCCCGCCCGACCATCCCGAGAGCTACGTGATGAAGGCGAAGCAGATCACCCACGATACGCCCGGCGCGGTGCTCGCCAACCAGTTCTACAACCAGCTCAACCCCGAATCACACTATCGCAGCACCGGCCCCGAAATCTGGGAGCAGACCGGCGGCAAGGTCACCCATTTCGTGGCCGGCGCCGGCACCGGCGGAACGGTGAGCGGCGTCGGCCGCTACCTCAAGGAAAAGAATCCGGCGATCCGGGTGATCTGCGGCGACCCGGCGGGGTCACTCTACGCTGGCTACGCGCGCACCGGGCACCTGGCCGACGACGGCGCGCCCTACAAGGTCGAAGGCGTCGGCGGCGACAAGGTTCCGGCGACGCTCTGGTGGGACGTGGTCGACGAGTTCCGCACAGTGACCGACAAGGACGCCATGGCGATGACTCGCCGCCTCGCCCGTGAGGAAGGGATTCTCGCCGGTGGATCGACGGGACTGAACCTGGTCGTCGCTCTCGACATTGCCCGCGAAATCAACGATCCCAATGCCTGTATCGTCGCCATCATGGCCGACAGCGGCGAGCGCTACCTGTCGAAGGTCTTCAACGACGCGTGGCTCCAGGAAAACCAGTTGCTCGATACGCCGAAGCCGACGGTAGCCGACCTGGTCCGCCGCCGTCAGGGCGCGCCCCCCGTGCTGGTCCAGGTCGCGCCCTCGGCGCAGGTGCGTCAGGCCCTCAACCTGATGAGCACCTTCGGCGTCTCGCAGGTCCCGGTCATCGACCACGGCGATTGCGTCGGCTCACTGGTTGAATCGGCCCTGATGACCGCCGCGCTCGAGGACCCCGCCGTGCTCGATCGAGCCGTGCGGGATGTCATGGAGGCCGCCTTTCCAGTGGTGGATATCGCCATGACAGTCGACCGGCTTTCACCGTTGCTGACGCGCGAAGTGCCCGCAGCACTGGTCCGCGACGGCAGCGAAATGGTAGGAATTGTATCGAGGTATGATGTACTACAACTCATGATCGGCCGCTGAACGTGCCGCTCAATGTCTGCGTCCTCACCGGCGGCTCGTCTGCCGAGCGCGACGTCGCGTTCGCGTCGGCGACTCAGGTGGTCGCCGCGCTGCGCAGCCGGGGGCATACGGTCACGGTCGTTGACACGACGACCGGCATTCTTGATTCAGCGTCGGAGGCAAGACTGCTGGTCGGCGGCGTTCGATTGGCACCGCCCGACCCGCTGGTCACTGCGGCGTTGGCGGCGGACGAGCGCCGAGTCCTGCTTGGCGGCTTGCTCGGTGACCCGAGGATCCAGGCCGCGGATCTGATCTTTCTGGCGTTGCACGGGGGCACCGGTGAGGACGGCACGCTACAGGCACTGCTTGACCTGGCGGGCCTCCGCTACACCGGGGCCGGCGCGTTCGGCAGCGGCCTGGCGATGGACAAGGATGTCGCCAAACGCCTCTTTCTCGATGTCGAAGTCGCCACCGCAGCGTGGCTGATGGCCCCGGTCACCAATGCCGAGGTATCGCTGGAACTCGACTGGCCAGTTGTCGTCAAGCCATCGCGGCAGGGCTCGACCGTCGGTCTCTCAGTGGTTTCCGAGCCCAGCGGCCTGGAAAGAGCCGTGCTGGAGGCCGCTCGCCATGACACGGAGGTCATGGTAGAGGCCTTCGTCCCCGGCCGCGAGCTGACGGTTGGAGTACTGGGTGACGAGGCGCTCGCGGTCGGCGAAATCATCCCGCGCCACGCGCTCTTCGATTACGAGTGCAAGTACACGCCGGGCATGTCGCAGGAGGTCTTCCCTGCTGATATTCCTCCGTCGGTGGCGGCGGAGGCCCGGAACCTGGCGCTGCGGGCCCATCAGGCCCTCAAATTGCGGGGATATTCCCGGGTGGACTTCCGGCTCACCGCGGAGCTGGAACTTTTCTGTCTGGAAGTGAATACGTTGCCAGGGATGACGTCCACCTCGTTGATGCCGCAGTCGGCGGCCGCCGTGGGGATCGATTTCCCGTCGCTGTGCGAGCGGATCTGCCAGCTCGCCTTGAACGCTCACGACTCACCACGATCGACGATCGACACCTGATGATCGACACTCAGTCTCCGCGCATCACACCATGGGTTGGTCGCCTGCTGGCGATCAACGCTGTCGTGCTGTTGCTGCAGCAGACCGTCTTCACGTCGAGTTACATCGAGCAGCTGATCGAGTTCAACGCCAACACGGTCGCGCAGCGGCCGTGGACGGTGCTGACCTACATGTTCGTCCACGCGGGCGTCCTGCATCTCGCGGCCAACTCGATCGCACTCTTCACCTTCGGTCCACCGGTCGAACGACGTCTCGGCAGCAGCGCCTTCCTGGTCTACTACCTGTATTGCGGCATCATGGCAGCGGGCGCGACCTGGGTGTTGGCCAGTGTGCATATCGGCGGCGCCGAAGTGATCGGCGCGTCGGGCGCGATCATGGGTGTTGCCTACGCCTTTGCCAAGATGTTTCCCGATACTCCACTGCTGATGCTCTTCGTACCGGCGCCGATCCGGGCCAAATGGGCGGTGGGTCTTTTCGTCGGGTTTGACGTCTTCGGTCTCTTCTTTCTCAATGACGGCATCGCACACGGCACCCACCTCGGTGGCGTTGTCGCCGGCGCCTTCTACTTCGTCCTGCGAAGCATTGCTCGTCCGTCCGACGTAGTACCGCTCCCGACCATGCGCCCGCGGGTTCCCGTCGCTGCACGCGGCGGCGGCACCACCATTGGTGGCCATCGCTCCGCCGTTGCGCCACGCAAGGAGGCCTCGCTGCCGCAGCCGTCGACCGAGCAGCAGCATGCCGCCACCGAAACCGCAGAAATGGATCGGGTGCTCGACAAGATCAGCGCAACCGGCATCAGCTCGCTGACCGCCGACGAACGCCTCTTCCTCGATTCGGTCGCTCGCCGGCGGCGCGACCTGCCACACTAGCAGTGTTGCTCGACCTCGCGTCGCCGTGGTGCGCGGCGGTCGAGGGCAGCGACTCTTCTCGACTTCGCACCATTTTTCACAATCGACATCGTGCGCGACTCACCCTGGTCGGTCGCCAGTGTGCGCCTGGCGAACAACTGCCGTTGCCACTCGATCGCACCGTCGTCCGACGGGCTGCGGACCGCGCTGCCGATCCCGCACTGCAGCAACGCATTCGCACCATGCTCGACGATGCGATGGCGCACGGCATCGACCAGTGTCGGCTCGTGGTACTTCTCCCGGCCTGGGCTGACCAGCCATCCGCCGAGCCGCTGCCAGTTTCCCAGCCGTGGGTGGCGCTCTTTCTCGCTGCCGCTGCGCGCGATGCCGAGCTGCTGGGCGTACTCGCCCAGGCGCTCGCTGCCGTGACCCGCTGGACGGCGACCGACGCCCAAAGCCCGCTGCTGGCCTTCCGCCAGCAACCGTGGGATCGCTGGGAACGGGCGCGACATATCCCGCTGTCGGAGTGGTTGTATACCGAGGGGATCGGGCTGCATCTCGCCATGACGCTCGTGCCGGAGCTCTCGCCGGCGGAATGCCTGGGTATCAGTGCCGCCGAGTATGCGCGCTTGCGGGATCGCGAGCGCACGCTGCGGGCGCTACTTGATGTCGATCTTGACCAGACCGGCCTGGGGCTGGTGCTCCGCTGGTTGATTCCGGGGACTCCGGCGGGCCCGCGCACGGTTGGAGATACCGTCATTCCAAGGCGAGCTGGGGCCTATCTGGCGTGGCGGATGGTGGCGGATCGAGTGCGCCGGGTCGGCATCGGGGATGCGGTGCGGATGGGGGCTGATGGCTGATGGCTGATGGCTGATGGCTGATGGCTGATGGCGACTCGACGCAAGCAGGGCCGACCTCCATTGGGAAGTCGGCCCTCATCGTGATGAGCCATCAGCCGTCAGCTACTTTTTTCTCACTCCCACCACCGGCTTCCCCTTCGCCTTCAACCGCTCCTGCATCACCAGCCACTGCTGCGGAATCGACGTCAGGTTCTGGATCGTGTAGTACAGATTGAGCCCTGCCGCAAAGCGCGCGAACAGGAAGAGCATCATGATCGGCATCATCCACGTCATCATCTTGGTCTGCGGATTCGGCGGCAGTCCCATCTGGCCGATGCGCGAGACGACGTACATGCTGCCCGCCATCAGCAGCGGAATGATGTAGAGCGAATCCGGCCGCGCGAGGTCGGTCATCCAGAGAAAATGCACGCCGCGCACTTCAATCGTATAGGCCAGCACAAAGAACACCGCGACCAGCAATGGATAGGGCAGCAGCATGGGCCAACAACCGCCGAACGGGTTGACGTTATGCTCCTTGTAGAGCTTGAACGTCTCCTGTTGCAGCTGCTGCGGATTGTCCTTGAAGCGATCCTGCAGCGCAGTGATTTCCGGCTGCACGGCCTGCATCCGCGCCATCGATCGCATCGCAACACGGTTGAGCGGCCAGAGCAGGATCCGCACCGTCAGGCCGAACAGCACGATCACCAGCCCGTAACCGAGGCCCAGCGTTTCGTGCATCCAGACGAAAATGGCGCGGATCCAGACGGCGATCGGGCGGATCAGCCAGCGCAGCCAGGACCAGCCGTAAGGGTTCACGTCGTCGAAGTCGCGCCCCATGCTGTGCAAACGATTGTATTCCATCGGGCCGACATACATCGACCAGCCGAAGGTACCGGCGGTCGGCACGGCCAGCGACGCCACCACCTGCACGCGCAAGGCACCCTTGGTGGTGTCAACCATGGTCGCCTGCAGTGCCGTCACCTTGCCGGTGACGCCCTGGGCGGTCGAGTCATAGGCGAAGAGCGACGCCACAAAATATTTCGACTTGACCGCGACCCATTCGAACGGCCCCGGCATCGTCCGGGTCTCGTGCGGCTTGAGCTTGCCAAATGCCGTCAGCTGACTCTTCTCGAACTTGGTGACCACGGCACTCTGGGCGTTATTGTCGGCGCCGTTCGACTCGGTGTTGCGGAAGCCGTGACCAAGGTTGACGAAGAACGTCGCTCCAGTCGGACCGAGGCCGGTCACCTGGCCAGACACGTCGACACGATACTGGGTCGGCGCGAAGGTGTAGTTGAGGTCGATCGCGTGGCTGCCAGACACGCCGTGCAGCGTCAGCGTTGCCGGTCCGTTCACGGCGCTCAAAGAATCCGCGCTGGCGGTGAACTGGACCTGATCGAGGCGGATCGTGTCGTTCCCGGCGACCAGCGTACCGCCCAGCAAGGCATCGCCCTGGGCCACGAGCTCCAGCGTGTCGTGCGGCGTCTCGGCCAAGGACAAGTAGGTCAGCAAATGAGTCGACACGATGCGCCCGCCGTGGGTCGACACTGCGAATCGGTACAGCTTCGAGCGGATGACGACGAGATGGTCGGGGCCCGTGACGGTCGCTGTGTCGATTACGCTCGCCGCCGCCGGCACGGCGGCCGGAGGAGTGCTGTCGTGCGTCGCGGCGTTGATTGAATCGGTGCGCAACGAGTCCGCCAGCGCCGCCGATCGGATTGGGGCCTGCTTTTTCATCAGCAGCGTCGGGATCGTGAAGATCGCGAAGATGAGGGCGAGGCCAAGCAGGAGTTTGCGATCCATTACACGTAGCTCTGGGGCTCAAGGAACCGGGTCATAGCCGCCCGGATGCCACGGATGACAGCGAGCGATGCGACGCAATCCGAGCCAGCTGCCGCGAATGGCCCCGTACCGCCGCACCGCTTCCAGGGTGTACTGCGAGCATGACGGTACGAACCGGCACGCTGGCGGAAGCATGGGCGAAATGAAGCGCTGGTACCCCCGAATCAGTAGGGCGACCAGCCAGGCCGGGGCCCGCACCGCACGTTGCAGCAGTGGCACGCCCGCTCACTCCCCGGCCATCACGCGCCAGGCCAGCATGTCAGCGCGCAGCCCCGCAAATGAGGCCTGATAGGCCTCCCGGCGAGTACGAACCACCACATCGATGGCAGGGAGCTGGTCCTGGCATTCGCGGCGCCACAGCTCTTTCAGCCGGCGCCGCAAACGATTGCGGGCCACTCCCGTCTGCCGGGACTTCGCAACCACCAGTCCCAGGCGGGGGTGACCCGCGGTATTACCGGTCCAGCAGATCTCGAGATAGGTTCGGCGGGACCGCGACCCGGTGGTAACCACGTGGCGGACCTGAGCCGCGTCGGTGAGTCGGCGCGAGCGCGGCAGGCGCTCGACGCCGCTCAGACGCGGGCGTGCTTCGAGCCGATGGACACCGTCAGGCGCTTACGGCCCTTCTTGCGCCGGCGCGATAGCACCGCGCGACCCCAGCGATCTTCCATCCGCTTGCGGAAGCCATGCTTGGCGATCCGGCGCTTGTTGCGCGGGCGATAGGTTGGCATCATGACAGAACACTCCCTCCAATAGAGCCGGGCAACTTACCGGCCCCGGCCCGTCCGGGCAAGAGGTTTGACTTTTCCACATGCGGGCCGTACAATCTGCCTCCCGATAAACGCCTGATCTTCTCGCACCCCGAAAACAATCGACACGATGCCGCTGTCCGCCAAAGATCTCTGGAAGCGTGTGCTCGAGGGCGCGAAGCGCGACATCCCCGAAACGATGATCCAGACCTGGTTGTCGAGCAACGATGCCCTGTCCTTCGAGGATGGGTCGTTGGTGGTCACGACGCCGGATGATTTCGCCAAGCGATGGAACGAGGAGAAGTACGGCGGCGTCCTTGCCACCGTGGCGACCGAAGCGGCCGGTGAACCGGTGACGGTGCTGTTCCGCGTCGCCGCCGACCGCCAGAAGCGCCCGCAGATGGACCTCTTCGTCCCGCAAGCCGCCGTCGATCCGAATGCGGTGCCACCGACGCCGGTCAATCCGAGCGCGCAGCCGCTCAACGAGCGCTACACCTTCAACACGTTCGTGATCGGCAAGTCGAACGAACTCGCCGCCGCCGCCGCACATGCCGTGGCCGAGGCGCCGGGCAAGCAATACAATCCGTTCTTCATCTACGGTCCGACCGGCCTCGGCAAGACCCACCTGATGCAGGCGATCGCCCACGAGCTGGTGTTCAAGAACCCCAGCACTCGCGTGCTGTACATCGGGGCCGAGCAGTTCATCAACGAGGTCATCGAGGGGATCCACTCCCGCACGATGCCCGACCTCCGCAAGCGCTACCGCACCGATGTCGACCTCTTCCTGGTGGACGACGTGCACTTCCTCGAAGGGAAGGAAGCGACGCAGGAGGAGTTCTTTCATACGTTCAACGCGCTGTACGAGGCCAACAAGCAGATCGTGTTGACCTCGGACCGTCCCCCCAAGGAGATTCCCGGGCTCGAAGCCCGGTTGGTCTCGCGCTTCGAGTGGGGCATGGTGGCCGACGTCAAGCAGCCCGACCTCGAGCATCGCATTGCGATCCTGCGCAAGAAGCAGGAGCAGGACCATCTCGAGACGACGATCCCCGACGACGTGCTGCGGTTCATGGCGGAGAATGTCCGGTCGAACGTGCGCGAGCTCGAAGGGTGCATCATCAAGCTGCTGCTCTACGCGTCGCTGCGGCATCGGGAGATCTCGATCGACCTGGCGCGCGAGGCGCTGGCCGATCGGATTCGTCCCGGTGACGATGGTGACGCCAAGGGCCGGACCCTGCCGACGATCGAGAAGGTCCAGGAGGTCGTGGCACGGCGCTGGGGTGTCACCCCCGAAGGCTTGCGCTCCAAGGCCCGGATCAAGACGCTGACGGTGCCGCGGCAGATCGCCATGTTCCTGGCGCGCGAGCTGCTGCAGATGCAGCTGGTCGAAATCGGGCAGGCCTTTGGCGGCCGGGATCACTCCACCGTGATTCACAGCGTCGACAAGGTGCAGACCCAGCTTGGTCGCGATCGACAGTTCCGCGAGCGCGTAGAATCGGCCCGCGCGGAGTTGTTGACAGTCTAATGCACAGTGTGGACGCCGTCCGCGTGGACGGCGTGGGGTGCTGCGGAAACCGGTGGGCAACTGCCACCGTCTTCCCCACTGGACACGGTGAGTTCACGTGAGGGCTGCGCCGCAACTGCACGGTGCATGAACGACTTGGAGAGACGGTCCACATTTCCCGCCCCTCTACTACTACTACTAGGATTTAAAAAGTGTCGTTAGTCGTAAAACTGGCAACCCGGGGACGCCGATGAAGTTCACCATCACTCGCGAGCAGCTGCACGAAGGACTCCAGGCCGTCGTGGCCGCGGTGCCCAGCAAGACGACGCTGCCGGTGCTGGCCAACATCCTGCTCGAGGCAACCAAGGACGGGCTGCGGCTCTCCGGAACGGACCTCGACATTGCCGTCGCGACCACCGTGCCTGCTGCGGTCGACCAGGAAGGCGCCATCACGTTGCCTGCTCGCAAGCTGCAGGAGCTGGTGCGCGAGTTGCCAAGTGCCGGGATTCGCATCACCACCCAGGGCGAACAGCGGGTGACCATCGAGTGTGGTCGTTCCAAGTTCAAGCTTCTTGGCTTGCCGCGCGAAGAGTTTCCCTCGTTTCCACAGGTCGCCTTCGACGGTTCGAGCAAGACGACGGCGCGCGAGCTGCAGAAGCTGGTGGCGCATGTGGCTTTTGCTGCCAGTACCGAAGAGAGCCGGCCGGTTCTCAACGGCGTGCTCTGGCAACTGTTGCCTGACCGGATGCGCATGGTGGCAACCAACGGGCATCGGCTGGCCAAGATGGAAATTCCGATGCAGAGCACCGTCGCGCAGCAGGCGGAACTGATCGTGCCGCCCAAGGCGCTGGAGCAGTTTCGCAAGCTCTTCGCCGCCGATGACGAAATCGAGATCGGCCGCTCCGATAACCACCTCGGTTTCCGCTCGGCCACGACGCAGGTCTTCACCCGCCTGATCGAAGGGCCGTACCCGAACTACGAGCAGGTGATTCCCCGCGAAAACGACAAGGTCGCCACGGCAGAGAAGGCGTCGGTGATGGCAGCGTTGCGACGGATGAGCATTGTTGCCAGTGACCAGACCCACCGGATCCGGATGTCGTTCGGTGATGGGTCATGCCGCCTCTCGGTGACCACGCCCGATCTCGGCGAAGCGCAGGAAGAGATCACCGTGTCGTACGAGGGCGAGCCGCTCGACATCGGCTTCAACGCGAACTACCTGCTCGAAGTACTCAAGTACATGCCGACCGACGAGGTCCGGATGACCTTCAAGGCGCCAGAGCGCGCCGCGACGGTGGAACCGGTTGGCTGGGATGATCCAGCCGCCTACCTGACCCTGGTCATGCCACTGCGACTTCTCGATTGATGGACTCCCAGGCCGTGATTCACCTTAGATGAGTCACGGTCTGCGACCCAGGACGTACACCCCTCTCCTCGTATCCGAGATTTTCCCGTGCCGCGCATCACTGTAGCCATCGCCCTGTTGCTCACCGCCGCATCCACCGTTCAGGCGCAGTCTGTACCCGCCAAGACCCCGCCAAAACATCTCGTGCATGCTGCCGCTGCCGCTCCGGCCTTCAAACCGGTCTGGCCAGACGAAGAGGGTCCGCTCAAGTGGGCGCCGCGACCGACCGAAGCCGCGATCACCGCCAACGATCTGCGAACCCGCCTGTACCAGTTTGCCGACGACTCGATGATGGGTCGCAAGATCGGTGAGCTCGGCAACTACAAGGGGACCACCTACATCGCCGCCGAGTTCAAGCGGTTGGGTCTCACGCCGGGCGGCGACAACGGCACCTACTTCCAGGAGCTGCCGTTCGGGCCCATCGGTTTTGATGTGGCCACGGCTCGGCTGGCTGTCGGGGGAACGCCGATTGCCGCGCGGACGGATTGGTATCCAACCGCTCCTACGGCAACCAATGGTGCCAGCGCGAGAGTCTCGCTGCAGAATGCCTCCACCGTTTTCGCCGGTCGGTACGGTGATACGGCGCAGCTCGTGGACCAGGCAATGCTACGGGGTAAAGTGGTAGTCATGCTGGCGCCTGCCACGGCCGGTGGTTTGGGTCGGGGTGGTCGTGGTGGCGGCCGCGGTGCGGCTCCAGCAGATCGCTGTGACCCGGACGCCGGCATGCCGAATCAGCGCGGCGCGTCGGATGCGCTCGCTGCCGCTGCTAGCGCACCGCCCCGCGGTGGCGGGCGCGGTGGCGGAGCGCCGGTCGATCTGCGCGCCGAGCACGCTGGCGCACTCGGCCTGCTATTGGTGGAGGAAACACTGCCAGCCAATGCCGCCAATGCCGCGTTCAATCAGCGGCAGGGAATGGAGCCCACGTTTCCCGCGGGCGGGATCGGAAGCGCGACCATTTCCGGTGCGACCGCGGCCCGAATCTTTGGCAAGCCGCTGGATCAATTGACGGTTGGCGCGACCGGCGCATCGGTGAGTGGCTCCTGGAGTTACGAGTGGCACATGTCGCCCACGCCTGGGCGCAACGTGATTGGCATCATTCCGGGATCGGACCCCGCTCGCGCCGCTGAGTATGTGCTGCTGAGCGCGCACAACGACCACAATGGCATCAATGCGGTGGCGGTCGATCATGATTCGCTGCGCGCCTACAACCGCGTGATGCGTCCACAGGGCGCCAACGATCGGGTCACCTGCCCGCCCACCCCGCTCCAGCAGCACCTGATCGATTCGATGATCGCGCATGCGCGCAGCATTCGTCCACCGCGTCGCGACTCGATCATGAATGGCGCCGAAGATGACGGCTCAGGAACGGTCGTGCTGCTCGAGGTTGCCGAACGGTTCGCCCACGAGAAGGTCAAGCCCGCGCGCTCGATCATTTTCGTTTCGCACACCGGTGAAGAAGCCGGACTGCTCGGCTCGGCGTGGTTCACGTCGCACCCGACGATTCCGCTCGACTCGGTGGTCGCCGCCAACAACATGGACATGGAATCGCGCGGCAGGGTCACGGACGTGAAGTTCGGCGGCCCGAACTCGATCCAGAGCCTCGGGTCCCGTCGGCTGTCGCGGGCGTTCGGCGATATCGTCGATTCGGTCAATGCCGGATTGGCGGAGCCGATGGTCATCGACAAGACGTGGGACGTCACCGCCAACCCACTGAACCGCTTCTGCCGCAGCGACCAGGTCAACTACGTGCACCACAACGTGCCGGTCACCTATTACTCGACCGGCTATTACGAGGACTACCACCAGCCGACCGATGAGCCGCAGTACATCGACTACAACAAGGGCGCCCGGCTCGGCAACTTCATGCACGACATCATGACCGGGATCGCCAACCGCAAGGACAAGCCATTTGTCGACGGGCCAGACCCGGCCTACCCGTCGTGCGGCCGGTGAGGCGAAAGCCACGCAGGAGTTGAGTTCCGCCAGCGAAAACGAAGCGGCCCGCACCCACCATGGTGCGGGCCGCTTTGCCATCTAAGCCTGATGGTCAGAGCGAGTCGCTAGCAACCGTGGAGTCGATCGGTACCGGTACTCGGCCGCCATTCATTCGGGAGAGGATCAAATTGCGCCGCCAGATCATCCGCGATGGGCGATAGTATGGATTACTACTTCTCGGGAAAGGTAGTAGTGCCGACAACGTCGCTGCTTGCTCATCTGTCAACCCTCGCGCTGGCCGGTTGAAATACCGCTCGCTCGCCGCTTCAGCTCCCCAGATTTCGTCGCCCATCTCGACGCTGTTCAGGTAAAGCTCCAGGATCCGGTCCTTGGGGAGCCAAAGCTCCAACCGCCAGGCGGTGACCAGCTCCTTCACCTTGCGGAGCGGATTGCGCGACGGCGAGAGGTAGAGGTTCTTGGCGAGCTGCTGGGTGATCGTGCTGGCACCCCGGATCCGCTCCGGATGATTCCGGCTCTGCAGCAGCGCGCGAGTCATGTCGCGGCGGTCACGTCCGCTGGTCCAGCTGAAAGAGTCCCGCGGATACCCCAGGGCGCGCCGTAGTTCGACGTAGTCGACTCCGTGATGCTGGTAGAAGCGAATGTCCTCACCAATCAGCACGGCGCGCCTGAGGGCCGGTGAGATCTGTCCGACGGGCACCGGGTGATAGCGTCGGTGCAGCGCTTCGCCCGGGTCCTCGCGACGGCGCATCGCCATGAACGCGGTTTCGTGGGGGAAGTGCCATCGGTACCAGAGGGGCGGCGGCCAGGTCCAGAAGAGCCAGACAATGAAGAGGCTGCTCGCCAGGAACACTCCGGCAGCCAGCCAGCCCCGCCGGCTGTTGGGCCGCCTAGGCAGGCGCATGCGCCGCCGCGGTGAAGCGAACTGTGGTCCGCGAGAATCGGGTGGTTGGCACGACCTGTTGGCGCGATGGCACGCTGATCAGCATCGACACCGAGTCCGCCAGCTGCGCCGACACGACTTTGCCATTCGATGAGACGTAGTATGTACCACTACGCTTTCCCTGCGAGGTCATCGTGATCTTCATTCCCCCTTCGGAGCCGTCACCGATCTGTTCGAATGTTTCGTGGACCTGGACTGGCGTCTCCCGTCCACCGTCCCGCTGGACGGCCGGTTCGGCGACCCAGCTTCCGATCCGGTGTTCCTGGGCGTCGAAGATGTCGACCCGCACGGTGCCGTTGGCTGAGTCCTGCCAGGCCGCCTGTCGGGCTACCCCGGGCGCCGGAATCCTGGGCAGCAGGTTCCGAACCACTGCCAGCAACGCGGCCGCGTCGTCGCCGCCACGATCGACCTTGAACGCCTCAATCTGGCTGGTGCCGATCTCGCTGGTCCAGCTCGCGTCGGTTGGCCGATGGGATGCGTTGGTCTGGGGCGGGGTGACCGTCAGCGATTCGAGCTGCAAGGCGACCCGGCCGGTCGAATCCACATCGAGCGCGAACACGCCGTGCCGGGTGAAGCGCTGCAACTGACGGTCACCGGTTGGCAGCGTCAGGATGATTGAATCTTCGCGCGCCACATCCACTGTGGCACGCCACCCCGCCCGAACCGCCACCACGTTTGGTGGCACCCGGCTTGGCGCCGGCGCGGCCGGCGCCGACGGTCGGCATCCTACGGAGGTCAGCAGCATCCCGGTTGCGGCAACCAGCCGCCCCAACACATATCGCGTTCTCATCCTGACAGCGACGACAGCGGCGCCACTGGCTACACACCATCAGGGCAGTCGCGTCACCTTCATCGTGCCGGTGTTGCGGCCAGGAATTGCACCGGGGATCTGCGGAGCAGTCACTGACATGTCACCGGTCGTCTCCACCAACGCTTGCCAGACCGGGCCGTTGGCTGATAGCACAAAATGCTGCGTGCTGTGCGACGCCATCGTCATTGCCTGACCGCTGCCGGAATCTTCGGTACGGGTATGGCCGGTGGTTACGCCGTCGATGATCACGCCGCCACCCGGGCGCACTCCGGTCACCGTCCAGTTCACGATGACTTCACCCGTGGCCTTCTGCGCGCCCTGCGCCCGATTGATGTGGGTCGTGTCGGCCCAGGTCTGGCCCACCTTGACGTTGCGGCGAACGGTCGGGAAAAGCACGCCGGCCGCCTGGGCGATCGGCCCGAGCGCCGAGTTGGTCGAGTCGGAGTAGCGGGGGAGACCGGCGATTCGTCCGGCGACCACCGGGATGCGGACGGAAGCGCCGCGAGCGTCGGCTTCAGCGTTCGGGCGGCGCTGCAACTCGACGAGCATTTGACCGGTCGCGTTGAGCGACATCGAATCGACGTGAATCACCGCGATCTGTCCGCCGAGCGTATCGACCATCGAGATCTCGACGAACGCGGTGGTCACCAGGCTCCCGGTCAACTTCGGCTTGCCGATCGCGGTCTGGTCGAGCTCATTCGACGTGTTCACGTCAAGGCGATACTTCTCGGGCGGCAGTGGTGGTGCCGTGGGACCTTGCAGCATCAATGACATCAGCACGATCAACATCGCTGCCTCGCGGACAAGGAAGTGGCTACGACCTGGTACCGCGCCGCCTGTGAGCGGCGCGGTGGGGCGGAACCGTAAGCCGAGTTCTGTTCACGTCATCGCTGACGCGGATGATCATCTATCTGGGACGGCCGTCGCCGGACGCCTCAAGCAGCCTACCCACGGCTCGAACGGTGCGGGCCGCACCTCGCCGCTTATTTGGCCTTGCTCCGACCGGGGGTTACCGTGCCCCCACGGTTTACACCGGGGGCGGTGGGCTCTTACCCCACCGTTTCACCCTTGCCTGTGCCGTCGGGCTCGCGCCCTCTGGTCATCGGCGGTTTGCTTTCTGTTGCCCTGTCCGTCGCCTTGCGGCGCCCAGGTGTTACCTGGCGGTCTGCCCTGTGGAGCTCGGACTTTCCTCGCGCCGGGTTGCCCCGGCACGCGATCATCGCGTTCTGCCCCACCGGAAGCTAGCAGGAGATCGGACGATCGTCTTGATCGGCCGTTGATTGCGTCCAATCAAGATGCGCACTAACCCCACACCGAGGTGCGCATGCTTGCCCCGACCACGCCAACTGTCGCCGCTGTGCTTGACCCCCGCGAACGCTCCCGCGTCGACGCGGCGGGTACTGGCTGTTTTGCCCTCGTGCACCGCGAATCGGTCCGCGATGCGTTGCGGGTAGTACGCGAACGCCGCGTCGATGCGGTGCTGGTGTCAGTCAGCCGTTGTGCCGGCGATGCACCCGCGCTGCTCGAGCAGTTTTCGCGTGCCTTTCCGTCGGTCCCGACCGTGGCGCTGGTGACGCGACGTGAGCCGGGCGATGTCGAGGCGCTGCTTCGTCTCGGAGCAACTGGCGTGCGGCAGGTCGTCGACGCCACCGATGCGTCGGGGTGGCGTCGCTTGCGCGAGGTGTTGAGTGCGCCGCCGACCGAGCGCGCTCAGGCGATTCTCGGCCCGGTGATTCAGGCGCTCTCGCCGATGAACGGCAGCAGTCGGCGGTTCTGGGAGGAGCTGGTGCGATCCGCACCCGAGACCAGCACGGTGCGGTTGCTGGCGAAAGCACTATCGATCACGCCGTCAACCTTCGTGTCGCGATTTGTCCGTGCCGGTTTGCCGAGCCCCAAGGATCACCTGGTGGCCGTGCGTCTCTGCTACGCAGCGCGATTGTTTGACGAGGGAGACCTGACGATTGCGGATGTGGCCTATCGGATGGATTACGCCAGCCCACAATCGTTCGGGCGACATCTGCGCATTGTGCTCGGGATCACGCCGAGCGAGTTCCGTTCGCGCTTTCCGTTCTGCTCGGTCCTGCAGCGATTCATGGAGCAGTTCGTCACGCCGTACAAGGGGACCTGGAAGCAGTTCCGGCCACTCACTCCCGGACGGCGTTGATCGCGGTCAGGATATGCCGAGTTCGTCGGCGCGCACCAGCGTGCGCACCGGCACACCGAGGGCTTCGATCGCCTCGCGGCCGCCGGCCTGCCGGTCGACCAGTGCCAGCACGCCCAGCACGGCACCGCCTTCGGTGCGCACGGCCTCGATTGCCTGGATCGCCGAAGCGCCCGAGGTGATCACGTCCTCGATCACCACGACGCGACTGTCGAGCTGGAAGTTGCCTTCGATTCGCCGACCGGTGCCGTGCTTCTTGGCTTCCTTGCGCACCGAAAAGGCGTCGATCGGATCGCCGGCCCGCATGCTGGCCGCGGCGATCGCGTAGGCCACCGGGTCGGCGCCCATGGTCAGGCCGCCAATGGCATCGGGGTGCCAGCCTGCGTCGTGCATCAGGGCGAGGGCCATCGGTCCGATCAGGACCTGACCGGGCGCGGACATCGTGGTCAGCCGACAATCGATGTACCAGGTGGAGCGGGCGCCGGATGCGAGCACGAAGTCGCCGAAACGAACTGAGCGCTGCTTGAGCAGGGCAACCAGCGGGGCGCGGTCCATCGGTGCTAGTCGCGGCGAAACAGTGAGGAGAAGAACCCCTTCTTTTCCGGTTCAGCGGTGGCGGCGTCACAAAAGGCGCGAGTGAAGTCGGTCACCGTCTTCCAACGCTTCGACAGGTCGCGAGCCAGGCCCTTCATCACTACCTCTTCCAGGCGCGACGAGAACTTCACTCCCCGGTCGGTCTGGTTGAGTGGCATCGGTTCCTGGGTCAGCAGCTGCTGGAAGAGTTCGCGGGGATTCTTGCCGGGAAATGGCGTCACTTCTGTCAGCAACTGGTAAGCGATCACCGCCAGCGAATAGACGTCAGCCTGTTCCCCGACCAGTTCGCCCGACAATGCCTCCGGCGCGACATACTGCAGCGTGCCGACAAAAAATCCGGCCCGGGTGAGCCGTTCTTCGGCCGGCAACTCGGAATCGCGGGCAATGCCGAAATCGAGCAGCCGCGCGGTTTGCGTGGCGGGGTCGTACATGATGTTGGCCGGCTTGAGATCGCGATGAATGATGCCGGCCCGATGCGCTTCTTCGAGGGCCGCGCCGAGTTGCTGCACGATGTTTGCAGCGACGGGCGGTACCAGGCGTCCCGCCTTGGCCAGAAACGATTCAAGTGGCTCGCCGTCCGCCCATTCCAGCGCGAGGTACTGCACGCCGTCGGCTTCGCCGAAGTCAAAGGTGCGGACCACATTGGGGTGGACCACTCGCGCGCCAAACTCGGCTTCGCGCAGGAAGCGCTTGACCGCAACGCTGTCGGCGGCCAGGCGTGGGCGCAGCACCTTGAGGGCCACCTGGCCACGATCAGGGTGATCGGCCAGATAGACCTGGGCAGTGCCGCCTTCGCCTACGGCTTTGCGTACGGTGTAGCCGGCAACAGTTCGGCCAACGAGAGGATCTTGTGCCATGGAGGTGCGCAAAGGTATCGCCCGTGCCGCCGGCCCGGCAAGCGCAAGCGCGATCCACTGGGACGTCGTATACTCAGATATGCGACGCCACCTGCCTTTTCTCCTGCTCCTGCTCGCGCTGCCGACCACCCTGGCGGGGTGCGGTCAGTGGCAACGCGTGGGCGACGTCAAGGCACCGAACCCCGAACGGGAAGTCACCGACCTCTTCAACCCGGCGGCTCTCTTCACCCGGCTGGGGCGGATCGTGTCGAATGGTGCCATCGGCTTTGTCGGTTCCACCGCATTCCTGGCCGGACCTGGCGATTCGACCTGCGCCGTGGTCGCCATTTCACTGGCCAACCGGTCGTTTGCCTTCGAGCGCAATGGTACCGGCTATGGGGCCCGCTACCGGATCGAGTTCGAGTTTGATCGACCGGGCGCCGCGCCGGTGTTTGTCACCCGCGACAAGTCCCTGCTGGTCGGTTCGTTCCAGGAGACGTTGCGCACCGATGAAAGCGTGATCGAGCAGCAGCGCGTCAACCTGATTCCGGGCAGCTACACGATGTCGGTGCGGATTCGTGATTTGACCAACGCGACCGCCGGCGCCGCCACCGCTCGTGTCGTGGCGCCGTCCTTCCCCGCCGGCTCGATCACGGCGCCGATCCTCATCTATCAGGTCCGAGCCCGGCAGGACCGCGATGATTCGGTCGCCCTGGTCCTCAATCCCCGGGGGACCGTCTCGTACGGCGGCGACACGCTGGTCGCGCTACTCGAAGCCAATGGCCTGAAGCACCCCACCGACCTGCCGATTCAGGTGCGAGACGACCGCGATTCGCTGGTCTTCCGGTCCGTCGCCCATTTCGCCGGCCGCGGCGGCATCGAAACATTCGTCCTGCGTCTCGCGCCGGACTCCGCGCCACTCGGTCAGCTGGAAATCATCACCGGTGGTGGCGGCGAGGTCCACACCGGCAGCGCCGATCGGCTGGCCATTACCCCTGGTGGCGACCTCGGCCACCGCACCAGCGCACTGGTCTCGTTTTCGGGTGCCTGGGTCGTCAGCAACTTTGACGAGTTGCTCTCCCTGCTGCGCTACTTTGGCCAGGACCGCCGCATCACCGCCATGCGGCATGCCAGGAACTCCGATCGCGTCGCGCTCTGGCAGGACTTTTTCAAGGCGACTGATCCGAATCCCAGCACCCCGGAAAACGAGGCGCTCGACCTCTACTTTTCACGGATCGCGACCGCCAACGAACGCTTCCGCGAAAGTGGCCGCCCAGGCTGGCGTACCGATCGCGGTGAGGTCTTCATCACCCTTGGTGAGCCCGATCACATCGACGACCAGTCCGCGCAGCTGCAGAACTCCGGCAAGTATTACGGCTGGGAATACCAGCAGTGGAACATCGAGTTCTACTTCCAGGACATCAACGGCTTTGGCCAGTTTCAACTCACGCCCGCCTCGCGCTCCGACTTCGACCGCGTCAAGACCCGGGTCCAGCGCTCCGACAACTGAGCCGCAGGCGGCTCGCCCGCGTTATTCTTGGCGATGCCCGAACACACCCCGCCACAGCTTTTCCTGATCGACGGCTATGCCCTCATCTACCGGGCATTCTTCGCGCTGATCTCCCGTCCGCTGCGTACTTCCCGGGGCGAAAACACGTCTGCGGTCTGGGGCGTCACCAACTTCCTGCTGCGACTGCAGGAGAAGTACCAGCCCGATTACGTCGTCTGGGTCAATGATGCCGGCGATTCGTTTCGTACCGCCGAGTACGCCGAGTACAAGTCGACCCGCGAAAAGCTTGATGACGAGTTGCAGGCGGACTTCGATCGGGCGGTCGAGCGGATCCGGACCTTGCTCGCCGGCTTCCGCCTGCCGCTGGTCGAAGTCGCGGGGTACGAGGCGGACGACGTCATCGGGACCCTGGCGCTGCGCGCCGTGGCGGTCGGCCTGCAGGCGGTCATCGTGTCGGGCGACAAGGATTTCTACCAGCTGATCCGGCCTGGTGTCGCGTTGCTCAATCCCGGCCGCGGCGGTCCGGCTGGAGTCGAAGAGCTCTGGGTGACCGACGAGAACGCCACCGAGAGGCTTGGCGTGCCGCCGGTTCAGGTGACCGATTACCTCGCGCTCGTGGGCGATTCGTCCGACAACGTTCCCGGCGTCAAGGGAATCGGCGAAAAGGGCGCGGTCCAGTTGCTGCAGGAGTTTGGTGACCTCGAGACGATGATTGCGCGAGTCGGCGAAATCAAGCAGAAGCGGGCGCGCGAAGCGCTGGAACAGCAGGTCGAATCCGCGCGCCTCTCCCGGCGATTGGTGACGATCCAGACCAACGTACCGGTCGAGCTGGACCTCAGCACCATCACGGCACATCCGCCCGATCGACTCATGCTGGCGCGCTTCTTTTCCGAACTCGAGTTCTCGTCGCTGATTCCGCGGCTGGAACGGCTCAATCCCGCCAGCAGCGACGCGATCGGACCGTCCGACACGGCATCTGCGGAACCGCCGCCAACCATGGCGCTGCCACCCGCCGTGGAGATTCCGCTGGTGGCGTGTGACGCGGTGATCGTGACCGATCCCGCCGAGCTGCAGGCGATCGCCGCAGAACTGCGCGCCGCGCCCATCGTCGCCTTCGACTGCGAAACCTCGTCGCTGCAGCCTCGTGACGCCGAGCTGATTGGTCTCTCGCTGGCAGCCAGCACGACGCGCGTCTGGTATCTGTCGTTCGGCCATCGCGCCGCGGCGAGCGATCTCTTCGGTGGCCCCGACAGCGCGGGCCATGGCAACGAGGATGTGATCCGCAACCTGCCGCCGCTCACGGCGCCCGCGTGCGCGCCGATTCGCGAGCTGCTCGAAGATGCTGCGGTGCCCAAGGCGGCCCACAACGCCAAGTATGACATCGCGGTCCTCCGGCGTGCCGGTGTTGAGGTTGCCGGCCTGGCGTACGACTCGATGCTGGCGTCGTTCGTGTTGGATCCCTCGCGCCGGTCGCACGGCATCGACGCGCTGGCCTTGGAGTTTCTCGGCCAGCGGATGCAGCTGTACACCGACCTCGCCGGCAAGGGAAAAACCCAGATTCCCTTCGCCGAGGTCAGGCAGCACCATGCGGCGGCTTACTGCGGTGCCGATAGCGTGACGGTGCTCGCGCTGCGCGAATACTTCGCGCGCGATCTTGAGCAACATCGCCTGGCCCCGTTGCTGGAAACGCTCGAGCTGCCGCTGGTCCCGGTGCTGGTTGATATCGAATGGACCGGCATTGCCATCGACCCGCCGCAGTTCGTCGAGCTGAGTCGGACACTGACCCGGGACATGGAACTGCTCGCGACCCAGATCCAGGAAGCGGCCGGCGGCAAGGCCATCAACCTCAACTCGCCGCGCCAGCTCGCCGTGGTGCTCTTCGATGACCTGGGCTTGCCGGTACTCAAGAAGACCCGCACTGGCCCATCCACCGACGCTGACGTACTCGAGCAACTCGCCGATATGGGTCATGAACTGCCGCGGCTCATTCTCGGCTATCGCGAACTGCAGAAACTCAAGAGCACCTACGTCGACGTGCTGCCGCTGGCGATCAACGCCCAGACCGGTCGCATCCACACATCGTTCAACCAGGTCGGCGCGCAGACCGGTCGGCTCTCGTCAAGCGATCCGAACCTCCAGAACATTCCGGTGCGCACGCCGCGCGGCGAATCGATTCGTCGCGGTTTCGTGCCGGCGCCAGGTGCCCGGTTCGTCGTGGCAGACTATTCGCAGATCGAATTGCGGTTGATGGCGCACCTGTCGGGCGACCCGGCGTTCATCGAGGCGTTCCGGCGCGGCGAGGATATTCACCGGCAGACCGCGTCGATCATCTTCAATGTGCCGCTTGCCGAGGTCACCAGCGAAATGCGTGGCCGCGCCAAGACGATCAACTTCGGGACGATCTACGGCCAGGGCCCGTTCGCACTCTCCAAGATGCTGGGGATCACGCAGGACGAAGCGAAGCGCTTCATCACGGAATACTTCACCCGTTTTGCCGGGGTGCGCGCCTTCCTTGATCGGCAGGTCGAGTTGGCGCGCGAGCAGGGCTACGTCGAGACGCTCTTCGGGCGGCGCCGCTACATCCCGGAGATCCGTGATCGCAACTTCAATATTCGCGCGTTCGGCGAGCGGACGGCCCAGAACACACCGCTCCAGGGTTCAGCGGCGGACCTGATCAAGCGCGCCATGATCACCATTCACGCCGCCCTGCCGGCCGCTGGCCTCTCGGCGCGCATGGTCCTGCAGGTTCACGACGAACTGGTGATTGAAGCGCCGGCGGCGGAGGCGGGGGCCGCGGCGGCGCTCGTCAAGGAGCACATGGAGAACGCCGCTGCGCTGGATGTACCACTGGTCGTGACGGTCGGGGTCGGTGAGAACTGGGTGGACGCAAAGCACGGCTAGCGACGGTCGCGCACTCCCGGCCACCAGTTCCACTTCCCGGCGATCTGCATGAAGCTCGGCACCAGGATCATGCGCACCACGGTGGCGTCGAGGAAGACGGCCACCGCAAGGCCGAAGCCGATGAACTGCATCAGCAGGATGTGGGCGAATGCGAACGCGCCGAACACCGCGATCATGATCAGCGCCGCCGACGTGATGACCGATGCCGTGGCTGACAATCCCTCGCGCGTTGCGATCGTGTTCTGTCCGGTGCGGTCGAACTCCTCCTTGATCCGCATCAGCAGGAAGACCTCGTAGTCCATCGACAGGCCGAACACCACCGCGAAGACGATCACCGGCACCAGCACATAGATCGCCGATGTGGGGCCGTCGATACCGAACAGCTGACCGCCGATCCCGTGCTGGAAGACGAGCACGATGATCCCGAAGGTCGCCGATACCGACAACGAGTTCATCACGACGGCCTTGATCGGCACCAGCACCGACTTGAAGACCACCGCCAGCATCAGCGCGGTCACGCCCAGGATCAGCGCGACGATCAGCGGGAAACGCTTGAGCAGCAGTTTCTGGAAATCGAGTGCTGCGGCGACATACCCGCCGACCCGGATGGTGGTCCCTTCGAGTTGCTTGATGTGATGATCGCCCGCGAGTCGGCGGACATCGCGGACCAGGTCCATCGTGGTCGTCAGTGAGGTCGTGTCGGCAGGAATGACGTCCACCAGCGTGGTGCGCCCATCGCGCGCCAGGTAGGCATCGAGAAAGTCCGGATATCGCGCCCGCACGGTGTCGGGTTCGCTGTAGAGCAGCGAGTACTCCAGGACACTCTTGCCGGGGCTGAGGTCGACCAGCGACTTGACATCGCGAATTCGCGGGTCGGCGCGCAGCGAATCAGAGAGATGCTTGAGACCCCTCAGCGCCGTGGCGCTGGTGGCTGGGGTTCCCTCGGGGAACTCGATGATCACCCGCAGCGGCTGCACGTATCCCGACACCCCCATCTGCCCAAGCGTGGCAATGCCCGCGCCGGCTTCGGTTTCGGTTGGCCACCAGTTCCGGCTCGGCAGGCCGATGCGCATGAACAGCGCCGGGATCGTAAGAATTCCAATTGCGGCACCTCCGAGCGCGACCGCCCGGTACGGATGCCGCGAGAGTGACCGCGCCCAGCGCTCCCAGATCGATGGCCGATGGTACCACTCCAGCCGGCGGGCGATCCAGCGCGGGCGATCGATTGATCGTCCAAGGATGGCCAGCAGTGCCGGGAGCAGGGTCGTCGACAGCAGCACGGCTACGGCGACCACCGCCAGGCCGGCGATCCCTACGCTACGGGTCTCCGAGAGCGGCGTGAGCAGCAGTGCGGCGAAGCCGACCACGACCGTCATCCCCGAGGTGAATACGGCATGGCCAGCTGTCTTGAAGGTATGGACCGCCGCCTCGCGCGCGTTGAAGCCGTTGTTCAGTTCTTCGCGAAAGCGAGTGACGACCAGCAATGAATAGTCGATCCCGACGCCCAGCCCGATCATCGAGATCATGTTGAGCACGAAGACCGACATCGGCGTGAACTGGGCAATGACGCCCACCACCGTCAGCGCGATCGTGATTGCCATGATGCCAACGATCACCGGCAGGAGCGCCGCCATCAGCGCGCCAAACGCGAGGACCAGCACGGCAAGCGTGATCGGCACCAGCTTCAGTTCGTTCTGGTGCGCGTCTTCGGCACTGACCGTTCGGATGTCAATATCGAGCGGCGCCCGCCCGGTCACCAATACGGTGTAGGCCTCACCATCGGGAAAATGCCGGACCACACGCTTCAGGTCGTCACGGAGGGGCTGCACCACCGATCCCACGGAATCATGGGCGACCGACAGCGACACCAGAAAGAACGTGGTGCGTCCGTCGTGGGCGAGGAAGGTGGAATCGTGTGTGGTGCGATAGGATAGCACGCCACGCACGAACGGTTCGGCGCGGGCGGTGGCGACCAGCGAATCGAGCAGCCGGGCGGCGATGCCATCGGTGACTGGCGTCGGACTCTTCAGGGTGACCGCGAAGAACTCCGAGACCGGGCGGGAGAAGCGGGCGCTGAGGATTGAATCGGCGAGTCGCGCCTCGGTCATCTCGTCGGCGCCACCGCGCAGCTCAAGCCGGCCGACGGTCTCCCCGGCGTGCAAGGCCGCAAAGATGCCGATGACCAGCCAGATAGCCACTACGCCCCATCGCCACCGGATCAGGGCTCCGCCAAGAGTTTCCAACACGGCACAATGGTAGGACCCGGCCGCCGCCGACGCCAGCGCGCTCGCAACTTGCCCCGTCTCCGGCCGATATTGGAGGCGTGTTCCGCAATGTCCTGATCGTTCTCACGGTCCTCCTTGGCTGTCTCGTCTTGGCCGACGGCGTGCGCCGGGTCACCACCGCGCGCCGGCCGGTCCAGTCGGCCGCGCCGAGCGGTAAGGCGGCGCTGGCAGGGGCTGGCAATCCATCGATCCCGGATTCGGTCCCGCTGGCCGCCGTGACGGCCACCACCGAGGCGCCGGACACCGCCACGCCGGCTCTGGACATGATGTTTCGGCTGGCAGTGCGGCGGCGGCTGGCTCGCGAGGGGAATCGGGTCTATCTCGACTCGCTCTACCCGCATACCGACTCCTTACTCGCCCGATGGAACAACCACCCCGTGGTCTCGGTCGCGCTGGTGGCGGATACCACCCTGCCCGGCTGGTCGCCCGAACTCTTTCAGGACGTCCGGACGGCGATGCGGGGCTGGGACGGCAATGCCTCGGGGATCACCTTTCAGGAATCCACATCACCCGATTCGGCCGACGTGAGTGTGCGTTGGGTCGACCTCCTTCCGATTCGTGGCCAGGTGGGCACCACCACCCTGGTCTGGGGCGCCGACGGTGTGGCACACCATGCCACCGTTGTGCTGGCGTTGCGGCGCAATGGCGATTCGAGTCTGGTGCCCGGCGCCCAGCGCGCGCGCGTCGCGCTGCACGAGTTGGGTCATGTGCTCGGGTTGCCGCATTCGGGGTCGACCGATGACGTGATGTTTCCCGCCGCACTCAGCGACGTTCCATCCGATCGCGATCAGGCTACACTTCGGCTCTTGTACGCCGTGCCACCAGGGCCGCTTCGAGTGCAGCCATAGCACGACGTTCCCCGCTGCCGGAAAGCTCATGCGCCTCCCGCTCGTCGCGGCATCCGTCCTGCTCGCCATCAACGTCGCTACCGTCCGCGCTCAGGGCTTCGCTCCGGTCGACGCCGCGATCAATAGCGGGATCGCGCGACATGTCTATCCCGGCGCGGTGCTGGTCGTCGGCCGCGCCGATACGATTCTCTACGCACACGGTTACGGGCATTTCACCTGGAGCGCAGCGAGCCCGGTGCCGAATCCGTCGACAACGCGCTGGGACATGGCGTCGCTCACCAAGATTGTGGCGACCACCGCCTCGATGGCGCGGCTCGTTCAGGAGCACCGCGTAGACCTCGACGCGCCCGTGGTGAAATACCTGCCCGAGTTTGTCGGGGGGCGCAAGGGAGAAGTCACGGTGCGCATGCTGCTCAATCACACCAGCGGTATGCCGCCCTACGCACCGTTGTTCAAGACCGCGCACTCGCCGGCTGAGGCACGCCGCCAGCTCTTTGCCGTTCCACTGCGTCGCGCACCGGGTGCCAGTGCGGTGTACAGTGATCTCAACGCCATGCTGGCGGGGTTTGTGATCGCGGCGGTAACCGGTCAGCCACTCGACCAGTTTGCCGAAACGGCGGTCTTCACGCCGCTGGGCATGACGTCGACCCACTTCCGGCCGACCGGAATTGACAAGGCGCAGGCTGCGCCAACGGGCCAGTATCACGGTCATCCAGTTGGCGGCGTGGTCAACGATCAGAACGCCGTCGTTTTCGGCGGCGTGTCAGGTCATGCTGGACTCTTTTCCACCGGCGCCGACCTGTCGCGCTTCATGCAGGCATGGCTGAATGCAGGCAAAGGGAAAAGTGACTGGCTCAAGCGGGCAACCGTCGCGGAGTTCCTGACTCGCTCGCCAACCAGCGACACCCGCGTGCTCGGCTGGGACACGCCAGTGCCACCGAACAGCCCCAAGCCCTCGCTCTTCGGTCGCTGTGCGACCACGTCGACGTTCGGGCACACCGGCTGGACCGGCACCGAACTCTGGTTCGATCCGAGTGCCGACCTCTTTGTGGTGTTGCTCACCAATCGCAGTTTTGCGCCTGCCGATCCGAAAGGATCGTTTCTGCAGTTGAAGGACGTGCGGGCGAATGTGGCGGATGCGGTGCGGCGGGCCGCGGGTCGGTGCGGCTGAAGGCTAATGGCTAATGGCTAATGGCTAATGGCTAATGGCTGATGGCTGATGGTACCGTGGACATGGCTCGTCGCGCCGAACAATGCGACCACGAGCCATCAGCCATCAGCCATCAGCCACTAGCCTCTTCGCTACTGCCCCAAAAACGCGCGCACCCGTGGATCCATTCGTTCCGGAGTCCAGTACGGTTCCCAGACGAGCTCAAGGTCCACGTCGTTGATCCCGTCCAGGTCGAGCAGCGTCTTCTTCACGTCATCGGTGATTTCGGCACCGGCGGGACACCCGGGTGAGGTCAACGTCATCTTGACGTGCGCTACGCCGGCGTCGTCCACGGCGACATCGTACACCAGGCCGATGTCGATGATGTTAAGGCCCAGCTCGGGGTCCTTGACGGCGCGCAAGGCCTTGCGAGCCGTCTCCGGGGAAATCACGGGATGCGGTGCCGCGGCACCGCTGGTTGGGTCAGCCATCTATTCCTCCGTGACCGCTGCCGGCGGAATCGCCGCATGCAGTCCGTTCAAGAGTGCCATGCCAATTGTCTCGACCTGCCAGCGACGCACCGGTTCGATCCCGGCCAAGGCTTGGAGTGTCGTTGGCTGCTGTCGGGCGATCGCCTCCAGCGTTCCATTGGGGCAGAGTACCCCGGGCGCAAGATCGAGCTCCTGTGCCAGCCGGTTGCGTAGCGGCTTGAGCGCCTCGAGCCGGAGGTCGTAGTCCGGGTCGGTCACCCGCCGCGGTGAACGCGGAAAGCGGGGTAGCTCCGCTTCCGGCACCGCCAGTCCGCGAGCCATTGCCGCCAGCAGGTCGCCCGATCGGCGTTCCGCCCCCTCTCGGCCAATCCCTCGCACCTTTACCAGCTCCTCGACACTCTCGACCGGGTGGGCTGCAAGCTGCAGGAGCACCTCGTTGCCCATCACCCGGAACTCGGCCCGGTCAAGTTGTGAGGCAACCGTCCGGCGCCAGACAAAGAGTTCGCGCAGCACGGCCAAGCCCCTGCGGTCCAGCGCCCGAGCGCCCTTCATCCCAAGGAAATCGACCGCCGGATCAGGCTCGGCCGCAGTCCACCGGGTCTCTTCGAGTCGACCACACTCTTCCTCAACCCATGAGAGCCGACCGATATCAAGGAGTTGTTGGCGTAGTAGTGCTTGCAACTCACAAAGGTTGTCGGTGTCTCCGGCCGCATAATCGAGCATCGCCGGCGACAGCGGTCGGAGCGACCAGTCAGCGCGCTGGAAACGCTTGTCTGCCTGCACGTCGAAGTACTTGGCGAGCAAGGCGCCCAGCCCGATCCCTGGTTCATTGAGGAACTGGGCTGCGATCCGGGTATCAAACAGGTTCCGGGCGCGAAACCCGAACTCCTTGTCGAAGAGCCGGAGGTCGTAGTCGGCGTCGTGAAAGACCTTCTGGACGGTGGCGTCCGCCAGCAAGGCCCCGATCGGCGCCAGGTCCACGCCCAGCGGATCGATCACCACCGTCACGCTGGCGGTCGAGAGCTGCACCAGATAGACGCGGTCGTGGAAGCGGTGGAACGACGCGGCTTCCGTGTCGAGCGCCACCAGCGATGCGCCCCGCACCTCCGCCATCAGCTCGGCAAAGGTGTCTGGCCGGTCAATCAGCCGGACCGCCATTCAGTCGCGCCGCTTGGCTGCTTGTTCGAGCCCGTCGGCGATGTCTTCCAGCGCCTTGGCAAGGGTCTTGTAGAACTCAGGATCTGGAGCCGGCATCTGGCCGGTCGCGCTGTCGAGGTACAGCTTGCGCGCCAGCTTGGCGGCATGCCGGATGTAGTCGGTTGCAGGGGCCATGCGGAATCTCCGTCGGTTGACGGGAAAGTAGCAGCATGGCTGGTGGGTAGAGATGCGGACGGCAAGTCTACGGGGTGTGAAACAAGCGTCCGGGGTGCGCGTCATAGGGTGTGGCGGGCCCGACGGAACCTCACCCTTCGTCACCGCCATCACAGAGACGCCTGCCAACAAGACGCCCGCTGGATCTGGCTTCGGCCATGTCCGGCGGGCGATCTTCTTTTCAGAAGCGGTTGATGGCTTATGGCTAATGGCTGATCCCAACCTGATCGACGGACATGCCGCTCGGCGGGAGCAGCCATCAGCCAACAGCTATTTGTTCGGCCTTCCCGGCGGCGTATCCGAATCAAAAATATCGTGATTCTTCGCAATGAATGGGCGGAGATTTTCGGGCACGTCCTCTTCGGGATAGATCGCGCTGACTGGACATTCCGGCTCACACGCCCCGCAGTCGATGCATTCGTCGGGGTGGATGTACAGCTGATCACCACCCTCGTAGATGCAATCGACCGGACAGACGTCGACGCAGGCTCGATCCTTCACGCCAATGCAGGCTTCGGTGATCACGTACGGCATCGACACTTCCTCCATGGCAGTCTGGCGCGCCTGCCGACAATACGCCGGTCCGGCGAGCACAGATTAGGAACGGGCCCCACCTGCGCGCAAGGGGCGCCAGCGTCGAGCTACTTTTTCGGCTTCCCGGGAACGAAGAGGAGCTTGCTCCAGGCACTGTCGCGCCCAACACAGGCTTCTGTCTTCACGTCGAATGCGTAGCCGCTGCGTACCTTTCGGACGAAATAGGTGCCGGCACCATCGGTGCAGGTCTGCTCAGTCAGTGTCGCCATGCCCCCCTTCTGGATCAGTTTCCCCATCAGCATCAGGCTGTCGGGCATCGTCAGGATCGAAAAGGTGCCGTTCCCCTTGAGGACCAGGGGCCAACCCATCATGCCGATGCTGTCGGTCTTCGACGAGTCCCGGGCCTCGATGACATAGTTGCCGGACGGCATTGTAACGGGAGCCTGGGCCCCCAGGGCGGTGGACCCGACCAGCAGGAAGACGGCGGCAGTGAAGGTCGAGGAGCGCATCGAATATCCATGGGTGAAAGTTGGCCCGCGACTGCACGCTACTGCCTCGGGGAGCCTTGGGGAAGGCCCGTTCACTCCCTGAACGCCCGAGCCAACTCCTGCTGATTCAATAAGCTACGGATTCGCACCAAAATCTTGGCACGAATTGACATCCTCGTGTTCATCTCGTAGGATGGGGCTACCATGCCAGCCTCGCACCTTCCCCCGACCGGCGCCGAATCGGCGGCTATCGGTGGCCCGATCGGCCATCGGGGGACCCGTGCCGAGGTGCTTCGGCACCTCAAGCAGTTGAGTGGCGCTACAGCGGCCACTCTTGCCGGTGCGCTGGACTGTTCGCTCAACGCGGTGCGTCACCACCTCAAGGAACTGGAGCAGGAGGGGTTGGTGGCTCACGACCGTGCCCATCACGGTGTCGGCGCCCCGGTCCACGCCTACCGCCTGAGTCCGGCGGGGCACGCGCTCTTTCCCGATTGCTATGCAGGAACCATCGCGCACCTGCTCGACCACCTGCTGGCAACGCAGGGACGCGATTTTGCCGTCGCCTCGTTGCAGGAATATTATCGCGCCATTGGCCAGCGGATCTGTACCGATGTTGCCACGTTGCCGGTTGAAGAGCGCGGACCCGAAGTGGCCCGGCGTCTCGATCAGGAAGGCTTCATGGCGACCTGGGAATCGAGCCGGAACGGTGGCACCCTGACCGAACACAACTGTCCGCACCGGGTCGTTGCCGAGCGCTTTCCCGAAATCTGCGCCGCCGAGGAAGCGTTTCTCGCCGTGGCATTCGGCGGCTCGCTGACCCGCGAATCACGGATTGCCGATGGCTGCGGAGCCTGTCGCTACCGGATCACCCTTCCCGCCCCGTCGGAGGACGCGTCATGACGTCGCCGGTTGAAGCACTCGTCAATCGCGAATACAAGTACGGCTTTGTCACCGATATTGCCGAGGATACTGCGGCGATCGGCCTGTCCGAGGAGACCGTGCGTTTCATCTCGGCCCGCAAGCGCGAACCGGAATGGTTGCTCGAGTGGCGCCTCAAGGCCTATCGCCGCTGGCTGGAGATGACCGAACCGCACTGGGCCAACATTCACCACGCGCCGATCGACTATCAATCGATCGCGTACTACTCGGCACCGAAGACCACCAAGCCGCTCGGCTCGCTCGATGACGTCGATCCGAAGCTGCTCGAGACCTACGCCAAGCTCGGCATTCCGCTCTCCGAGCAGAAGATGCTGGCCGGCGTCGCGGTCGATGCGATCTTCGATTCGGTGTCGGTGGGCACGACATTCAAGGCGACGCTGGCCAAGTCCGGCGTGATCTTCTGTTCGTTCGGTGAGGCGGTGCAGGAACATCCCGAGCTGGTGCGCAAGTATCTCGGATCGGTCGTGCCGGCATCGGACAACTTCTTTGCTGCACTGAACGCGGCGGTCTTTTCCGATGGATCGTTTGTCTACATCCCGCCGGGCGTGCGCTGCCCGATGGAACTGTCGACCTATTTCCGGATCAACGCGGCCAATACCGGACAGTTCGAGCGGACGCTGATTGTCGCCGACGCCGGCAGCCATGTGTCGTATCTCGAAGGGTGCACGGCGCCCAAGCGCGACGAGAATCAGTTGCACGCCGCCGTGGTCGAGCTGGTCGCGCTCGACGAGGCAACGATCAAGTATTCCACCGTGCAGAACTGGTATGCCGGTGATGAGAACGGCAAGGGTGGCATCTACAACTTTGTCACCAAGCGTGGCAAGGCGATGCGTGCCGCGAAGATTTCGTGGACCCAGGTCGAGACCGGATCGGCGATCACCTGGAAATATCCCAGCGTGATCCTGCAGGGCGACGACGCCATTGGCGAGTTCTACTCGGTGGCCGTCGTCAACGGCATGCAGCAGGCGGACACGGGCACCAAGATGATCCACCTGGGCCGCAACACGAAGAGCACGGTGGTGTCCAAGGGGATCAGCGCGGGGCGCGGCCAGAACTCCTACCGCGGCCAGGTCAAGATCATGCCGAAGGCCGTCGGGGCACGCAATTACACCCAGTGTGACTCGATGCTGATCGGCAATCGCTGCGGCGCCCACACCTTTCCATACATCGACGTCCAGAATTCGTCGAGCGATGTCGAACATGAAGCGAGTACCTCGAAGATCGGCGAAGACCAGATCTTCTATTGCAAGCAGCGTGGCATGAATACCGAGAACGCGATCAGCGTGATCGTCAACGGCTTCTGCAAGGAAGTCTTCCGCGAGCTCCCGATGGAGTTCGCCATTGAGGCGCAGAAACTGCTCGGCGTCAGTCTTGAGGGGAGTGTCGGTTAATGGCTTTGCTTGAAATCACCGATTTGCACGCCACGGCGGGTGACAAGGAAATTCTCCGCGGCATCACGTTGCGGGTCGACGCGGGCGAAGTGCACGCGATCATGGGGCCGAATGGTTCGGGCAAGAGCACACTGGCCCAGGTGCTGGCTGGGCACCCTGCCTATCAGGTGACCCGCGGCAGCATCACGTTCGACGGTGCCGACCTGCTTGACATGGAAGCGGAGGAGCGGGCGCACGCCGGCGTCTTCCTGGCGTTCCAGTATCCGGTCGAAATCCCGGGAGTGACCAACGCCTATTTCCTGCGGTCGTCGTTCAACGCGATTCGCAAGGCACGCGGCCAGGAAGAACTGGATCCGATCGACTTCTACGACTTGCTCGAACAGAAGCTCAAGGTGGTTGAATGGGGTCCTGAGGTGATGGAGCGGGCAGTCAACTTCGGATTCTCCGGCGGTGAAAAGAAGCGCAACGAAATCCTGCAGATGGCCGTGCTTGAGCCGCGCCTGGCCGTGCTCGACGAAACCGATTCCGGCCTCGACATCGACGCGCTGCGGATTGTTTCCAGGGGCGTCAATGCGCTGCGTCGCCCCGACAACGCCACGCTGCTCGTGACGCACTACCAGCGCCTGCTCGATTATATCGTCCCCGATGTGGTGCACGTGCTCGCCGGGGGCCGGATCGTGAAATCGGGCGACAAGGAGCTGGCTCACGAACTCGAGGCGCGCGGCTACGAATGGTTGGCAGACGTCGCCCCGGTTGGCGCGGAGCTCTGATGACCATCGCTCCTCCCGCGCCGGCTCCGCCGTCCGTTCGCCGTCCGCTGCACGGACTGGACGCTGCCGTCGGCATCGCCGCATCCACAGGCGAGCCCGCGTGGCTGGCGGCGTTGCGCGGCAGCGCGGTTCGGCGATTCGCAGAGACCGGATTGCCAGGCTCACACGATGAGGAATGGCGCTTCACGCCACTGGCCGAGTTGTCGCGGCAGCCCTTCGTCGCGGTGGAAAACCCCGGGAGCGTGCCAGCAACGACGATCACGCCGCATCTCCTTGGTAACGTCGATTGGCCGCTGATTGTCGTCGTCGATGGACTGGTGCAGCCCGACCTGTCTCGCCTGACCGGCTTGCCGGCTGGTGTCACGTTCCTGTCGCTCGGTGACGCGCTGGCGCGCGAGCTGCCGGTGCTTGAACGGCACTTCGGCCGCCATGCCACGGCGGATACCACGCCGTTTGCGGCGGCCAGCATGGCGGCCTGGCGGGACGGTGCCGTGCTCCACCTGGCGCCGGATGTCCGCCTCGACACGCCGGTGCGGGTGTTGCACGTCGTCACCGGGACGGCTGCACGGGCGATAGTATCGCCGCGGCTGCTTGTGGTACTCGAAGCGAACGCCGCAGCCACCCTGGTCGAGAGCTACGCCGACATCGGGCACGCCACGACCCACCTGACCAATGCCTGCACCGAAGTCGTCCTCGGCGCTGGCGCCCGACTCGAGCATTTGCGACTCCAGCTGGAGCCAGCGGACGCCTGGCATGTTGGCTGTACGGTGGTCGACCAGCAGCGTGACTCGCACTATCGGTCGTTCACGTTGGCACGGGGTGCGCGCCTGTCGCGCCATGACCTGCACGCCCGGCTCAACGACACGAATATCGAGACGTTGTTGTACGGCCTCTATCTCACCCGTGGCGAACAACTGGCGGACAATCACACGGCCATCTTTCATGATCACCCGCATTGCAACTCGTGGGAGGTCTACAAGGGTGTGCTGGCCGACCGATCGCGCGCGGTGTTCAACGGCAAGGTGCTGGTGCAGCCGGAAGCCCAGAAGACGGACGCGAAGCAGACGAATCGCAACCTGCTGTTGTCCGATGAAGCGAAGGTTGATACCAAGCCGCAGCTCGAGATCTTCGCCGACGATGTTCGGTGCACGCACGGCGCGACGGTCGGACCGCTCAACGTCGATCAGCGCTACTATCTCCAGACCCGTGGTATCGCTGGCCGCGAGGCGGAGGTCTTGCTGATCACCGCCTTCGTCGCCGAAGTAGTGGCCGAGATTGTCCAGCCGGTGCTGCGTGAGCGAGTGGACGGCATGGTCCGTGAGGCCATGAACGCCATGATCCCGGGATGACTGCCGCGGCTGCGCACCCACTGACGGCCAGCGAGCTCCACGCGTTGCGTGCCGTATTTCCCGCCCTGCACCAGTTGGCCCGTGGCAAGCCGCTCGTCTATCTGGACAGCGCCGCGACAGCACAGAAGCCGCTGCCAGTAATCGACGCGCTCGATCAGTGGTATCGCCACGACAACGCCAACATTCATCGTGGTGTGTACCAGCTGAGTGAGGGGGCGACCGCCGCGTGGGACGATGCGCGCGACGTGGTCGGCCGTTTTATTGGCGCTGCATCGGCCGATGAAATCGTCTTCGTTCGCGGCACGACGGAAGCGATCAACCTGGTTGCCCAGAGCTTCCTGAGGCCGAGGATTGGTCCCGATGGCTGGGTGCTGGTCACCGAACTCGAGCACCACGCCAACATCGTCCCGTGGCAGCTGGCCGGCGCTCGTACTGTCCCGGTTCCGGTCACCGACGCCGGTGAACTCGATCTCGAGGCCGCCGGTCGCCTGTTACAGCAGCGCCCAGCTCTCTTCGCCTGCACCCACATTTCCAATGTCCTCGGCACGGTTGTGCCTGTCGCCGAGCTTTGTCACATGGCCAAGCTGGCCGGCGTGCCAGTGCTGCTTGATGGTGCTCAGGCCGCGCCGCACATCGAAATCGATGTTAGTAGTATCGGCTGCGACTTCTATTGCTTCTCTGGGCATAAGCTTTTTGGCCCGACCGGGATTGGCGTTTTGTGGGCCGCGGGTCATCATCTCGATGCGATGCCGCCCTGGCAGGGGGGTGGCGACATGATCGATCTGGTGACCTTTGAGCGGACGACATACGCTGACGCGCCGCGTCGCTTCGAGGCTGGTACCCCGCATATCGCAGGGGCGATCGGCCTGGCTGCGGCCATTCGCTGGATCGAGAGCCAGGACCGCCGTGCCCTGGCCGCCCACGAGGCCGAGTTGCTTGCTGCGGCGATTGATGCGATGGGATCGGTGCCGGGTGTCCGCCTGCATGGACCGGAACACAACCGTGCTGCCGTCCTCACCTTCACGATCGATGGCGCCCACCCGCACGATGTCGCTTCGCTCCTTGACGGTGACGGCATTGCCGTCCGGGCCGGTCATCACTGTGCCCAGCCGCTCCATCGCCGCCTGGGATTGGGCGCCACCATTCGTGCCTCGTTTGCCCCGTACAACACGCTGGCCGAAGTCGACCTGCTCGCGGCCGGCGTGGCGCGTGCGGCGGCGGTGCTTTCCTGATGGTGAGCATGGCCGACCTGTACCAGAGCGTGATCGTTGATCACGATCATAGCCCACGCAACTTCCGCGTCCTGCCTGCGCCGTCGCATCGCGCTGAAGGGCGCAACCCGCTCTGCGGCGATGAAGTGTCGGTCGAGTTGGCTGTGGATGCGGAACAGCGGATCACGGACATTGCTTTTCAGGGCAGCGGTTGCGCGGTGTCCCGTGCATCGGCGTCGATGATGACCACTGCGCTGCGCGGCAAGACCCTCGCCGAGGCCGATGTGCTGTTCGAGCAATTTCATGCGATGGTGATGACCGGCGCGGAAGCCGCGCCAGAACTGGGGAAACTCGCGGCGTTCCGCGGAATTGCCGGGTTTCCGATGCGAGTAAAATGTGCCACGCTCGCGTGGCATGCGATGCGGAAAGCGGTGAACGGCTGATGGATGCTGGCTGGTGGCTGAGGGCTGCTTCTCGCGTGGTGCAAAGCAACTCATGCCATTGGGATCAGCCATCAGCCATCAGCCAGTAGCTGTCAGCCCAACAACGAATCCCAACTACGTGGAGATCCAATGCCTTACCCCGAAATGATGGTCAAGCCGATGCGCGAAGAAGTCACCCGGCTCGGCGTTACTGAGCTGCGTTCCGTGGCAGACGTCGATTCGGCACTCGGCGCGCCGGACGGCACCGCGCTGATCTTCGTCAACTCGGTCTGCGGTTGCGCGGCCGGGATGGCGCGGCCTGCGCTCGCCCAGGCGCTTGGTCACGCCGTCAAGCCTGATCACCTCTACAGTGTCTTCGCCGGGCAGGACCTCGACGCCACCGCCCGGGCTCGCTCCTACCTCGGTGAGTACCAGCCGTCATCGCCATCCGTCGCGCTGCTCAAGGATGGCGAGGTTGTCGCGTTCGTACATCGCCACCAGATCGAGGGTCGTCGGCCCGAGCAGATCGCCGCCGCCCTGACTCAGGCCTTCGATCAGTATTGCGCATGACGGGCCACATTTTTCACCAGAACCGCGACGAGCTTCATGGCGTGACAGTCGTGCTGTCGGGAAAGAGCGGCAAGACGTACCTTGGTCGTTGGCACGAACGCGGGCCGCGCGGCGTGACGTTGCGAAACGTCGCGATTCATGACCCGGACCACGACGCGACCGACCTGGTCGCCTGGCTCGCTCGCCAGGAGAAGTTTGGCGTGGCGGCCACCGAGCAGCACCTGATCGTGCCTGCCGACGAAGCGGGCGATGTGCGGGTCTTTGCAGGTTAGTCGGCGCTGTTCACTATGAAACAAGACGGACCGGCGCCCGTATGGCCGGTCCGTCTTACTTCCACGAGGGAACGCATGGCCACTTCTGCTGTCAGCATTGAACAGATCACCAAACGATTCTCGGGGCACACCGCAGTCAAGCAGCTCTCCTTCAACGTTCCGACCGGCGGAATCTTCGGATTGCTCGGGCCCAATGGGGCGGGGAAATCCACGACGATCCGGATGATCATGGATATCATCGAGCCCGACAGCGGACGGATCACCGTGCTCGGCAAGAACTCCACGACCCGGAATCTGTCGACCCAGGTCGGCTTCCTCCCGGAGGAGCGCGGCCTCTATCGCAAGATGCGCGTGGCTGAACACCTCGCGTTCCTGGGCGAGGTCAAGGGAATGTCGCGTGGTCTCGCCCGGCGCAAGGCCGATGCATGGTTGCAGCGGCTCGGTCTCGGCGAGTGGGCGGTGAAGCGGGTTGAAGATCTTTCCAAGGGGATGCAGCAGAAGATCCAGTTTGCGGGGACGCTGATTCACGACCCCGAACTCGTGATCCTTGACGAACCGTTTTCCGGACTGGATCCCGTCAACATGCAGGTGATGAAAGACATCGTTGTCGACATCGCGCGCAGCGGGCGAACGGTGATGTTCTCGACCCATCAGATGGAACAGGCCGAGCGGATGTGTGAACGGATCGTGATCATCGCGCGTGGCGAAAAGGTTGTTGACGGCACGGTGGCGGAGGTCAAGGCCGGGTTCGGCGCGCGGCATATCGCGTTGTCATTTGGCGAAGGGAAAGAGGCTGCCGAGCGCATCATGGCCGATCGGGAGTTGATCGCGACAGCGGACGACTACGGCGCATCGGCCGAAGTCGAGATGGCAGCGGGGATCAAGCCGCAACAACTGTTGCAGACGTTGGTACATGCCGGCGTCGAGTTGACCCGGTTCGAGATCGTCGAACCGTCGTTGCAGTCGATCTTCATTGCCAAGGTTGGCGATGCCGGCACGGTGCCGGCCAATGCGGAGGCTGCATGAACAAGATTCTCGCTGTCATCCGCCGCGAACTCAATGCGCGCGTGCGCACCAAGGCGTTCATCATCTCAACGCTGCTGCTGCCGGTCATGATGGTGGCGGTGACCGTGCTGCCGGCACTCCTGTCCAGCGGCACGGCGCGCACCATGCGCCTGGCGATTGTCGATGCCAGCACTGATTCGCTCGGCGCTCGGGTCGAGCAGGCGCTCGCCCGTCAGAAGCTCAACGGCGACACGGCCACCAACGCCTCGCAGTATGCGTTGGCGCGGGTCACGGCCAGTCCGGCCGACCTGTCTCATGTACGCGACTCGCTGGTCGCGAAAACCGGACTTGGCGGTGCGCAGCACAGTGAATCGTTCGACGGCGTGCTGGTGATCGACTCGGCGACGTTGCGCACCGGCAAGCTCGAATATCTTGGCAGCAACACCAGCGCCATGGAATCGATGGGGCAACTCGAGGGCACCGTGAGTCAGGTGCTGATCGCAACCCGACTGCAGCACGCCGGAATCGACCCGAAGGTGATGGCCACGTCGCTCGCGCCGGCTGACCTCACAACGATCAAGGTCACTGACGGGAAAGCCACCGGGCAGAGTGGCACTGCCTCGTTCTTCATCGCCTACATCATGGGATTCGTCCTTTACCTCACGATGACTATCTACGGGCAGCAGACGCTGACGTCGGTGATCGAGGAAAAGACCTCGCGCATCATGGAAGTGCTGGTGTCATCACTGTCGCCGTTCCAGATGCTGCTTGGCAAGATCCTCGGTGTAGGCCTGACCGGGCTGCTGCAGATCGGTATCTGGGCCGGTACGATTGTCGTGCTCACCACGCAGCGTGCCAATATTGCGGCGCTCTTTCATGTCAGTGCCGACGCCATGCAGTCGTTCGCGATCCCGACGATGTCGCCGGCGCTACTCGTGATCTTCATGGTGTTCTTCGTGCTGGGCTTCCTGTTGTACGGGTCGCTGTATGCTGCGGTCGGATCGATGTTCAACGTCGTGCAGGAAGCGCAGCAGATGGCGTTCTTCGTGCAGATGGTGATGATGGTGGCGTTCATCAGCATGTTCGCAATTCTCAAGGATCCCAACGGTGGCCTCGGCGTGGCGATGTCGATCATTCCCTTCTTTTCCCCGCTGATCATGCCGGTACGCTGGTCGCTGGCGACGGTTCCGCCCGTCCAGTTGGTATTGTCGCTCGGGCTGGCAGTCTTTGCCTTGGTCGCAGTCGCCTGGATCGCCGGTCGGATCTACCGGACGGGCATTCTGATGTACGGCAAAAAGCCATCGCTGCGCGAAGTCTTTCGCTGGGTCGGCCCGCGATAAGTCGGCCGGTGAGACGATACAAAGAGGCGCCCTCAGTGGGCGCCTTTTTGTTGGATAGCAGTGCAACTGATTGTGTGGTATTGCGTTACATCTGAAAACAAAAAATATTCCACGGCGTTCGAGAACTGGGCTGCGGTCTGTTTCACGTGAAACCACCACCGACCCATTGGGTAGCGCGCTGGTTTGCCGCCTACTCCTGCCCGGCCTATCTTTGACCGGCACCCCGACATATTGGCGCCTATGGCTCGTACCATCGCAATCGCAAATCAGAAGGGCGGAGTCGGCAAGACGACCACCGCGATCAACTTGGCCGCTTCGCTGGCAATCGCGGAGCGGACCACCTTGCTCGTCGACGCCGATCCTCAAGGCAACGCAACATCCGGGGTCGGGATCGACAAGGCTGGGGTCACGAAGTCGCTCTACGATGTGCTCGTAGAGGGTGCCCCCGTCGCCGATGTCGTGGTTCCAGACGCCCAGATCCCCTTTCTGCACGTCCTGCCGGCCACTCCGGACCTGACTGGCGCTGAGCTCGAGCTGATCCCAAGGCCCGAGCGGGAAACAGTGCTTCGCAAGGCGCTGGAGCCGATTCAAGACAAGTACGAATACATCCTCATCGACTGCCCGCCATCCCTTGGCTTGGTGACTCTCAACGTGCTCACCGCTGCGGATGCGGTCATTATCCCCATTCAGTGCGAATATTACGCGCTTGAAGGGATTTCCCAGCTCCTCAATACGGTCCGTGTGGTCCAGCAGAACTTCAACCCCGACTTTCAAATCGACGGGGTGCTGCTCACCATGTACGACAATCGCCTCAACCTTTCCCGTCAGGTCGTTCACGAGGCTCGTGAGTACTTCGGCGCCAAGGTTTTTCGTACCGTCATTCCGCGCAACGTGCGCCTGGCCGAGGCGCCGTCATTTGGCAAGCCAATCTTGCTCTACGACATCCAGTCCATTGGCGCGAAGAGCTATCTGTCGGTTGCCCAGGAACTGATGAAACGCACTGAAGGGTTGACTCGTGGCCACCGCAGGGAGGAGTTGTGAGTGAAACCAAGCGGCTCGGCCGTGGCTTGGAGGCGCTTCTTGGCCCCATGTCGCGTGAACAGGCTCAAGCCACTGGTGCACTCAAGGAGTTGGCGGTTAACTCCATAGTACCAAATCAGTTCCAACCACGTCGTAGCTTTGATGACTCCGCTCTCGCCGAGCTCGCGTCATCGATCCAGACATCCGGGCTGCTCCAGCCAATTACGGTGCGCGCTGTCGGCGCGGGCTACGAACTGATTGCGGGTGAACGGCGCTGGCGTGCGGTGCAGCGGCTCGGCTGGGCCAAGGTCCCGGCGATTGTCCGCGATTTCGACGACCAGACCGCCCTCTCCGTCGCGCTGGTCGAAAACCTGCAGCGGGACGATCTCACTGCGCTCGACGCGGCCCACGGCTACCAACGACTCATCGCGGAGTTCAAGGTCTCGGCGGTCGAAGTGGCAAGGTTGGTTGGCAAGGACCGGTCAACCGTTGCTAACACATTGCGGCTGTTGAAGTTACCAGTCGACGTGCAGGCACTGCTCGAGCAACGGAAGCTGACCGAAGGGCACGCCCGCGCTCTGCTCGCAGTCGACGACCCCGCCGAAGCATCGCGTCTCGCCAGTCAGGTGGCTGAAAACGGCTGGTCGGTCCGGGAAACCGAAGCGATCGTCCGCGGCGACACACCGGACCGTCCACGCGGCAAGATGATGCGCAAGTCGGCGCCGCCCAAGCCGGCCAGCGCGGATGCGCGTCGAGTCGAGGATGCCTTGCGCCAGCGCCTGGGCACCGATGTGCGACTCACCGCCAAACGTCGTGGTCGCGGCATGTTGAGCATCTCGTACTACTCCAATGACGATCTCGCCCGGTTGCTGGAAGTCATCCTCGGTCAGCCATTCGAGGGATGACATCGTGACGATGCGACGGTTGGCACTCGTTGCAATGCTGATTGCCGGGTGTGCGCGGGGTGGCACGCAGAAAGCCATGGCTGGCGCATTCAAGGTCGCGCTGATCACGCCGGGATCAGTGGCGGATGCCGCGTGGAATGCCGGTGCCTACCAGGGCCTGCACCAGCTGCGCGATTCGCTCGGCGCAGCGATCTCCAACATCGAAGCGCACACACCGGCCGAACAGGAAGAAGCGCTTCGCAGTTACGCCGCTCAGGGATATGCGATCGTCTTCGGGCATGGCTACGAGTTTCAGCAACCTGCTGAACGGGTCGCGCATGACTATCCGCACACCGTCTTCGTCATTACCAGCGGTGAGCATGTCGTCGGTAACGTCGTGCCGTTGATCTTTCGCATTCACGAAGCGACGTACCTCGCCGGGATGCTCGCGGGCGCGATGACACACACCGGCAAGATCGGCTTTATCGGTGGCATGGAACTACCACCGATCAAGCTCGGCTACGACGGTTGGGTGCAGGGCGCTCGCGCGGTTCGTCCTGACGTGCAGAGCCGCTTGGCATACCTCAACACCTTCGACGACGCTGCGGCGGGCAAGGAAGCCGCGCTGGTGATGATCCACCTGGGCGTCGACGAACTGCACCACAACGCCGACGCCGCAGCGCTTGGTGTCTTCGCTGCGGCCCGCGAATCGCCCGGGGTTCACGTCTTCGGCGCCAACGGCGATCAAACGTCGCTCGCCCCAGATCAGGTGATTGCTTCGGCCGTGGTGGACTTGCCCCGGGCGTTTCTGCTCATCGGCCGCGAGGTCAAGGGCGGCGCGTTCGTCCCGCACGCCGAAAGCTTTGGCCTGGCAAGTGGCGTGATCCGGCTGGCGGTGAATCCGCGCTTGCAGTCGACCTGGCCCGCGGGGCTGGCGCAACGCATCGCTGCCGCGAGCGACTCGATCGCCAAAGGCACATTGGTCGTCGCGGGTCAGGCAGTACCGTGAGTCACGCAGATCTCGGCGCGATAGTTGGTTTTCTCGATGACTACCTCGTCGTGGCGGAGACACCTGATCACGACGGCGCCCTCAACGGCTTGCAGGTCGAGAACAGCGGGGTCATCACCCAGATCGTGGCGGCGGTGGACGCGTCGCAGCAGACCATCGACCGCGTGGTCGCGCAGGCGCCGCGGGGAACGCTCCTGGTCGTGCATCACGGTTTGTTCTGGGATGGCAATCTGCCGATGACCAGTCGGCGCTATCGCCGCATCAAGGCCCTGCTCGATCACGACGTCGCAGTCTATGGATCGCACATTCCGCTGGACGCCCACCCGATCGTCGGCAACAATGCGGTCCTCGCCCGCCTGCTGGGCATCGCCAACGCGACGCCATTCGACCGGTATCGCGGGCTCCCGTTTGGTGCGGCTGGATCCCTCGCACTGCCCCGGCAAGGACTCGCTGACCGTCTGGGCGAACTGCTGCACACGCGGGTGCACCTGATCGCCGGCGGGCCGGATATCACTGCCCGTGTTGGCATCATTACGGGCGCTGCCGGCAATCGGGTCAATGCGGCTGCGGACGCCGGCCTCGACACGTTCATTACCGGCGAGGGAAACCACCACACCGCGTTCGACGCGCTGGAGCGCGGCATCAACCTGATCTACGCCGGGCACTACGCCACCGAAACGGTCGGCGTGCAGGCGCTTGCCCAGATGCTCGCCACTCGCTTTGGCCTGGATTGGGTGTTTCATGATCACCCGACCGGGCTTTGATCAGCGACAGAACCCACCACCGAGCCAATGATCTCCCTGGCGCTGGAACGCATCAGCAAGCAATTCGGCTCGCTGACGGCTCTCGATCACGTCAGTCTCGATGTCGTCGGCGGTGAAGTGCACGCGTTGCTTGGTGAAAATGGGGCGGGCAAGTCAACGCTGATCCGAATCGTGTATGGCATGGAACGCGCGGATGGCGGCGCAGTCACCGTCCATGCGGCGAGCGACTACCATGGCAGTGGCTTTCGCTCGCCGCGGGCGGCTCGCGGGACCGGCGTGGGGATGGTGCACCAGCACTTCACATCGATTGCCACGCTGACGGTGGTCGAGAACATCGCCCTCTTTGCTGGGTGGCGTGAGGCGGGAGTCGCCGCGCGGCGCCGAGCGGAAGCGGTGGTGGCGCGAGCCGGATTGCCATTGCCGATGGAACAGGTCGCTGGTGAACTTTCGGTGCAATTGCGCCAGAGGCTGGAGATCGTCCAGGCGCTTGCTGCCGATGCGCGGATCCTGCTGCTCGACGAACCCACCGCCGTGCTGGCGCCCCGCGAAGTGGTCGCATTGCTGGAGTTCCTGCGCAGCTTCGCCGCCGCGGGAAACGCGGTGGTCCTGATCACCCACAAACTCGACGAGGTGCTTCAGGTCGCTGACCGGGTCACTGTGCTCCGGCGTGGTGTGGTGACCTGGTCCGCGCCCGTGGGCGACGCTACGGTTGCGACGCTGGCGCGCGCGATGATCGGCACCGACCTGCCGCTAGCCGAACATACGCCAGCCACTCCCGGCAGTGTCGTTGCCCGCGCCGATGGCCTCACGCTTGGGCGGAGCGCCATCGCAGCAGTCGAACGGCGGATCGTCGCGATCGAGGGCGCGTCATTTGCCTGGCGCGCTGGCGAGCTGGTTGGCATCGCCGCGATCGACGGCAATGGTCAACATGAACTCCTGCGCGCACTCGCTGGTGTCGGCGACGTTGCGCGCCTTGGCGGACGTCTCGAGGTGTCGGGACCGATCGCCCTCATTCCGGAAGACCGGACCACCGAAGCGGTCATCCCGGCATTCACCGTCGCCGAGAATCTGTTGTTCGCAACGTTGGGTAGTCGGGCCTTCCTGATCGACTGGCCAGCGGTGCAACGCGAAGCGCAGGCGCTCGCCGTCGGACACGACGTGCGTCCATCCGATTCCGATGTCGCCATGGCAAGTCTCTCTGGTGGCAACCAGCAGAAGTTCGTTGTGGCTCGGGCGCTCGCGGCGCAGCCTCGTGTCGTCGTCGCCGAGGACCCGACGCGGGGACTTGATGTGCTGGCCACGGCCGCCATTCACGCGCAGCTTCGCGCAGCGGCGCGGGCGGGTGCACTGGTGGTGGTGCACTCATCTGACCTGGACGAAGTGCTGCTGCTGGCTGATCGACTTGTCGTCGTGGTGCGGGGCAGGGTGGTCGAGCTGCCGCGCGGTGCGACGCGAGACCAGGTCGGCGACGCGATGCTTGGCGTTGGGGTGCCGGCATGACCGCTGCCGTCGCTGCGCTGCGACGAGATACGGTGCAAGCCGCGGGCGCGTTTGCGGCAGGGCTGCTGCTCCTGGTGATTTTTCTGGCGCTCTCCGGCTTTGCCGTCGGGCCCGCCCTCGACGCACTCTGGAATGGTGCCTTTGGGTCGTGGTACAACTTTACGTCGGCCGTGCTGGTGCGCGGCACGCCGCTGGCACTGCTCGGTCTCGCGTTCATGCTTGGCAGCCGGAGTGGCGCGCTCAATATTGGCATGGAGGGTCAGTTTGCAGTCGGCGCGATTGGCGCAACCGCTGTGGCGCTGCATTGCGGCTCGCTCACTCCGCTGCTGGCCGTGACGCTCACACTGCTTGCTGGTGCGGCCGGTGGGCTGCTCTGGATCGCGGTGCCAGTCTGGCTCCGGGTCCGCCACGGGATCACGGAAGTGATCTCGACGTTGCTGCTCACCTTCGTGGGATACGCGGCGGTCAGCTACGCCATCACCGGGCCGTTGCAGGAGCCGGCGCGTGTCTACCCCGAGAGTGCGCTGATTCCGGTTGCCACGCGGCTGCCGCACCTCTGGTCTGGCAGCCGTCTCCACGCCGGATTTCTCGTCGTCGTGGTGATCACCGCCGCGATGGCATTCCTGCTCAATCGCTCGCGCTGGGGCGTCGCCATTCGCGCGACTGGTACGGCTCCGCGCGCGGCGGCGCTGGTCGGTCGCATCAACGTGACCCGGGTATCGGCGGTGGCACTGCTCGCGTCAGGCGGACTGGCGGGACTCGGCGGCGGAATGGAAGTGTCTGGCGTGTCGTACGCCCTCTACCAGAATCTCTCACCCGGGTACGGATACACTGCGATCGCAGTGGCGTTGCTTGGTCGCGAACAGCCCTGGCTGGTATTCCTGACTGGCATTCTCTTCGGCGCGCTCGAAGCGGGCGGCGCGGCGATGCAACGCGATGCCGGTATCCCGGCCGTTGCCGTCCAGGTCGTCGAAGGCGTCGTCATTCTGGTGATGTTATTGACCGCCCGGCGGCGGACCGCATGAACATGCTCGCCTGGAGCGGGTTCGTCGCCGCGGCCGTGCGAGTCGGGACCCCACTCGGCCTCGCTGCGCTCGGCGAGACGATCGCCGAGCGCAGCGGCGTCATCAATCTCGGCATTGAAGGTGCGATGCTTGCAGGGGCGCTGGCGAGCGCCGCAGTCGCGAGTTCCGCCGACCTCGCGGCGGGTGTCATGGCAGGCGTGTTGGCCGGTGCGGCGGTTGCCGCGATCTTCGCACTTGTGGCGGTGGTGGCGCGCACCGATCAGATCATTGCCGGCACTGCGGTGACGCTGGCTGCGACCGGACTCACGGGCGTACTTGCGCAGCGCATCTGGGGAACGGCAGGCGCCGGCCTCAGTGTGCCCACGCTTGCGCCGGTACCACTCGGCGCCCTGGCTCACATCCCGGTCATTGGCGCGGCATTGTTCGACCAATCGCTGCTGACATATCTGCTCTACCTGCTCTTCCCGATCGCGAGCGTCCTTCTTTTTCGCACGGCACTCGGACTGCAACTGCGTGCCTGCGGCGAGTCGCCGTCGTCGGCGGCTGCAGCTGGCGTTCCCGTGACAGCAATGCGCAGCGCCGCCACCGTGGTCGGCGGCATGCTCGCCGGTCTGGCCGGTGCTTCGCTGGTGCTGGCCCAGGTCGGCACGTTCACCGAGCGGATGACGGCGGGCCGCGGCTTCATTGCCATTGCCATCGTGGCGCTGGGACGCTGGGAGCCTTGGCGGGTCGGCATCGCGACGCTGCTTTTTGGCGCCGCGACGGCGATGCAGTTCGTCTTCCAGGCAACAGCAACCGGTATTCCGTACCAGCTCTTTCTCGCCCTGCCCTATCTCCTGGCGCTCGGCGTTCTCGGGTCAGCAGTTGGGCGACGGCGGGGGCCCGCGGCTCTGGGCGTGGCGCCATGAGGCGGACGTCGCGGTACTTGGCGATCACAGCGGTGGTCATGCTCGCGGGGTGCGGCGGTCGCTCGCGCGCGCTCGGTCCGATCCGGCTGACCGTGTTCGAGACCCTGGGCTCCGACGGCGGCGTGGGTGCCTTGGCCGTGGCGCCAACGGTGAGCGCCCCACTGCACGACGGTCGTCGCGTCGTGATCGCCAGCTCGGCGGGCATCATCGCGGCCCCGACGCTCTTTGGTCCGTCAGGGGCCGTCGTGGGCTCGCTGGCGGACGCCGATGGTGGGCCGCCAGCGGCGCCTCGTTTCGCGAGAATTGGTCCGGGTGATTCGGTCTGGGTTTTCGACGCCGGCATTGGTGCGCGGGTGTACGATTCCGGTGGCCACCTGCGGCGACGGATCACCCTGCCGTCGGCACCGTGGGATGCCGTCGTACTGGCGGACAGCCGAATCGTGCTATCGCGGGCAAATGCGATGCAGCCCCTTCCGCTGATCCTTGTCGCCGCTAACGGCGACAGCAGCGCTGTGATCGGCGGCGACAGCGCGGCGGCACTCATCGCAGCGCCGCGATGGATCGCCCGCGGGAGGGACGGCTCCTTCTGGACGATGCCGACCCAGTTTCGCTGGCAGCTGGAGCATTGGGATTCGGTCGGCCACCGCATCGCGACCTTCAATGATCCGCCGCCATGGTTCGCGGGGTACGAGACACCCACCAGCGCCAGCGCCACGGTCGCGCCCCAACCGCTGGTCAACGGACTCTGGGTCGACCCGGCCGGACGAATCTGGATTCTGGGGCAGGTTGCCGATCCGCACTGGGCGACTGGGCTTGGCCATGACGGAGCGCAACACGCGACCATCCAGGACGCCGACAAGACCTATGACACCGTGATCGAGGTGATTGATCCGACCACCGGGCATGCTGTGGCGTCAACTCGCGTAGACCAGTGGTATGCTGCGGTCGTCGAGCCGGGGGTATTGCTCCGGATCGTGGATACCCGATCCGGCTGGCGGCAGGCGATCCTCACTCGCGTCACATGGTCGGCGGGTGCTGACCGCCAGTGATCCGTTTCTGAGCTGGAACAGCCTTGTGCAATGTCCGCGACGATGATTGCATCCAGATCACTCACTCTCTCCAACGCCGGAGCGTAATCGTGGGGCTGCTGATCGTCATTCTGATTGGTTTCCTGGTCGGTGTTGTTGCGAAGTTGTTTATTCCGGGACCCAATCCGCGAGGCTGCCTGATCACGTCGCTGCTCGGCATTGCCGGCGCATGGGTGGGACAACGATTGATCTGGGCAGTCGGCCTGCAAGGATCGGTTGGTTTCATCGGGTCGGTGATTGGTGCGATGGTCATCCTGCTGGTGTATCACGCCGTGACCCGCAAGTCATCGTGACGCACCTGTACGAAAGTCGCAAGCAACCGCTGATCTCGCGGCGGGCCTTTGTCACGCGAATGGGTCGCCACTTCGCCGCCGTCCTGGTGCTTGTCGGTGTCTCCTTGGTGATCGGCATCGTTGGTTATCACTGGCTTGCCCAGTTCTCGTGGGTGGATTCCTTCCTCAACGCCGCGATGCTGCTTGGCGGGATGGGCCCGGTCGGCGATATCGCCAGCGTAGGCGGCAAGGTCTTTGCCGGGATCTTTTCCCTGTATGCCGGACTGGTGCTGATCGGGGCGTCGGCACTGTTGCTCACCCCCATCCTGCACCGAGTCATCCACCGGCTGCACGTCGACGATTCCAAGTGACGCATTAGCTTCAGGGAAGCCTTGGGGGGCCTCATGGACCGACGGAAGTTCGTGAAGTACACGGGCGCGACCGCAGTGGCCGCGGTGCTGCCGCTGCACGTGGGCCTTGAGCGACGGGACCGGATCGCCAGGATCGGTGTGCAGTTGTATACGGTGCGCGACCTGATGAAGGTCAGCGTCGAGCGCACCCTCGGGCAGGTGGCTGACATCGGATTCAAGGAAGTGGAGTTTGCCGGTTACTTCAATCGTCCACCCCGGGCGATCCGGCAGTTGCTCGATGACAACGGCCTTACCTCCCCAGCGGATCACATCGGACTCGACTCGCTGCGCGGCGCCTGGAATCGCACCCTGGCTGACGCCGCAGAGATTGGCCACAAGTGGCTGGTGATCGCCTCGGTAAACGACAGCGACCGCAACTCGGTCGACGCGATCAAGCGGACCGCTGACCTGATTCACAAGGCAGCCGAAGACGCCAAGTTCTACAAGATCAAGCTGGCGTATCACAACCATGAAGAGGAGTTTGCCCCGATCGGCGGCCGTCCGATGTTCGATCAGTTGCTCGAGCTCACCAAGCCCGACGAGCTGCAGGTCGAGATGGACATCTATTGGATCACCAAGGCCGGCGCCGATCCGCTGGCGTATTTCGCCCGCTGGCCCGGGCGCTTTCCGATGGTGCATGTCAAGGATGCCGGTCCCGCGCCAACCTACAAGATGGAAGATGTCGGCAAGGGCACCATCAACTGGGCCCGGCTCTTTTCGCACCACGATCAGGCCGGTATCAAGCATTACTTTGTCGAGCATGATTCGCCGGCCGATCCGATGGTCAGCATCAAGGCCAGTTACGACTATCTGCGTACGCTGACTTTCTGATTCGTCGCTGGGCCATCACCAGGCCGGTGTCGACCGGAAGGCGAATCGTTCGCCCCCGGCCGACCCGTTCCTGGCATTACTTCGGCAGCGCAGCCAGCAGCTTCTCGCCGGCCATCTCGTGCTGCACGAATACCGGCGCAACGTGGACCACGAGGGTCTTCAACTCCTGATTCTGGATCGCGGGAAGCAAGGTGTTCTGGACTGCGTTGATCACCGCCTTGTGGTAGGCGACCTCGTGCTCCAGGAACGCGCGATCGAACGCTTGCCCGCTTGCCGACTCGAGTGTCTTCATGGCGGCGGCATGATCCGCAGCGAACGGATTTTCCTTCGGCGGCGTCGGCGTCACTCCCAGCTTCTTGGCAAGATTGCGTCCCTGCTGGCGCGCATCGGTGTGTGCCTTGACGAGCATCGTCGCATAGTTGCGCACCGATGGCGTCGTCCCTTTGCGGGCCCCGAGCGTCGCCGCTTCAATGTCGTATGTGTTGGCGGCGTCGAAGATCGCCACGATCGTCGGGTCGTCGAGGGCAATCCGGACGGCATCGACGACGACGGCCCTGGGGGTGAGGGGAAGTGGCGCCGCTGGGGCCATACTGAGGGCGAGAACGAGAGATAGCATTGGGATGCTCCGGACAGAGGTGATGACCTGGCAGCAGGCGCTGCGCGGAGAGAAGTAAGGTCAACCTCGCCAATATGTCAACTATTTATTATGTTTATTGCCTGACTCGGTGGTTCCGCGTACTTTCCGTCATGACTGGCCGCCCGGACGATCTCGACCTACCCACCAGGATGCGCCTGGTTCAGCAGCTTCGGCGGGGACCTGCCACTGTTGCCGAGCTGGCGCGAACGGTGGCATTGACGGCGAATGGCGTCCGGGCCGGACTGACCTTGCTTGAGCGCGATGGGCTGGTTCGCCGGGCTGGTGTGCGCCGCTCTGACCGGCCCGGCAAGCCCGCCGATCTTTACGCGACGACTGCCAAGGCGGACGAGACGCTGTCGGCCGCGTACATCCCCGCCTTTACCGCGCTGGCAACTACCCTGAACGGACGGCTCCCCCGCGCCGAGCTGATGGCGATATTCGCAGCGGCCGGTGAGGGACTGGCGCGCCAGATGCCAGTGGTCACGGAGTCAGGCGTGCCGGCCGCCGCCGCCGCGCTGCTTGAATCGTTAGGGGCGTCGGTCGAACTCGATGGCTCGACCGAAGAACCAGTGGTCTCGGGTCACGGTTGTCCGCTGGCGAGCGTGGTGCGCCACTGTCCCGAGGCCTGTGAGATGGTGCGGTCACTGCTTGCGACCGGGACGGGTGCCACGGTCCTGACCGAATGCCGGCATGGCGGCTCGCCCAGCTGTCGCTTCGCCGTGCGCTGAACCGGTTCGTCGCGACACCTTCACCCACTCTCCTGCTGGACGTACCTTTCCGGTCAACGGCATCCGCCGCGTCGCACCGCATACCGAACTCCTCAGTCGCCTTTCTTCAGCGGGATGTTATGCCTCCTCACACACGGCGTGACGTATTCGATGTCTGTATCGTCGGTTCCGGCGCGGGCGGCGGCATGGCTGCCTACGAACTCACCAAGGCCGGCGCCAACGTCATCCTCCTCGAAGCGGGCGTGTCGTGGGATAACACCCGCGACTCCGACATGTTCGTCAATCCGTGGGAGACGCCGCGGCGCGGCCGCGGCACGGCGGAGCGCCCCTTCGGCGAGCACGATGGCTGTCTTGGTGGCTGGAACGTGCCCGGGGAACCGTTCACGACCGCGCCCGGGAGCCAGTTCCAGTGGTGGCGCGCCCGCATGGTGGGCGGCCGGACCAATCACTGGGGTCGCATCTCGCTGCGGTTCGGGCCCGACGACTTCCAGCACAAGAGCGTCGATGGCCTCGGCGAGAACTGGCCGCTCACCTACGAAGAGATGGCGCCCTACTACGACGATGTTGACCGGCTGGTCGGGATCTTCGGCAGTCACGAAGGACTCCGCAACCACCCCGACGGCGTCTTCCTGCCGCCGCCGCAACCGAGGTGCTGGGAGCGCCTGATCAAGAAGGCTGCTGACAAGCACGCAGTTACCTGCATTCCGTCGCGCCTCTCGATCCTGACGCGTCCGCTCAACGGCCGGCCGGCATGTCATTACTGCGCTCAGTGCGGGCGCGGTTGCCGCGTCAATGCGAACTTCTCGTCGACCAACGTGTTGGTCCAGCCTGCATTGCAGACCGGCAAGCTCACGCTCCGCACCGAGGCGATGGTGCGCGAGGTGACCGTCAACAGTCAGGGACTGGCCGATGGCGTGATCTACATCGACAAGGCCACGCGGGAAGAGCGGCGGGTCGATGCGCGCATCGTGGTGCTCGCCGCGAGCGCCTGTGAATCCGCGCGCATCCTTCTCAACTCCAAGTCCACGCACTTTCCGCACGGGCTGGCCAACGCCAGTGGCACCGTCGGCAAGTACATCACCGACACTGTCGGATCTGATGTCGGCGGCTGGGCACCGGCACTGATGGATCAGCCGCGCCACAACTGCGACGGTGTTGGCGGCGCGCACCTGTACATGCCGTGGTGGGTCGACAACAAGAAGCTCAACTTCCCCCGCGGGTACCACATCGAGATCTGGGGCGGCATGAGCATGCCGGAATACGGCTTCATGGGAGGCATTCAGGCCTATCCGCCCGGTGGCGGCTACGGCGCCACGCTCAAGAACGACTATCGCCGCTACTATGGCGCAGGGATCGGCTTTTCCGGCCGCGGCGAGATGATCCCGAACGAAGATTCATATTGTGAGCTCGACACGCGAACCGTCGATCAGTGGGGCATTCCGGTGCTCCGCTTTCACTGGAAGTGGAGTGACCACGAATACCAGCAGGTGCGTCACATGCAGGAAACCTTCCGCACCCTGCTGGCCGAGATGGGTGCCGTGGTCGACTCCACCATGCCGACCCGTGAACAGGGGTATGGTATCTCGGTTGGTGGCTCGATCATTCACGAAGTCGGTGGGACGCGGATGGGTGCGTCGGCCAGCACCAGCGTGCTCAATGCGCAGGGCCAGGCCTGGGATTGCAAGAATCTCTTCGTGGCAGACGGCGGCCCGTTCGTGACCCAAGCGGACAAGAATCCGACCTGGACGATCCTGGCGCTCTCCATGAAAACATCGCGCCACATCGTCGAGATGCGAAAGGCAGGCTCCCTGTGAGCGACCTGACCCGCCGTGAAGCGGTCACTGTGCTCGCGGCGACCGCCGGCGCATTCCTGATTCCGGCACCAGCCGAGGCTCGGGCGACTCATCGGCTGGTCCGACGTGAACTGGCAGCGCTCGCCGAGCGCGGCGCCGCATATACGCCGAAGGTCTACAACGCGCATGAGTGGGCAACGGTCAGCATGCTCGTCAACCTGATCATTCCCAAGGATGCCACCAGCGGATCAGCCACCGACGCAGCCGTCCCTGAGTTCATGGACACCATGCTCGATCTCGAGCCGACGATGAAGACCGCCAATCGCGGCGGCCTCGCCTGGCTCGATCACGAAAGCCAGCAGCGATTCGCCACGACGTTCGTTGACGCGACCGACGGCAATCGCCACGCGATACTCGATGATATTGCCTTCCCCAAGCGCGCCCGGCCGGAGCTCTCGCTTGGCGTGGCGTGGTTCAACTCCTTCCGCGACTTCACGGCGACCGGATTCTTCACCTCCGAAATGGGGGTCAACGATCTCGGCTACATGGGCAACACCGCCGTTGCCGAGTGGACCGGTTGTCCGACCATCAACTACACGCGTCTCGGCGTCACAAAGGGTTGATGCCCATGCCTTCTGTACCAGCGCGCCTCGGCGTCGGCTTTGTCGGTTCGGGATTCAACACGCGCTTTCACATCCAGGGATGGACCGGCGTGCGCGACGGCGACGTGCGCGGGGTCTGGAGTCCCAATGCCGGCAACGCCGCATCAGCCGCCGCGCTTGCCTGCGCACTCGATGCGGGTGAGGCCAAGGCATATCGCTCGATTACCGCGATGGTTGCCGACCCCGACATCCACGCGATCTGGCTCTGCGGTCCCAATCAGACGCGGCTGGAAAATGTCGAGGAGATCTGCGATGCGGTGCGAAGCGGCAAGGGTGAGCTGCGAGGAATCGCCTGCGAAAAGCCGCTCGGTCGCAGCGTGGCCGAGGCGCGCCAGCTGCTGAAAATGGTCGAAAAAGCCGGCATCATGCACGGCTACCTGGAGAACCAGCTTTTCGCGCCGGGGGTGGTTCGCGGCCGTGACCTGATCTGGGGCCGTGGCGCGCGGAGCGCTGGTCGCCCCTACCTGGCGCGCGCTGCGGAGGAGCACTCCGGCCCGCACAACGCCTGGTTCTGGCAAGGTGACAAGCAGGGCGGCGGGGTATTGAATGACATGATGTGTCATTCGATCGAAGTGGTCCGCTTTCTGTTGACCGAGCCTGGTGCGGAGCGGTCGACCCTGGTGCCGGTGTCGGTGAGCGGTCGCATCGCATCGCTCAAGTGGAGCCGGCCGCAGTACGCCAAGCAGCTCGCGGAGCGGTTCGGGCCCGGCGTGGATTACACCAAGCGCCCGTCCGAGGATTTCGCGTCGGTCACTGCTACCTGGACAACGCCCGAGGGTCTCACGGTGATCGGCGAAGCCACCACGTCCTGGAGTTTTGTCGGGCCAGGCTTGCGACTGTCGGGAGAGTTGCTTGGCCCGGAGTACTCGATGAACTGGAACTCACTCAACTCGGAGCTGAACTGCTTCTTCTCGCGTGACGTGTCCGGCGCAGCGGGCGAGGATCTGGTCGAAAAACAGAATGCCGAAATGGGGCTGATGCCGGTCGTCCCGGACGAAGCGGCCACCTATGGCTATGTGGCAGAGGACCGCCACTTCGTCCGTGCCTTTCTGGGGCGCGAGGCGCCGCTGCTGACCTGGCACGACGGCCTCGAAGTCATGCGGATGTTGATGACGGCCTACATGAGCGCTGAACAGGGCAAGACACTCGCGTTTCCGCCACGCGGGCTGGACAAGTTCATCCCGGCGGTTGCGAGTGGCACATGGCAGCCTTGATGCGACGTGGTAGCACGGCGATCCCGTATGACCTGGCGAGCACGACCTTCGAGTTGCCGGGCTGCACGGTGATTCAGTCGTTTGGACTTGTGCGCGGTATCGTGGTGCGTTCTCGATCAATTTTCGGGAACATCGGCGCTGGGATCCAGCGCTTTTTTGGCGGCAACATCACGCTATATACGACGATGTGCGAACAGGCCCGCGAGAACGCTTTCGAGATCATGCTGGCGCACGCGCAGAACCTCGGGGCCAACGCAGTGATCGGCGTGCGCTACGACGCGACGGAAATCATGTCGGGGGTTACGGAAGTGCTGTGCTACGGCACTGCCGTCCTGATCGAGGAATCCCAGTCGAACGGAACATGATCGGCGGCCGTCCGTGATCGCTCAGCTGATCGCCTGACGAATCGCCCGCAGGCGTTCCGCGCTGGTGATCCCCCGCGCAAGTTCGTCGCGCGACGGCGCCTTGCGCAGCGTGATGTGGGAGGCGCGGCCAGAATCATGGTGCAGGGCGGCGGCCCGGACATGCAGCTCGGCGACTCCAGTTTCGCGGACCAGCTCTGCCGCGTGATCCTCGTTGACGCCACCGCCCGCCATCACGCCGATGCGTCCCGCCGCGCGCCGCACCAACAGCGCCAGCAGCTCACGTCCCTCCCAGGCTGACTGTTCGGCGCCTGACGTCAACACCCGGTCGATCCCAAGTTCGATCAACACCTCGAGGGACTCCAGCAAGTCGGCGCAATGATCGAACGCCCGGTGAAACGTCAGCGCCATTGGTCCGGCGTCTTCCCGCAGCTGTGCAATCGTGCCCCGGTCGATCTCGCCCGAAGCCGTGAGCGCCCCGATGACGGCGCCCGGTGCCCCCAGCGCGCGGGCATGCGCCAGGTCGGTCCGCATTACCGCCACATCGTTCTCATCGTACACGAAGCCGCCACCCCGCGATCGAATGATCGGAAAGACCGGAATGCGGAGTCGATCGAGCACCAGTGCCAAGGTCCCATGACTCGGCGTCGTACCGGCATCACTGAGATCGGCGCAGAGCTCGACGCGATCGGCGCCACCCGCTTCCGCGAGCAGCGCCGATTCAAGCGTGTCGACACAGGCTTCGATCTGTACTCTCAGGCAAACTCCTGCGCCGGTGCTGCGGCCCGCGGCCGGAACAAGAACGCGAACACGAGGGCGATCACCCCTGCGCCGATGGCGGGCACCATCCAGATCGCCGGCCAGTCGTGGACCGTCGGTGCGGTGGCGTGCGCATTGACGACCGCGCCTGACACGAATGCGCCGATGAAGTAGCCCACACCGTTGGTGAGGAAGTTCAGGAATCCCTGCGCCGCACCGCGAATCTGCGGGCCGGCACGCTCGTCGGTATAGATCTGTCCGGCGACAAAGAAGAAATCGTAGCACATGCCATGGAGCACGATGCCGGCCCAGATGAGCCACATCGCGCTCGACGCGTTGCCGTGAGCGAACGCGAAGTAACGCACCGCCCACGCCAGCATGCCGCCCACCATGATCCCCTTGATCCCGAACCGCTTGAGCAGGTACGGCAGCGTCAGCAGGAAACCGAGTTCCGACCATTGGCCGAAGGTCTGGATGAATACCGCGTCCTTGACGCCGATCTCATTGAGGAACGGGTTGGCAAACGAGTAGTAGAACTGCAACGGGATGCAAAGCAGGAACGATCCGAGGCAGAAGATGGCGAACGAGCGGTCGCGAAGCAGCGCGAGCGCATCGAGGCCCAGGGCATCGCGCACGCTGAACGGTTGCCCTGCTGCCTTGGGCGGCGTGTGTGGCAGCATCAGGCAGTACGCCGCCATCACGACCGACGCACCGGCGGCGAGACGCATCGGCAGCGCCAGCGCGTCGGCGTGAAACACCTTGCCGACGACGGTCCCTGCCACGATCCAGCCAATGGTGCCGAGCACGCGAATCACTGGAAAGGAGCGGGCTGGATCGGCGATGTGATGGAATGCCACCGAGTTGGTCAGCGAGAGCGTGGGCATGAAGCACAGCGCATAGAGAATCAGCAACGGATAGAAGCTGCCGAACGACGTCTGGGTCGACAGCAGGTACATCAGCGCCGCACCGGCCAGATGCAGCACGGCGAGCAGCCGTTCCGAGGCGAAGAAGCGGTCCGCCACCATGCCGATGAAGAACGGCGACATCAGCGCCGCAATCGCCGTGGCGCCGTACGCCAGCCCGATCTGCGTGCCACTGAACTGGCGTGTCTGGGAAAGGTAGGTGCCCATCGTCACGAACCAGGCGCCCCAGATGAAATACTCCAGGAACATCATCCCCTGCAATCGGGCCCGGACGCTCATGACATGTCCTTGATGCGGATGTTACGGAACCAGACGACGCCACCGTGCGATTGCAACCCGATATGTCCACGGCGCGACAGGCCGAAGGTCTGCCATGCGTTGAACTTGCTCTTTGCCACCTTCGCCTTGAAGGCTTTCGAGTCGAAGTTGACATCCGCTGTCTTGAAGCCATTGAGATACGTCTGCACATGCGAGCCGTGCACCACGATGCGCACCTGGTTCCACTCACCGACCGGTTTGGGGAGCGTCAACGGCACCGGATAGAGCGCATACAACGAGCCGGCGGCCGTCAGCGGCGACTTGCCATCGGGGTGGCCACCATTATCGAGGACCTGCATTTCCGGGGCATTTTCGTAGATCTCGCTGGTCCCTTCATTGGCCCAGTAGAAGACGCCGCTATTGGATCCCTTGGCGACCTTCCATTCCAGTTGCAACTCGAACGAGCTGTATTGCTGGTCACTCACCAGGTCGTGCGCAGTTCCCTCGGTCCGGATCGCGCCGTCGTCAACGCTCCAGCCCGTGGTGACACCCATCGCCGCCTGATAGGCGTGCCAGCCGGTCAGGGTGCGTCCGTCGAAGAGTGTCTGCCAGCCTCCGGGGCGTGTCGTGTCGCGGGCCATGATGCTGTTGTCCCGTGATCGCTGGGTGTTCCCGCCGCAGGCAGCGACCAGGAGAGCGATGGCAACGGATACTGTGAAACCAACGGACGAGGAGCGCACGGATTCTCTCTTGCTGAAGGAAGGCAGGTGAAGGGTACGGGCCCCTTGGAAGCCGCGGAAGGGAAACGCCCACGGATCGGTCATCGCACGCTCTGCAACAGGACGCGAACAGCGTCGGCGCCAACCGGGCGCATCCCGCCGGCCTTGGGTACCGCCAGGCGGAGCAGGGAATCCGCCGTGGTCGACCAGCCGGCCGCCGCGAGATCCCGGTGCCGCAATGCATCAACCGTCATTCCCCCGGCCACGCCGATGTTACGGAGCAGCCCGGCCACCATCGCGCCATCGCGCGCAGCCGGGAGCTCGACTGCAACCGCGGCGAGTCGATCCTGAAAGCCGCTCATTTCGGCGAATCGGTCCTGCAGCGCGCCGAGTGCGGCGGTATCACCCTGCACAGCTCGGCGGGCGAGTGCCATGAGCGCCGCCGCCGCCGGTGGATCGGGGAGCGCCGCGTCGACCAGGGCGGTGTGCGGATACATCTGATTGGGACCATTGCCGCCGAAATCGCGCGGCCGGATGTAGCCGATGAAACGCTGGAACAGCTCGGACGAGTCGCCGGCAAACCAGGTGACGGCGCGAGCGACATGCTCTTCATGTCGCAGGCCGACTTCTTCCAGTCGATGCGACGTGACGGCGAGCCGCCGGTACATGTCTGGCACATCGGTGACGCTTCCCGGCGACCAGAAGCGCTCGGCCACTGCAGCGAGCCGCGGCCAGAGTCGGGAATCGACCAGGTCGGGCGTCACATACTCGCCCCACAAGCAGGCCTCGCCGCCCAGCACCAGCGCCTGCTGCGCTGGAGTCAGCGTGGTATTGACGGGAATGGGATCAGCGAGATAGACATCGGCTGCTGTCTTCATGTGGTCGATGTAGTATGGCGCCGAGAGAATCCCATGGAACCCGGCTCGCGCGGAGGCGGCCAGCGCGTCGCTGCTGCGCCACGATTGGATCACGGCACTTGTCGGCAAGTCGGGTTGGAAAATCTCGTCCCACCCAACCGGAATCCGGCCGTGTTTCTGGACGATCTCGAACAGCCGGCGATTGAATGCGGTGTGCAGTGCGACTTCGTTGGCGAGACCATGCGCGCGCATGTAGTCCTGAATCGTGGCCGTCGTCTTCCATTGCTTCGGATCGACTTCGTCGCCACCGACATGCCAGTACTTGTCGGGAAAGAGTCCGCTGATCTCACCGATGACGGTATCGAGAAAATGGTACGTCGATTCCCGGGTCGGGTCCATCGTCGGGACGAACGTCCCCCACGTCCGGGCGATCGAGAACGGCCCTGAGCCCACCGTCAACTCGGGGTATCCCACGAACCAGGAACTCGAATGGCCCGGCACGTCAAACTCCGGCATCACGCGAATGCCACGGTCCGCCGCGTAGGCCACCACGTCGCGAATCTCGTCCTGGGTGTAGTACAGGCCGTCGGAACCGAACTCCTGCAGCCGGGGCTCCTTGCGGCTCTCGACCCGGAACCCCTGGTCATCAGAGAGGTGCCAGTGCAGGACGTTGAGCTTGACCATCGCCATCCCGTCGAGCGTCCGCTTGACCACATCGACCGGCTCGAAGTGCCGCGAGACGTCCAACAACAACCCGCGCCACCGGAATCGCGGCGTGTCCCGGATGTCGGCGCCCTGGAAGTAGAGCCCGCTGGCGTCGGCGGCTTGCAGCTGAAGCAGTGTTTCCAGGCCGCGAATCGCCCCGACCACATTGGGTGCGGTCAGCACCGCGCGATGATCGCTCACCTGGAGCGTATACGACTCATCGTCGTCCAGCTCAGGTATTGCGTGGCCGGAGGCCGCGACATCGACGATCAGGGTCGCCGCGGTGTCGAGGGCATACTGATACGGGAGTGGCCGGGCGATCCGCATCGAAAGGCGACGTACCGCGCGGGTCACAGCGCGTTCAAGTCTGGCGTCGTGAACGTGCGGGAGCGCCACGGTGAACGAAGTATCGAGCGCCAGCCGGGCGGCGGTGAGCGTGAGTGAGGCCGGCATCGGCATCAAGGTGACGCTGGGTTGCTGGGCGGTGATCGGTGCCGCCAGCAGGAACAGCGCCGGAATGAGGGTCGGGAATCGCATGCGCGCCACTGACTGTCGAAGGATGCCGAAAGATGGCCGGGCCGCCGCCGGCAGGGCAATGCGGCCCAGCGATTGTTGCGGTAGCTTCCGCCACCATGCGAATCACAAGTTTGGCCCTCTACCCGATCAAGGGGTGTCGCGGCGTGGCCCTCGATCGCGCCGATGTCGGCCGGCTCGGGCTGGTCGGTGATCGCCGCCTGATGCTGGTGGACCCCGGCAACCGCTTCATCAGCCAACGCGAGGTTGCCGCGCTCGCCACGGTCATCCCCACCCTTGCTGACGACATCCTCGGCGTGACCGCGCCGGGCCATGGGTCCCTGCGGATTTGCATCGATCCTGACGGCCCACCCCGCGCCGTGCACCTCTGGACCGATCGGGCGATCGTGGCCACCGATCAGGGCGACCATGCGTCGGAGTGGTTTTCCGACGCCATGGGCAGCCCGTGTCGACTGGTCTATTTCGGGCGCGAGGCAATCAATCCGATCGCTGCGGAGTACACGCCGCGCGTCGGCGCGCAGACCGCGTTTACCGACGGCTTTCCGATGCTCGCCACGCTCGAGGAATCCCTCACCGCCCTCAACCTGATACTGCCTGAAGCCGTCCCGATGGATCGATTCCGGCCGAGCGTCGTGGTCACCGGCGCGTCAGCGTGGAGCGAGGACTGGTGGGGCGCCATGCGGTTGGGATCGATCGACGCGGATGGCGTCAAGTCGTGCAAACGCTGCGTCGTCACGACAACCGATCAGGTGACCGGTGCGCGCGACGCCGCGAAGGAACCGTTGCGCACCCTTGCCCGGTTCCGTCGCGACAGTGGTCAGGACGCCATCTTCGGTCGCTACCTTGTGCCGCGCGACAGCGGCGTACTCAGTGTCGGCGACGAGGTTGTGCTGGGATGACCGACCGTCTGTACTACACCGATGCGAAGCTGCTCGCCTTCGACGCTGTCGCCCGCGCATACGGCGAGACGCCGACGCAGCTGATCCTCGATCGCAGTGCATTCTACCCGACATCTGGTGGCCAACCGCACGATACCGGTACCATCAACGGCACCGCAGTCGTCGACGTCATCGACGCCGGTGACGACGTCATGCACATCACCGCCGAGCCGGTGTCGCTTGGGCCGGTGCACGGCATTGTCGATGGCGCTCGCCGATACGACCTGATGCAGCAACACAGCGCGCAGCACCTGCTCTCGGCGCTGGCGGCCGATCGCCTGGGGTGGGACACCGCCAGCGTGCATTTCGGCAGCGCAGATTCATCAATCGAGTTCTCGGTTCCTGCCGCATCGCTGTCCGCACGGGAACAGCTCGAAGCGTGGGCGAACAGCATCTGTCGCGAGGGCCGGGCGGTGTCGATCACTTTTGAATCCTCGGCCGAGGCCGCTGCGAGCCCGTTGCGGAAAGCATCGGATCGCGAGGGCGTGCTGCGGATCATCACGATCGCGGGTATCGATCGCAGCGCGTGTGGCGGAACCCATGTGGGCACAACCAGTGAAATCGGCGCGATCCTCCTTGGCGAGACGGAATCGGTGCGCGAAAATATCCGGCTGCATTTCCGGGCCGGAGATCGGGTGCTGCGGCACGCGCACGCGGCTGACGCGCTGCTCGCGGGGCTGGCAACGACCTGGCAGTGTGGGGTCGATGAACTGACCGGGCTCGCCGCAACACGGCAGCAGGAACTCGCCGCCCTTCGGCGCCAGGTGGCTGCGTCGGAAATGGAGGTCGCCGCGGCTCGGGTCGGCAGGCTGTACGACGCGGCGACACCAGGCCACGATGATATTCGCGCCATTCGTTATGTCGCAGCCGACGATCCGGCCTCACTGCTGCGCCAGATGGCTCTACAAGGAGCCGGGCTGGTTCGGGCCCGTCTGATCATTACCGACCCTGGCCAACGAACCATCTATTTCGGCACCAGCGCCGACAGTGGTCTCGATGCTGGTGCTCAGTTGAAGGCCGCGCTGGCATCGGTCGGTGGCCGTGGCGGCGGCAACGCTCGCCTGGCTCAGGGCTCGGTCGGCGACGTCGCCGCGCTCCACGCTTTGGCGGAGTCGCTCTGACGGTTATGCTGTACTCCGAACCCACGGAGATCCAGATATGCTAGCCGCGCTCCTCGCCATCACTATCGCTGCCACGCCGGCCGACACCGGAAAGCACGTGTTTTTCACCGGGGACCTCGGCCTGGTGAACACGAGCGGCAACACAGATCAGACGACGGGATCCGCCGGAGACAAGCTCATCCTGCTTGGTGGCGGCTGGAAATTCACGCAGACCTTTGCGGTCACCTACGCCCGGAGCAATGACTCGGTCACGGCCGAGTTGTGGCAGGCCGGTGTCCGCGGCGATCGTGAACTCTCCAAGCGCATCACGCTTTTCGTGCTCACCGATTTCCAGCGCAACACGTTTGCCGGCCTCCGTTCCCGAGTGTCTCCGTCGTTTGGTATTTCGGCGATGGCGATCGCCGCCGCCCGGGATACGCTCCGAATCGAAGCTGGCGGCGGGTACACCTTTCAGCGGGCGGTGCCACCGGATACCGGGCGCAACTTCCCGGCTGGTCGTCTCGCCGCGATTTATCATCATCAACTCAGCGGCAAGGCGAGTTTCGACGAGGCCATTGAGTTCCTGCCCAATTTCGATGTCGGCGCGGATTACCGGATCAACAGCGAGACGGCCATCACCGCCCCGATCACCGCCGGGATCGCAATGAAGGCCTCATATGTGGTGCACTATGAAGGGCTTCCGGAGCCCGGCTTCAAGAAAACCGACCGCATCCTGACCACAGGTATACAGGTCACGTTCTAAGGTGTAGGTTGCGGGATGCTCGCTCTCTTGACCCTCCTGGCCTTCGGCCGGGACTCGACGCCGAAGGTGGTGCCCAAGGCGCCACCCGTGAAGATCACGGCCGATGCCGGCTTCGTCAGCGCCACCGGCAACACTTCGGTGCAGACCCTCAACCTGGGCGACAAATTCAGCGCGCGGGTGCATGGCTTCACCTTTTCGCAGCAATTTGGCGTCGTGCACGGAAGCAGCGGCGGTGAGACCGTTGCGTCGAGCTGGCAAAACCTGTTCCGGACCGACATGGTGTTGCATGCGGACGTGGGCGCATACGCGTCGGTGACCGTCGAGCGCAACGTGCTCTCGGGTGTCTCGTCCCGGGTTGGCACTGTCACCGGTCTCTCTGCGCAACTGCTCAAGACCAAGACCGACCGGTTGGTACTCGAAGGTGGCGTGTCGATCACGTCGCAACGGGGGACCGATGCCAACGCCGAAGACCAGGATTTTCTCGGGGGTCGGGCGGCCACGTCGTTCACCCACCAGATCGGTCCCCGCGCTTCGATTGGCCAGAGCCTGGAAGTGCTGCCGAATTTTCGTGAGGGCGCCGACTTGCGGATCAACACGGAGACCTCGCTGCTGGCACCCTTCACCCACCGGGCAGCCGTCAAGCTGACCTATGTGATTCACTACGACGGCGTTCCCGAACCAGGCTTCCTCAGCACCGATCGCCTGTTTACATCCGGAATCCAGGTCACCTTGTAAGCGACGATGATCGTACCGTACCACCTCATCACCAATCCGGTTGCGCCGCCAGCTTCAGACGCTGCCTTCCTCGCTGACCTGGCCTGGAGCTTTCACCAGGCCTTTCCGCCCTACCGCCCTACTCCGCTCCGCCGACTTGATGTGCTTGCCCAGTCCCTCGGCGTGGCATCGTTGCACGTCAAGGACGAATCGCCGCGATTTGGCTTGAATGCCTTCAAGGGCCTCGGTGGATCATTTGCCATGCATCACTGGGTGGCGCAGCACGACACCCCCGCAGACGCGGTGTTCGCCACCGCGAGCGACGGTAACCATGGTCGCGCCGTCGCCTGGATGGCACGCCAGCTCGGCATGCGCGCCGTTGTCTACTTGCCGGCCCACACAGTGCCGGCCCGCATCGCGGCGATTCAGGATCAGGGTGCCCGGGTAGAACTGGTTGCCGAGGGCTACGATGCCGCCGTGCGGCGGGCACATGAGGACGCAGCCCGCAATGGCTGGATCGTGATCCAGGACACGACACTCCCAGGATACCAAGAAGTCCCGCGCTGGATTGCTGCCGGGTATTGGACCATGGCTCGCGAGCTGGAATCTTCGCTCCACTTGCTGCCAGCGGCCGAGGTGGACCTGGTGGTTGTGCACGCTGGGGTTGGTACCTGGCCGGCTGCAATGGTCGAGTACTATTGGCATCGGTACGGTGGTCATCGCCCGCGAATCGTCGTGATCGAGCCGATCGAGGCGGCGTGCGTGCTCGAATCGGTGCAAGCCGGTCATGCGGTCACGGCCAGCGGATCGCAGCGCACCATCATGGCGGGGCTCAACTGCGGTCGGCCTTCGACGATCGCCCTTGACGTCCTGCGCAACAGTGTCGACGCGTTCGTGGCGATTCCGGACGGCTGGGCCGAAGCGGCGATGCGGCAACTGGCCACCCCGGCCGGCGATGATCCGGCCGTCATTGCCGGCGAGTCTGGAGCGGCTGGGTTAGCTGGCTTGCTGGCGCTGGGCGGCGATCCGGCGCTTGCCCCGGCGCGCGCCCACCTCGGAATCGATTCCCGGACGCGGATCCTGATCTGGTCGACCGAAGGGGCAACCGACCCCATCGACTGGCAGCGGGTTGTGGGGCGCGCGGTTCCGTCGTAGAGTCCTGAGAGCATCCCGAACCGGAGTGTCCGGACCCATCATGCCAGTTGACGCTTTTTCTGCCGATTCACTGCGTTATCCTGTCGGACGATTCGTGGCGGCTCCCGCGTTCGTGTCGGCCTCCGTGCGCGAATGGCGCCACGACATCGCTGACCTGCCATCGCGACTGCGCGATGCGATTCGCGGACTCAATCAGGTCCAGCTCGACACCCCATATCGCGAGGGGGGTTGGACGGTTCGCCAGACGGTCCACCACTTGGCGGATTCGCACGCCAATGCCTACACTCGCTTCCGGTTGGCGCTGACCGAAGATGCCCCGACGATCCGGCCCTATGACGAAGCACTCTGGGCCGAACTGCCCGACGCGCGCACCATGCCGGTGGGCGTGTCGATCGAGCTGCTATCCGGGCTGCATGCACGATGGATCGCATTGATCGACACCTTTCGCCGCGACGAATGGCACCGTACCTATATCCATCCTGAACAACATCGTGCCGTACCGCTCTGGGAAGCCACCGCGCTGTACGCTTGGCATTGCCGTCATCACGTGGCGCACATCAATCATCTGCGCAGTGACAAGGGGTGGCGCGAATGATTCGGCTTGCGGTGACCCTCGCCGTGATGGCCGCGGCCGGGGTGATCGTGCATGACGCCATCGAAATTGGCCACAGCGCCACCAGCGGCTGGCATCGTCCGGGACTCGTGATCGCGGGCGATTCCGCTGCAATGCAGGCCGGCTGGCGCACCCTCTTTGCTGGCGGCGGGACCGTCGCGCCATCCCGCAACATCTCGCTGCGATTGAATCGCGTGGCGTTTGTCGCCGCTGGTGACCAGCGCAGCGGTGGCTTCCGCTTTGCCTTGACCGGGTACCGTACTCGCCACGATTCACTCCTGCTCGAGGTCACCCTCACCACGCCGGCACCGGGATGCAGCGTGACCCAGGAGATTACCAGCCCAGCCATTGCGGTGTCGGTGGCGGGACGCACCGCACCGATCGGCGTCATTTCGCATGAGCGTGCCGACACGACACGCTGCCACTGATCACCTCGCACCCGGAGCAGCTGCATGGAACGGCAGACCGTAGATGGCATCGGTGGTGTAGTTCTCTATGCGGATCACGCGGACACGCTGGCTCAATGGTACGAAAAACATCTTGGCATCTTTTTTACCCGCGAACCGGGCGGCCACGAATGGTGGTGCGACTGCAATGGCGCCGATTTCTCCATTCACCAGTCCAAGCACCCGCTCGGCCACGACCGGCGGCTGGTGGAGATCACCTGGATTGTCCGGGACCTCGACGACTTCATCGAATACCTCGCCGACACCGGCTTGACGACGGTTGAGCGGCAGGAGTCGCACGATGGCGACTCGGCCTGGTTCGATGATCCCGAGGGAAATCGGATCGAGCTGCATCAACGCCCCGAGGAATAGCCGCAGTTGCCCCCGGGGCCGGGGGCAGGCCGCCGAACCGGGGGTCGCCCCCAGGCGTTACTTGGGCGTGGTAGCCGCCCGTCAGGGTAACTTGCGCCCCGACCCCCGCTAAACGCGCGGGGCAAGCGCTTGCCCTGCAACGACATCCGATCGCGATCGGTGTCAGGGCCGGGCCCGGGCGGGCTGGACGAACCGGGGGCGGGTGTGCATCGTTCTCATGGATGAGTCGTCCCCCATTCCACTGGATCCACCAACGGGGAGTTGAAGATGCGGAAGACCATTCTGGCGCTGGTCGCCATCGGTGCCTTGACCGGATGCGTAAGCAAGAAGCGCTATGACGATCTCGTCCTGCAGCAGCAGCGGATCGGTGAACAGAAGGACTCGCTTGTCAACGACGTGCTGGCCACAACGCAGATGATGGCGGACATCAACTCGAGCCTCGCGACCGTCAAGGGGCTGGGGGTCAGCCCGGTGTCGACCAGCGATCGCCCGCTGACCGGCAAGTCCGAGGACCGCGCCGTGATGCTCGGCAAGGTGCGCGAAGTGATCGCGCGGCTCGACGCCGCCGATCAGCAGATCGCGGCGAGCAAGAAGCGGATCGCGGGAATGTCGTCCAGCTACGCCGCCGAAAAGAAGCGCCTCGGTGACCAACTCGATTCGTTCCAGAAGACGGTCGATGACCTGAAGGCCTCGGCGCAACAGCAAGAAGCCCTGATCGCTGATCAGAAGCAGCAGATCACCACGTTGGCCGGCCGGGTCGACACGCTGTCGCAGCAGTCGGCCGAGCTGACCACCGAAAAGCTCGCCGTCAAGGACACGCTGACCCATGTCGTCGACCAGGACAACACGGTGTACTACGCCGTGGGTACCAAGGATGAACTGGTCAAGCGCGGCATCCTGGTGAACGAGGGAAGCAAGTTCCTGATGTTCGGCAGCAAGACGCTGGAGCCGGCGCGCAACCTCAATCCGGAACTCTTCCAGCGCCTTGATCGTCGGCGCGACACCGTGCTCACGGTGCCGGAGCCGAGCAAGGAATACAAGATCATTACCCGGCAGAGCCCGAGCTACCTCTCGAGCAACAACATCGAGGATGGCAAGGTCAAGGGTGACCTGCACGTGACGTCGCCTGATTTCTGGGATGCTGGCAAGTACCTGATTCTCGTCCGCGACTGATCGTCACCGCGGACTGGCATGCCAAACGGGGGACCGGCGACGGTTCCCCGTTTGGCTGTGCCTATCTTTGAGGCATTCTCTCCAGTGAGGCTCGTCTGATGCGCGTTCGCTCCAGTGTCCTGGCCAGTGCATTGATCATCGCCGTTGCCACCGTTGGCGCATCGCGGGCAGGCTCGGCGCCAGCTCCGATTGCAATGCGGGTGGTCAAGTCGCCCACCTGTGCTTGCTGCGCCAAGTGGGTGGACTCGATGAAGAAGGCGGGGTTTGCCGTCACGGTCGAAGACAAGCCGGAGTTCACCGCGCTCAAGCGAGCCAACGGCATCACGCCTGAACTGACGTCATGTCATACGGCGTTCGTTGGCGGGTACGTGATCGAGGGCCACGTCCCTGCCGACCTGATCCGCAAGCTGCTGGCCGAGAAACCTGCCGGCATCAAGGGTTTGGCAGCGCCTGGCATGCCGGCGAGTGCGCCCGGCATGGATATGCCAGGGCAGAAATACACCGTCTATGCGTTTGACGCGCAGGGCCACAGTCGGGTCTACGCCACGCGCTAGGCGAACTCGGCCCGGAGACGTTCGCGCTCGGCTTCCATCCGGGCGCGCACGCTGGCCTTGACCTCGGCCACCGTGCGTCCGGTCGTTGGTTCGGGCGTCAGCACTTGCATCACTGCCCGGGCCGGATTGATCCGCCAATCATGGCGTGCGATGGCATTTCGCGTTCCGTAGATCACGATCGGCAGAATCGGCACGCCGGCATCGCGGGCCAGCCGGAACGCGCCGTCGCGAAACGGTAGCAGTTCCCAGTTTGGCGAGCGGGTGCCTTCCGGAAAGATGATCACCGACGATCGCTGCGACAGGCGCTTGGCGCACGCAACCATCGCGGCCTTCGCACTGACAGCCCGGCCTCGCTTGACGCCGACATCGTTCACCAGCCACATCAGCCAGCCGAGCACCGGCACCCACATGATCTCCACCTTGCTGAGCCATTTCATCTCCCACGGGAGCAGGCACAGCATCAGCATGTCGGCAAACGATTCGTGATTGGCCACGACGACGTACGGATTGCGCGGATTGGCGGGGAGTGTGCCGCGCACTTCGAACGTCCAGCGTGGTGTCAGCCGGACGGTCAGCGCGCCCGCCTGGCGGAAGAGCCGGCCACCCCAATAGTTGACCCGATCGAATGGCCATGCCAGCAGTCGCCAGAGCAGGATCGGAATGAAGAAGATGACCATCGAACCGCCGAGGACCGACCATGTCCACACGGCGGCGATGACGTTGCGCGTTCTACGGATGGTCTCGCCCATGGCCAAAAAGCTAATGGCCTGGCGGACCCCTCAGGTGTGCAACGCCTTTACGGCGTCACGCGTGCCGATATTCTCGAGCGCGTGCCACGAGGCCGTCCGCACATCGGCTTGCGGGTGGCGCAACAGGTGGGTGAGAAATGGTACGGCACCGTCCAGCTGGCGCCGGCCGGCCACTTCGGCCGCATCGCGGGCGATTTCTGGCCGCGGACTGTTGAGCGCATCGACAATTGCTTCGTCACAATCGCGGCACCCTGCCAGCGCGTCAATCAGGATGCGCCGCTCGAGCGGGTTGGTGGCGCCACTCAACGCCTCCATCAACGCGGTGGCGCCGTCATGGCCGAGCAGGCCCAGCACTCGGGCAATTACCGCCGGCGTCCGGGGCTTGCCGACCTGTCGCGCCATTGCCTCGAGGACATCAGTCGGCACGACACGTCGGCGTTCGCGGGCCACGATGGCACGGCGATCGTCACGGTTACTCTCTTCGAGTGACAGCATCGCCAGCAGTGTGTGAGCCAGTTGTTCGAAGTTGCCATTGTCGCGCGACCGCTCCGCCGCCTGCAACAGAGGATCAAGCCGCGATGCCAGATCACGCAACTCGGCGTCGTGTGGATCGATCATCACGGCTGGTTCGCTGCGGCGCGCCGTAGCCTGCAGTCCGGGCAACTCGAACAGTGCTTCGCGAAGGTCGCCCTCGGTCTCCGACCCGATCGTGTCCGACACGACCGCAGAGGGCACGCTGTACCGCAGCGCGTCGCGCAGGTCGTCGATCGAGTGATAGAGGCCGCCTGCCGACGCAAAAAGCTCGACGACTTCGCGCCATTGCGTCGCAGTCATCTCAGCCGGGAGAACCAGTCGTCGCGTGAGGTGGGCGCGCAACGCGGTGTGAATCACGTCGGCGCCCGGTGCGTTGAGCGGTAGCGCAGTTCCGTTCACCACCAGCGCAGTGTCGTGGATTTCAAACGACGTCTCGTTCCGGAAAGCAGCGCGCGCGACAAGACCGATGGTGCGTTCCACCGGCTCCGGGTCGGCGATCGACGATCGTGCCTGATAAATCGCCGTGGCGACCAGTGCGGTAATGGATTCGGGCACGACTCCTCCTCTCAGCTGCGCTCTATCAAGCGCGCCACTTCGTTCCGGCGATCAGCGCCCGGTGGCAGCCCCAGGGCGATCGCGATCACCAGGGCCGCCGGCTGGCGCAGCCGCCGATCATCAATCACGTCGCGGACGGGGCCGTCGAGCACCAGCCGGCACTGATCCAGCAACAAACCTCGGTCGAGCGCTTCATGCGCAAACAACGGGTCGTGGGTGATCGCCAGCACCGCCCGCCCGCCCTCGACTCGCCGCCGCACCGCCCCGATCACCAGATCCCGCGACACCGCGTCGAGGCCAGCTGTCGGCTCGTCGAGGAGTAGCAGCTCTGGATCGGCAGCCAGGATTGCCGCGAGCGCGACCAGCCGTCGCCTCGGCAACGGCAGGTCGTACGGATGCTCCTTTGCAGTGTCGGCTAGTCCGAGCTCTTCCAGCACCCCTGCTACCGCCGTCGCAGCGCGGTCGCCGTTCCAGCCAGCAACCGTCGGCGCCAGCAGGCATTCCTGAGTCACCGAGGACGCAAAGAGCTGGCGTTCTGGCTGCTGAAAGAGGTAACCAACCTGCGGGGCGAAATGCTCGGGAAATCGCCCGGCGGTCGGTCGGCCGAGCGTGGTGACCACCCCACGAACTGGATACTCAAGCGCCATCGCCAAGCGCAGCGCGGTGGATTTTCCGGCGCCGTTCGCTCCGAACAAACCGACCGCCTCCCCTTTGGCAATCGAGAATGTCAAATCACTCAATACTGGCTCTTCGGAGCGATACGAAAAGCCGACATTGGCAAAGTCCAGTGCCGGGGCACCGGAACTCGACGATTCCGTTTCGTGTGGCGTCGCGGCAGGATCGAGCTCCACTTGGCGGAGAAGGTCTTCCCGACGCACCGGCCGCGGGGCGGCAAAGCCGGCCATGAACGCCAGGGTCGCGGCGTCAGAGGTCCCGGCGCGGGCCACCAGAATCTGGTCGCCGGCCAGGATCCGGTCGGGGAGGTCGTCCAGCACAGGCGACCCGCTGTTGAACACGAGGATCCGATCGGCCAGGCCCAGCATCTGGTCGGCGTCGTCGCAGGCGACGACGACCCGATGGCCTGCGTCGGCCAGCTGGCGGAGCATCGCGCCGACTCGGGCGGCGCTGCCGCGGTCGAGGGCGGCGAACGGCTCGTCGAGCAGCCAGGTTGAGGGCGCCGATGCCAGCAGCGCCGCCAGGAGCAGGCGTTGGGTCTCACCGCCCGACAGTTTCCCTGGTGCGCGCGCAGCCAGGTGGGAAATGTCGAGCCGCGCCATGGCGTCAACGACAGCTTCGGCAATGCGCGCGGCGGGCCAGCCAAGGTTCATCGGGCCCACCGCAACTTCGTCGCGAACGGAATTGGTGATCCCGCTCAGCTGAAGCATCGGCGACGCGCCGAGGTAGCCGATGCCGCGCCCCAGCACCGAACCGTCACTGATATCGCGTCCGTCGAGCGTGACCGCCCCGCGACGCTCACCACCCGTAAGCCGCGGCGCCAACCCCGCCAGCGCCAGCAGCATCGTGCTGGTGCCGCTGCCAAGTGCGCCGGTGAACCAGGTCACCTCGCCCGGCGTGATCGACAGGTCAACCCCGCGGAGCGCCCAGTCCTGTTGCACAGGATAGCGAAACCAGAGATCCGACGCGATCAAGGTCATCGGCGCACTCGCCACACTGCGGCTGCGATCACCAGCACCAGCATGAGCCAGCGTAGCGCTCGGCCCGTTGGCGAGTCGGCCGGCGGGTCGATTGCGGTTCGTCGTCCAGTCAGCAGGAGCCCGCGGGTATCCAGCGCGAGCGCGCGGTCATCGGCTTCGGTCAGCGAGGTGAGTAACAGCGGAAAGATCAGCGCTGGAAGTGCCCGTGCCCGGGTCGCCAGGCTCCCGCTGACCATGACTCCGCGGGTGCGTTGAGCTTCGCGCAACTGACGCGCTTGACTGGCCAGGCGATCGGCGGCGTCGAGGGTGGCCACCAGCAGGAACGCCGCGCCAAATGGCCATCCCCGGGCGATGCTCGCCTGCAGGAAACGCTGGGGATCAAAGGTCGTCGCGAAGGCCAGCGACGCGGTCGCGATGACAGCGAGCCGGCTCCCCTGGGACAACGCGAACTGCACGCCCGGCACCGACATCGTGCCACCCCACGGAGCAGCGGTGCGCGGGTCCAGCCCCAGCAGCACCTGCAGGATGAACAGCAGGGCCCAGATCGGGACGACCACGTACAGCCCGCGTCGGACTCCAGCGCCCGCACCGGTTGCCACGGCAACCAGCACGGTCACCAGATAGAGGACAATCACGTCTTGCGTATCGGCCAGCAGCAACGCCAGCGTCACTGCCGTCAGGGCGACGGCTCCGGTGGTGAACGGGTGGGCGCGGCGCGCCAGCGTCACTGGCCCACCGCCCGTGCCGCGCGCGGAAAGCGGCCCAGGATTCGCCGCGGCAATGTGCGCAACAGCATGCCGGTGACCACGATCACGATGGTCTTGTCCAGCAGGTCTGTGCTCGATGATCCGATTGCTACGGCGACGCCGAGTGGCAGGCCGGCGGAGCGCAGCGCGGCCGTCAGCCAACCCACTCCGCCACCAGTACTGCCACCAAAGAGCGTATAGGAAATGACCGCCGACAATGCGCCGCAGCAGGCGCCACAGGCCAGGCCCCAGAGCACGGTCCGGAATACGCTGCGAAAGCCGTGGTACGAAGCCGCCAGGGCGACGAGCAGCGCGAGCAGCCATTGGATCACGACAAACGGCAGATACTGATACCCCGTCAGCAGGCCGAGGAGCAGTTGACTCACCGCGCCAACGAGCACGCCGGGCCCGAACCCCGACACTGCGGCCACCAGCACCGTGCCGATCGTGTCGAGATAGACTGGGAGCGAGAGCTCCCTGGTGATCGTGCCGACAACCAGGTTGATCGCCACGGCGGCGGGAACCAGGGCGAGGAGACGGGGAGAAATCCGCAAGTAGTGGTTCACCGGTGTCGAGGTCGGTAGAATGTAGCCCTGACTCGTCACCAGGATTCTGCCGTGCCAGTACTCAATCCCGCTGTCGTCGCTGAGCGCCTTCACCGAACCGCTGGCCGGGGCGGCGATCGATCGGCGCTCCTTCATGCAGCGGCCGACGCCATCCGCGCCGCTGGCGCACCGTACACGTCGGTCTATCTCTACATGCTGCGCGACGACATGCTCGACCTCGAGGCGCATAGCGGACGCGAAACCGAACACACCAGGATTGCGGTGGGCCATGGCGTCTGCGGCACGGCCGTGGCGACCGGTACCGACCAGAATGTCGGCGACGTGCAGGGGGTCGAGAACTATATCGCGTGCAATCTCTTCACCCGCTCCGAGCTTGTCGTATTGATTCGGCGTGGCGACGAAATCCTCGGCCAGATCGACATCGATTCGGACCTGATTGATCCTTTCACGGCAGACGAAGAGGCGGCGGTACGTGCCGTTGCCGATTTGCTCGCGGAGTTGCTCTGATTCGCAGCGTCCGCGGTGTCGAGCTTTACGAAACGCGCAGCGGCGAGGGCCCGGAGGTCGTCGTTCTCCATGGCGGTCCCGGTGCGCATCACGACTACCTTCGCCCCGGTTTCGACCTGCTCGCCCACGGGCGCACCCTGATCTATTACGACCAGCGCGGCGGCGGTCGCTCGCCGGTTGGTCGTGACGTCCCGGTCGGCTGGCAGGACCATGTGGCGGACCTCGAAGCGCTCCGCGACATCTGGGGTATCGCACGTCTCGATCTCTGTGGGTATTCGTGGGGCGGCTTGCTCGCCATGCTGTACGCGGTGACCCATCCTGCCCGCGTGGCGTCGCTCGCATTGGTCTCGCCGGCGCCAGCGGCCCAGCGCGAGCGGGTCGAGTTCGAGGCGAATCTCGCACGCCGCAACGCGACACCGGCGCTGCGTGCGGCCCGGACCGCGCTGCAGGAGAGCGGTCGCCGTTCCGCGGACATTGCCGGATACAATCAGCGCCTCTTCGAGCTGGCGGTGTCCGGATACTTTCACGATCCGTCGTATGCCGCAGACCTGACGCCATTCCGGATCACCGGCCGCACCCAGCAGGAAGTCTGGAACTCGCTTGGCGCGGGCTTTGATCTGCGTCCTGCGCTCGCCCGACTCGATCTTCGCGCGCTGGTCGTGCATGGCGATGACGACCCCATTCCGCTCGTGACCGCGCAGGCCACCGCTGACGCATTGCGGGCACCACTCAAGGTGTTGCACGATTGCGGGCACGTGCCCTACGTCGAGGCGCCGACCCAGTTTGTCGCGGCACTCGATCCTTTCCTGCCGCGCAGCTGATGGTCGATCGCCCGCAGCCGTTCGATCTCCTGTTCGCGCCATTCCGCGACGATCGGTTGCCGGCAATTCGTGACGTGATCGGCACCGACCGCAGCGTGGCCGGCTTCCTGCTGGTCGCGCCCGCTGTCGAGCTGTTGCGTGACGTGCGCCCCGACAGCGGCCTTGGCGATGCGATCGACACGTTTGTGCTCCTCGTCCATGCGGCATTCTGGTATTGGCACGACGGTGAACAGCATCGTGCCATCGATGCGGCGCAACTCGAGCGCCTGTTACGCGACGGCGCGCCGCAGCCGATCCCGGCCGGCATCACGCGCTACATTCAGGTTGCGCCGCGCCGGATCTGGAGTCAGCTCGACGACGACCAGCCGTTCGAGCCACTTGATGGCTGGTTCGTGGCGCGGAACGGGCCGTCGATCGATGTGGTCGGCTGCTTTGGCGTCCATCCGGAACGACCGGGGATCACGGCCGCCGCAGTGCAGGGCCCGGTACCGGTGCTGGCGAAGCGGCCCGACGGCACCGCCCCGTTCACGGCCACGATGCCCGGCGGCGATCTGGCCGGCCTGCACGCCGTGGAGAGTCCGGCCGAACTGCTCTGGCTCGCCTGGTGCGCTGATCATTTCGAGGAGGGGTCCTGATGGCCGTGATGGATCGCACCGGCGTGGCGCGTTCACTCGAACAGATTGCCGCGTATCTCGAGTTCAATGGCGAGAATCCGTTTCGCGTGCGTGCCTTCACTGCCGCGGCCAAGAGCATCCTCGGCTTCACGACCGACCTCGACGTGGCGATTGCCGACGGCTCGCTCGCCCAGGTCAAGGGGATCGGACCGGCGATCCTGCAGATTGTCACCGAGCTGGTGACGACCGGATGCTCGGATCTGCTCGAGCAACTGCGCGAAGACGTCCCCGCAGGTCTTGTCGATATGCTGGCAATTCCGGGGCTGGGTGTGGCCAAGATCAAGCAGGTGCAGGAATCGCTTGGTATTGAAACCGTACCGGACCTCGAAGCGGCGGCGCGCGACGGTCGCCTTGCGGCGTTGCCACGATTCGGCGAGCGGACCGCCGACAAGATCCTCAAGGGGATTGCCTTTCTGCGGCAGGCGAGCCAGTGGCGCCTCGCCCATCATGCCGCGCGCGAGGCCGAAGCGTTTCGCGAAGCGTTCGCGCGACTGCCCCACATTCTCTCCGCGCACACCGCTGGCGAAGTGCGCCGTCGCAACGAGGTCGTGCGCGACCTGATCACGGTGCTGGTCGCCGACGTCTCACCCGAGGAAGTCTTTCACCAGCTCAGTGCGATGCCCGGCGTCGACGAAATCGCTGGTGACGATGAGCGGCGGGTGACGTTGCGTTTTGCTGGGGGCGCCACTGTCCAGGTCGTGGTCACTCCGCCGCAGAACTTCGGGGCCGTCATGGTGCAGGCGACCGGCAGCGCCGAGTATCTCGCCGCCCTCGCCGATCACGCCACCGCTCGTGGCTTCAACCTCGCCGGCGCGGCACTCTGGCAAGGGAGTCGATTCGTGCCGACGCCAACGGAAGAATCGCTCTTTACCGCGCTGGGAATGCCGTGGCTGCCGCCGGAACTGCGCGAAGCAGGTGCCAGGCTCGATGGCCCGGTTCCCCGCCTGGTCGAGTTGCGCGATCTGCGCGGCTTTCTGCACTGCCACACCAGTGCGTCGGACGGCAGCAACAGCGTTCGCCAGATTGCCGATGCCTGCCGTGCAGCCGGATACCAGTACGTCGGCATCACGGATCATTCGCGGGCCGCCGCATATGCCGGTGGTATGTCGACCGACGACATCCAGCGGCAATGGGACGAAATCGACGCCGTCAACCTGACATTGACCGATTTCAAGGTGCTCAAGGGGATCGAAAGCGACATCCTGGTTGATGGTGCGCTCGATTATCCCGATCCGATCCTGGCCGGCTTCGACTTCATCATCGGATCGATCCATTCGCGGTTCAATCTTTCACGCGGCGAGATGACTGAACGCATCTGTCGTGCGATGACATCGCCGTACCTGACGATCCTCGGGCACCCGACCGGCCGATTGCTCTTGTCGCGCGAAGCATATCCCCTCGACATGGACCAGGTCTTTCGCGCGGCTGGCGAACATCACGTCGCAATCGAGATCAACGCCGATCCCCATCGGCTCGACCTCGACTGGCGCGTGCTCGCCGACGCGCGGCGGTCTGGCGTGATGATCTCCATCGGCGCTGATGCCCACAATCTTGCCGGACTCGCCAACGTCGACTACGGCGTCGGCATTGCGCGCAAGGGTGGCCTGGGGCCCGAGGCGATCCTCAACTGCCATGATGTCAATGGTTTTCTCGCCTTCGCTCGCGCCCGTCGCCCAGCCGGGCTGGGGTGAACGGTGGCCGATAGCGCCGCGCCGCGCGGGCCGGCCCGGATCGGCCGCGAATCACGTGCCGCACGCCGCACACGCACGATCAGGATTCTTGATCGCCTCAAGGTCGCCTATCCTGACGCCCACTGTGAGCTTGATTACCGCAATCCCTTCGAGCTGCTGGTCGCGACGATCCTCTCGGCACAATGCACCGATGTCCGCGTCAACCAGGTGACCCCGGCGCTATTTGCCCGCTGGCCCGATGCACCGACGCTGGCCCAGGCATCGCAAACCGAACTCGAGGCGGTGATTCGCCCGACCGGTTTCTTTCGCAACAAGGCCCGCAACCTGATCGGTATGGCGCGCGCCGTGGTCGCCGATCACGATGGTACGATTCCGGCCACGATGGTTGAGCTGCAGGCGTTGCCGGGAGTTGGCCGGAAGACCGCCAACGTCATTCTCGGCAACGCGTTTCATCGCAGCGAAGGGATCACGGTTGACACTCATGTATTGCGGCTCGGGAAATTACTGCGCCTGACGCGCGCGACCGACCCGGTTGCCGTCGAAAGTGATCTGATGGAGCTGGTACCCCGGGACGATTGGGCGCTCTGCAGCCATCTCCTGATCTGGCACGGTCGGCGCGTCTGCATCGCCAACCGTCCGCGATGCGATGAGTGTGTGCTGGCCGACCTCTGCCCATCGGCGTTCACCATGGGCCGTCGTGGCTGAGTGGCGCCGCGGGATCGCCTGGCTGGTCTTCGGTCTGGCCGCATGTTCGCGCGATGCCCGTCCGCTCGCGCGCCCCGCAGGCCCTGCTGCCGAAACGTTGCCTGCGCTCGAGCTGGATCACCGATCTGTGACCACCGAAACCACGGTGCCGCTGCTCGAGGAGACGCTGCAGGCGGCGCCGAATGGCGACGTCGCTTTTGCGGCCACCGAAGATGACCGCGACCTTTATACCCTGGTCGACAGCGGTGGGCATCACCACATCCGGATGATTCCAGTCGGTCAGGGACCGGCAGAAATGCTGCGGCCCGTTGCCCTGGCGATCTCCGATAGCGACCTCACCCTCAGTGACCTGGCCACCAGCCGAGTCACCGCCGTGCGCCGCAATGGCACGATCGCCGCTTCACACATCGTCGTTCCGACGCTTGCCGTTGCGATGGATGCCGGTCCCGGCGAGTTGGTCACCGTCATTTCGGATGCCCGCGGTCCGCAACCGATCTTGCTGCACCTGGCGACCGGTGCGACGCGGGAGTTGACGGAACGCCCCGATTCATTTCTGGCGACCGCGTTCCGGGGCAGCGACGGCAGCGGGTCACCGCTCGTCCCGGTGCTCGGGCGCTGGAACGGCGGTTTCATCATCGCTGACGGCTGGCGGTACCGCTTGGCACTGTATGACTGGCAGGGCGTTCGTCAACGCATCCTGGCCCGTGACATCCCCCGTCCCGTCCTCACCGCAGCGCGCGTCGATACCGCCTTTCGTCACGGTCAGTCCCGCGTCAACGCCCGCCACGATCCATCGGCGGCGGACCGTGAACGCGCCGAGATCGCGGCGCAGCCGCAGCCGTATTTCCCGCACACTCGTGCGCTTGGCCTGGACGGACAGGGCCGCATCTGGGTCTTCGGCATCGATGCCGATTCCGGGTTCGCGGATGTCTTCAGCGCGACGCACTTTCTCGGCAGGATCGCGCTGTCATGTCCGGCCTTTGCGTCGGCCGCCGCCGTCGCCGGCCATTGGCTCGTGCTCGGTTGCGGCAGCACCGACGCCACGTCGGACACCGGCACCGAGCTCAAGGTCTTTCGCATTGTCGATCCACCCAGCCACTAGGCGTTATCTTTGGCGTTCACCTCAGCCGCGAAGAATCATGGCAAAATCCGCAATATTCGATACCGACAAGGGCCCCATCACTGTGGAGCTCTTCGACGAGGAAACGCCGGAAACGGTGGCCAATTTCGAGAAACTCGCCAACGCCGAGTTCTATGATGGCACCCGATTCCATCGTGTCATCAACAACTTCATGATCCAGGGCGGCGATCCGCTTTCCCGGGATCCCAAGAATCCGCGGGTTGGCACCGGCGGCCCCGGATACAAGATCAAGTGCGAAACCGCTCGTAACACGCACAAGCACGTGGCGGGCTCACTCTCGATGGCGCACGCGGGGAAGGACACCGGCGGCAGCCAGTTTTTCATTTGCCACTCGCCGCAGTCACACCTCGATCGGGTGCACACCGTATTCGGCCAGGTCACCGAAGGGATGGATGTGGTCAATGCCATTCGCCAGGGTGATGCCGTGCGCACGATTCGGGTGAGCTGACTACGCAAGTCGACCTTGCGCTGCTTTGCGACTACGCCCTGATCGATCAGCAGGGCAAGTTGTCGGTCCTCGGCATCTGGCGTCACGTCGCGGTGCAACAGTTTCCCGCCCTGCACCCGCGGGCGCACCTCGTGCTGCACCTTCGCGGGCGGCGGACTGAACTCGGGGCCCACGAACTGCGGGTCGGCCTGGTCGACCCGCAAGGGAACACCGTGTTTGAACAGACCGGCATGATGCAGATCAACGAACCGCCGGCCGGTGTGATCGATCTCGAATCGCCGGCCGTGCTGGTATTCGATCTGCCGCTGCCAATGCCTGGCGAATATGCCTTTGTCGTCACGGTCGACCAGATCGAAAGCGCTCGGGCCCAGTTCCACGCGACGGTGGCCCGTGCCGGTTCGGGGTCGATGCACTGAGCGACGCCGGTGCAGGTAGCTTTCCGGGATGACAACAGTAGAGTGGACCCGCCCTCGCGCCGAAGCGCTGATGTCTGCCTGGACCGCATCGCCGGCATTGCGCGCGCACATGCACGCGGTCGAACTGGCGATGCGGCACCTCGCGCCGAGCTATGGCGGTGATCCGGACTGGTGGGGTGTGGTCGGCCTGCTCCATGACTTCGACTACGAGCGTTTCCCCAACGACCTGCGCTCGGCGGACAGCGAGCATCCCTCCGAAGGGGTGCGGCACCTGCGCGCAGAAGGGTTTCCGGACGCGGGCTGCGATGCGATTCTCGGTCACGCAGCCTTCACCAATACACCGCGCACCAGTGACCTCGCGCGGGTCCTCTTTGCCGTCGACGAGCTCTCGGGATTCGTTGTTGCCTGCGCCCTGGTGCGTCCGGGCCGCACCCTCGCGGGGCTCGAGCCCAAATCGGTGCTCAAGAAGCTCAAGGACAAAGGCTTCGCTCGTGGCGTGAGCCGCGACGATGTCCGCATTGGCGCGGAAGAGCTTGGGCGCCCGCTCGACGAGCTGATCGCCGACGTCATCGCGGCGCTGCGTCCCCACGAGGCCGAACTCGGTCTGGGCGCGGGATGACCCTTCCGGCAACCGGCATCGACGCGCCGAGGGCCGCTTTGCAGCGCGCCTTCACCCGCGCGGCCGGATCGCAGGTGTCTCACGGCAATCATCTGGATCTGTTGATTGACGGCGCCGCCGCCTATCCCGCCATGCTGGCGCAGATCGATCAGGCGCGCCGTCGCATTCACCTGGAGAACTACATTTTCCAGGACGACGAGTGCGGGCACCAGTTCGCCGCGCATCTGATTGCGCGTGCCCAGGCAGGCGTGATTGTGCGGGTGCTTTATGACTGGGTTGGATCGTTCGCGACCGGGCGCCGTTTCTGGCACTCGATGCGCGCGGCTGGCATCGACGTGCGCGGCTTCGGACCGTTCAGCATCGTCGATCCGCTGCTGATCTTCGCGCGTGACCATCGCAAGCTGCTCGTTGTGGACGGCGAGTGCGCGGTCACTGGCGGTCTGTGCATCGGCGACGAATGGGTTGGCAATGTGGCCAAGCACCAATTGCCATGGCGCGACACGGCGGTCGCCGTGCGCGGTCCGGCTGCCCGAGCCATGGATGCCTGTTTCTGCCGCGCCTGGACCTTCAACGGCGGCGCCACCCCCGATGATCAGACTGAGCTTGGTGCGTTGCCTGAGCCGCAAGGTCAGACCGAAGTGCGGGTGGTTGCTACCGAGCCGGGTCGTGAGCGGGCCTTCCGGACCATGGATCTGCTCTTCGGAATTGGCGGTTCGCGCATCTGGATCACCGAAGCGTACCTCTCGGCGCCGCAGCGGATGTATCAGGCGCTCAAGGATGCGGCGCGGGACGGGGCCGACGTCCGGCTGCTCCTGCCGGGCAGCAGTGACATCAAGGCGGTCCGTAATCTCTCCCGTGTCGGCTACCGCGCACTGCTTCGCGCCGGCGTCCGGATCTGGGAATGGAACGGCCCGATGCTGCACGCCAAGACGATCGTGGTGGACAGCCGTTGGGTCCGGGTCGGGTCGAGCAACCTCAATCCCTCGTCCTTGCTGGCCAACTGGGAACTTGATCTCTTCGCTCATGGGGAAGGGATCGCGGAGCGGATGGAGGCGCAGTACCTCGCCGACCTGGCCCAGGCCAGCGAAATCGTGTTACAGCCGCGCCGCATCCCAACCGTCATGGGGCGCGAGGTCTATCCGGCGTTGCGCCGGCAAGCCCCAGCTGAAGCAGCCACCAAGCTCCATTCGCGTTCCCTTCGGGAACGGCGGACTCGTGCCATCGTGACGCTGGGCAGCATCGTGCAAGGCGCTCGGGCGGCTATTTTTGGTCCATTGGCCTTCCTCCTTCTGGTTGCGGCGGTGCTTTTGGCGTTCTTTCCTCGACCGATGGCCTGGGGTGCCTCGGTATTGGCCGGGGTATCTGGCGTGGCAATGATCGTGCGGGCCCTGGGTCATCGGAGCCGGGCGTGAGGCTCAACCTGCCTTTGGCCACCTGCGTATGACGGGCGTAGACGAAAACGGCTTGGCGGCGCGGGCGAGCCGGGGTGATGCTGATGCATTTGGCGCCCTGGTTGCGCTCCACGAGGCGATGGCCCGCCGGGTGGCCTACGCGATCCTCGAGGACCGTGAGGATGCTGACGACGCTGCCCAGGAAGGTTTTCTGTCGGCCTGGAAAGCAATCGGACGTTATGATCCGAACAAGGCATTCCGGCCGTGGTTGATGCAGATCGTCGTCAATGCCGCTCGTGACCTGCGCCGTCGCCGCCGGGTGCGGGCCGCGGATTCTCTCGATTCGGTGTCGCCAGCCGCCCGTGACGATCCGGCCCGCGAGGCGGGGGACATCGATCTTGGTGAACGGTTGCGTGCAGCCCTTGCCACCTTGCCTGACCGGCAGAGGCTTGCGGTCGTGCTGTTTGACGCAGAAGGGTATGCGCAGGCCGAAATCGCCGTGATGCTGGGCATTCCGGAGGGTACGGTCAAGTCGGATGTATTTCATGGTCGTCGCGCATTGCGGCGGGCCCTGAGCACTGTCAAGGAGGAATGGGATGAATGAACCTTCACCGTTTGATGCCGGGCCCGACGCCCAGCTCGGCGCGGCGCTGCGCGATGCGCTGGCGATGCCGTTCGGTGCAGCATTTGTGCAGCGGGTTCGCGCTCGCCTCGTCACCCGCCAGCGGACCTGGGATGAAGAGTTGGCCGGCTGGTTCTGGCAGGGCCTCGTCGCTGCGTCACTGGTGACGGTGCTGGCCGGATGGGGCCTCAATCACTTTTCAGCGCGCGATGAAGCGGAAGCAAGCAACACCTCGGTGGCCAGCCAGCTGCTCGAAGGCTCGACTCCTGGCGTGTCGGTGCTGATTGCGTCGATGAGGTCTTCGGAAGCCCCGTGATTGCCACCCGCGCGCGCGCGATGACGCTGCTGGGCACCGCATTCACCCTCGGCTTGGTCGTCGGTGCGGTCGCGCTCGGCATGTTGGCGCGTGGTGGCCGCGCGGGCTGGCTCTGGTATGGCAAGGCGAGACAGCCGGTCAGCGCGGGGTACGGGGCAACACTCGCTCGCCGACTTCACGCCGACCTCGACATCGGCAAGCGCGACAGTATCTCGGTGCTCTGGTGTCATAGCGAAGCGGCGATGGATTCGATTCGCCAGCCAATTCGTGGACCGAGCGATTCGCTCTTTGCGGTGATCCGTCCGCGCGTCGATTCGCTCTACCAGTCCATTCGTCCGGCGGTCGAAACTCGCCGCGCCGAGACGCGTACCGAAATCCGGGCGTTGCTCACTGCGCCCCAGCAGCAACGATATGATTCGCTCAATCGCGCTGAGGACGATCAGCGCAAGAAGGGAACGCCAAGCCCCAATGGCGGATCCTGCAATGGCAGCCCCGGCGGACCAGGTCCGCGAGGAGGATTTGATCGTGGCCCGCACTGAATACCTCATGAGCGCCGCATTCGCGGCGCTTATCGTCGCTACCCCGATCGCTGCGCAGCAGCCGGTCAACAGCCAACCCGTCACGTCGATTACGCTAACGGACGCCGTCAACCGGGCGCGGCTGGTGTCGCCCACGGTGGTCACCGCGCAAGGCAACATTCGCAGCGCGGCACTCGCGGAACGGGGCGGCGTCGTCAGCTTCCTCCCCGCGCTCACCGTGTCGCCGCAGATGAGCCTGCAGCTGGCCAACAATCCGGGGCAGACCTCCCGGATCGACCCGATCACCGGTGACATCATCAGCGGCAACTCGACGCTGCCGGCCTACTCGTTCGGCGCGTCGGCCAGTTACACCTTCTTCGATGGTTTCCAGCGCAACTACACACTCCGGCGGGAGCGGGCGCAGCAGACATCAGCCGCAGCGCAGCTCACCGTGTCGCAATACAGCAGCGACTTCAACACCACCGACGCGTTTTTCGTGGCGCTGGCGGACAAGCAGCTCGTCGCGGTGGCGCAGAGCAGCGTCGATGCGGCGCAGGGCCAGCTGCAACTGGCGACCGCCAAGCTGCAAGCGGGTTCGGGTCAGCTCTCCGACTCACTGACCGCGCTTGGCAACTTCCTGCAAGCGCGTCTCGGCCTGTTGACGGCTCAGTCGAACCTGATCGTCGGCGAGACCAACCTTGGCCGTCTGGTCGGCGTGTCGGGTCAGGTCGCGGCGATCGATGATTCAGCGTTCTATCACCCGACGATGCTGCTCGACACGGCCAGTGTCCGCCGCGAAATCATGCAATCGTCGCCTGCGCTGCAGAGCCTGCAAGCCAATGTCGATGCTGCCGAAGCGGCGTGGAAGTCGAGCAAGGGCGCCTACTACCCGACCCTCTCTGCCACCGGTGCGCAGAGCTGGACCGGCTACTATGCCCATGGCACCCAGCCGAGCAGCAACACGGGCCTGACCGCGCGCCGGTCGCTCAGCATCACGCTGAGCATCAACCCATGGACCAACCTGACGCGCGAGACGCAGATCGAGAACGCCTCGATCGCAATCACGAACGCCCAGGTCACGCTGACCGACCAGCGCAATCAGCTTGCCGCCCAGATCAACCAGGCCTACGCCTCGCTGTCTACGGCGCAGGAGACACTCAACGTGACCGACGTCGCGGTGGACGCCGGGCGCGAAAATCTGCGGGTTGTCACCGAGCGCTATCGTGCCGGCGTGGCCACGATCACTGAAGTGTTGACGGCACAGAATCAGTTGATCTCGGCGCAGTCGAGCCAGGTGCAGGCGCGCTACTCGTACATCCGCGCCAAGGCGCAGATCGAGCAGATTCTCGGGCGGAAAATCTGATGGCCCGCTCCGTGAAGGACACCGCCGAACGGATGGCGTTGCTGCCGGCCGACGTGCCGCGCGACGCCGTCATCGTCACGCGCAACCTGAAGCGCGAATACGTGATGGGCACCGAAGTCGTCCGGGCGCTGCGTGGCGTCGACATGACCATCCGCCGCAACGAGTTCGTCGCCATCATGGGACCGTCCGGGTCGGGCAAGTCCACCATGATGAACATGATTGGCTGCCTCGACACGCCGAGCGAAGGCGAGTACTGGCTCAATGGTCACCGCGTCAGCGAGCTGGGTGACGACGCGTTGGCCCGGATTCGCAACAAGGAGATCGGTTTCGTCTTCCAGACGTTCAACCTGCTCCCCCGGGCGACCGCGCTGGCCAACGTCGAACTGCCGATGGTCTATGCCGGGGCGTCGTCCAAGCTGCGTCGAGAGCGCGCGCGGCACGCGCTGGAGTCGGTCGGACTCGGTTCACGCATGGATCACCGACCCAACGAGCTCTCCGGTGGTCAACGTCAACGTGTGGCCGTGGCACGCGCCCTCGTCAACGAACCATCGATCCTGCTGGCCGACGAACCGACCGGCAATCTGGACTCCTCCACGTCCGAGGAGATCATGGCGCTCTTCCAGAAGCTCCATTCCGACGGCCAGACGATCATCCTGGTCACCCACGAACCCGATATCGCGGCGCATGCGCTGCGGCAGATCGTCCTGCGCGATGGCAAGGTTGCTCGTGATGACAGTTCTGCGGAGGCCACCTCATGAAGTTGTCGACCCGATTCCTGCTCCCACTCGTCCTGCTGGGTGCCTGTCACAAGGCACCAACCGCGTCGGTTTATCAGGCTGTCGCGGTGGAAAAACGGGACATCTCGGTGACCGCGTCGGCCTCGGGCGCGATCAATCCAGATACTACGGTACAGGTCAAGTCCAAGGCGTCCGGTGAAATCCTGGACATCAAGGTGCAGACTGGTGATCTCGTCAAGCACGGCGCGCTGATCGTGCAGGTCGACCAGCGCATTCCAGCCAATGATGTCGCTCAGGCCGTCGCCTCGCTGAAGGTCGACAGCGCGCAGCTTGACAATGCCAAGTCACAGTTCGCTCGTGAAAAGGAACTGTACGCCGCCAAGGCCGTGACCCAGCAGGAGTTCGAGACGTCGCAGCTGGCGGTGGCGGTGGCGAACGCGGCGCTGGTTCGCGATCAGATCACCTATGAGAATGCCAAGATCGCCCTCGGCGACACCGAAGTGCTGTCGCCAATCACCGGCACGGTAATTTCGCTCGCCGTACAACGCGGCACCGTCATCTCCTCGCCAACGAGCAGCGCCAGCGGCGGCACCGTCATCCTCACGATGGCGGATCTCTCGCTCATGCATGTGGTGACCTGGGTCGACGAAACAGATGTCGGCAAGCTGCATCCCGGCCAGACGGCAAACGTGTCGGTGGCTGCGTATCCCAACCATCCGTTCCGCGGTCAGGTGCTCAAGATCGAGCCGCAGGCCGACACGATCCAGAACGTGACCATGTTCCCGGTCGACATCCGGATCGACAACAAGGACAACCTCCTCAAGCCAGGGATGAACGCCGACGTCAGCATCTCCGTCGGCCAGCGCCTCGGCGTGCTGGCGGTGCCGAATGCCGCGTTGCGCACCGAGCGCGATGTGGCCAGCGCCGGCACGGTACTTGGCATTGCGCCGGACGAACTCCAGACGATGCTCACCGCAGCCAAGAAGACCTTCACTGACGAGACAGCAACCCACTCGGACACGACGGTGCAGAGTGCCCTGCCCGCGCCCGGTGCCGACTCGACCAAGGGGTCGACTGCCAATGCCGGCGGTCGCGGCGGCCGTCGCAATGGTGGGGACTCCTCGCGGGGGGGCAAGAACGGCGCGGCGCCAGCGGGCGCGGCGGCGGCAGTTGGTGGCAATGGCGGTGGTGGAGGTAATGGCGGTGGCGGTGGACGCGGTCGTGGCGGACGCGGTGGACATGGCGGCAGCAGCGATTACACCGCCGGCGGCAAGTACATCGTCTTTGCCAAGCGGAACGGCAAGCCGACGCCGGTGTACATCCAGACCGGCCTCACCGATCTCGATTACTCCGAGGTCAAGACCGGTCTCGTAGCCGGTGACTCAGTTCTCCTGCTCCCAAGTGCCTCGCTGATCAACCAGCAGCAGGCGATGCAGCAACGGATGAGTGCCAACTCGGGTCTGCCTGGCCAGACCAAGGCCGCAACGACCCCGACCGCCGGCGGTGGTGGTGGTGGTGGTGGCGGTGGTGGGCGTTCTGGTGGGGGAGGCCGACCCTAGATGCTTATCGGCGAAACGGTACGGGTTGCCTTCGGCAGCATCCGCGCCAACAAGCTGCGTGCGGCACTCACCATGCTTGGCGTGATCATCGGCGTCGCGGCCGTGATTACCGTCGTTGCGATGGGCAGCGGAGCGCAGAAGGCCGTGCAGGATCGCATCAATGCACTCGGCGCCAATCTGGTGACAATCAATCCAGGGATGGGCTTCTCGATGGGTGCCGCGACCGCCGACCGAGCCGCGATGTATGTGTCTGACGCGGATTCACTTCGAGCTGATGCGCAAACGCTGAGCGCCGTCGTCCCGGAACTCTCGCGCAACCAGCAGGTGGTGTATCTCAACAGCAACATCAACACCAGTATCGTTGGCACCACGTCGAACTACGTCTCGGCGCACAACTACACGATCACGGTGGGGCGCAACTTTACCGAAGGCGACGATGCCTCCAGGCAGCGCTATGCGGTGATTGGCGCCGACGTGCCCAAGTTGCTGAACGCCAACCCGGTCGGGTTGATCGGCCAGACGATCGCGATCCGCTCGATTCCGTTCGAGATCATCGGGATCCTGAGTGCCAAGGGATCGCAAGGGTTCCAGAACCCGGACGAACAGATCCTCATCCCGCTCAGCACGGCGCGGTATCGCGTGTTCGGCACCGACCGCCTCCGCACGATTTCCGTCATTGTGCGTGACGGCGTGCCGCTGGAGCAGGGCATGGTCGACATCGAACGGGTCATGCGCAAGGAGCACAAGCTCGGACCCGGCAAGGACGACAACTTCCAGATCCGCTCGCCCAAGGACATCCTGGCGACTCAGGCGCAAACGGCCGAAACCTTCTCGACGTTGCTCCTCGGTATTGCGGCGGTGTCGCTGCTCGTCGGCGGCATCGGCATCATGAACATCATGCTGGTGTCGGTGACCGAGCGGACCAAGGAGATTGGTATCCGCAAGGCACTCGGCGCCACCAAGATCACCATCCTTGCACAGTTCCTGGTCGAGGCACTCGTCCTCTGCGTCTCGGGCGGCACCCTTGGCATCCTGATCGGTGTCGGCGCGTCGATTTTCGTGAGCAAGCAGTACGGCACGACGACCGTCATCTCGCCGGTGGCGATCATCAGTTCGTTCGCGTTTTCCGGCATGGTCGGCTTGGTGTTCGGGCTCTGGCCGGCTCGTCGTGCCGCCTCGCTCGATCCGATCGCGGCGTTGCGCTACGAGTAGTCTCGGCGCCCTGCACATTCCGGTGGCCCGGCGGTCCCTCCAGGGGCTGCCGGGCCATCGTGCAAACGGCTCCTGAATCTTTACCAATAGCTGTTCCGTACTGCAACACAACTTCAGCTGGGGGGCGTCGTGCATTTCATCGCGTCGTTGTTCGGGGCGGTCTTCACCGCGGTCGGTGCTGTCATCACGATCGGGTCGGCGGTCCTGGCGTTCGGGCTTGCCCGCCAATATGTGCGCAACAAGCTGCGTTTCGTGGACGCCGTGCGCAGCCCGCTGATGCCCTGGGTTGTGGCGATTGGTGCAACGATCCTGATGACGCCCGTCGTCTTCGTCCTGGGCATCGTCCACCTGGTCGGCTTCGGCACCGCATTGATTGTTGGCGGCGCCAGCGGCCTCGGCACTGCGAGCGGTGTAAAGGCGCTCAAGCGCGGCGAATAGATCCGCTATTTTGCGGGATGGAAACGATCCAATGCAGCCGGTGCGGCAAGAGCCACGAGCGCCAGGCGTTCAAGCCATTTCCAAACGAGTTCGGCCAGCGGATTTACGATACGATCTGTCGGGATTGCTGGGCAGAATGGCTGAAAACCCAGCAGCAGTTGATAAACCATTACGCTCTCGTGCCCCATCAGCCGAAAGCCCGCGAGTTTCTCCTGAGAAATATGGAGCAGTTTCTTTTTGGCACGGGGGCGCCTGACGGCGTGCCCTGAGCGTATGGTTGATCGTCCCCTCTGAGCAAGCTCCACAACCTCGGAGGTTCGCTATGTCTGGCTCGTATCAGGACGCCCCTCGGCACGACGCGGGGCTGTGGCGCGAAGGAGTCATCACGGGCGTGCTCGGCGCCGTCGTGGTTGCGCTGTTCTACCTCTGCATTGATGCCGGGCGCGGGCATCCGCTGCTCACCCCAAGCACACTTGGTCAGGCGCTGCTGTTGCACGTTCCGGTCACGCAAACCGTCGACTCGGGCGCAGTCATTGCCTACACGATCTTCCATTTCGTCGCGTTCATCGCGTTCGCGATGGTCCTCACCGCCCTGACCCGCGCAGCAGAAACCAGCAACCTGGCGCGCTACGCTGAATTTCAGCTGCTGGTCGTATTCGCGATCTTCTTCTACGGCGTGGTGTCCGTCGGTTCCGAAGTCGTGCGGGGAATGCTGCCGTTTGAGGGCGTGCTTGCGGCCAACGTGCTGGCCGGTGCGGTGATGATCATGTGGCTCTGGCGGCACCATCCCCGGTTACGGTCCGCTGCGGCGCACACCGAGCTTGGTGCAACGAACAAGCGTTCCGATGTTACCAGCGGAGTCCGATAGCAAAGCCGATATCCATGGCCGGACCCTTGGGCACCATGTCTTCGGTCAACCCAAGCTGCAACTCCGGCCAGTGCTTTGCCACGTGCAGGAGAAATCCGAAATCACCGATGACTTCGGCGTCGTCGACGTCCACGAAGCCAGTCTGCTGCCAATTGCTCGACTGCGCCCATAATGTCCCATATACCGCCTGCTGCCCGGCGAAACGCCAGCGAGTCGCCAGCATTGCCGAGCCAAACCAGCTCTTCTGGTACGGCGCCAACCCGCCCTGCGTCGGGGTGTAGCCGCCGCTGATGCTGGCGTCGACGATCACCCGGTTGCTACGGATCGGTTCCGCAGTCAACGCGAGCGAGGTGCCGATCACGTGCCGGACCCAGCCATCCTTTGAAGTCGCCGTCGGAAGGGTGGCAGAGGCCACCAGCTGCGCCCGCCCGAACCGCACACCGATGCCTGCGCGCACATCCCCAAGAAAGGTTCCTGGAGCCGAGCGATCCACAATCGTGTCTGGAAACTCCGTATGCCACTGGAAGGTGTCGTGCGGCAGCTCGTCGCGCGCTGGTACGGCAAGGCCGATGAAGTGGTGATACCAGATCAGGAATGCGTCCAGAAAACCATCGTACCCGCCCCGCACGGCAACATTGCCCAGCACAAAAACGTGGCGCGACAGGTCGTGCGTCAGCCAGAGGTCACTCTGCAGCACTTCGGCATCGAACGTGGTGGACCGGGCGGCATCGGGGCTCGTCGCGGTTTCCACTGCGTTGTAATAGTCGGTCAGCCAGCGCCAGTGCCAGCCCGGTGATGGCTGCACAAAAGGTTGTGAATAGAGTGCGCTCCGTGACTCGAGCAACGGATTGGCTGGGACATACGGCGGGATGCTTTGCGCGCTCAGATGGCAGGTCACCAAGGCGACAGCAAACCCGGCGGTAAGAACGAAGTGGCGCATCACCCCAATATATTCCCCCCGATGCGCCATCTCCGGATTGCCCTTATCGCGATCGTCGCCATCGTGCTCGCGCACCTGGGTGACGGATGGGCCTATCACCATCTCGCCCGCCCCGATGTCTATAATCACGACTGGGGACGCCTCTTTCGCTCGATCGGGTTCCTGCCGCTCTGGTTGATCGCAGCCCTGGCCCTCGGCCTGACGCAGCGACGCTGGCGGTCAGCGCTGCTGCTCGCCCTGGTACCGACCGCCGGCGGCCTGGTTTGCGAAGTGATCAAGATCCTGGTGCGGCGCGAACGCCCGAACCTGCACGCGGGCCAGTACTTCTTCCGCCCCTTCACTGACCGCTTCCTCAAGACGACCGATTTCGGCATGCCGAGCAGTCACGCGATGGTCGCATTCAGCGCGGCATGGGTGCTCTGCCGTCTCTATCCGCGGGCTTGGCCGGTCTGGATCGGGGTGGCATGCGGTTGTGCGTTCACACGGGTTGAAGCGCAGGCGCATTTCCTCAGCGACGTGACCGTGGGCGCCGTGGCCGCGTGGTTTCTGGTGGAAGTCATCTGGCGCCGCTGGGCACCAGTTGCGAGTGAGCAGGCAGCCTAGTCCCGCCGGATTCCCGCGGTGCGAGAGCTCGAAGGAGATGATACGGTTGCGGGGCGCCGACCGATATGGCCGACGCCCCGCGGGATGCCCGGGAGAGGCAAATCTCAGGGCATCTTGACCGGAATCGTCTCGGCGTGCTTCTGCCGCATGATCTGGAGCTTGAACTCGTCGCCGCGATCGTATGATGCCACGATCCGCATCAGTTGCGAAGGCGACGTGACCTTCCGCCCGTCCACCGACACGATCACATCACCAGGCTGCAGGGGAATCGCGTTCGCAGACGAATCACGCCGCACGATCTTGACGCCACTGTCGGCCGGTGCAATGCGTCCCGTCATGCGGGGACTGGTTGGTGTCGCCCGGTCGGTCGTAATCGCGAAACTCTCCACCATGAATGCTTGCCGAGCCGGAGCGTCGTTGACCACGAGCACCCCGTCGGTCGTGCCGAAATAGGCGCCAAGCTTCTCGTTCATCGGTGCCAGTTCGAAGTTGGCAAAGAGTGAGCTGTACCCGAAGCCGAGACGCATTCCGCTGTCATCAAACACCGAAAAATTGCTGATTGACGGCATCTCCGGTGCTGCAGCCATCCCGCGCAGTGTGACCGTGGGCATTTCACGGGCGGACAACGTCAGGCGGTTGCCAGGGACGGTGACCCGGTTGATCGCCACGGTCTCGTCGTCAGTTGGGGTGACGCGCACCGTACGGGTCTGCGTTCCGCGGCGGAGCTCGACCGCCACAGGCTTGCCAGGCGTGAGTGTCGCGATCGCTTCGGTGGCGCGCACCGCAGGGGATTGATCGTCGTCCGCCTTCGGATCGCGCGCCAGTGACTTGGCGCCAATCCTGGTGAGCACATCACCGGCAATGATTCCCGCTCGGTCGGCCGGGCTGCCCGGCGTCACTGCCGAGACGTACGCACCATAGCGATCACTTTCGCGCGCGGCGTATTCCAGCGTAATGCCGAATCGCGGTGTGCGGCGCGCCTCGGCCATCAACTGTCCGACCTCCAGCCGCGCGCGTTCGCTGGCACGCGCGACCGTCGCCATCATCGGCGCGACGTTCGCCGCCGCCAGCTGATGCATCCGCGCCGTGGATACCTCGGCGAGTGCCTGCTGTTCGCGCTGGATCGCAACCACGCGATCGAGCTGTGAGCGCACCATCTCGTTGATGCGCGCGGCGTCGGCGCTACGCGGCAGCATCTGCACGGTGGTATCACCCTGGCCGGCAGCCGGCCCGGCCACCGCGATGACGAGGCCGAGTGTCATGAAAGACCGCATGGCAGACTCCTTGGTGGCGGGCATCTAGAGGCCCACGTTGGTGGCGTTGGTCATGTGGACATCGACAAGTGCATGCATCAATCCCACGCGCTGCCGCCACAGGTTGAGTTCGGTTCCCGTCCGGCCACGCGCAGTCGCCTGGTCGGTTTGTGCCAGCTGCGCATCGAGCGACGCGATCCGGTCTTCGAGCTGGATGACCACGACGGCGGTGCGGCCGTCGATGACCCGAGCGTCGGGCGTCAGGCTGTGCAGCTTCTGCTCCAGCAGCTGCGATTCATGGATCGTGGACTGGAGCTGATCGGCGGCATCCAGACGTGCCGGCTTGACCAGGTCGCGACCAATCGCGCCGAACACGAGGAGAGCCGCTGCGGCAATCCCGATGGTCGCCACACCCCGCCAGTGACGCTGCCGGCGATCGACCTGCACCAGCTCGCGCACCGCAGGAAAGCGATTGATCGCCGGTTCCAGGCGTGGCAGGGCGCGCAACCGCGCCGTCCGTTGGTGCAGCCGTTCCAGCTCGGCCTGACAGGTCAGGCAGCGGCCGAAATGGAGCTGGGTATCGGCCATCCCCGGCTCACTCCGGTCGCCGTCGCGCAGGGCGATCAACTGGGCCATGTCGAGATGGGTACTCATGCCGGCACCTCCTCGCCGAGCCAGCCACGGAGCCGGGCGTGGGCCCGGGCAAGCTGGGACTTCGAAAACGACACCGTCCGCCCCATCTGCGCGGCGATCTCTTCGTGGGTGTATCCCTCGACGTCGTGCAGCCAGACGACCGCCCGCGCGGTATCCGAGAGCCGCTCGAGGGCCGACTCGAGGTCCATCCGCAGGGCGGTTGAGACCGCCCTGGTCGGCGCCAGCTCGTCGTCGAGCTGGTCGGTGTCACGGTACTTGTTCCGCCGGAGACGCATCAGCGCCTTGCTCGAAGCCACGCTCCGGATCCAGCCCCAGATCGACCCATCTCCACGGTAGTTGCGAATACTACGACACACCTCGAAGAAGGTCTCCTGCAGGATATCTTCGGCGTCTTCGGTGGTTCGGCAGATCCGCCGGGCCAGATTGTAGACCGAGGTGGAATAGGCCCGATAGAGCGCCTCCAGGGCGATCGGGTCGCCCAGACGGGCACGAGCGATGACGGCGTCGGCATCGGGGAGGGAGATGGCATCCATCGTGATCGCTCTGGTCATGGTATCAGTATAGATGCGGCAGGGGGCCGGAGGGTCGCGGCGCGCCGAACCTGACGGTCCGGGCCGGACCCATCTGGGCGCGTTACCTTCCAGCCATTCCCCGGACAACTGGAGTTCCTGATGTGGAAATGGATCGGTGGCATCGTCCTGCTCATCGTCGTGCTGGTGGCCTGGCGCGTGGTAAGCGCAGTCAAGACGCTCACCGCGGGCGGCGACTCGACCACGACGACCATTGCGGCTTCGCCCGCCCGCGTCTTTGCGTCGCTGGCCGACCCTGACTCGATGGCAGTGTGGATGACGTCTGCAACGGTGTCATCGGCCCGGCACGGCATGCTGCAGGTCGGCGATACCGTGCGCATTGATCAAGGTCGTACCGCAGCGACCCGGGATAGTTCCACCGGGGTCAAGTCGAATGTGACCTGGATCGTGAATGCCGTGACGCCAGGACAGTTGCTGGCGCTCTCGCTGCAGAACGACTCGACCAAGCAGATCATTGCCACTCAACGGGACTCGCTGGTCAGCATCGGCGACTCCACCCAGGTCATCACCACGATCGGCGTGCCGATCATGGACTCGATCCGCAACAAGCGCACGGATTCGAGCAGCAAGGTTGGTGGTGCGGTGCTCGACTTCGGGTCAAAAATGATGGTTGGTGCATTCCGGAAAATGTCGGAAATGGACCGCGCCAAGCTCAAGGGACACATCGAAGGCACGGCGGTCGTCGCGCCAGCGCACTGAGCGGCGTCAGTTGACCACGAAACTGATCAGCCGCCCGGGGACATAGACCACCTTGCGTACCGTGCCCGCCGCCAGATGGCGGGCCACCGTGTCATCGGCGCGGGCGAGGGCCTGGACATCGGCTTCGCCCGCGCTGCGTGCGACCGTCACCTGTCCGCGCACCTTGCCATTGACCTGCACGACGATGGTGACGTCATCACTGAGCGTGAGCGCGGGGTCGAACGTTGGCCAGGGTGAATCGAACACCGACGTACCATGGCCCAGCCGCTCCCAACACTCTTCGGCGAAATGCGGCGCGAACGGCGCGACCATCTGCACCAGCTCGCCCACCACGGTCGGTTCCGAACAACTCTGCTCGCGCAGCGTGTTGACCAGTTCCATGAGCGCCGCGATGGCGGTGTTGTAGCGCAGCTCCTCAATCTCGGCGGTCACCTTCATCTTGGTCTGGTGCCACTTGATCAGTACGTCCTGACGGATCTCGCCATCACGGCAATCGGGGTCCTGGGCTTCCTCGACGAGCGCCCAGACCCGGTCGAGAAAGCGTCGCGGCCCGCTGATCCCTGAATCGCGGAAATCGCCGCCTTCCTGGTACGGTCCAAGAAACATCAGGTACGTGCGCAGCGTGTCGGCACCCCAGCGCGCGATGTATTCGTCGGGGTTCACCACGTTCCCCTTCGACTTGGACATCTTGGCGCCGTCCTTGATGATCAACCCGTGCGCGCGGAAGCGGCGGAACGGCTCCTCAAAGTCGACCATGCCAGCGTCGTGGAGCACCATGGTGATGAAGCGCGAGTAGAGCAGGTGCAACACCGCGTGCTCGTTGCCGCCGATGTAGCTCGTCACCGGTAACCACCGCCGGGTACGATCCGCACTGAATGCACGATCGGCGACGTCGGTGCTCGGGTAGCGCAGGTAGTACCACGCCGAGTCGAGGAAGGTATCGGAGACATCGGTCTCGCGGCGCGCATCGGCGCCGCATTCCGGACAGGCCACATGATACCAGGCCGGGTCGCGCGCGAGTGGCGACACACCTGAATCGTCGGGGCGGATGTCGTCGAGCGGCGGCAACAGCACCGGCAACTGGTCCTCTGGCACTGCCACTGGGCCGCAGCGATCACAGTAGATGATCGGAATCGGCGGACCCCAGTAGCGTTGCCGGGAAATGCACCAGTCATACAAACGGAACTGCACCTTGCGCTCGACCAGCTCGCCGGGACGCGTTTCGCGCTGCTCGAGGAACGCGACAACTCGTTCGCGGGCGGCGTCGGGTGCAAGGGTGTCGAGCAGGCCGTTGCTGTTGACATAGCGACACTGCCCATCGCCGGCGAACGCCGCCGCCACCGGCGTGTTCGCATCGTCACCGGGCTCAGCCAGGGCCCGCACGACCGGCAACGCATATCGCGTGGCAAAGGCGAAATCCCGCTCATCGTGTGCCGGCACGGCCATGATCGCGCCGGTGCCGTATTCCATCAGTACGTAGTCGGCAATCCAGATCGGCATGGCTTGCCCCGACGCCGGATTGATGGCATGGGTGCCGAGAAATACGCCAGTCTTCTCCTTGTCGCCGACCTTGCGCGTCACCACGTCCTGGGCGGCGACGGTACGGCGATATGCGTCAACAGCCGCGCGCTCTGCCGGCGCGGTGAGTGTCTCAACCAACGGATGTTCCGGCGCCAGCACCAGGAATGTTGCGCCGAACAGCGTGTCCACTCGCGTGGTGAACACCGCGATGCGCTCATTGGCGTGCTCAGGCAACGCAAAGCGGACGATGGCGCCATCAGAGCGTCCGATCCAGTTGCGCTGCGCCTGCACAGTGGTGGCCGACCAATCCATCTTGGTCGCATCGCCAAGGTTATCGAGCAACCGCTCGGCGTAGTCGGTAATCCGGAAATACCACTGTTCGAGCACGCGTTGCTCGACCAGCGAGCCGCAGCGCTCGCAAGCGCCGGCGATTACCTGTTCATTCGAAAGGACCGTCTTGTCGGTCGGGCACCAGTTGACGGCGCCCTTCTTCTTGTAGGCAAGCCCGCGCTTGAAGAGCTGCAGGAAGAGCCACTGGGTCCACTTGTAGTAGTCCGGGTCGGTCGTCGACAGCACATGCTCCCACGCAAACATGCCGCCCATGCCGGTCAGCTGGCGCGTGAAGTTCGCGATATTCCGCGGGATCAGCTCGGCCGGATGCAATCCCATCTTGAGGGCAAAGTTTTCGGAGTGAATGCCGAACGCATCAAACCCGATCGGCTCGAAGACCTGCCACCCCTGCAACCGCTTGAAGCGACCGTAGACATCAGCGCCAGTGAAGGCAAAGAGGTTGCCGACGTGCAGCCCTTCGGCCGAGGGATAGGGGAACATCATCAGGTTGTAGAACGGTCGGCGGGCCTGGTCGAGGTCGGGCTCGTTGGTGCGGCGTTCCGCCCAGAGGGCGCGCCACTTCGCTTCGACGTCGTGCGGATGGTATTCGGACATGCTGGCCAATATGGCCGCGCCCGACAGGAGAGAGAAGAGAGGCGGCGGGGTGGGGACGCAGGGTCCCCGCCCCGCCTGCCGGTCAGTGGCCGGGTGCTGCGGTATGGTCCGGCAGGTCGATGGTAAAGGTCGATCCGTCGACCGAGGCCGACGCCGAGGCGCTGCCATTGAAGGTGATCGTCACCGTCCGGGTGACGGTCCGGCCGCTGTGCGGGCCCGACGTCAGCGTGATCGTCATGATGCGGGTGATCGACCCCGAAACCGGGTAGCCGTTGCCGCCAGTCGTGGCCGAGACCGGCATCACCACGTCTGTGATGGTGCTGTTGCCGGTGATGTCGTAGCTGCGGGTGCTGTCGTTGCGGTTGACGTGCGACCGGCTGACGGTCTCGTTGCCGGTGCCATTCACCGTCCGCGTCGTTTCGGACCCGAGCAGGCCCGTCACGGTGAAGTCACGATGGCGGCTGACGGTGGCAGTCCAGCCGCCGTGCGTCGGCGATCCGGAGAGATCGGCGACCACATGAATCGACGCGGTCGTGAGCGAATCGTAGGTGGCTTGCGCGGTACCGGTGGAATCCAGCAGCGTGATGGTGCGGGTCACCGTCAGTCCGTTGCGTGTGACGGCGGGGCAGGTGAACATGCCGTCCGCAAAGCTGCAGCCAGTAAGCCCGGGACGATATCCGTTGCGGCCCTTGAAGTCGCTGCCCATGTCGTCGGCGACCAGGTTGCCCACGCTGCCGTCCATGCCGGTGATCATGTCGACATCTTCGCCGAAGCCGTCGGCGGCGACGGTGGCGGCATCGGCAGTGATGGTGGCGTTATCCAGCGAATCGGCGGTACTGTCGGTGGGTGTATTGCTGCACGCGGAAGCGAGCAATGCGAGCCCGCCCGCGAGTGCCAGGAAATTGCGACGCATGATATCCTCGAATGTTGAGTGCGATGGAAAGGGATCCGTGCCGGCCCCGGTCACACCTCAAGGACGTTCGTGGTCGCAACGCGTTAAGCGCGCAGGTCAGAGCAGCGGCTTGATCGCCTCGAGCAGGCGGTCCAACTGGTCGACGGTGACATCGCCCATGTGGCCGATGCGCAGGAGTCGATCCTGGTCTTCATCGATGCCGACCGCGACTTGCCAGCCATGCTGCGCCAGTTCGCCGGCGACCGTCTCGGCCGAGCGCCCCGGTGGCATCGTCAACGCCGTGACCGTGTCTGCGCGGTGGCCTTCCGGCGCGAAAATGCCGCATCGCTCGTGGCCGGCTACCCACTGTTCGACATGCTCGCGCATGGTCCGATGACGCGCCTGCCGAGCTGCCAGCCCTTCGCCGGCAATGCGCCCAAGCTGTGCGTCGAGCGCATAGACGATCGGCAGCGCTGGCGTCTGCGGGAAGCGGGATTCTTCAGCAGCGTGGAGCAGGTCGATGACATCGAGATACATGCCGCGATCATCGACGTCGCTGGTGCGCGACACAAAGCGCGCGCTCGCCACGGCAAATGCGAGCCCGGGCGGCAGGCCGAGCGCTTTCTGCGAGCCGGCAAAGACGAAGTCGGCGCCCCACGCGTCGGCTTCGATCGCCATGCCGCCGAGCGACGAGACGACGTCCACCAGCGTGACGACATCACCGAGCTGGCGGAAGCGAGCCAGCAGCGCTGCGATGGAAGCGGCCGCGCCTGTCGAGGTTTCGCTATGGACCAGCGACACGGCATCGACGACTGGGCCGTCGAGCATCTGGTCCAGCAGTTCCGGCTGCAGCACACTACCGCGCGGTACGTGCAAACGGACCACATCCTTGCCGCATTGCTCGGCGACGCGCGCAAAGCGTTCGCCGAAGGTGCCGCTGACGACGCAGAGGATCCGTTCGCGTACTCCTGAACGGATGCCGGCTTCCATCATCGCCGTGGCAGATCCGGTCGCCAGCATGACCGGACGCTCGGTGCCGAAGAGGGCGCGGAGTCCGGGCTGGAGCCGGCCGACCAGTGCGCGCGCCTCCGGGCCGCGATGGCCGATCATCGGGCGCTGCATCGCGGCGGCGACCACCGGATCGACTTCAACCGGGCCGGGGATGAAGTACTTGCCCGATACGCTCATGAGATGATGTCCGCCGTGCGGCAAATGGCATGACCGTGCGCACGCCAGGACTCGACCAGGGCGCGGCTGGCATCGGCGTTGATGCCGCGAATCGCATCGGCCACGATGACGAGCTCAGCGTGCGGCGCTCGGAGGGCGAGGCCATCGACGGCGGCCCGGGTGCAGAAATCCGTGGCGACCCCATAGACAATGATCCGCGTCGGGCCGAGCGCGTCGAGTACGGTGGCTGCGTTCGGATTCCAGCGAAAGACATCGGTGCCGGGCTTGTTGAGCAGGATGTCACCCTGGTGCGCCAGGACCTCCGCTCGCACCACCGCAGCGTCGAGCGGCACCGGCTCGATCACCAGCGGACGGTCGAGCATCGTTGCCGCGATCTTGCGCTGGCCGGGCGTTCCCCGCATGCAATGGGGCGGGAACGTCGTGGCCCAATCGGGCGCGTCGGTGATCTCGGCATGACCGATGTCGTGATCATCGGCGGTGGCAACGATGCGAATGTGCTGACGATGGGCCCACGCGGTCAGGGCGGCAAGATTCTCGATCAACGCTTCGGCGCCGGTCACGGCAAGCTTGCCGTCGCTCATGATGAAATCGACCTGGGTGTCGACGTCCCAGCAGATCGTGCCGGGATTCACCGCACCGGCTCCAGCCGCGGTGTGTCGCGATATTCGCGGCCCACCTTGGCGCAGGGAAGTCCTTCGTTGCGAACAATGTCTGCCGTAAAGTCAAAGCGGCCGCCGAACAGCGAGGAACCAACGCCGTACGCGTCGACCGGAACCATCTGGGTCTCGAACTCGCGAATCTTGTCGACCGTGAACCCGCCCGACACGACGATGCGCACATGACCGTGGCCGCGGGCATCGAGTGCATCGCGTACGTTCTGCACCAGCTGCGGCGTCACGCCAGTCGGCTTGGCGCGGCCCATCGTAGGCAGCACGGAGCGGTCAACCAGCATCTCGCTGGTGTCGATCCGCACGCCATACAGCGCGTCGCCCAGGGCATCGGCGAGCTCCAGTGAGGTTCGCACGCAATCGTTCTCGAAGTCCACCAGTGTCACGAGTCGTACATCCCGGTCCATATGTTCCAGGAACTTGCGCGACGCGAGGACGGTGTCGCCGTTGTAGGCCGCGATGAGCCCGTGCGGCACTGTGCCGATCCCTTCGCTCCCCCACCACGATGCCTGTGCATCGGTCGACACACCGATCGCGCCAGCAATGTGCGCGGCGTACCCGTCGCCGGTCTGCACCAGCCAGTGGTCGTGGCGCGCCGGGAAGAACATCACCTGCTTGGGCGCCGCCGCCTCGACGACTCGCCTGGTGTTGGTGCCGACACGGGTCCGGCGAGCCAGGACGCCCAGGTAGAGTGTCTCGAGGTGGGCGAAGTTGGCGTAGGGGCCCTCGATCTGCAGTACCACTTCCCACGGTGCGATCGCGTCGCCGTCATGGAGGGCCCGCACGTCGAGGGAGTCCCAGTCGTCGGCGCAGAGTTTGAGGATGGCGATCGCCTCGTCGATACCGCCCAGCAGCGCGTCGGCCTTGCCGAAGACCTGGACGGTGACGCGCGGGTTGTGCTGGTCGCGTTGCAGGACGTCGCGGGCCCGGACGAAGTACTTGTCGGAGTAGTACCCGGCGCGCATCCGCTCGACGGGGAGGTTGAAAATCGCGGGGTCGAGGCGTTCACGGCGTTGGGACATGGGCAGAATATTAGCGGAGTGACGGGGCCGGACCGCGCCCAGTCGGTTTCTCGCAGGGCGGTCGGGGCAGTAGCTTAGGCAACCGCCATCAGGGGCAAGGCCCAGTCCACATGGATCTTCGCGACCAGTTACAGGAGCATCTCGGCGCGGCCTACCGGCTTGAGCGCGAGCTGGGCGGCGGCGGCATGTCGCGTGTCTTTGTCGCCGAAGAGATCCGGCTCGGCCGGCAGGTGGTCATCAAGGTCCTCAGTCCCGATCTCGCACAGGGATTGAACGTCGAGCGCTTCGAGCGCGAGATTCGGCTCGCCGCGTCGCTGCAACAGGCGCAGATCGTTCCGCTGCTCACCGCCGGCGAAGTCAATGGCATCCCCTACTTCACCATGCCGTACGTCGACGGGGAATCGGTTCGCGCCCGGCTTAGCCAGGGTCGCATCCCGATCAGCGAAGTGGTGATGATCCTGCGTGACGTCGCGCGTGCACTGGCCTACGCCCACGCCCGCGGCGTCGTCCACCGGGACATCAAGCCCGACAACGTGCTGCTCTCCGGCGGCACCGCCGTGGTCACCGATTTCGGCATTGCCAAGGCGATCAGCGCGTCGCGCACCGGGGCACCCGGTGCAACATTGACACAACTCGGCACCTCGATCGGCACGCCGGCATACATGGCGCCCGAGCAGGTCGCGGGTGATCCCGACCTCGACCATCGCGTCGACCTCTACGCGCTGGGGTGCATGGGATATGAGCTGCTTACCGGCCAGCAACCGTTCGCCAACCGCACGCCGCAGAAAATGCTCGCCGCGCACCTGAGCGAAGCAGTGCCGTTGGCGACCGCATTGCGACCTGATACGCCACCGGAGCTGGCACAGGTGATCGTGCAGTTGATGGCGAAGGATCCGGCGCAGCGCCCGCAAAGCGCCACGGAAGTGCTGCGTGCCGTCGACACGGTGACCACCAGTTCACCGACGCTGGCGTTTTCCCGGTCGCTGCCGCTCGGCAGGACGCTGTTCTTCTATGCCATCGCGACGGCCATCGTGCTGCTCTGCGCCAAGGCCGCGATCGTCGGGATCGGTTTGCCGGACTGGGTGTTGGCCGGCGCCATCGTCGTGATGGGTCTGGGGCTGATTGCCGTCCTGGTTACCGCGTACGTGCAGCGCGTCGCCCGGCATACCGCCACAGCAACGCCGACGCTGACCCCCGGTGGCACCATGTCGGCCAAGGCGCCGAGCGGCACGATGGCGACGATGGCGATGAAAGCCGCACCGCACGTGACCTGGCGGCGAACCTGGCGCGGTGGGCTATTGGCAGGTGGTGCCTTCATCCTGATCATCGGGCTGTTCATGGCGTCGCGCGCGTTCGGCATCGGACCGTGGGCATCGCTGGCGGCAGCCGGCAAGCTCGGCCAGGACGACAGGATCGTGCTGGCCGACCTGACTGCCCCGGCAGCAGACAGCGGAGTGGTGGCCGTCGTAGGCGAAGCGATCCGCGCGGCATTGAGCCAGTCAAACGCCTTGCACCTGGTCGAGCCGGCCGACGTCGCCAACGTGTTGCAGCAGATGAAGCAGCCGCGCGACCTGCGGTTGTCAGATCCGGCGCTGTTGCACGAAGTGGCCACTCGCGCCAACGCGCGGGCTGTCCTCGGTGGTCGACTCGCGCCGCTCGGCACGGGCTACGTGGTGAGTCTTGATCTCACGGCGGCAGACGGCGGCGCGATGCTGGCGTCCTTTCAGGGAACGGCGAACAGTTCCCAGGACCTGCTGCCGGTGATCGACAAGTTGACGCGGCAGTTGCGTGGCAAGGCCGGCGAGTCGTTGCGCAAGGTGCAACAATCGATTCCGCTGGCGCAGGCCACCACCACGTCGCTCGAAGCACTGCGCAAGTACAGCGAAGCGGTCACCGCACACGACATCGACGCTGATTATACCCGGGCGGTCGCGCTGGAGCGCGAGGCGCTGGCGCTCGATACCACCTTCGCCCTGGCATGGCGCAAGTTGGGTATTTCGCTGTCGAATGCGAACGCCCCCGAGGGGCCCATCGACTCGGCCATTGTGCACGCCTTTCACTACGCGGACAAGTTGCCGGAGCGCGAGAGGCAGTTGGCGATTGGATCGTATTACGCCACGTACTCCGCGGCATTGGACCGCGGCAAGGCGCTGGCGGCCTATCGAGCGGCGTTCATCGCCGACTCCAGTACCAACACCGCTGCGACCGACATTGCCAGCCTGTTTGTGCTACGGCGGCAATATGACAGCGCCGTGCGATATGCGCGCGCTGCGTGGCGGATCTCGCCTGGGACAGCGGCAGCCGGCGTCCTGGCGCAGATGTTCGTGGAAGACGGCGAGTTGGACTCATCCCGTGCCATCCTGGCTGCGAACCGGGTCCCTATCGGCGCGGAGCCGATCCAGATGACCATGGCCCGCTACCTGTTGGCGCTGGCATCCGGCCGCAGTGACTCGGCGCGAGCAGTTGTTACCGCGGCGCTCGCATCGCCCGCATCAAATGTCCGCTCCTGGGCTGCGATCACGCTTGCGAATGTGGACGCCGTGATCGGCCAGGCCAGTCGCAGCGATTCGCTGGCTCGCGTCGAAGACGCGCTCGTGACCGCAACGGCGATGCTACCGTACCCCGCCGGGGTCACCATCGCATACAACGACATCCTGATCCGCAATCGAATCCCGGATGGCCTGGCACAACTGGACGCCGTCGTTGCCAGTCCGGCTTGGGCCGCGATGTCACCCGCCGATCGCCCGATGCTGGTGGTGATATCGCTGTACGCGCTGGCCGGGAAGCCCGATCGGGCCCAATCGCTCTTCGACGAGGAGATAGCGACCGATCCGTACGCCAAGGCCCCGGACTTTGGTGTCACTCTCTCCAGCATGCGGGCGCAGATTGCCCTGGCGCGCGGCAAGTATGACGATGCCATCCGCGAGTTCCGCTCGGCGCTGGTGGCGGAAGATGGCTTGCCGGCCTACATGGATTATGACGCGATGTTCGGCCTTGCCCACGCGTTCGATCTCAAGGGCGAGGCGGATTCGTCCCGGATCTACTTCGAGCGTTACTTGGCGATTTCTCCGGCCAGCGCCAATCCAACGGCGACCTTTATGACCTTCTTCTATGCCTCGCCTGCCGCGGCCGACAAGCGCCTCGGTGAGTTGTACGATGCCGCCGGCCATCCATCGCAGGCGCTCAAGTACTACGGTGCGTTCGCCGACCAGTGGAAGAATGCCGACCCGGACCTGCAGCCGGTCGTGACCGGCGTGAAAAAACGAATGGCCGAGTTGGCCGCGCAGGAACGGCACTGACCGTCGGTTTTCACGGTTCACTGCAGCAGCATTGACGTGCGGGTGGTCCCGCTCCCGCGTTAGTAGCTTCCCTCGTCCCTTGCCGGAGTCTTGCATGTCTCAGCCGCTCTCCCGCCGCACCTTTCTCGGCGCCGCCGGCGCCGCTGTTGCCGGCGCGTCGCTCTCCCCAAGTCAGCTGGTGGCCGCCCCGCTGGTGATGCGCCGCACGGCGGCCCGTCCCTGCGTTGTCGGCAGCAATAACGGACTGCGCGGGGTCAAGAAGGCATTCGACCTGATCATCCAGGGCGCCGACACGCTCGACGCCGGTGTGGAAGGGGTCAAGATCCAGGAACTCGACCCGAACGATCAATCGGTTGGCTACGGCGGGCTGCCGAATGCCGAAGGGGTGGTCCAGATCGACGCCTCGTGCATGCATGGTCCGAGCAAGCGCGCCGGGGCGGTTGGCGCACTCGAGGGGATCAAGACCGCCAGTGAAATCGTCCGGCTGATCATGAAGTACACCAATCACGTCATGCTCGTCGGCAAGGACGCCCAGCGCTTTGCCGTGTCGTACGGATACCAGGTCGAGGACCTGCTGACCCCCGCATCACGCGCGGCTTGGCTAAGGTGGCGGGCCAACTTGTCACCGAACGACAACTACGTCGACGTGCCAACCAACGAGAAGCTGCTGATGTATACCACCGGCACCAACCCGATGATGCTGCGCGATGCGGCGGGTGACATGTCGTCGATCGTGACCACCAGCGGACTGGCGTGGAAAGTCCCCGGCCGAGTCGGTGACTCAGGGATCGTCGGCGCCGGCCAGTATACCGACAACTCGGTTGGCTCTGCAGGCTCGACGGGCCTCGGCGAATGCAACATTCTTGCGGCCGGTGGCGCGATGACGGTGGAGTTCATGCGCCAGGGAATGCACCCGAAGGATGCTTGCCTGGCGACCCTCAAGCGGGTGATGCAGGTGATCCCTGCGCGCTGGATCAGCCCCAACGGTCGCCCCGCGTTCCAGCTGCAGTACTACGCCCTCAACAAGGCCGGCGACTATGGCGCAGCGGCGATGACCGAGTCACCCTTCGCGGTGTGTGACGACAAGGGACCGCGCAGTGAAGAGTGCGCGGTGCTCTACTCGTGATTGGTGGCCGGGCGGTTCGGCTGGTCACGGTGCTCACTACCCTCCTGGCGCCGTCCCTTGTGGCGCAGGGAGCGCCTGGTGTCGACACCGCGACCTCGTATCCGTGGCGGACATCGTATTTCCCCTATCTCACCGCGTCTCCCAACGACGGAGTGATGGCGGTCGGTCGCGTGGTGCTCTTTCAGCAATCACGCTGGGACGCTCGCACCTCGATCGACCGGCAGATCTCCTTCGATGCTGGCTACTCCACTGCCAACACGTGGCTGCTTCGTGCGCGCGCCGATATGCCCCACCTCGCGGATGGCTGGCGCTTGCAGGCTGTCGCGCAGCTGGATCGCGAGAGCTACCTGTTGCCGGGTGACTGGGAGCTCGGGAGCAGCGATGGGGCATTCACCGATCGCGCGACGGCCAGCCTGGAAGTCAGCCGGCGCCTGGTCGGCCGGATTTACATCGCGGCGCGCGGCGAGTACGTGCATGTTGGCGAGGTCAACAGCGGCGTCTCGCCGGATCACGACCTGCGTGCGCGCGTTGCGCTGGTCGCCGACCTGCGCGATCGCGAATACGACACGCGTCGCGGTGTCTTGCTGCAAGCCGGTGTGCTCGGCGGCACCGACGGTGGATCGTATCGTGGGTTCTATGGTATGGGCACCTTCTGGATACCACTGACGGGGACCACTGTGCTGACTGGCCGGGCGGCGTATCGCGCCGTCAACGTGCCTGATTCGGTCACCTACGCACAAACACTGACTCCGTTCGATGCTTGGCGCACGCTCCCCGCATGGGAAGATGAGTTTGTGGTTGGCGGTGGCTTTGAATCAAACCGTGGCTTGCCGCCAGGTGCGTTGTCGGGCAGCCGGGTGGAACTCGGGAATGCCGAACTGCGGCAACAGATCTTCAACTTTCCGGGCGGTGCGGTGAGCGTGCTGGCGTTCGTGGACGGCGGACGCTCACCGGTCGACGTGATCTACCGGTACCATGTTAACAGGCAACCGCAACCGAGCGCCGCAGAGAGTGCCACGACAAACTATCCCGATGACTGGGCGATTGCGGCCGGCGGCGGTGTCTCGCTGCGCCTGCTGCGCAACGCGATTCTCACCGCCACGGTGAGCCGCGCCGATCATGCGACGCGGGTGTATGTCGGTAGCGGGTGGAGCTGGTAGGGAACAGTGGTCATCCTGAGCGCAGCGAAGGATCGGCCCGTGCGTACCTTCAGCTCTCCCGGATCACGATCCCGCGCTGCTTGAGCCCCTGTACATAATGATCGAACGGCATCCCTTCATCGGGCGTCGTGACGCCGAAGCGGATCACCTGCCGACGAGCCTGCACCAGACCAGTGACAGCGAGCGAATAGCCGGTGGTCCGCATCATTGCCGAGACATGATGCACTTCGTCGAAGCGGTCGATCAGGTCGAACGTGGTGCGTGCCGGCTTGCCATGCTTGGTGCCGCTGGCGATGACGCGCAGCGCGACGAGATCGCGCCCTTCCGGTTTGGTAAGCTTCGGTGACACGGCCGCGATGAAGAGATCGCGCGGCACGACCGACTGGCCCTTGACCATCACCGGCTTGAGATCGAGCAGGCCGAGTTCGCGAATCGGCTTGATGATCGCGACGTGCCCAGGGTAGCGCAGCGTCTTGTATTCCATTTCCCGCACCTGGCCGGCAAAGGTGAACGGCATGGTTGAAATGCCGCCGGCGGTGTGAAACGCTTCGAGCGTGCCCACTGGCTGCGGAAACTCCACCGACTCGAGTTCGCTCAACGCATCAACCGTCGTGGCCTTGCCGTCGCGCAGGATCCATGACGGCGTGGTGTAGTAGTCGAGGGCGCCTTCGAGCGAATAGACGATCTGATAGTTGAGCGGTGGTTCGGGATGCTGCGGCAATCCACCCACAAAGATCCGCACCCGATCCGCGACGTCGAGCCGGCGGATTCCCTCGGCGGCGAGGATGTTGACCATTCCCGGCGCCAGTCCGCAATCGGGCATGATCGAGAGCCCTTTGTCCCGCGCCTCGGCGTCAAGCTTCTTCTGCTCCATCACGATCTCGGTGTTGCCACCGAGGTCGGCGAAGTGCGAACCATTGGCCACCGCGAGCTGGGCCATTGGGCCGTTGAAGTAGTAGGGCAGTGCGCTCATCGTGCCGACGTGCTGCGCCATCAGCGCCGCGACAGCGGCATGATCGGTGACATCCAGTGACACGGCCACCAGCCGAGGATCATTGCGCGCGGAGAGAAAGCGCGCCATCCGCTCTGGCTGGAGGTCGGCCAGGGTCACCTGGGTGACTTCGGGATCGTTGAGCAGATCAAATGCGCAGGCGGAGCCCTGCAGACCGGCACCCAGGACGAGCAGCTTCATCGGTGACCTCTTCGCGGATTGATCGGCCAAGATACAACCGACAAGCGAGCAATCACTACCGTCCCGGAATGGCGGTACCTTCTACGCCATGACCGATCAGGCACCTACGACCCGCGAGCGATTGCTCGAGGCCGCCCGTGAGCTGTTCACCACCACCGGCTATCACGCCACGACGACGCCGATGATTGCTCGCCGGGCCGGCGTCGCCGAGGGGACGATTTATCGTCATTTCCCCAGCAAACAGGCGCTTCTCAATGCGTCGTACCAGGAGATACAACGCTGGGGTTCTACCTCCGTCCGTGAGGCCGCCTCGCTCAGCGGCAAGAGTGTCGGCGAGCGACTTTCCGCCTTGGGCTACCGCTGGATGGAAGGCGCTGAAAAGGACCCCGCTCGGCTCAGGCTGCTGCTGAACACCAGACTCGGAGCCGAGCTCGATGAGATGTCACGGGCCGCCGCGGGCGATCTGCGTCACGGGCTCGAGCACCTGATTGCCCAGGGGAAGCAGGAGGGGAGCGTTCGTGCTGGGGTGGTGGAGTTGTGGACGGCGGTCTGGATGACGCTGGTCGCCTTTGCCGTCGAACGGGTTGCCGCCCGCGAATGGACTGCCAACCATCCCCACGCCCAGGCCACGCTTGAAGCGGCCTGGGAAGCGATCGCGTGGCGGCCGATCGCCGTCGGCGGCCAGACGGCGTAGCCGATATGCCGGTGGCTGGCGTCTTCCTGCCAACCTTTGCCCTGGTGCTGTGTGCGGCGGCGATCACGACCGTGATCTTCCACCGTCTCCGGCAGCCGGTCATTCTCGGCTACCTGCTCGCCGGGCTGGTGGTGGGGCCGCACCTCTTTCCATGGGCCGTCGCCGATCACGCGACCACCGAGACGCTGGCCGAGATCGGCGTCATTCTCCTGCTCTTCACCATTGGACTGGAGTTTTCGGTTCGCGGGCTGCTGCGGGTCGGTGGCAGTGTCGCGATCACCGCAATCATCGACGTCTCGTTGATGGCATGGCTCGGCATCGGGGTCGCGACATTGCTCGGCTGGACGTCGCGCGAGGCGCTCTTCGCGGGGGCCATGATTACTGCGTCGAGCACCACGATCATTGCCAAGACCTTCGAGGAACATCCGGTCGCTCGCAAGCTGCGCAACCAGGTGATGGGTGTGCTGGTGGTCGAGGATCTCGTCGCGGTGCTCTTCCTCGCCGGCCTGGGTACCATCACCAGTGCCGCGCCGTCCAACGGACCATCCCTCTTCGTCACGATGCTCCGCTTGATGACGCTGCTCTTCGTCTGGGTGACAGTCGGCCTGGTCGTGGTGCCGCGCATCATCCGCCGGCTGGTCAAGAGTGTTCGGGCCGAGACGACGGTCATCGCCTCAATCGGTCTCTGCTTTGCCTTTGCGTTGCTGGCGCGGTGGCTCGGTTACTCGGTGGCGCTCGGCGCGTTCATCGCCGGGTCACTGATTGCAGAATCGGGAAGAGGAGAGCAGGTCGCCGAGTTGGTACGGCCGGTGCGTGATGTCTTTGCGGCGGTGTTCTTCGTGGCGGTCGGCATGTTGATTGACCCCGCGCTGATTGCGCAGCACTGGTTTGCGGTGGTGGTACTGACCGTGGTGGTGCTGGTGGGGAAGTTCTTCGCGGTGGGCCTTGGTGCGTTCCTGGCTGGGCGCGGCACCCAGGCGGCGGTGCGCACCGGGCTCAGCATGGCGCAGATTGGCGAGTTCTCCTTCATCATCGTGTCACTTGGCGTGACGACCGGTGCGGTGCGCGCCTTTCTCTTTCCCGTCGCCGTCGCTGTGTCGGCGATCACGACGTTGCTGACGCCGTGGCTGATCGCCTCCTCCGACCAGGTCAGCAGCTGGGTGGATCGCTCGCTGCCGAAGCCGTTGCAAACCTACGTCTCGCTGTACGGCACCTGGGTCGAGGAGCTGCGGCAAGCATCGCCGCGGCGGACGCGTGGCACGCTGCTCCGTGGCTTGGTTCGCTGGCTGGTACTCGATGCGATTCTCACCGCAGTGCTCGTGATCCTGGCCTTTCTCGCCTACCCGTGGCTGGCCCATGCGCTTGCTCCACGCGTCCCGGGCGAGGTGGTCGCGCTGATTCTTGGCGTGCTGGCGCTCGCAGTGGCGACACCGTTTGGCGGCGGACTGGTGCGAACAGCGCGCGCGATTGCGCTGGTCCTGGCGCGGACGGCTTTGCCCGGTACCGGCACGGTTGATCGCGCTGCGGCGCCGCGTCGCGCGCTGGTCATTACGCTGGAGATCGTGATCCTGTTGATCACCGCGCTGCCGGTGCTCGCGATCACCCAACCGTTCATGCCACCCTTTCGCGGCGCGCTGATCCTGGCGGCCATTCTTGCGGTACTCGCGGTCGCGGCGTGGCGCAGTGCCCAGAATCTCGAAGGGCATATCCGGGCGGGGGCCGAGCTGCTGGTTGATGCGGTGAAGTCAGCGCTGCCGCCCGAGGGAGCCACGGTGGAGATGGCGATTCCGGGTGCTGATGGGCTCACCCTGCCAGGCTGGACGCAGGAGATGGCCGCGGTCGATCGCTTCACCACCGCCACGCACATGCTGCCGGGGATCGGCGCGCCGACACCGTTCCGGCTGGAGCCTGAGCACGCCGCAGTGGGCCAATCGCTGGCCGAGCTCGAACTCCGGGGCCGCACCGGCGCCACGGTGCTGGGACTGAGTCGAGCGGGAGTCGGCATGCCGGCGCCCGAAAAAAGCGAACGGTTGGAGGCCGGGGACACGCTCGTGCTGGTCGGCACGCGAGAAGCCGTCGGTGCTGCGGTGGCGGTGCTGCGCGGCGGCTGAGTCTGGCGGCACCACGCGGTAGATTTGCGCATGCCATTCCTGTACGCTGCCATCTGGCTTGCGCTGGCCATCCCGGGTCACCGCGCAGTGCCGACGCTGGTCCTGACCGGGCTCCGCACCGAATACCTCACCAATCCGATCGGCACCGCTGGCACACCGCCGCGGCTGAGCTGGCGACTCGAAAGCGCCGAGCGCGACGTCGCGCAGACCGGTTACGAAATCGCGGTGTCGACCGACAGCACTGACCTGCGGGCTGGTCGCAAGCTGCTCTGGACATCGGGGCGGGTCGACTCGAGTGCGTCACTCTACCAGCCGTATCGCGGTCCGGCACTCACTGCGCGCACGCGGTACTACTGGCATGTACGCGTCTGGGATTCGCACGGCACGGTGACGCCGTGGAGCAGCACCGCATTCTGGGAGACAGGATTGCTGGCGCCGACCGATTGGCACGCCGAGTGGATCGGTCCGCCGGCAGCGCTGCACGATACAGCAGGCGCTCCGGCGCCGATGCTGCGGCGGGCGTTCCGGGTCGATCGGCGAGTGGTGTCAGCGCGCGTCTATGTCACCAGTCGCGGACTCTACGAACTGCACCTCAATGGTCACCGCGTGGGCGACGCGTATTTCGCTCCGGGGTGGACGTCGTTTCGCAACCGCCTGCAATACCAGACGTATGATGTCACGTCATTGCTGGTTCCGGGCGCCAACGCCATCGGCGTGATTCTCGGCGACGGCTGGTATCGTGGCTACCTCGGCTTTTCCGGGCGCAAGAACGATTACGGTACCGACATCGCGGCGCTGGTGCAGCTCGAGATTCGGTATGCCGACGGCCGCAGCATGATGGTGACGTCGGATAGTGCCTGGAAAGGGGCAACCGGGCCGATTCGCTTCGCCGACATCTACCGGGGCGAGACGTACGACGCGCGACTCGAACGCGCCGGCTGGGACGGCGGCGGGTACAACGACCAGGGTTGGCTGCCGGTCGCTCGTGCGGCGTCGACCAGTGCCGCGCTGGTGCCGCCTGTTTCAGAGCCGGTGCGCCGGACGCAGACCGTCACGCCCATCGCCATCCTGCATTCGCCAGCGGGAGAGACGATCGTTGACCTGGGCCAGAACATCACCGGCTGGGTGCGATTGCGCGTCAGCGGTCCAGCCGGTACGACCGTCACACTGCGTCACGGTGAGGTGCTCGACAAGAACGGCAATCTCTACACCGACAACCTGCGAGCGGCGGCCCAGACCGATCGCTACACGCTGCGAGGCGGCGGCGAGGAAGTATACGAACCGCACTTTACCTATCACGGCTTTCGTTATGTGGCAGTCGACGGCTTTCCCGGCACTGTCACATTCTCGACCGTGACCGGCATCGTGGTGCACAGCGACCTGGAAGAGACCGGCACGTTCGTCACGTCCGATTCGATGATCAACAAGCTGCAGCGCAACATTCTCTGGGGTCAGCGCGGCAACTTCCTGGACGTGCCGACCGATTGCCCGCAGCGCGACGAGCGTCTCGGCTGGACTGGTGACGCCCAGGTCTTTGCTCGCACCGCGGCATTCAACATGCGAGTCGACGGCTTCTTCGCCAAATGGCTCGCCGATCTTGCTGCAGATCAGTATCCCGGCGGCGCTGTCCCGTGGGTGATTCCCAATCCGCTCGGCGGCGATTCGGCGCAGTACGCGTCGACGCCGGGATGGTCGGATGCCTCGACGGTGGTGCCATGGACGATGTACCTCATGTATGGCGACCGCGGCACGCTGGAGCGGCAGTACGAGAGCATGCACAAATGGGTCGATTATGGCGCCCGTCAGGCCGGTCCGGGGTTGGTGTGGCACACCGACGGCTTCGGTGATTGGCTGGCGTTGCACAGCGACGATGCATCGTATCCCGGTGCCACCACCGGCAAGGATTTCATCGCGACGGTGTACCTGGCGCATTCCGCCGACATCGTGGCGCGGGCCGCCGCGGTGCTGGGTCGCAGTGCTGATGCCGCGCACTATCGCGCCCTGTTCGACGCGATCCGCACCGCCTTCCGGCGCGAGTTCGTGTCGCCCAACGGCCGCGTCAGCGAGAACACCCAGACGGCGTATGCGCTGGCACTCGACTTCGGTTTGCTCGAACCGGGTGAGGTCGCTGGTGCGGCACAGCGTTTGGCCCAGGATGTGGCCGAGCATGACGGGCATCTCACGACTGGCTTTCTTGGCACGCCGGAGTTGACGACCGCGCTGTCGCAGAACGGGTACCTGACGACAGCATTTTCGCTCCTGATGCAGCGTAGCTATCCGTCGTGGCTCTACCCGATCACTCGCGGCGCGACGACGATGTGGGAGCGCTGGGATGGCATCCGTCCGGACGGGTCATTCGAGGAGACCTCGATGAACTCGTTCAATCACTACGCCTTTGGCGCGATTGGCGACTGGATGTACCGCACCATTGGAGGGATCGACATCGATCCGGCGGCGCCTGGCTATCGCCACACCATCATTACACCGCATGTCGGCGGCGGCCTTACCAGCGCGCGCACGACGCTGGAGACGGGATACGGACTGCTGGTGACCGACTGGCACGTCAATGGTGCGACGTTCACGCTCGATGTCACCGTGCCACCGAATACCACGGCTTCCGTCACGTTGCCCGGCGCCGTGATTGACCGGGTCACCGAGGGTGGCGCGCCGGTGCGCGGTGTTGCTGGTGTGCGTCGAGTGACACAGCGTGGCGTCGATGTCGAGATCGAGGTCGGGTCGGGATCGTATGTGTTCAGGGCGGGGCGGTAGCGACGTCCCTCATCCTGAACGAAGTGAAGGAGCTGCTCGCCCGGCGGCCCAGCGCTCGGTCCGTCGCGAATATGAAGGTCCCTCGCTCTCCTTCGCTGGTACGTATTGCGACTGAAGCTGCGCGCGCCAGTCAGGGTGGCGGAATCTCTTCGGCCGTGAAGCTCACCGTATACGCCGCGACACCGGTGGAGAAGGTCGGCAGGTTCCAGACGAAGGTCCCGGTGAGGGTGGTGCCGTGCATGGTGGCGTTGATCGATCCGCCGACCCCGGCGTTGACGCCGGCGCCCATCGCAGTGCCGATCACGGTGCCCGACCCGAACGAACCGATCGACAAGGTTCCCGTCCCGAGCGTGATGGCAGGGCAGTTGCCGGCCAGCACCCCCTTGGTGTCGGGCAAGCCAGGGTAATTGGTGGGCGTCGGCTCGATCAGGACCAGCCCCGAGCAACCAGACGCGGCGTCGGTCGAATCATGGATGCTGCCGGTCTGCGGCAGGCCCGCGATGATCGCTTGTGCAAACTGCTGCCACGATGCATCCCCGGCCGTGACGATTCCGCCCGGCGGACCGGACGTGCTGACCAGCGTTGCCGACGTGATTTTCCAGTTGAAGCTGGGCGGCATCACCGTGAACTGACCGGTAGCGCTGACCATCGGTTGCTGGGTTGCCGGATAGAGCGCCTCCACCTTGACGGTCACCGGTCCCGTGACGTTGAACGTATGCTGAACGTTCCCGACGTCATGCACGATGACGGTGTCGCTACCATCGCCGAAAGTCCAGCGGTAATCGATGTGACTCGGCTGGGTGCCCGTGAGCGCAAGGGTGATAGTGAACGGCGATCCGATCGTCGGGTTTGCCACGGTCGTCGTCATCAGGGCGCCGAGCTTGATCTGCCGGATGTTGTGCCAGGAGAGCCAGAGGTAATCGGGCTCCTGGTCGGTCCCCACGAACCCATTGCTTCCCTGCAGATTGATTCCGACAGCATAGAATCCGCCAACCGAATTGGATGCCGCATTGATCAGATTGCCGGCATAGCCGAGGGCAAACTGGCCATCGAGCAGCGTCGTCGACCAGGTGTTCGACGCCGGCAAATATTCGAACTGCTTCTGGGCGGTGAGTGACGCCGTTGCTTCCGGAACCAGTGGCGACGACAGCACCGGCGTGCAATGGCCACATTCGGCCCAGATCCGAAGTGTGTCCGCGAACCACACGGTATCGCTCACCGGGCCGTACTTGGTCCGGAGCTGATAGTTGGGAAAGGCACCGGTATTGATGCTGTGATCCAGTACGCTCGGCCAATCGCTCGCAAGGCCGTCGGTGGAAATCACCTGGGACATCGGGACCGGATAGATCTGCGGGTAGCTTCGTCCAGCGTCGCCAAGGTGGTCGGGCTGTGTATACGGAAGGAACTTGCCCAGGGAAAATCCGACCGACGTCGTCTGGTTGCCGGGGAACGCCGCGTCGGCGAGGAAGGTCTGGGTGCCTGCCGTTTTCCATGCCAGTGCGGAATGATCCCAGATCCCCTGGTTGTTGACCACGGCACCGGCGAGGGCGACGAAGACCGGCAGGTGCGTGACGATCATGTTCGCCTTCATCGAGTTGTAGAGATCCTGTTGCACGCTGCCGGTATTGCCTTGTTGCTCGAAACGGTTCAGGTAGTCGTTCATCCCCGCTTCGTTGTTGGCCTCATACCGACTCTGCACCAGCGATGCCCAATGGATGCCGGTCGTGTCGCTCACCGCGACGCCGTTGGCCGCCGTAAAGCGATTGAACAGGTGGCGGCCGGTGCCTTGGCGCTGGGTGAAGTAGTACCACGCTTCGCTGACGGTGATTCCCGCGCAGATCCCGTCGGGTGCCTGCTCGGTGCCCATGCTCTCGAACTCCCAGTCATCGGTCCCGGGGCGGAAGCCGGTGTCGAAATCGACCGCGAGCTGTTCGGTCGTCATGCCCGTGATGAAGACCTGGATGTCGTAGCCGCTCCTGAGCGACGCCCGTCGCAGTCCGGCCGCCAGCGCGAGAGTGTCGATCAATCGATCGCCGTTGAGGTGATTGGTATTTGCTGTCGCCACCGTGCCATCAAAATGGGTCGTGAGCACTTCCATGCTGCCGCTCGTGGGGTCGCGCAGTACGATGAACGGCGTCGTGCCGGCCGGCACGGTCACGGGAATGCTCAAGGTGAGCACAGTGTTCGCTCGTGATCCCACCGAACTCGAGATCTGGATCAATGGCGTGAGCGGATTGACGCCGCTGGTCCTGGGCACCGCGGTGCTGGGCGAATAGGAAATGGTCCACTGCGTTGCCGCGGCGAAGGCCCCCGCCGGAAGGGTGAGCGCAAAGCCGTTGAGCGGTCCCGTGTCATGGATCGTGACCGCGCCGCCGCCCGTTCCGATCGCGACGCTGGGGTAGGTGGACGCGCCCGCCGTCGCTGTCGCGGCAATGCGGAGCGGCGCGAGCCCAGCCACCGTGACGAGGAGAATGTTCCGGCCGGTCGCCGCGCCGAGCGTCCAGCTGCCCACTGCGGCGATGCCATTCGATCCGGTGACCGCAGATGCGCCGGTGATGCTCCCGCCGCCAGAATCGACGGCGAACGTGACGGCGATTCCTGAGAGTGCTGCTCCCGAGGCGTCGCGCACCACGACCGATGGTGCCACTGCCAACGTGGATCCCGGGGCGGCCTGCTGTCCACCGCCGGTCGCCACAGCGTCCGATGCCGGCGCGCCGGTCGAGCCTGTCCCGGCAGGGTCAGAGCCGCAGGCGGTAGCAACGGTCAGGGAAGCGAGTAGCAATAGCCGACGCATGGGAGCTGCCTCGTGAGGGGTCTCCCTCAAGAGCGCGTTCCCCGATGTAATCGGCTCAAAGGGTGCCCTGGGACGCCAACGGCTGCGTTCCGCATGACGCCAGGATGTACTCCCGATGACAATACGCTTCGCGACGTAACCCCCCGTTCGCCGGCCGCTACCTTGAAATACCCCCTGATATGGAGGTTGGATGCCCGCCCACGCTCGCGCCCTGGCCGCCTTGTCGCTGCTGTTCACTCCGGCATTGATCGTTGCGCAAACACCACCGCGCTACGTCCTCACCCGCGACCTGCGGATCGATGCAGCGGCGGCCAACCTCAGTCCGGTCACGTGGCTCGCGGTGAGCCCCTCCGGGACGATCGCGGTGGGCCAGCAGCAGGATCACCTGATCCGCTTCTTTGATGCTGCCGGGAAAGCCCTGGGAACATTCGGGCGCGAAGGCGAAGGGCCAGGGGAGTTTCGCGGGCTGGACAAGTTCGGCGTCGGCTGGCGCGGCGACAGCCTGTGGGTTGGTGACTACAACTTGCGTCGCTTTGCGATGATCACGCCAGAGCGCAAGCTGCTGCGCACTGTGCCGGCGGCGCTCACGATCAAGGGCCTCGGCGACACCGCTGCAAGTGTGATGGTGACCGGGGCAGTGTCGCTCTATCCGGATGGCTCGCAGTTGGTTGACGTGGTGCTCCCCAGTTCGCTGGCACAGCGACCCGCGTGGGCGAACGACCCGAACCACCTCGACACCCGACTGGCATTGATCGCGGTGTCGGCCAGCGGAGAGTTTGAGCGCCTGGTGTCATACGGTCCGCGCGACGACTGCGGAATGGCGATGTCCTATGCGTATATGCTCTGTGGTCGCCTGACCGTCGGGATCGACCCGACCGCCGAACATATCGCATGGGGGACGATGTCCTATGCCGGCCCCGATTCCGGGACCTACCGGATCACCATGCTCAATCGCCGTGGGACGACCATCTACTCGCGGAAATACCCCTTTACAGCCCAGACGATTCCAGCACATATCAGGGACAGCCTGAACGAGCGCGCCAGGACGCAGAAGCTGCCGGTCATGCCAACGCCGCTCGGGCCCCGCTTCGGTCCGCCCACGATCTATCCCGGGCTGGAGACGGTACTGGTGGGGACCGACGGGTCGGCGTGGGCGCAGCTCCGGCCGACAGATGCCGGTATTCCCTGGGTGATGCTCTCGCCGCGCGGTGACGTGACCGGCACCTTGACCGTGCCCGCGAACGTGAAGCTGATGGTGGTCGGCCGAGGCGTGGTCTGGGGGACCGAAAAGGACGCCGATGACGTCGAGAGCGTGGTGCGGTTCCGGGTGGCGCGAGCAAAGGGGCGGTAAGGGGATTGTTTGTCATCCCGAGCGCAGCGAGGGATCGGTCGGGTGAAAGCGATCCGGTAACCGATCCTTCGCTGCGCTCAGGATGACAGCATCTGTTGGGGTCAGCCATCAGCCATCAGCCAGCGTCCAGCATCTCCCACGTGCGCTCGGGGTGACAAGCGCTGCGCTCCATCTTTCCGCCGTCAGGTTCCATCTTCGCCCGTTCCGGGTCCAACATTCCTCGATCAGGCTCCAACTTTCGCCTGTCAGGCTCCGCCAACAGGCGTTCAGGTGTCTCCTGCACCCTGTTCGGCTCCATAATTCATGCGTCAGGTGTCTCCTGCACGATGTTCGACTCCATAATTCTTGCGTCAGGTGTCTCCTGCAGCCAGTTCGACTCCATAATTCCGGCGTCAGGTGTCTCCTTCACCCGCATCGACTCCATAATTCGGCCGACAGGTGTCTCTTGCACCCGCGTCGACGACATAATTCCGGCGTCAGGTCTCTCCTGCACCCCGTTCGACGACATAATTCTCCGCACCGACCTCTTCAACCTCCGCATCGACCAGATATTTGTCATCCTGAGCAAAAACCTTGGTCATCCCGAGCGCTGCGAGGGAGAGCAGAGGTCGTGACGGCGGACCGCAGACAGTGGGCGTCGGGGCGTTCGGCGCCTCGGATCTCCGTCACTGCGCTCGGGATGACAAAGAGGGGATCGCTCCGGCTACGTTTGGGATGACCCCCCGTCGTCAGGGCGCAAACGCCATGATGGCCCAGTACGTCCCGGTGCTCGTGGTCGCGAACCCGATGGCGACCTTGTGATAGGTCGTGTTCGACATGTTGGTATAGTCGCCGTGCGTGCTGAAGTCTCCAGGGCCCTCGGCCCACATCTGCACGGCACATCCGGTCGCCACCTCGGACGTGGACGGATAGTTCTGGCACTCGTTCTCCGCCGCCTCGCCGCAGCTGCCGAACGCCTTGTAGCTGCTGTCCGCCGCGGCGTCGGTCTGTGCCTCACCGTCGGCGCAGCTCTCCTCCGCCGTCCACTCGGTGAGCGCCGGCAGCGAGGCAGCCGCGCGCAACTGATTGATCTGGCTCACCACCGCCGCTCGAGCGGCAGTCAACTGGTTGCCACCCGTGGTGCCACTGGTACCACTGTCACTGCTGCACCCAACGCTGGCGATCGCCAGCACCATCGCACCGCATAGGAGCAGGGAACGCATCGGGAATCTCCGGGTAAGTACTCCCAAAAAAGCTAACTGGCACGTTGCGTCCTGCGGAACAGCTGCGGTCTCACTTTCACCTGTGCCGGCCGACAGGGCACCATCGATCCGCCGCTCTCAACTTCCGTCCGGGAAGCCGCCGCGGTGCAGGATCACCGGAAAGTGTGGCAATGTGACTGGAGCAATGGCCGCTGCACGCCACGAGCCGGCTGGTGGCACCAAACCGGCAAACAGCGGGGAACCGCTCGCGGTGCCATCGCCCACCAACTCGGCCAACGCCCGCTTCAGCTCGGCGACACGGACCGCGCCATACCGGCTGCACCAATCCTTTTCAACATCGACCAGCCCCTGGCGATATCGCTCCTGTCCGAGCGCACCGCGTTCGGTAATCCGCACGGCCCGGACGCGCTTGCCGTCCGGATCGGCGGCGAGCGCGGCACCGCGTGTCCGGCGCAACAGCTTGAGCGCGATCTCGATCGACGGTTTCGATACCCCGGTCAGCGCAGGAAGGTCGCGCACCCGAACACCGTCCTGGCCGAGGACCCGCAGGACATTGGCCACCAGCGCGAGCGGCAGCGCTGTCGCGCGCTCGAACTCGAGGGCGAGCGCCAGCAACACCCGGTTGAGCAGCCGAGCCAGTGACGGGAGTTCATTCGGCGCTGTCGTTGCCGCGAGCCCGTGCACGGACTCATGGACCGCTGCCGCGGTGGAAAGTCCGTACCCCAGGATCGGGAGGTACTCGGGCAGCGCGGGGTCGAGTTCGGCGTCAATCGCAACGAGCGCATCACGGAGGCGCGAAACGGAGGCGACACCAAGACGTACTCCCCAGCGCATCTCGATTTCGCCATCGAGCGTCGGCCAAGTGGCCATCGCGAACTCGCTGCTTCGCGTCGGTTGAACCCACTTGCCGCCGGGCACTGCCGCATCAGTCGTCACGATGAGGTATCCCCACCATTCGCTGAGCCGCGTCAGCCAGATGCGGAAGCTCTTTTCGCTCAAGCCGCTCTGCTGTTTCAGCGCCGCGATTGACACGCCGTCAGGCGGAACGTGTCGCAGCAGCATCTGCCACATCACGCGCGACACCAGCCAAGGCGCATCCGGAACGCCGGGCGGCGCGCCGTGGTCGCTGGTGCGGTGCGGTACCCGCTCTTCGAAGGTGTTGTCGAACTCCACGGTATACGCCACGACGCACTGCGAGAGCAGCGTGACGATTGGTGCGGTCGATCGTTGCATGGCGCGATCTGCGGACGCGCTACGCCAGCGCGCCGACCGCAGCTTCCACCGCATCGCGCAGCGAACGCGACACGATCAGGTCGCGCACCGCAGCGAGATCGCCGGTCATCACCCGATCTTCGGTGAGCGACGGCACAACGCTGCGGATCACAGTAGTCGCCGCCAGCACGCCGGGCCCGGGCAGCAGCGGCAGGTGGAACTCCAGCGCCTGCGTCGCGCTGAGCACCTCGATCGCGATGACCCAACGGGCATTCTCCAGGATCATGGCGCACTGCCGGGCGCTGGTGGTTCCCATCGAGACGTGATCTTCCTGGTTGGCACTGGTCGGGATCGAGTCGACGCTCGCCGGATGGGCCAGCACCTTGTTCTCGCTGACCAGCGACGCTGCGGTGTACTGCGAAATCATCAACCCGGAGTGCAGCCCGCCCTGTGTGGCGAGAAACGCCGGCAAGCCGGATACGGCGGGGTCCATCATATGTTCGATGCGGCGTTCGGATATGTTGGCGAGTTCGGCAATCGCGATCTTGGCGTAATCCATCACCAGCGCGATCGGCTGGCCATGAAAGTTGCCCGCCGAGATCACTGTGTCGCCATCGGCAAAGACCAGCGGATTGTCGGTGACCGAGTTGATCTCGCGGGTGACCACTTCGGCGGCATGGCGCAACGCATCGCGCGAGGCGCCGTGGACCTGCGGGACGCAGCGCAGCGAGTAGGCGTCCTGGATCTTGTCGCAATCGGCGTGCGATGCATGGATTGGTGAATCGGCGCCGACGGCGCGCACATTGGCTGCCGTCTCGCCAGCGCCGGGGTGCGGACGAATCGACACCACTCGGCGATCAAATGGCGCGTGCGATCCCTTGAGCGCTTCGATCGACATCGCGGCCGCGATGTCGGCGGCGGTCGCAAGCTCCAGCGCATCGGAGATGACCAGCGCACCGATCGCGGTCATCGCCTGGGTGCCGTTGATCAGCGCCAGCCCTTCCTTGGCTTCCAGCGTGACCGGCGACAGGCCGACCTCCGCCAGGGCCGCCGCCGCTGGCAGGACGGCGTCGCCCACCGCGACCTCGCCTTCGCCGATCAGCGCCAGCGCCATATGCGCCAGCGGAGCGAGGTCGCCACTGGCACCAACCGATCCTTGCGATGGAATCACCGGATGAATGCCGTGATTGAGCATCGCGATCAACAACTCGATCACTTCGATACGGATACCACTGTGACCGAGCGAGAGTGACTGCGCCCGCAGCAGCAGCATCCCCCGGACGACTTCCTGTGACAACGGTTCGCCAACGCCCATCGCATGTGAGCGCACCAGGTTGCGCTGCAGCTGCCGGACATCATGCGGCGCAATCCGCACGTTGGCGAGCTTGCCGAATCCGGTCGTGACGCCGTAGACCGTCCGTCCCTCGGCGACGAGCTGCTCGATGTAGGCTCGGCTGGCATCAATGCGGCCGCGCGCTTCGGCGGCGAGCACCACCATGGCGCCGTCGTTCGCCACGCGCATCACGTCGGCGAGCGACAGCGGCTCGCCGACCCGCACCGGAGTCTCGATCGGATCGATCAGAATGTCAGCTCCTTTCCACCGACGAAGAGACGCGCCACCGGCGACGCCCCCATGGTGTAGACCACGTCCCGCCAGTCGGGAAAATCGGTGATGATGAAATCGGCGCGCTGCCCGGCCCGCAACCGACCGGTATCGTAGAGGCCCAGTGCGGCAGCAGCATTGGCTGTGGAGGCGGTCAGCGCTTCGCAGGCACTCAGCTTGTTGACGCGGACCGCCAGCGCCATCGCCAGCTGTACCGAAAAGAGCGGTGATGAGCCGGGGTTGAGGTCAGTCGCCACCGCGACCGCCGCGCCGGCATCAATCAGTGCCCGTCCCGGGGCCGCATTGCCACCGAGCTGCAGCGATGCACCCGGCAGGATCACGCCGACCGTATCGCTGGCGGCAAGCGCTGCGACCTGCGCCGGTCCGGAAGCCTCCAGATGATCGACCGAGAGCGCGTTGAACTCGATCGCCAGTTCGAGTCCGCCGATTACGTGGAACTGATCGACGTGCGCCTTGACGCGAAGCCCGGCCGCCGTGGCCGCGGCGAAGATGATGCGCGCCTCGTCCACCGTGAATGCTTCGCGTTCGATGAAGACATCGACCGCGCCGGCCAGTTTGCGACGTGCCGTCTCCTCGATCAACTCATTGCAGACCATCTGGACATAATCGCCGCGTTCGGCGCGCTCCAGCGGCGGAACGTGAATGAGCAGGGTCGGAATAATGGTCGCTTCGGATTGTTCGCCGACGATCCGGATCGCCTCGAGGAGGCGGATCTCGCCTTCGTGCGAAAAGCCGTAGCCACTCTTGATCTCGATGGTAGCGGCGCCACTGCTGATCAACAGGCCAACGCGCTCGTCGGCGAGCCCGACCAACCACTCGTCGATATCGCCGTCGTCGGGACAGTTGGTGTCGTTGATGGTGCTGCGGATGCCACCACCGCGGGCGAGGATCTCCTCGTAACTCGCCCCACGACTGCGCGCCTCGAAATCCTCGAGCCGGTCGCCGCGCCAGACGGCATGAGTGTGCGGATCGACCAGCGCCGGAATCACGGCGCACCCCAGGGCGTCAATCTCGGCAGCGGCGGTGCCCTGCCACTGTTCACGCTCGCCGACCCAGACGATCCGGTCACCGGTGATCGCCATGGCGGCGTCTTCGATGACGTCGACCGCATCCATTGCGTGGCCGCGCGACATGCCGGTGCCGGTGGGCGTGGCGAGTTCGTTGATGTTGGTGACGAGGAGGTCGGCGCGCATGGTCGAAATCTAACGTGTTGCGGGCGCAATCATTCCGAGCCGGACTCGGTTTGTGTCATCCCGAGCGCAGCGAGGGACCTGCGCGAGCGTGAGGTGCAGGGCTCCGGTCCACCACTGTTATGCAGGTCCTTCACTACGTTCAGGACGAGGGGATGGATCTGCCTTTCCGGGGATCCCGTCACCCTCGCCCTTCAATCCACCGACGGCATATCCACGCCCCGCTCATGGGCGACTTCAATCGCCTTCTCGTAGCCCGCGTCGGCGTGGCGGATGACACCCATCGCGGGGTCGTTGGTGAGGCAGAGTGCGAGACGGCGACTGGCTTCGTCCGATCCATCAGCAACCGCGACGAGCCCGGCGTGCTGCGAGTATCCCATGCCGACACCGCCGCCGTGATGAAACGACATCCACCCCGCCCCGCTGGCAATGCCGGTGGCAAAGTTGAGCAGCGGCCAATCACTCACGGCGTCGGAGCTGTCCTTCATCGCTTCGGTTTCGCGATACGGCGACGCGACCGACCCGGCATCGAGGTGATCGCGGCCGATGACGATTGGCGCCTTGAGCCGACCGTCGCGCACCATCTCATTGAACAGCAATCCCGCCTTGTCACGCTGACCAAGCCCAAGCCAGCAGATCCGGGCCGGCAGTCCCTGAAACGCAACGCGATCGCCGGCCCAACCAAGCCACTGCTGCAAACGGGCGTCGCCGGGAAAGAGCTCGCGCATGGCGCGATCGGTCGCGGCGATATCGGCCGGGTCGCCAGACAACGCGACCCAGCGGAACGGTCCGCGCCCTTCGCAGAAGGAATCGCGAATGAACGCTGGCACGAAGCCCGGATAGCTGAATGCGGTGGCAAGTCCGCCGAGTTGCGCCTGGGCGCGAAGATTGTTGCCATAGTCGAATGCGATCGCGCCGCGACGTTGCAGCTCAAGGATTGCTTCAACGTGACGCACCATCGCGTCGCGGGTGCGCTTCAGATATTCGTCGGGCTGCTTCGCGCGCACCTCGTTGATGTCCTCGTCGGGTTTCGCCGGCGGGATATATCCCCACATCGGATCGTGCGCCGATGTCTGGTCGGTCACCAGCTGCGGCGTGAAGTTGCGCGCCACGATTTCGGGAAGCACTTCGGCGGCATTGCCAAGGAGGCCAATCGAGAGGGCGCGCTTCTCCTGTGCGGCGCGCGTCGCGCGTTCGATTGCGTCGTCGAGCGACGTCGCGACCTCGTCGAGATAGCGTGTGTCAACGCGACGCTGGATGCGCGCGGCATCGAGTTCGATGCAGATGCTCACGCCACCCGCGAGCGACACGGCCAGCGGCTGCGCACCGCCCATGCCGCCCAGGCCTGCCGTCACGGTGATCGTACCGGCCAGCGTGCCACCGAAATGCTTTTCCGCCGCAGACGCAAACGTCTCGTACGTCCCCTGCAGGATTCCCTGGGTGCCGATGTAGATCCACGAACCGGCGGTCATCTGGCCGTACATCATCAGGCCGAGGCGGTCGAGGCGGTCAAACTCCTCCCAGGTCGCCCACTTGGGGACGAGGTTCGAGTTGGCGAGCAGGACCCGTGGAGCCATGTCGTGGGTGCGCAGCACGGCGACCGGCTTGCCGCTCTGGATCAGGAGGGTCTCGTCGTTCTTCAGCCGGTCGAGCGTGGCAATGATGCGGTGATAGGCGTCCCAGTTGCGGGCGGCCTTGCCGCGTCCGCCGTAGACGATCAGTTCCTCGGGTTTCTCGGCGACCGCCGAGTCGAGGTTGTTCATCAGCATTCGTTTGGCGGCTTCCTGGATCCAGCCCTGGGCAGTGCGGTGCGGTCCGCGGGGTGCTTGGATGGTCATGGGAGAAGATTAATGTCGTCATGACCGCATTGGTCAGTCGTCTATGTTTCGCGCCGTGACATCATCTCGCCTTCTCCTGGCCCTGATCGTCGTTGCGGCGCCACCGCTGGCGGCGCAGCACCGGGCACCCGTGCATCGCCGCGCTCCAGTCAAGAAGCGTCCTCCAGTCAACATGCTGGCGGCGGCGCTCCCCGCGATGACGCGGTGGGCCGCATCGATTCCCGGCGTGGTGGGCGCGGCGGCGATGATCGTGGAAACCGGCGACTTCGTCGGGGTGAAGGCCGACGCCCGCTTCCCGATGCAGAGCGTCTACAAATTCCCGATCGCCTGGGCGGTGCTGGCACGGATCGACGCGGACAAGCTCCGCCTGAGCCAGCCGGTGCACCTCGCCAGGAGCGACATGGTTCCGGGGGTCCACAGCCCGATTCGCGATCAGAATCCCGCCGGCGTGACGCTTACCGTGCGCGAGCTGCTCCGGGCTGCCATCGTCGAGAGCGACGGCACCGCGTCCGACGTCCTGGCCACGCTCGTCCCGCTGCCCGAGGTGAACAAGATGGTGCATGGTCTCGGCGTCGACAGCATGATGATTGTCGCCACCGAGCGGGCGATGGCAGCCGACGACAAGGTCCAATACCGTAACTGGACCACACCGCGTGCCGCAGTCCAGCTCCTCCGCGCCTTCCAAGTGAGCCGCGCCATCTCGGCGCCGAGCCAGGTGCTGCTCGATTCCTGGCTGATGGAGTCGACCAACGGCGATCACCGCATCAAGGGAATGCTCCCGGAAGGGACGGCGGTGGCTCACAAGACCGGGACCTCAGCTACCCGGGGCGGCGTCACCGCGGCGACCAACGACATCGGAATCGTCACCCTGCCGAGCGGCCGGCATCTGGCTGTGGCCGTCTTCATTCGCGATTCGAAGGCCTCGGAAAGCGACCGCGAACGGACGATTGCCCGAGTCACCAGGATGGCGTGGGACGCCGCGGTGCGCCAATCCCGCAAGTCGCGGTAACAGATAACTCCTTGCCATTGATTGGCTTCACGCTATGATACAGATGTGTTAGTCAATGAATCGCCCGTATCATCGCCAGCGAGGCGCTGGTTGATGCTGCTTGCCTCGGTGCCGGCTGGTCCGGCCTATTCCCGGGTCAAGCTGCGCCGCCGCGTCCAGCGGATGGGTGCCCTCGCGCTCAAGGGAGCGGTCTATCTCCTGCCAGGCACGCCCGCCCGTCGAGCCGATTTCGACCTGCTTCGCGACGAGGTCGTGGCCGACGGGGGAGACGCGACGATCTGGTCAGTCCGGTCGGTCGCCGGCCTGACGGACGACCAGATCCAGGCGCGATTCGACGCCGAGCGGGACTTCGAGTATGCTGCGTTCACCGCGGAGGGGACTGAGCTGATCGATCGCTGGCGGGCGGCCCAGGCGACAATGACCCCGGCCAGGTTGCGAGAGCTTCGGGCTGACCGCGATCGCGCCTTTGGTCAGCTCGAGGAGATCCTGCGCCGTGACTATCTGGAGGCGCCTGGGCGGGAGCCGGCCCTGGGCGTCATGGAAGCGCTGGCCGTGCTAGATGTCACTCCAACCCGTCGGGGGCCGCAATGACGAATCCAACCGTGCATGTCCGCCCCGGCGCCCCGGCCGATGCCTCGGCACTCGCCCACCTGGCCGTACTGACCTTTCGCACCACCTACGAGCCGTTCAATACGGCGGCGAATATCGACCAGTACGTCGGTGCAGCCTTTGCCGTCGACCAGGTTCGCTCCGACCTGAACGCTGACAACTTGATCACGTTGCTGGCCTCGGTCGACGACGAACTGGTTGGCTACGGGCAGCTGCGTCTTCACGTCGTGACCCCGCTCTGGGTGCCTGGGCGTCACCCGGTCGAACTGCATCGATTCTACGTCGACGCGGCCTGGCACGGTCGCCATGTCGCAGCCCATCTCCTTGAGCATTGCGTATCCGCGGCCGCAGCAACGGGATCGACCTCGCTCTGGCTCGGCGTCTGGCAACAGAATGCACGGGCGATCCGTTTCTATCGCAAGCACGGCTTTCATGCGGTCGGCCGGCAGGAGTTCATGCTGGGCGATGACCGGCAGGATGACTGGCTGATGGCCAAGCCGCTCGCGGGCGAGTGATGCGCGCACCGTCACGGTCGGTGCAGCTCGGGTTGATCGCGTTGATCTTTCTTGGCGCAGGGATCGGACATTTCGTGCGTGCCGACGCTTACGTGGCGATCGTGCCCCCGTCGCTCCCGCGTCCGCGATTGCTGGTGGCGATCAGTGGTCTCGCCGAGCTCCTGGGTGGCATCGGCATCTTGCTGCCAGGACCGCGACGATCGGCGGGGATCGGCCTGCTGATCCTGCTGGTGGCCGTTTTCCCGGCCAATATCTACATGCTGATGCAGGCAATCGCCGCGCACAAGTCGGCGCTCTGGATCACGGCCCTCTGGATTCGTCTGCCGCTGCAGCCGTTGCTGTTCTGGTGGGTTTATCGCGCGACGGTCGCCGAATGCACACATAATCCTGGGTCGCTTGCGTCACAGGGTGGAGGTTCCGATGGCAGATGATCCGTTGTCCGAACTGCGGGGCGGCGCGATGGCGCTCCCCGAGGTCCATGAAGTTGAAGCGTGGGCCACGCCGACCTTTCGCGTGCGCAACAAGATGTTCGCGATGTACATCCCGGTCGGCCGCCACGGTGTGAAACGCCCCGAGGTGCTGGTCAAGTCGACGTTGATGAACCAGCAGCTGATGGTGCAGATGGACCCCGACCGCTACTTCGTGCCGCCATACATGGGGCCGGGCGGCTGGGTTGGTGTCTATCTCGACCGCGGTCTCGACTGGTTGGATGTTGCCGAACTGCTGGTGGATGGCTGGAAAATGGTGGCGGGAAAGACGTTGCTGAAGCAATACCCGATCTGAACATCGTGGCCCTGAGCTGAGCCCAGGGCCGTCCGGCGGCCTCAGCCTTTGGCCGGCACCTGATACGAGCCGACGTCGGCGCCGAGACTGAGGGCGATTCGATTCCAGCCATTGATCGCGACGATCGCGAGCGTCAGATAGGCAACTTCAGCCGGCGTAAAGAGCCCGCTGACCTCCTCGAACAGTTCATCGCTTGGCGGACCGTCGGCGATGTGGGTCAACGCGTCGGTCCACGCCAGCGCGGCGCGTTCCTGCGGCGTGAAGTACGGCGTCTCATGCCACACCGCCACACCGAAAAGTCGTTGCGCCGTCTCGCCAGCGGCGAGCGCGTCCTTGGTGTGCATGTCGACGCAATACGCGCAGCCATTGGCATACGACGCCCGCAACTTGATGAGCTCGATCAGTGACTCCGGCAGTCCGGAATGGCGCACCGCAACTTGCAGGGCACCCATCGCCCGGAGGAGTTCAGGTGCAACGGTGGAGTAGTTCAGGCGGACCATGATCAGCTTCCTTTCTCTCTCAGCGACTGCATGTCGATGACAAAACGGTACTTCACGTCGCTCTTGAGCATCCGTTCGTAGGCGGTGTTGATCTCCTGCATCGAGATCAGTTCGATATCAGCCGCGATTCCGTGCTCGGCGCAGAAATCAAGCATCTCCTGGGTTTCCTTGATGCCGCCAATCAGCGAGGCGCCCAGCGACCGGCGCCGGGAGATCATCGGCATGACCTTGAGGGGCGGATGTGGTGTCGGTGGTGCGCCGAGGAGCACCAGCGTGCCATCGCGAGCGAGCAACGCTATGTAGACATTGAGGTCATGCGCTGCAGAGACGGTGTCGATGATGACGTCCATCGGCTTGGGCGTCGCCTTGATACCACCCTTGGTGAGGATCACTTCGTCGGCGCCGAGTCGGTGGGCATCGGCTTCCTTGCCCGGGGAGGTCGTGAAGAGGGTGACATGGGCACCCATCGCGTGGGCGATCTTGATCGCCATGTGGCCAAGGCCGCCCAGGCCGACGACGCCAACGCGAGAGCCCTTCTTGACGCCCCAGTGGCGCAGCGGCGAATAGGTCGTGATGCCAGCACAGAGGAGTGGCGCAGTTGATGCCGGGTCCATCGACCCGGGAATCCGGAGCACGAAGCGCCGGTCAACCACAATGCTGGTGGAATAGCCGCCGTAGGTCACCCCGCCACTCTTCTTGTCGGGCGAGTTGTACGTCCCGGTGAAGCCATTTTCGCAGAACTGCTCGAGCCCGTCCTTGCACGAGGCGCAGGCCTGGCAGGAGTCGACCATGCAGCCGACCCCGGCCATGTCGCCGACCTTGACGCCTGTGACGTTGGCGCCGACGCCGGTGACTCGGCCGACGATCTCGTGGCCAACCACGGCAGGGTAGGTCGGCCCTCCCCATTCGGCCTTGACGGTATGCAGGTCGGAGTGGCAGACGCCGCAAAAGAGGATGTCGATCTGGACGTCGTCCGGGCCGGGATTGCGGCGATCGATCGTGTGCGGTCCCAAGGGGGTGTCAGGCGAGAAGGCCGCGAAGGCGGGTGTCTTGTTCATGACTGAACTCTAATGGCAGTCCGATTCCGATTAGTATCCCGCATGGCTCAACTCTCTCCCTATCGTTCGCTGCCTGCGGCACAACGCCAGCAGCTCGTGATCCATGACATTTCAACCAGCCGCGAGGCGCGCAACAGCTTCGTTCAGGCGATCGTTGCGCGGGGCGGTGGCTTTCGCCCGTCGAAGCTGCGCGAATGGCCGCCGGCCCAGCTTGCCCGCGAGGTCGTGCGCCACAATCTCGAAAATGCAGAAGACGAGCTCCGGTTGCTGGTCGGCTTGTACGTCGAGGTGCAGCCTGAGATCCAGACGCTCTTCCTCGAAACGGCCGGCGTTCCGCACGAGGGCGCCACGATGCCCGAAGATGCTGCGCCGCCGTTTGCCCCTGAAGCGGCGGTGCTCAAGGGTGCCGACGCGGTGATGGCCGGATTCGGTGACGACGGCCGCCGCTACCTGCGCACCATCTGGATCTACAACGGCGACGGCTGGCCCGGTCTGGGCGATTACCTCCAGAAGCTCGACCCGCCGGCCTGATGCGTGTCCTGCGGTGGGTTGGCGTGTCGGCGCTGCTGCTGGCGGCCTGTCATAAGGCGCCGGTCCCACCGCCTATCGTCGCGAACGGCGCGACGGATAGCAGCGGCGCCGCACCCAACGGCGGCTGCCGCGCCGACCAGCTCACCCCCGTCCTCGGCCGGGAGGACGCTGGCATGGGGCACCGGACCGTGCGAGTGCAATGGCGCAATGATGGCGAGGCCGCGTGCCGCGTGACCGGCTTTCCGGCGGTTGGATTGTTCGACAGCGGCGGCGTCGCGGTCGCGGTGCGCGTCGATTCGGTCGACGGTGCCTATCTCACTGGTAGCCATTCCGTTGCGACGGTGACGCTCGCTCCCCATGGTGTGGCTGTATTCGACATCGGCTGGACGGTGGTTGAGGGGCAGCCCGGCGGTTGCGTTGCCGGGCGCGCGTTTCGGGTGTCGGTACCCGGAGCGACGGTGGCAGCGGCACTTCCGGCACTCGCGGCCGATGTGAAGGCCTGTGGTGCGCGACTCACGGTGACGCCGGTCGTAGCGCTCGACTCGCTGACGCCGGGCGAGCGGGACCAGTAGGGAATCGGATGACTTCGCGCCGGGATTTTCTCGCGACGGTCGCGGCGGTGGCGGGGACCCGCAATGCCATTCCCGACGCGATTGCCCGCGCGCTGGCTATCGACCCGGCCACGGGCTCGACCTTTCTAGACGCCGAACATATCGTCGTACTGATGCAGGAGAACCGCTCGTTCGATCACTGTTACGGATCGCTCGCCGGTGTGCGCGGTTTTCGCGACCCGCAGGTGCATCGTCAGCCGAATGGCCGCCCGGTCTGGTTCCAGACCGATGCTCACGGCGTCACCTATCCGCCATTCCGTCTCGACATCACCGGCAGCAACGCCACCTGGATCGGCGGGTTGCCGCATTCGTGGGCTGACCAGGTTGATGCGGCCAACAATGGTCGGCATGACAACTGGCTGATCGCCAAGCCGAAACGCGACCTGCCGTTCACGCTGGGGCACTACACCCGCGACGACATTCCGTTCTACTACGCGTTGGCCGATGCCTTCACGGTGTGTGATCAGGCGTTCTGCTCTTCGCTCACCGGGACAACTCCGAATCGGCTCTTTCTCTGGACTGGCAATATCCGTCGCGACGCCAACGACGCGCCGCGGGTGCTCAACGAAGAAACCGATTACCCGGCAGAGGCTGACTGGACCACGTTTCCGGAGCGGTTGCAGGATGCTGGCGTGTCGTGGCGGATCTACCAGAACGAGATCGGGATCGATTCGGGGCTGAGTGATGACGAAGACGCCTGGCTTGGCAACTTCGATGACAGTCCACTCGAATGGTTCACGCAGTACAACGTGCGGCTGGCGCGTACCCATCGCGAGTGGTTGCCGAAGCTGATCGCGCAGTGGCCGGAGCGGATCGCCGCCGCCGAGCACGATGCGGAAGCAACCGGGCTGACTGCGGCTGAAGCGAAGAAGCGCCGTGCGACGGTCGCGTCGCTACGGGGGCAACTCGCGAGTGCAGAAGCCGAGGTGGTCCGGTGGACTGATGCGACCTGGCAAGCGTTGTCACCACGGCAGCAGGCGCTGCATGAGCGAGCATTCAGCACCAACGAAGGCGACCCGGCCTATCGTACGCTCCGGACACTGCGCTACCAGGACGGCGGCGTTGCGCGCGAAGTGCAGGTGCCGGCGGGCGATCTCTTCCAGCGATTCCGGGCCGATGTGTCGGGCGGCACCTTGCCGGCGATTTCGTGGCTGGTGGCGCCGGAAAATCTCTCAGATCATCCGAGCGCGCCGTGGTATGGCGCGTGGTATGTGTCGGAGACGCTCGATATCCTCACCCGCAACCCGGAAGTGTGGAAGAAGACGATCCTGATCCTCTGTTACGACGAGAACGACGGCTACTTCGACCATGTGCCGCCGTTTACAGCTCCGCATCCCACGCGAACGGAAACTGGTGCGGCGTCGGCCGGGATCGATACGTCGATCGATTGGGGCAACGTGCACGGCCGCGATCATTCGATCGGGCTCGGTTTCCGGGTGCCGCTGGTGGTGGCCTCGCCGTGGAGTCGTGGTGGGGCAGTCAACTCGCAGATCTTCGATCACACGTCGGTGCTGCAGTTGATGGAGGAGTGGCTCGCCGCTCGCGGGAAGCCGGTGCGCGAACAGAACATCTCGGCCTGGCGGCGCACGGTGTGCGGCGACCTGTCGTCGGCATTTCGGCCATACGATGGTGAGGTCGTGCGGCTGCCGGCATCCATCGGGCGCGACGCGACGGTGGAACGGATCTATTCGGCGAAGTTTCAGCAGCGGCCTGGCGCGCCAGCACCGGTCAGTGCCGACGCGGATACGTCTGTGGTGAGAGCGATGCAGGAACGCGGCACTCGACCGTCGTGTCCGCTGCCGTATGAGTTACACGCCAACGCGCGCGTCGAAGCTGGTGCCTTCCGGGTCAGCATGGAAGCGCGCAATCGAGCCTTTGGTCGACGATCGCAAGGGTCGCCGTTCGCCGTGTATCGCTACGGCGCCGAGATGACACGACGCGCATACGCGGTGCGGGCCGGTGACCTGTTGCACGATAGCTGGCCGGCGCCTGCAGGGTACCAGGTCGTCGTGAATGGCCCCAACGGATTTGTGCGCGCGTTCAGCGATGGCGTAACGCAGACGCCGCTTGATGTGACGGTGGATTTTGTGAGTGGCGCGCAGGCGAGCGGTATGGTTGCGGTGACGCTGGCGAACCGGGGAACGTCTGCGTTACGGGTGGCAATCGCCGACGAAGGATACGGTGCAGCGGCACGCAACGTCGACGTGCCGGCGCGCAGTCAGCGCGTGGTGCGGCTGCCGACAGCGGCGAGTCACGGCTGGTACGACGTTGCGGTGCGGGCGAATGAGCTGGTGTACCGCTACGCCGGCCGGATCGAGACCGGCCGGTGGGGCGTCACCGATCCGGCGATGGGGTAAACCGCAGTTCGCAGCGCCCGCTGCACGCCCGGCCTGCATTCCAGTTCACTCTTCCCTCAGCGCTCCCATCGGATCAATCCGTGCAGCCCGCCACGCCGGCAATGCGGCGGCGACGAGCGCGGTCGCAACCATGGCGGTGATGGCAGCGCCGATGGTCACCGGATCGGTCGCGGTCACCCCATAGAGCAACGACGACACGAGGCGGGTTGTTGCGAGGGTCAGCGCAACACCGATCCCGACGCCGACCAGTGCGAGCCGCGTCGATTCGCCGAGGATCATCGTCACGACACGCGTCCGGACGGCGCCGAGTGCCAGGCGGATGCCGATTTCGTTGCGCCGGAGCGCCACGCTGTACGAGACGATGCCGTAGAGTCCGACCAGGGCGAGCAGCAGCGCCAGTGCGCCAAAGAAGGTCGAGAGCTGCGCCAGCAGGCGTGGCCGCGCAACGGACGCCGCGAGTTGCGCATTCATCGTGGTGAAGTCGAGCGTGATCGCCGGGCTGAGTGTGTGCGCAGCCGTGGCAACCTCTGCAGCAAGAACGGCAGTGGCCTCCGCCGAGCGGATCTCGAAATGCAGTTTCGTTGCATCGCCGCCGCCATTGACGTCGCCGATCTTCTGGGCCAACGGGATGTAGGCTGTCGGTTGGACGGTCTCGTCCATCGAACTGTACTTGGCGTCTCGCACCACGGCGACGACAGTGAGCCGTGCGGTGGAATCGCGCGGACTGCCGAACTGCAGGGTACGGCCGATCGGGTTGACACCGCCGAAGAAGCGCCGGACCGCCGATTCGTCGATGACCACGACGCGCTGGTTGCCGCTCCGGTCGACGTCGGTGAAATCGCGCCCGGCAACAACCGTGGCGCCCATTGTGGCGAAATATCCGGGACTGACGATGTGAATCCAGGCCAGCGCATCCATCTGCTTCGCCGGGGCATAGCCGTTGGTGCGCACGAGATCGTTCCGGCCGCTATGGCTCAGCGGCGTCGTTTCTGACGCACTGACGCTGCTGACACCCGGGAGCTGCCGCAACCGTGCGAAGAGTTCGGTGAGCAGCCGGGACTCGCTGGCGGCGTTGCCACCGGTTGACGACGCGTCGGCGGTGACGAGCGTCAGTCCGTCAACGCGAAACCCGGGGTCCGTATTTGCGAGGCGGCGGAACGAGCCGAGCATCAACCCGCCCACGGCGACCAGCACGAGCGATAGCGCAACCTGGGTAACCACCAGCGCGCGGCCGAAGCGCACGCTGAGACCACGGCTCGACACACTCCGGCCGCCGCTCTTCATTGCCGACTGCGGATCGACCCGCGTCGCGCCCCAGGCCGGTGCGAGTCCGAAGACGACGCCCGTAAGCATGGCCATGCCGAACGTGAAGGAGAGAGCGGTGGTGTCGATCGGCAAGGCGAGCGTGACGGGGGTGTGCGCGACCACCAGGCCGCGAATAATCACGGCGCTGGCCCAGTGTGCGAACAGGAGGCCCGCGATCGCGCCAGTCAGTCCGAGGACGAGCCCCTCGGTGAGCAGTTGCCGCACGAGGCGACCGCGGGAGGCGCCGATCGCCAGCCGGATCGCCATCTCCCGTTGTCGCGCAGCAGCCCGTGCCACGAGTAACTGCGCGACGTTGGCGCAGGCAATCAGCAGGACGATGCCGACGACGCCCATCAGGACCAGCAGTGCGGTGCGATAGTTCTGGCCGACGACCGAGATACCGGACGCGGCCGGCCAGATATGGAGCTGCCGCTCCAGGTAATCCTGCTGTTGCTGCTTGCCCCAATCGCCGGGAACGGTGGCGGCGTAGATACCGGCCGACTGTGCGAGAAGCATCGCGCGGGCTTGCGGCAGGGTGACGCCGCCATGCAGCCGCGCCATGATCGATACCATCCAGCTCGATCGATCGTCGAGGATGCCCGGATCGTGGCTCAGTAGCGGCATGGTGCACAGCGGCATGAAGATCTGTGCCCCGGTACCGGGTTGCGGACTGGTGAACGAGGAGGTCACGGCCCCGATGATCCTGAACGGGGTGTTGTCGATGTACAACGTGCGCCCGACGGCGCTGGCAGCGCTGCCGTAATCCTGGCGCCAGAAGCCGTTGCCCAGGACGACGACCGGTTCGCAACCCCGGGTATCGTCGGCCGGCGAGAAGAGCCGGCCCGTGGCGGCGGCGACTCCGAGCGTTGCGAACATTCCGCCGCTCACGACGTAGCCGTGCACGCGCCGCGCCGGCCCGCCGGTCGAGAGGTTGAAGTTGTCGTCGGTGAAGGCGAAGGTGCCGTCAAACGCTCCGCGGACGTTGCGGATCTGCTCCCAGAGTGGATTGGTGAAGACGTCGTCGGCGCTGGTCACCTTGCCGCTCCCGACGACCACGAGCTGCGACGGGTCGCGCACCGGCAGCGGCCGGAGCAGGACCGCATTGATCAACGAGAAGATCGCGACGTTGGCGCCGATCCCGAGCGCCATCGACACCACGGCGACGCAGAAGACCAGCGGGTCGTTGCGGATTGCTCGCACGGCGTAGCGCAGGTCGGCGGACACTGTGTCGAGCCAGAGCAGATGGTCGACGTCATGCGTCCGTTCGGCCATCGCCGTGCGGTTGCCGAACCGGCGGCGTGCCTCGCGGGCCGCACGCGCCGGCGGCAGGCCGCGAGCAATGAGGTCGTCGGTGCGCTCCTGCAGGTGAAACGCGAACTCGCGATCGACCTGCTGCTGATGCCGGTCAGAGCGGAAGATGTTGGCAACGCGGTGATACCAGGCCATGGCAACTCCTCAGGCGTAGCGCAGGACGCGGCGGACGCCGGTCGTCAGCCGGTTCCAGCTCTCCTGCTCGTGCTCCAGCTGTTTCCGACCGGCGGCGGTGAGGGTGTAGAAACGGGCCTCACGGTTCTTTTCAGTGACGCCCCACTCGGCCCTGACCCAGCCATCCTGTTCCATCCGGTGCAACGCCGGATACAACGATCCTTCTTCAACACGAAGGAGGTCGGCGGAAACCTGCTGGATGTGGGCAGTGATGGCGTAGCCATGCAGCTTGCCGCGGCTGGCGAGGGTGCGGAGGACAAGGAGGGCGAGCGTGCCCTGGAGGATGTCGTTCTTCTGGCGCGGCATCGTCTACCCCGGTAGCTAGGTATAACTATCTGGGTATGACACTACCACCGGGCAACGGGTTGGGCAAGGGACGCTCACGTTGCCCACGTGCTACATGCGGCTATGCACCAGCGCCAGGGTTTCGGCTTCAAGCCGCTCCGCCTCGGCGACCATCATGGCACCACGCGCAGCAACATCCTCGGCGAATGCACGGTCCTTGAGCTGCTTGGCGTTGATCTGCACATTGAGGAAGGCGCCACGGACCGCGGCGCGCGCGCAGAGCGCACCGACGCCGGCATCCGATGCGGAACTCTCCTGCCCCACCTCGGCCATCGCACGAATCACCGCCATGCTGGCGAGTGCAGTTTCCATGACGCGCAGCGGCACTTCGGTGGCACCCTTGGTCGCGGCTTCAATGGCGTTGCGGCGGGCCGTCTTTTCGTCTTCCGTGGTTTTCGGCATGCCGAAGCAGGCCATGACCTGCTCGAACGCGGCGGTATCCTCGTCGACCAGCGCGAGCAGCGTACGGGTGTATCCCTGTCCTTGCTCCGCCCAGTCGGAGAACTCCTGCCACCGCGCATCCCAGCCGCGGCGATGACTCGACAGGTTTGCCACCATCGTTCCAAGCGCCGCGCCGAGAGCGCCGGCGTAGGCGGCGATCGAGCCGCCGCCCGGTGCCGGTGATTCGCTGGCAGTCTCATAGGCAAAGTTGGTCAATGTCATTGCCACCAGACGACCAGGCTGCGTCGTGCCGAGGAGATCTTCGATGATCCGTTCCTCCGGCTTGAAGGGCGCCAGTTCGTCGAGCCCGAGGGAGAGGATCGCGATGCGTATCAGCTCCGCCTCGGAGACGCCGGTCGAACGCTGCTGCTTTTCGAGGAAGTAGCGGCCGGCGTCGAGCAGGCATTGCCGCGGAATCACGCCGACGATTTCGGAGCCCGTGACGCGCAGGCCGCGCGCTTCGGCCGCACGACAGACTTCGTCGAAAGCCCGGTGCAGTGGCGTCACGCCGATGTTGACGAGGTTCATCGACACCTGAGCAATGCCGTACTCGGCGATGTACCAGCCGATCGCCTTGACCGCCTTGAGCGTACCCGGAACGATCACCGGCTTCCCCGCCGAGTCCAGTATCGGCTTGCCAGCGTTGTCGAGCCTGGTGCGCCCGGCTTCGCGCACGTCGAATGCGACGGCGTTGGCTCGGCGGGTCGACGTGGTGTTGAGATTGACATTGAACGCGACCAGGAACTCGCGCGCACCGATCACGGTCGCGCCGCGGCGCGCATCAAAGGCCACAGGGCCAAAATCGGGGCGCCATTCCGGGCGCGCCATCTTTTGCGCGAGCCCTTCGTACTCGCCGGCGCGAATGACGGAGAGATTGCTGCGCGCCTTGTCGGGCTGCGCCTCTTCATACAGGTACACCGGCAACTGGAGTTCGCGACCGACCCGTTCGGCCAGCGCGCGCGCATATTCAGCGGTCTCTGCCATGGTGATATCTGACACGGGAATCAGCGGGCAGACATCGGTCGCCCCCATGCGAGGGTGCTCGCCGTGGTGCTGCGACATGTCGATCAGCTCGCCCGCCAGCCGGATGGCGCGGAACGCCGCCTCGACCACCGCGTCTGGGGTGCCGACAAAGGTGACGACGGTCCGATTGGTGGCGCGGCCCGGGTCGACGTTGAGAAGCCGGACGCCGTCGACCGCCGCGATGGCGTCCGTGATCTCGGCGATGAGGGCGGGATCACGGCCCTCGGAGAAGTTTGGCACGCATTCAATGAGGCGAGTCATGGCCGAAATATGGCGCCCTCTCCGGTTGCCCGCTGGTCTGCCGGCCGGTACCATACAGCCCGATGCCAATGCCTGCCGAGTCGCCTGCATCCGCTCTCCTGCTGCAACGATTCGCGGCAGCACGGCTTGACCCCACGGTGGTGGTGGTCGAGGGATTTCACGCCATCAAGCATGCGCTCCGTTTTGGCGCCACGATCGACCTGCTGCTGACCAGTGATCGCAGCATGGCCGCGAACCTGGTCAAGACGCTGGCACCGGATATTGGCCCCGCGCTCGACCGCGCCGAGCTGGTCGGGGCCGATCTCTTCGACCGCCTGACCGCTTCGCCGCCTGAGACGCGGATCCTGGCGATCGCTCGGCGCCCCGCTGGACAGCTGGATCGAGCGCTGGCTGGACCAGGTGCCGCGCCGGTGGTCTGGCTCGAATCGCCGTCACATATCGGCAATATCGGCGCGGCGGTCCGGGTGGCGGCGGCAGCAGGAGCGGCAGCGCTGGTGACGACTGGCGTTCACGATCCCTGGCACCCCGCCGCGCTGCGTGGATCGGCCGGGCTGCACTTTGCCCTGCCAGTGGACCGGGTCGACGCCCTGCCGGCAAGTGATCGTCCGCTGATTGCGATTGATGGTCTGGGTGAGCCGCTTGGTCCGGGGTCGCTGCCGGACCGGGCGGTCCTCGCGTTCGGATGCGAACGGCGCGGGATCTCGCCGGAACTGCGCGCCCGGGCCGACCATCTCGTTTCGATTCCGATGCAACCCGGTGTGTCGAGCCTCAACCTGGCAACGGCCGTTGCGGTGACGCTCTATGCGTGGAGGCTTGGCCTCGCACCACGATCGTGAGATCTTGTGCCCGTGACAAGCGAGCGCAGCCAGCCGGCCGCGGCCTACACGGCGCTGGCGACTTCCGGAATCCTCTGGGGTAGCTCGTTCGTCCTCGGCAAGATCGCCCTGACCGGCCTGGGCGTGAGCCACATGATTCTCTACCGCTTCCTCATCGCTTCGATCTGCTTCCTGCCATTGCTGGTGCGCGCACGGCCGCGCGTCAGCCGCGCCGACTGGGGCCTGATTCTTTTCGCCGGCGCAATCGGCGTCAGCGTCCAGTTCCTGGTGCAGTTCGAGGGGCTCTCCCGGACCAGCGCATCGCATGCGGCATTGATGATCGGTACCGCGCCGGTGCTTGTGGCAGTGAGCGCGTATTTCGTCTTTCATGAACGACTGCACCGCTCGACCTGGTTTGCGCTCTGTGCGTCGACGCTCGGTGTGGTTCTGATCGTACTGCGAAACGGCCACGACAGCGCGGCCGGCGGCAGTTCACTCGGTGGTGACCTGCTGGTGCTCGCGTCGATGTTTGCGGCGGTGGTGTGGATTCTGGTCAGCAAGCGGTTGATGACGCGTCATTCACCCGTGGTGGTCAGCGGGTTGATCACGACCGTTGGCACGGTGATCCTGACTGCCTGGGTGCTCTGGCGCAACGGGCCGCCGCCGGTGCAGCTGTCCGCCTCGGTGTGGCTGGCGATTGCGGGGCTCGGCTTCGTGTGTACGGTGTGTACCACGATTCTCTGGAACTGGGGACTGTCACACGTGGCCGCCGGAAAAGCGGGGGCGTTCATCAACCTCGAGCCGGTCATCGGCGCCATCCTCGGCGTCTGGCTGCTACACGAACGGCTCGGCCTGCTGGCCGTTGCCGGCGGCGCCGTGATTCTGGCCTCAGCCATCGTGGTCTCGCTGCACGACAGCTGATGGTATGAGCGGGTCAGTTCGGTGTCGCCGCCGCCGCGACCGCTGCGGTCCCCTGCACAATGGAACGAACGTGGGGAAGACACGACATCGCAAACTCCTGCAACAAGGTGATCACTCAGGGACCGCGGCGCGGTCCGTCTCTTCGCAACACTCCGACGCCTGAGCACATCCCGCGCCACGACGACGTTTCAACTGCGCAAATGCTTGCCCCGTCGAGAGTTGGCCTGTTTGGAGCTGGCGCGGTCCGTCAAGACACCGAGCGATGTTCACGATCCCTTCACGGTCGCTGTTGGCAGGATTCCGCTGCATGCGGTGCATCGAGGTGCGTTCAGTCGGCACGCAGCACGGAATTCGGGTCGACGCGCCCCGCCCGGCGCGCGGGTGGAAGCGTAGCGATCGCCACGGTGATGGCGAGCAACGCCAAGGCGGCGGCATACGCCAGCGGGTCCAGGGCGTTCACTCCGTAGAGATACGGTGTCAATGCGCGCGCCAGCAGCATGGCCAACGGTGCGCCAACGGCGACACCGATCACTGCCCCGATCAGCGTCTCCCGCAACATCAACGTCACGATGGCTGGTGGCTGTGCGCCCAAGGCAACGCGAATGCCGGCCTCACGCATCCGTTGCGCCACGGTGCGGGAGATCACCCCGAAGATGCCGACCCCCGCGAGCAGCGCCGCGAGCACACCGAACAGCGAGCCGAGCAGCGTGCGATAGCGTTCGTCGGCGTAGGAGTTCTGAATGAGAGTGCGCACCTCGTCCACGCCTTGAATTGTCACGGCCGGGTCGAGCGGGCCGAGGCGCGCCTTGACCAGTTGTTCGAGGGCGCGACGGTCGGCGCTGGCGCGAATCACGAGGACGCTGCTGTTTCCCGGCCACTGTGTCGCCGGGATATAGATCATCGGCTGCACGTCCTGCGAGAGCTGGTTGTAGTGGATGTCGGCGGCGACGCCGATGATCGTCCACGTTTTCCCCTGCCAGATGACGCGGCGTCCGATCGGCGAATGCCCGTCGAAATCCCGCTGCACCTCGGCGTGCGTCACTACCGCCACCGGTGCCGTGCCAATCTGGTCGCTGCTGCTGAAGTCACGCCCCGCCGTGATGGGTACGCCGATCGCATGCAGGTATCCTGGCAGCACGACCCGCTGCTGAATCGAGGGCGGTCCAGCGCTGTCGGGGTAGGTGACGCCGTCGATCTTGATCGGCGAACTGCTGCCACCGCCTTCGAAGAGTCCACCTGAGCTCCCGCTCGCGGCGGTCACGCCAGGGATCCCGCGCAATGCTTCGGCAGCAGCGCTGTAGAACCGTGTCATGCGCGCATCGTCCCGCCAGAACTTGTCGGCGGCGAACGTCTTGACCTCAAAGAGGCCATTGGACACAAAGCCGGGATCGACGGTCGCGAGGCGCACCAGGCTGCGGCCCAGCAGTGAACAACCGACCAGCATCGCCAGCGACAGCGCAACCTCCACTGCGACCAGCGTGCGTTGTACGGTGACGGCGCCACGCGCCGATTGTCCGGTGCCGACACGCACACCGCTTTGGTGGCGCCAGTGCAGCAGTGCGAAGGTCGGGATCAACCCGAATCCGATGCCGAGCACCAATGCGCAGCCAACGGCGAACACGAGGACTGGTGCGTCGACGTGTGCATCGGTGATCCCCGGGATGCCGGCTGGTGCGGCGTGCACCAGCAGTCGGACACCGCCCCAGGCGGCCAGCGCACCCAGTGCCGCGCCGGCGCCAGCGATGACGACGCTCTCGGTCATCAATTGGCGCGCCAGGCGTGCCGGCGTGGCCCCGAGCGCCCGGCGCGCAAAGATCTCCGGTTGACGGCGAATCGCTTCGCCGAGCATCAAGGTCGCCACGTTGACGCAGGCGATCAGCAGCAGCAGGGCGACTGCGCCCGAGAGAATCAGGACCGATGGCCGCGCGGCGGCCGTTTGATCCACCTGCCACGCGGCGGCTCGACCCGATGTGCCCCCTGCGCTCCCTTTCCAGCCGATCTTGACATCGGTGAAGATCCGGGCGACTTCCGCATTGGCCTGGGCGACGGTCACCCCAGATGCGAGCCGTCCCAACCCGCGATAGGAACGGTTGTGCTGAGTGCTGATGTCCGATGAATCGGTGAATGCGGGAAACCAGACCGCCGGCGGCGGCGCCGCCCGGTCGAGTCGTTCGCCTCGAGGCAGCACGCCCAGAACGGTATAGTGTGTCGTGTCGCCGAGTACGATGCTGCGACCGACGATGCTGGTGTCGCCGCCGAATGTTGTCTGCCAGGCTTCCCATCCCAGCAGTACGTTGTGGGGCGCATTGAGCACCGTTTCGTCGGTTCGGAACACGCGACCCAGGGCAGCGTGAATGCCCAGCAGTGGAAAGAGACTCGCGGTGGCGCGCACCGCATCGACCGGTTCCAGCTGGCCCGCCGTGTTGAAGGTGGCGCTACTTCTGGCCCACGCCGCGACCTGCGACAGCGTTCGGGTGCGTTCTCGCAGTGCGTCGTAGTCGCCCTGACCGATCACCACGCTCTGCCACGGAATCGAGACCGCCGAGTTGCGGAAGCCGGCTTCGGTCGCCCAGATCGCGACCAACCGCTCGGGGTGCGGAAACGGCAGCGGGCGGATCAACACGCTGTCGGCCACGCTATACATCGTGGTGGCGGCGCCAATGCCGAGGGCGAGCGGGAGAATCGCGAGCAGGGCAAAGGCGATCCGGTGGCGGAACATCCGGACGGCGTAGTGAATATCCTGGACCAGTTCGGAGATGTAGCGAGTGCGGCGCACGGTGTGCTCCCGTTGTTCGGCGTGGGTCTCACATTCGGCTGCGACGCTGGCGAGGTCGGTGAAGCGTTCGCGCGCGGCTCGTTCGGCGGCGTCTGGCGTCATGCCGTTGGCGATCAACTCGCGCGTGCGCATGTCGATATGAAAAGCGAGTTCGTCGGCCACCTCATCGCGAGGTGACGGCGAGAAGATCGGCTCGGGGAGTGGCCCTTCGGGATCGGGCGGGGTCATGCGGCCACCTCGAGCAGCCGGACCACCTCGCGGGCGAAGGCAAGCCACTCGGTTGTTTCGGCGTGGAGATGGCGCCGGCCCGCTGCGGTGAGTTGATAGAACTTGGCTGGCCGCCCCAGTTCGGTCATCCGTCGGTCGCTCTTGATCCAGCCGCGCTTCTCCATCCGGTAGAGTGCCGGATAGAGCGATCCGTCCTCCACCTGAAGCAGATCGCGTGATTGCTCCTCCAGCCAGCGGGCGATGGCGTATCCGTGCCGTGGCCCCCAGGTCAGCGTCTTGAGCACCAGCAGGTCGAGCGTACCGCGCAATGCGTCCCGGGAAGCCATGGCTACCTCATACCTAGAGTTCGATACAAGGTAGACACCCAACCCAGCCAAAGGGTTGCAGCCACGGGGATGGCGGCGGCAGGTAGATTTGGGGGGTGCCGACCTCCGGGCGGCAGGCCTATTCCTCGAGGTGCCTCGTGAAGCTTTCCTATCGTGCGCTGGTCTCGGCCACCCTGGTCGGAACGATTCTCGAACTGATCATGGTGACAACCGGACACACCAATCTTGAGGTGCGCGGCATCTATCCGGTGGCGGGGATGGGGATTTCGGGGATTGCCGGCATCCTGTACACGGTGATTTCGACCGAGGTCATCACCCGGGATAACGTGATCGGCGGCGCGATTGCCGGCGCGATTTCGGCGCTGATCGGGATTGCTGTTTCGGTCGGGATGGGTGACGTGGTGCCGCTGGTGCTGGTGGTTGGTACCGCGAGTTCGGCGGTGACCGGCGCGGTGGGCGGCTGGCTGGGGCGGTTGTTTTCAAGCGGGCGGGTCTGAGCGATGCATTCGCCGCGCACGTGGGAGCCGATTCAAACCAGGTGAGCTGACCTCAGAGTGAATCGGTGGCGCCGGGCGGTGCCGCAGCGAAGGTTCCGTCGTGTGGGTTGTTGGGCCCGTTCTCCCAGGAAATAATGCGGCTGTTGCCCGGGCCGAGTGAACGCACCACGATCGTGTTGCGGTCGAACCAGGCGAGTGAATCCGGTCCCCAGCGCATCGGATCCGTGCCATTGTGCGCCACCGCAGTGGTATCGCCATTGGCACCAACAACGCAAATCCCCACTGGACAACTGAAGGCCCGGGCAAAACGGGGCGTCCCGAGCCAGAGTTGCAGCATCGAATCGGCGACCGCCGCTGATGCGGCCGGAACCGGCTTGGCGTCAGGCTTTGCGGGCGGAGCATTCGCCTGCCAGGCGCCGCGGTCGGTGCGGATGTACAACATCGTTTCGTCGTCCGCCCAGGCGACCAGCTGTGGCGTTCCGGCGCTGGCTGGCATCGGAATCGTCACCTCGCCGCCGCCGAGGAGGTTCATCAGCACGACGTCACGCGGCGTGCCGGGAAGGGTGTCGCGCATGCGAAGAAAGGCGACGACATCGCCCCGAGGCGACAGCCGGGGATGCGTTTCGATCAGTGCGGTGAAGGTCAGCTGCGCCGCGGTGCCGCCGGTGCCGGGCACGGCGAAGAGGTCGACATGGTGATCGACGCCTTCGGCGACAAAGATCGCGAACGATTCTTCACCGATCTTGATGTGATGATTCAGCGGCGAGAACGAGCAGGCGCCTGATACGAGCGCGACGGCCACAACGATGGCCGCCGCGCGCAGACGGATACCGATCACTTGTGCTGCAGCTGCTTGGCGAAGAAGGCGTCGATGTCGGCGCGCGCTTCGTCGGCCGTCGGGGTGTCAGCACCGGTGCGGCCGGGCTTGAGGAAGCCGTGGCCCATGCCGGGGTACACCTTCGACGCGAAGGTCTTGTGGTGATTGGACATGAACGCGGTGATGGCGGGGAGGACGCCGGTGACGCGCGCGTCGTTCTCCGCATCGACGGCAAAGACCGTTGCCGTGACCGACTGCAGCGCCGCGGTGTCACGCACCGGGCCGTAGCACGGCACCGCCGCCTTGATGCGTGGATTGGCCGCGGCGTACTTCCAGACCGTGCCACCGCCCCAGCAGAAGCCGATGATGCCTGTGTTCCCAGCTTCGGTGGCGGGTTGGGCGTTGACGTACTTGTAGGTCGCGTCGAGGTCGGCGATCACACCCGCATCGGAGAGGGTAGCGATCAGCTTGCTGGCGCTGTCCTGCCGTGAGGGCGACATGCCATAGCGGGACGAGAGGAGGTCCGGGACGATGGCGACATAGCCGCGGGCGGCGAACTTGTCGGCCACGGTCGGTTCCCAGTCGGTCAACCCGTAGATCTCGTGGACCACGATGATGGCGGGCGCCTTGTCCTTGCGTTCGGGGTAGGCGACGTAGGCGCGGACGCTGTCCCCCGACGCGTTGGCGAACTTGACCCATTCGCCGTGGGTGGTGACAGCATCGTGCGGCACACCAACGTCGTGTCGGCCGATCACGATGCCGGTGCCGACGGCGGCCACGCAGAGGAGAGTTGAGAGAAGCGGGCTGACAACGAAGCCACGAGTGCGCATGGGGAGCTCGGGGAAAGTGATGGCGGAATGTAGCTTGGGGCGAGCCACTGCGGTCACTTGACCGCCGTTCTGCCGGAATGAATTTTGCTGATTCTTGCGCTCATACCCGAAATGACGCCGACCAGGGTCGATCAGGGCCACTGGATCGGCGCTTTTCGACGGATGCTGCTGCTGGAATGCTACAGCAGTGTTGCGTCAACAGTACAGCGTCGCGACGGGCAGGATCTCCCCTTTCTCCGAATTTTTTCCAGCGAGGTGCAGATGAAAAGTCTCACACAGTGGTCACGCTCGATTGCCGGTGCCGTTGGGCTCGTGGTGACGGTCGCGTCGGCCGCGTCGGCGCAGTCGCTTTTCTACAACGGTGACTACCTCAACAACGCCCTGTCGAGCGAGACGAACACCATTGTTTCGCAAGCGATGGTCTACACTGATTTCGTGGTTGGCGGCTCGGGCTGGAACGTGACCGGGCTCTTCGGCTACTTCTCGATTAGCAGCGACTTGGCATCCACAGATGCCTACTGGGAGATCCGGTCGGGTATCTCCCTCGGCAATGGCGGCTCGTTGCTCTTTTCCGGCACCGCTGCCGAAGCGATCACACCGACCGGTAACATGCCTGCTGGTTACAATGAGGTGCGTACCGACGTGAACGGGTTGTCGTTCTTCCTTGCGCCGGGAACCTACTGGGTCGGTGTGTCGATGATCGGCGATGGTCAGGGCCGGGCATTCGTCGAAAATACCGACGGGACCAATGGGATCAACGCTGACATCGACGACAGCGGCTTTTTCAATAGCTCATTTTTCGGGGAAGACTTCACTGCAGCGTCCGACCAAGACACTGGAAACGAGTTCTCCCTGGGCGTCAACGGCACCGCCGATGTCGGCGCGGTACCGGAGCCGTCAACTATTGCGATGATGGCGGTCGGCCTGGTCGGATTCGTGGGAACCAAGCGGCGTCGTTCGCGGCGCTAGGCCTGCTGGAGTTTCCTTATCAATCGCCGCCGTGGCCTCTCGCCCGGCGGCGATTGTCATTTGAGCTGCACGCCATTCAGTCCCGGTAGCGATTCCGGCCGGCGCGTTTCGCCTTGTAGAGGTTCTCGTCGGCGAGGCGCATCAGGGCGTCATCGTCGGCGGCGCGATCATCGGGAAAGGTGGCAAGGCCGGCGCTGACGGTGGCGTTCACCGGCACGGCAGCATCGCCGAAGTTGTGCTGCTGTACCCGGCGGAGAATCCGGTCGGTGAAGAGCCGAGCGCCGGTGCCGCCGGTTTCAGGGAGCAGGACGACGAACTCCTCACCGCCGTAACGCGCCAGGAAATCCATGGTGCGCAGTTCGCGTCGCAGCAGGAAGGCGAGCTGCTTGAGGACCCGGTCGCCGGTCTGGTGGCCGAAGGTGTCGTTGATGCGCTTGAAATCATCGACATCGAGCAACACGACCGTGACGACCTGATCGTACCGCCGAGCGCGATCGAGTTCCTCGCGCAGCCGTTGATCGAGTACGCGCCGATTGGCGCAACCGGTGAGCGGGTCAGTATCAGCGAGTTCGCGCAAGTGGCCTGTACCGCTGCCGTGCTCAAGATCGTACGCCTTTTCGAGTGCGGTCACCGCGACTTCGATGACCTGCTCGGCAAAACCGAGGTCGAGGCGGTTGAGCGGCGGATCATCGGATGTGGTGCGCAGGAAGAAGACGCCAGTGCGGCGGCCAGCGAGCGTGAACGGCAGCGCGATGACCGACTTGGTGCGGCGGCCACCGGTCTGGTGATTGCCCCAGGTGGTGAGCACATCCTGGTAGAGCGGATCGGCATCGATATCGGTGACCATCACCGTTTCGCCGGTCTCGAGTGCGCGAGTGATTTCCGGGTACTTGTTCAGGTCGACGCGCAAGTCGCGCAGGTTGGGATTCTCGTACGCGGCGACGACGGTTCCTTCGGTCTCGCCCGGGGCCGCCAGCACGACCGAGCAGCGGGCGATGCGCAATCCGGTCGCCACCCGTCGTACCAGGATCTGATAGATCTCGGCGGAATCGAGCGATGCCGTGATCTCCTTGAGGATCGCGACCAGCTCATTGCGCGAGCGTGCTTCCGCGCGTGCCTTGTTGAGCTCGCGGCCGACGCGCAGGTGGGCCTTGATCCGGGCCAGCAGCTCGCGCACCTGGTAGGGTCGTTGAATCGTGTCGGAACCACTGAGGCCGAACGCTTCAAGCTGCCCCACATCAAAATCGTCGTCGATGATGCAGAAGATCGGGACGTCACGGTGCCGCATGTCTTCGCGCACGCGCGCCAGGCGATCCATCGTGCCGGCGTCGGAGTTGGCGAGGTCGACGACGAGCAGGTCAAACCCTTCCTGGTCGAGACGCTCTGCCAGTTGCGGACCGCCAAGCGCCGTCACGACGTCGTAGCCATTCTCCTTGAGCACCCAGGAGAGGGTGCGCGCGAGAGCAGTGTCCTCCGTGGCGAGCAGGAGGTGCGGATTCCTCATTCGGCGGTCAACTCCAGGTAACGCGACGCATCAACATTACCACCAGTGCAGACCAGGACGGTGGGTCCATTGATCAGGGACTGATCAGCGAGCACGGCCGCCGTGGTGACCGACCCCGATGGTTCGACGCGGAGCCCGTGCCCCGCGAGCCAGCGCACGGCGATCCGGATCTGGTCGTCGCTGACCGAAACCACGCGTCGCACGGTCGGCTGAATGAGCGGCCAGGTCAGGTCGCCGACCGAGGGCGTCAACAACCCATCGGCCAGCGAGCTGCCGCCGGTCAGGGTGGCCGGTTTTCCAGCCAGCATGGCGGCAGAGAGCTTGGGGATTCCGGCGGGTTCAGCGGCGATGACGGTGACGTCGGCGCCGGTCGCGCGAATGGCGGACGAGATACCGGCGAGGAGACCGCCCCCGCCGATCGGCACGATGATGGTGCGCACCTCGGGCCACTGTTCAAGGATCTCCAGGGCGATCGTCCCCTGGCCGGCGATGACATCGGGGTGATCGTAGGGCGGGATCATCGTGCACCCCTCGCGGTCGACATAGCCCTGGGCGACCTCGGCCTGCTCCGGTCCGCGAACCTTGCCGGCAAGGACCACCTCGGCGCCCAGCTCGCGGACGCCGTTCACCTTGACGGCCGGCGCCGATTCGGGCATGACCACCACGGCGCGGAGGCCGAGACGGCGGGCGGCAAAGGCGATACCGAGGCCGTGGTTGCCGCTGGACGACGTGACCACGCCGGTGCTGCGGGCGGCGGCGGGAAGTCGGCGGAGGGCCGTCCAGGCACCGCGGATCTTGAACGCGCCCATGGGCTGGAGTTGCTCGGCCTTGAGCCGCACGGGGGCCGAGGCGGAGCCCAGATCGAGCGGTATCAAGGGTGTCCGTTCGGCGACGCCAGCGAGGCCGGCGAGGGCCTCGCGAAGATTGTCGAGCGAGATCGTGGCAGCTGGAGCGGGCACCTACGCTTCCGCAGCCGGCGCTTCGGCCTCGACGTCGTCCTCGACACCATCGTCCTCTTCCTTCTGGACGCGTGCGACATCGACGATATGATCGCCAGCATCGAGGTTCATCAGCTTGACGCCCTGCGTGTTGCGCCCGCTGACGCGGATCCCCTCGACCGGGCAGCGGATGATGACGCCGCCCTTGGTGATCATCATCAGTTCGTCTTCAGGGAGCACATCCTTGAGGGCGATCAGTTTACCGGTCTTCTCGGTCTGCTGCATGGTGATGATGCCCTTGCCGCCGCGTTTCTGCACCCGGTAGTCGGCCAGCGGACTGCGCTTGCCAATGCCACGTTCGGACACGACGAGCAGTTCGGCGCGCTCCTTGACCACGACCATGCCGATCACGGTATCGCCCTTGTCGAGTTCGATCCCCTTGACGCCCGAGGTGGCGCGTCCCATTTCGCGGGCGTCGGTTTCGTGGAAGCGGATGCTCATCCCGTACGACGTGGCGAGGACGATGTCGTCGTTGCCGCGGGTCTTCTGGACGTCGATCAGTTCATCATCGGGGTCGATGTTGATGGCGTTGATGCCGACGGTGCGCACGTTACCGTACGCTGACATGACCGTCTTCTTGACGGTGCCATTCCGGGTGACGAACATCAGCCATTCGTCGTCGCCAAACTTGCGCACCGGCACGAGCGAGCTGATGCGCTCGCCTTCGCGCATGTTGATGCAGTTGACGACCGGCTTGCCGCGTGCGGCGCGGCCCCCCTGCGGGATCTCGTGCACCTTGAGCCAGTAGACGGTGCCGGTGTTCGAGAAGAACATCAGGTAGTCATGCGTCGATGCGATGAAGAGGTGCTCGACCCAGTCGAGCTCCTTGGTTTCCATGCCGGTGAGGCCGCGACCGCCGCGCCGCTGCCGCCGGTAGGTGGTCACCGGAATCCGCTTGATATAGCCGGTGTGCGAAATGGTGATGACCATGTCCTCTTCGGCGATTAGGTCTTCCACCGAGAACTCGCCCTGATCCTTGAGGATCTCGGTGCGCCGTTCGTCGCCGAAGGTGGTCGCCACTTCGTTGACCTCGTCGACCAGGATCTTCATCCGCTTCTCGCGCGAGGCGAGAATGCTGCTGAGGTCGGCGATGGTCGCGCGCACTTCCTTGAGCTCGGCCTCGAGCTTGTCGATTTCGAGCCCGGTGAGCTTGGCCAGCCGCATGTTGAGGATGGCGTCGGACTGCGCCTCACTCAGGCCGAAGCGGGCGCGCAGCGCGGCATCCGCCGTCGGCGTGTCGGGCGAACCGCGAATGATCCGGATCACCTCGTCGATATTGTCGACGGCGATCTTGAGGCCTTCGAGGATATGCTCGCGCTTGCGGGCTTCGGCCAGGTCGAACTCGGTCCGCCGCACGATGATCGTGTGCCGGTGCTCGATGAAGTGCTCGAGCATCTCCTTGAGCGGCATCACCTTGGGCGCGCCATTGACGAGCGCGAGGTTGATCACGCCGAAGGTGCTCTGCATGGTGGTGTGCTTGTAGAGTCCGTTGAGCACCACCTGCGCAATCGCATCACGCTTGAGTTCGACGACCAGGCGCATCCCCTCGCGATCGGATTCGTCGCGGACGCCACTGATCCCTTCGATCCGCTTCTCCATCGCGAGCTCGGCGATGGAGGTGTGCAGCGTCGCCTTGTTCACCTGATAGGGAATCTCGGTGATGATCAGCGCGCTCTTGCCGGTGCGTTCGTTCTCTTCGATCTTGACGCGGGCGCGCATGATGACCCGGCCGCGGCCGGTCTCGTACGCTTCGCGAATGCCGGCTTCGCCGTAGATGTAGGCGCCGGTCGGAAAATCCGGTCCCTTGATGTGCTTGAGGAGGTCGTCGGTGGTGGCGTCGGGATTGGCAACCAGCTCGCCAATCGCGCGCGACACCTCGCGCAGGTTGTGCGGCGGAATGTTGGTGGCCATGCCGACTGCGATACCGCTTGATCCGTTGACGAGCAGGTTCGGCATCCGCGCCGGCAGCACCGACGGCTCTTCGCGCTGGTCATCGAAGTTCGGCACGAAATCAACGGTGTCCTTGTCGATGTCGGCCAGCATCTCGAGGGCAATGCGGGTGAGCCGCGCCTCGGTATACCGATAGGCGGCCGCGCGATCACCGTCGACCGATCCGAAGTTGCCCTGGCCGTTGACCAGCGGATAGCGAAGCGAGAACTCCTGCACCATGCGCACGAGCGCGTCATAGACCGATGAGTCGCCGTGCGGGTGATACTTGCCCAGCACATCGCCGACGACGGTGGCAGACTTCTTGAACGGGCGATTCGGCAGCAGGCCGAGCTCGTTCATTGCATAGAGGATGCGGCGATGGACAGGCTTGAGCCCGTCACGGACATCGGGTAGTGCGCGCGAGACGATCACGCTCATCGAATAGTTGATGAACGACTGTTGCAGTTCTTCTTCGATCAGGCGCGGAACGATCCGTTCGCGGGAATTTGGCGCGGTCATCGGGATCCGGGTGGGGAGGAAGTCCAGGCGTTCCAAGCTGGCGAACGCGACCCGCAAATATAGCCGTTCAGGGTCCGCAACACAACCCTGAGCATGCGCGCTAAGTCATTGCTGCAAAGCCACTTACCCGGCTGCCATCCGGCGGTCAGCCGCGGCCGGATGCCGACCAGCGCGGTGGTCTGGCTGAGCTGATCACACGTTTCGGCTGCAAACGTCTTGCCGAGGCGGCGGGTGAGCCCATATAGTGTTGACGCAAATCACTCCCATGTCCACGCGCTCTCTCGACAAGGCGGCACGGATGCGGACGCTTCCCCGGCAGGCCGCAGGATGAGAATCCTGCTGGTCGAAGATGATCCCAGTGTCTCGCGATCGGTCGGTCGGCTGCTCAATCGTGCTGGGCACGAAGTCGACGCGTGCAGCGACGCCGAGTCGGCGCACATCCTGCTCGGCGCGGTGATCTACGATGTCGTGCTGCTCGACATCATCCTGCCCGGGAAGAGCGGGCTGGAGTTGACGGCGGAGCTGCGCAAGGAAGGGTCGGTGATGCCGATCCTGCTGTTGTCCGGGCTCGACTCCGTTAGTGATGTGGTCCGCGGCCTCGATGCCGGGGCCGACGACTACCTCACCAAGCCGTTTCAGCTTGAGGAACTGATGGCCCGCTTGCGGGCGATCCAGCGACGCGATACCGCTGAACGCGCGGACTTGCTCCAGCACGGTCCGTTCCAGGTCGACCGGTTGCGCCACGTCGCCCTTGCCAACGGCGAACCGCTGGTGTTGACGGCCAAGGAGTTCAAGCTGCTGGAATATTTCATGACGCATCCCGGCGAGATCGTCCTGCGCAACACGCTGCTCGACAAGATCTGGTCGAGTCGGCGCGGGACACAGAGCAATCTCGTCGACGTGCACGTGAGCAAGGTGCGCCGCAAGATGGCGCGCTACTCGCAGGATGTCGTGATCGAGACGATCCGGGGCGTGGGCTTCCGCCTGCACGCCTGAGTCACGCGGTCAGCCCGCGGCTGCCACCTCGGCGCGCCGCGCGCGTCGTGCCGCCCGCCGCGCTGCCCAATGGATCTTCCGTTCATCAAACCAGACATACACCACCGGTGTCACGAAGAGTGTGATGAGTTGTGATACTGCCAGTCCGCCGACCACCGCCACGCCGAGCGGGCGCCTGGCCTCGGCGCCGGTGCCGGCGCCCAGCGCAATCGGAAGCGTGCCCATCAGCGCGGCCATCGTGGTCATCATGATCGGGCGGAACCGCACCATGCACGCCTCATGAATCGCGTCCTTGGGCGCCTTGCCTGCCTTTTCGGCCTCGACGGCAAAGTCGATCATCATGATGGCATTCTTCTTGACCAGCCCGATCAGCATGATGATGCCGACGAACGCGTAGACGCTGAGCTCCATGTGAAAGACCATCAGTGCCAGCAGCGCCCCGAAGCCGGCAAATGGCAGGCCGGAGAAGATCGTCAGCGGGTGGATGAAGCTCTCGTACAGCACGCCGAGCACGATGTAGATCACCACGATCGCCAGAATGAGCAGCAGCGTGAGCCCCTGCTGCGCGGCCTGGAAGGCCTGCGCCGTTCCGGCCGCCGCAGCGGTGATCGTCGGTGGCAGCAACTCTGCTGACAGGGCGTTGATCTTGTTGAGCGCGTCACCGATCGAGACACCGGGAGCGAGGTCGAAGGAGATCGTGACGGCGGGCAGCTGGCTGGAATGATTGACCGTCAGCGGGCCGACGCCCTGGGTGATATGCGCCAGCGCGGTGAGCGGTACCAGCTGGTCGCCGCTGCCGTGGATCGAGATCAGGGACATGGCGCCGAGGTCGCGCTGGTATTGCGGCAGCAGTTCCATCACGACCCAATACTGATTGGTGCTGGTGTAGATGGTCGAGACCTGTCGGGCACCATATGCGTCGTAGAGGGCGCTCTCGACCTGCGACATAGTGATGCCGACGGCTGACGCGCGATCGCGGTCGATGGTGACGTCGATCTCGGGATTCTTGATCTGCAGGTCGCTGGTGACGTTGCGGAGGTCGGACATCGCCGTCATCCGGTCCTGGAGCGTCGTGGCGACGCGATAGAGACTGGCAATATCGGCGCCCTGCAGGGTGTACTGATAGAGGCTCTTGGACGACCGTCCGCCGATGTTGATGACCGGCGGATTCTGCACGAAGGAGCGCAGGCCCGGCACCACGGCCAGCTTGCGGGTAAGTACCCGTGCGATATCATCGGCGGAAAGCTTCCGCGCCTTGCGGTCGGTGAGGCGAATGATGAAGCGACCCTGATTGGTCGTTGAACTGCCGCCGCCGGTGCCCATCGACGACATGAAGCCGGCGACGTCGGAATCCTGTTCGACCACTCGCATCGCTTCGAGCTGGTGGCGCATCATTGCATCAAACGAACTTCCCTCAGCGGTCTCGGTGGTGACGCGGAGCTGCCCCTGGTCTTCCGACGGGATGAAGCCCTTGGGGACCACCCTGGCAAGCCAGAAGGTGATGACCAGGATCACCGCAGAAAATGTGAAGACAATGCGGGTATGCTGCATCACCTTCTGCAGGGCGCGATCGTAGCCATGCACAACCCGTTCGTAGATCCCCTCGGTAAACCGGAACACATGGGCCAGCGGACCGGTGCCTTCGTCGGCATGGCCGGTCTTGAGAAAGCGTGAGCAGAGCATCGGCGTGAGCGTCAGTGACACGAATCCCGACATCAGGACCGCGACGCTGATGGTGACGGCGAATTCATGGAACAGCCTGCCGATCAGCCCACCCAGGAAGAGCACGGGGATGAAGACCGCCACCAGCGAAATGGTCATCGACAGGATCGTGAAACCGATCTCGGCTGATCCGGTGTAGGCCGCGTCGCGCGGCGCCTCGCCCATTTCGGTGTGGCGTACGATGTTCTCGAGCATCACGATGGCATCGTCGACCACGAACCCCACCGACAGCGTGAGTGCCATGAGCGAGAGGTTGTCGAGCGAGTAGCCGAGCAGGTACATCACGGCAAAGGTGCCGACCAGCGACATTGGCAGCGCGAGCGACGGGATGATGGTGGCCGACACGTTGCGCAGGAACACGAAGATCACCAGCACCACAAGAAAGAGCGTGAGGTAGAGGGTGAACTTCACGTCGCTGACCGACGCGTCGATTGATTCCGATCGGTCGTAGATCGTGGTGACCTTGACCGATGCCGGCAGCGTGCGGGTCATCGCCGCCATCTGGTCGCGCACGGCACTGGCCACCTCGACGGTGTTGGTGCCGGGCTGTCGCTGGATGGCGAGGACAATGCCGCGGTTGCTGTCGAACCAGGCTGCGGCCTTGGTGTCCTGCACGCTGTCGACAACGTTACCGAGGTCGCCGAGGCGGACGGGGCGGCCATCGCGCCAAGTCACGATCAGCGACCGGAAGGCTGCGGCGTTGTGCAGCTGACCATCCGTCTCGACGGCGTAGGCCTTGTCGGTCCCCCAGAGAATGCCGGTCGGCAGGTTGACATTGCCATTGTTGATCGCGTCGGTGACTTCGTCGATGCCGATCTTGCGTGCCGCGAGCGCCTGCGGGTCGAGCTGCACGCGGACAGCGTATTTCTGTGACCCGTAGACCTGCACCTGGGCGACGCCCGACACGGTGGACAGCTGCTGGCTGATCTGATTCTCGCCGTACTCATCGAGGGTCGAGAGTGGCAGCGTCGGGGAGGTCAGCGCATACAGGATGATTGCTGCGGCCGATGGATCGACCTTGCGGAGCGATGGTGGCAGCAGGGTAGTGGGCAGCACCCGGGCGGCCTGGGTCATGGCGGCCTGGACGTCGGCCGCGGCAGCATCGATGTCGCGATTGAGGTCGAACTGCAGCGTGATGCTGGTGGAGCCCTGCAGGCTCGACGAGGTCATCGCGCTGAGACCGGCGATGGTAGAGAACTGCTTTTCCAGCGGTGTCGCGACCGACGCAGCCATCGTTTCCGGTGAGGCGCCTGGGAGGGATGCCGACACGGAAATGGTTGGATAGTCGACGGTGGGCAGGTCGGCCACGGCAAGATTGCGATACGACGCAATGCCGAAGACCAGGATGCCGGCCATGATCAGCGTCGTCATGACTGGTCGCGAGATCCACGGTGCCGAGAGATTGCGTCCGGTAACCGGCGGTGGCGTCGTTGATCGGGCTTCCGGCATCGCGCCTGGTGGCACAGCGTCGCTCACGGCCGGCTTCCTTTGGCACTGGCAGTATCAACCGCACCCGGTGCACCGCTGTCACTGCTTGGGCGCCGAGGTGCCAGAATCGAGACGACGGCGCTGTCGGTAAGCCGAAGCTGGCCGTCGGTGACCACTGTCTGCCCCGGGCGGACCGACCCCGAGATGATCGTCACGGAGTCATTGCTGCGAACCACGCCGACCTTGACGGTGTGCGCATGCCGGGTGGAATCGACCACCCAGACGACGCTGCCGTTCTGGCCGTTCTGGACGGCCGATGACGGCACCACCAGCGCGTTGTGCTGCACATCGAGCTGGAGTGACACGGACTCGAGTGCGCCGGGCCAGAGGGCGGCGTTCCTGTTTTCGAAATGTGCCTTGAGCAGGACGGTGCCCGTGTTGGAATCGACGGCGTTGTCGAGAAAGATCAGGGTTCCCTGTTCGGCATGCGTCGAATCGCCAACCGGCGACACGTTGACCACCAGACCCTTGCCGGCGCGCTGCCGGACCGCCGCGAACATGGCTGCCTGCACCGGAAAGCGAACCAGGATCGGCGAGATCTGGTTGATCACGACCAGCGTCTGGCCGCTGCCACCACGCACCTGGTTGCCTTCCTTGACCAGGACCGATCCGGCCCGACCGGTGATCGGCGAGCGGATCGTGGCATACTGCACGTTCAACCGGGCCTGCGTGATCGCGGCGCTGTCCGCACCGAGAGTACCACTCAGTGCACTGGCGGTGGCTTCGGCCTGATCGAGCTGCTGCTTGGTGACATAGTCCTTGGCGGCAAGCGCCTGATACCGCTGGACGTCGTTGCGAGCGTTCTGCACCTGCGCTGCGTCGCGGGCGAGGTTCGATTGTGCCTGCGCCAGCGTCGCGAGGAATGGACGCGGATCGATCTCGAACAGTACCTGCCCCGCAGTGACCTTGTCGCCTTCCTGAAATCGCACGTGAATCAACTCGCCGCTCACCTGTGCCTGCACCGCAGCCGACTGAATCGGCTCGGCGGTACCGGTGGCAACCACGAGTTGCGGCACATCGGCCAGCGAGACCTTGGCCACGCTGACTGGCACCGGTGGAACGGGGGCGGGCGCCTTCTTGCCGCAGCCTCCGAGGGCGATCAAGGCGATCGGGATCACGCGTCGGATGGAGGATCGGATCATCAGTGATTGCCCGGTGCAGAGGGAGATGTCGTCAGGTGCAGTGTGGTGGCGCCACTCGGTTGCAGTCGTCCGGCGTCGTGCGCGAGCTGCACCAGGGCGGTGTGCCAGTCGACGCGTGACTGAATCCGCTGGGCACGGGCGTTGACGAGGGCGCTTTCGGCCGTGAGCAGTTCGAGCAGCGTGCCGACGCCTTCGCGGTAACGTGCGCGCGCCGCGTCGACGGATTGATTCGCGTCGGCATACAGCGTGTCGGACGTCGTGACGCTCTGGCTGGCGGTACGCAACTGCTGCCACGTCTGGAACACCTGCAGCGCCACCTGCTGCTCGAGTGTATGCAGCCGCGCGGTTTCGGCATCGGCGGTCAGCGACGCCGCCTCGGCCGCGTACTGCCAGCCGAAGCCGTTGAAAATCGGAATGGTCAGCGCGAGGCCGACGTTGTAGGACGGAAAGGTCTGCGACCCGCCGTTGACCCAGAGCGTGCCGCCCGTGATGGTCGTGCTCAGCGACGGATAGATCGCCGAGTGCGCCGCGCGCGCGTCGGCGCGCCGCGCATCAACGGTGGCGCGCTCGGCAGCCAGGTCGGGACGATCGAGCAGCCCGCGGCGAATCAACTCGTCGACGGTGTCGCTCACTTCGGCGATTGGCGCGGTGGCTTCGGCGGTGTCGACATCGAACGATGCGGTGGGCGGCAACCCGATCAGGGTGGCCAGTGCACCGCGGGCCGATCCGGCAGCGCCGTCCGCCTGCTGGACTGCCAGCTGGGCCTGGGCGAAGGCGGTGCGTGCTTGCAGCACGTCAGCGATGGTGGCGACGCCGACCGTGCGCCGCTCGTTGGCTGCGTCGAGGTTGATCTGGGCATCGTTCAGCGACGCACGCTGGGCGTCAAGCAGCGCGCGGGCGCCCATGTATGCGAAGTACCCCTGCAATGTCCGTCGGACGACGTCGGCCACGAGGGCGTTGTGATTCCAATTGGCGGCGAACATTTCCTGGCGCGCGGCGTCGATCGTTGCGTTGCGGCCGCCAAAATCGAGGAGCAGCCAGTTGACCGAGAGCGAAGGACCATACGTGGTCTGCTGCGCCGAGACCCGGCCGCCGGTCGCGGCAGTCTTGATGCGATTGATCCCTGCCGTACCTGTGATCTCCGGAAAGAGGGTGCTCCGGGCCTCGCCGAGCGACGCGGCGGCCGCGCGAGCCGCGAGCCAGGTCGTCCGGGTTTCGGGACTCTGCTGCAAGGCAATCGACACCAGGTCGTCCGGGGTGAGTTGCTGGCGTCGGCCGACGACGCTGGCCGGCAGCGAGTCGCTGGGTGGCACGCTTTCCCGTGCTTCGTCGACTGCGGAGGCTGGCGGATGCCAGGCTTGAGCAGAGGACGGGGCGGACGGGGCGGCGCCCTGGGCGCCGGAGAGCGGTGGGTAGCACGCGGCCAGGATCGCGGCGGCCAACAGGACCAACGATCGACGATCAATATCCATCAGCATACCCGAAGGGGACTGTCCAACTCACCGGATGAACACTGGTTACGCTGGATCAGATCAAGACGTTGGATTTCACGACAGTCAGTCGATTGGTCGGTATCATTATAGTCAACCTTTTTCGCTATTGATGGCTGACCCGATAGACCAGGATTATTGGAGCGCCATCATCTGTGGTGCTGATCAGATAGAGATGGTCCCGGGTCCAGAAGGCGTCGTCCGGGTCGTCGAACGACGCCGAGACCGTCGCCACCATCCGGCCCTCAGGCGAGAGGACGAGCCAGTGGTCGGCCACCCTGCAGGGTCCAGGTGCAAGCAGCCAGAGGTTGTTCTCACCATCGGCGACGAATGCGGACCAGCGGGGGTATTCGCGCGGAATATCCTCGAGGTGGGCAATGCTGGTCAGCCACTTTGAATGCTTGAGGGCGTCGGCGTACGCCGATTGACGAACCGAATCAGGAATCGCCACCGCGGGGAGCGGCAGGTCGACGACCAGCGCGGTGTAGGATCCGTGACGACTGTAGATCAGGCGACCGGTTGCCTGGTCGCCGGAAATGAAGCGGCAGCTACGATCAAACACCGTTGCGTGATCCGGACGGTAGGGCTCGGCACGCGGCGACCGCGGCGCAGGCGACGATGCCGCGCGCGTATTTCACTTGCCGCGCCGATCGATGCGGTAGATCTGGATGCGGGGGAGATCGTTGGCGTCGGTGTTGTACACGGCGACGTGATCGGCCGTCCAGGACGTCAGCGCGAACATTTTCAAGGGTGAGGCCACCGCACCGAGATAGTTTCCGGCAGGGTTGTAGACATCGAGCCGGCCGTTGCGCGTCGGCCCGGTCATGACCCAGAGATTCCCAAGAGGATCGGTCACGGCGTCGGTCATCACCGGGAGTTCCGACGGAATGTCACGCGCCGTGGCCACGCCACGGAGCGCCTGGACTCGCGCGATCGGCGCGAACAGTGAATCCCGGTGCGCTGAGGAAATCCGCTCCGCCGTGATGCTGCTCCGCGCGAAGATCCTGGTGGTGTCGCCATGGGGACCGACATGGGTGAACGCGTAATGGTCCGACCCACCCACGGCGAACGATCCGTCGCCGAATGTTGCCACGATGTTGCGAGGAGTGTTTGGCACGCCGCGGCTCATCGACCCGCCGGGGATCTGCACGTCCCACGTGAGTACATGCGTCGCCTGGGGCACGGCCACGGAGTCGAGCCGCTTACCGGTCAGGTTGAAGAAGATCCAGTCTTTCTTGAAACCACCCCCGGCTCGGTCCTGCTCGATGCGGAGCCGGCCGCGAGAGTCGATCGCGATCGGTGGTCCGTCATCATGAACGTTGGTGAGAAAGGTGCGGACGAACTTTCCATCGACGGTAAAAAGCGAGGCGCGGCCGATGGCGCCGTCGTACGTGACCAGCGTGTCATGGAAGACCGCGATGTTCGGAGCCCGATACTCACCGGGACCGTCACCCGCGCGGCCGATGGTTCGGACAAACGTTCCCTCGCGGTCGTAGAGACGGACGCTGGCGGGATGTCGCTGGCCGATAATCAATCGTCCGTCGTTCATCAGGATGATGTCGTCCGGATCCTCCAGCATGCCCGGCGCCCCATCCGCCGGCTGCACGGTACGCTCAAGCACGAGCTTCCAGCCATTGGTGTCGGCCCACGCCGACGGCCCGCTGTTGGTGACGCGGACGATGTGATGATTGACGGTGTCGATGACCGGCTTCGACAGGCGCGATTGCGCGCCAAGGTGATGGCCCGCGACGACGATGACCGTGGTAACGAGCGCGGTGGTCCGATGCATTCGGATCTCCAGTTCAGGGGTCCTGGCAACCGGCGGTCCCGGGTGAGCGCGCCGGTCTTATCTTTGGGCCGTTCAGGTCAGCCCGCTCAACATCGCACCGGGATGCAACATGCACCAGACCGCGCTCGACTCCATTCATCGCGCCCTCGGCGCCCGGATGATTCCCTTTGCCGGGTGGGAGATGCCAGTCCAATACCAGGGACTGGTCGAGGAGCATCACGCTGTCCGTCGGGCAGCCGGGCTCTTTGACCTGTCACATATGGGGGAGCTCTGGATCACCGGCCCCGATGCGGCGAAAGCCCTTGATCAGGCGATCGTCACCACACCGAGCAAGCTGGCCGTGGGCCGAGCCCACTATTCGATGATCGCCGCGCCGGACGGGGGAGTGATCGACGACCTGATTGTCTATCGCCTTGGGGATGAGCGGTTCCTCGTGGTGTCCAATGCCTCCAACTATGAGGTGGTGGCCGACGCGCTCCGCGAACGGCTGAATGGCTTCAACGCCAAGCTCGACGACGCCTCGATGCGGACCTCGCTGGTGGCGATCCAGGGACCGCTCGCCGCTGAGATTCTGCAGCCATTCATCGAGGTTCCACTTAGTAGTATCAAGTATTACTCCGGTACGGAAACGACGGTCTGCGGCGTGCCGGTGCTGTTGGCCAGGACTGGCTATACTGGCGAGGACGGCTTCGAACTCTTCGTCGAGTGGCAGGATGGGGTCACGGTCTGGAATGCGCTGCTTGAGGCTGGTCGGGACCGCGGCTTGGTCCCCGCCGGGCTTGGTGCGCGGGACACGTTACGGCTGGAAGCGGGGATGCCCCTGTATGGTCAGGAGCTCGATCGCGAGACGACGCCATTCGAGGCAAACCTCGGCCGGGTGGTCAAGCTCGACAAGCCGGGTGACTTTGTCGGGCGGCAGCCGCTGGAACGGGCCAAGGACTCACCTCGCAAGACGCTGGTGGGTCTCAAGATCACCGGTCGAGGCATCGCCCGGACCGGCTACCCTGTCTATCTTCCCGGCCAAACGGAGCCGGTAGGTCAGGTGACGAGCGGAACGATGTCACCGACGCTCGGGCTTCCGATAGCGATGGCCTATGTGCCGCCAGCGAATGCGGCGCCCGGAACCGTGTTGGATGTTGGCATCCGCAATCAGCGCGCCGCCGCCGAGGTCATCGCGCTGCCGTTCTACCGTCGGTCGACCTGAGCGCAGGAGCATGGCGATGGATGTCCCCGAAGGGCTCAAGTATTCCAAGGAACATGAGTGGCTGGCCACGGATGGTACGGTCGGCATTACCGCGTTCGCGGTCGAACAGATCGGCGACATCGTCTTTGTCGAGTTGCCCGCAGTCGGCACGACAATCAGCGCCGGCAAGGCGTTTGGCGTCATCGAGTCAGTCAAGGCCGTCAGCGAGCTCTTCGCGCCGGCCAGCGGCAAAGTCACTGCAGTCAACGGCGCACTTGCCGACAGCCCGGAGACGGTGGCGTCGGATTGTTACAAGGGCGGATGGTTGATCAAGATCGAGCTGAGCAATCCCAGCGATGTCGACGCGCTCAAGGATGCCGCGGGGTACCGCGCCATGATCGCGAGTCTCTAGCCTTATCCTGTGCGCGTGACGACACCTAACGAAGAATTCGCGGGGCGCCACATCGGTCCCCGCGCCGACGATGTCGCTGCCATGCTCGACACGCTCGGCCATGCCACGCTCGATGCCTTCATCACTGCGGTTGTACCCGCCCAGATCCGTAGCGCCAAGCCGCTCGCGTTGCCGCCGGGTCGCACCGAAGCCGATGTGCTTGCGACGATGCGCACGCTGGCGGGGAAGAATCAGGTCTTCCGCTCGTATATCGGCATGGGCTACAACGACACGCTGGTGCCGACGGTGATCCAGCGCAATATCCTGGAAAATCCGGGCTGGTACACAGCGTACACGCCGTACCAGGCCGAGATCGCCCAGGGCCGCCTTGAAGCGCTGCTCAATTTCCAGACGATGGTCAGCGACCTGACCGCGTTGCCGGTGGCGAACGCGTCGCTGCTTGATGAGGGCACCGCTGCGGCCGAGGCGATGGCGATGACCCTCGCGATCGTGACACACGGCGAGCAGCCGCTGTACCTGATTGATGCCGGCTGTCATCCGCAGACGATTGCGGTGGTGCGCACGCGCGCCGAGGCGCGTGGCGTGCAGATACGCGTGGAGGATCCGGCGCAGTTCGAGTTTGGCGAGAATGTGATCGGCTGCCTGCTGCAGTATCCGGCTACCGATGGTGCGCTCGTCGATTTCCGCGCGCTCACCGAACGCGCGCATGCGGCGGGCGGCATCGTCACCGTGGCGACGGATTTGCTCGCGCTGGCGCTGCTGGTGCCACCGGGCGAGTGGGGCGCTGATATCGCGGTTGGCAACACGCAGCGCTTTGGCGTCCCGCTCGGCTTTGGCGGTCCGCACGCGGCGTTTTTCGCGACGAAAGACGCCTACAAGCGGCATATCCCGGGGCGGATCATCGGCGTGTCGAAGGACGTCGACGGCAAGCCCGCATTGCGCATGGCGCTGCAGACGCGCGAGCAGCATATCCGGCGCGACAAGGCGACGAGCAACGTCTGCACGGCGCAGGTGCTCCTGGCGGTGATGGCATCGATGTACGCCGTGTACCATGGCCCGGATGGAATCCGCGAGATTGCGACCCGAGTACATCGGCGGGCGCGGCATCTCGCGCGGGCATTGCGGATGCTGGGCTACACGGTGGATCACGAGCATTTCTTCGATACGGTTTCCGTCACCGTCGCAGGCACGTTGCAGCCACGCATCATGGCGGCCGCCGTGGCGAAGCGGATCAACTTGCGCGCGCTGGGTTCCGATCACCTGACCGTCGCGCTCGACGAGACCGTGACCGCGGCAGATCTGGCCGATGTGATCGGGTGCTTTGCGGTGGAGCAGGATGCGGCCGCGGTGGGCGATGACTTCACGGACGCGGGCGACGAGGCGATTCCGGCGGACCTGCGCCGAAGCAGCGACTATCTCACCCATCCGGTCTTTCATCGGTATCGCTCCGAAACCGAGATGCTTCGCTACATGCGCGGCCTCGAGGCAAAGGACCTGTCGCTGACGGCCGCAATGATTCCGCTCGGCTCCTGCACCATGAAACTCAATGCGACGACCGAGATGATGCCGGTGAGCTATCCCGGCTTCAGCGCGATGCATCCGTTTGCGCCGGCGTCGCAGACGGAGGGCTACGCTGAACTGTTCCGTCGGCTCGAGCAGGACCTCTGCGAAATCACCGGCTTTGCAGCGGTGTCGCTGCAGCCCAACGCTGGATCGCAGGGCGAGTACGCTGGCTTGCTGGCCATCCGGGCCTATCACCACGCGCGCGGCGAGCAGCATCGCGATGTCTGCCTGATCCCGATGAGCGCGCACGGCACCAATCCGGCGAGCGCGGTAATGGCGGGGATGCGGGTGGTCGTGGTGGCATCGGACCCGGACGGCAACATCGATGTTGCGGATCTTGAGACCAAGGCTGCGCAGCACGCGGCGTCGCTGGCGGCGTTGATGGTGACATATCCGTCGACGCACGGGGTCTTTGAAGGATCAATCATCGAGATCTGCCGCATCGTGCACGCGCACGGCGGCCAGGTGTACATGGACGGCGCCAACATGAACGCGCAGGTCGGGCTCTGCCGGCCGGGCGACCTGGGTGCCGACGTCTGTCATCTCAACCTGCACAAGACGTTCTGCATTCCGCATGGCGGAGGCGGTCCGGGGATGGGGCCGATCGGCGTGGCGGCGCACCTGGCGCCGTTTCTTCCGGATCACCCGGTCGTGCCGCTGGGACATGCGCAGTCCTCGGGGACGATATCCTCAGGCCCGTGGGGCAGCCCGAGCATCTTGCCGATTTCATGGATCTACATCCAGTTGATGGGCGGCGACGGACTCACGATGGCGACCAAGATCGCCATTCTGTCTGCCAACTACATCGCCAAGCGGCTCGAGGGTGCCTACGAGTTGCTGTATGCCGGCGCCCATGGCCTGATCGCCCACGAATGCATCCTGGACACCCGGCCATTCAAGCAGAGTGCTGGTGTCGATGTCGAGGATATCGCGAAGCGATTGATCGATTTCGGCTTCCATCCGCCGACAGTGTCGTTTCCGGTGCCGGGGACGCTCATGGTCGAGCCGACGGAATCCGAACCGAAGACCGAACTCGACCGCTTTGTTGACGCGCTGCTCGCGATCCGTGAAGAGATCGGCGCCGTGGAACGTGGCGAGGTTTCGCGCGATGGCAACGTGTTGCGGCGAGCGCCGCACACGCTCGAACAGGTTGTGTCCGACGCGTGGGATCGTCCATATAGTCGGGAACAGGCGGCGTTTCCGGCGCCAGGATTGCGGGCCCGCAAGGCATGGCCGACGGTGGCCCGGATCGACAATGCCTTTGGCGATCGCAACCTGGTATGTACCTGTCCCCCGGTGATGGCCTATGCGGACGACTGATCCGCGCGCCCTTTCGCGCCGGGCATTTGTCGAGACGGGAACGGTTGCGATGGCGGGGCTCGCGCTCGCCCCGTCGCTGGCGTCATACCACCATTCCAACGACCAGTTCTCGCTGAGTACCGACGGAATTGCCGCCGACTGGCAGCTGACCGGCGGTTCGTTTCGGGTGGCGCGCATCGCGGATCGCTTGGGTCGCCGAACGATCACACCTGCGGCCGAGCCGTTCATGCTGACCCTGCAGGACGGCAGCGCGGTTGCCGCGTCGACGATGCGGATTCGCAGCGGCCCGCGGCGGATCTCGCTGCCCAAGCATTCCGATGCCTCGCGTGCGGCGGAGCGACTCGGTGGTCACGCCGTTGTGGTGGAGCTGGAGCACGAAGCGACCGGCCTCCGGGTGTTGTGGAGCGCGATCGGTCGCGACGGCTCGCGCTACTTGCGACAGGAGCTGACGCTGACTGCGACCCGGGCTCCGGTGCCGATTCGCGATATCGTGCTGCTCGACGTGCAATGTGACGGTGCGGCGGTGGTTGGCACGGTCAAGGGTTCGCCAGTCGTCGCCGGGAACCTGTATTTCGGCTTCGAGCACCCGCTCTCGGCCCACGCGGTTGATAGTGGCCGGATCACCGGCTCGCTGCGGCGCGAGTTGCCGCTCCGGCCGGGGACAGCATTTACCGTGTCCTCGGTCATCGGTACCACGGCGACGGGTCAGCTGCGGCGCGACTTCCTGCAGTACGTTGAACGCGAGCGGGCGCATCCCTACCGGACCTTCCTGCACTACAACTCGTGGTACGATCTCGGCTATTTCAACAAGTACGATGAGAAGGGCGCGCTCGATGTGATTCGCGCCTTCGGTGACGAACTGCATGTCAAGCGTGGCGTGACGCTCCGTTCGTTCCTGTTCGATGACGGCTGGGATGATTCGTCAACGCTCTGGCACTTCAACGCCGGCTTTCCCGACGGCTTCACGAACCTGCGCCGGGCGGCCGCGCAATACGGTGCGGCGCCAGGCGTATGGCTGTCGCCATGGGGCGGCTACGGCGATCCGCGGAAGCAGCGACTGACCTTCGGCAAGGCGCAGGGCTACGAAACGAACCAGGGTGGCTTTGCACTGTCGGGCCCGAACTACTACAAGCTCTTTCACGATACCTGTGAACGCTTCATCAAGAGCTACGGCATCAACCAGTTCAAGTTCGACGGCACCGGCAATGCGTCGCGGGTGGTTGCAGGCAGCGTGTTCGACAGTGACTTTGACGCGATGATCTCGCTGATCGGCGACCTGCGCCAGCTCGAGCCGGACCTGTACGTCAACCTCACGACCGGGACCTTCCCGTCACCGTTCTGGCTGCGGCATTGCGACTCGATCTGGCGCGGCGGCGAGGATGATGGATCAGCGGGCGTCGGGTCGGCGCGCGAGCAATGGATCACCTATCGCGATGCTGACACCCACGCCGGGATCGTCACGAAGGGACCGCTCTACCCACTCAATTCGCTGATGCTGCACGGCATGATCTACGCACGGCAGGCAGGCCGCCTGGCCAGCGATCCGGGCCACGATTTCCGCAACGAGATCCGGTCGTACTTCGGCACCGGCACACAACTGCAGGAGATGTACATCACGCCATCCCTGCTCTCGACCGAGAACTGGGATGATCTTGCCGAAGCGGCCAATTGGTCGAGCGCCAACGCGGCAACGTTGGTCGACACCCATTGGGTTGGCGGCGACCCGGCCAGGCTCGAACCGTACGGCTGGGCTTCATGGGCCCCCGGCAAGGGGACGCTTGTCCTGAGAAATCCGGCCGAATCGGCGCGCACGATTGACATCGACCCGGCGGTGGCGTTCGAGCTTCCGGAGGGCGCGCCACAGCGCTGGACGTTGTCCTCGCCCTGGCGAGCGAATCGTGGCGACCCGCCGGTGACATTGGACGCCGGTGTTACGCACCGGTTCGAACTGGCTCCATTCGAGGTCCTGACCCTCGAGGCGATCCACTCGGGCTCCTGATCGCGCGGCGCGCTAAATTGCGCGATGCGTCTCGCCGTCCTGCTGCTCGTTCTTCCCACCCTGCTCTCCGCACAGACGGTGGCATACACCGCCTACACGCCCGGGATGACGCTGAGCCATTCGGCGCGGGTCCGGCCGGGCACCTATCCGGCCCCGGCCGGTGACAGCGCCGCACTCACCATTCGTGGCAGTGATCTCGTGGTGGATCTCACCGGCGTCACACTCGTGGGGAGTGACGATCGCGAGCATCCCGACCAGTTCCACGGGACCGCAATCCGGATCGACGGCGGCCGCAGCGTGACCGTGAAGGGCGTGCACGCGCGCGGTTACCAGGTCGGCATCCTTGCACGCCATGTTACCCGGCTGAGCCTGCTCGACAACGACCTCTCGTACAACTGGAGACCTCGCCTGTACAGCGGTATCCAGAAGGAGAGCCTGGTCGACTGGCTCGACTATCACAACAACGAACATGACGAGTGGTTGCGTTACGGTGCGGGCATCTATCTCGCGGACATCACGATCGGCGAGATTCGCGGCAATCGGGTGACCCAGGGGATGGACGGGCTGATGCTGGTGCGAAGCACTGGTGTGCGCGCCTGGAACAATACCTTCTCGTACAATTCCGGCGTGGGCATCGGCATGTACCGGGCCGCACGCAATTACATCATGCACAACCGCATCGACTGGAACGTGCGCGGCTATTCGTTCACTTTCTACAATCGCGGCCAGGATTCCGGCGGCCTGCTGATGTATGAACAGAGCAGCAACAACATCGTTGCCTACAACTCGGTGACTCACTCGGGTGACGGCCTCTTTCTCTGGGCCGGGCAATCGACGATGGATACCGGGCTGGGCGGCTCCAACGACAATCTCTTCTACCAGAACGATTTTTCGTATGCGCCGACCAACGGGATCGAAGCGACCTTTTCCAGGAACATGTTCGTCGCCAACCGGGTGGCCGGAAACTGGCACGGCCTCTGGGGCGGCTATTCCTACGGTTCCGTCATACTCGGCAACCACTTCTACGACAATGTCGAGGCAATCTCGATCGAACATGGCCAACAGAACCGGATCGCCGGCAATCGGTTCGAGGGCGATTCGGTAGGCATTCACCTGTGGGCCAACCGGGTCGAACCGTCGGATTGGGGTTATCCCAAGCACCGCGATACCCGGTCCCGTGATTACACAATTACCAACAACACGTTCAGCGGCGAACGGGTGGGTGCCTGGGTCGCGAATACCCAACGCGCCCAGCTCGAACACGACGCGTTTCATGGTGTCGACACGCTGGTCCGGACCAGTGGCGATACCGCGGGGTGGTCATTTCTTCCAACCGAGCGCGACGCACCAGCGCAGTCTATCCCGGCCCAGTACCGGGTCGCTGCGCTGCCGGGCGGCATGGTCACGAGGTTGCCGCGGACGGCGATTCAGGGGCGTGCGGCGATCATTGTTGACGAGTGGGGACCCTACGATTGGCGGAGTCCGAAGCTCTGGCCTGCTGGCCGCGACGACTCGCTGCCGCTCAAGCTGCGCGTACTCGGTCCGGTCGGTCGGTGGCGCGTGGTTGGTCAGGACGGTGTCGCGTCGCTTTCGGCGGATTCGGGCCGCATCGGCGATGCGCTCGTGGTGACGCCGCAACCGGGGCGCGAGGGAAACTTCGCTGTTCGCCTGGAGTATCGTGGTGGTGCGGTGACGACGCGTTTCGGCAAGCGCGTTGCGGCTGGCGCGCCGCTGATCTTTGGCTGGTCACGGTTTGCGCCACCGACCGACTGGCACCTGAGGTTCTTGGTCGTCGACTCGGCGCGGGCCCGTCGCGTCGACACCAGCATGATCGCCGCAATCCGGCAACAGCCCGCGGTCGCAGTACGTGATACCAACCAACTCGATCTCACGTGGTACACGCCGCCCTGGCACGATGTGCCGGCAACGAACGTGATCACCGAGGCGACGGCGACGGTCGTGCTGCCCGTCGGCAACTATCTGTTGCGCACGATCGCCGACGATGCGGTCCGGGTCTTCGTCAACGACAGTCTGGTGCTTGATGACTGGCATCCGGGCGAATCCCACGTCAAGGCAACCACGTTCCACGCGACGGGCAACGACCGGCTGCGAGTCGAGCACCTGCAGCTCGACGGTTGGTACGAACTCCGGGTCGACATCGAACCGCAACCATGATGCAGGGGAGGGAGTGATGGCGATCGTGCGTCCGTTGATCATCGGGGTGGTGGGCGGTTCAGGGTCGGGCAAGACGACGGTGACACGTGGTATTCAGCGCGCCATGGATGTTGGCGCCGCGTTCCTGGATCAGGATGGCTATTACAAGGACCTCGGTCACCTTACGCTGGAAGCGCGCAAGCAGATCAACTTCGATCATCCTGACTCCATTGATACCGACCTGCTCGTTGCCCACTTGCAGGCGCTGGCTGCCGGCGAAGCGATCGACAAACCCACCTACGACTTCGTGGCGCATACCCGCGCGGCCGAGCGCATTCGCGTCGAGCCCAATCCGATCGTGCTCGTGGACGGCATCCTGCTCTTCACGGACAAGCGCCTGCGCGACCTGTTCGACATCAAGATCTATGTTGATGTCGCTGACGATGTCCGTTTCATCCGTCGGCTTGAGCGCGACGTCGTCGAGCGGGGTCGCTCGATGCAGGACGTGATTCGCCAGTATCTCACGACCGTGCGCCCGATGCACCTGGAGTTTGTGGAGCCGTCGAAACGCCATGCCGACGTGATCCTGCCGGAAGGTGGCCACAATCGGATCGCGGTCGAGATGATCGCGGCCCGGGTCCAGCTCGAGTTGCAACGGCGGGTCGTGCCATAATGACGGAACCATACCGTGCCGCGCCGATGCGGACGCGGTTCGCCCCGTCGCCCACTGGCGAGCTGCATCTGGGACACGTGGCTCACGCGACGTGGCTCTGGGAAACGGCAAAGCGTCACAATGCCGAGGTGATCGTCCGGATGGAGGATCATGATCGGCTCCGGTGCACCGCCGACTATGAACAGTCGATTCTGGCCGACCTGGACTGGCTGGGCTTCGAGCCAACTGCCGATTCGTTGTCGTCGCTGGCCTCGTCGCCCTCGGCGCTGCGTCAGAGCGACCACCCGGAGCGATACGAGCGAGCCTTCGCCGCGCTGTGCCAGGTGACGGAGGTGTATGGTTGCACCTGCACCCGGAGCATGCTGCAGGAGAGTCCGTTGGCGGGTGAGCGCCATTACCCGGGGAGTTGCCGCGGCCAGCCGATCGAGCGGGATGGTCGCCATGTGGTGCGGGCCACGCTTGCCACGGATGAGGTGCGATTTGTCGACGAACGCGTGGGTGAGGTGGTGCAACACCCCGCACGCGATCTCGGTGATGTGGCGGTCCGCGATGCCAACGGACAGTGGACCTATCAGTTCTGCGTGGTCGTGGACGACATGCACGACAAGATCGACCTGATCGTGCGCGGTGAAGACCTGCTGGCGTCGACGGGTCGGCAATGGTTACTGGCGAAACTGCTCGGGCGGGCAACGCCACCGGTGACGCTTCATCACCCGCTGCTATATGACAGGGCCGGTCGAAAGCTCAGCAAGCGCGATCGTAGTGAAACAGTGCAAGCACTGCGAGGCAGTGGTTTGCAGCCCGCTGACGTGATCGCGCTCGCGATGGCGGGTCACCGTGGCTGAAGTCGCGGTGATGGGGCCTTCGCCAAGGCGAGTCTTCACCATCGGTCACTCCACCCGACCGATTGAGGAGTTCATCGCGATGCTCACCGCTCAGGACGTCGGATTATTGGTGGATGTCCGCACGGTGCCCCGGTCCCGGCACAATCCGCAGTTCGAAGGCGAATCGTTAGCCAACTCGCTGCCTGCTTCGGGCATCCGGTACCGTCACCAGCCGGGTCTCGGCGGCTTTCGACGGGCGCGGCCCGATTCACCCAATAGTGGCTGGCGCAACGCGTCATTTCGTGGATACGCCGACTACATGCTCAGCCCCGAGTTTGACGCCGAGGTGGGCATGGTGATCCGGGAGACCGCGTCGGGGCGGCTGGCGCTGATGTGCGCCGAGGCGGTGCCCTGGCGTTGTCATCGTTCCTTGATTGCTGATGCGCTGCTGGTCCGCGATGTGGCGAGCGACGAAATCACTGCGATCGGCAAGACCAGGCCCAACGTACTCACCCGCTTCGCGCGCGTGGTGGATGGTGTGCTCACCTATCCGCCCGATCAGACAACCGTCCTCTAGCCTGCTGTTATCACGGGTGCGCGCCGTAGATCATCTGGTATACGGCGTGATTGCGTACGATGGCCCGCACATACTCACGGGTCTCCACAAACGGGATCCGCTCGACAAAGAGGTCAATGTCGGCCACCGGTGCACGGACCTGGTCTCCGGCGACCGTCCTGCCATTCAGCGGCGTGGCGCTCCAGTGATCCACTCGTGCGTTGCCTGCGTTGTACGCCGCGACGCTGCGCTCGACTTCAGGGTAGTGGGTCAATGCCGCAGCGAAATGATGGATGCCGAGCACCAGATTGACAGGGCCGATCCAGAGCAACGCCGGATCGAAGTCCGGAAATCCCAGGATGCGGGCGAGATCGCGACCCACGGTGGGTTCGACCTGCATCAGGCCGCGCGCGTTGGTGCGCGAAGTGGCGTGCGGATCGAACGCGGACTCCTGGCGAATGATCGCGGCGACGAGCAACGGATCGACGTGTTCCTGCGCCGCTACCTGGTCGAGCGTCGTGGCAAAGGGCATCGGGTAGATCAGGCGCCACAGCGTCGCGTCGCGCGACAAACCGGTCGCTACCGCGCGCGCGCCGAGCTGCGACGCGCGTGCCGCAAAGCCGTGAGCCGCGAAGGCTTGGGCGACGCGCTCGAAATCCGACGCGGTGTGTGCGTCGGCGGCCAGCCGATCGCGCTCCAGCTTCGCTTCCGGCGCCATGCCGAGATGGTCGAGCAGTGTTGCCCGGTCGAACACGCCGTTGAGGGAATCGGGCGCGGGGACGCTGTCTGGCCCGAACGACGGCCAGGGGAGGGTGTCGAGGCGCGCCGCCGACCGAACGGCGTAGTAGCTGTCGGGACCCTTGGTGATCAGTTCGCGCCAGATCGAGTGCGCCGTTGCTGTGTCGCCGGTAGCCAGGCTCGCCCGGGCCAGCCAGTACCGGGCGGCATCGATTTCACTGGGAACAGCATGGGCCGCAAGCGCGCGGCTGAGTTCACGCACGGTCACCGCTGGTTTGCCCTTGGCAAAGGCAATCAACGCCGCAAGCAGCGTGGCATGCGACCGTTGCGAACTGCTGGGGTAGCGTGCGGCGATCTTGAGGTAGTAGGCGCGCGCGGAATCGATTGACCCGGCATCAGTGGTCAGGTCGGCCAGGAGATAAAGTGCGGTGGACGCGGCGGCGGTGTCGCGCGGAAAGCGGCGGACCACCTGCCGCAACGCGGCGACCACGGCATCCTGTTGACCGCCGCGCATCAACGCACGCGCGCGATAGTACGCCGCGAGGCCGGCGATCGCCGGATCGGTAATTCCGGCGAACTGGGCGGCAGCTTCCGGCCAGCGCTGCAACGCACCAAGAGCGGAGCCATAGATGACGCGGTCCTTGGCGCTGAGTGGCGCAGCCTGGGCCGCCAGGGCGAACTGATTGACGGCGTCCTGGGGCCGGATGACTGTGGCGGCCCGCCGGGCGACGACGAGTCGATCGGCGTCGGTAAACGGTGGCGTGATCTGCAGGATCAGGTCAAGCGCGTCGCGCGCCTCGGCGGTGCTGGTCGACGGTGCGCGCAGCACCATGGCGAGATCGGTTGCGAGTGCCGCGCGAGCCGAGTCCGTGACTGCGCCGCGCCAACGCACCCTGATCGCCTGGACCCGCGCGCCGAGACGATCGTACCGCGCCGCGGCGCCGTCGAAATCGTTGGTTCGGTCGCGGGCGCCAGCTTCTGTCCAGGCAATGCGTGGAATGGCAGCGGGGAGCGCAATGCCGGCGTAGAGCGCCCCGCGCGAGGCCGAGTCGGCCGTGACCGCCGCAGCACGCAAGGCGAACCAGTCGCCGAGTTCGGGGAGCAGGGTACTGGCGCGCCGATACCAGGTCGCAGCGGAGTCCAGCTGGTTGAGTCGATCATAGGCTCGGGCCACCAGCGTGTTGCGACGAGCCTGCTCGAGTGGTTCGCGGGCCGAATCGCCAGGCGTACTGGCCAGCAGGGCGAAGGTGAGTGCGTCGCTGTTGCGATTATCCGCCAGCGCCGCTTCAGCCAGCAGCCGATCGCCCAGTCGGTCGAACTGCAGGTTCAGCCAGGGCTCGTGCTCGAGCAAGTGCTGAACGGTGGTCCAGCCTTCCCAGGCGGCCGCAGCGCGCGCCGCCAGGATGATCACATCGGGAGTGCGGCTCTCCGGGCTTGCAAGCAGCGGTGCAAGCTGTTGTGAGGCGCGCCATGGCTGTCCCGCCGAGATCGCGGAATCAGCAAGCGCCGTGGGGCTCTGCGCCGCGGCGGCTTGCACGGCAAGGAGCGAGATGACGATCAACACGAAGCGGCGCATCGGTGAAAGGTAGTGCGCCGCTTCGCGCGGCGTCGCTATTGTGAGAGCATCCACCCGGTCACATTCGCCTGGGTTCCGTCGGAGTACAGGATTGTGCCGGTGCCCGATTGATCGAGCGCGATGGTGGCGAGCGTGCCACCCGTGCTGATGCGCTTGATCGTTCCCGCCAGGTTGCGGGTCGTGTTGTCGGTCACGCTGATGGTGAAAATCGCGTCATTGGCGCTGTCGGCCACGGTCCAGCCGGTTGGCTGCGGCGGGAAGAGCGTGAAGCTCGCGGCGCCTCCCGTATCGGTGGTGTTGCCATACGCGCTGCCACCATTGACGACCATACTGGTGGGCGTGGGCTGCGTCAGCGTCAGGGCGTTCACGTTGCCACTGGTCAACAGCGACGTGCCTGCCAGGGTGAGGGTTCCCGCTGTCGTGCTGTCGAGCGCGAGGGTGGTCACCGATCCGAATGCCTTGCCCAGCAGCGAAAAATTCTGGACGATGCCGCCCTGGCAGATGCCGACGACATGGCCGCCGGCGCCGAGGTCGCAGTTCAAGCCAAGGTGAACAGTCTGGGCGCCACCGGGCGAGGTATAGGTCCCGAGCCCGTTGATCGTGCCGGTGAGTTGATCGTCGCTTGACCCTTGGCCAATACCAAGCGCCTGCTCGTCGAACGTGATCGTGCCGAGGGTGGTGCCAGCCGGGCTGGAGTAGGCCGCACTCGCCACGATGTGATAGTTGCCAAGGTCGTCATCCCCGGTGAAGGCGGTGACCGTCTCGGACATGTACTGGTGGGCGCACGCGGTATCGAAATAGAAATTGATGACGGCCGGCAATGGCGTTGTCGGACCCGGGATTCGCAACGCACCGCCGCCCGGGAGCGCGTTGCAGTTGTGGTCACTTTCGTCCCCCGCGAAACCAATGAGCGTATAGAGCTGGCTCTGCAGCACCGTCGACGCGAGCGCGATCGCCAGTCCCTGCTGCGCAAGGATCCGCTCCTCCACCTGGCTGGTCGACGCGTTGACGTGCAGGGTAATCGAACCCGACTTCCCTTCGGATGCGGCAGTGACCATTCCGGTGCCCGCGCCCGTCGCGGACACGACTCCAGACGATGACACGGTCAGGACGCTGGCCCCTGTAGCACTCCACGCGATCAGGTGTCCCGGAAGGGCGTTGCCCTGGGCGTCTCGGGCGGTGCCGATCAGCGTCAGCGTGTCGCCGACATTGAGCGTCGTGACCTGCGCGTCGATCGTCACATTGGCGACAGTGCCGACCGTGGGACTGATCGTGAGGTCGGCCGTACCTGAACTGCCCCCGGACGCCGCGGTGATCCGGACGGCGCCTGCGCTGACTGCGGTGACCAGCCCGGTGCTGCTGACCGTTGCGATGCTTGGCGCGCTGCTCCCCCACGAAATGGTGCGCCCGGTCAGGAAATTGTTGGCCGAGTCATGGAGGGTGGCGGTCAGTTGAGCGGTCTGGCTGACGCTGATCACGCCGGGCGAACCCGTGATGGTGATCGTCGCAACCGAGACCGGCGACGTATTGCCGCTGCCATCGGTGCTGCTGCTGCCGCAGCCGATTGCCAACATCATGGTGCCTGCCAGGGCCAGTCGAGTAACGAGCGTCATAAAGCTCCTCGGGGATTGTGTCCCCGTTAATAGCGCGGACCGCTACCGGAATGGGTCATTCTACTCACTCGCCGGGTGAAATTCGCCTTCCCATCGCGCCATGACGACCGATGCCAGGCAGTTGCCGAGCAGGTTGATCGAGGTACGACCCATGTCCATCAGCGCGTCGACGCCAAGAATCACGGCGACCCCCTCGAGCGGCAGACCAAACGATGCCAGCGTCCCCGAGAGAATGACCAGCGATGCCCGCGGTACGGCTGCGACGCCCTTTGACGTGAGCATCAAGGTCAGCATCATGACCAGCTGGGTTCCGAGTGTCATCTGGACGCCAGCAGCCTGTGCCACGAACACGGAGGCAACCGCCAGATACAGTGTCGAGCCATCGAGATTGAACGAGTAGCCCGTGGGCAGGACGAACGCGACGATGCGTCGCGGCACACCCATCTTCTCGACGTTCTCCATGGCGAGCGGCAGCGCGGCTTCCGACGATGCCGTCGAAAAGGCAATCAGCCATGGCTCACGCACGTACTTCCAGAAGAGGCGGATCGGTACCCGCGCAATGAGTGCGACCGGAATGAGTGCGACGAGCACAAAGACAATCAGCGCGCCATAGAGCGTCAGCACCAGTGCGGCGAGGTTGCGCAGCACCCCCAGGCCGCTATGGCCGATGGTCACGGCGACGGCAGCACCAATCCCGATCGGCGCCATCTTCATGACGATTTCGGTGAACTTGAACATCACGTCCGTCAGTGCTTCGCAGAAGCCCAGCATCGTCTCGCGCGACTTGCCGCGCACCCGGGTCAGTGCGGCGCCGAAGATCGCGGCGAAGACGACGATCTGCAGCACCTCGTTGTGGGCCGCCGAGTCGAAGAACGATGTCGGTACCGCGTGGGTCAGGACCGATGCGAACGTCGTGTGGGTGGTCGCGAGCTGCTTGCCCGTCTCGGCAGACGCGGTGAGCATCACGCCGACACCAGGCTTGACCAGGTTGACCGCGCCGAGGCCGATGAACAGTGCGACGGTGGTGACGATTTCAAAGTAGAGGATGCTCCGGAACGCGAGGCGACCGACCTTCGCGAGGTCGTCACCGTGCCCGGCGATGCCGACGACCAGCGACCCAAAGATCAGTGGTACGACGATCGCCTTGATCAGCGAGATGAAGATCGTCGAGAACGGCCCGAGGATGCCGGCCATGTCCACCGTCGGCCAGAACTCATGATTGAGCCAGCCGATCAGGGCGCCGAGCACCATGGACACGATGATCCACGTCGTGAGCGAAATCTTCTTCATTGGTGGTCCTTGCTGGATGAACGGCGGAGAGATTGCCTGCCGGGTGCCGACAGGACATCGGCACCCGTTGGAGCGTCAGGTCAGTGTGCGAGCCTTTTCCTGGACCCGATCGATCAGCGACTGCCAGCTTGCGGAGAACTTGGTGACACCGTCGTCCTCGAGGTGCCGGGTGATGTCGTCGAGCGATGTCAGGCCGAGCTGTTCGTAGGCGGCGAGCGTGGCGGCCGCTTCCTTTTCGGTCGCCGGGGTGATCCGCACCTCCGGCTTGCCGTGATCGCCAAACGCGTTGAACGTCTCGGGCGGCAGTGTGTTGACCGTGTCGGGCGCGATCAGTGCGTCGACGTAGAAGGTGTCCGGCAGCGACGGATCCTTGGTGCTGGTAGAGGCCCAGAGCGGGCGCTGCGCCTTGGCACCCTTGGCGGCGAGCGCTTGCCAGCGGCTCGTCATCATCGACGCACCGAAGAGTTCGTAGGCGACCCGGGCGTTGGCAATGGCAATCCGGTGGAGCAGTGGTGCACCCTTGGCGCCCGCCTTGGTCAGGGCCGCGTCGGATTGGCCGTCGACACGCGACACGAAGAACGACGCCACCGAGTGCAGGGTGTCGATCGGATGCCCGGCAGCGGCGCGCCGCTCGAGTCCATCCTTGAACGCGTCGATGACCTGTCGGTAGCGGCCAAGACTGAAGAGCAGCGTGATGTTGACGTTGATTCCCTCCGACAGTGCCTGGGCAATCGCAGGCAGGCCCGCTTCGGTGCCGGGAATCTTGATCATGATATTGGGGCGATTGAGCGTCGACCAGAGCCGGCGCGCCGCCGCGATGGTGCCCTCGGTATCGTGCGCGAGGGTGGGAGCGACCTCGATCGAGACCGTGCCATCACCGTGACGACTGGCATCATATACCGGCCGGAAGACATCGGCCGCCGCCCCGACGTCGGCGATCATCAGCGCGTCAACGATCTCTTCTGGCGATTTGCCTGCGCGTGACAACGTGCGTATGTCGTCGTCGTAGTCCGCGCTTCCCGCGACAGCCTTCTCGAAGATGGTCGGGTTCGACGTCATACCGCGCAACGATTCTTCCTTGATCAGGCGAGCCAACTCGCCGGAACGGATCAAGGTGCGGGTGATGTTGTCGTACCAGATACTCTGGCCCAGGGCCGTGAGTTGCGCGAGTGGAGTTGCCATCATCTCTCTCCGTCAGACCAGGGAACGCACCGCATCAGCGACGCGCTCGGCGGTGAGGCCGAATTCCGTGAACAATGTTTCTGCCGGCGCCGACGCGCCGAAATGGTCGAGCCCGATCATGATTCCGCGGTCGCCAAGCCAGCGCGACCAGCCAAACGGTGACGCGGCTTCGATCGCGACCCGCGCCGTGATGGCCGCCGGCAGCACGCGTTCGCGCCAGGCGCTGTCTTGTGCGGCGAAGAGTTCCCACGACGGCATCGAGACGACGCGGGTGGGCACGCCCCCGCTGTTGAGCGTCGCCGCTGCGGCGATGGCGACCTGCACTTCGCTGCCAGTAGCGATCACGATCGCCTTGGGCGCAACGGCCGGTTCCGAAAGAATGTACGCGCCGCGCGCCGTCTCGCGGACGCCATCGGCCTGGCGCGCCTGGGGTGGCAGTTTCTGGCGGGTCAGCACCAGGGCAACCGGGCCGGTGGTGTGGTTCATGGCGATGCGCCAGGCTTCGACCGTTTCGGCGGCGTCGGCCGGGCGCAGCATGGTCATGTTGGGAATGGCACGCATCATGGCGAGGTGTTCGATCGGCTGATGCGTCGGACCATCCTCGCCAAGACCGATCGAGTCATGCGTGAAAATGTAGATCGCCGGCTGCTTCATCAGCGCGGCGAGACGTACCGCCGGCTTGCAATAGTCAAGGAAGCAGAGAAAGGTCGCGCCGTACGGACGAAAACCGCCGTGCACCATGATGCCGTTGAGCGCGGAGATCATGCCGTGCTCGCGCACCCCCCAATGCATCCGGGGGCCGGTGGTACAGGTGTCAAACACCTCACCGACCTTGATGTTGGTTCCGTTGCTGCCACCGAGATCGGCGGAGCCGCCCATCAGGGCAGGCACTGCGCGGGCGATGGCATCGAGGGCCTTCTCGGAGGCCTGCCGGGTGGCCAGCGCGTCCTTCGAAAGATCCGGCAGTGTCGCATCCCAGTTGGCAGGCAACGTGCCAGCGATCCGGTCGCGAAATGCTGCGGCATCGGCGTGCTGGGCGAGGCGCTTCTCCCACTCCGCCACCAGAGCATTGCCGCGGCCGGCAATCGGCTGCATCTCGACGTACGCTTCCGGCGCTACATGGAACGGGTCGGTCGGCCAGTGCATGATCGCCTTGGTCTTCGCGATCTCTTCGACGCCGAGTGGAGAACCGTGCGCGGCGGGTGTGTTGGACTTGGTTGGAGCGGGATTGCCGATGATGGTGCGGAGGCGGATCAGTGTCGGTTTCTCGGACTGGGCGCCGGCATCAGCGAGCGCGGCGTCGATCGCCGGCAGGTCGTTGCCATCGTTGACATGCAGCACGCGCCAGCCATAGGCCAGAAAGCGCTTTTCCGTGTCGTCAGTGAAGGTGATCTCGGTATGGCCGTCGATGGTGATGTGATTGTCATCATAGATCACCGTCAACTTGCCGAGCGCCAGGTGGCCCGCCAGTGACGCGGCCTCATGGCTGATCCCTTCCATCATGTCGCCATCCGAGGCGAAGACCCAGGTGCGATGGTTGACGACATCGGGGCCGAACTGCGAGGCCAGCAGCCGCTCCGCGATCGCCATGCCGACGGCGTTCCCGAGTCCCTGGCCGAGTGGACCGGTCGTCGTTTCGACGCCAACGGTGTGGCCATGTTCAGGGTGACCAGGCGTCTTCGAACCCCACTGGCGGAACGCCTTGATGTCGTCGAGCGAGAGGGCGTAGCCGGAGAGATGCAGCAGCGAGTAGAGTACCATCGACGCGTGGCCGCAGGAGAGGACGAAGCGATCGCGGTCCGGCCACTCGGGATGCTGCGGGGCGTGTTTCAGGTGGCGGCGCCACAACAGGTAGCCGACCGGCGCGAGCGCCATCGGGGTGCCGGGGTGTCCGCTGTCGGCCGCTTGCACGGCATCCATCGAGAGGACGCGGATGGAGTTGATCACCTGCCAGGCAGCTTGATCGTCGATCGGCGGCAGGACGGAATCGGTGTGGGTGGTCACGGTGCCCGCGGTGGTTGTGGGGTGAAACTGGCCGCGGAAAGATAAGCCATGACCCCAGCGCTGGCCCAACGATCCCGGCGAGGTGGGCGCCGCCGCCCGTCGCCGCTACAGGTAGCTCAACCACCAATCGCGCCGCCGGTCCTTCACTCCCGCGTACCAGCGGCAGAGCGGGTACATCACGATCACGACGGCAATCCAGCTCAACCAGACGCCCGGCAGCGAGAATCCCCAGCCGGGCGGTGCGGTGATCGGATAGTGCGCCAGCGTCGCGGACTCGAACATGCCACGGACGGTGCCGAACCGGATTGCGCTGACGGCGATCGCGACAAGATGAATCAGCACAAAATGCACCGCGAAGTAGAACAGCGGCACCTTGCCGACCACACGCACCGGCTCACTCCACGTCGGCAGGCGACGCTCGGCGGCACACAGCAGCAGCAACGCCGGCCCAAGAGTCATCAACAGAAAGAGCAATGATGGCGGATACTTGGTCGTGTTCACGAATGAGAGCAACGTTCGAACCGTGGTTTGCTGGACGGTCCATCGCGAGGGGTCGCCGTAGCCATTGAGCGCCCGGAGCCCGACAAAGGCGACGACCAGCGCCCAGCCGAGCCACAGGAGCAGGCGGCGTCGCCGCTCGACGGGCCAGCCGTACACCGCACCGAGGCACCATCCCAGCGCCGTCACGCCAACCCACGGAATCAATGGATAGGTTTCGAAGACGACGTGTCCCGGTGCGTTGACGATCACCGCTGGTACGTGCAGGATCGACCAGAGCGGCGCCAACGCTCCGAACGACGCAGGTGCAACGCCGTCGAGCAGGTTGTGGCCGGCCACCATCACTGCGCCGATCAGGAGAATCCCGATATTCGGCAGGCAGATCAGCGCGGCCAGCGCGATCATCGCCCAGCCCAGCGCCCAGAGCACGATCAGCAGCGTCAAGTGAAAGTCAAAGTTGAACTGATACGCCAGGCATCTCAGCACGACGGCGTCGAGGAAGAGCAACCACAGGCCGCGGGTCCAGAGAAAACGCGACAACTCGGCGCGCGTTTTGCGCCCCAGCGACAAGCGAGCGCCGGTGCCAGTGAGCAGAAAGAAGACCGGTGCGCAGATATGCGTGATCCAGCGGGTAAGAAAGAGCGCGACGGCGACGGTGGCCGGATCGGATGGATTCCCAGTGCTGGTCCCGAGATAGTCACGGGTATGATCCAGCGCCATCACGATCATGATGAGTCCGCGGACGATGTCCACGGATTCGACGCGCGGTCGTCGGGTTGCAGAGCGATCGGTCACGCGGCCGCCTGGCTGCCAATCGGGGTGTGGTGATGCACCGCACGGCCTCGTCGATTTAGATTACTTGGATGATTTCTGCGCGCGTGGCACTCCAGCGACTCCGCGACGGCAACCGTCGCTTCACGTCGAATATTCACGACCCCAAGGGCTTTCCCGAGGCCGTACGCCCAGTCCTGCTCTCGCGACCACCCGAGCCATTCGCCATCATTCTCGGCTGCTCGGACGCTCGCGTGCCGGCCGAGATCGTCTTCGACCAGGGTCTCGGCGATCTCTTCGTGATCCGTGTTGCGGGTAACATCGTGGCCCCGTCGCAGGTCGGCAGCGTCGAGTTTGCTGCAGGACAATATGGGACGAAGCTCGTCGTCGTGGTCGGCCACTCGGAATGCGGCGCCATTGCTGCGACGATCGACTCGCTGCAGCACCCCGATGAGAAGCGGTCGCGTAACCTGCAATCGATTGTCGATCGGGTTCGCCCGTCGGTACAGGGATTGCTTGAAACCGACCTGCGCCACGACATGCCGGCATTGGCGCTGCAAGCCATGCGATTGAATATCAGGGCGTCTGCCAATCACCTGCGTCATGGCTCCGAGATGCTCGAACAACTGATTGACGAGACCGGGCTGCTCGTCGTCGGTGCGCACTACTCGGTCGACACCGGAGTGGTTGAATTTTTCGACGGTGTGCCTGCCGAGGATGCCGGCCCAGTGGCGCCGTGATGGGCAACGGTCAGCCCGGTGCGACGAGATCGTGGTACTCTGGATGCCGCGTGAGCCAGTTCCGGACGTAGGGACAGGTCGGGATGACGCGGTCGTCTTCTCGCCGCGCGAACTCGAGCGCCGCTTGCGCCAGCGCATCAGCAACCCCGTGATGCTGCACCGCTGGGTCGACGCCAGTGTGCTGCAGGTCGAGCAGGTGTGGCGCGACCACGGTATACACGAGTTCACCCTCGCCCTCCGGCAATGCCACGAAGAAGCGGTGGCGCGAGGCATCGTGTTCTACGAGCATTCCTAATCCTAATGCCGGGCGACGCCAGACGGGCGCGACCCATTGCGAGGGCGATGAACATGGCCATGCGACTCCTGATGCTGGTCATGGCATCAATGGCGACACGTCTGCCCGCCCAGCAACTGACCCCGGACGACGTGCCGCTCATCGTGCGCCATGCATGGGCAGCAACGCATCAGGGCGCCGTCATCTGGCACGCGGGGCCTGGACGCACGTTTGAGGCCTGGTTTACTGCACGGGACCTGACGACACGCGTTCACTACACGTCGACCGGCGCGCTGGTGGAAACGGACGTCGAAATCGGCGCGATCACCATGCCAGGGGCAGTCCGGGCCGCCGTCGTGCGCGCGCTCCGCGGCGTGCAGCTGAGCGAGAGCTGGCGCGTTGACCTCGCGGGCGGCGGGACGTTGTACCAGGTCAACGGCTGGCAAGGGACACGAAGCGTCACGGCGCGCTTCGGCGCCAACGGACAGCTGATATCGCGGCAGGTGATGCCCGAATCTCCCTGACGGGCGCCTCGATGCGGCGTCATGTCGCGGACGCCAGTCGGGCACGCACCCGCGCCGCGTTGCGATGTCCCCACCCGAAATAGATCACGAATCCCACTGCCAGCCAGATCAGCAGGCGCAACCACGTCATCAGCGGCAATCCCGCCATCTGCGCCAGACAGGAGAGCGCACCGGCGATCGGCACCCACGGCATTCCCGGCGTGCGGAAGGGCCGCGGCGCGTCGGGCATCGTGCGCCGTAACACCAGGATGCCGACGCACACCAGCACGAACGCGAGCAGGGTGCCCATGGAGACGAGTTCACCCAGGACATCAATCGGGGTGAGTCCTGCGGCCACCGCCACCACGACGGCCGTGAGTGCGGTGCTGACGTGTGGCGTGAGAAAGCGGGGATGCACCCGACCAAACGCCGAGGGCAACAGGCCGTCTCGGCTCATCGAAAAGAAGATGCGCGTCTGACCAAGTAGCTGCACCAGCATCGTGCTGAACAGGCCGAACAGGGCGCTGATCTTGATCAGCGGCGACAACCAGGTCAGGCCCGTCGCGTCAATGCCGACCGCAAGCGGATCGGGGACGTTGAGCTTGCTGTAGTGGACGATGCCGAGCAACACCACTGCAACCGCAATGAAGAGGACAGTGCAGACTGCGAGGGAACCGAGCATCGCAATCGGCAGATCGCGCTGCGGGTTGCGACTCTCCTGTGCGGCGGTCGATACCGCATCAAAGCCGATATAGGCGAAGAACATGATCCCCGCGCCGCGTAGCACACCGCTCCAGCCGAAGAAGCCGAAGTGGCCAGTGTTCGGCGGGATGAACGGATGCAGGTTCGCTCGGTGCACGAAGGCGGCACCGGCCGCGACGAACACCACCAGCACCAGCGACTTGATCAGCACCAGGCCGGTATTGGTCCGAGCAGATTCCTTGATACCGCGAATCAGCAGTGCGGCGACCAGCAGGACAATGATCGCCGCCGGCAGGTTGAAGACGCCAGTTACGACGCTTCCGTCGGCGAGTCGCACCGCAACACCAGGCGCGGCGATCAGTGCCGACGGCAGATGGACACCGAACCCCGCCAGGAAGGAGACGAAGTATCCCGACCAACCGACGGCGACGGTCGCGGCGCTGAGCGCATACTCGAGGATCAGGTCCCAGCCAATGATCCAGGCTGCCAGCTCGCCGATCGTGGCGAAGGTATAGGTATAGGCGCTGCCGGCGACCGGGATCATCGTGGCAAGTTCGGAATAGCAGAGCCCGGCGAAGCCGCAGGCGATCGCCGTCGCGATCATCGAGATGATCAGCCCGGGGCCAGCGTGCAGCGATGCGGCCGTTCCGATCAGGACGAAAATCCCGGTCCCGATGATCGACCCGATGCCGAGGGCGGTGAGGTCGACTGGCCCCAGGGTGCGCCGAAGCAGGGGGCGTTTGGCGTCGGCGCCGAGCTCCGCGAGGGACTTGCGATACCAGAAGGACATCCGAGCGGTCCTGAATGAGGAGATCGGAAGCTGTATCGCGGCAAAGGAAGATCAATTGTCAGGCGCGGTGTTGAATGTCCTAACAACTTTCACACCAATCACTTATGGTACAATCATGCCGACTTCGTCCGGATGTTGACCGAAACATTTCCGGCAATTATTCACCCATTTCTTTCGATTGCGCGACGGCGGCCGCCAAGCCACCTTGCCAAGGCATCCTTTTCGGGGACCGAGGCGATGAGCGACAGGTTGCTCGAGATTGCCAGGCAGGAACGAGTGGCGGCCGCCGACACTGTCGAGCGGCTGCTGCCAGCGACCGCGCCGGTCTCCGTCTATCTCTACCAGCCCACGTCGGCCGAGGGGCTGCGACCGGAATCGCCCGGCGTGCTCTGGGACATCGGCCCCCTGCCGGAGCGAGCGGCGCCGGTGCCCCGCGACCTGCTCTACCAGTGCGCCGAAGCGGGACGCACGGGGTCGTTTCTGCAGAGCGCGGTCGAATGCACTCGCCGGGTCCCGCAGACCACCCGCATCGATGCCGCCGCGGCGCGCAGCTATCGCGCCTTCAACGGAAACGCCGATGCGCGTTGCGCCCAGATCGCGATTGAGCAGGCACGACATGGCTTTGCCAGCCGCGTGCTTGACGGGCCGCCGACCGGCTACTTCATCCATCATCTCGCGCTCGCGCCGAGCGTGCAGTCATTCACCGCCCTGACGAGCGCGCGACTCCCGGTGCTCGGCACGATCTTCACGGTGACAGAGGAAGCCGCCCCGCTGGAGCGCCGGGAATATTCCAACCTGGTGGATTACGCCATCTTCCTGGCCGGCGAACTACTTGAGGTACGCGCCGAGCAGCTGCTCGGACACGGACACGTGACATCGGTGTTCGAAGGCAGCGCGCTTGAGGCACTGCTCGACGCACCCACATCCGATGCATCGGTACAGCTGGCCATCAAGCTGCTCTTCGCGCACCACTGGTTTTTCGCCTACGATCCGGTCGCGTGTGCCCTGCTCGATCGCCTGAGCGGCGACGCAGAGTCGTTGTACACCGCACATGGCTGGACATCGCCGCGATCAGCCCCTGACGGCGGACGATCCTCGGCCGAGTTGCATCGTCTGGTGGTCGACGATATCACGACATTGGTTGGGCATGTCTGCTGGTATCGCCTCGGTCGCGAGTTTCGTCCGCGTCCCGGGGCGGTGCGCGAGTCGGTACGGGCGGCCCTCAATACCGCGTTGCTGCTGCTCTGCGGCGTGCGGACGGAAAGCTGCGGTTACGGCGGCGTCCGCCGAGGTGAGCAAGGAGTTTTTCTGGGCCCGCCACCGGCGCTGGCGCTGCACGATCCCGATGAATCGCTGCTGGCCCCGGTCTTTCCGGCCGCCGGAGTGCGCCACCTGTTGCGCGGCGCGCATGGCGGCGAGACGCCGCTCGAGCGCTTCGGCGCGTCGCATGCGGTGTGCGGCCCCGGCGACACCGGTGGCGGGACGCGTACCCATCTCAAGCCGATGCGATACGTCGAAGCGTTTGGCCACGGCGGCGTGCCGCGCTTCAGCGCCCGCATGCACGATGGCATGCGGGATCGCACCAGGTGGGTCTGTTCGTACGCGATCGGGCGACTGGCAGCGTGCGCGTTACTCGACCGCGAAGCAGGTCGGGCGTGACCCACACCATGCCGCTGCCTGCCTTACCCGACTGGCTGGCCAATGATGTGGCGTCGGCGAGCGGACCGGTCGCAGTGCTGGCTGGACATTTCGCGATCTTTTCTGCTGGCGCGTCAGCACACGACCTGCTCGATGGCGACGCAGTGCCGCCGTCCGGCGCTGTCGAGATGCTGGCGTTTACGCGGTTGACCTGGCAACTCGGTTGCGAGTTGGTCGTGCGTGCGAACGGCGATGCAAAGTTGGTCGTGCTGGTTGATGACCTGCAGTTTGTCCGACCAGCGCTCGCTGACCGCTCCACCGAGGAGCGACTTGCCGCCGCCCTCGCCGCGGCTTATCTCGAGCGAACGCCGACATTGCCTGGTTTTCACCTGGACCTGCTGGCGTCGGCCCGCCTGAACCCGGGCGCAGTACACCAGCACCGCGCTGAGCGCTGGATGCTCTCGGAACGGGAGTTACGCCTGGCCGCCGTCCGGCGCGTCCGCGACCAGCTTACCGGGGGCAACAGCGCGGGACACGGGGTGACGGTCAGCAACAATGGCGATCAGGTGATGGTCGCCATGGCTGACCAGCGCGAGTTCTGCCTGGTGCATTCCGGTCACACCGGTTGTGCCGGGGGGTACGCTGAGCTCCTTGCCACGCTCTACGCAACCGGAATCCGTCATCTCGTGGCGCTGGTCCCGGCGCGTTGCCTGGCGCAGGTGACGCTCGGAACCGAGATTGGGCGCCAGCTCTTCGACCTCCCTGGGCTGTCGGTCAGCACCCTGGGCATTGCCGACCCCGCCGTTGCGACTCACGCGACGATCGCTCGGCAGGGGGCCTGAGCAGGGTCAGCCTGCGGCGATGTTCATTGTGGCAACATCCCGGTGCTTCCCAACAATCGGCCTGTCGCGTAGTATCTTTTCGACAGCCTTCACAGGATACATCGGAATGCCCTTTTCCTTGCCGCGCCTGGTCGTGGCCGCATGCCTCGTTGGCCTGCCAGTGGCGGGTCGCGTCACCGCGCAGGCTCAGGCGCCCGCCGAACCGGGCCATCTCATCGACCGCTATCCATTTGTGCAAGCCGATGTCGATTTTCTCACCGGAATGATCGCCCATCACAATCAGGCCGTCGTGATGGCTCACTGGGCTCCGAGCCACCATGCCAGCAAATCGGTGCAGATCTATTGCGGTCGGGTCGCGATGGCGCAGACCGCTGAAATCGGATTGATGTCGGACTGGCTCAAGGACCATGGCCAGACGGTGCCCCATATGACGGTCGAGGATGCAATGCACCCAGGGGCCGGTTCGATGCCGGGGATGAAGATGGCCGGTGGCGTGATGCCGGGAATGCTCACGGCCGATCAGATGCAGCAGCTCGACAAGGCGCGTGGCCAGGAGTTCGATCGCCTCTTCCTGCGCTTCATGATCCAGCACCATAGCGGCGCGATCGAGATGGTGAAGACACTCTTTGCCAGCAACGGTGCCGGGCAGGATGATTTCATGTTCAAGTTTGCCAATGACGTCCAGGCCGATCAGACTACCGAAATCGACCGGATGCAGCAGATGCTCGACGCCATGCCGCCGGAAACGACTCATTGATGTGTGGTTCCCTGTCGCGCCCGATGGCGCGCGTGTTCGCTCCCTCACCGGTACCTGCCATGACACCCAAGTTGTTCACGTTCCGCCATCGGATCGCTCGATGGACTCCGCTCTCGCTGGCCGCGCTGGTCGTGGCGGTCGCTTCCTGTGCACATTCGTCGTCGTCCACCGGCGTGACGACCGCGTCGGCGGGCAGTCGCTACGATATGTCGACCAAGGCCCCGTCACCCGACCCGCGCGTCGGCCTCAAGGCAGGTGCCGGCAATACCGCAGCGTCGGCCATCTGGAACATGAAGCACCTGTCGAACACGCCATCGTCTGAGCAGTTCGTTGGCGTGACGAACTCCGACCTGGCCTTCATTCGCAACTACGTGATCCAGGGCAACTACAACGGCTACCAGGTCTGGGACATCAGCAATCCGACCGCGCCGCGCCTCGCCGACGCCTACCTCTGCCCGTCATCGCAGGATGACGTGTCCGTGTACGACAACCTGCTCTTCCTGTCGTCGGAATCGAACACCGGCCGGCTCGACTGCGGCAAGGGCGGCACGGCGGATTCGTCGGCCAACGAGCGGATTCGTGGCGTCCGGATTTTTGACGTGACGGATGTCACCCATCCGAAGTACCTGACCAATGTGCAGACCTGCCGTGGGTCGCATACCCACACCGTCGTCAACGACCCAAACGACAAGGACAACATCTACATCTACATCTCGGGAACGTCGGGAGTCCGCCCGGAAACGGAACTGCCCGGGTGCAAGGCGGCTGCGGGCGACGATCCGAATACGGCGCTCTTCAATATCGAAGTGATCAAGGTGCCGCTGGCGCATCCGGAACAGTCTGCGATCGTCAGCCACGCGCGCATCTTCCAGGATGCTGCGACCGGTGCGGCCAACGGCCTCAAGTCGCCCAAGGGCCACGCCGCTGCAGCGACCGATACCGGCGTCGTTGGTGTGCGCAACCGGATCGAGCTTGCCAGCCGCCTGCTGATGAATCATACGGCGCGTGATTCGGCCGCCTATCGCCAGACGGTGGTGCAGTTGACGCTGCGTCCGCTGGCGCCCACGGCGACCCGCGCCGATTCGATGCGGTACACGAAGACATTCGATTCGCTCAAGACGGCGCACATCATTGCGGCCGATGAAACGCCCGAAGAGCTCGCAGCCGGTGGCCGCGGCGGTCGCGGTGGCCGTGGCGGCGGGCGTGGCGGACCGCTCGCCCCTGGTGCGGCGCGTCCGGTCAATCCCGGCGCCGGATACCTGACGCAGTGCCACGACATCACGGTCTACCCCTCCATTGGCCTGGCTGGCGGCGCGTGCGCCGGCATGGGCCTGCTGCTCGACATCCACGATGCCGCCAACCCGAAGCGGATTGACGCCTACGCCGATTCGAACTTCTCCTTCTGGCACTCGGCGACGTTCAGCAACGATGGCTCGAAGATCCTCTTTTCCGATGAGTGGGGCGGCGGTGGTGCTGCCTACTGCCGCAAGACCGACCCGAAGAACTGGGGCGGCGACGCACTGTTCAACATCGTGAACGGCAAGATGGTGTTCCAGAGCTACTACAAGATGCCGGCCGCGCAGACCCCGATGGAAAACTGTGTGGCGCACAATGGCTCGCTGATTCCGATCCCCGATCGCAACGTGATGGTGCAGTCGTGGTACCAGGGTGGCGTGTCGGTGTTCGACTGGACCGACGCGGCACATCCGCGCGAGATCGCTTTCTTCGATCGCGGCCCGAACGACTCGACTCGCCTCGCGAGCGGCGGCTTCTGGTCGTCGTATTGGTACAATGGCTACATCGTGGCGTCGGAAATCCAGCGCGGTCTCGACATCTTCGAGCTGCAGCCGAGTGGCTTCATCTCGCAGAACGAGCTCGATGCGGCCCGCACAGTGAAGTTCAACTTCCTCAACGTGCAGGACCAGCCGCGCTTCGTCTGGCCGGCGTCGTTTGCGTTGAGCCGGGCCTACCTCGATCAGCTGGCGCGAAACAAGGGCCTTGGCGCCGGCGACATTGCTGCGGCGCGCAGTGCGCTGGCCTCCGCGGAACAGGCATCGGGTCAGGGGCGCAAGGATGCGCTCACTGCGCTTGCTACGAAGCTCGACAGCGAGTCCGGTTCCGCTCCCGATCGCGCCAAGGTCCAGAAGACGGCGGCCTCGGTGCGCGACCTGGCCGACAGCCGCTAGGCGCACGTCAAGCAGCGGTAAGGCAATCGGGGCCCGGCGTCATGCCGGGCCCCGATGTGCTTGTGGCCGGAATCAGCGGGCAGCGAAGCGCGCTAGCCGCCCGCCATTGCGCCGACGATCAGCAGCGGCTCCGCGCTGTTCAACACTGGCTCTGGCAGCCGACTAGTCAGCGAATCATGCGAGAGATCTGCGCCGCAGGCGAAGAAGCGGATGAATGGCCGTCGCACGCCGGTGCGCTGATCGCGCATGGTGCCGCGCAACATCGGATACTCATTCTCGATGGCATCCAGGACGCCAGTAATGGTCGACGCATTATCGGCGACATGGATCTCCGGTCCGACCTGTGCCAGCAAGCGCAGCGGAGCCGGTAGTTCGACTCGAATCACGGCAGCGTCTGCACTTCGACCGAAAGCACCGCCGGCAAGTCGCGCACGATCGCGCTCCAGTGGTCGCCGCTGTCGCTTGACGCGTAGACCTGCCCGCCGGTCGTTCCGAAGTACACGCCACAACTGGGCAGCTGATCGACTGCCATCGCGTCCCGCAACACGTTGACGTAGCAATCCTGCTGCGGCAAGCCGTTGGTCAGCGCTTCCCATTCGTCCCCACCGGTGCGACTGCGGTAGACGCGCAACCGCCCCTCCGGTGGGTAGTGCTCGCCGTCGCTCTTGATCGGCACGACATAGATCGTCTCGGGTTCGTGCGCGTGGACGCCGATGGGAAAACCGAAATCGCTGGGAAGGTTGCCGCTGACTTCGCGCCAGCGATCGCCGGCATTATCGCTGCGCATCACGTCCCAGTGCTTCTGCATGAAGAGCACGTCTGGTCGCGTCGGGTGTGCCGCGATGTGGTGGACGCAATGGCCGACCTCCGCGGCAGGATCCGGAATCCCCTGCGATCGCAGCCCCTGATTGATCGCCAGCCAGCTCTTGCCACCATCGTCCGTGCGAAAAGCGCCCGCCGCCGAAATCGCCACATAGATCCGCTCGGCGCGGGTCGGGTCGAGGATGATGGTGTGCAGGCACATGCCGCCGGCCCCCGGCTGCCAATGCTTTCCAGAGCCATGCTCGCGCAGCCCGGCGATCTCGCTCCAGGTCGCCCCGGCATCGTCCGACCGGAAGAGTGCCGCATCCTCGACGCCAGCGTAGACTACATCGCGGTCATGCGGCGACGGCTCGATGTGCCAGACCCGCTTGAACTCCCATGGGTGCGGCGTGCCATCATACCACTGGTGGGTGCCAGGTACCCCGGCATAGCTGAACTGGTTGCCGACCGCCTCCCAGCTGCGGCCACCATCATCCGAGCGTTGCATGACCTGGCCAAACCATCCGCTGGTCTGCGAGGCGTAGAGCCGGTCAGGGTCGATCGGCGAGCCAGTGACGTGATAGATCTCCCAACCCGGAAAATGCGGCCCAGCGACATCCCACTGCCGTCGTTCCTCGTCTGAAGTCAGCACGAACGCCCCTTTGCGAGTGCCAACCAGTACCCTGACGCCGCCCATGATCTGCTCCTCCGCTGGTGATGTGCCAACGCTACCGCATCTCAACGTTCTTGTCGATGCGCCCCCGCCGTCAAACGCTGGCCGTTTCACTGTTGCACCATGAAACCATGCCATACCAGACTGCGTAGAATCCAGCACCGAATCAAGAGGAGTGTGAGTGGTCGACTGGGCGGTGATCAAGGGTCGGACAGGGTCAGCAGCGGCCGCATTGCGGCAGAAGCTGACCTGGCGTCGCATCGTCCTGGCAACCACCACCACGATCGGACTCGCACTGCTCGCCGTGACCACCGAAGCGTTGTTCCGCGCGCACCTTGGTGACCCCGGCTCGCGCCTTCCCTCGGCCCTCTACAGCCGCACCGTCCCCTGGAACTCCACCAGCGCGCATGTCGCTCCGGTCGTCATCGGCACCGTCGATGGCGCGCCGCTCGAAGAACGGATTCCGCTCGCGTTGCACGACATCCCGGCGCGCGTGGTACAGGCGGTCATCGCAGTCGAGGACCAGCGCTTCTATCAGCATCACGGCATCGACATCCGACGCGTTGCCGGCGCCTTTGTCGCCAATGTGCGGGCGCGTGGGATCGTGCAGGGCGGCAGCACGCTGACGCAGCAACTCGCCAAGAATCTCTTTCTCACTGCCGATCGCACGCCGCTGCGCAAGTTGCGCGAGGCCGCGATGGCGATCGTGCTTGAACTGCGTTACGACAAGCCGACGATCCTCGACGCGTACCTGAACGAGATCTATCTCGGCCAGGACGGTGCGCGTGCGATCCATGGTGTGGGCGCCGCGTCGCGCTACTATCTCGGCAAGGATATCCGCCGCGTCACGCTGGCCGAAGCAGCCCAGCTTGCCGCCATGATCAGCGCGCCGAACCGCACCGAACCCACGCGACATCCCGACGCGGCACATGATCGTCGCAACATGGTGCTGCAGTTGATGGCCGATCAGCAGCGGATCAGTGCTGCCAGCGCTGCCTCGGCCGAGGCGGACGACATCACCGCTGGAACCCACGGCCAGCCGGTGTTCGACGGCCGCTACTTTCGTGACTTTGCAGCGGCGAGCGTCACGGCACACCTGCCGCCGCGCGGCATGGCGGTCTACACGTCACTCGACGCCAGCTTGCAGCGCGCCGCGGAGCGCGCCGTCGACAACGGGCTCGACCGCCTCTCGGCTGGCGGCGCCCAGGCGGCACTTGTCGCGATCGATCCGAGGACGGGCGAGGTGCTCGCGATGGTCGGAGGCCGCGATTACGGCGCGTCCCAGTTCAATCGCGCGGTCGATGCTCATCGTCAGCCGGGCAGTGCGTTCAAGCCGATCGTCGCGCTGGCCGCGCTTGAACCGGAGCAGGGAAAGGGGCCGCAGTTCACGCTCGCCTCCGCGGTCGAGGACGAGCCGCTGAGTGTCGACACGCCGCACGGCCCGTGGCAACCGGTCGATTACGATCAGTCGTATCGCGGTGAGGTCACCGTTCGTGAAGCGATGGAGCAATCGCTCAATATTCCCTTTGCGCGAATCGGACTGGCCGTCGGGCCGGCGCGCATCGCCGGTGTGGCACGACAGGTCGGCATCACCAGCCCGCTCGACAAGGTGCCGAGCCTGGCGCTGGGCAGTTCCGATGTCACGTTGCTGGAAATGGTGCGCAGCTATGGCGTGCTGGCTACGTCGGGTGAACTCGCGCGCTCGCGCGTGATCGAAGCGCACGGCGAATATGGCCACCCGGCCGTGGCTGATGGCGGCATGCAGAGCGTCGCGGTGTTCGACCCCGCGGTGACGTACCTCGTCACCTCTGCCTTGCAGGGCGTGGTGCAACGGGGCACCGCGCGAGCGCTGGGCGCCGATTCCCGCTTTGAGGGGCTGGCGGGCAAGACCGGCACGTCGAACAACTGGCGCGATGCCTGGTTCATTGCCTACTCGCCGACGTTGGTGGTCGGGGTGTGGGTCGGCTACGATGATGGCCGGTCGCTGCAGCTCACCGGGTCAGCGGCCGCGCTGCCGATCGTGGCGGGCTTTCTCCGTCAGGTCACTCCGGAGGATGGCTGGCCCCAGTTTGAGGTCCCCAACGGTATCACGCGCGGCTACGTCAACGCCGTCGATGGCGATATGCCCCTCGAATGCGACCAGCGCGAGGTCTTCCTGGACGGGACGGCGCCGTCGGGCGGCGGCTGCGATGCAATGGAGCTGCCGAACCAGGACGACCTGGACAAGCTGAGTGGCCTCAAGGCGGCGGTTGAGCGCGGACTCGCGCGCCTCGCTCGGCAGCTGCTGCAGCATCACGGCGACATCCAGCGTGCCCGGGGTGGCTGGAACCGGTAGGCCAGCAGATATTGCAGGACCTAGACACCGGAGCTGCTGTGCCCACCGCGACAGGAACATTCGACGTTACCCTCACCATCCAACCGCTGAGCGACGGCGCCGCCGATCCAATGCTGGCTCGGCGCGCGATCAGCAAGGTCTTTCATGGCGACCTTGAGGGCACCAGCGCCGGCGAAATGCTGAGCGCCGGCACGCCGACATCCGGGTCCGCAGGGTATGTCGCGATCGAACGGGTGATCGGGTCGTTGCATGGCAGGCAAGGGATGTTCGTGCTGCAGCACAGCGCCACGATGAATCGCGGCGTCCCTGCCCTGTCGATCACCGTGGTGCCGGATTCCGGGAGCGACCAGCTCGCCGGGCTGAGTGGGCGATTCGATATCGCGATCGACAAGGGTCATCACTCGTACTCGTTCGACTACACGCTGGCCAGCACGGCGTGATGCTGCCGCTCGTGTGGACTGCAGCAATCGCTGCGGCGACGCAGCGGTCGAGCGCGTCGCCCGACAGCGTCCGCATCACGGTGTCGCCCGATTGTTCTGCCGGATCGTGCTGGCCGTACGATGCCACCCTGTCTGTGCACGGTCAGCTGGCGTTCATACAGGCGCTGGTGCACAAGGATGCCAACATCGGCGCCGGGCCAGCGTTGGCGTTACTGGACAGCGCCGCCGTGATCTTCGACCCCGTCATTCCCGATCGCAATGATGGCGACCTTGTGCTCTGCCACACCACGGTTCCGCGGCAACCGGTGATTACGATGTCGCTCTTTCAGGGCAATCGCGAGCGGCGGGTGGTTGATTTTCGCTGGTGCGGTGTGGACGACGATCCGGCGACACCAGCAGCTCGACACAAAGTGGCCGTGTTTACCCAGCTCCGGCAGTTTGAAGACGCGATGCTGGTGCTTCCTGCCATCGCGTCACATGTGAAAAATTGACCGGCCCGACTGCGGCAGTGCGCAAGCCGCTCGACATGTTTGCGAGCATCACGACGTTTGCACTCTGTATTGTCTGGGGGATGCAGCAGGTCGCGATCAAGGCCGCTGCACCGGCAATGGATCCCGTGCTGCAGGTGGGACTTCGTTCGTTCGCGGCGGCGATCCTGGTGGCCGTCTTCATTGCCTTCGCGCGGCGCGAAGCACCAATCGCTGGCGGCACGCTTGGCCCGGGGATCTGGGCAGCTCTGCTCTTCGGTAGTGAGTTTCTGGTGGTGTCGCTTGGTCTCTCGCACACCACTGCGTCGCACATGACGGTCTTTCTCTACACGTCGCCGATGTTCACCGCCATCGGCCTGCACCTGCTCCTGCCAGACGAACGACTGCGGCCCGCGCAGTGGGTTGGTGTCCTGACCGCGTTTGCCGGCCTGGTCGTTGCATTCTCCGCCAGCTTTGGCGCGTCGGCGGGAACGTCCACGCTGCTGGGTGACGCGCTTGGCGTCCTCGGCGCGATTTTCTGGGCGCTCACCACGATTGTCATTCGGGCCACCAGGCTGGAAGCGGCGCCCGCCGCGACGACGCTGCTCTATCAGCTGATCGGCGCCGCAGTCATCCTGCTGCCGCTGGCCTGGCTGCACGGCAATTTCTCGACCATCACGTTCACGCCACTGCTCTGGTCGAGCCTGATCTTTCAGGCCGTCGGCGTCGCGTTCGTGAGCTACCTCGCCTGGTTCTGGCTGTTGCGGTGGTATCGCGCCACGCCGTTGTCGATGTTCGCGTTGCTGACGCCGCTGTTCGGTGTGACCTTCGGTGTCGTCCTGTTGCACGAGCCGGTGAGCGCCCGATTTCTGGTGGGCGCCGTGCTGGTATTGGCGGGGATTGTGATGGTGAGCTGGACCTGAATGATGATTACGCCGGATCGGTCCGATCAAAGACGCGGCCGAGGTAGTGCACCAGGCCGACCACTTCCATGCCGAGGATTGCCGTGCCCACTGCTGCGCCAGCGGCTCCGGCAACGATCGGCAGCGAATGAAGTGTCGCCGCGGCACCGATGTCGACCACAACGGCAGCGATCACCGGCAGGATCATCGTCAACAACAGCACCACGATCGACCCGAGGGTGACGATCAGCGTCTGGCCCATTGCCTCGATTCCGGCTGCCCCGCCACCCAGGCGCACCCATCCCGGGAAGAGCAGCGCGAGCGCATTCTGGATGGCGACATTCATCGCATTGAGCGCCAGCACGACTGCGGCGCCGACGACGAGCAGGAGCGCAGCGGTGACCGCCCCGTCGGCAGCCGTCACGATCGCGTTCCATGTCATCACGACGCCAAATCCGAGAATCAGCAGTTGCGCCAGCGAGAGGATGATCGTGGGCACGGCGATCTCGCCGGCGACCAGTGACGCACCGGTGAGCGGATAGGTGCGGAGCTGCGCCAGGTGCGGCAGATCCTGGCGGAGATCGGCGCGGATGGTGCGCGGACCGAAAAAGACCAGCACGGCGCTGACCGCCACGTACCGCAGGAGATGGCTGACATGGGTCGGGTCACCGCCGCGCAATTGCACCAGCATGACGACGACCAGGACAACCATCGAGATGTGAGTCGAGAGGGCCGAACGAACCAGCGCCAATGTGTTCTTCCACGCGATCGCCAGCGCCGGAAGCCCGGTCGGCGCCAGCGGGAGCCAGGTGCGCGACGCCTTCTTTTGCGTCACGATCACCGCCGAGGTGCGCTGGGACAAGATCCGGGCGCGGCGCGTTGCGGCCTTGGCCGACGCCGCCCCCGCCTGATCGACGATGTCGGTCGACGGGAGGAGGACCCACGCCAGGTGACCGGCGATCACCGCGAGCACCACGCCAAATGGTGCCATCCACGTCGCGACGGTGGTACGGGCGAACGGTGCAAGCAACCAGACAAAGGGGCGCAGCACCACTCCGGCAGCACCATGGGTCAAAGCCGTCTCCCCTGCGCTCGCAAGCGCCGAGAGCTCGATCGAAGCGCCCTGGCGCAGTAACGGGAGCAGTGCCGCGACCACGATCGCGATCACCCCAACCGCAACCAGCTGCATCGTACGCAGCACAACCATGCGAACCCGCTGGACGGGCGGGTTGCGCATCAAGTCCACGGCGAGGCCGTGCAAGGAGAGGACGGTGACCAGGCCCCACGCCGAGACGAACCGGAGCAGCGGAGGTGTCGCACCGGCAAACGAACGCAGCAGCCAGCTCCAGATCAACGCGCTGAGCAGGATCACGATCTGGGAACGGGCGACGCGATAGGCGACCAGTTCCCGGGTTGTCAGCGGGCCGGTGAAGAGGAACTGCACTTCCGCCGGAGTGAATGCCAATCCACTGGCGCCGGTGCGCACCAGCCACATGCTCAGCAGGTAGCCCGCAATCGCTGTTGCGCCAAGCGTCAGGACGGTCGGACTGAGCGCCGTAACTGGCCGGTCCGGGCGCGGTGCCATCACGACCAGCACGACGTAGGCCACCGCAACGAGCGTGGCAATGGCATAGCGGGGCTGGCGCACGCGCACGGCTTGTTGCCGCAACCGGTTGACAGTGCTCTGGCCAATCAGGTAGCGCAGTGCCGCTGCCGCACCCCTCATGCGTCGCCAGTACCGGTGAGCGCGAGAAAGACTTCTTCGAGCGAAAGCCCGGCAAACGCCGGATTGCTGGCGATGATATCGGCAATGGTGCCGTGCGCCACTGCGCGGCCGCGACGGATCACCAGGATCGTGTCGCAGAGCTCTTCGACGAGATTGAGGAGGTGAGAGCTGAGGATGACCGCGGCGCCGTCGGCGGCTCGCGCCGTAATCGTCGCGCGCATCTTCTTGATGCCGCCGGGATCGAGCCCGGTCAGTGGCTCATCGAGGATCAGTACCTGAGGGCGGTGCAGCAGGCCACAGGCGATCGCCAGCTTCTGCTTCATGCCGCGCGAAAGGGCACCCGGCAGATCGGTGCGTTTGTCGCTGAGCTCCAGCTCGTCGAGCAGTTGGCGGCCGCGACTCTCGACATCGGCCACACCATAGAGGCGGCCGATGAACCGCAGGTGTTCCTCGACAGACAGGTATTCAAAGAGCTGCGGCTCGTCTGGCACAAAGGCGAGCGCCCGCTTGGCCTCGGCCGGCTCGCGCTGGAGATCGTGGCCGGCGATACTGATCGACCCGCTACCGGGAGTCAGGATGCCGCAGAGTGAGCGCAGGGTCGTCGTCTTGCCGGCGCCATTGGGCCCGACCAGGCCCATGATTTCGCCCGGGGCGACCGTAAACGAGAGATGGTCGACGGCCGTGAGCGCGCCGTAACTCTTTGACAGGCCAGAGACTTCGATCATGCTGTATCATAGCAGAAAAGCCGCGGCGGTGGCATTGTATATATCAGGCGTCATTCAATGGAGGGCTGCATGATCGCATTTCTGGGTACCGGATTGCTGGGGTCGGCTTTTGTGCGTGCGGCGCGTCGCCGAGGTGTCGCGGTGCAGGTTTGGAATCGATCACTCGACAAAGCGGAGCCGCTCGCGGCCGACGGTGCTGTCGTTTGTCCGACGCCTGCCGAGGCTGTACGCGGAGCCAGCATGGTGCACGTGGCTCTCTCCGATGACGCAGCCGTCGACGCGGTGCTCGAACAGGCACTCGCCGGGCTGGAGCCTGGCGCGGCGATCATTGATCACACCACGACGTCACCGACTGGCGCCGCTGAGCGGACTCGCCGCTGGCACGAGCGTGGCTTTGTCTTTCTGCATGCGCCGGTCTTCATGGGGCCACAGAACGCGCTCGACAGCACCGGCTTCATGCTCGCCTCGGGTGACAAGGCGAAGTTCGAGGATCTCGCACCAAGCCTCCGGCCGATGACCGGCAAGCTGATGTATCTCGGTGAAGGTGACGATCGCGCGGCCGCGTTCAAGTTGATCGGCAATCTCTTTCTGGTCGCCCTCACCGGCGGGCTCACCGACGCCTTCCTGCTCGGTCAAGCCACCGGGATCTCTCCTGCCGACGTGGCGTCGCTCTTCGACTGGTTCAACCCGGGTGCCGCAGTCCCCGCGCGGGCGCAGCGGATGCGCGATATCCACGGCAAACCTTCATGGACACTGGCGATGGCGCGTAAGGATTCACGCTTGATGCTTGAGGCCGCCGCCCGTGGGGACAAGGAACTGGTCGTGATTCCTGCCGTCGCGGCCCTGATGGACCAGTGGCTTGCCACCGGTCACGCGGAAGAGGATTGGAGTGTGATCGCCAGGGATGCGGTGACGTGATCGACCCGCGTCCCGTCACGCTCACCCGCGACAACGTTCGCCTGGAGCCGTTGACGCCGGATCATCGTGACGGCCTCATTGCCGCGGCCGCCGATGGTGAACTCTGGCGCCTCTGGTATACATCAGTCCCCGAGCCGAGCGGCACCGATGCCTACATCGCGACCGCTCTCACTGGACAGGCGGCGGGGAATCGATTGCCGTGGGCCGTGTGCGATCAGGTGACCGGTGAGGTGCTCGGCTCGACCAGCTATCACGACATTGTCCCGGCAATCGACCGGGTTGAAATCGGCTGGACCTGGTATCGGGCGAGCCGCCACCGTACCGGGCTCAACACGACCTGCAAACTGGCCTTGCTGGAGCACGCCTTCGACACCCTCGGGTGTGCGGTTGTCGGCCTGCGAACCGACAGTTTCAACCTCACCTCACAGCGGGCGATCTCGGCGCTCGGAGCCAAGCGTGACGGCGTGATCCGCCATCATCATCCGCGTCGCGACGGCACCGCCCGGGATACCGTCATCTACAGTATCCTGGCGGCGGAATGGCGGGACGTCCGGCGGCACCTCGAAGGCCGCCTCCAACGCCACGCGGGCCGATAGTCCCGGCCTCCACCCGCGCCCCGCACCACGCTGGCTTGGCGCCGTTCAAGCACCCCATTAGGCTGTCCGCATGAGCGAACACCCGCGGTACGAAGTGAACCCTGACCATCCTCTCCTCGATGAGGTCCGCGAGACCATCGCGTTCCTGGCCCGGATCGTGGCAGATCGCGGTCAAATGGCAGGTCTGCCGGCCGAGGAGCGTCGCCGCCTGATCGACCTGGCTGGGCAGGTCTATTCGCCCGACATGAACGCCAAGCGCCAGCTGGTGAAACAGACCCATCGGAATCGCAAGGCCGCCAAGGTGAAGCGCGAAGAGGCCACCCTTACCGAGACTGGTATCCGCCGCCTGCGGAAGCAGAACGTCTTCACCACCCCGAACTTCTTTCCGCCCGACGACTTTGCCCAGGCCGACGTCAAGGACGATCCCGATTTCCGCGAAGTTGCCGAGCCGCAGCACTGTTACGTGTGCAAGCAGGACTTCACCGCGGTGCACCATTTCTACGATCAGCTCTGCCCCGACTGCGCGCGGTTCAACTTCTTCAAGCGGACCGAACTCGCTGACCTGACCGGACGTGTGGCATTGCTCACCGGCGGCCGGGTCAAGATCGGCTATCAGGCCGGCATCAAGCTGTTGCGGAGCGGTGCGCGGCTGATCGTCACCACCAGGTTCCCACGCGATTCTGCGGCGCGCTACGCTGCCGAGCCAGATTTTGCCGAGTGGGGCGACCGGCTCGAGGTATTCGGGCTGGACCTGCGCCACACGCCGAGCGTCGAGGAGTTCTGCCGCCACATGCTGGCGACCCATGATCGACTCGACTTCATCATCAACAATGCCTGCCAGACGGTGCGGCGTCCGCCCGATTTCTATCGACACATGATGGAACTCGAAACGGCATCACTCGGCACGATGCCGGACCATGTGCGCCGTCTCGTCGGCAACTACGAAGGGCTGCGCGGCTATCGGATGCTCCCCGAAGGGAGTGCTGGTGAAAGCGTGACTGAGCCTCCGCAAGTCACCGGTGCTGGCATCGTCCATGCCGCGCAGTTGTCACAGGTCGCGCTCCTCCCCGAGGAGGCCGAAGCGCAGCACGCCCTCTTTCCCGAGGGTCGGCTCGATCAGGACCTGCAGCAGGTCGACCTGCGCGGTCGCAACTCCTGGCGCATGCTGATGGCCGAAGTGCCGTCGGTCGAGCTGATGGAAGTGCAGCTGGTCAATGCCATTGCGCCATTCATCATCAACGCTCGGCTCAAGCCATTGATGATGAAGGTGCCAACCCGCGACAAGCACATCGTCAACGTCTCGGCGGTGGAGGGCCAGTTCTATCGCAAGTTCAAGACGACGCGCCATCCGCACACCAACATGGCGAAGGCCGCACTCAACATGATGACGCGGACGGCGGCGACGGACTATTTCGAGGACGGTATCCACATGAACAGCGTGGATACTGGCTGGGTGACCGATGAGGATCCGGTCGAGATCGCAGCGCGAAAGGTGGTGGAACATCGCTTCCATCCACCGCTGGACATCGTCGACGGTGCGGCGCGCATTGTCGATCCGATCATTCATGGTCTCAACAGTGGTGAGCACGTCTGGGGCCAGTTCCTGAAGGACTACAAGCCAACCGACTGGTAGGAGTTTTCTTGTCCACTCCGCAGCCCACGCGCGTCCTGACCGGTTCGGCAACTGTCGATCAGCACAACCGCATGGCGCGCGAACTCCTCGAAGGCTGGCGCCGTCGCGACAGCGGCGACCGGGCGCGTTTCGTCGCATTCCATCCGCAAGGCGAGCGAATCCGGGAGCTGCGACTCGGCGACGCACAGCTGGTGATTGCGCGCGAATACGGCTTCGCGAGCTGGCCCGGGCTGCGGACCGTGATCGAGGGGATCGGGTCGCCGTCACGCACGGAGCTGTTCGTCGCCGATCCGGCATGGCACGAAGGGCGAGCGGCGGGGCTGGTCGAAATGCATCGGGGCGCCCTGTCCAATGCGCTGGCGCAGATTCGCACCTGGCACCCACGCATGGGCGCGATGTCGCTCGACGCAATTGCTGCAGCTCAGTTTACCCTCGATGACGCCCGGTTGACCTACGCGCGGCAGCACGGCCTGCCGCACTGGGCAGCGCTGATGGCACGATTGCCGTCGGTCGAGGGTAGCGGGAACGGCACGTTTGCGCAGGCATTCGCGGCGCTCTCGGCACACGACCTGGCAACGGTAGCGGCAATGGTAGAGGCGCGGCCGGAGCTGCTGCAACAACGCGGCAGCAACGGCAACACGTTGCTCAATCTGGCGGTGTCGGTCGAGCGCGACGCGACGCCGATCGTGCAGATGCTGCTCGCCGCAGGGGCCGATCCGAATGTGCCCAATGACCGGGGCTGGACGCCGCTCCATCAAGCGCGCACCGTGGCGCTGGTCGACTTGCTGCTCGATGCCGGTGCAGTCGTCAGCATCTCGGCACACGGCGACGGTGGCACCCCGCTCGCCGTGGCGCTCTGGTCGCGCCGCACGGCCGTCACTCGGCGTCTTGCGGAGGTCGCGATTCTGCCGGATAACCTGCGCGTCAGCGCCGCGCTGGATCGCACGGCCGGGCTGGACCGCTTCTTTGCCGATGACGGCTCGCTCACGGCGGACGCTGGCGCCTATCGCGGCTTCTACCGGCCACATAGTGGCTTCCCAGCGTGGTCGGTCAGCGAGGATCCGCAGGACGTGCTTGATGAGGCGCTCGCGTGGGCCGCGCGCACCGGGGCATTGCCTGCAGCCCAGGCGCTCGTCGCTCGCGGCGCCGACGTCAACAGCGTGGTCTATCGCGGCACGCCGCTGATGTTCGCCGCACACTGTCGTCAGGTCGAGACGGTGCGCTGGTTACTGGCCGCGGGCGCCGACGTCAATCAACTGGCGCTCTTTCATGGTGGAGAAGCCGGTCGGGTCGCCGCGCTCCATCTTGCTGCGCAGACCAATGACGCCGCGTTGGTGACGCTGCTCCTCGACGCCGGCGCAGACCGCACCATGCGCGACGAGAATTACCAGGCCGATGCGGCCGGGTGGGCCGCGTATGCCAACGCGACAACCACGCTGCCGCTGCTGCAGGACTAGGTCCTTGTGGCCTGACGCTTCCTGAGCATTCCGTCGATCGACAGCGCGCCGGGCCCCAGCAGACTCAGCGCGGCCGACATGGCAAGCAGGGCGAGCACGTATTCGAATCCCATGTGCTCCATCGAATAACCATTCTTGCCGTGCACGAAGAAAATCGCTCCCGCCATGTCGATCACGAACAATCGCGGCAGGTAGCGGAAGAAGAACCCTGCCATCAGCAGGATGCCGCCGATCAGCTCGACATACGAGACAACCGGTGCCAGCACCCCCGGTAGCGGAACGCCGACCTTTCCGAAGAAGCCGACCATCGCCGGCATCCCCATCTGGGCAACCTTCTGCCAACCGTGAAATGCGAAGGCGAAGCCGGTGACCAGGCGCAGGATCAACAACGCCAAGTCGGTTCGTCCGCCGGAGATGAAATCTCGTGACATCATGGTCCAGGCTCCCGCGTGAGGTGGTGGCCTGCGCCTGATCGGCGCTGCCGGCCGGCTATCAACTTATTGCGGTGGCACAACCAGGACGCGAATGCCGCCGTCCGGGTCTGTTTGCCATACCGCCGAGTATCGCCCGCCAAAAAGTCGGATCAGCAGGGCGCGTTGCGCGTTGGGCGGGGCGCTGCGCAGCGCGTCGATACTCCGCGGCAGCAGCTGGGCCCCCACATGGGCACCAACCCAATAGAGGTCCTGCATCACCGGAGCGACCGGGCCAATCACGGCGATCTCGGCTGTCAATGTCCCGCTGGCGTGCAACTGATCACGCATGTCGCGCAGCTCTGCGACCGTACTCTGGATCTGCGGGAACTCGCGCATCCCCTTTGCGATCTTGGCACCGGAGAATCCGACCGCTGCGACCGCTCCAACGGCGCACCACGCCCAGGGGAACCTGAGTTGCGTCCAACGCTCGGTATCGATTCGCCCGCAACACCATGCCGCCGCCCCGATTCCCAACATTGCACCAAATGGTGCAATCAATCGTGGCTCGGTATGTACCGCGACGAATTGCAGCAAGCCGATCACACCGAGCAGCGCGACAACTTCGGCGTCGCGGGACGATCGCCGCGAGGGTGATGGTTGGCGCCGCAGCCGGTATTGCAACCAGACCAGCGGCGCGATAACCGTCAACAACAACGGCCCGAGCCAGAGAATGAAGGTGTACCCGAAGAGGCGCAGCCAGTAGCCGGTGATCTCGACAGCGCTCGGCATTCGGCCGGTTTCGCTGAGCACACCTTCCTGCCATGCCGTCGGATCGCTCCACGGTTGATAGGTCCAGCTGTCGGACGCATCAAAGTGTGCCACGTCGACCTGCTGACCATTGCCGAGCGGCGCCGCGACGTAGCCGTCGTGATTGCCGCGATCGGCGTCCGGCAAGCGCGACGAGTTGGCGGCGATATACCATGAATAGTTGAGTCGGCCGGAGCTGCCGAGGGTCGGCCGCCCGTATCGCAGGGACAGCGGAATGATCCACACGCCCATCACGGCCAGCGCAACTGCTGATGATCGCCAGACTCCACGTCTGGCGTTCGCATCGGGGGCTCCCCAGAGCCGCATCGGCAGGCCGACCAGCAGCCAGGGCCAAGCGCTCGTCTTGGTCAGGTACATGCCGCCGAGCAGCAGCCCGGTGACGATCCACCGTTCACCATGGCGCGCGATCAACTGGTAACTGAGTGCCACGGCGAGCGCGAGCAACAGCACATCCGGGGTCACCGATTCGACCCGCGGCGGGCCGGCGCTGCACAGCAGCACCACCGCCACAGCTGCCACCGCGAACGTGAATCCGGCTCCCTCGTGTGCCGCCGTTTCGCGCGCCCCCCAGTGATAGACAATGGCCAACGCCGCCAGTACAGCACCGACGTTTGCGAGGTGCGTGAGGAGGATCAGCCCGTCGATCCCGGGGTGGAATATCGCCGCCAGTCCGGAGATCAGGACCGGAAAGAGCGGCGACCAGTACCCCTGGATGAAGTGCGCGATGTCGCCGCGGCCGAGCGCCGCCACGAGGTCGAAATAGGCGACGCCGTCCGGGTTGAGCGCGTAACGCGACAGCACACCGACCGTGAGACAGACCAGGCCGCCGATCAGTACCAGGACACGAAACGACTTGGTCAGGAATCCTCGCTCGGCGCGCGACGGTGGTGGGGCGCCGGACATCGTCCGGCATGACAGGGATGATTCGCGTAACATAACGGTCGCGGCCAGCGCGTGGCCCAACGCTTTCCGGAGACGCAGTGTCCAACCAGGCGAGACGATGACCAACGCCGAGCTCGCCGTGCCGGCCACGGCAGACGACGGAGACAGGTCCCTGACTGCCCGCGCAGCGGCAGGCGACCTGGTGGCGGCACGTGCCCTGTATGACCGGCACGCGGCCCGGGTCTTTCGGCTGGCCTATCGGCTCTGTGGTGACCACGATCTGGCCCATGACCTGACCCAGGAAGTCTTCGTCAAGGTCTTCCGCCAGCTCGGTCAGTTCCGCGGCGATGCCGCGTTCACGACCTGGCTGCACCGGGTCACGGTGACGACCTGCATCAACGGTCTGCGCAAGGTCAAGCGCTTTACCCAGCGCGAGGTGGATCTGGAGCATGCCGATCGCCACGAGACCAGTGTCGCCGACCGCGATCCGCTGTTACTCGACGCGCTCAGCGCGGCAATGGACGCGCTGCCACTGCCGCTGCGAGTCGCGCTGGTGATGCATACGATCGAGGGATACACCCATGTCGAGATCGCGTCGGCGCTGGGGATTGCCGAAGGAACCAGCAAAAGTCGGGTGTCCGAGGCGCGCGCAAAGCTGCGCGAGCTGCTCGCCACCCAGGGAAAGGAGTACCGCGATGGATGAACAGGAGCTGGACCAGCTGCTTGAACGGGCTGGACGCGAATGGCGGGTGCCCGTCGATCCGCCGCTCGGCCAGATCTGGCAGGGTGTGGCACGGGAGCAGCTCGAGCGCACGCCGCGGTGGACCCCCGGATGGTGGACGGTGGCGGCCGCTGCGGTCGCGGCTTTGGTCATCGGCGTTGCTGGCGGCCGCTATTCCAGCTCCGCGGCGAAGCTGGCTGTGGTGCCGGTGACGGCACATGCAGTGTCGCCAGCGACGCAGCCGACGACGATGATGGGCGAGGTGGACCAGCGCAGCATGGGCGAACTCCTCGGACGTACCGCTGTCTTGCTCGCGGCACTTCCCACCGACAGCACGCCAACGTCGTTTGATCCGGCGCTCACCCGCGAGGGCGCGCGGCTGCTCACCACCACCCGGTTGCTGCTCGACTCGCCCGCCGGCGCGAATCCGCGGCTCCGCAACTTGTTGCAGGACCTCGAACTGGTCCTGGTCCAGGTCGCACGCCTCGAACCGCACGACCGCCGAGTGGAAATCCAGTTCATTCAGACCGCGCTTGATGAACACGATCTCGTGCCTCGGCTGCGCTCTGCCGCAGCTGACTTTTCTCCCGACGAATTCTAGGAGCACCGATGCGTCCACTCTTCTTCGCTCTTCCGCTGCTGGTCACCAGCCTTGCCGCGCAGGCCGTTCCCGTGGCACCAGTCGCTCCGCGGGCGCCGATGCCGCCGCCCGTCGCCCGGGCACCGCTGGCCGCCGATGTCTATCGATGGGATGCGCAACGCTACAACATCGATGCCCAGGCTTACTCGTCCATCAATCTCGACTACTCCTCCGACCTCGCGATGGCGCAGGATCGATTGTTCGAGGCGCAGAGCTCGCTCGCCGCTGCCGGCTTTGGCGATGGCATCAGTTACGGCGGCGGACCGGTCGCGTGGGCACACCAGGACCCGGCCGATTCACTGTACCGCAACGCGCGGGACCTGCTCAACCGCGGCGATTATCGCAAGGCAGCTGCGCTGTTCAAGTCGCTGCCGCAGCAGTTTCCGTCGTCGGCGTACGTCGGCGATGCCCAATACTGGCAGGCCTTCGCGCTCTACCGGATCGGCGGCACGCCCGAGCTCCAGGACGCGCTGACCGTGCTGGCGAGCTTCAGCAAGACGGCGGCGGCAGCGCCAGCGGCCGATTCGCGGGCGCCGCGGGCTGCGGACCGCAATCGCGACCGGGCCAGTGGCAGTGGCAGTAGCACGAATGTGAGCGTCGCGCCGGCGGCGTCCAGTGGTTTCGGGCGAGTCACGACCAACAGCTACGACGTCAATCGCCTTTCGTTGTCATACTCGTTCGGGTCTGGCCGTGCTGGGTCGACCCAGACCGATGCCACTGCCCTCGCGGCCCGCATTGCCACTGTCCTTTCATCGCGTGGCATGGCCGACAACGCCGCTGTGAAGGCCGCGCTGGCGGCTGGCGGCAACAGCTGTGACCAGGAAGATCAGTCGGTCCGCGCGGAAGCCCTCAGCGCCCTGATGCAGAACGATCCGGAAACCGCCCGGCAGATGGCATCAAAGATCCTTGGCAACCGCGACGACTGCTCGGTGCCGTTGCGTCGCAATGCGCTGATGCTGCTGGCCAACCGTGACGATGCCGCCACGACCACCGTCCTGATCGGCGTCGCGAAGAATGATCCGTCGTCCGGCATCCGGATGGAGGCGATGCAGTACTTGGTCCGTCGTAACACGCCAGCCGGCACCGACGCCGTGCTGCAGATCCTGCACAGCAGCACCGATGCAGAGGTCCAGCGGGCCGCCGCCAGCGCCTTGGCGGCCAGCAGTGATCCCAGGGTACGCACTGAACTTCGCACATTGATCGAGAACAACAGTGCCGACGAATCGCTGCGGGTCGCCGCGCTCCACAACTTCGAACGCGACAAGCTATCGGCTGACGACGCCACCTGGTTGCGCAACTTCTACGCACACAGCAACAGTACCGTCCTCAAGTCCCGCATCATCTCGTTGCTGGCCATCTCCGGCGGCGAGGCTAATAATCAGTGGCTGACGCAGATGATCCGCAATGATGACGAGCCCATGGAGACCCGCAGGGCTGCCCTGATGCGTATGGGTGGCACGATGGACATTACGGCGCTCACTCGACTCTACGACGCCTCCTCGCAGCGCCCGATTCGCGAAGCGGTGCTCGAGTTGCTCAGCGAACGGAAGGAGCCGGAGGCGCTCGACAAGGTGGTCGACATTGCCAAGAACGGCACCGACCCGGCGATGCGCCGCACGGCCATCGGCGTGCTGGCTCGCAGCAAGGATCCGCGTGCCGCCAAGCTGTTGCTGCAGCTGGTGGACAAGTGAGCTCCGTCGGCAGTCTGACATGGGCCGCCGTTGCCGCCGTGCTGATCCCGATCGCGGCGTGTGGCCAATCGCTCGAACGGCAGGTGTCCGCTGCCGGTGATGGCAACGTCCAGTTCCACTTCACCGCGCGAGCCGGCGTCTGCGGCAACGGTCGCAACTCGTATCGTTCGGCCGACGGCGGTAGCTATTACAACTTCAACAACGGCAACGACGGTGACGACAGCTGCCAGCGCGGTCCGGTACGTGTGGTCGTCGTTCGTGCGGGACACGAGATCATCCGCCTCGAGACGTACGCCGGGCCGCTCTCGCCTGGCCCCGACGACGGCAAGGATCTGGGCGCGATCCCCGCCGGTGAAGCATCCGCGTGGCTGCTCGGCGTGGCGAACACACTCGAAGGCCGACCGGCGCGCGAGGCGATCCAGCCCGCAATGCTCGCCGACAGCACCGTCGTCACTCCCGCACTCACCCGCATCGCGAACGACCCGACGCGTGGCCGCGACGTCCGGTCGAGCGCGATCAGCTGGCTCGCCCGCCGCCGCGACGAAGCAGGCGGTGTCGGGTCGGCGGCGGCACAGCACACGCTCGACGCGCTCGTCCGCAGTCAGGACGAGAGCGAAACGACACGCCGCCAGGCGTTGAGCGCGCTCGCCAATCTCGATCGCGGTGAAGGGATTCCACTGCTGATCGCCTTTGCCGGTGAGTCGGATGGCTGGGTTGTCCGTCAGGCCATGTCGTCCCTCGCCAACTCCGGCGATCCACGGGCGCGGCAGTTCATCCGCACCGCCATCAAGCGCGCCGATCTACCCGATGAAACCGAGGCGACGCTGATTCGCGGCCTCGGCAACGAGTACGCAACACCGACCGATTACCGACTGCTGCGCGACCTCTATCCTGCGATGAACAGCGACCAGGAACGATCGGCAGTGATCTCGACCCTCGGTGCGGCCGGCGGCAGCGACAACGTGACCTGGTTGCTCGCCCTTGCGAAGTCACCCACTGAATCCGCGGCGCGTCGTCGCCAGGTCGTCAGCATGCTGTCTCGCAGCGACGATAGTCGTGTCAAGGACGCCCTCAAGGGAATGGTCGAACGCTGATCCAGGTACCCCGATCAACGCAAAAGGGCGGCCCGCGCAGGCGGACCGCCCTTCTGCATTCACCCCGGGGATGGGGTCACATCCTGATTCAGGCCTTGCGACGACGCCGGCGCAGACCGCCGGCGCCCATCATCCCGACTAGGCCGGTCGCCATCAGCGACATCGTGCCGGGTTCCGGCGTCACCGACTGACCGGTGCTCGGCAGCTCCATCAGGAACTCCTGGCCTTCCGTGCAGGTTGCTGCCGTCTCGTTGCCGGTCGGCACGCAGGTCAGCAGGGCAAAGTTGTTGGATGGGATGTCCAGCGTCGTGTCCCAGAAGTCGGCGCCGAGGCCCAGGTCGCTGTACGTGGATGCAAAGTTGTTCAGCTTGTTGGTGTAGTCGAGCGGATCGAGCCCTTCTTCACCAAGCAGTGTCCACATCGCGTCCTGGATCGCGCTGTCCTCGACCTTGCTGTTTCCCGGGCCCGACGTCCAGTTGACCGTCATGTCGCCGGCGAGGACTGACGCCCAGCGGTAGAGGTTCGCGCTGGACGCGCCAAGCCGCGTGTGCGAGAAATCGAGGCCGGCCAGCGGCGTCACGTAGACGTCGTAGGTTGAACCCAGATAGGCCTCGTGGTTCAGGTCGACGCACCAGACGTAGAACGTCGTGTTGATCGAAGCGGTGAACGCGCCGTTGTACGGGCTGACGTAGCCGCCGTCAATAACGGGAGCGCCCGGCTGCACCGTCAGCAGCGTGAACGAGGTTGGTCCGGTGACCGGCGGCGATCCTGGACCAGTGGCACGCGCCGCAATCGGTGTTGCGGCAACTGTGATGGCGGCGAGAGCAAGCGTCAGGCGCGACTTCATGGAGCGACCCTCCAACGGGTGTGTGACGGTGATGCCCCATGGGAAAGCAACGACCGTGCCGTGGACAGAATCTCCGGAATACTCCCTGCCAAGTCATTGACGGAAAAGGAGTTGCGGGCATGAGGTTGGCCGCGCGGTGGGCCGCCCGGGTCGGCCAACTCGATCCGCGGCGAGGCCTCACTGCGTCGCCAGTCCTTCACTCGCGTGGCGCCATCGCGACACGAGCAAGGCCGATGCCGTGCGGTTTTTGGGGTGACCGTGGCTTCCAATCCGCAACGGGATGGTCTACCATCCGTCACATCCTGCACCATCAGCGATACGGAGTTACCATGCGATCGACTCTCGCAGTAGTCATCTGTGGCCTGGTCTGTACGGCGCAATCTCTCGCTGCCCAGCAGGTCTGGTCCACCCCCGAACCGGCCAACAACATCGGCATCCAGCTGTCGCACATCCTTTCTCGCGATGAAGAATTTGGGGCGTTGCCGTCGGCGCTGATCGATCTCAGTGGACATTTCATGATGAGCCGGCAGGTCGCATTCGAGGCTGACCTGCCAGTGGCCTACCTCCGGGCGCCAGACGACGTCGTCACTTCTGGTTACGGCTCCCGGTCATCGAGCCAGGTCGGCAACCCGTACGTCGGGCTGGTCGTCAGCTCGGGCCGTGCCACGCATTTCAAGATCGGCATCCGGCCCGGGATCTTTTCGAGCGATGGGCAGGCCGGGATATTCGGCATTTACGCGGATTTTGACCATTTTGAAGCCTGGGACGTCAAGCACACGGCGTTGCGAGGGAGCGTCGAGTTCGGGCAGATTCCGGAAACCGGCGAATTCGTGACCGGGGAGGTCGGGGTGACAGGCATCTTCCCCACCGGGGGTGACGGCGACGAGGCGCTGGCCGACTACGGTGTCCGCGTCGGCTTCAGGGGCCCCAGTGTGACCGCATCGTTGGCGCTGACTGGCCGGTATCGCTTCGACAATGGTCTCGGCGCGTTCGATGAGAATGATGTCAACCAGATCTCGTTTACCGTGGAAGGCTCTCACGGCCGGTTTCGGCCCGTCTTTGGAGCCCGGACCTTTCTTGACAGCAGTATCCGCGATGCCGGCTTTCACGCCGTGCTGACCCTCGGGGCCGTGATCGGTAGCCAGTGAGGCTCACGGGGGCTGGCAGCGAACCTTTCGGACGTGCTTTCCGTTCCGATAACGAAGCGTTATCGTTTTTGGACGTTTCGAACTGATTTTCACAGGGAGTAGTGTGGCTAGTAGAAGACGCCGCGGTGGCAAGACCACCGCAACCCCAGCCAGTGCGGCTGGCGATGGCAGTAACGGGACAAGCACCAGTACCAGTCCCAGAGGTTCCAGCCTTCGTCGTTCCCCCGGACGTTCCTATGGTGCTCACCGCGATTGGCTGCTCGAACGCCATGGGGCGGTCTGTGCCTACTGCGGTACCCGCGTTCCAGCTGATACGATCACCCTGGACCATGTGCGCCCTCGGCGCGGCCAGTCGGCCTACGACCGGCCTGACAACCTGGTCCTCGCCTGCAGGACCTGTAACGCCGCCAAGGCCGACACGCCGCTGCTGGCGTTCCTGATGGCGCGGCGGTCACGCGGGGTGTATCTGCTCCATTACGGCGATCATCTGTCCGATCCGCTGAAGGAGCTGGCGCGGAATGCCAGCGAGAGGCCGTTGTTGCCGCCGGGCTGATGGCTAGTGGCTAATGGCTGATGGCTAATGGCTGATGGCTGATCACAAGAAACGGAGAATCAAACGGGCCCCCCGAATATCGAGGGGCCCGAGTTGCGTTGGGATTAGCCATCAGCCATCAGCCATCAGCCATCAGCCATCAGCCATCAGCCATCAGCCATCAGCTTCCCAACGCCTCCCCCACAATCCTCGCCTGCTCCGCCACGTGCGCCGAGTTGTACCCCTCGGAGGGCGACGCGCGCTCCGGGCGACCGACGTAGCGCAGCGTCACCCCGTCGGGCAGGGTCGGCATCAGCCGCTGCGCCATGAAGGTCCACGGTCCCATGTTGCGCGGCTCTTCCTGCGTCCACACCACCTCGGTGAGCGACGGATAGCGCGACAGCAGCTCCCGGATCTCGCCATCGGGAAACGGGTACAACTGCTCGACGCGGGCGATCGGCGGACGGTTGTCGCCGCGCTTGAGCGCTTCGGCGAGCAGGTCGTAGTAGACCTTGCCGCTGCAGAGTACCAGCGACCGCACTGACGCGCGCCGGTCGTTGAACGCGGCATCATCAAGCACGAGCTGGAAGCGTCCCTGCGCCAGGTCGGCGAGGGACGAACTCGCTTCCTTCTTGCGGAGCAGTGACTTCGGCGTCATCACCACCAAGGGGCGCTGCACATCCCAGTGCGCCTGGCGGCGAAGCAGGTGAAAGTATTGCGCCGGTGTGGTGCAGTTGACGATCCGCATGTTCCCTTCTGCGGCCGCCTGCAAGAAGCGCTCGACCCGCCCACTCGAATGCTCCGGTCCGCTGCCTTCATAGCCATGCGGCAACAGCAGCGTCAATCGCGACGTGACGCCCCATTTGCTCATCCCCGAGGCGATGAACTGGTCAAGCATCACTTGCGCGCCGTTGACGAAGTCACCGTACTGCGCTTCCCAGATCACCAGTGTCTCGGTGGCCGTCATCGCGTAGCCGTACTCGAAACCGATCGCGGCCATTTCGGATAACGGCGAGTTGCGTACTTCGAGGGCGGCTCGCGCACCAGGGAGTCGCTGCACCGGTGTGATGGTATTGCCATTCTTGACATCGTGCAGCACGATGTGACGATGCGCAAAGGTGCCGCGGCCGACATCCTGTCCCGTCAACCGCACCGGCGTACCGTCCACCAGCAACGACGCAAACGCCAACGCTTCGGCGTGTCCCCACTCAATCCCATGCTCGGCAGTCAATGCCGCGCGTCGCCGCTGCACCTGGGTGCTGACCTTCGGATGCGGGGTGAAGTCAGCTGGCCAGTCGAGCAGCTGCTCGTTGAGTGCAATCAGCGTGTCCGCGTTGACGCCGGTGTCAAAATCGGCATTCGCCTGCACCGGCGGCAGGTCGGTCATCACCGGGGCACTCTTGCTGTGCGACGTGCGGAACGCGGTCTGGATGTCGAGCAACGTGTGATAGATCTTCTCGGCCATCGCGTCGGCGTCGCCGGCCGCAATGGTTGCTGCCTGCTCGAGTTGCGTCGCGTAGATCTGGCGCAATGTCGGATGCGCCTTGATCGCGGCCGCCAGCAGCGGCTGGGTGAACGCGGCTTCGTCCGTTTCGTTATGACCATGGCGACGGTAGCCGATCAGGTCGATCAGGACGTCGGCGCCAAACCGGATCCGGTACGCCATCGCCAGCCGCACCGCGTCGAGCGAGGCAGCCGTATCGTCCGCGTTGACATGGATGATCGGGATGTCGAATCCCTTGGCCAGGTCTGATGAGTACCGCGTCGATCGACCATCCGCCGGATCAGTGGTGAAACCGACCTGGTTGTTGGCGATCAGGTGCAGCGTTCCACCGGTGGTGTATCCGTCAAGATTGCTCAGGTTCATTGTTTCCGACACAACACCCTGCGCCGGAAATGCCGCGTCACCGTGAATGGTGACTGGCAACGCGGCGTTCCGATCAAGCGGCAGGTCTCGTTCATAGCGGTTGGTCTGCGTGGCGCGCGCGCGACCGGTCACCACCGGATCGACAAACTCCAGGTGGCTCGGATTCGCCAACAGCGTGACCGTCACCGCATTGCCGCTTGGCGTGATCAGCGATCCCTCGGCGCCATGATGGTACTTCACGTCACCGGTCCCACCGTAGGGCGTTGCGTCGCCCTTGTTTCCCTCGAACTCCGAGAGGATGACATCGTACGGGCGCCCCACTGTGTGCGTCAGGACATTGAGCCGGCCACGATGCGCCATTCCCAGCACCAGCGAACGAATGCCGGCGTCGCCGGCCATTTCGATCACCAGGTCGAGCATCGGCACCATGATGTCGACGCCCTCGATCGAGAAGCGCTTGGCGCCGAGATATGCCTTGTCGAGAAAGCGCTCCATTCCCTCGACGGCAGTGAGCCGGGCCAGGACGTTGCGCGCCGATTCCGCCGAGAGCTGCACGCGATGCGCGCCGGTCTCGATCTGCTGGTGCAACCAGTCGCGGCGCTCATGGGAGGCGAGATGCTCGATCTCATACGCCATCGTGCCGCAATACGCGCGCTGCAGTTCCGGCAACGCCTCGGCGAGCGTTGCGCCAGGTACGCCGATATCAAGGATGTCGGTCGGAATCCGTGCCATCACGTCAGGCGTCAGCCCGAGCGATCCCGGGTCGAGCGACGGATCGCCCGGCGGGGTGCTGCCCAATGGGTCCAGGCTGGCGGCCAGGTGGCCGTGGGTCCGAAACGCCTTCACCAGACCCATCGCGGCGGCGACCTGCTTGAGCGACACGCCGGGGTGATTCGACTCCACACTTGCGCTGGCCGCGGCTGCCGACGCCACGGGCTTTGCCGGCGATATCGCGGTCTGGGTCGACGCTGAACTCGCCGCGGCGGTCACGGTTACGCCGAGGGCGGTGGCGATTCCCTCGTAAAAACCGGCGTCACCCTGCAGCATCTGATCAACAGCGCGGAGAAAGCTCCCCGATTCAGCACCCTGGATCACCCGGTGATCGTAGGTGCTCGTCATCGTCATCACCTTCGACAATCCGAGTTGGCGAATTGTCGCCGGATCCATTGCCGTGAACTCGGGCGGGTAGGCGATCGCGCCGGTCGCGATGATCGTCCCCTGACCGGGCATCAGGCGCGGCACCGAGGCGACCGTGCCAAGACCGCCGGGGTTGGTCAGCGTCATGGTGGCGCCGGCAAAGTCATCGGGCATCAGCTTGTTGTGGCGCGCCTTGTCGACGATCGCTTCATACGCTGCCAGGAAGCCGGCAAAATCGAGGGTGTCGGACTGCTTGAGCACCGGGACCACCAGCCCGCGGGAGCCGTCCTTCCGTTCAACATCGACGGCCAGCCCCAGGTTGACGTGGGTCGGGACGACCTTGAACGCATCGGCGCCGCTCTTGAGCACGGCGATCCCCATCCCCGGGAAATCCCGGCATGCCTGCACCAGCGCCCAGGCGATCAGGTGGGTAAAGGAGAGCTTTTCGCTCCGTCCCGCCGTCTTGAGGGCCCCGTTCAGTTCTCCGCGGCGCGTTTCCAGCGTCCGGACCGGGATATCCCGAAAGGTCGTGGCCACCGGAATCGCCAGCGAGGCATCCATGTTCTGGGCCAGCTTGAGCGCGGGTCCCTTGAGCTGGACCGCGTTGGCGGGGACGGTCACAGTTGGGGCCGCCGGAGCGGGCGGCGCAGCTGGTACCGGAACGGTGACGCTGGTCGGACGGGCTGTCTCGAAGGGGACCGGCGACTGTTCTTCAAGCAACGCCTCGTACATCGCCTCGGCGGGGACGGCGACGTCGGGGAGCTCGGATTCGACTGGAAACAAGGGAAACTCCGTCATAAAAGCTGACGGCAAAGATAGTGGCGCACCGGGGTAGCGCGACGCCGGCGCTATTTCGCCGGCGCCGCCTTCAGTATCACGGTGACTGTGGAGGGATCGATCACGGCATTGCCCGTGCTCGCGGCCTCGAGGACCGTGGCATGGTACTGGGCCGCGCTGGTCGTGCTGGAAAACTGACCGATCACCCCGCTGAGCTGGTCGGCAAAGGCGACCAGGGTGAGTCCTCCGTCGGTCGTATCGGTCTGCGCTGACACACTTGCCGCGGCAGTAAAGGTGCCCGGCGCCGGCCCGGTGATTCGGACCACGACTGCGCCGATATTCGACCCGGCCACCGTGACGGCGAGGCCGGTCGACGCATCGCCGCCGGAGGAGGTACCGCTACACGCTGCGACGCTGAGGACGCAGACCAGACAGGGGAGCGCTTTCATGGTGTCGTCCTGTGAACTCTGGCTGTGAGTACGCGAAGGACATCCGCGAGTGTGCCGCCGCTGCCGATCGCGTGCTCGGCGATCAACCACGCGCGGACATCGCCGAGATCGAAGCGACCGTTCTGGTTGCCGATCGCATCGAGATAGTTCGACGCGATCGTACCAGGATTCGTTTGATGGAGCAATGCGTCGACCACGTGACTCGGATCGAGCGCCGGTGCTGCGACGACCAACATGAATGTGGCCGTCGATGCAAGAGTGTCTGCCTTGACCTGCAGGGTGAAGTTTGACGAATCCGCCACGAGCGGATGCCCTTGCAGTATCCCGGCGGGATCGAGTGAGATGCCATTGGGCAACCGTCCGGTGATCAGCGTGACGGTCGCCGGGGCAATGCTGGCTGTGATCGCCAGCGCCTGACTGTAGTCGTTTCCGATCACTGCTGCGGGCAATGCGGATGTCGTCACGATGTGTGGCGCGCTCACTACGTGAAATCGCAGGGTATCGTCAATGGGTTGCGACGGAGATGTTCCGCGGACGATCGTGACCAGGTCTTGCATCAATCCTGGCGTGCCGCTGATGACGCCATTGCTTGCGAGGGTCAGGCCCGTTGGTAGTACTCCGGCCAGGAGGCTCCACGACGAAGAGCTGTCAGCAAACGGAACGACTACATGCGCTGCTACACCGGCCAGCAAGGCAATTGACCGCGACCGCGTCTGGTCGATCCTGAGCACGACCGTTGTGTATGACTGGTGCAGCGATGCCGCGCCCGAGCTGTAGTCAACCGTGTAGGCATACGCCCCGGCAACAGTCGGGGCGCCGGAAATCACGCCACTGTTCCGGTCGAGCGTGAGTCCTGGCGGGAGGGCGCCGGAGATGACCTCCCGGATCACCGCACCCGGTCCGCCGGCATCAAGCGTGTCGGCGTAGGCGGTCCCCACGACAGCGGTCGGCCGGTTTGGAGCGATCGAATACAATACGATGCCGGTGCCGAACGGTGCTGTCACGACCTGGGCGGAGTCGATCGATACGACGCACGTTCCGGTTCCGGTGCAGCCACCACCATGCCACCCTTCAAAGGGAGCGGACGCCGTGCCGGTCGCTGATAGCGTCCGGCGTTCGCCGCGCGTGACCGATACGTAGTCGCAGGTCGAGCTGCATGGTCCGAGCGGCAACCCATTGACGGTCCCACCGCCACTCGCCGCAACGGTGAGGCGCCAGCCGTTGGCAATGAGCACGTCGAAGCCGTCGGGCGTCGCGGCCATGACTTGCACGTCCATCCCCCGCGCCAGGTCCACGACGGCAGTCCCGGTGAAACCGACTCCTGCACTGTTTTCCCCGCCGGTCAGGTTCACGTCGGCGACGATGCGCGGGCCGCTGTTGACGGAAGTGACCAGCGGCGAATCGTGAATCAGAACGGCGCTGTATGGGAGCACATAGTCGTACAGCGCTGGGTTTTGCAGGCGCGCTTCGACCGTGATCCGATGTCCTGTCGGGGTGGTCATCTCGACGTAGTCCAGCGAACCCGGACTGGTGGCTCCGGCAAACGCGGGGGCCGACAACTTCACTTCGCGTTCCGTCCCTGGCGGGATGATCAGCTGTCGGGATGGCGCGATCCATCCCATCTGCATCCGGTTGAAGGCGATGGTATAGGGCACGGAATGGATGGTGCCGTTCCACGGCGGGATCGACGTGGTCCACGCCACCGCAGAACTCATCACGTCCCAGGGCGAGGAGTAGTCGGCGCCGGGCGGGCCCGAGTGCGCCCAGCCAAGAGTATGACCGGTCTCATGCGTAAAGAGTCCGACGTTGATCGGTCCGCCGAACCACGTGACGCCAAGGTCATACGACGTTCCGTGAATCGTCCACGTCTGGCGCGCACCGAAATCGAAACCGACCGACACATTGAACGCGATGTGGACGCCATCGATGCTCGCCCAGTCGATTCCTGGTGCGGCGTTCAGGCAACCCGTGGCGATCGCGTTGACGTCGTACACGGTGGCGTTGTATCCCCCGCCCGTCACGGTAACGCCCTGTGCGAAATAGTCGGTGAGCGTACCTGCCGCGGTATCGATGACGGTGCCGGCCGGCATGTAGCTATACTGTCCGCCGGACATCGTGCGCAGCCAGTCCACGATGCCGCCGAAGCCGCCCTGCTGATAGAGGTTGATGTTCGTCACCAACGACTGGATGTCGGGCCAGGCGATCCCGGGTAGCTGGCAGACCACTGTGAGGTAGCGCGGCGCGGCGTTGTTGGTCAGCGTAAGCGCCGACCCAACGGGACTGGCCGAGGTGATCCGCAGTGGCGAGCGCGGGTCCGTGCTTGTTGCGATGGCTGTCACGCGCCACCGGAGCCCGCGTCTGGTGAATCCGTCCGGCACCGGACCGCCGGGTTGCAACGTGTACCGCCGACCGGCGTCGTCAGTGATCGAGTACGTCACGGTACTTGATCCCCCGTGGGTCGGGTCCGCCCAGATGAAGCCAACCCGACCCACAACCGAGATCTGCTGAGCCGCAAGAGGCCGGCTCAGCGGTGCGATTCCGATCGCCCCGGCGGACATCAGGAGCCCGACAAGGACGAGAACGTCGCGGATCTTCACAATGGTGCCCAGTCGCGAGTGAACCGAGGCGTCCGGACGCCTCGCGCGGTTTCCCGCCAGAGCCATGCGGCATTGCGCTAGCCGCACGCGGATTCGAACCATCGGGCCATCCGGAAAGGGATCTCCAAGGCTACCGGCCGGTACTCCGCCCCACAAGGCGCCGCTGTACCTTTCGGCCATGCTCACCCCACCGCCCGGCCGCCGCGCCGTGATCGTTGCCGGTCTCCGGACCCCGTTTGCCAAGGCCGGCACTGCGCTCCGTGACGCGACCGCCGGCGACCTGGCACGGCACTGCACCCGGGAACTGCTCTATCGCACCGAGCTGCCGGGCAACGAGGTCGACGAAGTGATCATGGGGCAGGTGATCTCCTCGCCACTGGTGTACAACATCGCGCGCGAAGTGTCGCTGCTGCCGCAGCTGCCGCGCACCGTGCCGGCCTACACGCTGAACCGCGCCTGTGCATCCGGCGCGCAGGCGATCAGCAACGCCGCCGACCAGATCATGGCCGGTCACGCCGACGTGATCCTCGCCGGCGGTGTTGACTCGCTCTCCGACGTGCCGATCATGCACACGCGCAAGGTCGCGCATGTGCTCGCCGCCGCCAGCCGCGCCAAGTCGCTCGGCGAACGCCTCGGACTCTTTGCTCAGTTGCGCCCGCGCGACCTCAAGCCCGTGTCGCCAGCGATCGCCGAGCCCAGCACCGGCGAGACGATGGGGCAGTCCGCGGAAAAGATGGCCAAGGAAAATCACATCGTGCGCGAGGCGCAGGACGAAGTGGCGCTGATGAGTCATCAGCGCGCGGCAGCCGCAACCGCCGATGGCCGGATGACCGCCGAGATCGCGCCCTGGTTTGGCGGCCCGAACATGGATCAGGTGATGACGACCGACAACGTGATTCGCTCCGACACATCGCTCGATGCGCTCGCCAAGCTGAAGCCGGTCTTTGATCGTCGCTACGGCACGGTCACTGCCGGCAACTCGTCACCACTCACCGATGGCGCATCAACCACGCTGGTCATGGCGGAAGAGAAGGCGCGCGCCATGGGCTACCGTCCGTTGACCGCCGTGCGCAGTTACGCTGTGGCCGCCGTCGATCCCGGCTGGCAGCTGTTGATGGGTCCCGCCTATGCGGTGCCGCGTGCGCTCCAGCGCGCTGGCCTCAGCTGGTCCGACATTGGCCTCTTCGAGATTCACGAAGCCTTTGCGGCGCAGGTGCTGTCAAATATTCAGGCATGGAGTTCGCCGGAATGGGCCAAGCGGCTTGGCCTGGCGGCGCCGGTGGGCGAGATCGACTGGAGCAGGACCAACGTGATGGGTGGCTCGATCGCGGTCGGCCATCCCTTTGGTGCCACCGGTTCGCGGCTGGTCACTTCGCTCTCCAATGAGATGGTGCGCCGAGACGTGCAGTTCGGCCTGATCTCGATCTGCGCGCAGGGCGGCATGGGCTTCGCCATGGTCCTGGAGCGTGTGCCGTGAGTGCCTTTGCGATGGAGCGTCGCGGCGGTGTGGCGATTGTCACCTTCGACACGCCGCACGATCACGTCAACAAGATCAGCAAGGCCATCGGCTGGGAGCTCGAGGATCTGTTGCAGCGCCTCGACGCCGATGAAGTCGTCAAGGCGATCGTGCTGCGATCGGCCAAGCCCGACATCTTCATCGCCGGCGCCGACATCGACGAGTTCGTGACGTTGCGATCGGTCGAGGAAGCGGTGCGCCTGTCGAAGGACGGCCAACTCTTGATGCAGCGGTTTGCCGACTCCGCCAAGCCGATCGTCGCGGCAATTCACGGCGCCTGTCTCGGCGGCGGACTCGAACTTGCCCTCGCCTGTCACTATCGCGTCGCTACAGACCATGTGCGCACGGTGCTCGGCTTTCCCGAGATTCAGCTCGGGCTGATCCCCGGCGCTGGCGGGTCAAACCGACTGCCGCGCCTGATCGGTGCGCACGCGGCGCTCGACATGATTCTCACGGCTCGCAACCAGAGCGGCCGCAAGGCATTGGCGTTGGGCCTCGTCGATGAGCTGGTGCCGGAGGCGATCCTGGTCGATATCGCGGTCGCCGCGGCCGAGCGGTTGGCGCGCACCGGCCGCAAGCTGCCGCGCGGCGGATCGTTCTGGCTCGACGGCAATCGCATCGGCCGCTCGCTGGTGTTTCGCAAGGCGCGCGAACAGGTCACCGAGAAAACCGGCGGACACTATCCGGCCCCGTTCCGCGCCATCGAGGTCGTGCGCACCTCGATGGAACACGGCATGGCCCGCGGGCTCGAGGCCGAGGCGCAGGCGTTCGGCGAACTCGCGATGAGCGATGTCTCACACCGGATGGTCGAGATCTTTTTCGCCACCAGTGCCCTCAAGAAGGACGACGGCGTGCCCGCGGGTGCCGCGCGCGCCCGGCCGGTGCGGCGGCTCGGCGTGGTGGGATCAGGATTCATGGGGTCGGGAATTGCGGGTACTGCGGTCGTGCAGGCCGGTGTTGAGGTACGGCTCAAGGACGCCGATCTTGTCAAGGTGGGTCGCGGCCTCAAGGCTGCCACCGATATTCTCACGGCGCAGCTCACGCGCCGTCGGATCACGCCGTTCGAGTTCGCGCGCAAGCGGGCGTACCTCACCGGATCGGGAAGCTTCGACGGATTTGGCGGCGCCGACATCGTGATCGAAGCGGTGTTCGAGGATCTCGCCGTCAAGCAGCAGGTGATCGAAGAGCTCGAGGCGGCGGTTCCGATTTCCACGGTCATCGCCACCAACACGTCGACGTTGCCGGTGCACGAGATCGCCATGGTCGCCCATCACCCCGAACGCGTCCTCGGCATGCACTTCTTTTCACCAGTCGACAAGATGCCGCTGCTCGAAGTCGTGCCGACTGACCAGACCAGCGCCGAAGCGATCGTCACCGCGGTGCAGTTCGGGCGGCGCCTGGGGAAGACGGTGATCGTCGTGGCGGATTCGCCGGGGTTCTGGGTCAACCGGATCCTGTTGCCGTATCTCAACGAGGCGGCGTTCCTGCTCGAAGAAGGCGTCTCCATCGAAACGATCGACAAGGTGATGACCGCGTGGGGCTTTCCCGTCGGGCCGATCGCCTTGATGGACGAAGTCGGGCTCGATGTCGGCGAGAAGGCAGGCAAGGTGATGCACCAGACGCTCGGTGATCGCCTCAAGCCGTCGCGGGTCATTGCCGCCATGCGCGCGGATGATCGTCTCGGCCGCAAGAATGCGCGCGGCTTCTATTTCTACAAGGATGGCCACAAGGCGGGCGCCGACAATAGCGTCTTCCAGTTGCTCGGCGTGCGCCCGCAGGGTGAAGTCGACGAACAACGCGTGCAGGACCGGCTGGTTTTTGCGATGCTCAACGAAGCGGCGCGCGCGATGAGCGAGGGCGTCGTGCGCACGCCACGTGATGGCGATATCGGCGCGTTGTTCGGCATTGGCTTTCCGGCATTCCGCGGCGGACCGCTCCGCGAACTCGACACGCTGAGTGCGGCGGAAGCCGTGGTGCGCCTCGACCGATTGGCGGCATCACACGGCGTGCGCTTCGAGCCGGCGCCGGTGCTCGAAGAGATGGCCCGCGCCGGCCAGCGTTGGTACCCGGCGCCGGGGGTTCGCTGAGCGCGTCGCGGCGGCGTGCACTGGTTGTCTTTCTGGCGGTCACCGCGCTGGTCTGGTGGCGCGCCCGCAGCAGCGGATTCTTCTTCATTGTTGGCCTGCAGGGCGAAGCATCAGCCAATCTCGGCCCGCTGCTTCCGGCACTCTGTGGTGGCCTGAGCGCAGCGCTGGTCCTGATGATTGCCGACGCGGCAGCAGGCACCGTGGCGGGATTCCTGGCCGCGATTGCGCTGGTTGCGCTGCCTGGCTTCATGCCACTGCATCGCGATTCGCTGACAGGGCCGCCGCTGCTGGCAATCACGCTTCTCATGCTCGCTGCGATGATCGAGGCGCCGCGCTTTTCACTCGCCTATGGATCGCTCGGTGCGTTGGGCGGAATCTTCGTCGCAACCGACGGCATCGGCCTGCCACTGGCGGCCGCGGCATGGGCCTGGCTGCAGCGTGCGCGCGAGAACGGCCGCTGGCAGCGACTGCTGCTGGCACTCGTTCCGATCGTGGTGTTGTTGTTTCTGGCGCACCTGTTCGGTGGCGCGTGGCCGCGCGACATGGCGATCGAGTGGCGTGGCGGACTCGACCGCGCGCTCCGCGCCGGCGGTGCGATCATCGGTGGTCAGATGGCGCCCACCATCACCTATCCTGCGCTGCGCTTCCTGGTGATCGCCGATTGTGCCATCGTCCTCGTGGCGCTGGTCGTCGCTGCGTGGCAGCGAGTGGGCCGACCAGCGCCGGAAAACTCCGCGCTGCGCGCGCTCTACCCAACCGCTGGTCTGGTCGCGGGAGCGCTGGTGATCGGCCTGACCGGTCGCACGCTGCTGGTGCGCGACGCGCCCGAACCGGACCTGACGGCGGTGATGCCGCTCGTCGCTCTCACTTCGCTGGTACTGGTTGTGAGCGTCGTGGGACTCTGGCCACGCTGGCCCAAGTGGGCGCGGGCGCTTACCGTGGTGCTCTCGCTTGGCTGGCTTCAGGCGGCGCTCCGCAGCTGAGCGATCCGGGTCCGAGGAACCGGACCAGGGTCAAAACGAAACCGGGCGGGCGCCAGTCGATCGGCGCCCGCCCGGTTTCAAGGGGCTGCGGCTATCGCCAGTGCCCCTCGACCCAGTACCAGCCGCCGCGGGCATGCTGCCAATGGCCCGACACCCAATGGGCCTTCGGGCGCGGAGGTGACTCCCAGCGACCGCCAACCCAGACATAGTCGCCGCCCTGCCACGCCTGATGCCCTTCGATCCAGATGTACCCTCCTCCGGGAGCCGGGGGCCGCGCCTCGACCCGATTCGGCGGCGGCCGTCGCACCACGACCGATATGCCGGCCGGTGCAAAGCCCGGCCCACACCCGGCCATCGTCAGCAGGCCGAACACCGACGCGGCGTACCACCATCGGTTTTGCCTTGATTTCGAAAACATCGGCTACTCCTGTAAATGAGATCGGACCGACCATCTTTGTGTCGTGAGGCACTCACGCATGTCTTATGAGACGAACATCTCGGCAGTTGCCGCCACAACGGCCCTCGTCGTGGGGTTGGCGATCGCCCCCATCACGGCCCAGGCGCCGCTGCAGCTGACCCTGCGCGGCGACCGGCCGTTGGCCAGCTTCGATCCGCATCTGGACTGGGGTGCGGCCCTCGATGGGCACGACCTCAGCGAGACTGCCACGACCTACACCCCCCACAACATTGCCGCGATGCTCTCCGCCGGGTTCGGGCCGATCACCTATCGCCTCCGTACCGAGCTCGGCATCGAGACCTGGCATTGGAACCCGGCCGGTCACTTCAGCGACGCGGCCCACCAGCAGGGGTACTGGATTTCCAATGCCGAGTCGGCCGCACCGATCGACCTGTCATTCGGGTACAAGCTTCCCCGTCGCGGCCGGACCATCGATGACGCCAACAACGATGGCTATTCCCGCATCGACGACGGCGACACCACGACGTTCTGGAAAACCAATCCCTATCTCGACCCGCGCTACACCGGTGATCCGGAAAACCGGCACCCGCAGTGGCTCACCCTTGACCTCGGTACCATCGGCCCCGTTCGCGAAATCGATCTCGCGTGGGGCGCCCCGTTTCCGCGGCACTACACCGTTGCCTACTGGCAGGGTGACCAGAGCCTGCCGATCGATGACAATCCCAACGGACGCTGGCAGACCTTCCCGCGCGGCACCGTCGCGACCGGTCACGGTGGCACGGTCCAGCTGGTGCTCGGCGACACCGCATTGCCGGTGCGTTTCATCCGCATCGTGATGACGTCAAGCTCCCATACCGCAGCCGGTGGCAACGGCGACGCGCGGGACAGCCTTGGATTTGCACTGCGCGAGATCTACGCCGGCACCCGCGACGCCGCTGGTGTATTCCACGACCGCGTGCAACATGACAGCGTAGCCAGCACGCAGAGCGCGATCCTGGTGTCGTCGACCGATCCGTGGCATCGCGCCACCGATCGCGACGAAGGAACTGCGCAACCCGGGCTCGATCTCATCCTGCGCAGCGGCCTCACCAATCACCAGCCGATGCTGGTGCCGACCGGCGTGATGTATGACACGCCGGAGAATGCGGCCAACGAGCTCCGTTTTCTGCGCAGTCGCGGCTATCCGTTGCTTGGCGTTGAACTTGGTGAAGAACCCGATGGCCAACGCGTGACGCCCGAAGATTACGGCTCGCTCTATCTGCAGTTTGCCACCGCCCTGCATCGTGTTGACCCCACGGTGCGCCTCGGCGGGCCGAGCTGGCAGGACCTGCTTGACGATCCGTTGCAGCTCTGGCCGCGGCAGCCCGTGGCGGGGCCGCGACCAACCTGGATCGGCCGCTTTCTCGACTACGTCGACGAACATCGCCGCATTGCCGACTTCAACTTCCTCAGCTTCGAATGGTATCCGTTCGACGATGTCTGCTCCGATCCACGCAAGAACCTCGCAGCGGCGCCCGGCATGCTGACGCGCGAGCTGGACGAGCTCCGCGCGGCAGGGCTACCCGATTCGATTCCCCGCTACCTGACAGAGTACGGCTATTCGGCCCACCTGTCGAACGCGGAAGTGACCATTCCTGCCGCGCTCTTCGATGTCGACCTGGTCCCGAATTTCTTTGCGCACCGCGGGACGCACTCCTTCTTCTTCGGGTACGAACCCGGTGCGCTCGATCACGAACCGTCCTGCCCGCACTGGGGCAACCTGGTGATGTTGCTGGCCGACAGCACTGGCGCGGCGTCGTACCGCTTGCCGCGGTACTATGCCGCCTGGCTGCTGACGCATGCCTGGGCCGATTCGCTCGGCGGTACCCACACCATGGTCGCGGTTGATCGCGACGCCAGCCAGCCGGACGATTCGCTGATCAGTTCGTATGCGGTGCGGCGCCCTGACAATCGCTGGGCGCTGGTACTGGTGAATCGCGATCCGGTGCGATCGCGCCGCGTCAACGTGCAGCTGCGTCCCACCGGCGCGGCCGCGCGCCCGCTGCGCGGACCGGTGGACATCTGGCGCTATTCAGGTGAACAGTACCAGTTCCTGGAAGACAGGCAGAATGGCCATCCCACGCGCGACCTGCCGCCGGCCCATGAGACAGGCGGGACGGCAGCTGAAACGACGCTGCCGCCCTATTCGATCACGGTGCTTGTGGGGAGTTGACCGCGAGCGTCAGTGATGGCCGAGGGTGATGTTGACGCCACCCTGGAACTGGAAGCGATTGTAGTTCGAGACACTGAGGCGGGCCTCGACAAACGGATGCACCTGGCCCTGTAACGATTCGGCGCCGGCGAAGAGGTTCCACGCGGCGTGGTTATCCTCGGTGCCCTGATAGCTCTGCTGCAGCAGGCCGAGACCCGTCCCGAGATAGAACCAGCTCATGTGGTCGCCGAGGGCGCGATACTTGAAGTCGAGATTGGGCTGCCAGAGCGTCGCGCCGCTCTCGAAATAGACATCGACTGACGGATAGAACTCGAGGTGGCGCGCGATCGGTAGCGAAAACTGGGCGCCAGCGCCGGCATCCTCGAACGTGGTGTTGTACAGGACGTGCAAGCCGATATGAGAATGACTGGTCTGCGCGAGCGCAGGAATGGCCGTTGCCGCGCCAAGCGCGAGCGAAAGGAGAACGATGCGGACACGGGCGAACATGCTGAACCTCCCAGATGAAAATGACGTCTCGTCAGCGACTTCGCATGACTGTCGGGGTGACGTGATCGCGTGCCGGTGGCGCACAGGGTGGTGTTTCGCTGCTGCATTGCTGAGTGCGTCCGCATTGCCGGCCCAGGGCTTTCGCGTCGACTCGACCACGACTGTCGCAGTCGTACCTGGTGTGACGCATCAGCACCTCTACCTGCCGGCCGGTCCGTGGAGTGTGCAGGTCGTCGAGGTGCAACTCAACCAGCCCGGCATCAGCGTGCGCGCCGCGCACGCCGGCGATGCTATCCGCGGCCGCGAGACGGTCCGCAGCATCGCGGCTCGGCACAGCAGCGACACTGCCCGCGTTGTCGCGGCGATCAACGCCGACCTCTTTGATCTCGCCACTGGTGCCGACGAAAACAATGAAGTCATCGACGGCCACGTGGTCCGCGCGGAGACCGTCACCCGGGCGCCGCAGGACAGTGGTCATCATGTCCATTCGCAGTTCGGCATCACGATGGCAGCCAAGCCGGTGTTCGAGCAGTTCGTGGCGGTCGACCCAACCGACCCGCGCGCCGGGTTCCGTCCCGATCGCGGACCGTTGCGCACCCTGGTCGGCGGCTGGGGACGTCTCGTGGTACACGGGCGCAGTATCGCCGACAGTGCTGGCCCGTTCGAAGGCACGCCGCCATCCTTCGCCGCGGTGCGCCATCCACGCAGCGGTGTCGGCATCTCCCGCGACAGCAGTACGCTCTATCTCATCACCGTCGATGGTCGGCAGGAATCGAGTTCGGGGATGTCGCTCAAGGAGTTCGCCCAGCTGATGATCCAGCTTGGCGCCTACGAAGGGCTCAACCTTGATGGCGGGGGATCAACCACGATGGTGGTCAACGGAGCGGTCGTCAATCACCCCTCTGACGCGAACGGCGAACGACCAGTCGGTGATGTACTGCTGGTTGTCCAGGGCACACCGCATGACTAGCGCGCCAGTCTGGGAAGACGGCCGAGGTCACGCCTGGCCGGCGCTGCAGGGCGATCTGCGCGCCGACACTTGCGTCGTCGGCCTCGGCGGATCGGGCCTCAGCGCCGTGCTCGAGCTCCGCGCCCGCGGCAGCTCGGCGATCGGCATTGACGCCGGGATCGTCGGTGGTGGCGCAGCAGGACGCAACGGTGGCTTCCTGCTCGCGGGCTTGCCAGAGTTCTACCACGACGCGGTGGCACAATGGGGCCGCGATCGGTCGTACGCACTGTACCAGCAGACCTTGGCGGAGCTCGATCGGATTGCTGCCGAACCCGGTGCGGCGGTACGACGCGTCGGCTCGCTGCGCATCGCCGCGAGTGACGAGGAGCTGCTCGATTGTGACGCGCAGTACGACGCGATGCAGGCCGACGCGCTGCCGGTGGAGCGCTACCATGGACCGGAAGGAACCGGACTGCTGGTCCCCGGCGACGGCGCGTTCAATCCGCTGCAGCGTTGCCGAACGTTGGCAGCACGGGCTGATGCCGCCGGTGCGCAACTCTTCGAACATTCAGCTGCGCTCGAGATCGCCGGCAACCAGGTCACGCTGGCGCACGGATCGGTGCGCTGCGATCGTGTCATTGTCGCGGTCGATGGCCGATTGGAACAGCTGCTTCCCGAGCTCGCCGGTCGGGTGCGCACGGCGCGGTTGCAGATGCTGGCGACCGAGCCAGTGCCGGCGCTCACCTTGCCGCGGCCGGTCTACTTCCGCTACGGCTTTGAATACTGGCAGCAGCTTCCCGATCACCGGATCGCCATTGGCGGCTTTCGTGACTGGGCCGGCGACCCGGAATGGACGACTGATCAGGTGGTCTCCGATGCGGTGCAACAGCGGCTGGAGCGGCTCCTGCAGGAGAGGCTCGGCGTTGCCGCCCCGATCACTCGTCGCTGGGCCGGGTTGGTGGGGTATTCGAGCGGCGGGCTGCCGGTCGTCGCCGAGGCGCGGCCGGGGGTCTGGGCAATCGGCGGATATAACGGGACCGGCAACGTGATCGGCAGCATCTGCGGCCGCGGCGTGGCCGAACTCGCCCTCACCGGCCATGCTCCGCTGCTGGATGGCCTCTGGCCGGCGTGAAGGGGTTGCTCCGCTGCCGTGATCGCGCCACGTTACAACGTCTCGCAAGGAGTCTGTCAATGAAGGACAAGAAGCTCGAAAAGCTGATCCGGAAGGTCAGCAATCAGCCGCTGCAGAAGACCAAGAAGGAACGTTTTGTCGATCCCACGCTGCGGGCCACCGCGCGGCCGGGTCCGGTCGATGAAAACCAGGAAGAGCGGACCCAGATGTTCAAGGAGATGAAGCGCCGCGAGTTCTGAGCGGGGCTACAACCCTCGCTGCAGCAGCTCGCGCACCACTTCAATCTGCTTGACCGTCGGCAGACCTGCCGTCGCCCCGCGCAACTCATGCGCTCGCTTCAGCGACATCGGATCGAGCAGCAGCTCTTCGCGACGGGTGCCGCTGGCCGATACGTCGATCGCCGGAAAGACCCGCCGGTCGGCGAGTTCGCGGCTCAGCACGATCTCGGCATTGCCGGTTCCCTTGAACTCCTCGAAGATCACTTCATCGGCCTTGGAGCCGGTGTCCTTCAGCGCGGTCGCGATGATCGTCAGCGATCCCTTGCCGTGCCGCGCATCAATGGCCCGCGCGCTACCAAAGAAGCGCTTCGGGCGCTCCAGCGCTTCGGCACCGATACCACCCGACAACGTCCGTCCCGACCCCTTGTCGATCGTGTTGTAGGCGCGCGCGAGGCGCGTCAGCGAATCAAGGATGATCACCACATCTTCGCCGAGTTCCATCCGGCGGCGGGCGCGTTCGAGTGTCATCTCGGCAATCGCGACATGGCGATCGGCGCCATGATCGAAGCTTGACGCAATCACTTCGCCCGCGTTGGCGAGTTCCATCTCGGTGACTTCTTCGGGACGTTCATCGGCAAGCAGGATATAGACAGTGATTTCAGGCTGATTGGCGATGATGCCGCGAGCAATGGCGGTGAGCAGCGTGGTCTTGCCGGCCTTGGCCGGTGCCACCACCAGCGCGCGCTGGCCCTTGCCGAGCGGGATGATGAGGTCGATGATCGCTGCGGTGACGTCGCCGCCGCGGGGGACGCCGCCCGGTGCGGTGAGGCGCAGCGCCTGCGTCGGGTGCGACGCCGGCAACCGGGCAAAGTCCGGACGACCTTCAACATCGGCCGGGTCGCGGCCAAAGATCGTGGTGACTGTTTCGAGTGCCGGTCCGCGACCACCCCGTGCGGGCAGTGCGCTGCCAGTGATCTCGTCGCCGGCGCGCAACTTGAATTTGCTGATCACGCCTGGCGCCACAAACACGTCGCCACCGCTCGCCAGGTAACTCGCATCCTGGGATCGCAGGAAGCCGCCACCACGATCATTCAGGTCCAGCACACCGAGTACGTCGATGCGACCATTGGCATCCGTCGGGCCACTCGGCGTCTCCAGCGCGGTGCCACCCTCTGGACGCGCGACCGCTTGGCCACCGCCTGGACGTCGTCCACGTCCACGTCCGCCGCGCCGGCGATTCGGTCGACCACCACCACCACCACCATTGCCGCCATTGCCGTTGCCGGAGCCGTTGCCAGGCTGATTCATATCGTCCCGCCGAGCGACGCAAATGGGAGAGCAATGCGGAATGTGCGCATCAATGCGCGAGAGCTGTTGATCTGGTAGAGCCTGGTCGTGGCCATGGTGGTCCGGGATGGACGACGCGGGGGCGCGGCGTGCGATGAGTGAAGTGGAGCGGAATGGTGGCTACCGAAACGGGCCGTCAGGAGCAAGGAAGTTCAACCATTCGCGAAAATAGGTATCGGACGAATCGGAAAACCGCCCGAGGCGTCCAGATGATGCAACAATGTGGGGTCGGTAGCGACGAGCGCTCGCGCGCTCCAAGTCTTTCCGCTGGCTGGTCTCCGACGCGTGGAGCCATCGAACCCGCCTGATGCGCGCCGTGCCTGGGAGCAGGGCGCGCCCTAATCAGGCGACTTCCGCCGCTTTTCGCTAGCCCTGCACCGGAAAGACCTCGGACCCGGTGGGCCGGAGTTTCACGGTGAAATGCCGCAACGACGGCGGCTGCTCCACGATCGCGAGCCCGCCCACCCGGTCGCGCTGGCCATGGACGTAGAGGAGCACCTCAGCGAGATAGTCGACATGGCTCTGGGTATAGACCCGGCGGGGGAAGGCGAGCCGGACCAGCTCCATCGCCGCCGGCCGCTCGGTGCCGTCGGGCTGCTGACCGAACATCATCGTCCCGATTTCCACCGAGCGGACCCCGCCCACCAGGTAGAGCGCGCAGGAGAGCGCCCAGGCCGGGTACTGGGTCTGCGGAATCCCGGGGAGCATCGCCTTGGCATCGATGTAGAGGGCATGACCCCCCGGTGGCGTCACCATTGGCACTCCCGCCCCGGCCAGCCGCTCGGCGAGGTAGGCGACCGACCGGATCCGGTAGCGGAGGTAGTCCTCATCGAGGGCCTCGCCCAGACCAATAGCGACCGCTTCGAGGTCGTAGCCGGCCAGGCCGCCGTAGGTCACGAATCCTTCGGTGAGGATCAGATTGTCCTTGCAGCGTCGCGCCAGGTCGCTGTCGTTCATCGCGAGGAAGCCGCCGATATTCGCCATGCCGTCCTTCTTGGCGCTCATCGTGGCACCGTCGACCTCGGCGAACATCGCCTGGGCAATCGCGGTCGGCGTCTCGCCCGCCATGCCGGGTTCGCGCTGCTTGATGAACCAGGAGTTTTCGGCAAAGCGGCAGGCGTCAAGAAAGAGCGGCACGCCATGACGGCGGCAGATCACCCGCGCAGCCCTGATGTTTTCCAACGCCACCGGCTGGCCGCCACCCGAGTTGTTGGTCACCGTGATCATCACCAGTGGCACGCGTCCCGGGTGCTCGGTCAGTACTTGCTCCAGCGCCTCGAGGTCGATGTTGCCCTTGAACGGATGCGGTACTGACGGAATACGACCAGCAGCAATCGGAATGTCGAGTGCCGTCGCACCGCGCGCCTCGATATTGGCGCGCGTGGTGTCGAAATGCGTGTTGTTGGGGACGATGTCGCCCGGCTTGACCATCGCACCAAAGAGAATCCGCTCGGCGGCGCGTCCCTGGTGCGTGGGAATCACGTACTTGAGGCGCGTGATCCGTTGCACTGCCGCTTCGAAGCGATAGAACGAATCGGAGCCCGCGTACGATTCGTCGCCGCGCATCATCCCCGCCCATTGCGCCGACGACATCGCGCCGGTTCCCGAATCGGTCAGCAGGTCGATCAACACATCGCGCGCGGGAATCAGGAAGAGGTTGTAGTACGCCGCTTCCAGCGCGGCCTGTCGCTCGGCGGGCGTCGTCTGGCGGATCGGTTCGACACTCTTGATCCGGAATGGTTCGATGATGGTCTGCGGAGTGAACATCAGGCTCGCCCGGCGCCCAACTGGCGCCATATCAGGTAAATCGGGATGCCGGCCAGCAGCAGTGCGCTGCCCCACGCGGCGTTGATCGGATTCGACGCCACCGATCCGATGACAACATAGAGTGCTGCCGCGACAAAGATCAGGGTCGACACCGGGTGGAATGGCGTCATGAAGGTCACCCGGCGGCCGCCATCATGGCGGCGCAGCACGAAGAGCCCGATCGCGTTGAGTCCGAAAAAGATCCAGTCGCCAAAGACGACGTAGTCGAGCAGGTTGCCGTATTCCTTCCAGAGCAGCAGCATGATCGCCCAGACGCCTTGCAGCGCCAGTGCCGCGACCGGTGTGCGCCAGGTGCGATGCAGCTTCGCAAATGAGCTGAAGAAGAGCCCGTCGCGCGCCATCGCCTGATAGACGCGCGGCGACACCAGGATGACCAGGTTCAGGAAGCCGAAGGTCGACGCGACAATGCCGATGCTGATCAACCGTCGTCCCACGCTGCCAGCGACCACGCCCATCGTGTCGGCGGCGGGCGCCGTGCTGGTGGCAAGTCCACCGATGCCGAGCGCGCGCAGGTACGCCATGTTGACCAGCAGGTAGGCGACCACCACACCGATCACGCCGATCACCAGCGCCCGCGGCAAGTCGCGCTCGGGGTTGATCAGCTCTTCGGCGATGAAGTTGGTCTGCTGCCAGCCGCCAAAAGCGAAGAGCACCGGGACGAGCGCTGCGGCGAGGGCAAAGAAGATCAGCGAACCGGAGGTGAGCGGCGCCGGCGCCACCGCCACCGGGTGCGGCGTCGCCACGAATGCGGCGAGGATCAGCGCCGCGATGGCGGTCAGCTTGAGGATCGTGAAGACATTCTGGGTCCAGGCACCGGGGCGCACGCCGCGAATGTTGATCAGCGTCAGCACTACGATGGCCAGCGTCGCGACGATCGGCTCGACCGACGGTGGCCACCCCATCAGCGCGCCGAGGTAGAAGGCGAAGGTCATCGCGACCGCCGCGATGGCACCGGTCGCCATGACCAGCAGCAGCGCCCAGGCGTACATGAAGCCCGCCAGCGGCCCGAACGCCTCGCGCAGGTAGGCGTAGCCGCCACCCACCAGCGGCCGGCGCTGCCCCAGTTCGGCAAAGACAAAGGCGCCGATCAGGGCGATCACCGCCCCCATGCCCCACGCGGTGAGCGTCAGGAATGGCGTGCGGACCCGGGCGGCGACCACGGCCGGGTTGAGGAAGATCCCCGACCCGATGATCCCGCCGATCACCATCATGGTGGCCGAAAAGAGGCCCAGCCGCCTGGCGTATCCCGAGGGGCTCTCGGGCGCGGTCACGCGTGCCGCGCTGGGGCGTGGTGCGTCATCTCTGCTCCGGAGTGATTGTGGCAGTTGCTGGAGGATCGCGTTTCCCTCGGCCAAGCGCAAGCACTACTTTTCCGCCGCGCCGCCCTTTGGCACCATCTCGTCCAGGACTCGATTGATCATGATGCGTTCCTTTCTGCTCTGGCTCTCCAAGCGGCAATCGATCTTCAACTTCGTCCGCCGCAATCGGCTCGCTCGCAAGTTTGCCTCGCGCTTCGTGGCCGGCGAAACGATCGCCGATGCGGTCGCGGCGGCCAAGGAGCTGCAGGGCCGCGGCATCACGGTGTCGCTCGACATGCTGGGGGAGTCGGTCGAGCAGGCCGCCGAAGCGGAGCAGGCGCGCGATACCTACCTCGAAATGCTCAAGGCGATGAGCGCGGCCGGCGTCGAGATCAACGTCTCGGTCAAGCCGACCCAGATGGGGCTCGATATCGACGACGCCCTCTGCGAGCGAAACCTCAAGGCGATTCTCGGGCTGGCCAAGGGGCTCAACGGCTTCGTGCGGCTCGACATGGAGGGATCCGATTACACCCAGCGGACCCTCGACTTCTTCGAACAGCGCCTCTTTCCGGACTACGGCGACACTACCGGCGTCGTGCTGCAATCGGCCTTGCGCCGCACTGCCGATGACGTGGCGCACATGATCCGCATTGGTGCGCGAGTGCGACTCTGCAAGGGCGCCTACCTCGAAAAGCCCGAGGTCGCCTTTCCCGACAAGAAGGATGTTGATGCCCAGTACGTGACGCTGATGCACGCATTGTTGAGCAGCGGCACCTATGACGGCATTGCGACGCACGACGAGAAGATCATTGCCGAAGCGAAGCGGTATGTCGAGGAGCAGAAGATTCCGCGCGAGCGCTTCGAGTTCCAGATGCTCTACGGCGTGCGTCGCGATCTGCAGGAGGGACTGGCGCGCGATGGCTACCGGATTCGCGTCTACATCCCGTTCGGAACGCGGTGGTATCCCTACCTGATGCGCCGCCTCGCCGAGCGTCCCGCCAACATCGTCTTCATCCTGGGTAACATCATCAAGGAAGGGTCGCGCAAAGCGTGAGTGAGTTCACGCTGGGCGGCTACATGGCCACGCATGAACGCGCGGCTGCGTTTACCGGCAGCGACGGCTTGCCCTATTCCGTGGCACTCTGGATTGATGATGACCCCGATGCGCGCGGCCGATTCGGCGGCGCGTTGCTCTTTGTGCGCTGGGCCCCGGGCGGTGATGCCCCCGATGGTCACCTCGAATCCGAGTACCTGGTCTGGGGCACCAACGCAGCCGACGCCACCGAACGACTCGGCGCGCTGTCGCTGTACGATGTGAAGGGTGTGCTTGACGAACTGATCGCCGCTCGCCTGGCCGACGGGAGCTGATGGCCGCCGGCGTCGTCCTCGCGCGCGAAGGTGGCTCCTACCGCGTGCTCCTTGATGGCGTCGAGCGCGTCGCGGTACTGCGCGGCAAGGCAAAGCGCGAAGCCGACCGCGCGGTCGCCGGCGACCGCGTCCGCATCGACGACCAGACCCTCAGCGAGAGTGTCCTCGGCATTGATTCGGTCGAACCGCGCAAGTCGATCCTCGAACGCCGCATTCCCGGCGGCCGCGGTACCCGCCCTGTCGCGGCGAATGTCGACCAGGTCCTGGTCGTCGTGGCCGCGGCCGATCCGGCGCCGATTCCACAGCTGCTCGATCGCCTGCTGGTGGTAGCCGAAGCCAACGACATTCCGGCGCTGGTGATCATCAACAAGATCGACCTCGCGTCTGCGGAGCCGGTCGAGCAACACCTGCGCGCTACCGGCTATGACATTCTCGCGACAGCGGCGCGGCGCGGTGATGGCATTGAAGCATTGCGGAATCGGCTTGCTGGCGCGGAGTCGGTCTTTACCGGTCCCAGTGGCGCGGGGAAGTCCTCGTTGATGAATGCGCTGGAGCCAGACCTCGCACTGCGCGTGGGCGCGATATCGGCCAAGGTGCGGCGCGGCACCCACACCACCGTCTCGGCGACGATGATTCCGCTGGCGATCGGTGGTTTTGTGGTGGATACGCCGGGGTTTTCAGAAGTGGGAATGTGGGCGCTCGATCGCGCCCATCTCGACGAATGCTTTCCTGAGTTCCGGCCGGTGATCGGCACGTGCAAGTTCGACGACTGCACCCATCGCACCGAACCGGGCTGCGCCGTGCAGGCGCTGGTGCGTGATGGCATCGTGCCGCAGAGCCGCTACGACAGCTACCTCGCCCTGCATGCCGAACTCGCGGCGCTCCCCGAAGATTGGGAGTGAGCGCTACGGCGTGCTGACGTCGGCCCCGCGCCGGCACTCGCGCGCATCATCCGGACTGAGCTTGCTACAGCTGTTGCTCCGTGCCGCGGCATCGGTCGGAAAGAGCACCGAGATCTCCTCACCCACTGCCGTAAAACAGGCGGCGCGATTGTCGCCGACTTGGATCGCATCGCACAGCTTGATCCCGTCTGCCGGATGCGACGTAATGTCGATGTAGTTCTTGACCGCTCCCGAAAAACAGTACGGCTGCATCTGCGGGTTGCCGTGCGAGCAGTCGGCGATCGTCTTCGGCACGTTCTGCAGCGTGTAGCCGCTGGCGTTGGTGCCGAGGCTGACGTAGCACTGCTGGCGACCGAGCGGGTCGGCTTTGTCGCACTCGCTTGTGGCGCGGGCAAAGTCGCCATCGACGCGATTGAGGATCAGGCCGCCCTGCAGCTGGTAGCAGGCGAACTCGTATTTCTTCCCCACGGCTGAGCACGGATAGAGCGCGTCGCTGGAGTCGCGCATCTTGTACGTGATGTGCGAAGGATCGGGTCCGTGACCGTGATCCATGCCCGGCATGTCGGCCATCTTCCCCATGTCGCTGTCGGTGGCGGCCAGCGCGTGCACCGCCATCGTCATGTGGTGGCCGCCCGGCATCGACGCGATGGCGTTCTCCATGAAGGCGCCGCCGTAGCACGACGAGCGATCCCAGTCATCCTTGAGCCAGTCGCACCCTTGCAGTGCGCGCGGCAGCTCCCAGTTCCACGCCATCTCGAAGCCGTGGCCGAGGCCGTGGACACACTGGAAGCGGAGCCAGCGATCGGATTCGTCGGGCGCGACCTGGTCGCAGAGGGTCACGGCGCGGACCGAATCGAGTTGGCCATTGCTGAGCAGGTAGCCCTGGATCACGCCATGATAGCAGCCGGACTGGAAGATCCCGGTGCAGCCGCGGAATACGGTGCGGACATCTTCGCCGTCCTTCCAGGCGCGGATGCCGATCACGTGGGTGAAGTTGTGCCCTTCCGCCTGGACCTCGGGGTGCGCTGCGGCGAGCACCGTCAGCGCCCCAAGTGCGACGCGCACCCGGTCACTGCGGGCCAGCTTCACGAAGTAATCCTCGTAGCAGCTGGTACGCGCGGTTGTCGCCTTTGACTGGCACTCCTGCTCGGCGAGGTGGGCCAGGCCGGTGGTATCACCGTGCGCCGCGAGGTCGTCCATCGCCGCGGGGTTGGCGGCCTGAGGCTTGGCGCAGCCGACGCCGAAGAAGAGCAGGGCGGAGAGCAGCAGCGGCGCAGTGCGGTAACAGGTCATCGGGTCACGCCTTCCGGGTCCAGCGGTTGGCATCGCGTTGCTCCACCTTCGCCATCATGGCGTCAAAGGCCACCTGCAGGTCGATTCCCTCGCGGTTGGCCATGCAGATCAGCACGAAGAGGATGTCGGCCATCTCCATCGCCATGTTGCCATCGGGTTCGCTCGATTTCTTGGTCTTCTGGCCGTAGCGGTGGTTGATCTCGCGGGCCAGTTCGCCGACTTCTTCGGACAGCCGCGCCATATTGGTGAGCGGGTGGAAATACCCCTCCTCGAACTGGGAGATCCAGCTATCCACGCGGTGCTGGGCTTCGGCAAGCGACATCGGCGGCCTCGGAGCGGGTGACGTGAATCAACGATAACCACGCCTCGCGGCCGCCGCCCTATATTCCGGAAACCCTCGAACGCGAAACGGATCCCATGCGCTCTCGCGACCGCATTCTTGGCAATCTCGAACAGGTCTATCGGGAATCATTCGACCGGGCCCGTGAGTCCGGCAGCGACGCGCGGATGATCGACCTTGACAACTCCTACATGCGCGACCAGTTGATGCTGGAGATCCTGCTGGATATCCGTGACCTCTTTGCGGTCACGCCCGCGGCACCGGCTGACTCCGGCAAGAGTGCCTTGCAGCAACTCAATGCGTTACGGCGGCTGACCGGACGCTGATCCGACGGCACCTCTCGCTTCTCCCAGTGCACGGGCTCGCAATTGTCGTCGTTCGTGCCTTGGCGGCAGAGGGGTTGTTTGCGCGGAGCGGGGAGATTCTCGGGAAGCACTGAGCGGACCGGCGGAAGGCCGCATGGCCGGGTGTGACTCCGGCGTCGGTGCCGGGGACAACTGACAACAAGGAAAGCGAGTCCCCCATGTCCCATCGGCTCGTGACACGATTGCTGCTGGTTGGGGCGGCGGGCGCCAGCTCGCTTGCCGCGCAATCGCTGCCTGTCCGTCAGGCAGTCGTCGATACTGTCGTCCACGGGCAGATCGCACATCTGAGCAAGCTGACACTCTTCGACGTGGGGCCGGATGGCGCGATCGCGCTCACCCCGCGACCCGACCAGCCGGTCGCGCTGTACGATGGCGACAGTCTCGTAGCACGATTTCAACCGACGAAGCCGCCCGGCGACGAAGTGCCGTTCCGCGTTGCTGGCCTCGGATGGGTCGGTGATTCCGTCTGGATCCGCGTTGGCACGGTCGCCACGATCTACAGTCGCCAAGGCGAACCGGGGCGACCGATCGCACTCGAGCTCACGGTGCACGGCCCGCCGGGGGGGCGAACCATCGCGCACGAAGGAAACGACCTGATCAAGCGCGCACCGCTGCAGGCCGTTTACCCGAACGGCGGCCTGCTGATGCGCGAGATGGCAGGCTGGGTGCTCTCTTCAGTGCCAGCGGCAGCTGGGGGTGCGACGCTCTTTCTCCGGGTCAGCGATCATGGCGCATTCGTCCGGACCGTCGGCCTCGGCTACAGTGGCGACGCACAATGCAGGATGGCATTCTACCCGTCCGGCGCGGTCATCCGCCCCTTCTGTCCGCTCCCTCGGGCGCAGGCGTCGCCCGGTGGCGCCATGGTGGCATCCCTCCTGGCGACAGCCGATACGAAAACGGTGCATATCGTCGTGGTGAGCGAACGCGGTGATACCGCCTGGCAACGCGACCTTGCACTACCGACGGTTCCGGTGCTCTCACGGGAACGTGACAGCGCCATCGCCGACCTCGGGCGCAAATACGCGGTCAGTCCGATGCCTGGCTTTGCTGACAGTGCGGTCAGCGTGCTCCGGCACAACCCGGTCACGACGCACGCCCCTGTCGTTCGCCTCCTCGTCGGCGACGACGGTTCGGCGTGGCTCGATCTCTACACGCGAGATCACCACCACCAATGGCTGGTCATTCATGCCGATGGCCAGGTCGCTGGTGTCGTCACGGTACCTGCGACCACGACGCTTGTCGAAGTCCGCGGCGACGCGGCGTGGGGGCTCGATACGACCGGTGATGTCGTCAATCTCCTGCGGTACACTGTCGGCCCGCCGATCGTCCCGTGACGCGAACCGATCATTGATGACTCGCATCGTTCCCCTGCTCGCCGCCCTCACGATCGTTGCGACAGCCTCGTTGCGTGCGCAGGCGTCGGACACCATTGGCCCGACCACACCGGGCAAGACCCTTGGCATCGACGGCTATCAGCGGAACTGGCCAGTGCTCCGTCGCCAATGCGCAGCCGAGCGCACCGGCACCGAACTGGACCGCTCCGACAAGGCTCTCAAGATCGAAGGTACGGTCCGCCACCAATATTCCGATTCACTGCAGCACCTCCTCGCCTGTCTCCGGGTCCTGAACTATGTCGACGGGGACGAATCGGTCATCACCTTCCTTGGCGCCGGTGGCAAGGCACTCGCCGCCTGGCTGACCTTGGCCGCACATCGCGCACCCGATCCGAAGGCAGACGAGATGGTCGCTCTTCTCGCGCTTGATCTTCCCAATGGCCCAACGTTCGGGGCGGGCTCTGTGCGCAGCGCTGTGGCACAGGCCGCCGGTCAACGACAGCGCGTCGCCGAGGCGATGTACCGTGCGGTGCGCGCGGGGGCGCCGTCACCGGCTGTGCTGCGTGCGTGCGTGCTCTATGCCCTTGCGGTGGGCGATGCGGCCACCGCCCGGTACTGTGCCGACCAGGCGCTCACGCGCGGCGTCGACTCCACCTGGCACCTCGTGCAGCTGTCCTGGCTTGCGGCACGCCACGCCGACACCGCTGCAGCGGTCTCACTGTTCCGGGCAGCAATGGCAACCGCGCACGACCCGGCAAGCGAAGCGGAAATCACCCGGCGCCTGCGTCGCGGCGGCGATCAGGGCGCGCCCGCGTTCGCCGCTGCGCTGCTCCGCGACGAGGCGCGGACTGATTTCGTGAGTCCGCTGCTGGAGTACTGTCCGGTCTGGGCCGAAGTGAACGGCGCGCGCGCGCAGGCGAGCGGCAATTGCGTTGGTGCTCACGGGCGGACCGAGGCAGCACTCGGCGTGATCGGCAATCTGGCGCGGCTCTGGGATCCCGCGACCGGGGAGCCGATCGGGATCTTCACCGTGGCTGTCGCCGATGACGACGACGCTCCGGCCAGCAGTGTGCCGAAAGACGTCACCATGTCGCTGCGCCAGTGGGACTGGAGTGCCGCTCTCTGGCGCGATTCAACGGTGCGCCCGCAACTCGGGACTACCGGTACCAAGGACCATAGGGAACTGGTGGCCGCCCTGCTCGCCGAGCCGGTGATGGCAGCAGGTGCGTGGTCGATCGTGGTCTCATATCAGGGCAATGTCGGGCGGGTGTCGGCGGAAGGCGGCCCGCCGCTCAGCCGCGATCCGTTTGCCCTCTCCGACGTCATTGTTGGCGCCAAGTCTCAGCGTCTCGCCACCCAGGTCGGCCAGGATACCATCACGCTCACGCCGCTCAACACGCTGGCGCCCGCCGAACCGGTGACACTCTTCTACCAGGTCCGGAGCCCGAGCCGTCAGAACGCGCTTCGCTCGGTGGTGACATTCCGCCGGATCACCGCTGGCCGCGTCGCGCCGGAGCCGGTGCTTACGCTCGCCGCTCCGGTCTCGGTCGCAGCCGGACTCACCGGCGTCGAGCGCGGTCTCGATCTCTCCCGGTTCGGCCGCGGAGACTATCAAGTCGAAGTGCGGATGATCGCCTCCGACGGTACCGCACTCGCGAGCCGCACGACCAACCTGCTGGTCCGCTAACCCGCCGGTTCGCGCCCCCGCGATCCTGCGAGGGCCATGGCCCGGCCGGCATGATCCGTTTTCGATCCGATTCGCGCTTTACTGGCATCCGGTTCCGACCTCGCCCTCGCGAGGTGCCGCCATCCAGTGGAGCGCTCCATGTCATCGCCGACAACTGAACAGACTGAAACCTCACGGCGCGCACTGCGCCAGCTGCTGAACCGCCGGGATTTTGTTGCCACGACCGGCGGGATCGTCGCCACCGTCGCCGGGCTTTCCCTGGGAGGGTGCAGCCCGGCCGTCGACTCCGGAACGGGCGGGTCCACTGGCGGCGGGATTCCCAGCGGGGCCCGGAGTATTTCCGGGACCGCGACCCTGCCAGCAGGATCGCAGCTCAAGCTGTCGGAGATGTCGGTCGACATCCTGACGCAGACGGTGCCGGTCTCGTCCACCGGCGCCTTCACCGTTGGCATCTCCCCCGGCTCCCCCTCCCTTGGCTTGCTGCTCGATGCCAGTGGCGACGGCGTGCTGATGGCGGTCTTCGATCCGGCCTCCAACGATCACGCCATCACCACCCGCACCACCGCCGTGGCGATGCTCTTCTACGCGACCTCGGCGCATTCCTTTCCCACCGCCGTGATGTCACAGATCCTTGCCCTCCTGTCGGCGGACCCTGCGATCGCCGCGCTCGATGCCGTCGTCGCAGCGGCGGTCGTCGCCGACCCGCAGGCCCTCGCCAACAACGCCAGCGGCCTCGGTCCGGCCGTCACGACCGCGCTGACGACGATCCTCGGCGCTGCCGGCAGTGTGCGTAAGCCAGCAGCGGCGGCGCGTCTGGAGGATCCCGTTCCTACGCTCATGCTGCTTACCCCCAGCGGGGAGCAGGACGGCGTGCAGGTGAGCCAGCAGGATGGCTCGACGCCGTCGCTGTTGATCTCCAACAGCAAGCGGCGGCCGTGTATCGTCTACATCTACGAAACAACGACGCTCACCGGCAACGTCACCACTGATGTATCACCAGCGAAGCTGATCCTCGGGCCGATCACCCTCGATTCCACCGAGAGTCTTTCGCTCTTCAACTCGCTCAAGGACTTCACCACCTTCTTTCACGGGACGTCGCCGTGGTCGCCCGTCAACTTGCCGCCGATTCCCATCGCCCTCGAAAGCGGCACCGACCGCACCTCCTATCAGGTGATCGTACTGGCCTCGGCGCTCAAGGCCGTGTCCGGCGACGCGTTCGAGCCACCGTTCTTCCGCGACCCGCACTTCGCGAATGAAGTGAGCAAGTGGCGCACGGCCGACGCGAACCTGCTCTACACCTCGATCTTCGGTGACATCCTGTTGCCGATCTTCTGCTTCTTTGGCGGCTTTGGCGCGATCACGGCGGCGCGCTCGACCATTGCATCGCTGGTGACCGACGCTGCCGCAGCCGGGTCAGCCACCTTCACCCGCATCATCAGCCAGCTCGAATACGGCTCGCTCGGCGACATGACCGAGGCGCTGGCGAACGTGGTGCGCGACGCCATCCGAAGCGACACCTCGACCCAGTTCTGGAAGCCGCAGATCCAGGCGGTCATCGGTCAGGCGGAGGCGAAAGCGCTTGAAGCACAGACGCTCGCGGGCACTGCCACCCGGCTCACCAAGGGGAGCAAGATGTTCCTGTCGGTGTTCGAGCCGATCTTCGCCGCCGGCGTGATTCTCGACGGATTCGACCTCGGCGCCATCATTCTCGACGTCTTCAACTCCGACATCGGGGCGACGTGGACGGCGCTGCTGATCCGCCAGACCCTCAACCTCGCGCCAGTGAACCCGCATGTGTCGAGCGGCGAGCGGGTCGTGTTCACGGTGGCGAACCCGGCAAATACGCCTGGCGCGGACATTGAATACGACTGGTTCCAGACCTCGGTCTTCTCGACCCTGTCGGCCGAGAACGAGGCCAATGTGGGCCAGCAGATCACCACCACGCAGCGGATTGTGGACCTGATCACCACGCCATCCGACGTCAATCCGATCACGGTGACGGTGATCGGCTACGACAAGAGCAGTGGCAGCCGCGTCGAAATCGGTCGCGCGTCGACGGCAGTCTCCTTTCTGCTCCGCGCCGAGATCACGCCGTCGGGTCCGACGCCGAACGTGAACGACCAGGTGCTCTTCAGTGTGGCGGTGGATGGCCCGCCACCGGGCGTGCTGCAGTACAAGTGGACCCTCACCGGATCGGCTGGCACCATCGGCGCCACCAACGTGGTGACGACCACCGTCCCGCAGGTCAGCTACATCGCGCACCAGCTCGGCACCGACCAGCTGCACGTCGACGTGCTCTCCGGCACCACACTGGTAGCCAAGGCTGATGTCACCGTTCCTGTCCTCGCTCCTGCGCACATCACGCCCGCGAGCGTGGCACTTGGCATCGGTGATCACCAGACGTTTACGGTTGGAGTGGATGGGACGGTGCCCGCCAACGCGCAATACAAGTGGACCCTCAACGGCACGGCGGGGAACATCGGCGCCGGCACGGTGATCGTGACAACCGTGCCGCAGATCAGCTACACCGCCGTGCAACTCGGCAACGACACCCTGCACGTCGATGTGCTCAATGGCACCAGCGTGATCGCCAAGGCGGACGCGGCGGTCGCCGTGGGTGCTGCGCCGTCGATCCAGTTCGTGATTGCCGGAGCGTGGCCGCAGGATCTCATGCCGCCAGACGGCGGCTACAGCTTCATGTCGTTCATTGGCGCACGCGGTACCCAGCCGTCACCGGGCGTCGACATCATTGCACAAGGCTACGACGTTGATCCGCTCGACAACGAGAAGATCGGCGTGGAGCTGTCGCTGATCGTGGCGACCGGCACCAACCTCTCGGCGGGGCAGGTGTTCACCAAGGTCGTGCTGGGGATTCTCCCCTCGGCCAATCAGTTCCAGGTGGTGCTTTCGCAGGATCTCGGACGGCCAGACAACACCTTCAAGTCACCGCCGGTGGGCGGCGGCACGGTGGTCATCCAGTCGGTCGTGCAGCTCTCCGATGGCACCTATGTATTCCAGTACACCCTGTCGCTCTCGAACGGCACCGGCGGGACGATCATCGGATCAGGGGTGGGACGGTGGAAGTGAGCTGATCCTGCTTGCCGGGAGCTGGCCAGACCCAGCTCCCGGCACCGGGCTCACCCAGCGAAGATGTATTTGGCGCCAAACTCCTGCGCCCGCGCCACTGCCATCACACCTGACGGCACTACCTGCACGCCGGGGAGCAGGCCGGCGATCCATTCCTTCTTTACTGCGGCAGCATCCAGCTTCATCTTGGCTGCCGCCGCACCGCTGTACACGGTGAGCGCGACATCGCACGCACCGATCAGCACACCGGTCGACAGCAGCTTGGCGATCCCGAGATTGGGGAGCGGCAGCGTGGTAATCACCGCATAGGGGTTCTTCGCGGCGACGGCACCGTCCACCTTGATGTCGAAAACGTCACCCATGTGATACTTGGCCCACACTGCGTCGTTGAACGCCAGGCCGAGCCCCTTGTGACGCAAGATGACCATCGGTGAGACCCCCTCGCCGGGATAGGTCGCATCCATCGTGATCTGATAGACGCGTGGCCAGACGGCGGGCAGGCCGTCGTTGGCCCCTGGTGCGTCGAACACCACCTGATGCTTCCCCTTCAGCTTCCCGAACCACGCTTCGAGCTGCGGGTCGGCGGCGGTGGACATGGCGCTGGCCGGCTCGGCGAATCCCATCATGCTGACACCGGCAGCGACCACGCTGACGGCTCCGATGAAGCCACGCCGAGGGAGACTTCCGATCGTATCGGACATCCGGTACTCCTTTTAGTGGTGAGGGGGGTAAAGGTATGGCACGGTTCCAAGGCCGGCTAGCCGGTTGTGACCCCTCCCTGAGCGTCGGCGTCCGCCTATCTTCCGTCATGGCCACCCGTACCCAATCCCGCACGAAAAGCTCAGTCCGGCTCGACAAGGCCGAACTCCTCGAGATCTACCGGTTGATGCTGATGTCACGGCGGCTGGACGACAAGGAGATCCAGCTCAAGCGACAGAACCGGATCTTCTTCCAGATCTCCAGTGCCGGGCACGAAGCGGTGACAGTAGCTGCCGCCAAGGTCTTCCGCGCTGGCCACGACTGGTTCTACCTCTACTATCGCGATCGCGCCCTCTGCCTCGGACTCGGCATGACGCCGACCGAGCAGCTCCTGTCGGCGGTGGCGGCGGCCGACGACCCCAGCTCGGGCGGCCGGCAGATGCCGTCGCACTGGGGGCACAAGGATCTCAACATCGTCAACGTCTCAAGCCCGACGGGGACCCAGTTCCTGCAGGCCGTCGGTGCCGCCGAGACGTGGCTCCGTGCCAGCGCCGACGAGCGGACGAGTGATCTCACGCCGGGCGACGAAGTGGTGCTCTGTACCGCTGGCGATGGCACTACCAGCGAGGGCGAGTTCTGGGAAGCGCTGAACTCGGCGTGCAATCTCAAGCTGCCGGTGGTCTTCCTGATCGAGGACAACGGCTACGCGATCTCGGTGCCGGTCGAGGTCAACACCGCGGGTGGCTCGATCTCGAAGCTGGTGCGGTCCTTTCCGAACATGTTCATCCAGGAAGTCGACGGCTGCGATCCGATCGCCTCGCTCGAGGTGATGCAGAAGGCGCACGATTACTGCCGCCAGCGCAAAGGTCCGGCGTTCGTGCACGCCAAGGTGATCCGGCCCTACTCGCACTCGCTCTCGGACGATGAAGTGCACTATCGCACCACTGCGGAGCGTGACGCCGACGCGGCGCGCGATCCGTTGCGCACCTTCCCGGCGCGGCTGCTCGAGGATGGCATGGCCACCCAGGCTGAGCTGGATTTGATTGGCACGCAGGTGGATGAAGAGATCGACGTGGCGACCCAGATTGCGCTGGCGTCGCCGCAGCCGGCGGCGAGCACGATCTACGACTATGTCTATTCGCCGGATGTCGACCCCACCGCCGAGCAATTTGATACCGAAGACGATCCGCAGTTCAGCGGTGAGCCGACCACCATGGTCGACTTGTTGAATGCCTGCATGCGCGACGAGATGGTGCGCGATCCGCGCATTGTCATGTTTGGTGAGGATGTGGCCGACGTCTCGCGCGAGGGGAACCTGGCCGACGTCAAGGGGAAGGGTGGCGTCTTCAAGGTCACCTGGGGATTGCAGAAGCAGTTCGGCAGCAATCGCGTCTACAACTCGCCGTTGGCTGAGGCCAATATTGTTGGCCGGGCGATTGGCCTGGCGACGCGTGGCATGAAGCCGGTGGTCGAGATCCAGTTCTTCGACTACATCTGGCCGGCGTACATGCAGTTGCGCGACGAGCTGGCGCTGATGCGCTGGCGGAGCAACAACGCCAACAGCGCGCCGGTGGTGGTGCGGGTCACGTATGGCGGCTACCTCAAGGGTGGCGCGGTCTATCACTCGCAGACGGGTGCCGCGATCTTCACGGGTGTGCCGGGGCTCAGGGTCATCTGCCCGAGCACTGCCCTCGATGCCAACGGCCTGTTGCGCACGGCCATTCGTTGCGAAGATCCGGTGCTGTTCCTGGAGCACAAGCATCTCTATCGCCAGGCGTACAACAAGGGGATGTATCCGGGCCCCAACTTCATGATTCCGTTCGGCAAGGCGAATGTCGTGCGCCCGGGGACTGATCTCACTGTGATCACCTACGGCGCGGTGGTGCAGCGTGCAGTGCAGGCCGCCAAGAACCTGCATGACACCACGGGACAGAATGTCGAAGTGATCGACCTGCGCTCGTTGAATCCGGTGGATTGGGATACGATTGAAGCGTCGATCCGGAAGACCAACCGGGTGATCGTGGCGTATGAAGACTCGTTGAGTTGGGGTTACGGCTCGGAAATCTCGGCGAAGATCGCATCCGATTTCTTTGAATATCTCGATGCGCCGGTGAAGCGCGTGGCGGCGACGGATACGTTTGTTGCCTATGCGCCGGAACTGGAAGATGTGATCCTGCCGCAGGTGGAGAGCTTGCAGGCGGCGATGGGGGAGATACTGGCGTACTGAGCTCGCGGCGCAGCGTTTGTCATCCCGAGCGCAGCGAGGGAGATCCGAGGCGCCGAACGCCCCGACGCCCAGATGAGCATGCGGGAGCTCGCAGTGAGCTCGCGGCTGAAGCCGCGGCTCGGCACACAAGTGCTGAAGCACTACTTCCTGTGGCATTGAGTTTCCCGTGGTAGTCCGCGATTGGTGCTGCGCGGCCCCTCGTCCTGAGCGAAGCGAAGGACCTCTCGCTCAGTACGACGTTTGTCACCCCGAGCGCTGTATTTGTCATCCCGAGCGCAGCGAGGGAGATCCGAGGCGCCGAACGCCCCGACGCCCGGATGAGCATGCGGGAGCTCGCGGGGAGCTCGCGGCTGAAGCCGCGGCTCGGCACACAAGTGCTGAAGCACTACTTCCTGGGGCGTTGAAGTTCCGGTGTGTCATCCCCAGCGTTGTATTTGTCATCCCGAGCGCAGCGAGGGAGATCCGAGGCGCCGAACGCCCCGACGCCCAGATGAGCGCGGGGTTTGTCACCCCGAGCGCAACGAAGAGCGCGGAGTTATAAGTATCCGCACCATGGCAGCTCTTCAGCTGACTCAAACCGGAGCCTCGCAGCATGAATCTCGCAACGATCGCGATGCTGGCCGCGGGCATCATGTCACTGCTCTTCGCTGCCTTCGGGCTAGAGATGCCAGTATTGAAGTACGGTGTCGCACCGCCACCACGCTGGACGACCGTCACCGAGGGTGTCGGCTTCCTGCTGCTGGCGTCCGCGTCGGCGTGGCAAACCATGCGGACTCCGGCCGCCGCCGGAGGCACAGTGCTGCTGTTCATCGGCGCCTGGTACAACATCCGGTATGCCGTCCTCACCTGGCGCTGCAAGCGGGCTCTCGCGCGCGGTGCGGCCATTCCGGTACGGTGACCTGCTGCTGCCTACGGCGTGGCATGGATGCCGGTGGGGACCTCCAACGAGGCGAGCGCATTCGCCTCATCAGCGCTCGCCTGGCGGCGAGTCGCGAGCGACGAACCTATGAAGAACATGTCTAAGGCCAAAGCAGGGCGCGGCAGTCGGGTTGCCGAGATGCGAACCGAGTACGATTTCAGCAACGGTGAACGTTGCAGGTATGCCAAGGTATTCGGAAAGGGTACGACCGTCGTGGCCCTGGATCCGGATCTCGCCGACGTCTTTCCGACAGCCGCGGACGTCAATCGCGCACTGCGAGCGATTCTGGACGCCGTTCCGAAGCGGACCCGTGGCCGTCGCTCAAGCAAGGAGACGACCTGACGAGGGATTCAATGACACGCACCTTTACACGCGCCGGCCTGATCACAACAGTCGGATGCATCGTCCTCGATGTTGTCGGCGTCGGCATTGTGGGTGACGCCGTAGCCAAGCACCTTGGCTTCAGCTCGTCAGTATTTATGCCGGTATCGGCGCTGATTTGTGTTGTGGCCGGATATGCCGCGAACCAGCGTGGCATGTCGGCGCTGACAGCAGGCAGCATGGTGACGAGCCTGGAAATGATTGCCTATCTCCTTGGCGGTGACCTGCCGCATGGGATTTTGCCGCAAGGTCACGAGGTCGCGGTCGGCACGGTCATTGTGATGGTGGTTTCCCTGGGGGGCGCCGCTCTTGGTGGGGTCGGCGGATGGATTGCCCAGCGGCGCACCGTCTTGCCGGCGGCATCGCGCAGCTGACACGCCGTTGCGCCTGGCTGCGCGAAAAGACCGCCGCCTCGGCGCCGCCCTCCCCCCAAAGGAAGTAGTGCTTCAGCACTTGTGTGCCGAAGAGCCTGTCCTTGAGCGTAGCGAAGGACGGCTTTAGCCGCGAGCTCCCCGCGCGCCGCTCCTCGCTCGCGCGCCCGTCTCAGCGTCGGGGCGTTCGGCGCCTCGGCTCTCCCTCGCTGCGCTCGGGATGACAAAGGGGGTCCGCTGTAACACAGATCCCTCACTTCGTTCGGGATGAGGGAACCTGGAGGGCTCGCTCCGCCCTCCCCGCCAAAGGAAGTAGTGCTTCAGCACTTGTGTGCCGAAGAGCCTGTCCTTGAGCGTAGCGAAGGACGGCTTTAGCCGCGAGCTCCCCTCGCTGCGCTCAGGACGAGGGATCCTTGCCTCGTTCCACCCCGTTCCATCGCCCCAACCATTCAGCACACCGCACTATACTTTCTGCACCGCAACCCATCCGGAGCCACGCATGTTCCGCCGTCCGCTTGCCCGTACCACCGCCCTCTTCGCTCTCTGCGCTGTTGCCATCGCCGCCGCACCCGCGCTCCGCCGAGACCCGATGCCGTCACAGATGCTCGCCGGCATGGTCTGGCGCAACATCGGACCGTTTCGCGGCGGTCGCGTTGCCGCCGTCACCGGCGCGATCGGAGTGCCAGGCACCTTCTATATCGGGTTGCCACTGGGCGGCGTGTGGAAGACAACCAGTGCGGGAACTACATGGTATCCAGTCTTCGACGCCATCAAGTCGGCATCGTCGGTCGGCTCGGTGCAGGTGGCACCATCTGACCCGAACGTGATCTACGTCGGCATGGGCGACCTGATCACCGGCGGCGGCATCAATGAAGGCGATGGCGTCTACAAGTCGAACGATGCCGGGAAGTCCTGGACCCATCTCGGACTCGACAGCACCAAGCAGATTCCCTCGATTCTCGTCGACCCCAAGGACCCGAACCTGGTCCTCCTCGCCGCGCAGGGAAACATCCACTCATTGACGGATCAACGTGGTGTCTTCCGCAGCACCGATGGTGGAACATCCTGGAAAAAGACGCTCTACGTCGATAGCACGACCGGCGCCCAGGAGATCGCGTGGGCGTTTGACAATCCGAAGGTGATGCTCGCCGTGACGGTGCGCCACTACACGCCGGTGAATGCCGCCCGTATCCCCGTTGCGCCGGCGACCGGCGCGCCAATCCGCGATACCGTCGCGGGACGCGGCGGTCGAGGCGGGCGCGGTGGCGGTGCGCCAGCTGGGCCGACCGGAACCGATCTCTTCAAGTCCACCGATGAGGGAGTGACCTGGACCAAGATCACCGGACACGGGCTGCCCGAGAACATGACCGGGCGCACGTCGATCGCCGTGGCGAACAACACCCACTCGCAGCGGATGTACGTGATCGGCAACTTCGGTCTCTACCGCTCCGACGACGGCGGCGCCAACTGGCGCCAGATGGCGGCCAACGATCGGCGGATTGCCAACGGGCAGAACGGCTACAACTGCGGCGTGTATGTCGATCCGCAGAATCCTGACATCGTCTACACGATCAACACCTCAAGTTTCCGCTCGCTCGATGGCGGCAACACGTTCGCGGGCTTCAAGGGCGCGCCCGGTGGCGACGATCCGCAGCAGATGTGGATCGATCCGACCAATGGCCAACGGATGCTGCTCGGTGTCGATCAGGGCGCGACGGTGTCGCTCGATGCCGGCAAGACGTGGAGCCCGTGGTACAATCAGGCCACCGAGCAGGTCTACCATATCTCGGTCGACAACTCGTACCCGTACTGGGTCTACGCGACGCAGCAGGATGCCGGTTCGATCGCGGCCCACAGCCGCGGCAACCTGGGTGAGATCACGCCGTTCGACTGGTATCCGACCGCCGGTTACGAGTTCGGTTCGATCGTCGCCGATCCGCTCGACCCGAAGATTGTCTATGCCGGCGGGCCGTCGAGCGGGATCGTGAAGATCATGTATCCGAGTGGCCAGTGGATCAACGTCTCGCCCAACATCGAGACCGCAGCGGCACTGCGGAAGGTGAGCAACCAACCGCTGGCGTGGAACGCATCGAATCCGCATGAGTTGCTGGCAGGCTTCCAGTACCTCATGGCGACGACCGATGGTGGCATGCACTGGAAGAAGCTTTCCCCGGATCTTGGCTATCCAAAAGGCGTTACGCCGCCTGCAAAGCCTGCGGCACCCGCGGGGCGTGGCGGCGGTGCGGGGGGACAGCCACCGGCTGGCGCGATCGAATCGTTCTCGACATCGAGCGTGGCGCCGGGCGTGATGTGGGTCGGCACCAACAACGGCCTCGTCAAGGTGACCCGGAATCATGGCCTCACCTGGGATGACGTGACGATTGCCGACTTGCCGAACCCGACCCGCGCCGACATCTCGGCGATCGACGCGTCGCATCAGGACGCCGGCACGGCGTACGTCGCGATCGACTATCACACCAGCGGTGTGTACACGCCATGGCTCTACCGGACGCACGACTACGGCAAGACGTGGACGAAGATCACCAATGGGCTCGCCGAGTATCAGGCGAGCGGCGCGTTCACCCGGGTCATCCGTGCGGACACGAAGCGCAAGGGACTGCTCTTTGCGGGCACCGAAAGCGCGATGTATGTGTCGTTTGATGATGGCGACAACTGGCAGTCGTTGATGCTCAACCTGCCGAACACGTCGTACCGCGACATGGTGATCAAAGACAATGACCTGGTGGTCGGCACCTACGGGCGCTCGATCTGGATCCTCGACGACATCTCGCCGTTGCGGCAGATGACTGCCGCCACGGTGAACGAGCCGGCGCATCTCTTTGCGCTCGGCAACGCGGTGCGGCAGCGTCGCAATGTCAACGGCGACACGCCGTTCCCGCCCGAAGTCCCGCACGCCGAGAATCCGCCGCTGGGTGCGGTGATCTACTACTCGCTCGGGGCGAAGCCGAGTGGTGATATCACGCTGGATGTCACGGACGCGGCGGGGAAGCCGGTGCGGCACTTGTCGAGCGCGCCGATTCCGCCGCTCAACGAGCCGCCGCCGGTGCTGCCGGAGTTCTGGCTCGCGCACCCCGAGCCGATGCCCACTGACATCGGCCTCAATCGGATCAACTGGGACCTGCGCTACGACGCGCCGCCGACCTTTTCGCACAACTACGAGATCAACGCCAATCCGGGCGAGACGCCGGCGTCGCCGGAAGGTCCGCTGGTAGTGCCCGGCGTGTACACGGTGACGCTGACAGCCAACGGCAAGTCGTACATCCAGAAGGTCACGGTCGTCAACGATCCGCGCTCGCCGGCAACGGCTGCCGACGTCATCGCGCAGCACGACCTGCAGATGAAGGCGTACCTCGGCGCCAAGGAGGCGTTCGCCGGATTCACTGCGGCCAACGCGTTGCGCGCCACCGTCACCAGCGCTGTCGGCTCGAATGCATCGCCGGAACTGAAGAGTGAACAGATGGCTTTCGATTCGCTGATCACCCGGATCGGTGGTGCGGGCGGCGGCGGGGGGCGGCGTCCCGGTGTGCGGCCGAACGCGGCCGCTGCGCCAGGTGCGGCGCCGGAGCCGAACTTCGGTGCGCTCATCTCGGCGCTGGTTCGCCAGGTCACCGATCTCGATACCGGCGATATGGCGCCCAACGAACCGACGATCCGCGCCTTCGCGCCGAGCTGCGCTGACCTGCGCACAGCAGTCACGCACTGGAATACGGCGATCACCAAGAACCTGGCCGCGTTCAACGCGGCGCTGACCAAGGCGGGGATGGCGACGGTGGCGGCGCCGGAGATGCTGGCGATGCCGGTATGCGGGGTGGTGGTCGCGGCCAGGCCAGCGCCGCGGGCGGGCGCGAAAGCGGTGAAGCACTAGAGCGCACCCTTTGTCATCCCGAGCGCACCGAAACTCCCTCGTCCTGAGCGCAGCGAAGGATCTGGTCGGGGGGGCGCACGGGTAGAGTGGCGCGCGTGGGAGCTCGCGGGTAGTGCGGCGCGTGGGAGCTCGCGACTAAAGTCGGGGCTCGGCACACAAGTGCTGAAGCACTAAACCTTGGCATTCCGGCTGCTCCGCTTGTCGTTCAGCGTCCTTTCTTTGTCGACCTTCGCGCAGCGGAGGGTGACGGTGCTATGCGTCGCGTGGCACCAGTCTTCGCGGCTCGCGCCACCCTCACCGCGGCAGGAAGTAGTGCTTTAGCACTTGTGTGCCGAGCCGCGGCTTTAGCCGCGAGCTCCCCCGCGCGCCGCTCTCGATAACAAAAGCTCCGCTACGCGCCATATCGATCCGTCGCACCCGCCCTCTCGCAGCATCCTTGCCGCATGCGCCGCCCTTGCCAACCCGCTTCCGCCGAGCCGATACTTTGTCCATGCCAGCCAGCCCCTACTACTCGGCCGACGCCGTGCGTCAGTTGCCCGCCGACGGCAACCGTTACGAGTCTGCCCACGGCGAGCTGCTGGTGACGCCGGCGCCGACACCCCTCCATCAATTCGTGCATTTCAGGATCTGGGAGGCTCTGGCAGGCTATTTGGCCGTGCATGGGATCGAAGGGCCATTCAGCTCACCGGCAGACATTTCGTGGGGCGATGACATCCTGGTGCAGCCCGATCTTTTTGTCGCGGAGATGCGCCATGCCGCGCAATCGGGCAAGTGGGCCGACGTCGGCATGCTCCACCTCGTGGTCGAGATCATCAGTCCGTCGTCGCTGCGGGCCGACCGCTTCACCAAACGCCGGCTCTACCAGGAACAGCGCATCGCGACATACTGGGCAGTCGATCCGGTCAACCGGCTCGTCGAAGTGTGGACACCGGATGCGATTTTTCCGGTGACGGAAAGCGCGACGCTGCGGTGGCAGCACCCGGCCGTTGATGCGGTATGCGTGATCGACCTGGCGCGGGTGTTCGCGATCGGCTGAGGGTACCGGGCACTCGCGGATAGAGCGAGAACCCACTCGTCCCGAGCGCAGCGAAGGACCTTCGTCGCACGGCACCAACGTTTGTCATCCCGAGCGCAGCGAGGGAGATCCGAGGCGCCGAACGCTCCGACGCTCGCCGTCTGTGGTCCGCCGTCACGACCTCGGATCTCCCTCGCTGCGCTCGGGATGACAAAGGGGAGCCACCAGAAAAAACCGGAAGCCCGCCCCGGTGGCTGGCTTCCGGTTTCTTTTCAGTCCGCTCTTCAGGCAGCGATCGGCGGTGCCGGAACCTCCTTGGCATGCCGGAACGGCCCGGCGACGTTGCGGGCGCTCTGCCAGGCGCCGACCGCATCCGAGCCGGCCGGGAAGAGGCGCATCACCAGCCCATCGAGCAGTCCGACGCAGTCGCTGCACTCCGCGACGATGGTCGCCAGCTCACTCTTGGCGCCGACATGATCCCACCGGCCGCTGTGCGCTTCATCGGTTGCTCCGTCAAACGAGGTGATTGCGGCGGAGAGGTCGTCGAGGAACTGATCGCCGAGTCCGAGGGCGATCAGGACGTCCTTGTTGGCCTGGGCCAGGCTGAGCAGGACGTTGGCAGCGGTGATGAACGCCTTGTGTGGCGCACCGGCCCGCGGCAGCAGGAACTTTCCGGCCAGTTCTCGATGCGTCCTGGCGGCGCTTTCGCCGACCTTCACGAGGTGCTTCAGGTCGACCTGCATTGAAGCGCGCAGCATGCGGCGCTGCTTCACCGCCGAGTGTTCGCCGACTCTGCCGCCGGTCTCCTGCTCGGCGAGGACGTCGCCGCGTGCCACTGCGATTTCGAGTCGAGCGACGACCGCGACATAGCCGCTGTCGGTGGACGGATTGGCGTGCGCAAAGTCGAGTGCGCGCTGCGCCATCGCCAGTTTCCTGCGAGTGCTGGACATCATAACCCCTCCAGAATGTGGTTGCGACGGTCGTGCCCCAAGGTGGGGTTTCGTCGGCCTCGTTTGCAGTTGTGGGTGGAGTATCGAATGGCTTTGGGTACGGCCGTTCGAATGGCCGGGAGAAGCGAGAGACGTGCCACGACTGAAACCATGCGATGAATGGGCGGAGAAGCCAGCGACAGCAATGCTTCCAGCGTGTACTGTTTACTGAACGGTGAGCCGATCAATCCGGTCGAGTGTCAGGAATGGGACTCGAGTGTCCAAGAAGTTGGACATCTTTGTGGTGGCGTGTCCGTGCTTTCGGGTAAATATCGGGTTGAACAACGGTGCGATGGACCAGCAGTGACGAAAGAAATGATCGGTGCGGGCGTTGAAGAGGTCGGTGCGAAGAATTATGTCGTCGATGCGCGTGCGGGAGAGACCTGTCGCGCGAATTATGTCGTCGAACGGGTTGCAGGAGACACCTGCCGCTGGAATTATGTCGTCGAACGGGGTGCAGGAGACACCTGTCGCCGGAATTATCTCGTCGATGCGGGTGCGGGAGACACCTGTCGCCCGAATTATGTCGTCGGTGCGGCTGCTGGAGAGACCTGTCGCGCCAATTATGTCGTCGATGCGGGTGCGGGAGACACCTGAACGTCCGTTGGCGGACCCCGATCGGACAAAGTTGGGACCTGACGGCGGAAAGATGGAGTCGAACGGGCAGTTGGTCATCCCGAGCGGAGCGAATAGCGATCCCACTTTTTGTCATCCCGAGCGCAGCGAATAGCGATCCCACCTTTTGTCATCCCGAGCGGAGCGAATAGCGATCCCACTTTTTGTCATCCCGAGCGCAGCGAGGGAGATCCGAGGTACCGAACGCCCCGACGCCCGGACCAATGTCGCGCCTTCGTCGCCGACGAGGACCGAGGCTGACGGCCGACCGACCCCTACTTCTTCTTCAGCAGCGCCTTCCGAGCCCATCCCTCGCCATTCGATCCTTGCACGTGCAGGTAGCCGTTCTGCTCGTCACCCAGAAAGACGACTTCATCGGTCGTCTTCAACGTGACGCTCACCTTGGCGCTGTCGTTGGCCGCGGCGAGCAGCTTCACGTTGTCGATCTTGGGCACCAGCACGTCACCCTCGGCGAAGGCAGGTGCAGGAGCAGCGGTGGTGTTTGCCGCCGGCGCGGGTGGCGCCGCGGCGGCTGTTCTGGTGGGCGTCGCCGACGCGGCTGTTGGTGCCGCTCCCCGTGCCACGGTCGCTGGCTTGGCGCCCGCCGTCGCCGGCGCCATGCAGCCAGAGGGTGCGGTGCCGGGTGCCAGCACCATCGCCTTGAACGCCACGCCAAAATCGACCACCTGCGGTCCGGTCTCGCCTGGAACGGTGGCCTTGGCAAAGCGGACCTTGGCGGTACCGGCGAGCACTTCCTGCGACACATTGCCGACAATGATCGAGCCCTGGCTCGGAGCACCGCTCTTGGGACCGGTCGCCGGCAGCGCGATGGTGACGGTCGGCGCCGGAAGCCGGTATTCCCGCTCGTCGAGGGACGGTGCCGGAGGGGCTTTCGCGGTGCCGGCGCCGGCGGCAGCGGGACCGGTCGTTGCGGGTGGACTCGATCCCCGGCCGGCGGTCGCGGTGGTGGCGCCGCCGCTGCGCCCCGCCGTGGTGGCGCCTGCCGTCTTTCCCGTGCCAAGGCTCGCCTTGGTTGGTGTGCCGACGGCAGCGTTGAGAATGGTGAAGGTCGTTTGCCAGGAGATCACGCTCTTGGGGTCGCAGATGATGATCTGTCGCCCGGTCGCTGTCGTCACCACGAAAGCGTTACCGGCGTAGCGAGCGACCTGCACGCTGCGCGTGTTGTCGGTGGACCAGGGCGAGAGCACGGCCACGAAGCTGCCATCGGCCACGTCTTCGGCCGCCGCATCGAGGACAGCGCTGTTGATCTGGCGGTTGGCCTCGTCAGTTACCGCCTTGGTGCCAGCGTGGGCGGCGCCCTGTGCGGCCTTGCGGACCCGGTCGAGGACGCTGGACTGGCCGGACACGCCGCGCAGTGGTGCGGAAAGCCCCGCCACAGTAGCCAGGCTGATGATCATCCAACGGTGGCGTGACATGACGACTCCCTGGGCGCGACGAACGAGGTTCCATTCCAACCGATAAACGCTAACTCGCTTTTCGAAAACCAGCCATGACGGTTCGCTGCCGGGGCCGCGTGATTGTGGAACGTGCGCTTGCGGGGTCAGTCATTTCCAGCGATAGTAGGGGATCCCACCGTCCAACTCCTGAACAACAGTGCGAGGCCCCACGATGTTGCGTCCGCCCGTTGGTACCTCCAGGCGCTTCTGGCTGTCATCCCTGTCACTCCTCGCGCTGCCGTTGCTCGCCGCCGTGGCGAGCCGGGCCCCCGTCGCGCCATCGCTGCTGGCCGGCCTCACCTGGCGCAACATCGGGCCGTTCCGCGCCGGACGCGTCTCAGCCGTCACGGGAGCGATCGGAGAGCCTGGTGTCTATTACATGGGGTTGCCGATCGGTGGCGTATGGAAAACGACCAGTGGCGGCACGACCTGGTTCCCGGTCTTCGACAGCATCAAGGACGTGTCGTCGATCGGCGCCGTGGAGGTGGCACCGTCGAACCCGGACATCGTCTACGTCGGGACCGGCGGCGTCAACGAAGGCAACGGCGTCTACAAGTCGACTGATGCCGGCAAGAGCTGGCAGCATCTCGGCATGGACAGCACGCGCGCCATTCCGCTGATGCTGGTCGATCCGAAGAATCCCGACGTCGTGATCATGGCGGCGCTGGGAAGCGCCCGCATCGCGGACGGCAATCGCGGCGTCTTCCGCACCACCGATGGCGGCAAGCACTGGACGCGCTCGCTCTACGTCGACAGCGTGACCGGCGCGGAAAATCTGGCCTGGGCGTTCGACCACCCTGAGGTGATCCTCGCTACCACCATCCGCCGTGGCGGCGGACGCGGTGGGCGCGGCGCGGCTGCTGGTGGCACGCCGACCGGAAGTGGCACCAATCTCTACAAGTCAACCGATGAAGGGGTGACCTGGAAGGAGCTGTCCGGCACCGGATTGCCGCCGCTGACCGGACGGGTGAGTGTCGCGGTGGCGATGCACACCAATGCGCAGCGGATGTTCCTGATCGGTGCTTTCGGACTCTATCGCTCGGATGACGGTGGCGGATCGTGGCGACGGATGGCGGAGAATGATGTTCGTGCCGGCGGCACCGCGCGCTCCGCCGCTGACGATGCCCGCATTGCCAACGGCCAGGGCAACTACACGTCGGGGGTGTGGGTCAACTCCAGCAATCCCGACATCGTGTACACCATCGCGACGGCGGCGTTCGTCTCGACCGATGGCGGCAAGACGTTCACCGGCTGGAAGGGCGCGCCCGGCGGCGACGATCCGCAGGTGCTCTGGATTGACCCGACCGACGGCAAGCGGATGTTGATGGGACTTGATCAGGGCGGCACGGTCTCGCTCGACGGCGGCGACAACTGGAGTCTCTGGTACAACCAGCCCACGGCACAGATCTATCACATCTCGGTGGACAACCAGTGGCCGTACTGGATCTACGGTACGCAGCAGGATGCCTGCGCCTTCGCCACGCGCGCTCGCGGCGACCTGGGCGAAGTCAAGCCGCTCGACTGGTCGCCGAATCCCGGCAATGAGCGGGGCCCGATCGTGGCCGATCCGCTCAACCCGAAGGTGGTCTACGCGCTCAACATGAGCGCCGGGATCATGAAGATCACCTACCCGAGCGGGCAGTGGATCAACATCTCACCGACCATGGACACGTCGCTCGATCTCCGTTTCAACAATGAGAATCCGCTGGTCTTCAACGGCACCAATCCGCACGAACTCCTGGCCGGCTTCCAGTACGTGATGTCGACCGTCGATGCCGGGATGCACTGGCGCAAGATCTCGCCTGACCTGGGTGTCGTGGCGGGCGCAGCGGCGCCGACTCGCGGCGCGGGTGCTCGAGGCGCAGTCGTCGGTGCCACGATCAACGCGATGGCGTCGTCGAGCGTGGCTCCTGGCCTGCTCTGGGTCGGGATGACGAATGGGGTGATCCAGGTGACGCGCGATCACGGCGTGACCTGGCATGACATCTCGATCGCCGGCGCGCGCGGCCCGATCTCCTCGATTGATGCGTCACGTCTCGACGCCGGGACGGCGTACGTGGCGCTGCGCGCTGCGGGCGAGATGACGCCGTCGTTCTATCGCACCCACGACTTTGGGAAGAGCTGGACGAAGATCGTCAACGGCATGCGCACCGATCAGGTCAGCGGCAGCTACGCTCACGTGATTCGCGCCGATCCGAAGAAGGCCGGCTTGCTGTATGCGGGCACCGAGAGCGCGATGTACGTCTCGTTCGACGACGGCGATGACTGGCAATCGCTGATGCTGAACCTGCCGAACACGTCGTATCGCGACATCGTCGTCAAGGACAATGATCTCATCGTCGCGACGTACGGGCGCAGCATCTGGGTTCTCGATGACATCTCGCCGTTGCGGCAGATGACGCCTGCGATAGCTGCCGCGCCGGCGCATCTCTTCAAGCCTGGTGATGCCATCCGGGTGCGCCGAGAAATGAATGAGGACACGCCCTTCCCGCCGGAAGTGCCGCACGCGCCGAATCCGCCGGTGGGGGCCATCCTCTACTACTCGCTCGGCGCTCGGCCGGCTGGCGACATCACGATCGAGATTCTCGATGCGACCGGCAACGTCGTGCGGCATTACTCCAGTGCACCGATTCCGGCAGACACCAATCCGATGCCGCAGGTGCCACCGTATTGGCTCAAGGTGCCTGAGCCACTGCCGACGGCGATCGGCACTAATCGGATCAACTGGGATCTTCGCTACGACGATCCGCCCGCGTTCAGTCACAGCCTGGACCCGTATTACACGCTGAACGCCGCACCCGGCGAGACGGTCTATCATCCGGAAGGGCCACTCGCGCTGCCGGGTGTGTACACCGTCAAGCTCACGGTGGATGGCAGGAGCTATTCAGAGATGGTGACCGTGCGAAACGATCCTCGCTCGCCGGCTACACTGGCGGATCTTCGGGCCCAACACGACCTGCAGATGAAGCTCTACCACGGTGCCCAGGAGGCGTGGCAAGGATTCCTGCAGGTGCACGCGATGCGGCAGGCGGTTGCTGACGTGACGCGCGGCAATCCGCCCGTCGAGGTGGCGCGAGCGGCGGCAGCGCTCGACAGTGCGATGGCGCGCGTCGGCGGGGTGGCGGGGATCGTCGACAACTCGCGCGGCAATGCCTTTCCGGGGCCGCTCACTCCCAACTTTGCGGCGATCAACGGCAAGGAAGGCGGCGAGTACGTCCTCTTCTCGATGAACGGCCAGCTCCGCAATGATGATTCGGGCGACATGGCGCCCACTGCGGCGATGCTGCGGGGGTGGGTCAACGTCTGCACCGATCTGCGGAGCGCGGTCACGACCTGGGAGCGGATCAACGGCAAGGATCTCGTCGCGTTCAATGCGGTGCTGGCGCGCAACAATCTCCAACCGATCGCGGCGGCTCCGGCGCTGACGATGCCGGTGTGCGCTACGCCTGCGAGTAGTCGGCGCTAACCGAGGGCCAGACGGCGGTAGCTTATTCGTTACCGCCGAGTTGCAGATCGTTGGTACCCGGACCCGGAGCACCGATGCAGGTCTCACTCGTCATCCCGCAGCTGCGCACCACCGACCTCGACCGGTCGATCCGGTTCTACACCGAGCAGCTCGGTTTTGCGCTCCACTTCCGGCACGCCGATTTCTACGCCGGCATCCGGGCCGGCACGCAGCGCTTCGACCTCAAGCTGGTGGACGAGCCTGACCCATCGATCGCCTGGGTCGCGGAGGGTGACCATTTTCACCTTTATATAGGTACGTCGGACGTGCGTGCGGTGGCGGAGGAGCTCAAGGGTCGCGGGGTGGTGCTGGTGCGCGAGGTCCACGACACGGCCTGGGGGACGCGCGAGTTCGTGATCCGGGACGACCAAGGGCACACGCTGTATTTTGGGGAGCCGGTGGGGTGAGGGTTCCTCATCCCGAGCGCAGCGAGGGATCGATTACCGGTGCACGCAGGTCATCCTGCTGTCCGGAGCGTTAGCGAAGGAAGCGTAGCCATTGAGAACCGCCACTGTGACGACCGGACGATCTGGGCTCAGGATCTGCGTTGTCGCTGTCAACTCTTCGCGAGGCATATCGGTTGACTCGACGTGGCAACGCGATACACCTGGCAAATTCGGTACCGAATTCCTCCCTTCTACCCTGGAGACTTGCCAATGAAGTACCTGTCCATCCTTTGCTGCTTAGTTCTTATGCCGATGGCCCTGCACTCTCAGATCGTTAAAGACAAACACTCATTTGGACTGACGATTTCTCAGCTTCCACCGGACACGTTCCCGAAGCCGATGCGGAAAATGTGGAAGTTCACATGTTATGGATGCCTTGGGTACACGTTAGCGGTGTCCAGTGACGGGGTTGCCGCAAACGGCAAGCCAGCGGCCGGTCGGCTATTCAGCCCAGTGCTTTATCGGATTGAAGGAATCACACGTGACAAAGAATCCGGTTTTGAAGCAGTCATGGTGTCACCGAAGAAGGGGCGCTCACTGGTGATCATGTTTCGTGCCGCCGCCGAATCGACGATTTGGCCAATACTTGCGGTTGATTCTGCAAACGTTGACAGCGCCTTGGCAATGACAAACGAGTTCCTACGTCATGAAATGTTTGTGGGCCCCCTTGCGAGCGTGCCTGACGAACAGCAGCGCTCGATCATGAACTTCTTTCGCACCGGGCCTGGCGGTTTCGTCACCGTCATTGACTTTAAGAATCGTAAGTATTTCAGCACAACAATCGGCACAGATGTCGTTTACAACGACAATCGCATGTCTGAACCTCAGCGGAATGCGACCGTCATCAACGAACTCTTGTTGCCAATGGTCAAGCCGTTCGCGAAGGTCGCTGCGAATGTGGATGGCACCTTGGGGCTACGACTTGCGACCTGCGTCGACCATTATTCGTTTGCATCCTATGGCCCGCACAAACAGGACAGCCTGGTTGTCTATCTTTCGTTAGCGGACATCAGGAAGTTCGCCAATGCTGACATTACAAGCCAAGCATTGTTAGACGCGTCGACAGTGCTGCTCAATGACAACCGCGTCCAAGTGAACCTCGCCACGCCGTGATAGTCGGTTTCCACGCCACGAAATGCGCTGCGCTGGAACTCTTATGTGAGTATACTGCTCCACGGCCGCTCGAGGTTGGCTTAGTTCCGAGAATCGATATCCAAGTGCCACGGTTCGCTAATGTTGTCGTCAGCTGGCGGCGCCCAAAGCGCACCGAGCGGAAATGCAGTTGGCAGTTTGTTGGACACCGGGACGTCACATTAACTGATCGGTGACTGCAGTGCAGTTGAACATGTCCACGTGCTCGGCGATTCACCGATGGGCACCTCAGGCCGACACAGTGTGTCGATCCAGTTGCATTTGCTCGGTGGCTGGTAGCAGCCGACCCAGGCTCGTCAGACCGTACGGTAGTGGTCCGGTTCAGTCGCAGACTTCGATACGGAGGCGTCAGATGAAACCATCATTGACTGCAGTGCTGTTCGTCTTGTCCGCCTGTTCGAGCGGTGCGCTGGTCGCGCCGGTGAGCACACCGATCACCGTTACGGGGAACTTGGGTAGTCCGGGTCTGGAGCAGACCGTGACGCTCTCGACGTCGACGGTTGCAGTGGGCGATTCCGTGTCGATCCGCTCGGTCGTCGTGAACCGCGGCGCCGAGGCGGCCACTGTTGGCGTGGCATGCTGGCGCGGCGTGGGCCTCAGCGGCGTGTCGTTCGACCCGAGCAATGACCAGCGATGCGCCAGTATTTCGTTGGAGCAGCTCCGCCCCGGTGATTCATTGGTGGAGACGATGACTACACCGCCGGTCACGTCGACGCCGGGGAGCTACACGCTGGTGGTCCGGCAGCTTTATGTCGAGTCGGCCGATGGTGGTGTTTCAATCCCGGTGCACGTTCTCGGCGGGTGGTAGCGCCGGGTTCCACATGGTGTAACGCTTGTTGAACAGCAACGAGTCGCGCGCTGCGACCGCCTATGCCGCCCGGAACCGCTCAAACCGTTCTGCCAGCAATTCTTCTCCCGGCTGGTCACCGATCCGTTGCGGGACGCGAATGATCTTCCCGGCCATCTCCTTGATTCCATGCTGCAGCATGGGGCCATCGCGCTCAAGCAGGATGTCCTCGCGGATGTGGACGGTATGGTCTGGAGCGACGCCGAGAATGTTGAGATCGTAGGCTGCGTGATGGATCTTGCAGAGCGACAGGCCGTTGCGAACTTCGGGGAGGCCGCGCTCGTCACGGTCTTCGAGAATGTGTGCCGCATCGAGCAGGCGAACCAGGCGGTCGCGTGCGCCGAGATGACAGATCGTGCACCGATGGCTGTACGCGCCTAGTACCAACTCACGAAACCGATCTTGGTGCAGCCGCTGTTTGACCGTGCGAGTCGCGTATGCTTTCAGAGGCGCCGCGGACCCGCCCTGCAGAAGCGTTCCTTCGCCCAGGCCGGGGACGTCCGAGGCGACAAGGACTGTCAGTTCGGACGGACGATCATCCATGATATATACCGGAGACAGGGCCTCATACACCCCCGGCGTCAGGCCGTAGAAATAGATCAGCGGGGAGTTCTCCGTGTATGCCTTCCGCAACGATCGATTGAAATGATTGTCCGGGTCTGCCCCCTGATAGCGATACGAAAACCAGCCGTCGGAGCCGATCTCGTCGTCGTACCGCGGAGTCACTCCCTTTCGGTGGGCGGATGTGGTGATGGAGAGCGGCGCATGGCCCTTGAGCTGGCGCGGCGTCCAGATTCCGACAGGGCCGTTCGCGAACGGGATGCGTTCGCCGCCAAACGTGAACCCAGCTGTCATCTGTTCCCGGGTGATCACGCCACCCGACGGCGCGACAATGTTGCGAAGCGCAGCAAGGGCGGCGAGGCGAAGCGCGTCGGGATCCGGGTATGAGGGCATGGGTGGAACAGAGGCATCGGGACGGGATATAGCAAGGCCCGGCTAGATTTCGGGCCATCCCATGTACAGGAGTACCGAGAAGCAATGCGCTCTCAGGATGCTCAAAGGCACCAATCGTATCTGGCCGAGGTTTCCGCCGAAATGCAGCGCCGCTACGCCCTCACCTGGGCCGATGCCTGCGGCGACGACCAGCCGCTGAGTCGAGCTCGGGAGGCAGGCCGCACGCCAGTGGAGTTCGTCGCGTGGTGGGGTGAGAAGTACCAGCTCACCGAACGCGTCGGTCCCGGATGATGAGCAAGTCGCTCGGCGCGTTCCGCCAGGTCTTCATTCTGTTTCTCGCTACGCTCTGCTGCGCGCAGCGAGTGCCTGCCCAGTCCGTGGCGGACACCGTGCAGTTGATGGTGCTTGCGGCCAAGGGATATGAATCGCCGAATGGGCCGCTCACTGTCTTCACGCGCCGTATCATGTGCGGTAGCCCCCTTCGCACCTGCGTGCGGTCGGACACGGCCAAGTATCTCTCCCCGGCCGTTACCGCCGGCCTGGTCGAAGCACTAAGCCTCCCTCTCTGGTCGGCTTCGAACACTGTTGCCTGTCCGTGGATTGTTGGCAAAGGGCCCAAGGCGGGTGTGGTGCTGGAGTTCGGCCAACCGCGGATCATTGCCGATACGGCCTTCGCGTTCGTCGGTCGGTTTTGTGCAGGTGCTCGTGGCGGATTCTCTGAAGGTGGCGTGGTCCGGTTGCAGCGACAAGACGGAACGTGGACGGTGGTTGGCGTGCGCGATCGTTACATCACATGATCAACGATGATCGGAGCTTGGCAATGCCCCACCGAACCCTGGCGTCGACCCGAGCGTTCGTCACGATCACCGTTGCATCGACCCTCACCACGCTTACCGCGATCGAGCTCGTCGACCATTTGCCGCCCGCGTCGTCGCACTTGGTCGACATTGCAAGAACAGGTGGGGCAATGATGATAGCCCTCGCGGTCGTCTATGGCATCGCTCGGTACGTGCTCGGCCCGGCGGGGTTTGAACGCAGGCGCGCGCGGTAGTTCAAGTATCCCAGCAGGCGCCGCAATTCGGCGGTATGGTTTAGCCAGAGTCGTCACGCCTCACCCCGGAGACCCGATGCGTCTGCTGACCGCATTCCTCGCCATCGCCATCAGTGCCCCGACAGCGCTCGCTGCCCAACGCTCCAGCCGGCCCATCACACCGAAGTCTCGCGACAGCGCCGGCGTCCGCATCCTTGAGCACTCCGCCGACGCGCTCGATCGGGCGCCACTCCTGTCGCTCGTGCCGGGACCGCTGGCAATCGTCGGCAAGAACGACACCACGATCGACTTGTCCAAGGTCTACTCTGAAGTCCTGGTCATGCACGACGGCTCGATCGTTTTTTTCGACGACGGCTCGGTGCAGATCGTCAGCCCGGATGGAACCCGCCGTCAGCGCATCGGGCGCGCCGGTGCCGGCCCCAAGGAGTTTCGGAACGCCGACGTCGCGCGCGGTCGAGGCGACACGATCCTGGTGACTGACCTCGGGAACTCCCGGATCGCCTGGGTGACGCCGGCCAATGGCGTCGTGCGTACTCGTGCCCTGAAGCTGAACAGGGAAGGATATGCCTTCGGTCCGATCGCGCAGTTCGGTCACGACACGCTGATCATGGGGATCGCCGAGTATACGGCGCAGTTCACCAAGCCCGGCCACCGGGTGACGTTTCCGGTCGGCATGCTCACCGGCGCGAGCGACAGCATCCGGGTCATTCTGCCGTTAGAGGGCGGCGAGATGGCGCCCATGCCGGCCGCACTGGCGAAGGCCAGAAGCGGCTTCACCACCGTAGCAGTCCGGTATCCGCCCAAGCCAGTCGTGGTCGATTGGGGTAAGGGATTTCTGGCGGTCCGACCGGATCACTGGAAGCTCGACCTGTACCACGCCAACGGCACGCTCGCCTCAAGTGTCCGGGTACCACTGCGAAGCGAGCCGGTCACCTCGCAGGTGCGCGATCGCGACGTGGAGGGCGCGCTCGCCGTGATGCAGCGCCGCGCCAGCACCACCAACCGCCCGTTTGATGCAGCGGCTGAGCGTACCCATTTGCGTGCTTTGCCGTACCCCGATTCGCTTCCGGCGTTTGCGGACGTCAAGACATCCGCTACTGGCGTTGCGTGGGTGCGTGAGCAGCGGCTCGCCGGCGACACAACGTGGACTTACACTGCAGTCGCTGTCGACGGGCGTATCCTCGGCCGACTCACCGGCTCTGGCCACATTCCCGCCGCGTTCGGCGACGATCGCGTAGTACTTCGCGACGAAGACAGCGACGGTCTCATCACTTGGCGGGTGATGCGGATCAAGTGGTAGCGGGCGTGCGGTAGATCAGAAGATTGAATCCGCCGCTTGATCAGCTTGAGCAAAGCGAAGAATCGCTCACCCTTGCACGGTCCTTTTCCGGGAGGCCAATAGATGCCCCGTCGCTTGCGCGCTGCACTCGTTGTCGCCGGACTGTGGGCGATCGGCTGGTCGCTGGCCGGATTCCTGTTCGGCCTGGTGTATTGGTTTCGCCTTCCGGCGTACGAGATGCGCCGGTTCACGTTCATCTCATGGATCCTTCACAGCATGCTGCCGTACGCCATCGGTGGCGCGATATGCGGGCTGGGGTTCGCCATTCTCCTCGGTCGCGCGGAACGGGAGCGGACGGTGGGGGAGCTATCGATTGCGCGAACGGCGCTGTGGGGGGCAATGGCCGCGTTTCTGTCAATGACACTTGTCTGCATGGTGATGCAGGTGACAAACGGCTATTCGCTGCGACCGTTCTGGATTGCCGAAACAGCAGGTATCTGTGCCGTGGTCGGCGCGATCTCCGCCGGCGGGTCACTGGCAACCGCGCGTCGAGGGCGGGTTGCAGCGGCGGTTGAGCCGGAGCGGATTGCGGCGGGGTCCGTGTGATCAACAAGCGTATGGTTATGCCCCGGACGCCGCCGTGCTGCCGCCGCGACGAAGAAGTGGTAGCCATGCGATCGTACCGTCGCGGCTGATGATGGAGTTCACTCCTGCCAATCACGTCGTCAAGCTTTGCCTTCAGGCGATGCGCGCAGAGGGCACCGGCCAGTCCGATGAGGCGAAAGCACTTTTCGCGCAAGCCTGGCACGCTGCTGCGGATGACTTCGAGCATTTTCTTGCGGCCTACTATCTGGCGCGTCATCAATCCAGTGTGCGCGACCGGCTGAAATGGCTCGACACTGCGCTGCTGCACGCATCACGGATTGACGACCCGGCGGCCCGCAGTGCGCTTCCGGCGCTGCACGCCGGCATCGCAACGTGCCACGACGAGCTGCAGGACCCGGTCAATGCCCGCGAACATCATCAACTGGCAGCGTCGCTTGCAGATGCGATTTTGGACACCGGACCCTTCTATCACGGCACGAAAGCGGATCTGCATATCGGCGATCTGTTGACGGCGGGTGGCAGCTCCAACTATCAATCCGATCTCACCATGAACCACATCTACTTCACCGCGCTCGAAAACGGTGCCGGTCTCGCTGCCGCCCTCGGTCGGGGCGACGGACGCGAGCGGGTGTATGTCGTCGAGCCCACCGGGCCGTTCGAGCACGATCCGAATGTCACTGACCAGAAGTTTCCCGGCAACCTGACGCGCTCGTATCGTTCAAGGGCGCCGTTGCGCATCATCGGCGAGGCGACAGCGTGGGTTAAGGCTGCGCCGGAGGACCTTCGGGGATGGCGCGAGAAACTCGCAAGTGGCAAGGGCAAGATCATCAACTGAGGGCTGACGGCGTTCGGTCGCACCGATCTTTCGCCTCCAGCGTGACCCGGTGGGCCGTCTCGTTCACGTCGGGCGTATGCTGGCTGGCTACTCAGGCACCAGACCGCCTGATGCCGTTGAGGACCAGGCAGGGCACGACTACAAGGGCGATGATCGCTTCGAATACAATCCAGTTGAGCGCGCGAGGCGGCATGATCACCACGAAGGCGATCGCGGCGACATAGAACACCGCCAACTGGCGTAGCTGCTTCGGAGTCGGTTTGACCATGCAAGGAATCTAGCGCCCCGTTCCGTTCGCCGAACCTCCCTTGTCCGGCGCCAGCGGACCACGGGCTCACGCAAGGAGGCTCGTCATGTCCGTCCACCGCCTTCCCGTTCGTCCCGACCTCGACCAGATCAAGCGCCAGGCGAAGGAACTGCTCCGCGCCATCCACGAGGGTGATGCAAGCGCCGTTGCCGACGTGCGCGAGTACCATCCCGATCTGGTCGATCCTGCCAGCGCGAAGCTCGCCGACGCGCAGCTCATCCTCGCCCGCCAGTATCAGGCGTCCAGCTGGACGCGGCTCGTTCACGCGGTGCAGCTCGCCGACGCCATCTGGCGCGACGACATCGACACTGTTCGCACCCTGGTCACCGCCAACCCGGCGCTCCTTCACGAGCCGGTACTCATCCGCGCCAACAGCAACTGGGGTCCGCCGATGACGTACGCCGCGAATCTCGGCCGCAACGACATCATCCGTATGCTGCACGAGCTGGGCGCCACGGACCTGACGTCGGCGGGCGGACGCGCTGCGCTACATGGCGAGAGCGACACTGTGCGGATGATCTACGAGATGGCTGGCCGTCCACCACTCGACGCCCGAACGCTCGCGGGTCCGGCCTACACGCAGAACGTCGAAGGAACTGCCGTCCTCTTTGCCCTCGGCGTCCGTGTCGATGGCCCGCACGGCGTCGACGCGAACACGATGGAGCACCTGCTCGGCAGTGACAGCCGCAACCCGGCCGCCAAGCACCGCATCCTCGCGATGTACGTCGAACACGGCTTCGAGCCGCCCGACACGCCGGTGATGGCGCTCCATCGAGGCCGCATTGACCTGCTCGAGGCGCACCTCGCACGCGATCCCGGACTGCTGACCCGTACCTTCGATATCGGTGATATCTATCCGCTCGCTCCGGCGTGCGCGCGCGATCCGTATGCTGCTCAGGGGACGCCGGCGCACGGCACGACTCTCCTGCACATTGCCGCGTATTTTGACGAGCTGGAGATCGCCGAGTGGCTGCTCGACCGCGGCATGAATCCCGACGCACCAGCAGCGATCGACGCCGATGGCTTCGGCGGGTACACTGCGCTCTTCTCGACGGTCGTGTCCCAGCACAACTTCTGGGTCAACCATGGTAAGGGGAAGCCGGATGAGGCAGCTTTCACCCGACTCCTGCTCGATCGCGGTGCCGATCCCAATGTCCGGGCTTCGCTCCGCGCGCGCCTCGAAGAGGGGCACGGCGGCGGTCCGTTGCGGGAGTATCGCGACCTGACGCCGCTCGGCTGGGGGGAGGAGTTCCCGGCGAAGATCTTCGTGAGCCGCGAGTCGCTGCGACTGATTGAGGCGGCGGGTGGCCATCGCTGAATCAGGGTTGATTGATTCAGTCGTTGTACGCCGGCGCTGCGGTCCAACCGGCTCGGCCGTCGCGATGTATTCTTGATCGGGGACTGCAGCATCCTCACCCGACGCCGTCGCAGAAGCGCAAACCGCTGACCGAACCCGGAGCTTCATTCATGGATCCCTGCGCTGAACTGACGCTCCGGCTGATTCGTACTGGCCAGGAAGCGCTCGGGCCCCGAAGCTCAACGGTCGCCTGGACGTTCTTCCCTGAAATAATCCGGGCCAACTGGTCCGAAGCCCGGGACATCCTCGCTGCCGCGCCGAAACCGGCACTCATCACCCCGCTGATTGAGTCGGGTGCCATCGCGATGTGGAGCATGGATATGCTCGGCGACCGCGGTCGCGCGTCGCTTGAGCATCAGATCAGCAATCAAGTCGAGTACTACGGCGCCAAGCTGCATGCCGGGGGGATGACCAGCTCAGATGCGATCGAGACACCCGACGGAGAGTTCCGCGTGAGTGTTGACGAGTTCAGGCAGTGGACGCGCGATTACTGCATCAACGTCATCGGCGTGGGCCTGGGGCCCGGTCCGACACCCGGCACAGGTGGTCGTCTGCTGGTGCGACCTCCCGGAGGCCACCAAGCGCCCGTGGGGTGGGTTGACCCGAGCAGCTGACACGTGCGTGTTGCTGGATGGTGGTGCTCCAGGAGCCGCGGCGACGCCCGCGATGCTGCGGCTCCGCCTCGCTTTGCAGCTGACGCGCAGGTCGTTAGACCGCAGTAGCGTCGATCACGCTACTGATCGGGCCCGACGAGTCTTCGGTTGCGAGACTTCCAGTAACACTTCGGGATGGATTGCGGCTACTCGGAGCAGCACCTTCGCCGGACCGTGTGGTTCGCGACGGCGTTGTTCCCAGTTCTGGAGCGTATCCAGGCTGATGCCAAGGAGTGCCGCAAACTTCGCCTGACTCAACTGGAAGTGCGCTCGCAACGCGGCCACATCGGGCGTGTCGGTTGCCAGTAGCGCCTTGCTCGTTGTCACCCGGCCCGGCTTCCGCTTCCCCCGCTGAATGTCCTTCATCTGCTTCACACTTTCAACCAACTGGTCGAAGAGTTCTTTACGCATGGTCTGCCTCACAATTCATCGGGTCAGTCCTCGCTCACAAGCTTCCGGAGTGTCCGGATCTCGGTAGGCGTGAGATCGGCTCGCACATTCTTTGGATACAAAAACAACAGGTAGATCTGACCTGCCGTCGTCCGCCAGTAGTAGATGACTCGGACACCACCTCGCTTCCCGCGACCGGGGACGGCCCACCTGACTTTCCGGAGTCCAGCACTTCCCGGAATCACGGCTCCGGCATCAGGCTGCATTACCAGATGGAGCTGAAAGGCGCGATATTCTTCCTCGGACCACATCTCGCGGGCTTGCCGGGTGAAGACGGGGGTCTCGATGAGCTCCATCCGGAGAATATACGCCTGTGGCGTATGGACGTCAACGGCGTATACCGTGTTGCCGGTTACCTCAGGAGACGACAATGGCCTCACAATACCCCCCAGCGGTGATCTCGCTGATGCTTGCGGTCAGCGACGCGGCGGCGGCACTCGCGTGGTACAAGAGTGCGCTTGGCGCGACGGAGCTCTGGAACCTGGGGTCAGTCGTCGGCATGGAGATCGCCGGCGCACCGATCTTCCTCGGCGAGCCGGCGGGGAATGGGTGGGAAACGCCGGCGAAGCTCGGGGCGCCATCGGTACGGGTTGAGGTGTTCTGTGACGATCCCGATGCGTTCATTGCCCGCGCCCTGGCAGCGGGTGCAACCGGCCAGCTCGATCAGATCGGCAATCATCAGATGCCCTGGGGAACCCACCGGCAAGGCAGTTTCATTGATCCGTTCGGCCATAAGTGGCTGGTGGGCGACAGGTCTCCCCTCAGCCGCCATCCGTGATCGTGCATGCTTGTCATGACGCGGCGGTGTGGGATCCGGGCTCGGACTGGCATGTGACCATCCACGGGGGCGAAGGACCCATGAACGCCATGCCCAACCCGCAGGCCTGGCCCGTTCATCGCCGCACTCCTCGGCGGACTCATTCTCTTTGCATTGGTCGTCTGGTACGGCCTGTTTCACTTCGCGGTCTGACGTGAACGAAGTGCGCGAGCTCGGACGCGACGCTTGTGGCCGTCAGCGCGCACAGGATGCGCGCCGCGCAAGCGAGCCTCGCTTCGCCGCAGAAGCACAGAGCCGAAAGTCGCCGGAGCCATTCGGCCCTATATTCTGGCTGAGTCCTTTGTCCGACGGAGCGACCATGACTGCGGGACGTGATGTGGTCCATGCTGATCCCGGCATCCTGAGTGGTACCGCCGTCTTCGTGGGCACGCGCGTGCCGGCCCAATCGCTTTTTGATTACCTCGAAGCGGGCGAGTCGCTCGGCGAATTTCTCCGGCAGTTCCCATCGGTGACACGCGAACAAGCTGTCGCGGCCCTCGAACTCGCGCGTGAGTCGGTCCTGGCCTGTGCGCGTCCTTCTTGACAAAAACCAATGGTTGGGACGTAGCACGCGCGTGCTGTTGATCCAATGAACACCTCCCGGCGCGCTGCGACGTATCGATTATCCAAGGAATCGCGGGCGCTGAAACGCCTGCTCGCCGCCGGCGTGATCACCATTGCGCTGGTGCTTGGCGCGCACCAATGGCGCACCATTGGCGGCCGAGTGCCGATGGTGTTTGTTGCGCTCTGGTTCGGATCGGCGACGATGGTCGCGCTGGTCTTTTCGCCCGATCTCATCCGGGCTCCAGCTGTTCCGCGCGCGGTCCCCGGTGTGGCAGCAGAGCTGTGGCGCGCGAAGATGACCGAGGCCGTTTGCGCATTGCTCCCGTTGACACTCATCCCGTTGCTGGAACGTCACGGCGTCAACAATGATCCGGCGGTGTGGCTCCTCGATTGCGCGCTGATCATCTCGCTCTGCACGGTGCCGTATTTCACCTTGCTCGCGCGAAGCGTCCTGGGCGGCGTGGTCCTGAGCATCGGCGCATTCCAGGCGCTGTGGACCTGCGGGGCGTCGGCGCTCTTTGTCCTGATGCTGAAGATGGAGAAGCAGAAGACTGGCCAGATGCCCCAGCACTGGACCTTTGAAGACTTCTTTCGGCCCGGCTATCGTTACCTCTTTCTCTCTCTTTGTGCGGTCATGATTCTGGGCTACTGTCCGCTCGTGCTCCGTGCCGGGCGTCGGCGGTTCAATCGACAGGTGCTGCGAGAGGGACACGCTGCTGTCTGATACCCGCTTGCTGCGGACGGTGTCGATGTCGATTTGATCAAGCAGGTGCCGGCGGGCCACAGTCGCGCCGGCCGTCAGGTAGTGCAGTCTGGTTGGTATTCGACGATCGCGCCGCGTTCGCTATGAAGACAGTGACGTCTCGGGTCAGTGTGCGCTAGTGGGTCGAACCTGTCGCTCGCGCAGAGTCGGCCGGGTCCGCGATCCGATAGAGCTGCAATGCAAATGCTGGCTCTCCCAGGTCTGATCGATCGCATCGAAGTAGCAGCCATTTCCCGGTGAGTGCGATGCCTCTTGCAGGGCGAAAACATGGCAAGAGGTGACGGCCGAGATACATGGAATCCGCAAACACATCCGCGAACGTCGAATCGCCGATCGTACCGATGACCCAGAGGCGCCCTTCATCATCAAAGTGCAGCGCCTGGGTGCCGAAATGCGGCACGATTTCCCGATCGATCGTATCGAGCCGAGCCTGGGCTGACGGGGGCAACGCCATCTGTCCGCCCGGCCCCGGGACCAGTGATCCAGTACGGTATTGGTCGGATGCGAGGGCCAAGGATCGAGGTCCTCGGCGGTCGGGCGGAAGCGCACGACCAAATCGGTAGCGTTGCGTCCCAGCTTGGTCAAATATCGCGATCTGGTATGACATGCCGTCGCCAATCGCAATCCGGAGTCGCGACAATGCATATGGCGGCGCGATCGCCAGCAGCTTCGGGCTGATCGCCGTTGAGGCTTGGCGAACAAAGGAATCAGACGCCGCGAAGAGCTGCCGGGAGCCGTGGTCGCGGGTGCTTTCGCGAACGATGCCCGCGACCTGATCGTGCGAGTCGTAGAACATCAGGTCAATGGAGTCGCCATAGGCGCCAAGGGGAACTCCGCGTGTTCCGCTTGGAGGTGCTTCCCTGAGGAAACGTCCGGAACGATCATAGTACATCGTCACTGGGCGCCCCGGCTGGGCGACCACTATCGTGTCGCCAACGGTGAAGAACAGCCCCGGTTGGCGCCATTCTCCTGGCCCGTCGCCAAATCGGCCGAAGGCTGCGACACGGTGCCCGCTCGAGTCCAGCGCCCGTAGAAACGGTGTTGCGTCGTTGGCGGGCGCGTAGACGATCGTGCCATTGGATGTCATCGCGATATTCGCGACAGCTTCGTCAATCGCGTCGGATGGCGCCACGTCCAGCGGCACGGAGACCAGCGCAGGGAGGCCCGAAGAGGCAAGCGGCCCTGTCCTGCTACTGGTCTCGTGACGCGCGCGACAGGAAGCCAACACGACGAGCAGCGCAACTGCCACGAGACGGTCGACCTGAAGGTGCGAATCAATCACGGTTCAACTCGGATGTCGTGTGCAGTAAGCGAGCAAAGCTAATCGGTGTGCCATCCCGTCAATGCCAATCGGCAGTCGTCGGACGCTATATTGTCGAACCGATTGCAGCGTATACCTGGCTTCACCTTCGGCGGGCAAAGCAGGCGGCCAGACCGTGAGGGAGAACGTCCGATACTCAGCAGGGCATCGAACGGCCGAACCGGACAGCGTGATGTGCCAGTGCACCAGGCAATACATGGAGACCGACGTGTTGATTGCACCACCAATGCCCCGAGTCGGCCCGCTCGTTGGATCCACGTCGAGATGAATCGACGCGCCGCGTGCTGGTGCACCGCCGCGTGCTGCATGGCTCTCGCCAGGGCGAGTGCTCAAAGCGCCACCCCGGCGCACCCGGCGCTCACGCAACTGACAGGGGCGCTCCTGCACTCTGTTCAGACCGGAATGACGCTCGGTGCGTGGCGCGCAGCGCATCCCGCTGACAGCGTGTCACTCCTCGGCGACGATTGGGACGCTGGAGTGCAATGCGCCAACGCGAAGCAACACGTGCTCCTTGTCGGGGGAGACACGGCCGAGATGGAGACATACTTCTATTTGCCATCGATGCCATCGCGCCTCACCCTGCCGGTCGCCGTACCAGCGGGCCGCCTTCGCGATCGCTGCCTGGCGGGCCACGCAAGGATCTCACTGCAGGACAGCAGTGGCGCGCGCATCCAGCAGATCAGATCGGCGCTGGAATCGGCACTGAACGCGGCACCGACCTTTACCGGCAAGCCGAGCCGTCGGTCTGGTGTCGACGCGGCGGACAGCAGCAGAGCCTGGTGGTTCGATGACAGCATCGCCGCCGAAGCGGCGGGGGGCAGCGCGAGGGTGGGGGACGGCGCGGATGGCACCATAACCCTGCACGGTGTGTATGTCGACATCGTCGCTCGACGTGCCCACCTTCAGCTGCTCGAGGAGATCTGGCCCATTGCATCAGTGGTCGATCGCCCGGAGCCCACGGATTTTCGTGACGAACTGGAAGCGGCCGGCGCGCCGGCGACGGTACGGGCGATCGCGGCCTTCCAGATCGCGGCGATCGGTGGGACGGCCGAACGACAGCTCAGGCAGGTCTTCGCTCGCCTGCAACCGGAAAGCCGGGAACCAAGGCCAAGTACGGCTGAACTGACCAACGCACTGGCGGCGTGGATGCAGCGCACGGGCTCCCTGCCGCCACCGCGGCGCTCCGCGGCGTTGTTCGTCGCTGATGCTGTACTTGATCGTTGGATGCGTGCAGCGCTTCCGATTGTGGGCGGCGAACTGTTCATCGACGACAGTGGGAGTGCGGCGCGTGCCCGACTGGAGGTGATCGGCGCGTCGATCGCGCTGCTGAGCGACGGGTACAAGGACGAAGTCTACCGTTATTACAGCTACACGAGGAACTGGCTTGAGCAGGCGTACCAAGCCGCCCCGGCCAGTCGGGCTGGGGAGTTCGCATTTCTCGGGCTGGCGCAGGCGGGGTTCCGTACCACCCCACGTTGCGTACCGATGCTTTCAACAGTCATTGCACGCGGAGCGGAGTATCTGCGCCACTACCCGCGGTCCGGGATCAGCGGCGACGTGCACCTGCTGATGGGCGAAGCGTGGAGCGACTCCCTGGGTGGCGAAATCAGTGTGGAAGGCGTGGCTGGCAGTGACGCGTTTCGACATCGGCGTCTCGCCGAAGACAGCTTGCGCGCGCGGGCCATCGCGGAGTTCACGATCGGGTTTCGGAACCATCCCGATCAGGCTAGTGCGAGCGACGCGTGGGACGGCGCCTGGCGGCTGTTGGCGGGATTGCCGCCCGGTCGCGAATTCTTCTTCTGCGAGAGCGAATGATGGGGCATGTGGCGTCGCCGCAAGCGCGCTCGCCGGAGCAACGCAGTCGAATCCACGTGACTCTGTCACTGGCAGCCCGATCCTTCCGGACCATCGCGCTGGTTGCGTGCGTTGCCCTGACAACGGCGTGCGAGAGATCCAAGTCGGACACAGAGGCTGCCGTAGCTCCCTGGGCCGATCCCGGGTCGCACAGCGTCGAGTCCTCGATCTACCACTCCTGGCTTACGTATCTGGACTCAAAGCACGGCAAGTACGCCTTGAACGCCGGAACGCCATCACCGCTCTGGAATGCTGAGGAGCAGCGCCGATGGCCGGTGTATGACTTGGCGGCTACGGCCCTGCCCGATGACGCGACGCCCCGGGTTCTGTCCATCACCCCGACCAGTGATGCGAAGAACGAATACCGGGTGATCACGCAATTCAACGTGCGCGGGACGCCACCAATCGGCCCGTGCTGGGACACGGTGCTTTCGGTCACCGTGTTCGCCGTCCACGATAGCGGCCGGTGGCTCTTCGCAAACGCCCTGCCACGCGCCACCCGTGACTGGCGGCATGAGACAATCGGTCCGATCACATTTGTCGTTGATCCGGTACTGCAGTTCAATCGGAGTCGTGCGGCGCGGTCCGCGAGGTTTGCCGACTCGGTCTCTGCCATGCTGGGTCTTGGGCCCCCACGGCCAATCACCTACTTCGTGAACCCCACCACGGACGTGGCGTGCGAGATTCAGGGAATCACTCGTATCCATCCGCTGGGCCCTCAGGGTGGTATGGCGTCGCAAGCGAATCGGCAGGTGTTCTCGGGGAACCCGACGATCGGCGAGGGCTATCTGCACGAGTTGGCGCACGTGATGGTCCTTCCATTGATGGCAGGCCAATCCACGCTGATGGCGGTAGAAGGGATCGCTACCTGGCTTGGCGGTACCAGTGGATTGGACTTCGCCGACACGCAACGCGACCTGGCGTCGTACTTGAGCAACCACCCGACGATCACCATCGATTCGATCATGAACTCCACCGCGCCGCTACAGCTCAAGCGGGGAGAATCCGCTGAAGTCGTCGCGGGTGCAGTGTTGAGTGCAATGGTGTTCGACGAAGGTGGCGCCGCCGCGCTCAAGGCATTCCTTGCGGCGGGATCCTTCGATGCACTTCGCGCGTCCGTGACACACGCGCTCAAGCGCCCGTGGCCTTCGATTGCGGCCGATTGGCGGACGCGAGCACTTTCCGCTGCGTCGACAAGTGCGGGCTGACCCGCGCGTGTGGTCGATGCCGCGGTATGGTTCAGGCGTCGCAGTGGATGTCACCGGGTGGCGCGGTCAGGGAATCGGTTGATGAGATTGCCAAGCTCCCCCACGCTGGCTGCCTGGTTCTGGCTCAGCTACATCACGGTCAGCATCTCTGCTGCGTTGATCGAGATGCTGCGCCATGTCCCCAGTGCGCATTGGCGGCTGTATGTGTCACGCGATGTCGGAATGGGCATCGCCTGGCTGATTCCGATGAGTCTCGCCGCGGCCGTCGTATTCGGTTGCGCCGTTGCCGCAGGGAATCGACTCCTCCTGCGCTGGCGTCGTCGCCCGTACGGCAATCCCGGATTCCCTGTCATCTCCGCAATCGCCACGCTCCTGCTTACCCAGACCGCAGTGCCGACGGTGCTGTCGCACCTGACTGATCGGATCATTGGTCCCGAGAGCATGTGGAATATCGTGACGCTACCGGCCGGGCTCGCGGTCCTGGGCGCAGTGGCAGGCGCGGCATGCGTGGCAATGGTCCGGCGGCGCTGGCCGCACGCGGGCGACCGGGAACCGGCTGCCCGACCCGGGGTGGTATGACTGCTGCCGAAGGGATCTGCCAGCGTCGCAACATGGGGGAGCTGGTTACATCGCACCGATCGAATGCAGTATCTTGCTAGCGTACCCATTCGCCCACCGTTCTCCGCAATGACAGAGGCCCCGAATACCGTTTGGCCACCTGAGTCTTTCGGATGGGATGCTGGTATCCCTGGTCGTCGCAGCGCTGATCTACAGCGGCTGGGTCCTTGCGCGCGCGTGGGATCGGCGCAGCACGGCAGCGCGCGACCTTCATGACCTCGGTCAAGAAGCGCGGGCGCTGGCGGAGCAGAACGCGCTGCTGGCCCAGGAGCTCGCCGACCTCGCAAGCCATCGCCTCCCGGACCGCGGCCACACCGGCGACGCCGTGACGTCCGATGCTGTTCTCCTGCGCCAGCCACGTTCAACGTAGAAGGGCGGCGGCATGGTTGAGATCTTCGTCTTGCTGATGGCACTCGGTGGTGGCGCATACTGGCTCACCCATATACGGAAGCGTCGCAATACCTACGGGACGCTCGACGGACAGATTGCTGTGTTGGCCGAGCAGATCAAGCAACTTCGCGAAGCGCAATGGCAGATGCGCACCGCGGTCGACACTCTTCGTGAAGAACAAGACTTTCGCCAGCAACTGCTGACGCCGCCCGAGCGGAAGGTGTAAGTATCGGGCGTACATGACGTACTGTCGTCAGCGCGGCGTCGTGCATGGGTTGCCTCAAACAACAGACTCATTCCGGAGGAGCGCGCGATGCCATTGTCCGATTGCAAGAGTGTCGTGCGGCTGTTCGGATCGTGTCTTCTCCTGGGACTGTTCCCCGGTGTCATTCCCGCACAAACCGCCGCCGATACTACGGCCATCCGGCGAATTCTGGTGGAGGGGCGCGAGTACTCGCACGTCATGGAGACTGCGCGCTGGCTGACGGATATCTACGGCCCGCGACTCACCGGTTCACCGCTGGATTCGGCGGCCGGCATCTGGGCCATGAATCAGATGCGTGAGTGGGGGCTGGCAAATGTGCACGCCGAGCCATTCGCGTTCGATCGCCCGTCGTGGCTGAATGAGAAGTTCTACATGCAGGTGACGTCGCCCGCTTCCTATCCGGTCCTCGCAATGGCCAGCGCCTGGTCGGTCGGAACGAACGGCCTCGTCACGGCACCGGTGGTGATCGCTCGCATTCGAAGCGCGGCCGACACGGTCCGCTTGCAGGGGACGCTCGCCGGAAAGGTTGCCTTGATCTCCGCCCCGTTCATTGGGACGGCGCTCGCGCCGGCACCGGCAGTGCACCTCTCGGAAGCGACGTTGGACGAGATGGTCGCGCGGAAGAAGGACTGGTACCTCCTTGGGCACGACAGTTATATCGAGATCAATGAGCACCGCCCCGAACCACCAGTCGTCGGGCCCGGTCTCTCCGCGGCCGACGCCCAGAAGTTCCTCAACCGTCAGGGCGTTGTCGCCGTGCTTCGCTCGTTCGATGGTGTCGGCGGCAACTTCGCGGTGGACGGCACGGACCCCCAGCCGATCCCGATGGTCGACGTGGCACCGGAGCACTACAGCCGGATGTATCGCACGCTCGAGGGTGGAACCCCCGTGATCATGGAGTTCGATATCCGGAATCGGGTCGGTGCGGATAGCGCCAAGCCGGTCAATGTCATCGCCGAACTTCCCGGAACTGATCGCCGGAATGAAGTGGTCATGATTGGCGCACATCTCGATTCATGGGCCGGTGGTACCGGTGCGACCGACAACGCAGCGGGTGTCGCGGTGATGATGGAGGCAATGCGGATCCTGAAGGCGTCCGGTGTTCCGCTCCGCCGTACCGTGCGCATCGGCCTCTGGAACGGAGAGGAACAGGGCAGTGTCGGCTCGACTGAATACACCAGGGCCCATCTCGGTTCGGTGCGGTGGCAGCGGGATCCGGCTACGCACAAGAACACATTGGTGGCGACGTTACTTCCCGAGGCCGCTCGTTTCTCGGCCTATTTCAACCTTGACCAGGGCGCCGGGACAATTCGCGGGATCGATCGGTATACAGACGTTGCCGCAGAACCGACGCTGCAAGCCTGGGTGCGCCTGCTGCACAGCGACAGTCTGCAGGTGACGCACGTGACCGCGATCGGCAACGACCCGTCGGATGATGCGATCTTCGATGACCTCGGTCTGCCGACGTTCTATTTCGTGCAGGACCCGCTTGATTACACACGAGGTACCCATCATACGTCGCAGGATCTCTATGATCGGCTCGACCCCGAGGTGATGAGGCACAATGCCGTTGCCGTGGCAGCGATCGTCTACCTTGCGGCGAATCGCGATAGCCTCATGCCGCGAGGGATTCGTCAATAATCGGCTTGTGTGAGCGTACGCGACTCGCGGCGCTGGTCAACATGCCGGCACTGGCGGACCTAAGATAAATGGTGCCGGTGCAGCTGACCGGCGCGCGACCGGACAAGGCCTGGTTGCCGTCGAGGCCGTGGCAGCTCCGCGACACATGCCGCGACAGCCGAGCGAGGAGCACAGGATGACCCGTACCTGCGGTTGGTTCCCGATGGATGACGAGGAGATCGTCGCGTGGGTCGCCGGGCATGAACAGGTTCTGTCCGCAGATCTCGCGGAACTCTCGCGCTATCCGATCCCGTTTCGGAAGGTGATCGTCGGCATGATGTCACCGGATGCGCGCATGGCCATCCGGCAAGAGCATCTGTTGAGCGCGGCTTCTGCCGACTTCGAGCTCAGCGCCGAACAGCAGGCATTCGTCCTGGATTCGGCCAGGATGGTGCCCGTCCTGTTCCGATCTGGCCCATCAAGTGACGCGATGACAACATGGAAGTCCCGTGCCGTTGACCTGTGCACTCCAGCACAGCGCATGCGCATCTTCGGGACGCTCGGTCCGCCGGAGCCGCCGGAGGGGTTGCCGCTACCGGCGGATGCTCGGCCGTGGGGGACCGCGTGACACGCCCTTGCGGCTGGCTCCGCCGAGAGGACCTCATGCTTCGTTGTCATGTCATGCTGATCAGCTTGGTGCTCTGCTGCGCCGTTCGGGGATCTTCGCAGGTGCAGCAGATGCTGGCGCAGCCCACCCAGGACTCGCTTCTCAAGGAACTCGCGGCGGTACATCCGGAGCTGTATCTCGCCGACAGCAGCCTGCGCATCGTCAATATCTATCGCGCCGAGGCGATGACGCTCCTGCAGATGACTGGCCGTCCGCCGGCGGAGGTCATCGACACACTCGTCTCCCGAGTCTACCGTCCATACACCAAGTTCTGGAAGGGCTATCTTGGCGACGAGGCGCAGTTTCGCGAATGGGCCGCAACGTCCCTTGTGGCACCGGTCCCGTCGTTCCAGGCGCACCTTGTTGGACTCCTGCAGCTCAAGCTGGACAGCCTGTTCACGGCCAGCGCGACCTGGCTGGTGCGCACCACAGGGCGACGGCCGCGCGGCACCTGGTTTATCGTGTTTGGGCCTGGATGGACGGATATGGGAGGCTTCACCGATGGCACGATGGTCGCCGATTTCACCAGGATGGCGGCCGACCCGACGGCCATGGAGTTCAAGTTGGCGCACGAGCTGACGCATATGGCGCGCGGCGCCAGTGACGCACAACGAACAGACCCGGATAGTGGCACGGTGCTTTCCCGGATTATCTCCGAGGGGCTGGCCAGTTACGCAGCATATATGTATGCGGCCGGGCGACTCACGCCAGCACAGAGTCTTGGATACACGGAGGCGGAATGGCACTGGGCCCTCACTCATGAGCGAGAGTTGGCGGCCGCCGCGAGGCCGTTGCTCAGTTCCAGGTCGCGCGCCGACATCACCCGCATCGCTGCTCGCGAAGTGCGCCTCCTTGATGCCGGACCGACAGCCGCGGGCTACTTTCTCGGATTCAGGATGATTCAGGCCTACGTCGCAGGGCACGGCGCGGCTTCCTGGACGGACGCCATCGATATGGCTGATGACACGCTGTTGCTGCGGAGCAAGTACAGGTTTTGAGCAACTACTCCCTCACCACAGGCATCCGGAAATGGATGAAGGACGGCCCAATGACTGACCGGGAAAAGGCTGTGCGCGGGACTCGGGGCATCGCTCGACGATTGGGAGGCGCGCTCATCGCGAGCCTGCTCGCTTTCGCACCGCTTGCTGGCCAGATGCCGATCACCGTTGTCGCGGGCGTGACGTCGTCGAACTGGTCGTTCAGCTCTGGCGCATCGGCGGGCCAGCACGCGCTGACGGGACCCGTGGTGGGTATCGCCACCACGTTGCCCTTGGGCTCGCGGTTCGGATTCAGTCCGGAGATCCTTTATGTGGCGCGCGGCGCGTCACTGCTCTTTGGTGGCAACGTGCAGATCGACTTCCGCGTTCACTATGTCGCCGTACCGCTACTCCTGCGCTATACGGAGGGTACCGTGCGGTCGATCCGGCCATTCATTGAACTTGGGCCGGTCGTGTCGGTGGTAGCCGCCTGCTCAACCAAGGCAACCAACAGCGCCAGCAACGGGGGAACGGTCATCGTCGAGCCTTGCACCACCGGATATGCCGACATCACGCAGGATCAGCCGGACGCGATCGACTTTGGTCTGGCCGCCGGCGTTGGCGCAAGCGAGGGGCGCTTTTCCGTCTCGGTGCGTTTTGACGATGGTGTCTCCGATATTTTCAGTCGGTATCGGACGTCGGGCGGCTCGACCCGGAATACGGCATGGACAGGGATGGTCGCGGTCCGCCTATAAGTATCGTTGATTGCAGGACGGTTGGTTTGCGGTGATCGGGACTATCTCTGCGGCACCAACACGGCGCGTGGCGAGCTGTTCGCCGTCGTAGCGCCAAACCCAGTAGGGCAGCATCGTTAGATGGCCGCTACCTGACCCCACGGAATCCCTGATGCCCCTTCTCGATCCTCACCTTGCGACACGGCGCCGACTCAAGGTCGGCTTGATTGTCGCCGGCGCGCTGGCCGGAGCGCTCTTTGGCGTCGTCCTGACGCGGCTGGGCAAGATCGTCGCCGGCGCGCCACCAGCGACGATGGCAAATTATCTGTGGAACGCGACGGTCTTCGGCGTGATGGCCGGCATCTTGAGCCCGCTCATGACCTGGTCCGTGCTGAGGCGAGTGCCGCTCTGGCGCACAATCATCGAGCCGCTCGTCTGGGCCTCAGCAGCGGCCGCGGCCGTGGTGGTCGTTGGAGTGCCGGTACTGATCCTGATCCTGCCACCGGTCGGACTTGCCATCGGCTTCGTCAATCTCGAGCGGCGATATCGTGGCGCGACGCTGTACGTGGTTGCCGAACGGGCTGATCCGGAATTGCCGCCCGCGGAGCGGGGGCGTTGACCGGCGCGTCGCCCCTGGGCCTGGACGGTGGACAGAGTGCTCGGCGGCCGCCTCCAGATCTGGTTGCCCGGATCGAGCCGTACATCCATATTGCATCCATAACGGATGCCCGGAGGAACCTGTGGCCACCCTCACGATCAAGAACCTGCCCGACGCGCTCTACGCCCAGCTGAAGACGCGAGCGGCGGAACATCGGCGGAGCATCAATAGCGAAGCCATCCTCGCCGTCGAGCGCGCCGTCACAGAGGTCGGCGCTGGCGACCCGACAAAATTGCTTGCCACTCTTCGGCGCAGTCGTGCCCGACTCAAGGGCGTGTACCTGACCGACAAGGATCTGCGAACCGCTCGGGAGTCGGGCCGCGCGTGATCGTGGCCGACGCAAACATGCTCGCGTACCTGGTCATGCCCGGGGAGCGCACGGCAGAGGCAGAGGCCGTGCTTGCCAAGGATCCCACCTGGGTCGCGCCCCCACTTTGGCGCAGCGAACTCCGCAGCGTCGTGCACAAGTACGTCTTGCGGGGTGACATCACCCTCGTCCGGGCGGTCGCGCTGTTGGGGCAGGCCGACGAGGTCCTCGGCGGCAGGGAAGGCGACGTCGATTCCCAGCAAGTCCTCGACCTGGCATCCCGATCGAATTGCACCACGTACGATTGCGAGTATGTCGCGTTGGCCAAGGTCCTGGGTGTTCCGCTCGTCACGACGGATCGCGCAGTACTCAAAGCGTTCCCGAAGTGCGCGATGACCCCGATCGCATTTCTCGGCGAGTAACCGTGCGATTGCCCGCCGATCTGCCCATCAGCAGGCGGCTGTACACCCTTTCCGCAACTACCGTAGCCGCTGTGCTGTCACCGCTGATAGTCAGCGCGTTCGCGGCTTGCCTCGCAGCTCCCCTCTCCGCGCAAATGCCGCTCAACAGCCGCGCCATCGTCCGCAGTGAGTTCATCTTCGACACGCTCCCCGCGCCGAGCGTGCATGCGTCGACGATTGTCGCCCTACCCAACGGCGACCTCCTTGCAGCGTGGTTCGGCGGCAGCCACGAAGGGGCCAATGATGTCGGCATCTGGGCCGCGCGACTGCATGCCGGATCGTGGATGACGCCGGTCGAGATCGCGCGCTGCGCCAACCCCGATGGTACAGCCACGGCGTGCTGGAATCCGGTGCTCTTCCGCGACGCCGCTGGGGTGCTCCACCTCTTCTACAAGGCCGGACCGAGTCCCGCGCGTTGGTGGGGAATGACCCAGAGTTCACGCGACGCGGGAGAGACGTGGTCCGCCCCGCTCCGCCTGCCGCCCGGGATACTCGGCCCGATCAAGGACAAGCCGGTGCTGCTCTCCGACGGCACGATCATCAGCCCGAGCAGCACCGAGTCGCCCGACAATCCCCCCGTCTGGCGCATTCATTTCGAACGTTCCGTGGATGATGGCCGGAACTGGACGAGTGTGGTGCCGACCGGGAAAGAGATCGACGCGATCCAGCCGAGCATCCTGGTGCATGGTAAGGGGCGCTTGCAGGCGATTGGCCGGACGCGCGCGGGGCGGATCTTCGAGACGTGGTCGACCGACAACGGCGTGCACTGGTCCGAGCTTGCGCTTACCGTGCTGCGTAACCCCAACTCGGGGATTGACGCGGTCACGTTGCGCGACGGCCGGCAGCTGGTCGTCTACAATCACTCGGCGACCGGACGGTCGCCGCTGAATGTCGCGATCTCGCGTGACGGCAAGTTGTGGTCAGCGGCAGTGGTGCTCGAAGACACACCCGGGGCAGAGTTCTCGTATCCGGCGGTGATTCAAGCGGCGGATGGACTGGTGCACATCACCTACACCGGGAATCGCACCCGTATCCGGCATGTGGTGATCGACCCGAAGTTGCTGCGCGGGGTGCCGATGCCGACGGGGGAGTGGCCGGCGGGAGTGAGGTGACTACGCCGTTCCATCGCAAGGCCCCGAGTGTCACTGCCAGTTCGCCGAAGGCGCCAGCACTCAACGCGGAGCAATCGGGGTCCTGGATGCGTTCAGCAGGCTTGCTGTCAGCTATGGCATGATCAATAGTGATGCATGGAGGTTTCCGTGGCAAAGGCCAAGATTGCGGTGACGCTGGACGACCGAGTATTGGACCGGCTTGATCGCTTCGTTCGCGGCGGATTGTATCCGAATCGCAGTCAGGCGATCGAAGCGGCCGTCGTGGAGAAGTTGGCCCGGTTGGAACACCGTCGACTGGCCGCCGAGTGTGCCAAGCTTGACCCTCACGCCGAACGGACCCTGGCGGAGGAAGGGTGCGGAGGCGAGGTACTGGCATGGCACGCGATCAGTCAAAACGCGCCCCGTCTTGGCAAGTGTAACGTTACACGTTACGTTTCCTGGTGATCAAGTCGTTCGCCGACCGGCGCACCCACGACCTGTATCTGGCCGGTGCGGCGCGGCGATTCCCCCCGGAAGTGGCCGCACGTGCTGCCCGAAAGTTGGAGTACGTCGATTTGGCGACTTGTCTAGACGATCTGAAGGTCCCGCGGGGTAACCGACTACACGCGCTCCGGGGAGATCGGAAAGGGCAGCACGCGATTGCCGTGAATGACCAATGGCGCGTCTGCTTCCGATTCGTCGCTGGTGACGCCTACGACGTCGAAGTCTGCGACTATCACTAGAGCGAGGATCACGATGACCATCGCAAACACTCGGCCCATGAAGCGGCGGCCCACCCATCCGGGTGAGATGCTGCAGGAGGACTTCATGCAGGATTACGACCTCTCCGTCTCCGGTCTGGCCCAAGCCGTTGGGGTTTCCCGGCAGTCGATCAACGAGTTGTTGCGGGGTCGACGGGCCGTCAGCCCAGAGATGGCGCTCCGATTCTCCCGGCTGTTCGGCAATGCCCCCGAGTTCTGGCTGAACGCGCAGCGGGCCGTCGACCTGTGGGACGCTACCCAGGCGATCAAGGACGAGGTCGCACGGATCACGCCGCTACAAGTCGCCTGAGACCGCCGCTCCGTCGTGCCGCCACCACCCCTCACCTCACTGCCAATACGTCGAACACCACGGACAATCGGGACGCATCCGCCCCAGCCAGTCGAGCGCCGGCTCACCAAACGGCGCGCCAGGCGGCTGATCGACCGCAGCTGGCTGCGGCGCCGACATTGCTGCCGCGGGCCTGGCAAGGAAACGGCGAATATCGGCCGCCATCGCAGTGTTGCTCGCTCGCGTCGCCACATCGCCCACCGCTGATTGCTGCCCGAGCAGCGTCGCACGCCGCTGCAGCGCATAATCCGCCAGTGCCCGCACCTGCGCCATCGGCGCACTCGCCGCCAGGCTCATCAACTGGCCAACGACCGCGCGCTGCACCGCCCGACGGATCTCGGCCTGATACGGCGTCCGCGCCGCGCTATTGAACGCGGTCCCAACGAGCGTGTCGATCACTTCGTCGAGCCCGGGGAGTGACGGATCAAGCGCGTGCTGCTCTACCAGTCGCGCGGCACGATCCGGCGCCAGCACGTCGGTCGCCACCAGTTGCGCTGCGACCATGGCCGGTGTGATCGCGTCAAACGCCATCCCGGTATTGCGCGGGAAGAGTTCGCGCGTCATGTCGAACCCCTCGGGGCGCGGCGGAATGATCTTCAGCAACGAGTCCGGCAACGCCAGCACCGCCGGCGCTATCGTCCTCATCAGCGCTGCCAGTGCACTCCGCTGCTCGCTGCCCGTCGCCCGGCGCATCGCTTCACGCTGGTCGCCGCGCAACGCATAGGTGTAGTGAATCCCGCCGAGCACGCTTGCCGCCGCGTCGACCTGATAACGGTGATATAGGTAGAGCGGCACCAGCGTCTCCTCGATCTGCGCCAGCGGCACGTTGCTGCGAATCGCGTTGACGCCAAAGGTCGACAGTGCTGCCTTGCGAATCGCCATCAGGCGGTCGAGTTCGGCTGCAGCGTTGGTGCCGTTGGACCACTGGTCGGCGCGCGGGTTGACGTCGATATCCTGATTCGTCAGATAGCGCAGGTCGTGCTTCCATGCCGTGTCGAGGATCGCCTTGAGTGCTGCCGGCTCGTCGGTACCGCGCGGAAAGTCCTGGTAGCCGTAGGCGATCGAGACCTTGTCCCAGGCGCCGATCCCGTCGGCATACGCCTGCGATGCGTCGAGGGTACCATCGGCGCGCAGCTTCAGCAGCGGGGCCGGATAGTCGAGCACGCTGATCCTGCCGGAATCGCTGTCGTAGTAGTTGTGGTCGAGGCCGAGCGAGTGACCGATCTCGTGGGCTGCAAGCTGGCGCAGTCGCTGCAGGGCCCACGCATGAATCGCTGTTGTCGCTTCGTTGCCATTCTTGTACGGTTGCAGCAGTCCCTCGGCGATCATTTCATCCTGGCGCACGCGCAGCGAGCCGAGTGTCACGACGCCCTTGATGATCTCGCCGGTGCGCGGGTCGACAATGCCGCCGCCGTAACTCCAGCCGCGGGTGGAGCGGTTCACCCAGTCGACGATGTTGTAGCGGACATCCATCGGCGACGCGCCCGGCGGCAGCAACTCGACGCGAAAGGCGTTGCGGTAACCGGCGGCGGTGAAGGCCTGGTTCCACCAGCGCGCGCCGTCGAGCAGGGCAGAGCGCATCGGTTCCGGCGTGCCAGGGTCGATGTAATAGATGATCGGTTCGACGGCATCGCTCACGGCGGCCGAGGGGTCGACTTTCTTCAGGCGATGGCGGGTGATGTAGCGCACCGTCATCGGTTCGCCGAGCGGTGCGGAGTAGTCGTGATAGGCGAAGGGGCCGTAGCCGGAGCTCGGGTCGTAGGCGCGCGGGGTGTAGCCGCTGTCGGGGAGCTGCACGAACGAATCGTGGATCCGCAGGGTGGTGGCGTCCGGCGTGGCTGAGACGGCGCCGACGCCCTCGAACCAGGCGGCGTTGCTACGGTTGCCGCCGCCGGGTTGCAGCACGAAGGTCAGCTGGGCTTCCATCTCGGTATTGCGCGGGAAGTTCTGGGTCATCGGCATCACGATCGTGCTGCGCGACGCGTCGAGTTCGTATTTGCCGGGCGACAGTCTCTGGGAAAAGTTGGCGGGGTTGTGCAGCATGAAGTCGTTGAGCTCTACCAGTACTCGGCGGCCACTGTCACTCGCCGCGACGAGCGGGAATCCCCAGAGCACCGACGGCGCGAAGGCGTCGCGCACATCGGCGACTTCGGCGGAGTCGTGGCTCACGGAGCGGAAGTTGTAGTTGGGTTGCACCATCAGCACCTTCTGGCCGACGCGTTCGAAGCGCACGATCCGCGAGCCGGTGAAGGCGCCGCGATCGAGGCCGATGTCGTTGGAGCCGAGGCCGGTGGCGAGACCGTCGAGCTGAAGGACCTCGTAGTTGAGGCGGGGGATTTCGAGATAGAGCGTGCCAGCGTTGGCATCCCAGTAGAGCGGGAAGAAGCCGGGGAGCTTCTGCATCCCGGCGGTCCTGGTTTCGATGGTGGGCGTCGGTTTTGTCTTGGTCGTGGTGTCCTGGGCGCGGGCAGGAGACGGGAGCAGTGCTGCGACGAGGAGGGCGGCGAGCGCCGAGCAGGCGCTGCTGGTGGGACGGAATGCGAAGGGCATGGTTCCTCGTCGCGGGGTCGCTGGGCACTGGGTGCTGGGATTGGGTTGGGGGAAAGGTGCGGCGCGGGCGGGGAATGCGCAAAGGGGTGGCCGGGTGGTGGTATCCTTCTCCAGCTTCTTTCACGGAGCCCCACATGTCCCGTCGATTGCGCGCGGCGCTGGTTGTTGCAGGGCTCTGGTCCGTCGGCTGGACGGTCTACGGATTCCTGTACAGCGTGGCGTACTGGTTTCGCGGCCCGGCCTGGGTGCAGCAGCGAAACAGCTTCATCTCATGGACACTTCACAGCATGCTGCCGTTCGCCATCGCAGGAGCGGTGTGCGGGCTGGCATTCGCGCTGCTTCTCGGTCGAGCGGAACGGAACCGGACGGTCGGCGACCTTCCGATTGCACGCACCGCACTGTGGGGCGCGGTAGCCGCGTTCACTGCGGCGGTG